>JAHCJZ010000019.1 GCA_026126025.1 Bauldia sp. | reverse complement strand
GGCTGATCGGCCGGCGTGCCGTGGCGGGCCTGTGGCGGTCCCGTCGGCGGTTGCTGAGCGACGGGAAGCGCCTCGCGGCCGGCGGGTGGCTGCGCCTGGCGTCCGCGCTGCGCCGCCGTGACGCTGCGCTGGATCGCCTGCTCGATCACGAGATCGGCGCCGCCGCCGATGAGGAGGAGGTGCTCGACATTGTCGCGGCGCACCAGCACCAGCCGCCGGCGCGAATCGATCGGCATGGCATCGACGACGCCAAGCCGAGGCGCCCGGCTGCGGCTTCCGAGAAGACCGAACCGGCGTCCGCCGAACCGCTGAAGGACCCAAGCAATGACCACGATCAGAGCCGCTACCAGAAGAAGGGCCAGCGCGACCAGCACGACCTCGGCTGCACTTTCGCCGATGATTGGACTGAGAACATCCATGCCGGTATCCAAGCTGGCAGGACCGATTCGCCCAGCAGTATTCTCACTGTGAGCGCCCGGGAGCAAACGAGAGCGCTGCAATTCACGGCTTTTGTCGGCCCGGCTGCGGCTTTTTCCGTTGGCCGGATCGCCGAATCGGGGCCTTTGCAGCGATCATGGCGTTGATCCTTGGCTTAGAGGCAACCGGCAGGAGCGCGGCGTCCGGCAGATGAACGATCAAGCCGCTCCGTTGATGCGCGGGGGTCCGGTCATCGACCGTTCGTCGCGGATGACCGGGACCGGCCGGCTGATCGTGCTCGCCTGCGCGATCGTCGCGGCGGCCGCCGCCTTCGTGCTGCTGCCCGACGCGACCGGCAACGCCTTCGTCCTCGGCCTCCTCGGCATCCTCGCCGTCATCGGCGTCTTCACCCTGTTCGCTGCCGCGATCGGGCTCGTGCGCTTCTCCACCCGCGGCGCGACCAACCCGATCGCCAAGGCGCTCCTCGACACCCAGGGCGACGGCGTCGTCGTCACCGACGCGGAGGGGCGGATCGTCTACGCCAACGCCGCCTATGCCGCGCTCGTCGGCGCCGAATCCGACCGCGACGTGCGCCCGGTGGATCGGGTCTTCGCCGGCGAGCCGGCCGCGGCGGAGACCATCTATCGCGTGGCGCAGGCCGTGCGGCAGGGCGCGACCGTGACGGAAGAGGTGCGCATGCCCACGGCCATCGACGGCACCGGCGGCAATGCGCGCTGGTACCGCATCGGCGTCCGCCCGCTGGATGCGATGCCCGGCTTCGGGCCGCTCACCGCGTGGGACGTCGCCGACGTCACCCGGGAGCGGCGGAAGCAGGAAACCGTCTTCCTCGAACTCCAGCACGCGATCGACTATCTCGACCACGCGCCGGTCGGCTTCTTCTCCGCCGAGAGCGACGGCCGGCTCATCTACCTCAACGCGACGCTGGCCGAATGGCTCGGCATCGACCTCGCGCGCTTCCAGCCCGGCTCGCTCGTCCTCACCGACATCGCCCGCGGCGCCGGCGCCGCGCTTCTTGCGCCGGGCCTTCCCGGCGAGGAGCCGCGGACCGAGATCGTCGACCTCGACCTCGTCAAGGCGAACGGCCAGAGCCTCCCGGTGCGCCTTCTCCACCGCACCGCGCGTAGCGCGGACGGCGCCCCGGGCGCGACCCGCACGATCGTCCTCAACCGCAGCCCGGGGCAGGACGTCTCGGAAGCCGCGCGGGCGGCCGAGGTGCGCTTCACCCGCTTCTTCAACAACACCCCGATCGCGATCGCCGCCCTCGACCGCCGCGGCCGGATCGGCCGCACCAACGCTCCCTTCGCCCGCCTCTTCGGCGCACCGAAGGGCAGCGGCCGCCGCCGCATGATCGACGTGGTCCATGACGGGGACCGCCCGGTGCTGCAGGCCGCCATCGAGGCGGCCAATGCCGGCAAGGGCGAGATCCCCTCGCTCGACCTTCGCCTCGCCGGCAATGAGGAGCGGAGCGCGCGCTTCTACATCAGTGCCGTCGAGGAGGGCGCCGACGACGAGGAGCGCGTCATCGTCTATGCCCTCGACACCACCGAGCAGAAGGCGCTGGAGCTCCAGTTCGCTCAGAGCCAGAAGCTTCAGGCGGTCGGCCAGCTCGCCGGCGGCGTCGCCCACGACTTCAACAACGTCCTGACCGCCATCATCGGCTTCTCGGACCTTCTCCTCGCCAACCACCGGCCGAGCGATCCGTCCTTCCAGGACATCATGAACATCAAGCAGAACGCCAACCGCGCCGCGAGCCTGGTGCGGCAGCTGCTGGCGTTCTCGCGGCGGCAAACGCTGCGGCCGCAAGTACTCGCTCTCGCCGACGTCCTCTCCGACCTCTCGATCCTGCTGCAGCGGCTCCTCGGCGAGAACGTGAAGCTGTCGCTGGTCCACGGCCGCGACCTCTGGCCGATCCGGGCCGACCTCAACCAGTTCGAGCAGGTCGTCGTCAACCTTGCGGTCAACGCGCGCGACGCCATGCCGGACGGTGGCACGCTCACGATCCGCACCAGCAATGTCGCGGCCGATTCCAGCCGCGGCTACGGCCATTCGGCGCTGCCGACCGCGGACTATGTGCTGCTCGAAGTCGCCGACACCGGTGTCGGCATCCCGCCCGAGCACCGCAGCAAGATCTTCGAGCCGTTCTTCTCCACCAAGGAGGTCGGCAAGGGCACCGGCCTCGGCCTTTCCACGGTCTACGGCATCGTCCAGCAGACCGGCGGCTACGTCTTCTTCGAGAGCGAGGTGGGGAAGGGGACGACGTTCCAGATCTTCCTGCCGCGCCACGTCGCCGATGCGCGCGAGGTCGAGGCCGCGCCCGCCGACAAGCCCGTCGAGATCGCCGACCTCACCGGCGCCGCCACGATCCTCCTCGTCGAGGACGAGGAGGCGGTGCGCGCCTTCGCCGCCCGCGCGCTGACGAGCCGCGGCTACACCGTCCACGTCGCCGGCTCCGGCACCGAGGCGCTCGAGGTGATGAAGCAGGCGGGCGGCGACGTCGACCTCGTGGTGTCCGACGTGGTGATGCCCGAGATGGACGGCCCCTCGCTGCTGCGCGAGCTGCGCAAGACCCGCCCCGACCTCAAGATCATCTTCGTCTCCGGCTACGCCGAGGACGCCTTCAAGAAGAACCTCCCCGAAGGCGAGGAATTCGCCTTCCTCCCCAAGCCCTTCTCGCTGAAGCAGCTGGCGACTGCCGTGAAGGAGCAGCTCGACGCCTGACCCACGCTGCTCCCGCGGCCTCGACCACGGGCTTCGTCCCCAACGCCGCGCCTTGACCAAGATTGGTCAGGCACCTAGATTCGATCTATGAAACAGATCAATCTCTACGAGGCCAAGACGCAGCTTTCGAAGCTCGTGGATCGGGCCGCGAAGGGCGAAAGCTTCGTCATCGCCAAGTCGGGCACGCCGGTGGCGCGGCTGGTGCCGCTGTCCGAACCCGCTCCGGAAAAGAAGAAGATTCGCTTCGGCGGAATGGAGGGGAAGATCCACATTCCCGATGACTTCGACTGGTCGACGCCGCAATGGCTGATCGACGCGTTTGAGGGGAAGTACGACGGCGATCCCGAGGGCCTGGAGAACGCCAGACTCGAGCACGAACGAGCCGAGGCGGCGAAAGACGCAGCAAAGGCGAAGAAGAAGTGAATCTGCTGCTCGACACGCAGATTGTCCTCTGGGTGACGACCAACGATCCGAAACTTCGCCCCAAAGCGCGCGAGACGATCGAACTGGCGGACGAGGTGTTCGTCAGTTCCATCGCAATCTGGGAGATCGCAATCAAGGCGTCGGCCGGCAAGCTGGTTGCCGATGTCGCTGAACTGGCGGGCCATCTCGTGCGACGTGGGTTCCGGTCGCTGCCGGTGACCTGGGCCCACGCGCAAACCGTGCGCGATCTGCCCTTTCACCACGGTGACCCGTTCGACCGCATGCTGGTCGCGCAGGCCATGACCGAACCGCTACGGCTGCTGACGGCCGATCGCCTGCTCGCCCGCTATTCCGAACTCGTGACCGTGGTTTGACCTAAGCCGACCCCTGCGGCGGCTTGTCGAGCTCCTTGCGCAGCGCCTCGCGGTCGCGGTCGGTCTCGGCGGCAGGGCGGGCGGCGAAGCCGCGGAGCACTTCCATGATCACCGCCGCATTCGCCATTTCCTTGGCGATGTAGCCGTCGCGCTGATGCGCGAAGAGCCGCTCGAATACCTCGGCTTTGACCGTGCCCGTCGCGATCAGGATCTCCATCATCATCTTGAGGGTGTCGACGATGGCGATCTCGCTGTCGCGCAGCTTCTCGTCGTCCTTCGGGGCATCGGTCATTGCGGCTCCTTTGTCGGCCGCGACCTTAGCCAGCGCCGCGCATGAATGACAGGGCAGGGCGGAATGGTCGGAAACGCCGTCTTGCCAGAGGAGAACAAAGAGAGTACAGATGTTGCTCTAGCGAAGGGGATGAGCCGCGAGTCGCCTTTGTAGCGCCCGGCCACTGTGGAATAAGGAGCACGGGAATGGCAACCAACACTCTCCGCCTGGTCGAGGGCAGCATGGACAAGGGCAAGGCACTCGACGCGGCGCTGACGCAGATCGAGCGGGCGTTCGGCAAGGGCTCGATCATGCGCCTCGGCCAGAGCGACGCCGTCGCCGAGATCGAGACCATCCCCACCGGATCGCTCGGGCTCGACATCGCGCTCGGCATCGGCGGACTGCCGCGGGGCCGCATCATCGAGATCTACGGGCCGGAATCGTCGGGCAAGACGACCCTCGCGCTCCACGTCATCTCCGAGGCACAAAAGTCGGGCGGCATCTGCGCCTTCGTTGATGCCGAGCACGCCCTCGACCCGGCCTATGCCCGCAAGCTCGGCGTCGACCTCGAAGACCTCCTCATCTCGCAGCCCGACACCGGCGAGCAGGCGCTCGAAATCGCCGACACGCTGGTGCGCTCCGGCGCCATCGACGTCCTCGTCATCGACTCGGTCGCCGCGCTGACGCCGCGCGCCGAGATCGAGGGCGAGATGGGCGACTCGCTGCCCGGCCTTCAGGCCCGGCTGATGAGCCAGGCGCTCCGCAAGCTCACCGGCTCGATCTCCAAGTCGAACTGCATGGTGATCTTCATCAACCAGATCCGCATGAAGATCGGCGTCATGTTCGGCAGCCCGGAGACCACCACCGGCGGCAACGCGCTGAAGTTCTACGCCTCCGTCCGCCTCGACATCCGCCGCATCGGCGCGATCAAGGAGCGCGACGAGGTCATCGGCAACCAGACCCGCGTCAAGGTCGTCAAGAACAAGATGGCGCCGCCGTTCAAGGAGGTCGAGTTCGACATCATGTATGGCGAGGGCGTCTCCAAGACCGGCGAGCTGATCGACCTCGGCGTCAAGGCCGGCATCGTGGAGAAGTCCGGCGCCTGGTTCTCCTATGACAGCCAGCGTCTCGGCCAGGGCCGCGAGAACGCCAAGCAGTTCCTGCGCGACAATCCGGGGCTCGCCGAGAGGATCGAGCGCGCCATCCGCGAGAATGCCGGCTTGATCGCCGAGCGGTTCCTCACCCATGAGGGGCCGGACAGCGACGACGGCGACGCCGAGGAGGCGTAGGGCCGCGCGATGGAGCAGCGGCTCAGCCTGGTGACGCTGGGCGTTCGCGACCTAGAAATGTCGCGCCGCTTCTACGAGGCGCTGGGCTGGCGTGCCGAGGGCAGCCCGCCCGGCGTCGTCTTCTTCCAGCTCCAGGGCCTGGTCTTCGGCCTGTTCGGCTGGGACGATCTTGCGAAGGACGCGACCGTCCCGCCCGCCGGCGCGGGGTTCCGCGGCCTCTCGCTCGCCTACAATGCCCGCTCGCGCGAGGAGGTGGACGCCGTCATGGCGGAAGCCGTGGCGGCGGGTGCGCGCCTGGTGAAGGCGCCGCACGAGGTGTTCTGGGGTGGCTATTCCGGCTATTTCGCCGATCCCGACGAGCACCTCTGGGAGGTCGCCCACAACCCCGGATGGGTGATCGAGCCGGACGGGCGGATCAGGGTAGCGTGAGCGGCGCCTGCCTGCCGATTGGGCGGCGGGCGGCATTGGACAGTGTCAGCGCGGCAGTCTAAATAGCGCCGCTTGTTTGCGGCTCGGAACAAGGGCTTACGAACCCTTGCGGATTGGCCGCGCCTGGGGGGCTGGTCCGGATTGCATGAGTAGCGTCGGCGAGATCAGGTCTCGGTTTCTCTCCTATTTCGAGCGCAACGATCACGCGATCGTGGCGTCGTCGCCGCTCGTCCCGCGCAACGATCCGACGCTGATGTTCACCAATGCCGGCATGGTCCAGTTCAAGGACTATTTCACCGGCCGGACGACGCCGTCCTTTCCGCGCGCGACCACCTCGCAGAAATGCGTGCGCGCCGGCGGCAAGCACAACGACCTCGACAATGTCGGCTATACCAGCCGGCATCACACCTTCTTCGAGATGCTCGGCAATTTCTCGTTCGGCGACTACTTCAAGGAGCACGCGATCGAGCTTGCCTGGAAGCTGGTGACGGGCGAATTCGGCCTGGCGGCGAACCGGCTGGTCGTCACCGTGTTCGCCGAGGACGACCACGCCTTCGACCTGTGGAAGAAGGTCGCCGGCCTTCCGGAATCGCGCATCATCCGCATCGCGTCGAGCGACAATTTCTGGGCGATGGGCGACACCGGCCCGTGCGGCCCGTGCTCGGAGATCTTCTACGATCACGGCGAGCACATTGCCGGCGGGCCGCCCGGCAGCGCCGACGCCGACGGCGACCGCTTCGTCGAGATCTGGAATCTCGTCTTCATGCAGTACGAGCAGTTCGCCGACGGCCGCCGCGAGGATCTGCCGCGCCCGTCGATCGACACCGGCATGGGCCTCGAGCGCATCGCCGCCGTGCTCCAGGGCGTCCACGACAACTACGACATCGATCTCTTCCGCGCGCTGATCGTCGCGTCCGTCGACGCGACGGGCGTTCCCGCCGAAGGCGCCCGCCGCGCCAGCCACCGGGTCATCGCCGATCATCTGCGCGCTTCGTCCTTTCTCATTGCCGACGGCGTGCTGCCGTCCAATGAGGGCCGCGGCTACGTCCTTCGCCGCATCATGCGCCGCGCGATGCGCCACGCGCATCTCCTCGGCGCAGCCGAGCCGCTGATGTGGCGCCTCGTGCCGGTTCTGGTGCGCGAGATGGGGCAGGCCTATCCTGAGCTGATCCGCGCGCAGGACCTCGTCACCGAAACGCTGCGCCTAGAAGAGACCCGCTTCCGCCGCACGCTGGAGCGCGGCATCACGCTCCTCGACGAGGCGACGGAAGGCATGGCGAAGGGCCAGACCCTTCCCGGCGAGACCGCATTCCGCCTCTACGACACCTATGGCTTCCCGCTCGACCTCACCGAGGACGCACTCCGCCCGCGCGGCATCGCCGTCGACACCGCCGGCTTCGCTGCGGCGATGGAGCGCCAGAAGGCCGAAGCGCGCGCGAGCTGGGTCGGCTCGGGCGAGGCGCAGACCGAGCCGGTGTGGTTCAGGCTTCGCGACAGCCTCGGCGCGACCGAGTTCCTCGGCTACACCGCCGAGACCGCCGAAGCCGAGGTGCTGGCGCTCGTCAGCGCCGGCGAGGCGGTGGAAGAGGCAACGGCCGGATCGAAGGTGGCGATCGTCGTCAACCAGACGCCGTTCTACGCCGAATCCGGCGGCCAGGTCGGCGACACCGGCACGCTCGTCGCGGCGTCCGGCGCGCATGTCGCGATCACCGACGTGCAGAAGCGCGCCGACGGGCTCTTCGCCCATTTCGGCACCGTCGAGAGCGGAACGCTGAAGATCGGCGACAAGGTCTCGCTCGCGATCGACGCCGCGCGCCGCCGGCACATCCGCTCCAACCATTCCGCGACGCACCTTCTTCACGCGGCGCTCCGCTCGGTGCTCGGCACGCATGTCGCGCAGAAGGGCTCGCTCGTGGCGCCCGATCGCCTCCGCTTCGATTTCTCCCACCCGAAGCCGATCGCCGAAAGCGAGCTCGAGGCGATCGAGGCGATGGCGAACCGGGTGATCCTCCAGGACGACCCGGTCGAGACCCGGCTGATGGACCGCGAATCGGCGATCCAGTCCGGCGCGATGGCGCTCTTCGGCGAGAAGTACGGCGACGAGGTTCGCGTCGTCTCCATGGGCAAAGCCCGCGACGATGACGGCCGCGACCGCACCTATTCCGTCGAGCTCTGCGGCGGCACCCATGTCGGGCGCACCGGCGAGATCGGGCTTGTCACCGTCGTCGGCGAGAGCGCGGTCGCCGCCGGCGTCCGCCGCATCGAGGCGCTGACCGGGGAGGGCGCCCGGCGCCACCTCCAGGAGCAGGAGCGCCGCCTCAAGGCGGTCGCCGCCGAGCTGAAGGTCGCGCCCGACGATGCGGTGAGCCGCGTCGCGACGCTGGTCGAAGAGCGCCGCAGGCTCGAACGCGAGCTGAGCGAAGCGCGCCGCCAGCTCGCAATGGGCGGCGGCGGGGCGGACGCGGGCCCGGAGGCGACGACCTCGCCGAGCGGCGTCCCGATCCTCCTCAAGGTGCTGAAGAACGTCTCCCCGCGCGACCTCAAGCCGCTGGTCGACCAGGGCAAGAAGTCGATCGGCTCCGGCGTCGTCGCCTTCGTCGCGCTCGACGAGGACCAGAAGGCGAGTCTCGTCGTCGGCGTCACCGAGGATCGCGTCGCGTCGAACAACGCGGTCGACCTCGTGCGCATCGGCGCGGAGAAGCTCGGCGGCAAGGGCGGCGGCGGCCGGCCCGACATGGCCCAGGCCGGGGGCCCGGACGGTGCTGCGGCGCAGGCGGCGCTCGACGCGATCGCCGCGGCCGTGCGCGCAGCCTGACACGGGCTGGTCGTGGAGCTCGGCGGCTGGGCCCACGATCTCCTCATCTTCCTCGTCGCCGCCGGCGTCGTCGTGCCGCTCTTCGCCCGGGTGCGGATCGGCATCGTGCTCGGCTTCCTCGTTGCCGGCGTCATTCTCGGCCCGGGCGGCCTTGGCCGGCTTGCCGACGACGCGCCCTGGCTCCACTACGTCACCTTCGCCAGCGAGGAGCGCGTCGCGCCTTTCGCCGAGCTCGGCGTCCTCTTCCTCCTCTTCACCATCGGGCTTGAGCTCTCCGCCGAGCGGCTGTGGGCGATGCGGCGCATGGTCTTCGGCGCCGGCACGCTGCAGATGGTGCTCACCACCATCCTCCTCGCCGGCCTCATCGCCTGGATCGCCGGCGACCTTCCCGCCGCGATCGTCTTCGGCCTCGGCCTTGCCTTCTCCTCCACCGCGATCGCGCTGCAGGTGCTGATCGAGCAGCGCCGGTTCGGCACCGAGGTCGGCCGCGCCTCGCTCGGCATCCTGCTGATGCAGGACCTGATGGTCGTCCCCGGCGTGATCCTGGTGACGATCCTCGCCGGGGAGAGCGACGAGCCCGTCTGGTTCTCGGTCGCGCGCGGCATCGGCATCGCCGTCGCCGCCGTGGCTGTGATCCTGGTCGCCGGCCGCTTCATCATGCGCCCGCTTCTTGCCGCGGCGGCGTCGACCAAGAGCCGCGAGATCATGGTCGCGATCGCGCTGCTGCTTGCGATCGGCGCGGCGGTGGCGACCGAGGCGGCCGGTCTCTCGACCGCGCTCGGCGCGTTCCTCGCGGGCCTCCTTCTCGGCTCGTCGCCCTATCGCCACCAGATCGAGGTCGACATCGAGCCCTTCAAAGGGCTGCTCCTCGGCCTCTTCTTCATGACCGTCGGGATGACGATCGACCTGCCGCTCATCGCCGCGCAGTTCTTCGGCATTCTCGGCGCTCTGGCGGCGCTCCTCATCGTCAAGGCCGGCCTCGTCTTCGGCATCCTGAAGGCGTTCGGCCTTCAGGGCCGGCGCGCGCTCGAAACCGCGCTGCTGCTCGCCGGCGCCGGCGAGTTCGCCTTTGTCCTCTACACCCTGGCGCGGCAGGAGGGGCTCCTTGCCTGGGACGAGACCCGCTTCGTGACCACGGTCGCGGCGCTGTCGATGATGCTGACGCCGGTGCTGGGGGCGATCGGCCGGCGCATCAGCGACCGCATCGGCCGCTCCGGTCATGGTGAGGAGGAGCAGAAGCCCGAGCAGGGTCTTCGCGATCTCGCCGACCATGTCGTGATCGGCGGCTTCGGCCGCGTCGGCGAGATGGTGGCGCGGGCGCTCGAGACGACCTCGACCCGCTACGTCGCGCTCGACCTCGACGCCAAGCGCGTCGCCGAGGCGCGCGCTCTCCAGCGCAACGTCTTCTTCGGCGACATCAGCCGGCCCGAGATCCTGGAGCGGATCGGCGGCGCCAGGGCGAAGGCCTTCGTCATCACCGCCGACATCCCGGCCGAGACCGAGCGGACCGTGAACGCCATCCGCCAGATCCGCCCCGACGCCATGATCTACGCCCGCGCCCGCGACCCCGCGCATGCCCGCCAGCTGATCGAGGCCGGCGCCAGCGAGGCGGTGCCCGAGGCGCTCGAAGGCAGCATCGAGCTCGCCCACCGCGTGCTCGAAGGGCTCGGCTTCCCCGGCGACGCCGTCACCGACACCCTCGGCGACCTCCGCCGCGCCGCCATGGCCCGCCCGGCGGATTAGGCGCCACTCACCCACGCGCGGTTAACCCTCCCCTTGTGGGAAGGTCGAAACCGCGTAGCGGTTTCGGGGAGGGGTGCTGACTCCAAGGCAGGACGCCGCCTCAGCACCCCCTCCCGAACCGGCTTCGCCGGTTCGACCTCCCCGCAAGGGGGAGGTTGAACAAATGATGTGATCGCTGGCCTTTCCCCGGCTAACCCTCCCCTTGTGGGAGGGTCGAAACCGCGCAGCGGTTTCGGGGAGGGGGCACTGACTCGCAGCGCCCCGACCGTAGGCCTACGCCGCCACGTCGCGTTCCAGCCGTTCGGCGACCTTGGCGAGGAAGCCGCTCGTGGTCAGCCAGCGCTGGTCGGGTCCGACGAGGAGGGCGAGGTCCTTGGTCATGAACCCGTCCTCCACGGTGCCGACCGCCGCGGTTTCGAGGGCGGTGGCGAAGGCCGCGAGGTTGGCATTGCCGTCGAGCTTGGCGCGATGCGCGAGGCCGCGGCTCCACGCGAAGATCGAGGCGATGGAGTTGGTCGAGGTCTCCTGGCCGGCCTGGTGCTGGCGGTAGTGCCGCGTCACCGTGCCGTGCGCCGCTTCGGCCTCGACGGTCTCTCCGTCCGGCGTCATCAGCACCGACGTCATCAGCCCGAGCGAGCCGAAGCCCTGCGCCACCGTGTCGGACTGCACGTCGCCATCGTAATTCTTGCAGGCCCAGACGAAGCCGCCGGACCATTTCAGCGCCGACGCCACCATGTCATCGATCAGCCGGTGCTCGTAGGTGAGCTTCGCGGCCGCGAATTTGTCCTTGAACTCGGCTTCGAACACCTCGGCGAAGAGGTCCTTGAAGCGCCCGTCATAGGCCTTGAGGATGGTGTTCTTGGTCGAGAGATAGACCGGATAGCCGCGCGTCAGCCCGTAATTGAGGCTGGCGCGGGCGAATTCGCGGATCGACTCGTCGAGATTGTACATCGCCATGGCGACGCCCGAGCCCGGGAAGCCGAACACCTCGTGCTCGATGACGTTGCCGTCCTCGCCGACGAATTTGATCGTGAGCTTGCCCTTGCCGGGGATGCGGAAGTCGGTCGCGCGGTACTGGTCGCCATAGGCGTGACGGCCGACGATGATCGGCTGCGTCCAGCCCGGCACCAGGCGGGGCACGTTGCGGCACACGATCGGCTCGCGGAAGATCACCCCGCCGAGGATGTTGCGGATCGTGCCGTTGGGCGACTTCCACATCTTCTTGAGGCCGAACTCCGCCACCCGCGCCTCGTCGGGCGTGATCGTCGCGCATTTGACGCCGACCCCGACCCGCTTGATCGCGTTCGCCGCGTCGATCGTCACCTGGTCGGCCGTGGCGTCGCGGTTCTCGATGCCGAGGTCGAAATAAAGGAGGTCGATGTCGAGATAGGGGAGGATCAGGCGATCCTTGATCATCTGCCAGATGATGCGGGTCATCTCGTCGCCGTCGATGTCGACGACGGGGTTCGCGACTTTGATCTTCTTCATGGGATTCCCGGCGGGTGAGGGCGGGCGGCGTGATAGCACCGCCGCGGGCGAGGTCCAAGCAAGGGCGGGACCATGGCCTGCGGCTGATTGATGTTGCCGGGCGGAGCGCTAGAAGCGTGCGATGAGCGAGGAAGGCGTTTCAGTGAGCCAGCCGGCCGGTGCCCCGCCGGACCGATCCGGTCCGGCGATCATCCTCGTCGAGCCGCAACTCGGCGAGAACATCGGCGCCGCGGCGCGGGCGATGGCCAATTTCGGCCTCGACCGGCTCCGGCTGGTCGCGCCCAGGGCCGGCTGGCCGAACGAGCGGGCGCGGGCGGCGGCGAGCCGCGCCGACCACGTCCTCGACCGGGTCGCGCTCTTCCCCGACGTCGCCTCGGCGATCGCCGACCTGCGCTTCCTCTACGCCACAACCGCGCGTCCGCGGGAGACACTGAAGCCGGTGCGCGGCCCTGACGAGGCGGCGCGCCATGTCTTCGCGCTGGCGGGGCAGGGGGTCTCGTCGGGCATCCTGTTCGGGCGCGAGCGGATCGGTCTCACCAATGACGAGATCGCGCTCGCCGACGAGATCCTGACGCTGCCGGTCGATCCGGCCTTCGCCTCGCTCAACGTCGCGCAGGCCGTCCTCATCATCGCCTATGAATGGCGCCGCGCGGCCGGCGAAGCGGAGCTTCCCTTCGTTGGCGCCAACCGTCTGGAGCCGGCCGCGAAGGAAGAGCTGACGCGGTTGTTCGCGCATCTCGAAGCGGCCCTCGACGCCACCGGCTTCTTCCGCCCCGCCGAGAAGCGTCCGAGCATGGTGCTGGCGCTCCGTGCCATGCTGCAGCGCGCCGGCCTCACCGAGCAGGAGGTCCGTACGCTTCGCGGGGTGATCGCGGCGCTGGAAGGGCGGCCGACGCGGCCCCACCGCGCCCCCGACGGCACGCTCACCACCGAGCGGGGGCCCGAGTGATCGCGGCGGTGGTGGAGCACTCCCTTGGAGAGGTCGACACTTGACCGGCCGCATCCTCGTCTTCGATTCCGGAGTCGGCGGCCTGTCGGTCGCGCGGGAGATCCGTGCGCTGCTGCCGGCGGCGGAGATGATCTACGTCGCCGACGACGCGGCGTTCCCCTACGGCAACTGGGAGGACGCCGCGCTCGCCGATCACGTCGTCGCGCTGATCGGCGCGCTGACTGGCCGGGAGAAGCCGGACGCGGTCGTGGTGGCCTGCAATACGGCCTCCACGCTGGTGCTGCCGCCGCTTCGCGCGCGGCACACGCTGCCCTTCGTTGGCACTGTGCCCGCGATCAAGCCAGCGGCGGAGCGGACCCGGAGCAAGCTGATCAGCGTCCTTGCCACGCCCGGCACCGTCCGCCGCGACTACACCCGCGCGCTGATCGCCGAATTCGCCAGCGACTGCCACGTCGAGGTCGTCGGCTCGGCGGCGCTGGCGCCGCTCGCCGAGGCCCACATGCGCGGCGAGTCGGTGTCCGACGCGGCGGTGTTCCAGGAAATCGCCCCGGCCTTCGTCGAGCAGGACGGCCGCCGCACCGACATGGTCGTCCTCGGCTGCACCCACTTCCCCTTCCTCCGCCCGCAGTTCGAACGCGTCGCGCCGTGGCCGGTGGAATGGATCGACCCGGCGCCGGCGATCGCCCGCCGGCTGGTGACGGTGATGGAGGGCCTGAACCCGCCGCCGGGCGAGCCGACCGGCGTCGCCCGGCTGACCAGCGGCCGCCCCTGGCCGCCGGCGCTCGTCCCCTTCCTCCGCTCGCTCGGGCTGGCGTCAGACTGATCCTCCTCGTCACCCCGGCGAAGGCCGGGGTCCAGCGCCCCCACGACGGGCAGAGCAAGCGGCGCTGGATTCCGGCCTTCGCCGGAATGACGAGAGGGAGGAAGCGGGCGCGCCATCCCCCCGCCGGCGGTTTGACAGCGCCGGCCCTTCGGCCTATGTCACCGGCCGTCGCGCGGGCTTCTGGCCCGCGCTTCGTTTCGTGCACCCGCGGAAACCGTGGCGCCACCATGGGTTTCCTGTCGGCCGCTCGCAAGACGCGGCAGAGGAGGGCGCTTTTCCCTCATCTTCGCAAAGGGATATGCGATGAGCAGGCGTAATTCCGCAAAGTACAAGCTCGACCGGCGTCTCGGTCAAAACATCTGGGGCCGGCCGAAGAGCCCGGTCAACAAGCGCGAATACGGCCCGGGCCAGCACGGCCAGCGGCGCAAGCAGAAGCTGTCGGATTTCGGCGTGCAGCTGCGCGCCAAGCAGAAGCTGAAGGGCTATTATGGCGAGCTGTCGGAGCGGCAGTTCCGCAAGATTTACGAGGAGGCGGCGCGCCGGCGTGGCGACACCTCCGAGCATCTCATCAGCCTCCTCGAGTGCCGCCTCGACGCGATCGTCTATCGCGCCAAGTTCGTGCCGACCGTGTTTGCCAGCCGCCAGTTCATCAACCACGGCCATATCAACGTGAACGGCAAGCGGGTGACGCTGCCCAGCTATGCCTGCAAGGTCGGCGACGTCATTTCGGTGCGCGACAAGTCGAAGCAATTGGTGATCGTGCTCGAGGCGACGCAGCTCGCCGAGCGCGACGTGCCCGACTACATCGAGGCCGACCACGGCAAGATGACCGCGACCTTCGCGCGCGTCCCGGCCTTCAGCGACGTGCCCTATCCGGTGCAGATGGAACCGCACCTCGTGGTCGAGTTCTATTCGCGCTGACCCTTCCAAATCAGCGGACGACAGCAAGGCCGCCCCCGGGCGGCCTTTTTTATTTCGGCCCCCCGCGCTCCCAGTTGCCGGAGAAGGGGGTCAGCGATCAGTCATGTCAGCGCTTAGTGATATGAAGTGGTAACGCGGCGCAGTACAACATGCAAAGCGACTAGGTCAACAAGTGATTACATGGCCGGATGGTGAAATCAACCGTCTGGACGTGATTGAACATTTTATCGCGTCAACTGACGTTGATTGCTGCGGAATCAACAAGATACTCAATCAGGATAGAAAATCTCCAGTCAACGCTTGGATCATGGAGCGGGGAGCGGTAAAACACCGGTGACACCGGCTCGCTCCGTTTTCGCGGCGCCTTCCGGGTCGAAATCAAGCGGGCCTGAGACCCGCGTCACCCACCAACGATGTTCGGGAGGAATTGATGAACCGGAAGCGCATCCTTGTGACGCTTGGCGGCGCCCTGATGGCGTCCGCCTTTGCCATGCCAGCGATGGCCGAGTCCCCCTTGACCGAGGACCGCATCGCCAACGCCGATTCCGAGCCGCAGAACTGGCTGCTCACCCTCGGCAATGCCTGGGGCCACCGTTATTCGCAGCTCGACGAGATCAACGCCGGCAATGTCGGCGATCTCCGTGTCGCCTTCACCTTCCCGATCAGCTCGGCCTTCTCGGGCCGCGACGGCTCGACGATCGACACCAACCCGCTGGTCGACGAAGGCATCATGTATTTCGAGGATGGCGCCGGCCTGTTCTACAAGGTCGACGTGTCCTCCGGCACAGGGGCTCGCCTCGTGTGGACGGCCGACGCGACCGTCGCCAAGGACGTCGGCGGCCAGACCCGCGGCTTCGCCCTCGTCGACAATCTCATGGTCAAGTGCATGAGCGACGGCCGCACCGTCGCGGTCGACCGCGATTCCGGCGAGTTCGTCTGGGACGTCCAGCGCATGGGCATCGACCATCCCGGCAGCGCGGGCATCAACCTCGCCTCCGAATCCTGCACTGGCGGCACGGCGGCCTATGGCGGCCACGTCCTCGTCGCCAACGGCGTCGGCGATGCGGGCACCCGCGGCTTCCTCGAGGCCCTCGATTCCGAGACCGGCGAGGAGCTCTGGCGCTGGTACGCGGTTCCCGCGCCGGACGAGCCGGGCGGCGAGACCTGGGCGGACGACCACAATGCGTGGAAGACCGGCGGCGCCGGCCTGTGGACCGTGGGCACCTACGACCCGGATCTGCGGCTGACCTATTGGGGCACCGCGAACCCGGTTCCGATGTTCGACCCCGAGTTCCGCCCCGGCGACAACCTCTACACCGACTCCGCGGTGGCGTTGAACGTCGATACCGGCGAGCTCGTCTGGTACTTCCAGTATGTCCCCAACGAGTCGTGGGACTATGACGAGAACGGCGTCCACTTCCTGCTCAACCGGAACGTGGACGGCGCCGATCGCAACATCGTCGCCCACTTCGCGCGCAACGGCTACGTCTACCAGTTCGACCGCGGCACCGGCGAATTCCTCGGCAACGGCCAGTATGTCGAGCTCATCACCTGGACATCGGGTCTCGATCCGAAGACCGGCCTGCCGGTCGAGTTCAATCCCGACCTCCAGCTGCAGGAATACATCCCCGAGACGCGGTGGCATCGCGGCGAGACCTACGAGGACAACGCCACGGTCTGCCCGACGCTCACCGGCGGTGTGCGCTGGCAGTATCCGGCGTACAACTCCGACACCGGCATCGCCTATGCGGTCGGGTCGGACGGCTGCTTCGTGGTCGAGGTCGTCGCCACGATCGCGCCGAGCCCGGATGGCGGCATCGACCTCCAAGACGGCGGTGGCCTCTACGGCTTCGACGGCGATTTCGGCGCCCGTCTCGGTCCGGAGTCCGTGGAAGGCGCGCCCGATCAGGCTGGCCGCTGGTACGGTGCGATGTGGGCTTACGACATCAACGGCAACGCGCTCGTGGCCAACTATGCCCGCGATTACGTCTACAATTCGGGCGTGACCGCGACCGCCGGCGGGCTGGTGCTGACCTCCACGCAGGACGGCCTTCTCATGATCCATGACGGCAGCACGCTGGATGTCCTCTACGAGTTCGACATGGGCGTCCCGTCGCGCGGTACTCCGATCAGCTACGCGGTGAACGGCAAGCAGTACATCGCCGTCATCGCGTCCGGTCCGGCGCCGGGCGGCGACCGCGCGAACATGCCGCGTGGTGCGATGCTCTACGTCTTCTCTCTCTAGCCTCAGCGGAATGCAGGGGGCGGGCTTCGGCCCGCCCTCTGTACCTGAATCTCGCCTGCCATGATCGCCTCCAGACGCCTTGCGCCGGTCGCCGTTCTCCTCGTCCTGCTGCGGGCGGGAAGCGCAATGGCCCAGGAGGGCGCCGCTATCGATGTCGAGCCATCGGTCTGGGACCTCGTGCTCGGCAGCCATGCCAGCGAGCTCCCGACCGACCAGTTCGTCGACTTCGCCTGCGGCACCAATGGCGGGCCGCCATCGCGCCTCATCGGAAGCTGGACCGACTATGCCCTGTGCAATGTCGAGGCGCAGACCGGCTGGCGCGAGGTCTATTTCCAGTATGACGACCTCTACGAATTCGTCGCGCTGGCGCGCAGCGACGAGTATCGCGCCGCGCTTTACCGCTACACCTCAGTCTATTCCCGGCCGGTGATCGCCACCGCCTTGTTCGACGATGACGGCTTCATGCGCGGGCTCCGCCTCGTCACCGATCCCCGCGTGTCGGAGATGGTGCGCGAGCAGGCCTACCAGCTCGGCGGCTTCATCCAGAGCCGCTACAGCGGCGACTGGCAGTGCGAGGATCTGCCGCCGCTGGAAGGCGAGACGCCGTTCCGCGGCGTCTTCATCAAACGCATCTGCACGCTTGAGGATGGCGACGTCTCGCGCACCGTCGAGACCCACGTCTATCGCCGGCCCGGCCAGCGCATCCTCAATCCCGACAACCTCCCGACCCAAGGCTACTATGAGAGCTACACGCGGTCCGAGGAGTTCCTGACCGGCGACATCGACGACCGCGAGGAACGCCTCGCCGCGATCGCAGAAAGGCCGCCGCCGGAAGAGGATCCGCTCGTGGTCCGGGCGCGGGACTGTCCCGGCTGCGATCTGAGCGGCGCGATCCTCCGCCGCGCCGACCTGCGGAACGCCAACCTCGCCGGCGCCAATCTCGAAGGCGCGAGCTTCCATGCGGCCAATCTGGCGGGCGCCAATCTCGAGGGCGCCAACCTCACCAACGCCAACCTCAACCGCGCCCTGCTGATGCAGGCGAACCTTTCGGGCGCGACCCTGTCGGGCGTGATGCTCTACCAGGCGCGGCTCGACGGGGCGAACCTCTCCAATGCGATCATGCCCGGCACGCTCGCCGGCCGCGCGCGCCTCATCCGCGCCGACCTCAGCGGCGCGGTCGCCAATGATTCCGACTTCACGTCGATCTTGATGACCAACGCCACCGCGGTCGGCGCCAATTTCGGCCGCTCGCGCTTCTGGGATGCGCAGCTGAGCCGCACCGACTTCACCGGCGCCATTTTCGACCGCTCCGATCTTCTCAACGCCAATCTGACGGGCATCGTCTTCGTCGACGGAAGGGCGCGGATCGCGCGGATCGTTGGCGTCGATCTACGCGACTCCAACCTCGCCGACGCCGATTTCTCCGGCTCGTCGCTGGAGGGCGCGATCCTGGCGCGCGCCATTCTCGATGGCGCGAATTTCGAGGGCACCATCCTGCCCGCGGGCTTCGCGCCGCCGCGGCCGGCCGAACAGCCATGACATCGGCCGGGCGCACCGGCAAAACAACGGGGAGTGGTCACATCATGAAGCGCGTCCTGCGAGCCCTGGTCCCGGCGAGCGCCGCCCTGCTGGTTCTCCTTTCCGCCAACTCGACCTCGGTGGTGGCGCAGGAGCCTGCCGCCGAGCCGGGGCCGCTCTTCGCGATCGGCGAGGATATGTGGCGCGCTTCGAGCGGCTCCTGCTGGCAGTGCCACGGCAATATGGGCAACGGCCGGCCCGAGATGCGCGACCGCCCCGCCGGGTCGGATTTCCGCCGCACCACGCTCACCGTCGAGCAGATCGCCGAGGTGATCCGCTGCGGCCGCCCCGGCACCGGCATGCCGTTCTTCGGCCGCAACGCCTATGAGGGCGACAACAGGTGCTTCGGCGTCACGCGGGAGGAACTGGGCAACCAGGCGCCGGCGATCGGCATCCCGCCGATGCAGGCCCGCCAGATCGACGCGCTGGCGCAGTTCATCGCCTACCAGTTCGTCGGCCGCGGCCCCGCCACCGAGGAGGAGTGCCTCGAATTCTTCGGCGCCAACGCGTCGTCCTGCAACCGCTGGCCGACCCGCGCCGAGCTCGAGGCCGAAGGCGATTAGAGCCGTCGCGATCGAGCCGCGAGCGCCCGCACCCAGGGCGGACGGCGCCGGTCAGGCGCCGAACCGAACTTTTTTCCGCTGACCGATCAAGGCCGTACGGCCGTCGAGCGCGATGCCGGGCTTCGGGACGCTTGATCAACCGCCGTTGATCTCTACAACCGTTGACGGGCTCGAAGTGGCCCGCGGCGGGACATCACCGTCCCCCCGATGGGCGACAAGACCCACGACAAGAAAATGGGAGGAAACATGAAAATGAAGAGCAGATACTCACGCGTCCTCATGACGCTGAGCGGCATGCTGATGGCCTCGGCCGTCGCCATGCCCGCGATGGCGGAATCGCCGGTCACCGACGAGCGCCTCGCCAATGCCGATTCCGAGCCGCAGAACTGGCTTACCACCCTCGGCAACTACGCCAGCCAGCGCTATTCGCAGCTCGACGAGATCAACACCGGCAACGTCGCCGGTCTTCGCGTCGCCTTCACCGTCCCGATCTCGACCGGCCTGAGCGGCCGCGACGGCACCAACCTCGACACCAGCCCGCTGGTCGACGAGGGCATCATGTATTTCGATGACGGCGCCGGCGTCATCTACAAGGTCGACGTCTCGTCCGGCACCCATGGCAGCATCGTGTGGCTCGCCGATGCGACCGTCGCCAAGGACGTCCCGGCCGCCACGCGCGGCATGGCGCTCCTCGACAACATGGCCGTGAAGTGCCTGCGCGACGGCCGCACCGTCGCGGTCGACCGCGATTCCGGCGAGTTCCTCTGGGATGTCCAGCGCATGGGCATCGACCACCCGGACGGCGCGGAAGGCGTCAGCATCGCGGCCGAGGCCTGCACCGGCGGCACCATCGCGGCCGGCGGGCATGTCCTCGTCTCCAACGGCCTTGGCGACGGCGGCACCCGCGGCTTCGTCGAGGCGCTGAGCGCCGCGGACGGTTCGGAGCTGTGGCGCTGGTACGCCATCCCGGGCCCCGGCGTTCCCGGCCACGAGACTTGGGCCGACGACCATAACGCCTGGAAGACCGGCGGCGGCGGCATGTGGACCCAGGGATCCTACGACGCCGATCTGCGGCTGACCTATTGGGGAACCGCCAATCCGGTGCCGATGTTCGACCCCGAATACCGTCCGGGCGACAACCTCTACACCGACTCCGCGGTGGCCCTGAACGTCGATACCGGCGATCTCGCCTGGTACTTCCAGTACGTGCCGAACGAGTCGTGGGACTATGACGAGAACGGCGTGCACTTCCTGTACGATCGTGAGATCGACGGCGTGACCCGCCCGGTCGTGGCGCACTTCGCGCGCAACGGCTTCTTCTACCAGTTCGACCGCGCCAGCGGCGAGTTCCTCGGCAACAGCCAGTACGTCGCCGAGGTCAACTGGACCTCCGGCCTCGATCCGAAGACCGGCCTGCCGGTCGAGTTCAACCCGGACCTCCAGGTTCAGGAGTACATTCCTGAGACCCGCTGGCTCCGTGGCGAGGGCATCGACCAGAACGCGCAGGCCTGCCCGCATCTCGGCGGTGGCGTGCGCTGGCAGTTCCCGGCCTACAACCCGCAGACCGGCATCGCCTATGCCGCCGCGAATGACGGCTGCTTCCAGCTCGAGGTCATCGAGACGCTTCCGCTCAGCCCGGATGGCGGCATCAACCTCGAAGAAGGCGGCGGGATGTACGGCTTCAACGGCGACTTCGGCGCCACCCAGCGCGAGTTCTACGGCGCCATGTGGGCCGTCGACGTCAACTCGGGCGAGCTCGTCGCGTCGATCCAGCGCGAATATGGCTGGCAGTCGGGCGTGACCGTCACCGCCGGTGGCCTGGTCTTCAGCTCGACGGTGGATGGTCTGGTTACCGCCCACGACGCCGGCGACCTCAGCGAGCTGTGGTCGTTCAACACCGGCATCCCGTCGCGCGGCACCCCGATCAGCTACTCGGTCGGCGGCAAGCAGTACATCGCCGTGCTCGTCGGCGGTCCGGCGCAGGGCGGCGATCTCGCCAACCTGCAGCGGAACGCGATGCTCTACGTCTTCACGCTCTAGCGGCGTCCGAAGCTTCGATGGGGCGGGTCAAAGGCCCGCCCCATTTTCCACGATAGAGATCGGCGATGGTCAGGGTGATCCGCGCGGCGCGCGCGGCCATGCTCGCTTTGGTGGGGCTGCTCCCGGCGACGGCCGGCGCGGCGCAGGAGGCCTTCGACGTCGAGCCTTCGGTGTGGGATCTCGTCCTCGGCACCCACGCCGCCGACCTGCCGTCGGACCAGTTCGCGGACTTCGCCTGCGGCACCAATGGCGGTCCGCCGTCCATCATCATATCCGGCTGGGCGGACTACGCGACCTGTCCGGCGGAAGCGGCCACCGGCTGGCACGAGGTCTATTTCCAGTACGACGACCTTCTCGAATATGTCGCCCTGGCGCGGAGCGACGCCTACCGCGCCGAGCTCTACCGCAACACCTCCGTCTATTCCCGGCCGGTGATCGCCTCGGCGCTCTTCGATGCCGACGGCTTCATGCGCGGCCTGAGGCTCGTGACCGATCCGCGCGTCGACCTGCCGGTGCGCGAGCAGGCCTACCAGCTCGGCGGCTTCCTCCAGAGCCGCACCGATGTGGTCGGCTGGGACTGCGAGGACCTGCCGCCGGGGGAGGGGGAGACCGCTTACAAGGGCATCTTCATCAAGGAGATCTGCACCCAGGCCGATGACGCCGCCGGCATCGCGCGGCGCCTCGAGATTCACAACTACCGCCGGCCGGGGCAGACCATCCTCAACCTCGATAACCAGCCGACGCGCGGCTATTTCGAGGGCACCACCCGGTTCGAGGAGTTCCTCACCTCGGAGATTCCAGACCGCGAGGAACGCCTCGCCGAGATTGCCGCCCGCCCGCCGGCCGAAGCCGATCCACTGGTCGCGCGCGCGATGGACTGCCCGGGCTGCGACCTGGCGGGTGCGATCCTTCGCCGGGTCGACCTGCGCGGCGCCAATCTCGCCGGCGCGAACCTCGCCGGTGCGAGCTTCCACGCCTCCAATCTCGTCGGCGCCAACCTCGCCCGCGCCAATCTCCAGGGCGCGAACTTCAACCGCGCCCAGCTGATGCAAGCCGATCTCTCGGGAGCCGAGATGACGGGCGCGATGCTCTACGAGGCGCGCCTCGACGGGGCGAATCTTGCCGGCGCGACCATGCTCAACATCTTCGCCGGGCGCTCGCGGATGATCCGCGCCAATCTCGACGGCGCGGTCATCGCCAATTCGGACCTCACCGGCGTGCTGATGACGAACGCCAGCGCGGTCGACGCCATCATCGCCCGCTCGCGCCTGTGGAACGCCCAGCTGAGCCGCACCGACTTCACCGGCGCGGCGTTCGCGCAATCCGACCTCCTCGACGCGACGATGACCGAGGCAACCCTGGTCGGCGCGGACATGCGGGTCACCCGTCTCGTCCACGTCAACCTCCGCGACTCCGACCTCACCGGTGCCGACCTCTCAGGGGCCTTCATGGAGCGCGCGAACCTCGCCGGGGCGATCATCGACGACGTCAACTTCACCGATGCGCGCCTCCCGGCCGGGTTCACGCCGCCATAGGGAATCGGGGTGCTCTGCAAATCGCGGGTCGATCGCAGGCACAAGTCTGCGACCATTGATGCAAGTCGTCCGGCGTAGACAATTCGCGCCGCCGGCCAATATTGGTGCTCGGGAGCAATATTTTTTATTCCGATATATCAATGAGATAGATCATCCATCTACCCGTCGGGGGGAGCTGGACGGCTTGATCATCGCCTGTTGATCCGTACAACGGAGCCGGGCCCGGAGAGGCCCGCGTCGCGCCACAGGCCCGACGATGGGCAGAACGGCCCGCTCCACAAAGGTTCGGGAGGAATACGGGAATGAAAAGCACTACCTCACGCGTCCTCGCGGCGCTGGGGGGCATGCTGATGGCTTCGGCCATGGCCATGCCCGCGATGGCGGAATCGCCGGTCACCGACGAGCGCCTCGCCAATGCCGACTCTGAGCCGCAGAACTGGCTCACCACGCTCGGCAACTATGCCAGCCAGCGCTATTCGCAGCTCGACGAGATCAACACCGGCAATGTCGCCGGTCTTCGCGTCGCCTTCACGCTGCCGATCCCGTCGGCTTTCGCCGGCCGCGCCGGCTCCACGATCGACACCAACCCGCTGGTCGACGAAGGCATCCTTTACTTCGAGGATGGCGCCGGCTCGTTCTACAAGGTCGATGTCTCGTCCGGCACCGGCGCCCGCGTGGTGTGGGTCGCCGATGCGACCGTCGCCAAGGATGTCGGCGGCCAGACCCGCGGCTTCGCGCTTCTCGACAACACGATGGTCAAGTGCATGTCCGACGGCCGCACGGTTGCGGTCGATCGCGACACCGGCGAATTCCTTTGGGATGTCCAGCGGATGGGCATCGACCATCCGGGCAGCGCCGGCATCAACATCGAGTCCGAGGCTTGCACCGGCGGCACCACCGCCCATGGCGGCCACGTGATGGTTGCCAACGGCCTGGGCGATGGCGGCACGCGTGGCTATGTCGAGGCGCTCGACGCGTCGGACGGCTCCGAGCTGTGGCGCTGGTACGCCGTGCCGGCTCCGGACGAGCCGGGCGGCGAGACCTGGTCGGACGACCACAACGCCTGGAAGACCGGCGGCGGCGGCATGTGGACCCAGGGTTCGTACGACCCGGATCTGCGGCTGAGCTACTGGGGCACCGCGAACCCGGTGCCGATGTTCGACCCCGAGTTCCGTCCGGGCGACAACCTCTACACCGACTCTGCGGTGGCCCTGAACGTCGATACCGGCGAGCTCGTCTGGTACTTCCAGTACGTCCCCAATGAGTCGTGGGACTACGACGAAAACGGCGTGCACTTCCTGCTCGATCGCGAGATCGACGGCGTGACCCGCCCGGTCGTGGCGCATTTCGCGCGCAACGGCTATTTCTACCAGTTCGACCGCACCTCCGGTGAGTTCCTCGGCAACGGCACCTATGTCGAGGCCGTCACCTGGACGGCCGGCCTCGATCCGAAGACCGGCCTGCCGGTCGAGTACAACCCGGACCTCGAGCTCCAGGAGTATATCCCGGAGACCCGCTGGCACCGCGGTGAGTCGATCGAGGACAACCAGGTCGCGTGCCCGATCCTGGTCGGCGGCGTGCGCTGGCAGTACCCGGCCTACAACCCGGATACCGGCATGGCCTACGCGGTCGGCTCCGACGGCTGCTTCAACCTGACGGTCATCGAGACCCTGCCGCTCGGTCCGGATGGTGGCATCAACCTCGAAGAGGGTGGTGGCATCTTCGGCAATGCCGGCAATTTCGGTGCCCAGCTTGCGGGCGGCGAGGGCACCGAGGACTATTACGGCGCGATGTGGGCGGTGGACATCAACACCGGCAATGCGGTGGCCACCTACGAGCGTCCGCTGGTCTACACCTCGGGCGTCACCGTCACCGCCGGCGGCCTCGTGCTGACCTCGACGCCGGACGGCCTGGTGATGGCGCATGACGCCACCAGCCTCGAAGTCCTGTGGCAGTTCGACATGGGCGTCCCGTCGCGCGGCACACCGATCAGCTACGCCGTCGACGGCAAGCAGTACATCGCGCTTCTGGCGTCGGGCCCGCTCCCGGCGACGGACTTCACGATGCTGCGCGGTGCGATGCTCTACGTCTTCGCGCTCTAGGCACGAAGCACCTCAATCTCGGGCGGGGCGGCCAATGGCCGCCCCGTTTCGTTTTGGGACCCGGTTAGCCGGCCATTAAGTCAACAAGCGTAGATTTTGTTTCGTTGTCAGATCAGGATGTTAGCAGGAGAACCAGCTTGTCAGCGGCCGTTGATGTCTTGATCAACGGCTGTTGAATAGTAGAACGGCGGCGGGCTCGAAGGGGCCTTCGCCGCAGCCGCAAGCTCCGGCCTTGGGCACCAAGACCCACCGAAAGAACCCTTCCGGAGGAAACGGAATGACCCGGAAATACCCCCGTATCGCCATGTCGCTGGGCGGCGCCCTGCTTGCGTCCGCCCTCGCCATGCCGGCGATGGCTGAAGCGCCCGTCACCGACGCCCGCCTCGCCAATGCCGATTCCGAGCCGCAGAACTGGCTCACCACGCTTCAGAACTACGCCTCGCAGCGCTACTCGCGCCTCGACGAGATCAACACCGGCAATGTCGGCGATCTCCGCGTCGCCTTCACGCTGCCGATCCCCTCGGCCTTCGCCGGCCGCGCCGGCTCGACGATCGACACCAACCCGCTGGTCGACGAGGGCATCCTCTATTTCGAGGATGGCGCCGGCAGCTTCTACAAGGTCGACGTGACCTCCGGCACCGGCGCGCGCGTCGTGTGGGTGGCCGACGCGACGGTGGCGAAGGACGTGGGCGGCCAGACCCGCGGCTTCGCGCTCCTCGACAACACGATGGTCAAGTGCATGTCCGACGGCCGCACGGTTGCGGTCGATCGCGACACCGGCGAGTTCCTCTGGGATGTCCAGCGCATGGGCATCGACCATCCGGGCAGCGCCGGCGTCAACATCGAATCCGAGGCCTGCACCGGCGGCACCACCGCTCATGGCGGTCACGTCCTCCTGTCGAACGGCCTTGGCGACGGCGGCACGCGCGGCTTTGTCGAGGCGCTCGACGCGTCGGACGGCTCCGAGCTGTGGCGCTGGTACGCCGTGCCGGGCCCCGGCGAGCCGGGCCACGAGACCTGGACCGACGACCACAACGCCTGGAAGACCGGCGGCGGCGGCATGTGGACCCAGGGCTCCTACGACCCCGACACACGCACCACCTACTGGGGCATCGCCAACCCGGTGCCGATGTTCGACCCCGAGTTCCGCCCCGGCGACAACCTCTACACCGACTCGGTGGTGGCGCTCGACGTCGATAGCGGCGAGCTGAAGTGGTACTTCCAGTACGTGCCGAACGAGTCGTGGGACTACGACGAGAACGGCGTGCACTTCCTGCTCGACCGCGAGGTCGACGGCGAAACGCGGAACGTCGTCGCGCATTTCGCGCGCAACGGCTTCTTCTACCAGTTCGACCGCGGCACCGGCGAGTTCCTGAGCAACGCGCAATATGTCGATCAGGTCACCTGGACCGCCGGCCTCGATCCGAAGACCGGCCTGCCGGTCGAGTTCAACCCCGACCTCGACATCCAGGAATACATCCCGGAGACCCGCTTCCATCGCGGCGAGAGCATGGACGACAACCAGCCGGCATGCCCGATCCTGGTTGGCGGCGTGCGCTGGCAGTATCCGGCCTACAACCCGGACACCGGCCTGGCCTACGCGGCCGGCAATGACGGCTGCTTCGAGCTGCAGGTCGTCGAGACCCTGCCGCTCGGCCCCGATGGCGGCATCAACCTCGAAGAGGGTGGTGGCATCTTCGGCAATGCCGGCGACTTCGGCCCGCAGCTCGCGGGTGGCGAGGGCACCGAGGACTACCACGGCTCGCTGTGGGCGGTGGACGTCAACACCGGCGAGCTGGTCGCCAACTACGACCGGCCGCTGGTCTACACCTCCGGCGTCACCGTCACCGCCGGCGGCCTCGTGCTGACCTCGACTGCTGACGGCATCGTGATGGCGCATGACGCGAACACCCTCGAGCCGCTGTGGCAGTTCGACATGGGCGTCCCGTCGCGCGGCACCCCGATCAGCTACGCGGTCGGCGGCAAGCAGTACATTGCGGTTCTGGCGTCGGGCCCGCTCCCGGCGACGGACTTCACGATGCTGCGCGGTGCGATGCTTTACGTCTTCACGCTCTAGGCGCGGGACGGCATAAGGTTCGGGATGGGGCGGGCCATAGGTCCGCCCCTTTCCTTCGCCTACATGGACCCGACATGACCGCCCTGAAATGGACTGCCGCAGCCCTCGCCCTCGGAGCCGCACTCGCCGCCGCTCCCGTCCTCGCCCAGGGCGTCGACGTCGAACCCTCGGTGTGGGACCTCGATCTCGGCACCCATGCCGCCGACCTGCCGGCGGCCGAGTTCGCCGACTATGCCTGCGGCACCAATGGCGGACCACCATCGCTGCCGATCGGCGGCTGGACCGACTACGCGCAATGCCGCCCGGACGCCGCGACCGGCTGGCACGAGGTCTATTTCCAGTACGATGACCTCTACGAATACGTGGCGCTCGCCCAGCGCGACCAGCAGCGGGCGGCGCTCTATGGCGGCACTAGCGTCTATTCGCGGCCGGTGATCGCCTCCGCTTTGTTCGACGATGACGGCTTCCTGCGCGGCATCAGGCTGGTGACCGATCCCCGCGTCAACCTCGCCACCCGCGAGCAGGCCTACACGCTCGGCGGGTTCCTCCAGGCGCGCTATGACGGCGACTGGGTCTGCGAGGATCTCCCGGTGAACGAGGGCGAGATCGACTATCGCGGCCGCTTCATCAAGAAGATTTGTACGCTCGACGACCCCGCGACCGGAATCGTCCGCACGATCGAGACGCACCTCTACCGGCGCCCCGGCCAGACCATCCTCAACCCCGACAACGAGCCGACCAGCGGCTATTTCGAGAGCCTGACCCGGTCCGAGGAATTCCTCACCGCGGAGATCCCCGACCGCGAGGCGCGGCTCGCCGAGATCGCGGCGCGGCCGCCGGCCGAAGAGAATGCCCTCGTCGCCGAGGCGCGCGACTGCCCGGGCTGCGACCTCAGCGGCGTCAATCTCCGCCGCGCCAATTTGGCCGGCGCCAATCTCCAGGGCGCCAACCTCCAGGGTGCGAGCCTCCACGCCGCGATCCTCACCGGCGCCAACCTCGCCGGCGCCAATCTCGATGGCGCCAACCTCAACAAGGCGCGGCTGATGCAGGCCGATCTCTCCGGCGCGCAGATGATCGGCGCCATGCTCTACGAGGCCCGCCTCGACGGCGCAAACCTCAGCGGCGCCAACATGTTGAGCGTGCTCGCCGGCCATGCGCGGCTGATCCGCGCCGACCTGACCGGCACGGTGATCGGCAATGCCGACCTCACCGCGGTGCTGATGACCAATGCCGTCGCGACCGATGCCATCTTCTACCGGTCGCGGCTGTGGGACGCCCAGCTGAGCCGCACCGATTTCACCGGCGCGATCTTCGCGCAGGCCGATCTCCTTAACGCCACCATGACCGAGGTACAGCTGATCGGCGCCGATCTTCGCGTTTCGCGCCTCACCGGCGTCGACATGCGCGATTCCAACCTCACCGGCGCCGATCTTTCTGGGGCATGGCTCGACAACGCAAGTCTTGCTAGGACGGTGCTCGACGGAGCCGATTTCACCGATGCAAGGCTGCCGGCGGGCTTCACACCGCCGTAACGCCACCAGTGGTAACGGGTCTCCGGAAGGCATAAACTAAGCCCCGAGGACGGGCACGGACAAAACCAAGGAGTCGCAGGACCTATGAAGGCAATTCTCCGCACCCTCATTCCAGTGGCTGCGATCGTCGCGGCTCTGTTTTCGATCCCGTCCACGACGGTGGTGGCGCAGGACGCCGAGCCGGGTCCGCTCGCCAGCATCGGCGAGGATCTGTGGCGCCAGGCCAGCCGCTGCTGGGACTGCCATGGCAACATGGGCAACGGCATGAACGAGGATCCGCGTTCGCCGAAGGGCGCCGACTTCCGCAGGACGATGCTGACCTGGGAGCAGATCGCCGAGGTCATCAAGTGCGGCCGTCCCGGCACCCCGATGCCGTACTTCTTCCGCAACGCCTATGAGGGTGCCAACCCGTGCTATGGCGTGACGATCGCCGATCTCGGCGCCGCCGCCCCGCCGGCCGGCGCCCCGCAGTACAACCAGCGCCAGATCGACGCGCTCGCGCAGTTCATCCACTACGAGTATGTCGGCCGCGGCCCCGCCACGCAGGAAGAGTGCCGCGAGTTCTTCGGCGACAGCGCCTCCTCGTGCAACCGCTGGCCGACCCGCGCCGAGGTCGAGGCCGCGGCAGACGCCGAGGGTGAGGACGAGGCAGCCGGCGCGGAGCATGGCGGCTAGCTCGCTGAGGCGACGCTAAGACACGCGAAAGGCCGCCTTCGGGCGGCCTTTCCTTTTTGCGCTCAGCGCTGCGCTGCGACGGCCGCGAAGCGTGGCAGCGCGAGTTCCACCATCGCGTCGCTCGCCGTCAGCGAGAGGCGGACATGGCCGGGAATGCCGCAAAGGCGCCCAGGCATGACGAAGACGTCGCGCGCCGAGAGCGCATCGCAGAACGAGTCCTCGTCGCCGGGCGTCTCCACCAGGACGTAGAACGTGCCCTTCGGCCGCGTGACGCGGTATCCGGCGGCCTCAAGCCCGTCGCAGAGCCGGTCGCGCCGCCGCCCCATGGCGGCGACGTCGATCGTCAGCTTCTCCAGCTCGGGGAGGGCGTACTGCATCAGCGCGCTCGGGAAGTTCCAGCCCGTCGCCATCTGCACGTAGAACATGACCTCGCGCACCGCCTCGCGCTCCGGCGCAAGCGGGCTGACGGCGAAATAGCCGATGCGCTGGCCGGGCGTCAGGAGCCGCTTGCCGTAGCTGTAGCAGACCGCGCTCCGCCTGATGTGCCGCAGCGGCGATTCGAACGCCCCGTCCGCAAAGACGATCTCGCGATACGCCTCGTCGGACAGCACCCACACCGGCCGCGACCGGCCGGCATTGATCCGCTCCAGCCCGTCGCCGAGCGCCTTGAGCTCCTCCGCCGTCGCGATGGCGCCGGACGGATTGTGCGGCGAGTTCACCACTACGATCCGCGTCTGCGGCGTCACCGCGCCGAGGATCACATCGACGTCGAGCGCGAAGGGCCGGCGCATCGGCACCGTCACCGGCACGACGCCGGCGAGATGGGCGATCGGCGCGTAGCAGAACCAGGACGGCACCGAATAGATGAGCTCCTCGCCGGGATTGGCGAAGAGCTTGACCATCATGGCGATTGCGCCGAAGCCGCCGCTAGTCATCGCGATGTCGGCCGGCTCGAAGGCAAGGCCGGTGATCGTCGCCAGCGACGCGGCCACGACCTCGCGCGATTCCCGTTCGTTGCCCTTGTAGGCGTACCAGTCCTTGTGCTGCGGCGTGACCTTCGCGGCGAGCGCGGCAACGAAGCCGGGGAGCGGCATCTCCTGCGGATTGCCGAAGGCGAAGTCGCATACGCCCGGCAGTCCGAGCCGGTCGCGCCACGGCGAATCGTTGAAGAACCCGGCGACCTCGCCGAACGAGGCGCGGACCGCGGCGAGGCTGTCGGCGAGCGCGCCGTCCGCCATGGGTGGCTCCGGAGCGGGGAGGGGGCCGGCGCGGTGCCGGCCCCCGCAAGGCTAGTTCAGCCGGGCGCAGGTCACCACGAGCCGGTAGGTGCCGGCATCGGGCGCGCACACGACGCTCCGCGGGCCGCGGATCGACACCGGCGTCGCGTCATTGCCGTTGGCTGTGCTGCAGAAGGCGCCGATAGGCACCTCATTGGCGGCGCAGGCGACGACGCAGGGCGCGCCGGCAGTGCATGCGCCTTCGGCCGTCACCAGCCGGACGAGATTCTGCAGGCTCTGCGGACCGGGCGGTCCGGCGGGTCCGGCCGGGCCGGCTGGCCCTGCCGCGCCTTGCGGACCTGCAGGACCGGCGTCACCCGGGGCGCCCTGCGGACCCTCGGGGCCGGCGGCGCCGACGTCGCCCGGCTCACCCTGCGGCCCGGCGGGTCCGGCCGGGCCGATCGCGCCAGGCTCGCCCTGCGCTC
>JAHCJZ010000018.1 GCA_026126025.1 Bauldia sp. | reverse complement strand
GACAGGTCGGCATACTGGTTGCCGGCGAACACCGGCTTGCCGCCCTTCCAGATCGACTGGTGGACATGCATGCCCGAGCCGTTGTCGCCATAGACCGGCTTCGGCATGAAGGTGGCGCTCTTGCCGTAATTATTGGCGACGTTGTGGATGCAGTATTTGTAGATCTGCAGATGGTCGGCCATCGTCACCAGCGTGCCGAACTTCATGCCGAGCTCGTGCTGCGCCGCCGCCACCTCGTGGTGGTGCTTCTCCACGACGACGCCCATCGACTGCATCGCCGCCAGCATGTCGGAGCGAAGGTCCTGCAGGCTGTCGAGCGGCGGCACCGGGAAATAGCCGCCCTTGGTGCGGATGCGGTGGCCGAGATTGCCGGTCTCGTAGTCGGTATCCGAGTTGGAGGGCAGCTCCGGATCGTCGACGCGGAAGCCGGTGTTGTAGGGCGTCGCGGAATATTTCACGTCCTCGAAGACGAAGAACTCGGCCTCGGGGCCAAAGAACGCCGTGTCGCCGACCTTGGTCTGCTTGAGATAGGCCTCGGCCTTCTTGGCGATGCCGCGCGGGTCGCGGCCATAGGGCTCGCCGGTGACCGGCTCGAGCACGTCGCAGATGATCGAGAGCGTGGCCTGCGCGAAGAACGGGTCGAGCGTGGCGGTCGACACGTCGGGCAGGAGCAGCATGTCGGACTCGTTGATCGCCTTCCAGCCGGCGATCGACGAGCCGTCGAACATGGTGCCCTCGGTGAGGATTTCCTCGTCGATCAGCGTCCGGTCGAAGGTGACGTGCTGCCATTTTCCGCGCGGGTCGGTGAACCGAAAATCGACATACCGGATGTCGTCGGCCTTCATACGCTGCAGCACTTCCTTGGCGGTCATTCGTCCAATCCCCTGGGTTTGATCGTTTCGCTTTGCGGTGGCGTGGAGGTGTAGGTCAGATGGCGTCGTTGCCGGTCTCGCCCGTACGGATGCGGACGGCTTCTTCCACGGTCGATACAAAAATCTTGCCGTCGCCGATGCGCCCGGTCTGGGCGGCCTTGCGGATGGCGTCGACCGCGCGGTCGACCATCTCGTCGGTGAGGACGACCTCGATCTTCACCTTCGGCAGAAAATCGACGACGTATTCCGCGCCCCGATAGAGCTCGGTGTGGCCCTTCTGCCGGCCGAAGCCCTTCGCTTCGGTCACGGTGATGCCCTGAAGGCCCACTTCCTGCAGGGCTTCCTTGACCTCGTCGAGCTTGAACGGCTTGATGATGGCCTCGATTTTCTTCATGTCCTCCACGTCTCCGAATGCTCGTCCCGGCATGGCCGGAACTGCCAGCCGTCCCGTGTGAAAGCAGAGTTCATGCCAGCGGCAGACCCGCGCTCGCCCCGTTACGGCTGGATGGAAATTGGGCAAATGCCCGCCGGTTGATGCCCAACCGACCGCGCACCATGCGCCTAGACTTGAGGCATATGCCTATTCTCTGACCAAACTGGCAAGCCCGGCCCATGACCTTGCACCACCTGCTGACCCCCGACCAGATGCGGCAGGCCGACGCATATGCCATCGCCGCGGGGACGCCGGGAATCGCGCTGATGGAGCGCGCCGGCGCCGCGGTGGCGAAGGCGGCGCGGCGGCACTGGCGGGGCGGGCGGATAATCGTCCTCGCCGGGCCGGGGATGAATGGCGGCGACGGCTGGGTGGCGGCGCGGCTGCTGCGTGACGCCGGCTTCCCGGTGGCGGTCGCGTTCCTCGGAGATCGCAGCAAGTTGCTTGGAGACGCGGCGCTCGCCGCGGGCCGGTATCAGGGTTCGGCGGAGGAGGCGACGGGGGCTTCTCTCGCGGGGGCAGGGCTCGTGATCGACGCGCTCTACGGCGCGGGCGTACGCCTGCCGCTGCCTGACATCGCGCTCGACCTGATCCGCGCCGCGAATGCGAGCGGGACGCCGGTCGTCGCGGTCGACTTGCCGAGCGGCGTCGACGGCGGGGAGGGGGCCGTCGGTGACGCCGCGATCGTGGCGGCCGAGACCGTGACCTTCTTCCGGCGGAAGCCGGGACACCTCCTGCTGCCCGGCCGGGGCCATTGCGGCGCGGTGACGGTGGCGGACATCGGCATCCCGGAGGCGGCGCTGGCTTCGATCTCGGCCGACACCTTCCACAACGCGCCCGCGCTGTGGGGCGATGCCTGGCCGGTGCTGCAGCCCGAGACCCACAAATACCGCCGCGGCCATGCCGTGGTCGTATCCGGCGACGCGATGTCGACCGGCGCCGCCCGGCTCGCGGCCATCGCGGCGCTGCGTAGCGGTGCCGGCCTCGTGACCGTGGCGTCGCCGCCGGATGCCGCGCCCGTCAACGCCGCGCAGCTGACCGCCGTGATGGTCCGGCCGTTCGACGGTGCCGCCGGCCTTGCCGACCTCCTCGGCGATGCGCGGAAGAATGCCGTGGTGCTCGGGCCCGGCCTCGGCGTCGGGGAGCGGACCCGGACGCTTGTCGAAACCGCCCTCGGCGGCGAGCGTGCCGTGGTGCTCGACGCCGACGCCCTCACCAGCTTCGCCGGCGAGGCGCGCCGTCTTCTCGCCGCCGTCGCGGCGTCAAAGGGACCGGTCGTGGTGACGCCGCATGACGGGGAGTTCGCGCGCATCGTGCCCGACCTCGACCACGGCTCGCGCCTCCGCCGCGCCCGTGCTGCTGCGCGGCGATCCGGCGCCATCGTCGTCCTCAAAGGGCCGGACACCGTGGTCGCGGCGCCGGACGGCCGCGCCGCCATCGCCGACAACGCGCCGCCGACGCTGGCCACCGCCGGCAGCGGCGACGTGCTGGCGGGGATGATCGGCGGCCTCCTCGCACAGGGCATGCCCGCCTTCGAGGCGGCTGCCGCGGCGGTGTGGCTCCATGGCGAGGCCGCTACCGAGGTCGGGCCCGGGCTCATCTCCGAGGATCTGCCCGGCGCCCTCCCGGCCGTGCTGGCGCGCCTCGCATGACGCTCCACCTCATCAAGCTATGCGTCGGCGTCGATACGCCCGACGAGCTCCGCGAATGGGTCGAGGAGCGCGTCGCGGCGACCGGCGAGCACACCCACGTCACCCGGATGTTCCCGAGGCGCGCCGACGAGCTCGTCGCCGGCGGCTCGCTCTACTGGGTGATCCGCGGCGTGGTCCTCGTCCGGCAGCGCATCGTGGCGCTCCGCCCCGTGCGGCGCGACGACCACGACGCCTGCGCGATCGTGCTCGAGCCGCGCCTCGTGCCGACCTCGCCCTGGCCGCGGCGTCCGTTCCAGGGCTGGCGCTATCTTGCGGCCGCCGACGCGCCGCCCGACCTTTCCACGGCCGATGCTGCGCTGCCGGAGGCGCTGCGTGCCGAGCTGGCGCTGCTCGGCCTGCTCTGATGGAGGAGTGAGATGGCGATCGAGATCGTGAAGATCGGACGCGACAATGTCTCGCTGCTGGGCAACGTCGCGCCGGACGTGTTCGACGAGCCCATCGACCCGGCGCGAACGGCGGCGTGGCTGGATTCGCCGGGGCATCACATGATGCTCGCCGTCGCCGATGGCGGGCTCGTCGTCGGCATGATCACCGCGATGGTGCACCGCCATGTCGACAAGCCGACCGAGCTCTACGTCGACGAGGTCGGCGTCGACGATGCCTGGCAACGGCAGGGCATCGGCCGCCGCCTCTTCGACGCCATGCTCGCCTTCGGCAAGGAGATCGGCTGCGAGGAATCCTGGGTCGGCACCGAGACCGACAACACCGCCGCCCGCGCCCTCTACGCCACACGGCCGCGGACGGAGGAGGGCGCCTTCGTGATGTACCTCTACGACCTCTAGACCGCGATATTGTCGATCAGCCGCGTCCGGCCGAGGCGAGCGGCGGCGAGGAGGCGGAGCGGCTCGCGTTCCTGGTGGACGGGAAGCGCCAGCGTCTCGGCGTTGCGGAGCTCGACATAGTCGACGTCGAACCCGGCCTCGGTGAGGCGCTGCCGCGCTTCGGCGACGACGGTGCCGCCGAGCTCGCCCGCCCGCAGCGCCGCGGCAGCGTCCTGCAGGGCGCGGTGGATGGTCGGCGCCTGCTGGCGTTCCTCGGGGGAGAGGTAGGCGTTGCGCGAGGAGAGGGCGAGGCCGTCCGCCTCGCGCACCGTCGCATGGCCGACGATCTCGACCGGCAGCATCAGGTCGCGGACCATGCGGCGGACCACGAGGAGCTGCTGGTAGTCCTTCTCGCCGAACACCGCGATTTCCGGGCCGCAGGCGATGAGGAGCTTCGCCACCACCGTCGCGACGCCGGCGAAGTGCTGCGGCCGGAATGCCGTCTCCAGCCCCTCGGCCGGCCCGCCGACGGTGATCTGCGTGGCGAAGCCCGCCGGGTACATCTCCGCCCCCTCGGGCGCGAACACCGCGTCGGTGCCGACGGTCGAAAGCAGCGCGACGTCGCCGTCGAGGTCGCGCGGATAGGCGGCGAAATCCTCGGTCGGCGCGAACTGCAGCGGGTTGACGAAGATCGACACGATCACCCGCGACGCCCGCTCCTTCGCCGCGGTGACCAGCACGAGATGCCCGTTGTGGAGCGCGCCCATCGTCGGCACCAGCGCGACGCCTTCGCCGGCATCGCGCCATGCGATCACCCGCGTGCGGATCGCGTCGACCGTGCGGTCGATCGGGGGCAGGGCAGGGGGTTTGTCCGACATGGAGGTCAGTCAATACTGACTCGTCGCCGAAGCCTAGCTTTCCCGTCGCGCTTGCGTGACGGCGCTGACATGCCATCTAGTTCCTATCGTCATTCCGGCGAAGGCCGGAATCCAGGCGGTTGGCTGCGGCCCGTCTGTTGCGCTGGACCCCGGCCGGAGTTTACCCCGGGCCTGATCCGGGGCCGGGGTGACGAGGAGGTGAGTGAGGGATGGCCAAGACGAAGACGAGTGCACCTGCGACAACCCGCACAGCCACGCCGGCCGAGGCGGGCTCAGCCGCGCCTGCGTCGTCCGCGAAGTCCGAGATCGCCGCCTTCATGGAGCAGCTCAAGGCGGCTCCCGTGAATGCCGGTCCCCATGGCCGCCTCATCTTCGCGCTCGACGCCACCATGAGCCGCCAGCCGACCTGGGATCTCGCCTGCCGGCTCCAGGGCGAGATGTTCCGCGAGGCCGGCAAGGTCGGCGGGCTCGACGTCCAGCTCGTCTATTATCGCGGCTTCGGCGAGTGCCGGGCGAGCCGCTGGGCGGGCGATACCGAGACGCTGGCGCAGCTGATGAGCGGCATCGACTGCCGCGGCGGCACCACCCAGATCGGCAAGGTGCTGTCCCATGCCGCCAAGGAAACGCGGAAGGAGAAGGTGAGCGCCGTCGTCTTCGTCGGCGACGCGATGGAGGAGATGGTCGACACGCTATGCGACCGCGCCGGACAGCTCGGCGTCCTCGGCGTGCCGGTCTTCCTTTTCCAGGAGGGCCGCAACCCCGAGGTCGAGCGGACCTTCCGCGAGATCGCGCGGTTGACCCGCGGCGCCTACGCCCGGTTCGACAGCAACGCCGCCGGCGAGCTCGCCGCGCTGCTGCGGGCCGTCGCGACCTATGCCGCCGGCGGGCGGAAGGCGCTCGCCCATCATGGCGGCGAGAAGGCGCAGCTCCTGCTGCAGCAGCTTCCCTAGCGATGCTCTATGTCCTCCTCGGCGCGATTGCCCTGGTGGCGCTCGTCGCCGGCGCCCGGCTGCTCGTGGGCGCCAATCCGCAGAGCCTGGTGCGCGTGCTGCGCTACGTGGTCGCTGGCGGGCTGATCCTGGTCGGCGGTGTGCTGTCGATCGGCGGGCGTTTCGCGCTCGGCCTCCCCGCGCTCGCGCTCGGCTTCGCCGCGCTCTTCACCGGGCGGATCGGGCCGCTCGATTTCGGGGCGGGCATGCAGAGCGCCGGCCGCAAGTCGACGGTGCGCTCGCGCTTCATCGAAGCGACGCTCGACCGGGATTCCGGCCGGCTGACCGGGAAGGTGGTGGAAGGGACGTTCGAGGGACGCGAGCTCGACGAGCTGAGCGACGACGAACTGCGTGCGCTTGAGGAAGAGCTCCGCGACGAAGCCGACAGCCGGACGCTATTCGAGGCTTATCTCGACCGCCGGAACCCCGGCTGGCGTGAGGACCGTGAGCCCGATGCTGCAGCGGGGCCGCGCGGCGCGCCGGATGCGGGCGCCATGACAGATGAGGAAGCCTATCAGATCCTTGGCCTTGCGCCCGGCGCCGGTGATGCCGAAATCCGGGCGGCTCACCGCCGGCTGATGAAGGGCGTTCACCCGGACCATGGGGGCTCGAGCTTCCTTGCGGCCCGTATCAACGAGGCGAAAGATCGGCTTCTCGGCAAACATCGGTAACTCCCGGCAAACGCGATACAGGCTTGGAGCTACGGCGCGAGTACTCACTCACTGCTGCGCCGGTACGTAACAATCGAAGTTGCTTCGTTCGAGCTGGGCGCACGCCGCCCGGGCCGCCTCCTGGGTCGGGAAGCCCGAGAACCGCGCCCGGTAGAAGGTGTTCCCGCGGTCATTGGTGAAGGTCTCGACATAGGGCGCCGCCGTGCCCAGCGCGCCCGGCTGCGCGGAGCGCGCCCGGTTGAGAAGGGCGTGGGCGCCGTCCTCGGTCGGCGGTGCGCCGATCTGGATCTTCCAGCTGTTGTCGGCGTCGCCCTCGGAGGGGATTTCCGGCTCTTCCTCCAGCGCGAGCGCCGCCATCGCGACGGCCGCAGGCGGGATCGCAGCCGGCGCGATTGCGGCAGGAGGGATCGGCTCCAGCGGCAGCGGATCGGCGGTTGCGACCTGCACCGTCGCGGTCACGATCGGGTCGGCGGCGGCCGGCGCCATGCCGAGGGCGATCGGGTTCGGGCGTGGCACCGGAGCGGGAAGCGAGGGCGCGGCATTGGCCACGAGGAGCGGTACGGTCCGCGGCCCTGTCGACGCGCGCGGCAGGTACTCCGCGATCAGCTGGCGCATGTGCTCGTCGCGCGAGGCCGCGGTGTTGCCGCCCATCACCACGGCGACGATCTGGCGATTGTCGCGCGAGACCGAGGTGAGGAGATTGTAGCCCGAGGCGCGGGTGTAGCCGGTCTTGATGCCGTTCACGCCCGGAACCGCGCCGAGGAGATTGTTGTGGTTCCCCATCCGCACGCCGTTCCAGACGAACACTTCGGTCGAGAAATAGCGGAAATACTGCGGGAAGCGGTCCTGGATGGCGCGGCCGAGAGTGATGAGATCGCGCGCGGTGGTGACCTGGGCGGAATCCGGCAGCCCGTGCGGGTTGCGGAACGTGGTGTGGTTCATGCCGAGAGCGCGCGCGGTCGCGTTCATGCGCTGGGCGAAGCCCGACTGGCTGCCGCCGAGATTTTCCGCGATCACCATCGCCACGTCGTTGGCGGATTTGGTGACGAGCGCGAGAATGGCGTCCTCGACCTTGATGGTGGAGCCGGCCGGCACGCCGAGCTTGGTCGGGGCCTGGTTCGCGGCGTTCTGCGAAACGGTGAGGCGGGTGTTGAGGCTGATCCGGCCGCGCTCCAGATCCTCGAAGACGAGGTAGAGCGTCATCACCTTGGTCAGCGATGCGGGGAAGCGCGGCGCGTCGGCGTTGCGCGAGAAGAGCACCTCGCCGGTCTTCGCGTCGACGACCATCGCCGCGTAGTTGTGGTCGGCGGCCGCCGCCGGTGCGGATGTCGCGAATGCCGCGAGGGCGATGAACGCCAGCGCGACCAGGACATCCAGCAGGTTCCGTCTGATCCTCGACGCCTCAGCCATGCGAACCCGAGTACTCCACGTCACCCCGCCGGAGAGTCGGTTGCTCTCCGGGCACATTCCCTGGGCGGCGGCAGATCGGGATCGTCCACGGCCGAAGCCGTGCTGAAGATGCCGGATCTTTGATGGCGGAATTTCGGCCCCAGACGGCATTCCGGCTGGTGCTGGCCGCCTGCCGCGCCGAGGACCGACCGTAGGGGGATGGCGTTACAAAACGGTAAACCGGCGCGCAGGCCGGAGACGATTGGCAAGGGCGGTGAGCAGCTTGGCCGGCAAGGCCGCGAGACTTCAACAAAATCAAGGAAAAACGAGGTGTCGCTCGTCGCGCCGGTCGTCGGCCGCGACGGCGCCTTCAGCCGCTCGCACGCGGTACGAAATCGGGGCGTGTCGCGAAGCGGGACAGGTGCGCTTTGCGACCGCCGGACGCACCGCCGCGATCAGTCGCGGACTGTGACGAAAGCGCATCTAAAATTCGGCGCTTTGGGTCATACATTATGCCGACGGGCAGAGCCCGCCGCGGACGGAAGCCGCAGGACGACAGTGAAGACCCGATTGCAGGCCATGCGGTTTCTGGGCAGGATTCGCATCCACCGACAGCGTGACGGGAGTCGGCATGCGGCGAGCAGATGACGACGCGCGTATTGGCGTCATCACCAGGACCAAGCCGAAGACGAAGCGGCCGAGCCTTTACCGGGTGCTGCTGCTGAACGACGACTACACCCCGATGGAATTCGTGGTGCATGTCCTGGAAAGGTTCTTCCAGAAGGGGCGGGAGGAAGCGACGAAGATCATGCTCCATGTCCACCAGCATGGAGTGGGGGAGTGCGGGGTCTACACGTTCGAGGTGGCGGAAACCAAAGTGACTCAGGTGATGGATTTCGCCCGCAAGCATCAACATCCGCTACAATGCGTGATGGAGAAGAAGTGAGGTTGCCCAGTGCCGTCATTCTCCCGAAGCCTTGAGAAGGCCCTCCACCAGGCGCTGGCGTTCGCCAATCAGCGGCACCAGGAATACGCCACGCTGGAGCATCTCCTCCTCGCGCTGACCGACGATCAGGACGCCGCGGCGGTGATGCGCGCCTGCAATGTCGACATCGACGCGCTCCGCCGCAGCCTCACCGAATATATCGACACCGAGCTCGCCAATCTCGCCGTCGAGGGCGACGAGGATTCCAAGCCCACCGCCGGCTTCCAGCGCGTCATCCAGCGCGCGGTGATCCACGTCCAGTCCTCCGGCCGCGAGGAGGTCACCGGCGCCAATGTGCTGGTCGCGATCTTCGCCGAGCGCGAGAGCCACGCCGCGTATTTCCTGCAGGAGCAGGACATGACGCGCTACGACGCCGTCAACTACATCAGCCACGGCATCGCCAAGCGCGCCGGCATGTCGGAGTCGCGCCCGGTGCGCGGCGTCGACGACGACGCGGCGACCGTCGACAGCCGCAACGGCGACAAGAAGAAGGCCGACGCGCTCGAGGCCTATTGCGTCAACCTCAACGAGAAGGCGAAGGCCGGCCGCATTGACCCGCTAATCGGCCGCGACACCGAGCTGCAGCGCACCATCCAGGTGCTGTGCCGCCGCCAGAAGAACAACCCGCTCTTCGTCGGCGATCCCGGCGTCGGCAAGACCGCGATCGCCGAAGGCCTCGCCAAGAAGATCGTCGAGGGCGACGTCCCCGACGTCCTCAAGGAATCGACCATCTTCGCGCTCGACATGGGCACGCTCCTCGCCGGTACGCGCTACCGCGGCGATTTCGAGGAACGGCTGAAGCAGGTCGTGAAGGAGATCGAGGACTATCCCGGCGCGATCATGTTCATCGACGAGATCCACACCGTGATCGGCGCGGGGGCGACCTCGGGCGGCGCGATGGATGCGTCGAACCTCCTCAAGCCCGCGCTCGCCGGCGGGGCGATCCGCTGCATCGGCTCGACCACCTACAAGGAGTATCGCCAGTTTTTCGAGAAGGACCGGGCGCTGGTTCGCCGCTTCCAGAAGATCGACGTCAACGAGCCGTCGGTGCCGGATGCGGTCGAGATCCTGAAGGGCCTCAAGCCCTATTTCGAGGAGTTCCATCAGGTCCGCTACACCAGCGACGCGATCAAGACCGCGGTCGAGCTCTCGGCGCGCTACATCCACGACCGCAAGCTGCCGGACAAGGCGATCGACGTCATCGACGAGACTGGCGCGTCGCAGATGCTGCTGCCCGAATCGCGGCGCCGCAAGACGATCGGCGTGAAGGAGATCGAGACCACCATCGCGACCATGGCGCGGATTCCGCCGAAGACCGTGTCGAAGAACGACGCCGAGGTGCTGCAGAATCTCGACGCCACGCTGAAGCGCATGGTCTACGGCCAGGACAAGGCGATCGAGCGGCTCTCCTCCGCGATCAAGCTGGCGCGCGCCGGCCTGCGCGAGCCGGAGAAGCCGATCGGCTGCTACCTGTTTTCCGGCCCGACCGGCGTCGGCAAGACCGAGGTCGCCAAGCAGTTGGCGTCGTCGCTCGGCGTCGAGCTGCTGCGCTTCGACATGTCGGAATACATGGAGCGCCACACCGTCTCGCGGCTGATCGGCGCGCCGCCCGGCTATGTCGGCTTCGACCAGGGCGGCCTCCTGACCGACGGCGTCGACCAGCACCCCTATTGCGTCTTGCTGCTGGACGAGATCGAGAAGGCCCACCCGGACCTTTTCAACATCCTCCTCCAGGTGATGGACCACGGGAAGCTGACCGACCACAACGGCAAGCAGATCGACTTCCGCAACGTCATCCTCATCATGACCACCAACGCCGGCGCCGCCGATGCGCAGCGCGCGGCGATCGGCTTCGGCTCGACCAAGCGCGAGGGCGACGATCTGGAGGCGATCAACCGCCTCTTCACGCCGGAGTTCCGCAACCGGCTCGACGCCATCGTGCCGTTCGGCGCGCTGCCGACCGAGGTCATCCACCAGGTGGTGCGGAAGTTCGTGCTCCAGCTCGAGGCCCAGCTCGCCGACCGCGGCGTGTTCTTCGATCTGACCGACGACGCCGTGAAGTGGCTCGCCCAGAAGGGCTATGACGACCGCATGGGCGCCCGCCCGCTCGCGCGCATCATCCAGGAGCACATCAAGCAGCCGCTCGCCGACGAGGTCCTGTTCGGCAAGCTGAAGACCGGCGGCACGGTCAAGGTCAGCGTCGAGACCAGGGAGGACGGCACCACCGGCCTCAGGCTCGAAGCGCTCGACGATGCGCCGGTGCGGCCGAAGCCGGAGCCGATCCCGCAGCCGAAGAAGCCGGCGCGCCCGCGCAAGCGGAAGGCTAAGCCCGCGGCAGCCGCCGCGAAGGCGGCGCCCGAAAGCAAGGGCGGCAAGGACGGGGCAGGGGACGCCAAGCGCGGCGGCCTCGTGCCGAAGGTGCCGCTCAAGACCTAGCGGTCCGCCGCCGCACTTCCCACCTTCGTCATTCCGGCGAAGGCCGGAATCCAGGCAGCCCATCAGCGTCCGAGTACGTTGCCTCTGGACCCCGGCCTTCGCCGGGGTGACGACAGGAACAGGTGAGTCGGAGCACCATGGATCAGACCGCAACGCGCATCGTGCCGGGAGCGCCGCCGCTGGAGCTGCGCGGCGTGACCAAGGTGTTCGACCGCCCTGCGGTCGATGCGCTGAACCTCACCATCAAGGCCGGCGAGCTCTACGCGCTGCTCGGCCCCAACGGCGCCGGCAAGACCACGACGCTGCGCATGGTGACCGGCCTCCTCAAGCCCGACGCCGGTTCCATCCACGTCTTTGGCATCGACGCGCTCGCCAACCCGCGCGACACCAAGCAGCTGGTCGCCTGGCTTCCCGACGAGCCGCTGCTCTACGACAAGCTGACGCCGCTGGAATATCTCGAATTCGTCGCCAGCCTCTGGTCGGTGCCGGCCGGGATCGCCGGCCCGCGCGCCGAGGAGCTGCTGCGCTGGCTTGGCCTGTGGGAAAACCGCAACGACCGCTGCGAGACCTTCTCGCGCGGCATGAAGCAGAAGGCCTCGCTCGCCGGCGCGCTGATCCACGACCCCAAGCTGATGATCCTCGACGAGCCGCTGACCGGCCTCGACGCCAGCGTCGCGCGGCAGGTGAAGGATCTGCTGCAGGATCGCGTGAAGGCCGGCAATACGGTGATCCTCACCACCCATATCCTCGAGGTCGCCGAGCGGATGGCCGACCGCATCGGCATCATCCAGCACGGCAGGCTCCTCGCCGAGGGCACGCTCGCCGACCTTCGCGCCCGGGCCGGCGCCGGCCAGTCGACGCTGGAGGATGTCTTCCTGCAGCTCGTCGCCGAGCCGGACGAAGTCGCGTGAGCCAGCCTTCCGCGTCCATCGGCCTCCTGCTGGCGCACGAGTTGCGCCTGACCTGGCGCCAGTGGTTCACCCGCAAGCAGACCGGCCCCGCCAAGCGCCGCCGCGTCCCGCCGCTGATCATCGTCGCGCTGGTCCTGCTCGCGGTCATCGTGATGGCCGGCATTCCGGTCGCGCGCGGGCTCCAGGACCAGGCGCTGGAGGTGAACGCGATCGCCGTGCTGATCGGCGATGCGGTCATCCTCTTCGTCTTCACCCTGATGCTATCGCAGACGCTGGTGACGGCGGTGCAGGTCTTCTACGACCGCGGCGATTTCGACCTGCTCCTGTCGTCGCCGACCTCGCCGACCCGCATTCTCGCGGTGCGCACCGCGTCCATGGCGATCAACCCGACGCTGCTGGTCTGGGCGCTTGCGACGCCCTTCGTGCTGCCGATGGCCGTCTACGGTCATCCGGAATTCCTCGCGGTCTATCCCGTCGGCCTCGCGGTCGCGCTGCTCGCCTCGGCAGCCGGGATCGCGATCGCGCTCTTCCTCTTCCGCACCATCGGTCCGCGGCGGACGCGCACGGTGGCGCAGGTGCTGGCGGCGCTGATCGGCGCGCTCTTCGTCATCGTGGCGAACCTGCCAAACATGATCGCGTCGCCAGACGAGTCCGACAATTTCTGGATCTGGCTCAGTGCGGAGGCCGCCGCCGGCACGCTCGAAGTGCCCGGCTTCCTCTATGGCCCGACGCAGGCGCTGTTCGGCGAGCCGGTGCCGCTCCTCATCTTCCTCGTGCTGTCTCTGGCGATCTTCACCGTCGTCGCGCTGGTGGTGGGGCGGCGCTTCGCCGAGAACGCCGCGGCGGCGCAGGGGGCCGGGGCATCGTCGAAGCGGCCGCCGCGCCGGGCAGCCGACCGCGCGCCGCGCTTCGGCGCGACCGCGTCGCGCGCCATCCTCACCAAGGAGTTCCGCCTGCTCCTGCGCGACCCCGGCCTGATCTCGCAGGTCCTGCTGCGCGTCTTCTACCTGATCCCGGTGACGCTGGTGATCATGCAGACCTCGGACGACGTGAGCGGCTTCGGCGCCGCGATCGCCGCGGGCGCGATCACGCTCCTTGCCGGCCAGCTTGCCGGCAGCCTCGCCTGGATCACCATTTCGGCCGAGGATTCGCCGCAGCTCCTCGCCGTCTCGCCGATCCCGATCCGCCAGTTCTGGCGCGCCAAGCTGATGGCGACGCTGGTGCCGCCTGCGATCATGGTGGCGCCGGCCGTGATCGGGCTCGCGCTCTTCGCGCCGCTCGCTGCCGTCATCGCCGCGGTTGGCGCGGTCGCCGCGGCGGGCTCCGCCGGGCTCGTGAATCTGTGGCTGCAGAAGCCGGCGCGCCGCCAGGAATTCCGCCGCCAGTGGAGCTCGTCCTTCGCCCCGTCGATCATGGAGCTGGTCCTCAGCCTCCTCATCGCGGTGGCGACCGGCCTCGCGGCGTTCGGCCTCTGGCTCTGGGCCGCCGCACCCGCCGGCCTCGCACTCGCCGCCCTGATCCTCTGCCGCCGCTCCGAAGCGGCGATGCAGGAGCGCCTGTCGATCGCGTGAGCGCCTGACTCGCCACGAGAACCTCCCTCTTTCGTCATTCCGGCGAAGGCCGGAATCCAGCGCCACACGCTCCGGCCTCGCGTGGTTCTGGACCCCGGCCTTCGCCGGGGTGACGAGGGTCTGGAGCAGGAAGCATGGCCGGCGGGCCTCGCCGTGTCTGCCCTCTAGCCCTTGCGGAAGGGCGTGTGCTCCGCGAGCTCCTCGATCGCGGCGTCGGTCTGGGCGCGCTCATGCGCGAGGTAGTCGGCGATGGCCTTGCGGAAGCGCGGATCGGCGATCCAGTGCGCGGAATAGGTCGGCGTCGGGACATAGCCGCGTGCGACCTTGTGCTCGCCCTGCGCGCCGGCCTCGACGCGCTTCAAGCCGTGCGCCAGCGCCCAGTCGATCGCCTGGTAGTAGCAGACCTCGAAATGCAGGAACGGGTGGTGCTCGGTCGCGCCCCAATAGCGGCCGTAGAGCGCATCCGACCCGATGAGGTTGAGCGCCCCGGCGATCGGCTTTCCCGCCCGCCGCGCCATGACGAGGAGGACGCGGTCGGCCATCCGTTCGCCGAGCATCGAGAAGAAGCGGCGGTTGAGATAGGGCCGGCCCCATTTCCGCGACCCGGTGTCCATGTAGAACGCGAAGAACGCATCCCACGCGGCCTCGGTGATGTCGCGGCCGGTCAGGTGCTCGACCGTGATGCCGCCGGCCAGCGCCTCGGCGCGCTCGCGGCGCAACGTCTTCCGCTTCCGCGACGCCAGCGCCGCGAGGAAATCGTCGAAGTCGCGATAGCCCTCGGCGAGGAAATGGAACTGCTGGTCGGTGCGTCTGAGATAGCCGAGCCCAGCGCAGAGGTCCCATTCGTCCTGCGGCATGAAGGTGACGTGCACCGAGGACGCGCCAAGCTGCTGCGTCAGCTCCGTCGCGGCGACCGCCAGCCGCCGCCGGCTGGCCTCGGCATCGGCGCCGGGCAGGGCGAGAAGCCGGCGTCCGGTCGCCGGCGTGAACGGCACCGAAGCCTGCAGCTTCGGGTAGTAGCGCCGGCCGCCGCGCTCGAACGCCTCGGCCCAGCCCCAGTCGAACACATACTCGCCCATCGAGTGGGACTTGAGGTAGAGCGGCAGGACGCCCGCGAGGCCGCCCGGCCCGTCGAGGAGAAGGTGGCGCGGCGCCCAGCCGGTCCGTGCCGTCGCCGAGCCGGACTCCTCGACGCAGCGCAGAAAATCATGGCTGACGAACGGGTTGTACGGCAGCCGCGCGTCGGTGCCCGCCGATTCCAGCGGCCGGTCGCTCGGCCAGCCCGGATTGGCGCAGGCATCCCACTCCGCCCGCGCCACGTCGGCGACCGACTGCGCGATACGAAGACCGGCGGCGAGGGAAGGGGCAGCGGACGGCATTGCCCCGCCAGAGTAGGACACGGCCCCGATGAAGGGGAGTGGTTCCGCAACAGGGTGTTGTTCAACCCTCCCCTTGCGGGAGGGTCGAAACCGCGAAGCGGTTTCGGGGAGGGGTGCTGAGTCCGAGAGCTGAACGCAGACTCAGCACCCCCTCCCGAACCGGCTGCGCCGGTTCGACCTCCCCGCAAGGGGGAGGTTGAATGGAGTGGGTGCTACTCCGCGATCGCGAAGATCGCCTCGACCTCGACCGATGCCCCGAGCGGCAGCTGCGCGGCGACGACGGCCGCCCGCGCATGGCGGCCGCGGTCGCCGAGGGCGTCGACCATGAGGTCGGACGCGCCGTTGATCACCTTGTGCGGCTCGGTGAAATCGGGCGTGCCGGCGACGAAGCCGGTGAGCTTCACCAGCTGCGCGATGCGATCGAGGCTGCCCAGCGCCGCCCGCGCCTGGGCGAGGAGGTTGATCGCGCAAAGCCTCGCCGCCTCCTGGCCCGTCGCGACATCGACGCCGTCGCCGAGCCGGCCGGTGAAGGCAAGGCCCGACGGCCCCATCGGCAGCTGGCCCGAGACATAGAGCATTCCGCCCGCGATCACGGTCGGCACGTAGTTGGCAGCCGGCGCGCTGGGCGTCGGCAGCTCGATGCCGAGGGCCTTGAGGCGCTCTTCGGGAGTCTCGGTCATGCGGGTCCTCGCTTGCTGGTCGCGGCTGTCGGAGCAACATCACACACCACGTTCCCCGGGCAAGGTGCAGCGCATGGCGCTGCGCCGCAGAACCGGGGTCCACGCGGCAGGCCCCGGGGGCGCAGCCGCCGTGTGGATCCCGGCTCTGCACAGCGGCGCTGCGCGCCGCTGCTTGTCCGGGAAACGCGAACGGGACGTGGCGCCCGGCACCTCCCGGTTGCCGGGCCGTTCGGCGCGATGGTATAGCCGGGCCCGGCCGGTTTCCGGCCCTCTCCCAAGCGGAACAAGGGTTTCCATGTCCGTCGATACGGCCACCGTGAAGCGCGTTGCCCGGCTTGCCCGGATCGCTCTCGCCGAGGGCGAGGCCGAAGCGATGCGCGGCGAGCTCAACGCCATCCTCGGCTTCGTCGAGCAGCTTGCCGAGGTCGATGTGACCGGCGTCGAGCCGATGACCTCGGTCCAGCCGATGGCGATGAAGCAGCGCGAGGATGCGGTGACCGACGGATTCTACGCCGCCGACGTGATCGCCAACGCGCCGGTCAGGGACGACGGCTTCTTCACCGTGCCGAAGGTCGTCGAATAGTGCTCGCGATCACCATCGCGCCCGAGACGCCGCTGCAGGACGAGGTGCGCATCCTCGTCGCCGCCCTCAACGACACGCTGATCCCGCTGTCGCCGCTGGAGTTCCAGTACAAGCTCACCGTCGAAGAGATGGCCGATCCCTCCGTCACCGTCCTCGTCGCGCGCGACGGGAGCGGGAAGGCCGTCGGCATCGGCGCGCTCAAGGACCATGGCGACGGCACTGGCGAGGTGAAGCGGATGTACACGCCGCCGGTGCTGCGCGGCCAGCGCGTCGGCGCCCGCATCCTCGCCCGGATCGAGGCGCTCGCTCGCGACAAGGGACTGGCAGTGCTCATGCTCGAAACCGGCGAAGCGCCGGGCTTCGAGGAGGCCTACCGGCTCTATGAGCGCGGCGGCTATACCCGGCGCGGCGCGTTCTTCGACTATCCCGACAGCGGCTGGTCGCGCTTCTACGAAAAGGCCCTCGGCTAGATGACTGACCTGACGCAGCACACCATCGCCGAGCTCCGCGACGGCTTCGCCCGCCGCGATTTTTCCGCCGTCGAGGTGGCCGAGGCCTACACCCGCGCGATCGAGGCGGCGAAGGTCCTCAACGCCTACATCGTCGCGACGCCCGAGCTGGCGCTGGACCAGGCGAAGGCCTCGGACGCCCGGCTGGCGAAGGGCGAGGCGGGGCCGCTCGAAGGCATCCCGCTCGGCATCAAGGATCTCTTCTGCACCAGGGGCGTCCACAGCCAGGCGGCGAGCCACATCCTCGACGGCTTCAAGCCGCCCTACGAGTCCACCGTCACCAGCCAGCTGTGGCGCGACGGCGCGGTGATGCTCGGCAAGCTCAACATGGACGAGTTCGCGATGGGCTCGTCGAACGAGACCTCGTTCTACGGCCCGGTCGCCAATCCCTGGCGCGCCGACGGCTCGAACCAGGCGCTGGTGCCCGGCGGCTCGTCGGGCGGCTCGGCCGCGGCCGTCGCCGGGATGCTCTGCGCCGCCGCGACCGCGACCGACACCGGCGGTTCGATCCGCCAGCCGGCCGCCTTCACCGGCACCGTGGGGATCAAGCCGACCTACGGCCGCTGCTCGCGCTGGGGCATCGTCGCGTTTGCGTCGTCGCTCGACCAGGCCGGTCCGATCGCGCGCACCGTCCGCGACGCCGCGATCATGCTGAAATCGATGTCGGGCAACGACCCCAAGGACACCACCAGCGCCGACCTGCCGGTGCCGGACTTCGAGGCCGCAATCGGCCGCGGCGTGAAGGGCCTCCGGATCGGCATCCCGAAGGAATACCGCGTCGACGGCATGCCGGGCGAGATCGACAATCTCTGGGAGGAGGGGAAGGCCTGGCTCCGCGACGCCGGCGCGACGCTGGTCGACATTTCGCTGCCGCACACCAGATACGCCCTGCCGGCCTACTACATCGTGGCGCCGGCCGAGGCGTCGTCGAACCTTGCCCGCTATGACGGCGTCCGCTACGGCCTTCGCGTGCCGGGGAACGACGTCATCGCCATGTACGAGAACACCCGGGCGGCGGGCTTCGGGCGCGAGGTGAAGCGGCGCATCATGATCGGCACCTACGTCCTCTCCGCCGGCTATTACGACGCCTATTATCTCCGCGCGCAGAAGGTGCGCACGCTGATCAAGCGCGACTTCGAGACCGTGTTCGCCGAGGGCGTCGACGCGATCCTGACGCCGGCGACGCCGAGCGCGGCGTTCGAGGTCGGCGCGATGGCGACAGCGTCGCCGATCGAGATGTATCTCAACGACATATTCACCGTGACGGTGAACATGGCCGGCCTCCCGGGCATCGCCGTGCCGGCGGGGAAGGACCGCCGCGGCCTGCCGCTCGGCCTCCAGCTGATCGGCCGCCCCTTCGACGAGGAGACGCTGTTCGCCGCCGGGCAGGTGATCGAGAACGCCGCCGGGCGCTTCACGCCCGAGCGCTGGTGGTAGGCATGCCGGCGCCGGCCGACTGCACCACCAAGGCCGAGATCAGGGCCGAGATCGACCGCCTCGACCGCGCGCTGGTCGCGCTCCTCGGCGAGCGCTTCGCCTATGTCCGGCGCATGGCCGCGGTGAAGCAGGACCCCGGCGAGGCGCTCGACCCCGACCGCGTCGAGGATGTGCTGGCGCGCGTCGTCGCCGAGGCGAGGGCGCAGGGCCTCGATCCCGACCTCATCGAAGCGATGTGGCGGCAGCTGATCGAATGGAACGTCGCCTTCGAGGCGCGCACCATCGCGGGGAAGGGCTGACATGCCGGCCCATGAGCACCACGCGACCATCGCCTGGCGGCTCGGCGACGAGGACTTCCCGCGCGGGCGCTACTCCCGCGCCCATGAGTGGCGGTTCGACGGGCTGAGCGTTCCGGCGTCGGCCGCGCCGGGCAACGTGCCGAAGCCCTTCGCCCGGACGGACGCGCTCGACCCGGAGGAAGCCTTCGTCGCCGCGCTGTCGAGCTGCCACATGCTGACCTTCCTCGACATCGCCCGCCGCGCCGGCTTCGTCGTGGCGTCATACGAGGACGACGCGGTCGGCTTCCTGGAGGAGATCGCGCCGCAGCGCCGCGGGATCACCCGGGTGACGCTGCGCCCGCGCATCGCCTGGCACGGGACGCCGCCAGACGCCGCCCGGCTCGACGCGCTCCACCACCAGGCCCATGAGACGTGCTTCATCGCCAATTCGGTGACCACGACCGTCACGGTAGAGAAGCCGGCATGATCTCCTACGCCGCGTTCGCTGAATCGCTCGGCGCCGACGGCCCGCCACCCGGCGTCGACGGACCGCTGAAAGGCCTCTGGCTCGCCGCGAAGGGCGACTGGGACGCCGCGCATGTCGTGGTGCAGGACGACCCGAGCCGCGACGCGGCCTGGGTCCACGCCCATCTCCACCGCATCGAGGGCGACCTCGACAACGCGGCCTACTGGTACCGCATGGCCGGCCGTCCGGTCTCTCGCGCCGCGCTCGACGCGGAGCGCGAAGAGATCGCGAAGGCGCTGACCGGCGGTTAGACCAGCTTCGCGCTGAGCGTGATCGGCACCGCCTTCAGGGCGCGGGACACCGGGCAGTTCTCTTTGGTGCCGCTGGCGATGGTCTGGAACTCGGCGTCGGTCACGCCGGGCACCGTCGCGGTGGTGTCGAGCGCGATCTCGGTGATCGCGAAGCCGCCCTCGGGCTGCGGCCGGACGGTGACTTTCGCTTCGGTCTCGACCTTCTCCGGCGCGTGCCCGGCGCCACCCAGGTCGGCGGCGAGCGCCATCGAGAAGCAGCCCGCAATCGCGGCGCCGATCAGCTCCTCCGGGTTGGTGCCGGCTTCTTCCTCGAAGCGCGAAGCGAAGGTGTAGGGCTGGTCGAAGCCGGCGAGGCGGATGCGGCCGCTGCCCTCCTTCAGCGATCCGTCCCAAAAGGCGCTGGCGGTTCTGACGGGCATGGTGACCTCCGTTGAGCGTGCTGGTGACTGGATGCCAGCCCGGCGGCGATTGTTCAACCGCGTGCCCGCCTTGCGGTTGCCGGCGCGGGGTGAGATCAACGCGGCATGGACATCGCGACCTGGAACATCAACGGCGTCAAGGCGCGCCTCGAGACCGCCGCGCGCTGGCTCCAGGCGGCGCGTCCCGACATCGTCCTCCTGCAGGAGACCAAGAGCGAGGATCCGGCGTTCCCGCGCGATGTTTTCGAGGACCTCGGCTACAACGTCGCGATCCACGGGCAGAAGGGCTTCAACGGCGTCGCCATCCTGTCCAAGCTGCCGCTGGAGGACGTGTCGTTCCGCCTGCCGGGTGACGAGGCCGACGACCATGCCCGCTTCATCGAGGCGGTGGTGTCGCTGCCATGGGGCGCGCTGCGGGTCGCCTCGCTCTATCTGCCCAACGGCAATCCGGTCGGCTCCGACAAGTTCGCCTACAAGCTCGCCTGGACCGAGCGGCTCCATGCCTGGGCCGAGCTGCGTCTCCGCGCCGAGGAGACCTTCGTCATGGGCGGCGACTACAACATCATCCCCGAGCCGCGCGACACGCGGTTCCCCAGCAACTGGACCAGCGACGCGCTCTTCCAGCCGGAGCCGCGGGCGGCGTGGCGACGCCTCGTCCATCTCGGCCTCACCGACGCGCTCCGCGCCTCGACGCCGAACCCCGGCGTCTACACCTTCTGGGACTATCAGGCCGGCGCCTGGCAGAAGGACAACGGTATCCGCATCGACCATTTCCTGCTGTCGCCGCAGGCCGCCGACCGCCTCGAGGGCGTCGCCATCGACCGCGAGCCGCGCGGCTGGGACAAGCCCTCCGATCACGTTCCCGTGATCGTCAGGATCGCGACGTGAAGCGCCCCTAGTTTTCTTCCTGTCGTCGCCCGCGGGGAGGTGGGACGAGCGTGGGTTTCCCGGCGGCGGGAAGGGCCGGCCCGACCGGCTCTCAAGGGAGAAAACACACGATGAAAGCACGACTGTTGGTAGCCGCGGCCATAGCCGGCGCGGCCTGGGCCGGCCTCTCCGGCCCGGCGGCAGCACAGAACGGCGACGCGGCGATGACATTCTTCATCACCAGCGTCGGCATGGGCAATGGCGGCGATCTCGGCGGCCTTGCCGGCGCGGACGCCTATTGCCAGTCGCTGGCGGAAGCGGCGGGCGCGGGCAGCCACACCTGGCGCGCCTATCTCAGCACGATCATGGACGATTCCGGCCCCGGGGAGAACGCGCGGGACCGTATCGGCGAAGGTCCGTGGCACAATGCGGCCGGCGTCCAGATCGCGGCCGATCTCGACGAGCTCCACAGCGACGCGGCCAACATCAACAAGGAGACCGCGCTCAACGAGAATGGCGGGCTCGTCAACGGCCGCGGCGACGAGCCGAACGAGCACGACATCCTCACCGGCACCAAGCAGGACGGCACCGTCGCCGACGAAGGCACCTGCGCCAACTGGACATCGAGCAGCGACGACGCCACTGCGGCGGTCGGCCACCACGATCTCGTGGGCAACCCGGCCGGGATCAACTTCTGGAACTACTCGCACTCCACCGCGGGCTGCAGCCAGGACGCGCTGGTGCGCACCGGCGGAGCGGGGCTGCTCTACTGCTTCGCGATCGACTAGGTGCCGGTGGGCGGATGGCGAGTCCAACGGGCCCCGCCGTCCGCCCTCCGAGGGCGGACTGACGTCATCACCAACCACCGCTCACTCCCGCGCAGGCGGGAGTCCACACGGCCAGCGCGGCGCCCGCGGCGGGATTCCCGCCTGCGCGGGAATGAGCGGTAGGGGCCGATGTACGATCTGATGGGTGACTGGATTCCCGCCGTTTCGCGGGAATGAGCGGGCGAGCTGACGCGTCGTTCGGCGTCAGGGGGCGCCGGTTTCGTTTGCCGAGAGCCACTGCTCCGCTAGCGCGACGGCAGTGCGCCGCTCGGTCTCGGTGGCGAGCGCAAACGCTTCCTCATGCATCCGCCGGATGTCGGAGTCCTGCCCGTTGGTGCGCACGCGGGCGATCTGCAGGTAAGCCAGTCCGACGACGGGCTCCCGCTCGACGCCGTCGCCCTCGAAGAGGAGGTAGCCGAGGAGCGCCTGGGCCGACGGGTTGCCGGTCTCGGCGGACATCCGCGCCCAGCGGACGGCCTGGAGCGGATCGGGCGGACCGAGTTCGCCGCCCTCGAACATCTGGGCGAGATTGTACTGGGCGTCGGGGTCCGCGAAGTAGGTCGCGGCGTGCCAGTAGAGCTGGCGCGCCCGCTCGACGCCGGATCCGTCCGCCTCGCTTTCGCCGAGGAGGCCCGACCGGAAATAATCGCCAAGCGCCACCAGCGCGTTGGCAATGAAGGGGGCGTCCTCGCCGACCGGGTTGTCGCCGGAATGGTCGTTGGCGATGCTGGCGAAAATCTCGAAGGCGCGTTCGTCGTTGCGCGGGAAGCCGACGCCCTGGGCGTACATCTGGCCCAGCATCCAGCGCGCGCGGGTGTAGCCCTGCGCGGCGGCATATTCGATCGCCGCGGCCGCGGTTTCCAGATCGCCGGCCTGATAGGCTTGGTAGCCGCGCAGAAAGACCTGGGCCGGCGTCTCTCCGGGAAGCGGATCGAACGCCCGCGCCGCCCCGGACGCGCCGAGGGCGGCGATGAGAACGAACAGCACTGCGACGACGTTACGTGTCCGCATAGCTGACCTTTTCGGCCGCCCCTCCGGGATGGGTGACCGCGCCGTAGCGCGCCGGGCCGACGCCCTGGGCAAACTTCCAGATCGCGCCGGTGGTGTAGTTCGTCTCGCGCGGCTTCCAGGCCTTTTTGCGCTCGGCGAGCTCGGAATCGCTGAGGCGCACGCCGAGCGTCCCCGCGACCGCGTCGATGTCGATGATGTCGCCATCGCGGATGAGGCCGATCGGCCCCCCGAGCGCCGCCTCCGGCCCGACATGGCCGATGCAGAAGCCGCGCGTGCCGCCCGAGAAGCGGCCGTCGGTGATGAGCGCGACCTTCTCGCCCATGCCCTGGCCGTAGAGCGCCGCGGTGGTCGACAGCATCTCCGGCATGCCCGGGCCGCCGCGCGGGCCGACATAGCGGATGACGAGGACCTCGCCTTCCTCATAGGCCTTGTGGGTGACGGCGTTGAAGCAGTCGTCCTCGGAATCGAAGCAGCGCGCCGGGCCGCTGAACTGGAGGTGCTTGAGGCCGGCGACCTTCACGATCGCCCCGTCGGGCGCGAGGTTGCCGGAAAGGCCCACCACGCCGCCTGTCGGCTTCAGCGGCTTGTCGGCCGGGACCATGACGTCCTGGCTGTCGTTCCATTCCACCTTGGCGAGGTTCTCCGCCATGGTGCGGCCGGTCACGGTCATGCAGTCGCCGTGGAGATAGCCGTGGTCGAGCAGCGTCTTCATCAGCATCGGGACGCCGCCGGCCTCGTACATGTCCTTGGCGACGTACCGCCCGCCGGGCTTCAGATCGGCGATGTAGGGCGTGCGCTTGAAGATCTCGGCGACGTCGAAGAGGTCGAATGCGATGCCGCACTCATGGGCGATCGCCGGAAGGTGGAGGGCGGCGTTGGTGGAGCCGCCCGAGGCGGCGACGACGGTTGCCGCGTTCTCCAGCGACTTCCGGGTGACGATGTCGCGCGGACGGATGCCGCGCGCGATCAGCTCCATCACCTTCTCGCCTGCGGCCATGCAGAAGCGGTCGCGGAGCTCGTAGGGCGCCGGCGCGCCGGAGGAATAGGGCAGCGCAAGGCCGATCGCTTCGGAGACGCAGGCCATGGTGTTGGCGGTGAACTGGCCGCCGCAGGCGCCGGCCGACGGGCAGGCGACCTGCTCGAGCGCCTCCAGCTCCTCGATCGACATCTTGCCGACCGACTGCAGGCCCACCGCCTCGAACACGTCGACGACGGTCACGTCCTTGCCCTTGTAGAGGCCGGGCAGGATCGAGCCGCCATAGATGAACACGGACGGCACGTTGAGGCGGACCATCGCCATCATCATGCCGGGGAGGGACTTGTCGCAGCCGGCGAGCCCGACGAGGGCGTCATAGCCATGGCCGCGCATCGTGAGCTCGACGGAATCGGCGATGACCTCGCGGGAGGGGAGGGAGGACTTCATGCCCTCATGGCCCATCGCGATGCCGTCGGTGACGGTGATGGTGCAGAATTCGCGTGGCGTGCCGTTGGCGGCCGAGACGCCGAGCTTCACCGCCTGCGCCTGACGCATCAGCGAGATGTTGCAGGGCGCGGCCTCGTTCCAGCAGCTGGCGACGCCGACGAAGGGCTGGTTGATCTGCTCCCGCGACAGGCCCATCGCGTAGTAATAGGAGCGGTGCGGCGCGCGGGCGGGACCCTGCGTGACGTGCCGGCTCGGCAGCTTCTTCTTGTCGATTGCCCGTGCGTCCATAGTGCCTTTCGCTGCCGGCGATGCCGTAGTTGCAGCCATCCTCCCGGAGCCTCGGGGAGAGGCCGGTTCTGGTGGCCGGGTTTGTTGGAAGGCCCGTCGGCGACGAACCAACTCGACCCACTTTATGGCTGAATGGCGGCGATTGGGTTTACGCGGCCGGGGGTCGGATCACTCGATGAACGACTGTTGCGACCTGGCAACAGTATCGTGACGGACGGGTGTTTGCTTTCGGGCTGCAATGCGGCGATGGTCGCGCAAAGCCGCTGTTCATCCATCCCCGACGGTGTCGTCATGAAGCTCCGCGCCCTGGCCGTGCTGCTCCCACTCGCCGTGCTTCTGGCCGGCTGCTTCACCAGCGAGGAACCGCTGCTGGCAGCCGCCGACGCCGACTTCCCGTTCGAGCGCATCGTCTACGCCGCGGAGGACGGCTCGACCTCGACTCTGGTCCGCCAGGGCGACGGCTATGTAGCCCCCGACGACACTAGCGTGACCGTTCTCCTTCAGAGCTTCGGCGAGGGTCTCTACTTCGTGCAGCTCGCCGGCGTGGACGAGACGGGCGAGCCGCAGGCGCTCTACGCCGTGGCAATCGACGCGGACGGGGAGATCCACCTCTACCGCATGCTCGCGCAGCCGCAGGATCTCGCCGAGGGCGGCGTCCCCCGCTGCGAGGGCGAGATCGAGGAGGTCGACTTCGGCTGCCTGACCGACCCGGCGCAGCTGGTCAACGTCGTCCGCGCGGCCATCGCCGCCGGCGAACCGCCGGATGCGGTGCTCACCGTCGTGGAGCTGGAGTAGGGCGCAGAACAACCTAGGATCGTCACCCCGGCGAAGGCCGGGGTCCAGATTCCCACGAAGGTCGGGGCGTATGGCGCTGGATTCCGGCCTTCGCCGGAATGACGAATTTACTCCAGCCCCAGCTTCCGCTTGAGGATGTCGTTGACCGCCTGCGGGTTGGCCTTGCCGCCGCTCGCCTTCATCACCTGGCCGACGAACCAGCCCATCAGCGTCGGTTTGGCCTTCGCCTGCTCCACCTTGTCCGGATTGGCGGCGATGACCTCGTCGATGGTCTTCTCGATCGCGCCGGTGTCGGTCACCTGGCGAAGGCCGCGGGCCTCGACGACCTGACGCGGATCGCCGCCCTCGGTCCACAGGATTTCGAAAAGGTCCTTGGCGATCTTGCCCGAGATCGTGCCGTCGGCGACGAGGTCGATCAGTCCGCCGAGCTGGGCGGCGGAGATCGGGCTCTCATCGAGCGCCTTGCCGTCCTTGTTGAGGCGGCCGAACAGCTCGTTGATCACCCAGTTTGCCGCGGCCTTGGCGTCGCGCCCCTTGGCGACCGCCTCGAAATAGTCGGCGGAAACCCGCTCGGCGACGAGGACGCCGGCGTCATAGGGCGAGAGGCCATAGTCGGCGACGAAGCGGGCCTTCTTGGCGTCCGGGAGCTCGGGGAGGGCGCCCTGCAGCGCCTCGACCCAGGCGTCGGTGAACTCCAGCGGCAGCAGGTCGGGGTCGGGGAAGTAGCGGTAGTCATGCGCCTCCTCCTTCGACCGCATCGGCCGCGTCTCGCCGCGGCCGGGATCGAAGAGGCGCGTCTCCTGCTCGATCGTGCCGCCGTCTTCGAGAACGCCGATCTGGCGGCGCGCCTCCACCTCGACGGCCTGGCCGACGAAGCGGATGGAGTTGACGTTCTTGATCTCGCAGCGCGTGCCGAGCGGATCGCCAGGACGGCGGACCGAGACGTTGACGTCGGCGCGCAGCGACCCTTCCTCCATGTTGCCGTCGCAGGTGCCGAGATAGCGCAGGATGGTGCGCAGCTTGGTGAGGTAGGCGCGGGCCTCCTCGGCGGAGCGAAGGTCGGGCCGCGAGACGATCTCCATCAGCGCCACGCCCGACCGGTTGAGGTCGACGAAGCTCATCGTCGCGTGCTGGTCGTGGAGCGACTTGCCGGCATCCTGCTCCAGGTGGAGCCGCTCGATGCCGACCGTGAAGGACGTGCCGTCGGAAAGGTCGACGATCACCTCGCCCTCGCCGACGATCGGCTGCTTGTACTGGCTGATCTGGTAGCCCTGCGGCAGGTCCGGGTAGAAATAGTTCTTCCGGTCGAACACGCTGCGCTTGTTGATCTCAGCCCGCAGACCAAGACCCGTCCGCACCGCCTGCGCCACGCACTCCGCGTTGATCACCGGCAGCATGCCCGGCATCGCCGCATCGACGAACGACACATGGCTGTTCGGCTCGCCGCCGAATTCGGTGGACGCCCCGGAGAAGAGCTTCGCCTTCGAGGTGACCTGGGCATGCACCTCCATCCCGACGACGACCTCCCAGTCGCCGGTGGCGCCTTTGATGAGCTTCTTCGGGTCGGGTGGACGGACGGCGATGGTCATGAGGTCGGTCTAGTCGGGGCGGAGAGGCGGATCAAGCGAGCCGTCCGATGCGGCACGTACCTTCATCGTTGCAGTGAATGACTTGAATGGTGCTCTCAGCATGTGATCGCCGCGACGTGGCGTTCCTCCGCATAAGCGAGGATCGCTCGGTCTCGGGTCATGACCGGGCACGCGAGGTGCCTGGCCGTTGCGATCAGGATTCGGTCTGCAGGATCGCGGGGAGGTGCCCCCGGCAGGAACGATGCGGCTACAAGCGTGGTCGGCGACAGCGGCGCCACCTGCGTGCCCGGCCGCTCCAACGCAGCTTCGAACCAACGGACGGGGTCCATTCGCAGCGCCAGCCGGCCCAGCGAACTGAGAAGGCCGACCTCCCAGGCCGTTACCGGCGATACGTAGACCGCCACACTGGCCGCGAAGCGTTCCGCAAGCGCATCATTCGCGGCGGCAGTAAGCCGGCCCTCGGCGATCCAGATGAGCGCACAGGTATCGAGGAGGATCGGGCTCATTCGTCCTCGAGGCCCCCAACCAGGTCACTCAGCTTCGCGTTTTCGGCGTACACCCGCTTCCCCCATTCGGGGTCGGCAGGCTCAGTGATATCGACGCCCGGCATGATTGTGACCATCCCCTTGAGGGAGCCGACCAAGGGGTGACGCGGCAGCCCGGAAGCTGTGCTTGTCTCCGACGGAAGATATTGAGGAGCGCCGGCAAAGGACGCCGGTTGCGACGGAGGCGTTGCGGTTGGAACGTTCCGCGATCCGCCCACGCGTCGAACGAAGGCAAGCTTCTCACCTTCGAGGTCCACTGACTCCGTCAGGTAGCCCACGTCGAGCCAGGCGCGGGCCTGTACATGACTGCCACCGGTGTTGGACCACCACGCCGGATACTGTCGCGCTGACGGAGGCAGTGTAAACCCGAGCAGCTTTTCGACTTCCGCAAAATCCAGTGTGACGCGCTGCGCCCCGGTCTTCCTGAGATGACGGCCAATCGGATCATATTTGCCCACGGTGCCCTCCTTGAACGAGTTACTATGTAACTGTACGTGTAAGGGTGACACCGCGGCGGTTACAATGTCAAGAAGAAACTATGTACAGTGAGGTGGCGGGCTCTACCGCCGTTCCGCCAGCGCGACGATGTTGCCGGCCGGGTCGCGGAAGAACGCCATCCAGTCCGAGAGCCCGGGCGGGCCGAACTGGCCGGCCTTGTCCTCGTGGACGCGAACCGGCTCGGTCTCGAAGGCGACGCCGCGCCCGATCAGTTCCGCGCGCGCGGCTTCGACGCCGTCGACGCGGAGGTAGAACTGGCCTGGCGGCGCGTCGGCCGCGAGCATGAGGCGCGTGCCGCCGAGGTCGAAAAAGGCGATGCCCGGCGGATCGAACCGCCCGAGGAGCGTCAGCCCCAACTGGTCGCGATAGAACGCGATCGATTCGTCGAGATCGGTCGCCTTGACCGCGATCTGGAGAAGGCCCGCCGGGATCATCGACGGGCGTCGCGATCAGATCGCGAAGCTGGTGCCGCAGCCGCAGGAAGCGACCGCGAGCGGGTTCTTCACCTGCAGCTCCTCGCCCATCAGATTCTGGACGAAATCGACCTCCGAGCCCGCCATATAGGGGATCGAGATCGGGTCGACGACCAGCACCGCGCCGTCCTTGCGCACCACGATGTCGTCCTCGGCGATGTCGCCGACGAGGTCGAACCGGTACTGGAAGCCCGAGCAGCCGCCGCCCTCGACGGTGATCCGCAGCGCAGTGCGGTCGGGGCTGTCGCGCAGGATCGCCGCGATCCGGCCGGCGGCGCGGTCGCTCAGCTTGACAGGAGCGGTCCCGGCAGTCTCTTGGGCAACGATGGTCATGGCCCGGCAGTCCTCGAAACGCAGGCAGTCTGGCGTGTTCGATAGGTAGGTCCGGGCTTCGGGGGTGTCAAATGCGGCGTCCGGCGGCGCAGGGCGCTACGGCGTGACGAGCGCAGGCTGGGGCAATGGCCGCCCGGCGCCGTTCGCGTCGTCTGCCGCGGCGAACCGCGGACGGTGGCACGCCGAGCCTCCGCCGCGGCGCCGCACCGCTTTCCAGCGCGACCGCGACCGCATCGTTCACGCCACCGCCTTCCGCCGGCTGAACGGCAAGACCCAGGTCTTCCTCACCGACGAGGGCGACCACTACCGGACCCGCCTGACGCATACGCTGGAGGTGGCGCAGATCGCGCGGTCGCTCGCCTATGCGCTCGGCCTCGACGGCGACCTCACCGAGGCGATCGCCCTGGCGCATGATCTCGGCCACCCGCCCTTCGGTCATGCCGGCGAGCGCGCCCTCGACGCGGTGATGCGCGGCCATGGCGGCTTCGACCACAATGTCCAGAGCCTCCGCGTCGTCACGCTGCTCGAGCGGCGCTACCCGGATTTCGACGGGCTCAACCTCAGCTGGGAGGTGATCGAGGGGCTAGCGAAGCACAATGGCCCGGTCGCGGACCGCGACGGCGCCGCGCTCCCCGGAAAGCCGCCGCTGGGAGCGATCCTCGCGCTCTCCGCCGAGCGCGACCTGATGCTGTGGAGCCATCCCTCGGCCGAGGCGCAATGCGCCGCGATCGCCGACGACATCGCCTATAACGCCCACGACATCGACGACGGGCTGAGGGCAGGGCTGCTGACTCTGGATGCGCTGCGCGAGGTGCCGCTCGTCTCCGACCTCCTCGCGGCGATCGCTGATGAGTACCCCAGGCTGGAGCGGTCGCGGCTCGTTCCCGAGCTGATCCGGCGGCTCATCGGCGTCCTCATCGAGGATGTCGTGGACGAGGCCGTCCGCCGTATCGCGGAGGCGAAACCTGAAACCCCCGACGCGGTCCGCACGCTGGATCGGCCGGTGATCGCGTTTTCCCCGCGCATCGCGTCCGCGGAAGCGGCGATCAAGGCGCACCTCAACCGCGCCGTCTATCGACATCCCTCGGTTGCGGGGGTGATGACCGCCGCGGAGGAAGCGGTCGCCCGCCTTCATGCGCGCTACGCCGACGACCCTGGCGCCCTCCCGCCGGCCTGGCGCGCCGGTTGGGAGGAGATGTCGGCCGATCGGCGGGCGCGGCGGATCGCCGACTTCCTGGCCGGCATGACCGATCGCTTCGCGCTCGCCGAGCACCAGCGCCTGTTTGACCGGGTGCCGGATTTCGGATAGCCGGGCGCCCTCGGCACCAGCCCGGCTTTCCAAGGCAAATGAACGTTTTCGAGATATTCACCGGCCGCGTCATTGCCGCTGTTGAGGCCGTGCTGCGCGACGCCTTCGCAGGCGCCGATGCGCCTTTGGGTGCGATCGTCGTCGAGCCGCCGCGCGACCGCTCGCATGGCGAGCTGTCGACCAACGCCGCGATGGTGCTGGCCAAGCCGCTGGCGGCCAAACCGCGCGACATCGCGGAGAAGATCGCAGCGGCCCTGCGGGACGACCCCGACATCGCCTCGGTGGAAATTGCCGGGCCGGGCTTCATCAACCTGACGCTGACGCCGCATTTCTGGCTCGGCGTGCTGGCGGAGGCCCTCCGGCTTGGCCCGGCCTTCGGGCGGAGCACGCTGGGCGGAGGCGAGCCGGTCAACGTCGAGTTCGTGTCGGCCAACCCGACCGGGCCGATGCATGTCGGCCATTGCCGCGGCGCGGTCGTCGGCGACACCCTGGCGAGCCTGCTGGAGGCCGCGGGCTACAACGTCACCCGCGAATATTACATCAACGATGCCGGGGCGCAGGTCGACGTCCTCGCCCAGTCGGCGTTTCTGCGCTACCGCGAGGCGCTCGGCGAAGACATCGGCGCGATCCCCGCAGGCCTCTATCCCGGCGATTATCTCAAGGCGGTCGGCCGGTCGCTGGCCGCGGCGCACGGCCCGTCGCTGCTGGAGCTCGACGAGGATTCGTGGCTGCCGATCGTGCGCCCCGCCGCCATCGACGCGATGATGGCGATGATCCGCGACGACCTCGCCGCGCTCAACATCGCGCACGACGTGTTCTTCTCCGAGCGCGCGCTGATCGAGGGCACGGCGGACCGGGTCGCCGAGGCGATCGAAGCGCTGCGGGCGCGCGACCTCGTCTATGTCGGCCGCCTGCCGCCGCCCAAGGGCCAGCCGATCGAGGACTGGGAGGACCGCGAACAGACGCTGTTCCGCGCCACCGCCTTCGGCGACGACGTCGACCGGCCGCTCCTCAAGTCGGACGGCGGCTACACCTATTTCGCCTCGGACATCGCCTATCACTACGACAAATACCGCCGCGGCTTCCGCACCATGATCGACGTGTGGGGCGCCGATCATGGCGGCTACATCAAGCGGATGCAGGCCGCGGTCGCCGGCGTGACCGCGGGGGAGGCGACGCTCGACGTCAAGATCTGCCAGCTGGTGAAGCTCTTCCGGGCCGGCGAGCCGGTGAAGATGTCGAAGCGGTCCGGCGATTTCGTCACGCTGCGGGACGTGGTCGACGAGGTCGGTCCCGACCCGGTCCGCTTCATGATGGTCTACCGCCGCAACGACGCCCCGCTCGACTTCGATTTCCAGAAGGTCACCGAGCAGTCGAAGGACAACCCGGTCTTCTACGTCCAATACGCCCATGCCCGGGGCTGCTCGGTGCTCCGGCAGGCTGCCGAGGCCGATCCGGAGCTCGCCAGGGCATCGGCCTTCGATCTCGCCTCGGGCCTCGTCAGCGCGGACTATCTGCAAAACCTCGCGGATCCGGGCGAAATCGGCCTGATCCGGACGCTGGCGGAATTCCCCCGGATCATCGAGGCCGCGGCGGTCGCGCACGAGCCGCACCGCGTGGCGTTCTACCTTCATGAGCTCGCCGCCGCGTTCCACGCGCAGTGGAACAGGGGCAATGAAGCACCGGAATTACGCTTCATTAACCACGAGCGGCCAGAGTTGACCTTGGCCCGCTTGGCCCTTGTGCGCGGCATCAATTTGGTGTTGTCGACAGGTTTGGCTATTCTCGGCGTGAACGCGCCCGAGGAAATGCGGTAGGATAGTACCGCGAGAACCGGGGGTGGGGCCGGGGGGCGGCGCAAACCAGGTTCGGATTTCCGAATGGAAGATCGGTACGATAGGCGCTCGATGCGCCCGGCCTCGCGGGAGCCAATGGCGGATCCGGATCCCACCGACGACGACCCGCTGGTCGAGCTCGCCCGGATCGTCTCCGGGCGCTCGGCGTTCGAGCAGCCGCGCCGCCGCAGCACCTTCGCCGACGAGCCCGCGACGCCCGTCCGCAGCGAAAGCGACCTCGCCCGCGACCTCGAAGCCGAGCTTCTCAACGATCTCCATGCGTCCTTCGCCGCCATGGGCGACGACGATGACGACCAGCCGCTGACCGAGCAGACCAGCGATGACGGCGGCTATGACGACGCGCCCTATGGCCGGTCGGCCTATGCGGGCGGCGGTTCCTACGACCAGCCGGCTCCCGACCGCTACGAGCGGCCGTCCTACGACCGCTCGTCCTATGACGAGCCGTCGACCTATGCCGACGACGGCTACGCCGAGCCGCAGCCCGAGGCGGCCTATGACGAGCCGCAGGAGCCCGAGCCATACGCGCCCGAGCCGTATGATTCCTACGCGGAGCCGCGCTTCGCGGACGAGCCGACCCTCGCCGAGCCCGAACCGCCACCGCCGCCCCCCGCGCCGGCGCAGACCTTCCCGCATATGAGCCTTCGCCGCAGCCGGGCATCGGTCGTCGACTACGTGCCGCCGCGCCAGCCGGCGAGGCCGCAGCCTTCGGCTGAACCGCGCGCCCACGGGCTGCCGCCCGCGACGCCGATGGAGGAGGTTCGCGCCGATGTCGCGCCGTACCTGCCCGAGCCGGTGGCGCCGCAGCCCTATCACGGCGGCTGGCAGCAGGAGCCCGAGCTGACGCATGCGGCGAGCGCCGAGCGCGCCGCCGAGGCCTATGACCGCGCCGCCCATGCCTATGAGCGCGAGGCGCATGCCTTCGAGCGCGAAGCGCACACCTATGAGCGCGAGGCTGAGGGCGAGTTCGACGCCACCATTCCGTCCTCCTTCGTCCGTCCGGCGAACTATGGCGGCGACTTCGACACGCCACGGCTTGCGCCCGGCGAAACGCAGCCCCCGCGCAACCGCCGGCCGCTGCTCTACGCCCTCGTCGCGGTGCTCGGCGTGGTCGTGATCGCGGCTGCGGGATTCCTGTTTTTCCGTGAAACCGGAGCCGGCGAAACGACACCGCCGGTGATCGCCGCCGACGATTCCCCCGTCCGCATCCTTCCCGACCAGTCCGCGGTGCAGCAGGAGGCGCAGCCGGGCGAGGCGGTCTTCAACCAGATCGACCCGGGCGCCGCCAATCCCGCCGAGACCTTGCTGCCGCAACCGGACCAGCCGGTGGACGATGTCGCGGCCGCAGGCGTTGCCGTCGATCCGATCGCAGCGCTGGCGAGCCAGAACACCGAGATCGCGCAGGCGCCGGCCGACGGTCAGCCGCGCCGCGTGCGGACCATCGTCATCGGCCCCGACGGCCAGCTGCTGTCGAACGACGCCGAGGCCGTCGGCGAGGACGCAGCCGCGGCTCAGAACGTCGCGCTGGCCGAGCCGGGGGGCGCGGCGGACGCTGCCGATCCGGTGCTGTTTGCGCCGGCGGACGACGTGCCGCCCGCGGATGCGCCCGCTGTCAACGAGGCCGCTCCCGCCAACCTGCTGCCGCAGGGCGCGGTGGCGACCCCGCCGCCCGGCTTCTACGTCCAGGTGGCGTCGGTCGGTTCGGAGGAGATGGCCCGCTCCCAGTTCCAGTCGCTGCAGGCGCGGGCGCCCAGCCTCCTCGGCAGCCGCACGATGGTGATCCAGGAGGCCGTCATTCCCGGGCGGGGTACGTTCTACCGCATCCAGATCGGACCGATGAGCCAGGGCGACGCGGAGTCGCTGCGCACCAGCCTTCGCAACTCGGGCGTCGTGCCCGACGCGATCATCGCACAGCATTAGTCGGTCGAAGGGTCGACCCCGATGCCGGCCGCCCGGCATAATCGCGCAGCGATTCGCGCCGCCCGCCGGAGCGACGCCTGTAGCGGCACGTCATGAGCGCATCGATCGTCAACACCGTCCAGCCCGAGCTCTGGGAGGAGGATCGCCGTCCGCCGCCCGCCGAGACGCTGGTGGTGGACGTCGCGGGGTTCGAAGGCCCGCTCGACCTTCTCCTCGACCTCGCCCGCACCCAGAAGGTCGACCTCTCGCGCGTGTCGGTGCTGGCGCTCGCCGAGCAATATCTCGCCTTCATCGAGACGACGCGCGTGCTCAAGCTCGAGCTCGCCGGCGACTATCTCGTGATGGCGGCTTGGCTTGCCTACCTCAAATCGCGCCTCCTGTTGCCGGAGCCGCCGGCCGACGAGGAGCCGACGGGCGAGGAGATGGCGGCCGCCCTTGCGCTGCGCCTCCGCCGGCTGGAAGCAATGCGCGAGGCGGCGTCGCGGCTGATGCGCCGCGACCGCCTGGGGCGCGACGTGTTCGCCCGGGGCGAGCCGGAGATCCGGATCGAGAAGCGCTCGACCTATTCCGCGACGCTCTACGATCTCCTCACCGCCTATGCGATGCAGGCGAAGCGGAAGGCCGTTCCCGTGATCCAGATGGGACGGCGCCCGGTCTGGTCGCTCGCCGACGCCCGCGCGATTCTCACCCGCATGATCGGCAAGGTCGCCGAATGGACGCCGCTCCGGGTTTTCCTTTCGCCCTATCTCAAGACCGAGGCGCAGCGGACCGCATTGGCGTCAAGTTTCTGGGCGAGTCTTGAGCTTGCCCGGCAGGGGAGCGTGGAGCTCCGCCAGTCCGCGCCTTTCGCCCCCCTGTTGATGCGTTCGCCCCCGGAAGCGGTGAAGGAGGTCTCCCATGGCTGAAGCTGGTGTCGTGCGGCTGTTTCCGGCCTCCGCGCCGCGCGAGGACAGCGCCGTCGCGGCAGAAATCCGCATCGTCGAGGCGCTCCTTTTTGCGGCGGCCGAGCCCGTCTCGGCGGGGGAGTTGGCGGCCCGTCTTCCCGCCGGCGCCGATCTCGACGGCGCGATCCGGGAGCTGGAGCGCACCTACGCCGCGCGCGGCGTCAACCTCGTTCGCATCGCCGGCAAATATGCGTTCCGCACCGCGGGCGATCTCTCCTATCTGATGAGCCGCGAGAAGATCGAGCAGCGCAGGCTCTCGCGCGCGGCGCTCGAGACGCTGGCCGTGGTGGCCTATCACCAGCCGGTGACCCGCGCCGAGATCGAGGAGATTCGCGGTGTTTCCCTCGGCACCGGCACGCTCGACGTTCTCCTCGAGACCGGATGGGTGCGCATCCGCGGCCGGCGACGGACGCCCGGCCGGCCGCTCACCTACGGCACGAGCGAGGCGTTCCTGGAGCATTTCGGCCTCGACACGCTCGGCGACCTGCCGGGAGTCGAGGAACTGACCGCGGCGGGGCTCCTCGCTGCCGGCCAGGCGCTGCCGGCGATTGCGCCGGAGCCGCAGCCCGAGGATCCCTACGATCCCGACGAGGATGTCGAAGGGGAGGAAGCGGAAATCGGCGGGGCGGTCGACGCCTCCGCGGAAGACGATCCGCGCGACTAGCTGTTTTCCAGGCAATCCGCGCCGCCACTTTGGGCGGTTTTGGCACGTCCGTTATTTGCCAACCCCCCGGATTGCGCCTACATTTTCTGCAGTCGCAATCTGGGCCGTCAACGCGGTCCGCCGGCCATGCGCCCGGCACGGCGAGAGGATGAGATGGGATCGTTTTCGATTTGGCACTGGCTGATCGTGCTGGTGATCGTGCTTCTCCTGTTCGGGCGAGGCAAGATTTCGCAGGTCATGGGCGACGTCGCCCAGGGCGTGAAGAGCTTCAAGCGCGGCATGGCCGAGGATGACGCGGCGCCGAACGCGAATCGCGCCGTCGAGCACCAGCCCGCGGAGGCCGTCGCCACCCCGCGCACCGAGGATCGGCGCACCCCCGGCTAGACCGGTTCACCGGCTGGTCTGAATCGGTTCTGCGGCGGCCGCTCCGCCGCTTGAGGCGCTTCCACGGATGCTCGATATCGGATGGACTGAGCTTTTGGTGATCGCGATGGTCGCGATCGTCGTGGTGGGTCCGAAAGACCTGCCGCGGCTGATGCGGACCGTCGGCGGCGCCGTGACCAAGGTCCGCCGCATGGCCCGCGACTTCCAGCGCCAGATCAACGACGCCATCCGCGACGAGGAGCTCGAGCAGCTTCAGCGCGATATGGCGAAGACCGGCCGCCAGCTCGACAGCGACATCCGCCGCAGCCTCGCCGTCCCGTCGCCGACCGCCGCCACGCCTCCGGCCGAGCCCGCATCCTCGGGCGATGCATCGGCCGAACCGGTGATGACGCCGCTGCCGCGCACGCGGGAGGAGGCGCTGGCCGCCCATGCCGCGCGCGAGCAGGCGTCGGGCGGGACCGTCGTGGCGATGACCCCGAAGCGCCCCACCGGCACACCGGTGCCTGAAGCCGAAGCGCCCGTGACCCCCGCGCCCGACGCAGGCCCGACCGCCGCTGCCGGGGGCCAGCCGTGAGCGCGGACACCTCCGGCAAGCCGGAAGACGAGATCGAGGCAAGCCGCGCCCCGCTGATCGAGCACCTGATCGAGCTGCGCGGCCGGCTGATCCGCTCGCTGATCGCGATCCTGATCGCGTTCGTGGTCTGCTTCTTCTTCGCCAACCAGATCTACAACATCCTCGTGCTGCCCTGGGAATGGGCGGCGGGCTCCGACAACCCGCCGAGCCTCATCTACACGGCGCCGCAGGAGTTCTTCCTCACCAAGATCAAGCTCGCCTTTTTCGGCGCGCTGTTCCTCGCCTTCCCGGTGCTCGCGGTCCAGATCTACGGCTTCGCCGCGCCGGGCCTCTACAAGCACGAGCGGCGGGCATTCATTCCCTATCTGATCGCGACGCCGATCCTCTTCATCGTCGGCACGCTGCTGGTCTTCTTCGTGATCATGCCGCTGGCGATGGGCTTCTTCCTCGGCATGGAGCAGCCGGCCTCCGAGGCGGGGGTGTCGATCGAGCTGATGGCGCGCGTCAGCGAATATCTCGGCCTCATCATGATGCTGATCTTCGCGTTTGGGCTCTGCTTCCAGCTGCCGGTGATCCTGACGCTCCTCGCGCGCGCCGGGACGATCTCCAGCCAGGGCCTGCGCGACAAGCGGCGCTACGCCATCGTCGGCGCCTTCGTCGCCGCCGCGATCCTGACTCCGCCCGACATCATCAGCCAGATCGGCCTCGCCGTGCCGACGATCCTCCTCTACGAGGCGTCGATCTATTCGGTGCGCTACATCGAGCGCCGCCGCGCCCAGGCCGAAGCCGCCGCCGCCTCCGCCGGCACGACCACGCCGGCATAGACGCTCGCGGCAGTCCCGCACTCGCGCCGGTCGTGTCCCGGGCGCAGCGCAGCATGAAATGATGCGCTGCAGAACCGGGACCCACGCGGCCTGGACCCCGGTTCTGCGGTGCATCACTGCGTGCTGCACCGCGCCCGGGGAGCGCGGTTGTTCGACACGGTGCCGCGGCGGGAGGGGGACGACGGCGTCCGCGGACCTGCTATAAGCCGCGTCGATTCCTCCGTTCTCTCGACGATCGCCATGCTCGACATCAAGTGGATTCGCGACAACCCCGCCGCGCTCGCCGACGCGCTGGTGAAGCGCGGGTCGTCGCCGGGCGAAGCGCAGGCCGTGGTCGACACGCTGATCGCGAAGGACGAGACGCGGCGCGCGCATCTGGTGAAGCTCCAGACCGCGCAGGAGCGGCGCAACGCCGCCTCGAAGGAGATCGGCAAGGCCAAGGCCGCGAAGGATGAGGCGGCGGCCGCCGCGCTGATGGCCGAGGTGGCGGAACTGAAGACGTTCCTCGGCGACGCCGAGGACGAGGAGCGGCGTCTCGATGCGGAGCTGCGCGACGCGCTGGCGGTGGTCGCCAACGTGCCGCTCGCCGATGTGCCGGTGGGGCCGGACGAGAAAGCCAACGTCATCCACCGCCAGTGGGGGACGCCCGGCGAGGGCGGACGCCTCACGCAGACGCCGCGTCCGGCCTGGCCGAAGGACTTCGCGCCGAAGGAGCATTTCGAGATCGGCGAGCCGCTCGGCATGGACTTCGCCGCGGCGGCGAAGCTCTCCGGCGCGCGCTTCGTCGTCCTCAAGGGCGAGCTGGCGCGGCTCGAACGCGCGCTCGGCCAGTTCATGCTCGACCTCCACACGCGCGAGCACGGCTACACCGAAGTCGCACCGCCGCTCCTGGTGCGCGACGACGTAATGTTCGGCACCGGCCAGCTCCCTAAGTTCAGGGAGGACTTGTTCGCAACTCTGAGGCCCCCGACCGCAACAGAACAGTTGGATTTCTATCAACAGGTCATCAATGAATATTTGGCCGCCGTTGGAACAGGACGTCCTGAGGGTAGGTACTGCAACGACCTCGGAACGCGTGGTGACACGACAAACCTGTCCCTAACCCAAGAGGGTACCAACCGCTTCAATCAGATATGGCTAAGTCGAAACGGCTTCTGGCTCATCCCGACCGCCGAGGTCCCGCTCACCAACCTCGTCCGCGATGCGATCCTCAGCGAGGCCGAGCTGCCGATGCGCTACACGGCGCTGACGCCGTGCTTCCGCTCCGAGGCCGGCGCGGCGGGCCGCGACACGCGCGGCATGCTGCGGCAGCACCAGTTCGACAAGGTCGAGCTGGTGTCGGTCACCACGCCCGAGCAGTCCTCCGCCGAGCATGAGCGCATGCTCACCTGCGCCGAGGCGGTGCTGCAGCGGCTCGATCTGCCCTATCGCGTGATGACGCTCTCGACCGGCGACATGGGCTTCTCCGCGCAGAAGACCTGGGATATCGAGGTCTGGCTGCCGGGGCAGGGGACCTACCGGGAGATTTCGTCCTGCTCGGTCTGCGGCGACTTCCAGGCGCGCCGCATGGAGGCGCGCTACCGCCCCGCCGAAGGGAAGGGAACCCGCCACGTCCACACGCTGAACGGCTCGGGCGTCGCGGTCGGCCGGGCGCTGATCGCGGTGCTCGAAACCTATCAAAACCCCGACGGCTCGGTCACCGTTCCGTCGGCATTGGCTCCCTATATGGGCGGGGTGGAACGGATTGGCGGGTAACGCCATTTCCGGTGCAGGACGGGATCGGCCAGGGCAGGACAATGCGCATCCTCATCACCAATGACGACGGCATCGAATCGCCCGGCCTGGCGCTCCTGGAACGCGTCGCCCACACCATCAGCGACGATGTGTGGGTCGTCTCGCCCGAGTTCGACCACAGCGGCTTCTCGCATTCGCTGACGCTGTCGGACCCGATGCGGCTGCGCCAGGTCGCGCCGCGCCGCTTCGCGCTGAAGGGCACCCCGGCGGACTGCGTGATCATGGCGTCGCGCCGGCTCCTCGGCGGCCGCCCCGACCTCGTCCTCTCCGGCGTCAATCGCGGGCAGAACGCGGCGGACGACGTGACCTATTCCGGCACCGTCGCGGGCGCGATCGAGGGCACGCTGATCGGCATCCCGTCGATCGCGCTCAGCCAGTGCTTCGCCTGGTCGGACGACCATGGCGAGGTGCCGTGGGAGACTGCCGAGACCTACGCGCCCGCGGTGATCCGCCACCTTCTCGCCTTCGGCTTCCCGCCGGGCATCCTCTACAACATCAATTTCCCCGACCTTGCGCCGGACAAGGTGACGGGCGTCGACATCACCCATCAGGGCCGGCTGCTCCACAGCCTCTTCATCGAGGAGCGCGTCGATCCGCGCGGCACGCCCTATTTCTGGCTCGGCTACAAGCGCCAGGCGTCGGAGAAGGTGCCCGGCACCGACCTTCACGCGCTCGACGGCGGCGCGATCTCGGTGACGCCGCTGCGCATCGACCTCACCGACTACGGCCTTGCGGCGCGCCTGCGCGATCATTTCGAGGGCGCGGACCTGCTGTCGGGACGGAAGGTCGCGACTTGATCGCGGAGACGGAACCGGCGATCGATCCGGCTCAGGTCGAACGCGACCGCATCGCCATCGCCGGGTTTCTCCTTCGCCTCCGCCAGAACGGCATCACCGACCGGCGGCTGGTCGCCGCCTTCGAGGCGGTGCCGCGGCGGCTCTTCGTGCCGCACGAATCCCGCAACGCCGCCTATGTCGAGCGCGCGCTGCCCATCGATTGCGGCCAGACCATCTCCGCTCCCGAGCTGGTGGCGCTGATGACGGCGGCGCTCGACGTCCATGAGGATCACCAGGTGCTGGAGATCGGGACGGGGAGCGGCTACCAGGCGGCGATCCTGTCGCATCTCGCCCGCCGCGTCTGCACGATCGAGCGGTTCCGCACCCTCGCCGAGGCCGCCGAGCTCCGCTTCAGGACGCTGAAGATCACCAACGTCACCGTGCTGACCGGCGACGGCACGCTGGGCTGGCCGGCGAACGCCACCTTCGACCGCATCATGGTTACCGCCGCCTCCGAGGGCGTGCCGAAAGCGCTCCTCGACCAGCTGAAGGTGGGTGGCGTGCTGGTCGCGCCGCTCGGGCCGCCCGAGGGCGTTCAGGTGCTCACCAGGCTTACGAAAACCGAGCGCGGCAACAAGATCGAGAAGCTCGCCGACGTTCGCTTCGTTCCGCTCATCCCGGGCAAGGCCGCGCACCTTTAAACCCTTTCTCAACGTTACCGGTTCAGATTCGCGTCGGTTTTGTGGCGTTGATGCGAGTCTGCGATGCACCTGCGTATTCCCGCTTGGTCCCGGTCCGTGGTCGTCCGGGTTGCGTCGGTCGCCTTCATGGCGGCACTCACCGCCAGCTGCAGCGGTGTTCCCGTCTTCACGGGCGCGACCGGCGGCGGCTCGGTCGGAGCCGGCAATCAGCCGATGCCGCCGGCTCTGGTCGGCAACGGCGCCCCGTCCTATGACGCCGCCCCGTCGACGCCCCCCCCGGTCCAGACCGCCGCGCTTCCCCCGGCCGGCGGTCCCTCGCCGATCGCCAGCCAGCCGGTGCCGGCCGCCGCTGCCCCCGCAGCGACGGCGGCGACGCCCTCGGTCATTACGGTGCAATCCGGCGACACGCTCTACAGCCTCGCCCGTCAGTACAACGTCTCGGTCCGCGATCTCGCCGCCGCCAACGGCCTTTCGATCACCGATGGCCTCCGCATCGGGCAGCAGGTCGTGCTGCCCGGCTCCGGCATCGCCGCGGCCGCGCCCGCCGGCGGCGGCCAGCAGCTCGGCGCGCCGCCGCGCGATCTCGGCGTCGTCCCTGCCGACCCGGCGGCTACCACCCCCGCCGCTGCTGCGACGCCCGCAACGCCTGCCGCGCCCGCGG
>JAHCJZ010000017.1 GCA_026126025.1 Bauldia sp. | reverse complement strand
AGGAAGGCGCGCACCTGGTCGACGGTGATGTCGCCATGGCCGGGGCCGATCTGGATGGAAATGATCGTGCCGGCGTCGCGCGCCGTGCGGATGACGTCGACCAGGAACTGGCCTTTCCAGCCCACCGCCCGCGCCTCGCTTTTCAGCCGCGCAAGCACGCCCTCGACAAGCTGCCGCTCGTTTCCGTAGCGGCCGCCGTCCATGCCGTCGGCGAAGGCGAGACCGGCGATGCTCAATTCCCCGCCTCCTGCTTTTCCCGCTCCAGCGCCGTTACCGCATCGTCGAGCTTGATCAGCGTGCGCAGGTTGGGCTGCGTCCGGCCCTTGGCCGTGCGCCGCCAGGTCTCGCTATTGACGCCGGCGCGCCGGCACACCGCCTCGCGCGTCAGACCGGCCGACGCGCGGCGCGCGTCGATGTCCTCAAAACTCGTCATTTCGATTGACCGCGAATCACCAACGTGTATCTGCTGTGGGATAATCCCGCAAAGATGCGGGACGTCAAGGGGCGGTCCGTGTATGGAGTAGCCGTATCCCCTGCTCCTATTTTGCGGGCCATGGACCCCGTGAAGCAGCAGCAGATCGACTGGGTGAAGGCGATCATGGCCCATCTGGGCGTGACGTCGGCCAACGCGCTCGCACTGCTGGCCGGCATCAATCCGGCCAACATCCAGCGGCCGCTCAGCGAGAACTACAAGGGTAAGTTCGGCGTCGACACGATCGCCAAGATCGCGGCGGCGGCGAAGGTCCGGCCGATGGAGTTTCCCAACCGCCCGTCAGGCCTGGCCGAGCCGGAGGCGTCGCAATTCGTCTTCGACATGGGCAAGGACGCCATCGACTCCAATGTCGACCGGGCCGTGCGCGAGCTGACGCGCGGCCGCAACGGCCGCGATCCCTGGGTCATCCATTCCCACGCGCTCGAGCTGTCGGGCATTCTTCCGGGCGACGTCGTCATCGTCGACCTCAACATGCAGCCGCACCCCAAGGATATCGTCTGCGCGCAGATCTACCAGTGGTCGACCATGCGGGCCGAGACCGTGTTCCGCGTTTACGAGCCGCCCTACCTGCTCACCAACTCGATGCGCTTCGGCACATCCAAGCCGTTGCTGGTCGACGGCAACGAAGTGATCATCCGCGGCGTTGTCGACGGCCTGTTCCGCCGGCGGGCCGCGGAGGCCGCCTGACGCAGTTGACATAGCGGACAGCGTTCCGGCGCGTCTGGCCGGTTGACAAAGCGTGTCCGCTTTCCATGGTTTCGCATTTGACCAAGCGGGCGGCAAACTAGCGGTTTGCCGGTTGACAAAGCGTGTCCGCTTTTTTGGCTGACGCCTGCCCGCAATACTGAGTCATCAAATACCGCACCCCTGTTGCATATCCCACATTTTTGCGGCATCGTGATCGCGACTCATCCAAAGGAGCGCGGGCCATGCTGACGAACGAGACGGCGACGCTGGAGGAGGTGGCGGCCGAGCTCGGCCGCACGCCGGACTGGCTGATGCGCCATTGGCTGTCCTACCACCAGCGCACCGGCTTTCCGCGCCGCGTGCCCGGCACCTGGGTGTGGCCGCGCCGCGCCGTCGAGGCGTTTTTGCGCGCCGGCGGCGTCGTCGCGCCGCAGCAGCCCGACAACGACAATGCCGGCGCCGTCGACCTGGTCGCCGCCGCCAGCGCCGCCCTCTCCTTACGCTATGGGGTATCCTCATGAGCATCGCCGCACCTAGCCTGCTGGAGGACATGGACGCGCTGGCGGACGCCCTGACCAGCAAGGACGCGGGCGCCCGCATCATGGGCCGCGCCGTCGCATCCGGCTGGCCCGAGAGGCTGCAGGCCTGGGTCGAGAGCGAGATGAGGGCACCCCGCGCCGACCGCGCCGAAGTCCTGCTCGCCCTGGCGCGGCTGAACGTGCAGATATTCGCGTCGATCGCCGCCGCCTGCTCGGTCGAGCAGGCCGATCGCCAGCTCGTCGAGCTCTACATCGGCGCGGTCAGCGCCGAAATGCCGGATCACCTGCGCCTGTGCCGCAAGGCGCTGGAGCGGAGGGCGGGCCGATGATCGCCGCCATCAATCCCAAAATGCTGTCGCGCCAGCAGCTGCGCGCCCTCGACATCCTCGGCGCCGGCCACCGGCTCTATCGCCGCCGGGGTTATTGGGGCGATAGCCCGCACCGCGTCAGCCTCGACGTCGCCGGCAGCCTGCAGGGCCTCGGCCTCACCCGCATCGACCGCACCACCGGCCCGCATCCGTTCCCGGTGCTCACCGGCGCCGGCCGCGACGTTTTCGCCGTGATCGAGCAGCGGAGGCAGCGGGCATGATCGCCGACCTTCTGCTCATCGTCGCGGCCGCCGCCGCCAACACGCTGGTGCTCATCGGCGCCTTCCTCTGGCTCGGCGGCCCGCTGCCGCCGCGCCGCAACGGGTTCGACGTCGATGGCTGATGTCCTGCCCGCCGCAATCGCCTTCGGCCTCGGCATGCTGGCGCTCGCCACCGTGCTGCTGCTCGCCGGCGTCTGGCACGACATGGAGCGCCGCCGCGCCGACGACGACCGCGACTGAGTTCCGCGACTGAGTTCGGCTCCCGGGTCGCGCGTGAGCCGGCCCGGCGGGATTGGCACCTCCTCCCGCCAGCGTACCCGCCGGGCAGACAATACCCACCGGTTTCACGAGAGATGGCCGGCGGGGACACTTGCGGCGGCGCCAATGCCGCCGATTTTTTTGCAACCGAAGGAGAGAACGATGCGATTTGGCGCGCGCGACGACGGAACGATCATGGATGCCGAGGGCAGGAGCCAGCCGGCGGATTTGGACACGCTCGGCGTCTACGCCGCGTTTCGGCAGCTGGGCGCAGCGCTGGAAAAATGCGGCATCAGGAGCGTCGGCCCGCTGCGCGGCGTGCTGCTGGCGCTCAGCGGCGAAAACTACGACCAGCTGCGCGAGGCGCTGAACGCGGCCGACGACTTTTCCCGGCAGCTTACGCGCGGCTGCGGCCACGGTCGGGTTTCGTCCGACCGGCTGATGATCGCCGGCATCGAAATCTACCGGGCGGAGTAGGCCATGAGCCAAGCGTTGAGGGAAGCGAGCGCGGTCGTACGAGCGGCGGAGCGCCAACTGCAAGAGGTGCTGCAATTCGACTATCCCGTTGGCGGGCCGGTGACGTGGATGAAGGCCGGCTGCGTCCAGAACGGCGTGGTGACCAGGCATGCCTACGGTGATCGCATTGAGGTTCGCAACCATCGGACAGGTCGGACGCGCTTCATCTACGCCTACGACATCATCCAGGCGCTTTGACTTCGCCCGCGTTCCGATTCACAGTCTCGCCCGGAGGCATCCATGGCAAAAAAGACGCCGCACCCTTATGTCGTCTGGCGCGACGGCCGGCCGCGCTTCGTGCCCAACGCCGGCTTGCGGCGCGCCGGCCACAAGGGCCGGGATTTGCGCCACGACGACGGCCGCTGGTTCACGCGCGGCGAGGCCGTCGACTGGTCGGAAGCCTTCGTCGCCGGGCTCGCCAAGGCCAGGAAGGCGGCGCGGCCGCAGCGGCGCGCCGCCGCGTCGGGTCCGGCGCTCTACACGCTCGACCGGCTGTTCGAGGACTGGCAGCAAAGCGCGAAATTCCAGCTGCCCGACAATCCGCACGAGCTGCGCCGCCAGGTGGCCGCCAACAACGTCTATTCGCCGAAGACGGTGCGCTATTACAAGCAGAAGCTTCGCACCTTGCGCGAGCACGATCCCTCGCTGGTCGCCGCGCCGGTCGACGCGCTGACCACGCCGATCGTCGTCGGCCTCTACGACGAGCTGGTCGCCGAGCGCGGGCTTACCACGGCGCGCGGCGCGATCGTCGTGCTCGGCATCGCCATCGCATGGGGCCGCCGGCGCGGCCGCTTCGCCCTGAAGCTCAACGGCGGCCTCAACCCGGCGCGCGACATCGGCATGGCGGCGCCGCCGCCGCGGCTGCGCATCGGCTCGAAGGCGGAGCTCGCCGCGCTCATGGGTGCCGCCGACGCGCTCGACTGGCCCGAAATGGGCGACATGCTGCAGCTCGGCCTGTGGACCGGCCAGCGTCAGGAGGACCGCCTGCTGCTGGTCGACAAGGGCCTGCTCAACGGCCGTCGCATCTTTCGCCAGCAGAAGACCGGCGCCGTCGTCGCCATCCGCGAGGCGCCGGCGCTGAAGGTCCGGCTCGCCGCCTCGGCCGCCCGCCGCGCCGCCGCCGGCATCGTCAACCCGCGCGTCGTGCTCGACGAGCAGCCCGGCGAGCGCGGCCGCGCCGCCTGGGTGCCCTTCCCGGACGACGGCGGCCGCTACCGCAAGCGGTTCGCCGAGCTGCGCGACGCCGCCGCCGCCGGCATTCCCGACGAGGCCGCCACGGCCGCGCTCGCGGCGCGCTGGCAGGCCGAGGGACGCAATTCGACGCCGCCAGTGGTGTGGAAGGTCGCGCCGGCGCCGACGCTGCTGGGCGACACCGAGACCGGCGTCCTGCGCTTTTACGAGTCCGACCTGCGCACCACGGCGGTGTGCTGGATGGCCCTCGGCGAGGCAACGATCCCGGAAATCATTTCGGTCACCGGCCACACCGTGCAGTCGGCCACGCAGATCCTGAAGCACTATCTGGCGACGCACCCCGAAATGGCCGATTCGGCCATCGCCAAGATGGTGGCCTTCTACGAAGGCGACAGCGAAGCGGAGTTCGTGTGATGCGAGATTTCTACGTGCGGGCAACGCCGCCTCTGGTCGAGCGGAACGAGCGGCTGCGCGCCGACATCCTGCGCGAGGCCCGCCGGAATGGCTGGACGGGTGAAACGTTGCCTCCCTTCGAAGCCGATCCATCGAAGGAAGGTGCGCCGCTGCGTTTCTACGACGGCGAAGCGGGGATCGTTGGCAATGCCGCGCAAGGTTGATATCGGCTACACTGGCACCGTCGACGTCGAGGTGACCTATGTCATCGACGCCGACCGGGTCGCCGTCCGCATCAAGGGCGTCGCCGCGCCGATCCAGCTCCGGCTCGACCAGCTGAACGACCTTCGCCCGCCGCCGAAGCAGAAGCCGCTGTTCGACCGGCCGGATTAATAGTCGTAGAGAGAATCCCTCAGTTCCCGGCCGCCGAAGCGGTCAGGCTGGTCGAGCGGGCTATCGAGCAATTGCCGGCCGCCACGAAGATTGGGCGTTTCGTACGGGCTGTCGACATAAGGGCTATGGTCTTCGCGCTCATACTGGCTCGGCGGCAGCTGGCGATCATAATCGCTGTAATAGGACCGCTCCCTGCCGGCCGGCGGATCGTCGTCGCAGTATGCCATCGTGCAAGCCGCGAACGAGGGATTGCCCGCCAGCGTCAGCGCAGCGGCGATCGGAATAATACGCATCGTGTTGTTCCTCCCGCCTCAAGCTTGCCGAAAATCTCGCGCCGAGGCAATATAGGACTATGGTCCTACACGATGTGGCGCCGGGAAAACCCTATTACGCGCTCCGCTTCAATGACGTGCCGCGCCAGTTCATCCTCGGCGGCCGCTGCTTCTGCTGCCGCCGGCAAGGCCCGGTCGACCGCGTGCGGCTGGAAAAACGCTTCGGCCCCGGCGCCTGGCTGTCGGACTATGACAAGCGCCTGGTCTGCCTCGAATGCGGCAACTGGCAGGAAAACCGCTTCGTCGTCGTCGGCCGCCTCATCGAGGGCGAAGCCGTCCGGAACGGCCCATGAACGCCGTGAGACAAAACCTTGTCTCACTGCGTTTTTGTCTCACGGAATGTTCTCATTCCGTTCACGGGGCATTTGTTGAAATCATTGGTGATTCCGGCGCGGTTCGAACGCGCGAACTGCAGCTCATCCATCTATGCAGGAGTGAGCAATATCAACAACTTACGCGCGCACCCCCGCTTTTTGTCGCACGGCGCCGCAGTTTACTCCTCGCGCGGCCGGAAGCGCCGCACGATCAGCTCGAACAGGATGTCGGTGATCCACATGGCGCAGCTGCCGATCAGGAACGCGGCCGCCAGCACGGCCTGCGTGTCCTCGGCCGGCAGCGGCCAGCCGGTGGCCCGCACGTAGTGCACGGCCGGCAGCGTTAGGTAGGCGGAGGCCAGCATGCCGCACAGCGGCGACGCGATCATTTCGCGCAGCTTGTAGCGGCGGCGCGACAAAGCGCGCAGCAGGCCGCCGGCGAGGCCGGCGGCGACGATCGAGCCCTTGATGCCCAGCGCGTTGAGCAGGTCGTTGAGCATCGTCCGCCTCGCCCTACTTGATTTTCGGCTGCGGCTTGTAGAGGCCGGCGAGGCCGTCGCGCCAGAGGTTGATGCCGGTCTTGACCAGGCCGAGGCCGGCGATCACGCCCGACGTCCAGCGCGGATCGATGATGCTGCCGGAGCATTCGATCGCGCCGGCGACATCGGTGGTGCAGCCGGTCGCCAGCAGGCCGGCCGTCACGGCCGCGCTGGCGACCATGGCGCCGGTCAGGATGTTGTGAAACAGGTTCGAGTTCATGCTGAAGCCTCCTTCGGTGACAGGGATGGTATCTGGCGGACGCACAGGCGGGCCGGGAAGCGGCTCGGCGGGTCGCGGCGGTTCCGGCGCCGGCGGCGCGGGAAACGCGCTGGCGGGCTTGCCTGCGGCCGGCAGGGCCCATTCGGGGATTTTGACCGCGCTGGCGCCGCCGGCGTCGTGCCAGGCCTCGATGGCGATCGACGCCCACCGGTTGCGGCTGTCGTAGTGTTTTTTGCCGGCCCGCTCATAGGCCAGCTCGAACGCCTTGACTTTGGCGGCCAGGCCCTTGGCGCCCTGCAGCGCCGGGATGGCCTTGCGCTCGGGGCCTTTGAGCTCGGCGAAGGCGAAACCGTAATTTGCCCTGTCGCTGGCCGGATCGAGGCCGTTGCGCTTGCAATAGGCCTCGTAGTTGCGCCGGCGCGGCCCGGTCCATTGCGGCCAGCCGTAGCCGCCGCGCGAATTGGGGATGGTCGGCGAAATTTCCTGCAGCGACAGGAATCCTCCGCACTCGTGCCCCCAATTGCCGAGCACCGCCGCCGCGTCGTCGACGCCGATCGGGAAATCCCTGATCAGCAGCGCCATGATGCCGGGCGCCTTGGCGCGAAACAAATCCTGTGCCTTGCCTTTGCTCATCGTCGCCTCCGTTGTGTCAGGTCGCGCGCGGCGGGATCGGCGCCAGCGTGATGGCGCCCAGCGTCGGCGGGGTCTCGTCGAGCGACGGCACGGTGCTCACCGAGACGATCTGCAGCCAGCCCTCGTAGCTGCCGTCGGTCCAGGTGATCCTACCCTCGCGCTCGTTGCCGTTGACCGCCCAGTCCGGCAGCGTGGCGTCGGCGAGCGCGATCAGGCCGGACATGCTGATCAGCGTCTCGTCGCCGAGCTCGAACGCCGCTTCCGGTTGCTGCAGCTCCACCGGGCCGATCGTCGGCTCGCCGGCCTGGTCCGTGATCCACAGCTCTACCATCTGCGCTGTCCCCAGCCTTCGATCCTCGTGCCGGCCGCGATCAGGCTGGCGTTAGACTGGAAGCGGACGGCGTCGTTTTTCTCGGCCACGTCGCGGCGGCCGATGACAACGCCGCCGCCGGCCGTCGCCCCTTGCAGGCCGGCCCGACGGATGATCGCCGTCTTGCGCGTGGGATCGTTGAAATGCAGAAACTCCGTGACGCATTCGAGCTTGGCCGTGTTTGCCATGGCCGACGGGTGTGCCCCGGCGAAGCTGGTTGTTCCGCCGCCACCACCGCCGCTCACATAGCCGCCCGCGTCCGTGATAAAGCCGGCCCCGTTGTTGACGGAGACGCGCCACGCCAGGAAGGTATTGCCGGCGTCGGTGTGTGCCCCGTCCGAGATCTCGAAACGCAGGTTTTCGTAAGCGCCGAGGTTGATAAAATCGATGCTGGCGCTCGCGCCCGACGCCACCTGCACGCCAAGCGGCTCCCACTGGCCGTGCGGGATGTGTGGACCGGCATTGAAGCGGAACGCGACCAACTGCGCCCTGTTCGCGGTGTCGAGCTCGCGGCCCATGAACACCAGCATTTCCGCGGTGCCGGGCAACCGATACACGCCGGGATAGCCGGAGAGCTTGTGGGTAACGGAAACATCCTGGATCATGCGCACGGCGGGCACGTCGAAATTCGCGGTGCCGTCGAGCAGCCCGGCGGCCTCCTGCACGCGCATCGTCAGCCAGCGCGCATTCGGCGGCGGCAGCGAGGCGCTGGCGCGCTCGTAAAGGATGAGGCCCACCCAGACGCGCCCGCCGTGCCGGAATGTCTCCAGCCAGGGGCTGATCCAGCCGCCCGATTTGGGCAGGCCGGCCGTGCCGAGATATTGCCATGTAGCGCCGCCGTCGGCGGTGCGGAACATGACCATCGAGCTGACCAGACCCTGCACGCGGGCAACCGTCAGCCAGTCGCGCTCGCTGATGCGCGTCAAACCCCACTCCGCGAACGACATCGGGCGCAACCGGCCGGCGACGGTGGCGGACGGGATCGGCTCGACCATCCTGACGACGGTCTTGCCGCCCACGACGCTGACCTCCGCGACGCGGTAGACACCGTTGTTGGCGCTGGCGTTGCTCGCCCCCACGAAGTCGCCCGGCGCGAGCCTCAGTGCCAACGTCGTACCCGGCACGCGGAAGGTGTTGTTGACAAGGTCGATCGCGTCGATGACCTGTGAGCCGATGTCGGGGCAGTTGGCGATCTGCGATACGACGGTCCACCGCCGGCCCTCGGAGGCGGGGCTGCTGCGCATGAACCAGCTGCGCCCGCCGCGGAACTTGATGGTGTGCAGCCAGCCGCTGGCACCGATCAGCCACGGCGTGTACTGGATCGGCGGCAGGCCCGCCATGTCGGCGGGCAGCCCCTCATAGGTGATCTCCACCGCCTCGGTCCAGGTCGTGCCGTCATGGGTAAGCTGGTGGTAGTTGGTGCCCGGATTGCCGAGGTCGGCCGCCGGCACAGCCCAATAGCCGACCGCCGCCGCGCCCAGCGCCGTCGTGCCGCAGACGATCCAGTAGCAGCGCCAGTCGGCGTTGGTCATGCCGTCGCGGAGCGTCGTCCAGACAAAGGACTTTCCGCCGTCGCGGCTGACGCCAGCCTCGGCGTTGGATTTGCGCGAATACGTGCCGACCTCGATGTATCCGTTGGGCTGGCCCGTCGCCTTGATCCTGCCGGTGATGCCGGATACCGGGATGGACGAGCGGACGCGGCGATAGTTGGGGGCGTTGGGATTGGTCTTCTGCGGGCCGGGTATGGTGAGGATCCGCGGCACCCCGTATTCGTCCAGGGCCGGCACCAGAAAATCGACATGCGACTCGTCGTCGGTGCTCTCGACATAGATGTAGAGAGGGTTGAGCAGCGACACGGTGCCGTCCGAGGCGTCGACGCCGTCGATCTCGATGACCCAATACGGGTCCGCGTACGTCGCCAGCTGCGACGTGCTGATCGCCCCCTCGGTCCGCTGCCCGTGCGCGCCGCCCCTGATATGCGTCTCCAGGATGGCGTCGTTTTTTAACGCGCAAACGCAGTTGAAATGCGAGTAGTCAATGTCCGCATAGATGTTGCCCTGTCCGGCAAAGCCGCCGCCGGTGGGCAGGGCCAGCGGCGCGAACGACACGGCAGCCCGGCTGCGGATTTCGTCGTTCAGGGCCTCGCCCACCTGCGGCACCGACAGGCCGAGCGTCCCTGTGCCGTCGGCGTTGCGCCGCAGGAAGCCGTTGGGCGTGGCAGGCAGCACCTCGCTGCCGTCGGGCACCACGCCGCCGGTCAGATTGCCGTTTGCGTCGAACAGCGCCACCTGGCCGGGCGCGCCGGCGATGCGGCCGCCGCTGCCGTAGTCGGCCTTCCAGGAGCGGTCGAAATCGCGCCGCAGCTCCGACAGCACCGTGCCCTGTTTGGAGAGCTCCTTTTCCAGTTCGGTCGCCGCGATCGCGCCGGCCTGCGTCACCGCCACCTGGCGTTCGTGGGTGCGCGCCGCCTGGTGGTACCATTGCGAGCTGGCCGGCAGCGCCGCCAGAAAAATCACCGAGAACGTGTCGTAGACGGCATTGCCGGTCTTGACGACGGTCGCCGCCACCTTGGAAAAGGCGGCCTCGTTCTGGTGGCGCACCCACACCTCGACGTCGGCGATGTCGAACACCTTATAGGCGGACGGGCCGTAGGGGCCGGTCGAGCCGTTGCCGACCAGGATCGGCGACTGCCGCGTCTGACGCGGAAAAGGAAAGGGTGTGTCCGCCATGCCGCGAGATTGACTCTCGCGCGGGCGCGTCAATTGGGGGGGAGAAGCTAGTCCTTTGCCCGCTCCAGCAGCGTGAATGCCAACCAGTGATTGGCCCGGTAAAGAATCATGAATGCGGTAAATCCAATGAACCAGCTCGTGGCGGAGGCTAAAGCTGTCCGTACCCAAGTCGCTTCATGTTTTGGAGCAGGCATGACGATCCGATAAACTACGATGCCGATCGGGACGGCCGCAAATGGCAACGTAGCAAAAAGCAAATAGCCAAGGAACTCGCCGATTGCGCGTGGCGGAAGATCGAACAGCCACCAGATTTGTGCGCGCAAGGAGCGGCGGAGGCCACGCACAAACAAACCGAACACGACGAACGTTGCCAGAGCACCAATGAATCCTGCTAGGTGCGCGTGCTTGTTCATGCCTATTCTTTTTTTGGCGCGTATCCCTGTCCAGTCAACCAGTCACGCAAAATACGGCGGATTGCCTCTGGCCGGCCGGGTTTGTCGCTCTGTTCTGCCGCAAAGGCATCTAGTGGGTCAAGGAGATCGTCATGCAGCCGCGTGACGACTTGCAGTCCTTTTCCTGTCGGGACCGGCCCTCGCTTCTTTTTCCGTGCTAGCACAGTTCTTGTACCTCTCCGAATTCCGTGCTAGCACAGTAGCGGACCGGCGAGAAGCGCGAACTTCCACACCGGCCCTAACCGCAACCGATCCTAGGAGATCGATCATGGCTGCCGCCGTCAATATCACGTTTTCGTGGGGTTATCCCCCATGACTAACGTTGTTCACATGCCCTACCTGCAGGTCGAGACCGACCTTTGCGATTTACAGGGCCTCATCGATGCGATGTTGTACATGCATGAGATCGCCGACGAAGGCGACCGAAAGCGCATCATGGACGCCGAGACGGTGCTGCTGCACCTGGCCCGTGAAAAGACGCTCAATTCCATCTCTCAGATCAACATGCTGACCAAGCGCAGCTACGAGAGGAGCGCGTCATGAATGCATTGGCCAATTTCGTTTTCGAGGAACATCTGGTGCGAGTCGTCGACATCGCCGGCGAGCCGTGGTTTGCCGGCAAGGATGTCTGCGCCGCCCTCGACATTAGGGACCACCATCAGGCCCTTGATAGGCTCGATCCCGACGAAAAGGGTGGGTACGAAATACCCACCCAATCAGCCTCGCGGCGAGGGGGTGGAGATCGCAGCATGATTGTTGTCTCCCTACCCGGGGTCTTCCGCCTCATCGGCCGATCCAACAAACCGGAGGCCAAGCGCTTCATGCGCTGGGTCTACCATGAGGTGCTCCCGTCGATCCTGCGCACTGGCGGCTATGGCAGGCAGGCCGGCGCCGGCACGCCCGCCGAGATTCCCGACCTCGACATCCAGCGCCAGCGTATCGCCCTCGACATTGTCAAGGAGGCGCGCATGACATGGGACCGGGCCTTCGTCCGCGAGATATGGGAAATGGTCGGCCTGCCGACCCGGCCGAAGGCGCTGCCGGACACCGGCCCGGTCGAATGCCTGCGCTGGCTGCTCGCTTACGTCACCGCCAAGGGCAGCGTCCGCGAACTGCTGGATCGGCATTTCGCCGGCGACTGGAAGGCGCGCGAGGCCTTGGCGGAAGCCACCAGCATCAAGGCGAACGAGGAAGGCATGCTCATTCCCAACGTCAGCCCCAAGCTGCACGCGGTCTTTGCTGGCACGCCCTTCCACCGGCATTTTGAGTTCCTGCGTCGGCTGCCGGGCGCGGAGCCGCACAACCCACGCGGCGGCGGCAACGCCCGCACCATGACATTCCTGCCGTCGACGGTTCTGGACCTCTAGGGCGTGAACGCTCCGGGCGGCACCAGATACGGCGTGCCGTTCTTCTTGGCCTGCGCGGCCTGCGCTTTAAAGCTCTTGTCGGCGGCCGGGTCGAGCATCCATTGCAGATTGTCGAGCACCAGCCGGTTGTAGGCGCCGCGCATCGCCCAATGCGACGACGCCACCGGCGTGTAGCGCCGGGCGAACCGCGTCAGCTCGCGGCCGGCCTGGGTGTCGTCGCCGCCAGCGGCCTCCAGCGCGTTGCCGACGGTGAGCTGTCCGGCGTCGGACAGAAAGGCCACGCCTGGTCCCATGAGCGCTTCGAGCATCGACTGGCCGAAGCGGTTTTCGGTGGATTTCACGAAGTCGCCGAACAGGCCGAAGCCGCCCCCCTGGACGCCGGCCTTCAGCCAGAACTGCGGCTCCCGCATGTCCTCCGGCTGGCGGCCGTCGATCAGCGCCTTGATCTGCAGATAGGCGGCGCCGCCGAGTGTCAGCATGATCGCCATCGGCGCGAAATAGCCGAGGCCGGTGCGCCAGCCGCGCCCGCCGCCGCGCGCGCCAGCCATTTCGCCGATCGCCTCCATCTGCATCGCCGTGAACGACAGACCGAAACTTTTGTACTGCAGCGCATAGTCCAGCAGCTCGCCGCCGACCGTGCCGCGCTCCACCTTGCCGGTCACCACCGAGCGCGCGTTCGGCGTGCCGGAGGGCACGGAGCGCTCCGACCAGGACGAGATAACCTCGGCCAGCTTTTCCGCCGCCGCCCGGTGCCGCTGCGCCTTGGCTTCCACGCTCGCCGCGCGCGGGCTCGCCGTGCGCCGGTCGATATAGGTCACCGGCCCGCCGCGCCGCTCGATCTCGGCCGGCGTCACGAAACCGGCGGCGTCGACGCTGGTCCGCCAGATGTCCCAATGCTCGGCGCGCACGCCGAACCCTTCGAGCGCCCGGCGGAAACGCGGGTCGAGCGCGGCAAACGCCACCTCGCGGCGATCGGCGATATGCCCTTGCCAGAAGCGCGCCTCGACCAGCTTGCGGCCGGTGGTCAGCGGTTTCAGGCCGGACCAGGTGACGGCGCGGTCGGCCAGCCAGCGCGACCACTCGCCGCCCACCGCCGGCCCGGCGAAACGCAGCTCGTCGGTCATCACGTGCAGATATTCGTCCCACACGATGCCCGAGCGGATGATCTCGCGCCGCCGCGCCGTCGACAGCATGCCGATCATGTCGCGCACCGTCGATGTCACCGGCAGGCCCGCGAGTTTGCGCGAAGCGGCCGCGATGAACGGGTCGGTCGCCGCCGCCAGCATCGCGGTGGAGCCGAGCTGCGCCGAGGTCAGCAGGTTCTTGACGTCGGCCGTGCTCGAGGAGACGCCGGAAACGACGTCCGGGCGGCCGCGCAAGGTCTGCCACAGCGCCGATATGCGGTACTGCGCCCAATCCGCCGCGCTCGCCTTCAGTAGCTTCGCCTCTTTTGCCAGCGACGCATACCCGGCCTCGCTTTTGCCGATCTCCAGCGCCGTCACCTGTTTCATGTACTCGACCATCGCCGCCGGGTTCGGCCCGAGGATTTCCATGGCCGCGATGTCGCGCGCCATGCCGTTGACATGGTTGAAGATCGCCTGCACCGGGTCGCCGCGGCCGAGCTTGCGGTGATAGGCTTCCCAGCTCGCGGCATCCTTGAACACCAGGAACCGTTCGTCCTGGCGCTGGCTGGCGATGGCGCCGCGCCCGATCGTGCGCGCCTGCGGCTGCAGATGGGCGCGGTTCTCCGAAATGATCGAATCGAACACATGGTCGAGCGCCTGATCCAGCCCGGCCGAGCCGACCGGCTGGCCGGTCAGCGGGTTCACCATCCGCTCGGGGTCGAGCAAGGGGCGGATCACGGCTTTCCACGCGTCGCGCCGCTGGTCGGCGGTGCGGCCCAGCCGCCGCAGCTTCATGCGGTCGTGGCTGTGCGACAGGCCGAAATTTTCGAGCTTGCCGATGGCCCCGCCGGCGGCGTTGAAGCGCTGCCGCAGATCTTCGAACACCGCCGAGACCGACCGCGCCAGCGCCTTTGCGGTAGCGTCGCCGGAGGCCTCGCCGTGCAGCTCCTTCAGCACGTCCGACGTCAGCGCCCGGTTGGCGCGCCGGCCGAGAACGCCCTTGCGTTCGAACGAAAACATCACCTCCGAGAGTTTTGCATGCGCCGTCGCCACGATCGCCTCGGCGCGGCCGCGCACCGACGATCCCGTGCGAAAACCGTAATGCGACAGCAGCCCCATGGCCGCGTCGAACACGTTCGGCTTGCCGTCGCGGTCGCGAAAACCCTGCAGCTCGCCCTTGACGCGCAGCCGCGCCGCCTCGGTCAGGTCGGCCCGGCGTTTTTTCTCGATCGCGGTCGCCCGCAGTTCCGCCTCGAGCTCGGCGCGCGCCCGCGCGCGGGCCGCGTCGTCGCTCATCGTGGCGCGGTGGCGCATATAGGCGCGGTCGGCGGCGTCGGCCAGCTCGGCCGCCTCCTGGCGGGAAATCTCGCCCTGCTCTGCGGCGGAGATCAGGCAGTCGCGCAGCGCCATGTCAATCCTTGCAGCTCTTGATCAGGTCCGCGAAAAACCCGTCCCGCTCGGCATCATCCAGCATGTCGGCATGCGTCACATGCCGCGCCTGGCCGTCCGCCTCCGTACCGGCCGGCAGCATGTCCCACAGGTCGGGCTTGGCCTTTTGCGCCGGCGCGCCTATATTGGCGTCAGGCGGCCCTTGCACAGCCGGGACCAACGAGCCTTCGGGCGACTTGCCCGTAGCGGGGCCGCCGCCCCTCACCTCCGAATGATCGTAATAGCGCCGCCCGGTCGCGTCCTCGCGCACGACGATGCGCATGCGCGCGCTTTCGCCGTCGAATTCCACCTCGCGTTCGTAGATATGCGCGGCCACGACGTTGCGCCGGCCGAGCCTGTCCGGCTCGCTTCCGGCCGGCCGGGCGCCGGCCAGCATGTCGTCGAGCCGCCACAGCGCCGCCAGCGCCCGGCGCGACTGGCTGTCGCGGGCCGTGGTGTGCTTGATGCCGCTGCGGGCCATGATGATGTCGCTGCCGTCGGCCAGGTTGCGCACGGTCCTGCCGCCGAATTTTTCCGAGGCCCATGCGCGGACGGCATTGGCGAACTGGCGCTTGACCGCCGTGCGCGGGTCGAGCGCGAAACCCTCCGGCGCGGCGATCTTCAGCGGCTCCGGCGCCGCCGCCCGCACCTCGGCCAGCGCCAGCGCCGCGCCTGCTCGCCGGCCTCGGGCTCGCCGGCTCGGCCGCGCCGCCGGGCGGCGCTAGCTGCGCCTCGCCTTGATCTGCGCCAGCACCCGGAAATTTTTCGCCATCCGCAAGAGCTCGGCCTTGTGCGGCGAGGTCTGCGCCCGCCGCTCCAGCATCGTCGCCAGCGCCCGGTCGCGCTCCGGCGTCCTCAGCGTCGAAGAACGGGATGTCGTATTCTGGCTCACCGGAAAAATCCTCCTCGGCAAAGGCACGATAGTCCTGTTCGATCGCGCGTTCCAGCGCGGCGACGGCGTCGGTTTCGTCGTCGATCAGCTCGGCGGCGCGCGCCAGCACCGCGTCGTCGACGCGGCCGTCGAGGCCGAGCGTGTCGATCGCCGTGTCGACTTCCTCGAGCAGCCGCCGGTACTGGTCGCGGGCCCGGCCGCGTGCCTCGAAGGCCTGCCACTCCGTTGCCGCGTCGCCGTCGACGCGCGGGGAAAACACCGGCTCGCCCGCCGCCTCCTGGCGCAGCAGCCGCAGGAGATCGTCGGGCGTCGAGCGCGCCACCGCCGTCTCCGGGTCGCCGTAGAGCCCGTCGAGATAACCGGCCTCGGCCGCCGCCTCGCGCGCATAGTCCAGGCTGCGGCCGTCGCCGGAGCGTGGCGCCAGCCGCTCGGCCACGCCGATGCGGGCCAGCGCCCCGGCCTCGTCGGCGACGCCGCCGCCGGCGCGCAGAAAATCGGTCAGCGTCAACGGCCGGCGCGGCGGCCGGCCGAGCGGCTGGTTGGCGGCGACGAGGCGGTCGATCGCCGACTGCCGGGCGATCGTGTCGGCGTCGCCGTCGACGATGCGCATGGCCTGCGCGGCCGCCCGCTCGGCGCCGGCCGCGTCGGCGCCGGCCGGCGGCGGACCGAAGGCGGCGCGGTCGAGCATTTCCTGTTCGGCGGCGATCTCGGCCGTGCGCAGCATGGCCGGGTCGGGCTCGATGCCGAGCGCGGCGGCCAGATCAGGCATGTCGCCCGGCTCCGGCCGGCCCTCGGCGATGCGCGTCATCACCTCCGGCGCCGGCGCCGCCCGCCGCAGCGCTCGAAACACCTCGGCGCCGCCCTGCAGCAGGCCGCCGAAGCCGCCGCCGAACAGTGCAGCCAGCCCCACCTGCTGCAAGGCCGGCGTTAGCCCGCGCTCGAGTCCCGCTTCGCGGCGCCAGTCCTGGCTGGCCGCCTGCACGGCCCCTTCGACGCCGGCATTGACGATCGCTTCCGAAAACATCGTCTGGGCGACGCGGCCGACGACGCTTTTCGCCGGCGCCGAGAAACCGCCGCCGAGGAACAGCGTTCCCACCTGCCAGGGATCGCGCAGAAACCCGTCTATGCCGCCGGCCAGCGTCGGCAGCAGCGTGCCGGCGCCGGCCGCCACGGCCTCCTGGCTGGCCGTGTCGAAGCGGGTTTCCGCCGCGCGCGCCAGCGCCTCGGCGTCGGCGCGGATCGGCCGGTCGGCGGCGATGATCGCCGCCGCGCCCGGCCGCTCGCGCGCCAGTTTTGCCGCCGCGTCGCTCCAGTCGCGCTCGCGCCGCTGCATCACCGTCCAGGGGTCGCCGCCGGCGTCGAGGATCCTGCTTCCCTCCTGCAGGTCCGCGTCGGAAAAGTCGCGGCGCGGATTTTGGAGCTGCACGCCGGTCGCCTCGAAGATGGCGCGGTTGCGGCGGGCATAGGCCTCGGCAACCGCCGCGTCCTCGGCATTGGCGTTGTCGCGGTAGAGCTGCAGGTCGCGCGTGGCGTCCCACATCGCGGCACTTGCGGCCCGCCGGTCGCGCTCGGTCTGCAGCGTCGGCGCGAAGGTCGGGTTTTCCGGCGTGATCGAGCCGTAGAGGAACATCAGCGGAACGCTCCCGGCACGCGCGGCGCCAGCCGGCCGCGCAGCCCGACGATGTCGAGCACGAACACCTTGCCGTCGCTGCCCCTGACGAATTGCGGGTCGGCGCCGCTGCCATAGGCGAAGGCGTAACCGCCGTCGACGGCGACCGGCGTGCCGTTCGCCAGCGTCGCCGCCAGCCCGAGCGCCGGCGCGATGCCGTAAGGCGTCGCCACCGGCACAGGCTTCACCGCCATCCCCGTGAAATCGGCGTCGGTCAGCGCCAGGATCGCGTCGCCGAACAAATCGGCGCGCATCGAGGGCGGCACCAGCACCTTGCGTTCCCGGGAGAACAACGCGCCGCCCCAGCCGGTGAAACCGCCCCACTGCTGGCCGCCATCGAACTGCCCGCCGGCCGCCTCGTGCACGGCCCGGGCGTGGATGTCGGCGGCCTCCGGGCTGTCGGGGTCAAGCCCCTCGTCGGCGATGCGCTTGCGCGCGATCGCCGCCGCCGCGCGGTCGATGCGGGTCCGGTCTTTCGGCGCCATCGACAGCGCGTCGCCGGTTACGCCGGCAAAACTCTCGCGCTGCGCGTCGGGTTTCAGGCCCTTCATCTGCTTGCCGTCCGGCCCCTTGCCGTAGCCGAGGATGACGTCTTCGGCCGCCCGCGCCGAGCCGCCGAAGGCGAGGATGGCGCCGGCTTCGCTCACCATCGGCGCGTCGGCGCCGAATTCCGACAGCACCGCGGGCGCCGCCTTGCCGGCGCCCTCGACGATCGCCGCCGCCGTCGCCGCGCCCGTCTCGGGATTGGCGCGGATTTGCGCCGCGATCGCCCGGGCCTCGCCGGCTTTCAGGTAGCGCGGCGCCACGCCGAGCCGGCGGCCGGCCTCATCAGCCGCGTCGACGCGCGCCGTCACGGTCGCCGCGAGCTGGTCGCCCGCCTCGGTCAGCAGCGGCGTCGCCGGCACGATGCCCGTGGCCTCGGCATAAGACACGCTGTCGGTGGCGATCGCCTTGGCCTTGGCCTCCAGCATGTCCGCGGCGAAGGCGTATTCGCGCAGCTTGGCGTCGCTCGGATTGTCGCCCAGCGCCTTGCGCAAGCCCTCGACATATTTGCGTCCGGCATTGAGGTCGAGGTCGCGCAGCCGGCGCGCGGCGGCGATCTTGCCCTCGGTTTCGGCCAGTGCCGCCTTGCCTTCGGCGCTCTCGCCGGCCTTGAGCTGCCACGCCGCATAGGCCGCCTGGTCGACGCCGAAGCCGGCGGCGACGCGCGCGGCGAACTGGTCGCCCTCGCGGCCGAACCGCACCGTGTCGCGCTCGGCCTCGGCGCGCTTGTTGTCCTCCAGCCGCTTCAGCGTGGTGTCGAGCGCCGCCCAGCCGTCACCGTCCAGCCCCTCGATGCCGCCTTCGGCGAAGTCCTTGCGCATGGCCTCGCGCATCGAGGCGACGCCGGTTGCGTCCAGCGCCTCGGCCTGTTTGAGGTAGAAGCCGGTCGCCGCCTCGCGCCGGCCTGCGATCTTGGCGCGCGCGGCCGCGTCGGGGTCGAGCACGCCGCGCCGCACCGCGTCGTCGTAATGCGCGTCGATCGCGCCCTGCGCGGCGGCGATCGCCTCGGCCGCGTCGGGATTGGCCGGGTCGAAACCGGCGATCATGCGCTGCTGCTCGGTGGCAAGCTCGGCGGTGCGGGTAATGAAGTCGGCACGGTCGGCGGCTTCGTGTTTGCGTGCCAGATTGTCGCGCGCCTGGCCGAGATAGCTCTCCGTCAGCCGGCCGAAACCCGTCTCGAAATCCGCTTCGATCTCGGGAAACACATGGTCCTGTTTCAGGATGGTGCGCAGATGGCCGTAGGCTTGCGTCAGCGCCACCGGATCGTCGCGGTAGCGGTCGAAAAGCTGCCCGGCGGTCGAGCGCATTTCGGTGTCGAGCATCTGCACATAGGTGCGGGCGCCCGCTTCGTCATAGGCGCGGCCATAGACCGTGTCGGCGCCGCTGGGCCGGAAGCCGCCGCCCGAAACCGATGGCGGCCGCGCCCTGGCGGGAACGGCGGCGGTCGGCGTCGGGTCGACGCCGGCGGGCGCGGCCGCCACGGCGCTCCCGTAGACCGATCGCGCCGCCGCCAGCCGGTTCGCCCAGCCATGGCCGCCGCTCGGGTTCTGCGGGGTCCAGCCCTGCGGGCGCTCGTAGCCGATCGCCGCCGCCGTCGCTTCCTCCACCGATCGCGCCGCCAGCAGCCGGCGGCCGACGCCGATTTCGCTGCCCCGCAGCTCGTGCATGACGAAATCGAGTTGCGTTTCGAAGTCGTCGACCGGCCGGCCGGCGGCGGCCGCGAACCGGCGAAGCGCCTGGGCGCGGCGGCCGTTCCACTGCGCGATCCCGATGCTGTCGCTGCCGTCCGAACCGTCGCCGGGGTTGCGCGCGCGCGTGTCGAACCCCGATTCCTGCGCGAACTGGCCGACAAGGCCGGAGGCTGCCTCGTTGGACAGCCCATGCCTGCTCATGAGATAGGCTTTGGCGCGGCCGGCGCGCTCGGCCTGGGTGCCGGTCAGCCGGCGGCCGCCGGTGGCCGGCGCCGTGCCCGCCTCGCCCGGGTCGATCGCGACGCGCCCGGCAAGCGCCGCCTGCTCGCCCGCCAGCCGGCCGGCGCGCTCGGCCTGCCGGTCGGCCACCTGCCCGGCCTCCGCCGCCAGACGGAACAGCCCTGCCGAGACGCGCTCCAGAAGATCGCCGCCGCCGTCGCGCGACACGGCAAGCAGGCCCTCGGCCAGCAGCGGTTGGGCGCGGAACGGGCGGTAGCCGACCGGGTCGCGGCGTTCGTTAGCCATGTCAGCCCCGCTGCAGCAATGGCGACGCGCCGCCGATGGCGCCGGTCAGCCCGTTGAGAATGCCGGCGGCGCGCGCCCGTTTCGCCCCGGCGCGATAGTTCGCTGCCCGTTCGGCCAGCCGCGACTGCCGCACCTCCTGCGTGCCGGCGTCGGCGGTGAGCGCAAGGTCGGCGTCGCGGAAGGCGTCCTGCCTGGCCGCCGCCGCCGTGCCCCATGACAGGTCGACGCCCGATGCCGCATAGGCGGTGTTGAGCGCCCCGGTGGCCTCGGCCAGCTCGCGCTTGATCGAGGCCCGCCGCTGGATGCCCTGCAGGTTCTCCAGCGCCGTTTCGCGCTCGGCATCCTGCGCTTCCAGCTCCTCCGCGTTGCCGGCGCCGATCGAGGCGACGACGCCGAGCACCGTCGCCGTGCCTTGCAGGATGGAGGCGATCGAAATGCCGGACGCGACGGCTGGTGGCGGCGCCGGCCGCAGCGGCGCCCGTGGCGGCCGCCCCGGCCGCCGCGCCGCCGCCGCCGAACAGGGCCGACAGTCCGGAAAACAGGATGCCCATTACAGCTTTGCCTCCAGCCCATAGTCCTTGACGCGCAGCGGCCCCGGCCTGACCTGCGTGATGGTCAGCGTCGGATAGGTCATCCAGCCGTCCAGCCCGGCCACCGTCACCAGTTTGGTTTTCGCCGGCATCGCCTGGTCGACCGGGTCGCCGGCGTCCAGCAGCGGCACGTCGGCCGGCGGCGTGCCGTTGGCGCCGACCGCGATCGACGTGGTGCCGACGATGTTGATATGCGCGGTGTGGATGCGGCCGGGCCGGATCAGCACGTCGTCATTGCCGCGCACCAGCACCTCGGGCATCGATTCGAACACCGGCTTCTGCCAGCGGCCCACCACGATCGGCCCGTCATAGGCGTCGCGCAGGTCGATGGCGCCGCCGGCGACCGTGAACGGCCCGAGCACGTAGCCCTGCGCCACAGCCCACACCTCGGCGCCCTCGTGGCTGTCGAGGCCGGTCAGCACCCCGGCGAAGTCGGTCGCGCCCTTGGTCACCACGTCGTGCAGAAAAAGCGCCTGGTCGTAGAGTTCGATCGTGCGCAGCGCGCCGCGCTGCACCGCCAGCCACAGCCGGTTGCGGCCGTCGACGCGGATTTCGCGCACGATGCCGCCGCCGGCGGCCTGCCACTGGCAGAAGCCGGTGATCTTCTGGTTCTTGATGATCTGCGCGGCGACCAGCCGTCCGTCGGTGCGCAGCAGCCAGCCTTTCGAGGCGTCGAGGTCGGTTTCAGGCTTCTGCCGCGCCGCGCGTATCAGCCTGTCGACCAGGTGCGAGGCGAGCAGGCTTTCGCCGGCCGCGTCGAATTTCGTCGACACGTCGTTGTAGACCATGCTGTAGAGCTGGCGGCCGCCCAGATGCGCGAAGGCCAGCCCCTGCGGGTTGATGGCGACGTAGAAGATCTGGCCGTCGAGGTCGAAGGGCGGGCAGTTCGGTTGCGCGCCGATCTCCGAGGCCAGCACGAAGTTGAGCGGCTGGCCGCGCTCCATCACCCGGTTCGTCGCGAAGTAGACGGCGCGGTCGGTCAAGGCCAGCAGGAAGGTCGATTCCTTCAGCATCAGGACGGTTTCGGCCGTCTGCGCGCGCAGCCGGTCGAGCCGTGCCGCGTCCGGCGTGGTGCCGGAAACGTCGAAGTCGAAATATTCGCCCGTCCGCGACATGGCGATGGCGCCGGGCTGCGCGGCGATGCGGCCATGCGCCATGCGGTCCTGCACCAGCGAGGCATGGCCCGGCCAGCCGCGCCCGGCCGACCACAGCGGCTCGTATTGCGTCTTGCCGATCTCGCGGTGGTAGGCGAGGCCCGAGGCGTCGGCGGTGTTGGAAACGGTCGCCGAGACCTGGTATTCGCGCCCGGTCGCCGCGCCGCCGAAGGTGACCAGCAGATAGTTGCTGTTGTCCTCGCGCACTGCCGCCGACACCGTGACGCCGGAGGCGACCGTCGACAGCGCGTTGATCGCCGCTGCAAGATTGGCCGCGAACAGGTCCCAGTCGGCGGTCGCGTCCTCGGCCGGCACGCGCGTGCCGCCGGCGTCGGTCAGCGCCACCGCCGGCGTGGTTTCGGTGTCGACGGTGACGTTGAGCACGACGGTCGGGTTGTTCGCCCAGCGTATGGCGATCTCCCAGACGTCCGCCGTCATCGGATAGACGCCGCCGAGGTCGGCGTCTGGCGGCGGGGCGTAGGGCCAGTCGTCCGCCGTCCACGCGCCCGGGCCGCCGTCGTTGAACAGCCGCACCGACTTCAGCGCGCGGTGAAAGATGCCGATCGTCTTGCCCTCGGCGTAGAAGTCGAGGTCGGACAGCATGCCGGCGGTGATCGCCGGCACGGCGACGTCGCCCTGCTTGCCCGCGTCGGTGAAGAACTCGACCAGTCCCGGAGTCACGATCGCCATGACGGCGGTGCCGTCGTCCAGCAGGATGTCACACATGCGCGGCCGGCTCGCCGCCGGCCAGGTGCCCAGCCGCCGCGTTCCGCCCATCTGCCGCCAGCCCGATTGCGGCACCGGCTCGATGTTCCTGAACTGCAGGCCGGCCGAATAATACTGCTGGATGTCGACGCGGCCCTTGACGTCGTCGGACAGCTCGCCGGCATTGGCCGAGCGGAAGGGTTTGGCCGGCCGCGCGACCATCAATACCTCCCGTGCCAACAGTCCGCGGCGCGGCCGGCGGTCAGCGGATCGTCCTGGTAGAGCGGTTCGAAAGGCGGATGCGCCGCCTTGTTCTGGGCGATCAGCCGGCCGAACAGGCCGCCGGCGCCGCCTTCCGAGCGTGTGCCGAAGGCCTGCACGGCCTTGGCCTCGGCGAGCTCGATGTCCTGCGTCAGCGGCACGGCGAGGTAGCTCGCCAGCGCCACTGCGAACGCATTGGCGAACTGCATGTCCCAGTCGCTGAGGTCGGTCGCCATCTTGCACACAGCCCAGACGTCGGGCGCGTCGGCGGAGAGCTCGTTTCCCTCGATGCGGAAGTCGCGCACCACGCGGCCGCTGCGCGGATCGGAGAGCAGCTTCATCGGCTCGCCGATGCGCCCGCCCGGCAGGCTGAACTGGTAGCGGTAGCCGGTGTCCGGCGCCGCCTCGAGGCGGACCAGCCGGAAGGTCTTGCGGCAGAAGGTCCAGTCGGCGAGGGCGAAGCAGTGCGCCACGGCGCGCGGCCAGAAGATGCGCACCTTGTCGCTGAGCGGCGTGGTGTCGCCGATCGTGAAATTCGCAGCCATGCCGAGCTCGGCCAGCGCCCAGTTGACGATCATCGGCTTGTCGAGTTCGGAATCGTCGGCCATTGGCGGAAACCCCTCGGCGGCGGAAAGGACGGGGCGGCCCCGGAAAGGCCGCCCCGTGGGGTCAAAACGATCAGTCGGGCACGATCGCGGCGGCGGCGGCGCCCAGCGCCGTGATCGCCTGCAGCAGCCAGCCGGTGGCGAGGTGCTGGCGGCAGACATAGAGCTGCGTATGGGTCAGCAGCGCCTCGGCGGTGCCGTCCGCATCGACATTGTTGATGGTCTGGTTGCTGGCCGCCGGCGTGCGCAGCTCGCAGTTCGTGCCGGCCACCACCCAGATCCAGATTTCCTTGCCGCGCGTCGCCTCGGAGGCGAGCGGCAGCGTCAGGATGTGGTCGGCATTGCCGCTGGTCGCCTCGACGAACTTGTCGGTCGGCAGGATCACGCCGGTGCCGGTGCCGTCGGCGGTCGGCACCACCGCCCGGGTGCCGCCGCCGGCGACGTCGGTGTCGGCCTGCACGGTCACGTTGCCGGGCGCGGCGGGCACCGCCGTCACCTTCACGTTGAATGCGTCGCCGACAGCATCGGCGCTGGCGATCACCATGATGAGGTCGTTGACCTGCAGGTCACCGCGCATGTCGTTGAAGTAGCCGGGCGCCAGCACGACCGCTGCGGCCGAGGGCGTGGCATGGAAATGCACGCACCGGTATTTGCTGACGTCGTAGGAGACGCTGGCGACGCGGGTCATCGTGCGCTTTTTGTCGAGAGGCATGGGAGGACACTCCGTTGTCGGGGATGGAGGGAAAGGCGGGCGCGCCAACGCGCCCGCTTAGGCCGGTCAGGCCTGTTCCTTGGTCTTGACGACGTGTTCGTCGACGGTGCTGATGGCGTCGAGCCGGATGCGCTGCACGCCGTCGCGCAGCAGGCCGACGGCCGCCGCGCCGAAGCCGATCTTCAGCATCCACGGATTGCCTTCCATGGTCGGCACCTGGACGAAGGTGTTGATGTCGCCCCAGTTGCTTTCGACGCCGATGCAGTCGGCATGCCACATGTAGTAGTAGAAGCTGTCGCCGGCGTCCGGGGTGTAGCGGGCGAAATAGCTGTCCGGGAAGACGATGTAGTGCACGCCGTTATAGGTGATGGCGTCCTCGGCGATCCGCTTCAGCGGCAGGTCTTCCGGCCCGCGCCACGTCGCCTTGCCGAAGGTCGGGTAGACCTTCAGCTGCTCCATGTCGATCGAGCGGATGCCGCAATACACCTTGCCGGGCGCCAGTCCGCCTTTGGCGAAGATTTTCGCTTTGGCCGTCGCGAAGACGAACGGATTGACCCGCAGATTGGCGGCGCCGTGGTCGCTCGCCGCGTCGGCCGTGTAGGCCGCGAGCGCATCGAGCTGGATCCAGTCCTTCTTGCGGCCGACCGACATGGCGAGCGATTCCTCGCTGGCCTGCTTCTCGTTCGGGCCGATCTTTTCGAGGTCCGGCGTGAAGATCCAGTCCGGCTCGGTCTCGTAGTCGTCGAGGTCGAGTTCGATGACGCCGCGGCCCTGCGAGGCCATGACGACCGGCTTCAGCGCGCCCGAAAGCTTGATGACGTTGTTGCCTTCGTTGATGATCGACCACTTGACCTTCTTGGCCTTGACGTCGCCGCGACGCGACGTGCCGTCGAGCAGGTGGCCCTTGGTCTGGAGCGCGTGGATATAGCCGTCCTTCCACGACTCGCGGTAGAATTTCGGTGCTTCGAGAGACATGGGAAAACCCCGTTAGCGGTTGCTCAAAAGCAGCCTCGGGGCCGATGGAGCCGGGTCGTTCGGGGTCCGGTGAAGGATAGCCCTCTGCCGCCGGGTCGCACCCTCGTCTGCGCGGGCCGAGCTTCGCCCGGCCGCGCGCGCGTCAATTGCGGCTTACCCCTCGGGATAGAGCCGCTTGTAGTCGGCCATGAGGGCGTCGTAGCTCGCCTGGTTGAACTTGCGGTCGCCGGGGGTGTTTTCCGGCATTGCCCGCCGGGCGCGCAGGCCGTCGGCGGTCAGCGAGCCTCCGGGCGATCCCGGCAGGGTGTTGGGCTGCGTCCGGTCGCCGCCGGTCATCTTGCCGGCAAAAAACTCGATCAGCCGGTTGCCCTTGGCCGTGTCCATCAGCATCAGCAGGCCGTGTTCGGCGACGTCCTTGTCGAGGCCCTGCGTCGTCATCAGCTTGACGAAGTCCTCGTTCTGCTTGAGCCGCGCATCGATGGCGCGGTCCTGCATGTCCTTCGACAGGTTTTTCGCCGCCTCCGGCAGCAGCGCCGTGCGTTCGGCCGCCGGGTCGATATGCGCCTCGAGGATGCCGGCCTCCTGCGCCGCTCGGTAAAGTTCGGAGGTGAGCTTCTGGAACACCGGCACCGGGATTTTCTCGGCATGCGCCACCGCCGCCACCTTGCCGAACAGCGGGTCTTTCGCGAGGTCGCCGATATGGCCCCGGATCGCCTCCGGCACCTGGTCGAGCTGGAAGGCGGAATAGGCGTCGGCCCTTTCCGGCACCGCGGCGTCGCGCTGGCGGTAGCCGGTCAGCGCCTTCGCCATCTTGTCCATGGTCTCGCGATCGTCCTTGCCGAACATGGTGTCGGGCAGTCCTCTCGGACGATAAACAAAGCTCGGCGGCGGCACCGGGGCCGGCTGGCGCCGCCGCCGCGCCCGGCGCCGCCGTTGAGGAGCGGCGGCGCCTGGCTGCTGCCCGCCGGCGCCTGCGCTGGCAGCGGCGCTGCCGCCATCGTCGGCGCCCGCGCGGGCAATATCGTTCGAGCAGAGATTTCATGATTCCGGCTCCTTCGGTTGTGAAAGCAGGGTCTCGCCCTCGGCGATCGCCGCGAGCACGGCGCGGCCGACGGCCACGCGCGCCTCATGCGCCTTGGCGGCAAGGGCCGCCGCGTCGCGGGTCTGGCCGATATGCGGATAGGGCGCGTCGAGGGTCAGCGCGAACAGCCAGTCGAGCACGGCGCGGCCGTCGCCCGTCTGCCACAGCGCCGCCAGGAAGCGCTTGATCCGGTCCTCCGGCGCGAACGGGTCGGCCACCGCCGCCGGCGCGAATTCGCGGACCAGCTCGTCCCACGACGGCGGCGCCGCCAGCAGCTTTTCCACCTGCGCCATGCGATGCTGCGAGGCGACGGTCATGAGAAATCCTTGTCCCTCTCGTCAAGAAACGCGTGACGGAAAACGCGGCCGCCGGGACCGCACATCTCGGCAGGGATGCGACCTGACCCGGAAGGCTGTTCCTTGAGCTGGCGGCCGCGCACGCCGGGCGCAACGCGGGTAAATTTTCCGTCCTCGATGGCGCGTTCGATCGCCTGGCGCGATGCGGGCCACCGGCACGAAACACCTTGCTCGGCATCGCAAGCCAGGCACTCGCCCGAAGCGCCGACCTTGTTGGTTTCGCAGCGCTTCTCGTTCATGCCGCCATCTTCTCCGCCGGCGGCAGCAGCGCGCCGGCGATCTGCGGCGCGGCCTTCACCGTGCCTTCCGCCAGCACCGCCAGCTCGCGCTGCTGCTGCAGCGCGGCGATCGCCGCCTTCTCTTCCTCCGGCGTGGTGGCGATGTCGGGCGGCACCAGCATGGTGCGCCGAGCCCGATCGAGGAACCGCGCCTCCGAGATTTTTTCCGGCACGCGCTCCGGCCCGACGACGCTGGCGGTGAGCTGCCAATAGTTCACGCTGGCCGACAGCTCGTCGGCTTTCAGCGCCGCCGCCATCGGCGAGTTGATGTACATCGACATCAGCAGCTCGTTGAAGGTCATCAAATTCGGCAGCAGCCGCCATTCGTTGAGGATTTCCATGGCGCGCGGCACGATGACGGCGACCGTTTCGCGATTCAGGCGGCCATAGGCGCCGAGGTGGACCTTGGCGTTCTGCGCAGCCCGCAGCGCCATTTCCGAGGCCGAGGGCGGCGTGCCGCCGTCGTCGAAGATGCGGGTGTCCAGCAGCGCTTCGCGGATCTGCGTCTGCAGCTGCGGGATCACCAGCCGGGCGAGGTCGACGCGGCCGCTCGCCGTGTCGAGCCGCATCGCGTCCGGCCCGAGCACGCCGCCGGTCGACTGCATCGGCCAGAACTCGCCCGGCCCGACGCGCACCGTGTCGGGGTTGAAGGTGCCGCCGGCGCGATAGCCCCAGATGCCCAGCATCTGGATGGCGAACGCCTTCAAGGTCAGTTCCTGCGCCTTGTTGGCGGTGCGGATGGTCGGCAGCGCGAACAGCACGGGGCCGCGCCCATAGGCTTCGCCGGGCAGGCGGTAGAAACGCGCCACCGCCACCGGCTGGGTGCGGTACTGCTCGCCGGCGACGAAATCGCCCTTGTCGAGATAGACCACCAGCGCCCATGTGCCGAACGGCGTGCGGAACCAGTCCTGCCAGAGGTCGACTTCCTCATAGGGTTTCGAGCGGGCCGCCTGGCGGAACTCGTCGGTGAAGACGCCGCGGGGAAACCCTTCGATGATCGCCTCGCGGCCGAGCTTGCGTTTCCACGACACGTAGTTGACGCGGTTCCACGCGTCCTGGCTCACCGCCACTTCGTCCTGCGGAATGCACATGAACACCAGCGGCTGTTCGATCGACGGCCCGCGCATCGGCAAGAGCACGCCGGTGCCGATGGTCAGGTCGGTGCACATTTCGTGCACGGCCGTGTCGAAATCGCCGGCCTTGAAGTAGGGATAGACGCTCTGCGCCACGCCGTTGAGCTCGGCGTCCCAGCGCTTTTTTTCGTCTGCCGACAGCCGCGACGCCACCAGCGGCCCGGTTTCGCAGACGAAGGGCGTGGCAGCCGGGAAAATCTGCCGCTGGATTTCGCCGGCGCAGTGCATGGCCGAGTTCGGCCCGGTCATGTCGAAAATCTGCTGCACGGCGTGTTTGGTCTTGCCCTGCCCGCCCGGCCGGCGGTTCGGCAGCACCAGGTCGTAGGCCTCGCGGTACAGCGCGTCCCAGCCGGAGCGGGCGTTCCACACCTGCTGCGAGCGCTGCCGCTGCTTTTCGACAGCGGAGGGCGCGGCGTCGTTGGAGCTGGCGAGCGCGACGGCCATGCGTCAGCTCAAATCCGTCTTCTGGCCGGAATCGACGAACAGCCGGCGGCCGCGCGGGTTGCGCCGGGTCGGCGCGTCGCGGGTTTCCTCGGCCTGCATCGCGGCGAGCTGGCGATCGTTAGCCACCGCCTGCTGTTTGCGGCTGTCCTCGGCCGCCTTGCGCTGGGCGCTCTGCCCGCCGCCGAAAATCGCACCCATTCTGCCTGGCTCCCCTGAAAACCCAGATGCCCGGCGGCCCGCAGCGGGCCGGCCGGAAGCCGACGAGCCGCGCCATGCGCTGGCCGGCAGCATTGGCCGGATGCACGGAGGCGACGACGAGGTGAGTTTTGCCGATGCGGGCGAGCGTCATTTGCGCCAGCCGGACCAGCCGGTGCATGCGAGGCGCGGCCGACGCGCCGATCGCCAGCGCCATTTCGATGCGGCGCCAGCCATGCGGCCCGAACATCGCCACCGCCAGCAGCTCGCCGCCGTCGTAGATCGCCACCGAATCGGCGTTGCGCAGCTGCCAGAGCACGCCGCGCCTCACGCGTGCCCGCCCGCCCGCGAGCGCGAGCCCCGCCGACGGCGGCGCCGGCGAGACGAGACGCAGCGTCACGCGGTGGTGGCCGGCTTCACTGCCTCGCGGATGGCCGCCTCTCGGGCCTCCCTCGCCTTTCGGGCGGCGGCGGCTTTCTCGATCTCGGCAATCCCCTTGTCCAGCATCCAAGCCAGGTCTTCGCCGTAGCCCCGAGAGGCAACGGGCAGCAGCCCTAACAGTTTGGCGATATTGTCGTAGGCGTCGGCCTTCGGCTGCAGATGGTCGATCTGCGCCCGCAGTTGCTTGATTTCGCTGCTACAGCGGCGCATCATTTCAATCTGTTCTTGTTCGTTCATAGTACCGGCTCCTTTTTTGCTGGTCACAGCTTGAATACGTCGAAGTCGCTGCGCGCGGTGATCGACCGCAGCGGCACGACATTGGCCGGCCGGCCCATCTGGGCGGCGTCCTTCTTCACGGCGGTGGGGCCGCGATAGCCGTAGCACCAATACTGATCCGCCTCGGCGATGTGCGAGTATTCGTTCTTCTCGACTTCGAGGCTGTCGGTTTTTGCTTCGGAACTATGCTTGGTCAACTGATACTGCGAAACATAGGCCCGGATCAGGTATTTGCAGCTCGGGTCGATCAAGAGCCGCGGCGTGTTGGCGTCGATGTCGCCGAAATACCAGTCGACGGCCTCGAAGCGCGAGCCGAGGTCGTTGGTCGCGGTCGGCAGGATCGGTATCTGCAGCGCGAGCTGCACGGTCTCGATCCACGCCAGTTCGCCGCGCGTCTTGTCGGCGCCGTACCAGCTGGACGGGTCCGCCCACGCGCCGGCGCAGCGCATGCCGGCGAAGTCGCGCAGAAGCACCTCGTTGATGTCTTCCGCGAACCGGGCCGGCCCGGTCACCGTGTCCGGCCGCGATACGACCTCGCGCAGCGGCCGCCGCTGGCCGTTCGGCATGATCTGGCCGATGATCGCCGCCGGCCGCCCGCCGGCGTCCATGCCGATGTAGAACGGCAGCTCCTTCACGATCGGCAGCGGCGAATCGGCGCGGTTGCGCAACAGGTTGAAGCGCTTGAAGATGATGGTGCCGCGCTTTTTCGCGGCATACTGGCCGTGCACGTTTCGCCTGGCCTCGGCGCTGTCGGGGCCGCCGAAGGCGCGCTCCTCCTCCTCGTACTGGCTGCGGCTCTTGCCCGAGCGGTTCTCGGCCTGCGGCGACAGGCCGGAGGGCTGCTGGAAGAACTTGTAGCCGGACCATTTTTCCGGCTCCTCGATGTGGCGCTTGTAGGTCCAGTTGACCTCGTCGGGCGGGTTGTAGTCGCCCATGATGATGCGCGGCAGCCGGATCACCTGGGTGCCGCTGTCGGGGTCGGTTTCCCAGCCCAGCCGCTCGCCCTCCCATTCCATGATTTCCGAGCGCGGCGGGTAGCGCGCGGTGCGGCCGTAGAAGCGCCCGGGCACGTCCTCGTGCAGCAGGTCGCATTCGTTCATCCAGCCCATGGAGATCTCGTAGCCCTTGAAGAAGCTGTCGAGGTTCTGTTCGCCGATGGCGCCGAACTCCATTTCCAGCCTCACCTTCGTGCGCTTCCAGCCCTCCGGCCACAGCCGCTTGGTGTCCCATTCGAGCACGTGCTTCACCGGCCGGTCCTGGCCGCCGGCATAGGCGTCCTTGTCCGGCGCGGTGAACGGCCCGCGCTTCGGAAAGAACTCGTGCCAGGAGGCCAGCGCCGTCTTCGCCATTTCGCGGTAGGTGTCGCGGATCGCGGCACAGCGGACATGCACGACGCCGTCGCGGCAGACGGGAAACAGCTCGGCCGCGTGGCGGGCGATCTTGAACACGGTGGCGACGGTCTTGCCGCTGCCCCATGGACCCATGATCAGGTCGATCGGCCCTTCGCTCACGATGTAGCGCGCGCCCACCGGCCCCGGCGGCTTGTACTGGTAGATGTCGAATTTCGACTGGCTTTCCGACCCTAGACCCGGCACCCGCGACCCTTCCGGCCAACGGCGCGCGCCCGTGCCCGCGCCCGACTCAGCGTCGAGAATTTTGGTTCCGCCGCCCCGCCGTCAGTTGCTGGCCGGTGAGCCAAAGGGCCGGTGTGTGTGAGGCCGCACCCCCGGGGGGTGGCGTGGGGGCGCCGGTTTTCGAAATTCGGGCGCGCGCTATTCCGGCCGGGATCGAGACCGGGGCGGGGTCCGCGCGATACGCCGGCGTCGCGCCGGCCCGCATACGCGCGAGGCTGGAAAGCCGCTCGACCTGCAGATTTTCAATCTGTCGGATTTCGCACTAAGTCCTTGATATCACAGTCATCTTCAGCATCATGAGACAAACCGTCGTTTTGTCGCACGACATCGCCATTGATTTCATTGGCTTTTTCGTCCGGCGCAACGCCCGCCGACATGAAGCCGCCAGCCGCCGCCACCGCCACGTTGAGCTCGCCGATCACCATCACCGGCCGAGGCGCGCCAGGCGGCAGCTCCAGCTGCTGCGGCCGCCTTGCATGGTGGTAGGGCAAGATCGCCTCGGCCGCGCGCATCTGCAGCGCCACCGCCGCGTCATAATCGGGCTGGGTCATCATCACGTTGCCCTCTGCGTCGCGCCGCACATTGCCCTCGTCGTCGACGCGCGGCCTGGTCAGCGCTTTTGCCAGCGCGCGCGTATCCGCCGACTGGATCAGCGACAGCGTCACCCATGGATCGCGGTGCCCGAGCTGCGCGAGGTAGCGCACCATGTCGGCGTTCTTGCGGTTCGCCGCGCCCGGCGGCCTTCCCCTCGCCCTTCGTGGCGCCGCGAGGGTTTCGGCCGCCTCCATCAACAGGTCGGCGTCGCCGAGATCGTGCGAGCCGTCGAGCGGATCGAGGCCGAACGGGTCCACGACAGGCTCCGGCGCGGCCGCCGACGCCGGATCGCCGCGCGTGTGTGCCCCCACCTGCCCCTCCGGAGCGGTTTTTGTCATCGGCCGCGCTCCCATGGCAATATTTTATTCGACGGCGCCGGGTAACCGCCGCGTAACCGCATTTTTGATAGATATTTCAAATCGATATACCTCCCGGGTTACGGGTTACGTAGTTACCTCATGAGGCGCGCACGCGCGCGCGTGCGTTGCGAAGCTCAATCCCGGGGTAACCAGTAACCATTTTCGCCAAGCCTTTGATTTAATTGATCGATCTGGGTTACCATCGGGGTAACCGTGGCGTAACCGGGTAACGCTCTCCCGCACCCGTCGCACCGCCGGCAAGCGTCCGCCGATGCCGTTACCGTCAACTGCCAGCCCGTGATTGACGGCGGCGAAACTCATTGATCCACCAATGGGGTGGGGGCAAACGCGTCAATTGGGGGGCGCGGGAAATCAGGGGGAATAGGCGGGATTCGGCGCGCGCTCGCGGGGCGCGGGCGCGGGCTGAAAATGACGCGCAGCGATCTCGCAGCGCCGGGCGCGAGGGCAAAAGGAAAGCGGTGTGGCCCTGCCGGGCCACTGGTCTTTACGGGCGCGACGCCCTGCAGCAGCACGCGCGCCTGGTCGCGCGCGGCCCCAAGGTCGGCGCCAGGCGCGCTCATCGCCTCTCACGTCGAGGGCGCGGGTGGCAAGGCCATGCGCTGGCCGCGCATAGCCGAATTTTACGCTGTTAGCGTAAATTGTACTTGCGTTTTTGCGCTGTCAGCGTATATTGATCTCTGTCAGCAGTTGTTGACGCCCGGCGCCTCCCGGCAATGAGGGGCAAGGACCGCAGCCATGAACACCGATGCTTTCCCGCTCCGTGATACGCTCGCCGATCTCGCCGACTGGCCGGTCATAGACGTCCGCGATTTCCCGCTCCGCTATGTTCGCGGGAACACGCTGCGCGGTGGCGGTTTGATGGACGCACATACGTCCGCTCTTTCGGTTTACGTCTCGCCGGATGGAAGGTGCTGGGATGCCATGTACGGCATTGAGATGACCGCCGAGAGGTGGGGCGACTTCGACTATCTCGGCCCGCACTTTTGCGCCGATCGCGGCGAGTTCGAGCGCTGCGGTATCAAATTCGCGCTTTGCGGATCGGCGGCTGTCTGATGTCTCCGGCCTTGAACCGCAAATATATCCGCTGTGAACCGCTGGGCAGCAATAAAGCCTGGGACCAAGTCTTGCTCCCGCGCTATTTACCTGACGACTGCATGCCGGTCGCTTTGCTTTACCGCGACAGCTTCCACATCCCGGATGGGGTCGTAATATTACGGCCTTCCGGCTATTGGCACTATCACGGCGGGGTTTTTCGCTCGATAGATCAGAGAAAGGTTCAGGCGGCATTGAACCAGATGGCGTGGCGCGAGCGCCAAACGGCGCTCGGCATACAAACCGAAACTGCGTTGACCGAAGCAGACAGACTATTAGACGAAGTCGATGGCGAGGAGATGGATCAGTGATGCGCCTACCCAGATGGTTAGCAATGCGTTTGTTTGTCTGGATGGACAGAGGCAGGCGCACGCCAGGGCAGATTGATGCGCAGGCGTCGGTTGGCGGCAGGACCGCGAGAACAAAGCGACTGCTGGATTGGCCTGTTAAAGTTGAAGCCGAAATCGTGGCGATGGACGACGGTGACCGCAGATGACCAAAAAAACTTTGCCGGCGGTCCGCCGCGGCAGCGACGTGATCGCCCTCGAAAAGGACATGAAGGCGGCCAACAAGGCCGCCGACGCGGTTCGCCGATCCCCTGAATATCGCGATCGGCAAAACCGCGATGTCGCCGAGGCGCTGACCGCGTTTTCCAAGGAGGTCGGCAGCGACACAATGGCCGCGCAGCTGCTCGGCTTCGGCAGCAAGCGCACTTTCGACAACGCCAAGCAGGGGCGCGGCTTTGCCAACCCGGTCATGCTGTTCCTGGCGTTGCAGGCGTTCAAGGGGACTGAGGCCGGGTCGAGAAGAAGTGAAACGAAAGGGAGAAAACCATGACCTTGCCGACTTTCGAGGTTTTTCCGCACGCCGGCGGCTATATCGTCGTCAGGCACCTTACTGGACAGGATGCCGGATTTGCACAGGCCCGATGGGCTCGCGGAAAGCTTAGCGGGCATGTCCAGTCTCTGCCTGTCGCACAGGCGTATACATACGCATATCGCTATGCGACATATGACGCAGCTAAGCGAGCCGCCGACACCCTGAACGCGCCATACCATCCGGAGGAGGAGAGATCATGAACCGATATCTAGCCAACCTCTACGATGAGCAGGATCTTATCGAGCTGGCCGAGCGCAACCAGCAGGATGGGCTGGCGTTTTCGCTGTCGGCCACGTCCGGCCGCCGCGCATGTGAGGTCCGTGCGGTCGACATGGACGATGCCTGCGCGTAAGAGCGACGCGGCGCGGGAAGCCGATCGCAAAACCCCGGAGTACAGGGCGCGGGTCCGCGAACTCTACCACCTCCGCAAGCGCAAAGAGGCGCCCAAGGAAAGCACGCCATGAAGTTCGAGCAGCCGAGCATGTCGCCGGAGGAATTCCGCCAGGCCCAGCAGCAGCTGGGCCTGAGCGATTCGGAGCTGGCGCGCATGCTGGGTTTCACCCATGACAGCATGTGCGGCGGCTCAAGGCGCCGGTCGACAAGGGCCATCACAAGCCCGTCGCCGGCCACACGGTGCGGCTGCTGCGCGCCTATCTCGCCGGCTATCGGCCGGACGACTGGCCCGGTTCGAGCTGATTTTTTTCGCGGGTTTTGATCCACGCTTGCCGCAGGGACAGGCGACAGCGACAAGAATTGTATCCGGCCGTCCGCGTGTCAAGCGGGCGGCCGTTTTACGGCTCTAATCCATCCCCTTGCGCTGGAACGCCTCGAAGGCGTCGAGGTCGACCAGCAGGCAGTGTTTGGTCGAGCCGTTGATCTTGACCTTCTGCGCGTTGCCGAGGTCGCGCAGCACGATGTTTTTCGGCGCCTGTTTCAGCGCCGTATACCAGACGCCGTTATAGAACTCGGTGTCGGCGAACACCCGCTTCAGCACCGGCCCGTCCGCCGGCACGGCGAGGCAGGGGCCGATGCCGGAGCCGAGCTTGCCGGCCGCCACGCAGCCGAGATTGACGAGCTGCAGCCGCTCGCGCGCGTTGGCCGCGTCCCAGCCGTCCCCGTTGACCCCGAGCCGCAGTTTTTCGGCGACCTGGCCGACGGTCGGCCGCATGCCCTCGCGCCATGCCTCGATCGACGCCTGGAACAGCAGGTCGAGGCATTTGTGCCAGTTGTCGAGGTTTTCCAGCCGCTCCAGCGCCGTCGCCGCCGCCACCACCTGGCCGAGGTGATTGATCTCGGTCACCGGCAGCCCGACGTCCTCCAGCGCCTCCGGCCCCACCAGCAGCTCGGCCGCCGCCAGCAGCGTGCCGAAGGTGTTGATGGCGCGGCTGTCCAGCTGCTGCGGCGCCAGCGCGTCCCAGTAATTCTGGTAGAGGCGCGGGTAGAAATCCGGCCAGCCGTCCATCACCTGGCGCAGCAGCATGCGGCCGTCGACGTCGGAAAATTCCGGCTTGCGGTCGATCGCGTTGGCCTTGTCGAGCCTGGACAGGTTGAGCAGCGCCATGCGCGTCTTGTCCTGCGTGTTCATCGGCGGGGCGTTGATGGCCGAGAAAAAAAACGCCTGCCGCGCCATGAAGGTCGAGGCCTCGTGGTCGGCGCCGCCGCGCGAAATGTCGCCGCCGGTATAGGCGACGCGGGCCAGCTCGATGACCGCCGTCTCGCGCGAGGATCCCGCCTTGCTCTCCAGCTCGTCGACCATGAAGGGCAGAGAATCCATCTTGGCGCGCTGGTAGATGCCGGCCGCCGTTGTGTTGACGGTCGACGTCACCATCGGCCCGAGCGCGCCGATCAGCAGCTCCTGCAGCGTCGATTTGCCGACGCCGGCGCCGCCGGTCGTGAACACCACCGGCCGCTGCCGCAGCGCTCCGCCCATGATGGCGCAGCCCAGCCAGCCCAGCACCAGCACCGGGTCGAGATAGGGCCGCTCCCATTTCCAGGTGCGCAGATCGGCGAAGATGCGTTGCGCCGGGCTTTCGGTGTGGGAAATCCTCTCCTGCCACGGCTCTACCGTCGAGGCCTGGCGCGTGTACAAAAAACCGTCGTGGAAGGACGGCCGCGATTTTTCCAGCACGGAGCGGCCGCCGGCCGTGTCGACCGTCCATAGATAATTGCCGCTGTGCCAGATGAAGCGGTTCTGGTTGTCCTGCCAGCCGCCGCGGCCGCGATGCTGCTTGTTCGGGTCGAAGGTCGGCAGCCGTGCCGCCTCGTTTTTCAGGCAATACATCACGTTGTTGTTCTCGACGCGCACCACGCGCGCCGGCAGCGTCACTTCCTCGGAGATTTTTTTCGGCTTCGACCAGGCCGGCCACAGATACATCATGGTGTTGATGCGCGGCGCGAACAGGCCGGCCAGCGAGGCCGCGTCCCACGTCTCCATCTTGCGTAGGAAGCCCGTCGACGACGTGCAGTAGACGACGCCGGTTTCGTCCCAGCCCACCACCTGCACCGGGCAGTCGGGCGGCATGCGGTCGTGCGGCGCGCCCAGCCACTGGCCGGCCTTCACCTCGTTGCCGTCCTTGTCCTTGCGCGGGATGTTGGGGTCCGGGTCCGGCTGGTCGCCATGGTCGTCCGCCCGCCGCTTGGCATCGGCGAAGATGGCGCGCAGCGCCCTGGTGCCGACCTGTGTCTGTGCCTTCGCCATCGTCTCGATTCACGGGGTGAAAAAAGCCCCGCCGACATGTTTCGCTGCCGGCGGGGCGGGGTTTTTCGGCCGGCCGGTCAGGCCGGCGAAAAGCCGGAAGGGGCGAACGGCGCGGCCGGCGCGTCGAACGCCTGTTTTCCCGGCCACGCCGGCGCCGGCGCGGCCGCCTGCTCGGCCTCCTCGCGGTCGAGCCGGTCGAGTTCGGCGAGCGCGAAGGCGAACACGCTCCACGCGGCGAGCGCGCGGGCGGTGTCGGGCAGGCCGGCGAAGCCGGAGCGCTTGAGGTGGATCGGAATCGCCGCCGCCGGCGCCCCGGGGTTGGCGCGCACGAAGTCGGCCGCCAGATGCATGCGCCGGCGGAATTCCCGCTCGTCCCGGCCGCCGTAACGCGCGTCATCGGCAACGTTCACGCCTGCGAACGCCCCGGAGGTGTTGCCGGGATAGACATGCGCGGCCGCGTAGGCAGCGCGAAGGACGTTTTCTTCCCATGGCGTCCCCCAGTCCAACGGGACCGGCGCCGCCGCCTCGACATCGTTGTCGGTCGGCACGCCGGCGTCGAGGTTGTCGAGGTCTGCTCTGCTTCCGTGCTGCCGCGCGCCAGCGTAGTAGTACGCGCCGCCGTCGATGACCGGCACGCCGGCGTCGAGCGGCCATGTCAGGCCCGCGCTTCCGTCGCCGGCGTCGTTATCACCAGCTCCGTCAGCCCGTGCCTCGGCCGGCTCCCCGTCCACGGATAAGGCGTTGCCGGCGGCATCACCGGCACCAGCGTCGAGGCCAGCAGCCGGTGGCGGTGCGGCGTCAGGATCACGCTGCCCCGGTGCGGCGGCACCTTCTCGATTTTCTCCATGATCATCCGTTTCTTGCCCATGCTTCACCTCCGTTTCTTTTTCCGTTCCCAGGGCGACGGCGGCAGGCTGCTCAGGCGCCGCCGGCGCATCCGCTCCTGCATGTCCCTCGGCTCCAGCAGCCACCGCAGCGTCGACCGCCATTCCGGCCTGGGCGGTTTCGCCCGCTCGTAGCGCGGCATCCAAAACTCCGGCTCCACCATCTTCATCGGCGGATTGAGGTACGGCAGCCGTTGCGGTTCCGAGATCAGCGGCAGGCTTCCCATGTCTTTTCCTTCCCATGTCACCGCCCCTCCGCCGCCAGCCGCTCGCGCAGCGCGTAACCTTCCAGCTGCCAGAGCTGGCGGATGCAGTCCTCGCGGGCGAAATCCTGGCCTAGCAGCCGGTCGAAATTCGCCGGGTCGGCCGGCGCCGACTTGCCGACCAGCACAAAGCCGTTCTTCATCTTCATGGCGCAGATGATCATGGTCGGCAGGCTGAGCGGGCTGATGAAATCGACGGTGTCGATCTTTTCCAGCATGCTTGCCAGCGTCACCCGGTTGGGCGTTTTCTGCACGGCGGCCGCCGCGCGGTCACCCGCTTCCAGACTTCCAGTGCTCATGTCAGTCCACTCCTTGCGCCAGGTCGTTGAAATCGTCGCCGTGATGGCTGGCCTCCACCACGACGGTCTTGCCATGCGATTCCAGCTGCTCCAGCGCCGCCGAAAACTGTTTTTGCGCGGTCGGGTTGCCGAAATTGTTGTCCCGGGCAAACAGCGCCCAGCCGATCGAGGGCAGGTCGATGGGTGCTGCGCCGACGCCGGAAAGCGAGCCGCAGGCCCAGATCCGCGCCGGCACGCCGGCGACGGCAAAACTCATCGCCGTCTCGATGCCCTCGGCCAGCACCACCGGGTGCACCGGGTCGCCCGGTTGCCAGCGCCAGAACGGGATGTCGCCCGGCCCGGTGGCGATCTCGATCACCGCGCCCTTGGCCTCGCCCCACATCAGTTTCGGCGGCTCGACCGGCGCCTTGGCCGGCCGCGACGGGTCGAGAAACGTCAGGTGGCAGGCGGTGATGGCGCCCAGCCTGTTGCGCATGGCGCTGTGGATGGCCGGATAAAGCGGCCCCGGTCCGCTTTTCCAGCGCCGGCCGGCATCGTCGTGCCGCCAGCTCGCGCCCTTCCACCACTCGGTCTGCGGCGAAAACCGCAGCGACCACGGGTTGAACGTCGCGATCTCGGCCAGCGGCACCTTGCGCTCGGCGAAATAGGCCTCGGCGTGGTGCTGCGCCCCATGCTTGACATGCACATGCGGGCCGGCCGCGTAGCCGAACGTGCCGAGCGGCACCAGCGCCGGGCCGATCGGCCGCTCGCCGCCCTGGGCGCGGAACAGCTGCTCGGCCTCCGCCAGCTTTCGCGCCCGCAGCGCCGCGTCTTCCCGCGCGCGCGTTTCCCGCTTCTGCGCCTCGATTTTCGCCAGCCGCGCCCGCTCGGCCGGCGAAAGATGCCGGATGCCGAGAAAATCGCGGGCGATTTTCAGCGCGCCTTTGGTGTCGGTGCGCTCGATATAGGCGATCAGCCCGATCACGTCGCCCTTGTCGCCGCTGCGGTGGTCGATCCACGCGCCGATCACGCCGCCGCGCAGCCGGATTTTCAGCGCCGGGTTGTGATGCCGGGCGCGATCGCCGGTGATCGGGTTGAACGACACCCACTGCCCGCCCTCGTCGCGCCCCTGCGGCAAAAGCTTCCGGCACAGCTCCTCGATGCGGTCCTGCAGCTGGCCTTTTATGATGGCGAGGTCGCCGGTCATTTTCCGGGCCTCACGCTGTCGTCTGCCCGCTTGCTGACGAGGCGTTCCGTTGCCTGGTGCAGGCTTTCCTCGATCAAAAAGGCGGCGACAGCCGGCGCCAGTTGATAATGGAGCTGCAACACTTCCATCATGCCGAACTGGATGCTTTCGAACAGCACCATCAGTTGCGCGTCGCTCGCGCCGTCCTTGATCGCGGGTCCGACGATTTCGCGCACGAAGCGAGCGACCAACAGATTGTGCAGCTCGTTCTTCACAGCAGCGCCCCTTGTTCCGGCAGCTTTTCGCCACGTAAAACCTTCATCGCGGCATGCTCCTTCGGCAGGTCCATGCAGCCCATGAAGCGTATCCAGTCGTCGGGTTTCGCCAGCCTCTGCCGGCTTTTCGGGATCCAGCCGAACAGCGGCCGGTGCCAGCGCCGTTCGGGGTCCCCGCCAGCGACGAGGGACGAGGAGCTTAAGGGCGGGGCAGAAGAGTCCCGCCAGACGAGCCAGCAATAGGCCGTTGCCGTGGTGCCGTTGATCACCCAGCGGCCGCGATGCATCGGCACGCGCTCGGCGTAGACCATGACGAGCTGCGGCGGGTCGCCGCAAAACAGCTCCTCATAGCGTTCCTCGCCCTCGAGGAATTGCAGGCGCACCAGCATCGCCGTGCCGCGCCGCGCCAGCCTTCGCCCTTGCCGGATGAAGGCGAGCGCCAGGTTGAACGGCGGGTTGGTGACGATCCAGTCCGGCGCAAAATTTTCCGCCAGAAAGTCGCGGTCGGGGTGCAGGAAATCGGCGACGTGGCCGAAGCCGTAGCCGAAGATGTCGGAGGCCAGCACGAAGCCGAAGCTTTCGGCCAGCGCCAGCGCCATATGGCCTTCGCCGCAGGCCGGGTCGGCGGCGGTCAGCGTCTCGGCCGGCCGCTCCTCGACGATCGGCAGCACATGGTGCGCGAACGCCCGCGTCGCCCAGGGCGGCGTCGGAAAATAGTCGAGGCTGTCGGCCGGCTCGGCCCGCCGCGCCATGACAGCGGTGGAGGTCAGCGCGTTCACGAGGCGGCCCTCGCCAATCTCGCATGCCAGGCGCTGCGGTCGGCCAGCTCGTAGCCCTGGCCGGGCCTGCACAGGATGGACAGGCCGAACGGCTTCAGCTTGCGGCGAATCTTATGGATCAGGATGTGGACGGTGTACCGCGTGCGGTCGCCATTCGCGTCCTGGATCGCCCAGACCGCGCACTCAAACGTCACCAGCGTGCGCAGCAGCAGTTGCCGGAACAGCGCGGTTTCAAGGACGGTCAGCTTCCACTCGGACGGCAGCACCACCGCCGGTGCGAGTAAGGCCCGCAGCTGCCGGTTTTCCTCCTGCAGCTCTTCGACCTGCTCGGCCAGCCGCTTTTCGCGCGGTGAGACGACGGCATGCATCAACCTTCATCCCCGAGCGGCTGCACAAGCAGCTCGATCCAGAAGTGCCCGTCGTCGGTTGGGCCGACAATGCCGCTATCGTCCTGGGCGGGATCGTGGATGATGCGGTCCTGCCGGCCAACGACACAGTGATGTGTGCCGTTGGCGCTCGTGCCGGTGAAGACGTAGGGCAGGCCCTTCGTCATCCAGTTGGCGACGGCGAGCGCCTGCTTCAACTCCGCGATCTGGAACGGCACGGCGATGCGCACGATGTTGAGCGGTGAAAGGAAGGCGTCGATTAGCGCCATCTGCTCGTCGCCGGTCATCACCCGGTGCTCGTGAGGTACGAGTTGCGGAGGCATGTCGAGAATGCAGGCGACCGCCGTGCGGTAGCAGTCGCCGAAAATACCCTCGTCCGGCCGGTGGCGAAAAAGCTGCTTGTGGTAGAGCATCACGTCATCCCCAGCGCGGCTTTGTAGAGGTCGAGGATGGCTTCCTCCTCGGCACGCTGCGCCGGATCCTGCCGGCGCAGTTTCACGATGGTCTTGATTGCCTTGGTGTCGAAGCCGGTGCCCTTGGCCTCCTGGTAGACGTCGGAAATGTCGTCGGCGATCGCCTTTTTTTCCTCGTGCAGCCGCTCGATCCGCTCGACGATGGCGCGCAGCTGCCCGGCCGCCACCGACATCGTCGACGGCTCCGGCTCGGCCACCGGCGCCGGCGCGGCGTCGTCGGCCGTGCCGCGCACGGTCGCGCCGGTCCCTTTGCGCCGGGCGCCCGGGCCGATCGCCGGTGCCTTGCCCTTGGTCTTCCCCTTGCCGGGGAAGCGCACCACCGTGTCCGTCACCAGAACACCTCCTCGAGCTTTTTGCAGATGCGTTTGAGGTTCGGATCGTCGTTGTCCTCAACCCGCTGGATGGCCTTGCTCACCGTCTGCTTGGTCACCCCGGCGGCGCGTGCCACGTCGGAGACCTTCACGCCGCCCATGCCGTTGAGCGTCCAGAACGCCAGCTCGCGCACCCGCGAGGCCGCCAGCCACTCCTCGTCGGCCGTCGCCCGTCGCGCCGGGTCCGAAAACAGCACGGCCTTGGCGTCGGCGCGCAGCTCGAACGCCGCCAGCACGAGGGCAAAACGGTAGGAGGCATGCACGGAGAGAGGACCCGGGTCGCCGCCGCGCGCCAGCTTGAAGCGCTTGAGCGCGAGGTTGAGCCTGCCGAGCGTGTCGGCGCGCGAAACCTTGACGCCGTTCAGCCCGTCATACCAGGTGCTGGCGCTGATCCCGGCCTGCACGCACAGCGCCCGCACCGGCAGCTGCAGGGACACGCGCTCCCGGTCGATCGCCTCGAACCCCGTCTTCATGCCTGCCCCTGCTGCTTTTCCAGC
>JAHCJZ010000016.1 GCA_026126025.1 Bauldia sp. | reverse complement strand
GCCCGGGGGGGGGCGCGGGCCCCGCGGGGGGGGGGGGGTGGGCCCCAGGCGAGAAGCGTGCTCGGCAGTGCCGCGAGCGCGGGTGAATCAAACCACAGCCCCAGCCCCCTCACCCTTCGGCTCTAGGCTCGCTCCGCTCACCAAGCGCCGAAGCGCTCTCCCCCTTGGGGAGAGGGCTTCCGCTCTCAGTCGGCCTAGCCGATCACGCTCAGCGCGGCGGCGGGCGGAGGCGTTCGAAGATCACCGCATCCGCGAGGCGGGAGGCCGCGCTGAACATCGGCGGCGTGTGGGCGGTCCAGGCGAGGAGGGGGCGGCCGGTAGCGCGCCAGGCGCGGGCGGCGGGGTCGCCGAGGCAGGTGATCTCGTGGGCGATGAAGTCGGGCGCGGCCGCGGCGGCGTGCAACAGCCAGCGGCGGCGGAGGGCGGTGACGGCGTCGGCCTCGCCGCGCCACGAGCCGGAAACCAGCCCGCGCGGCAGATGCGGCGCGTTGGCGCGGAACCAGGCGACGCTCGCGGCGGAGAACGACATCACCGCGACCCGGCCGCGATACGCGGCGAGATCGGTGGCGACCGCCGCCTCCAGCGAGCCGCTGTCGTCCGGCGATTTCACCTCGACGAGGATCGGCACCCGGCCGGCGACCGCGGCGAGCACCTCGGCCAGCGCCGGCGGCGGCGCGGACGTGCCGAGGATGCCGAGCTTGCGCATCGCCTTGAAGCTGGTCTGCGCGACCGCGCCGGCGGCGCCGGTAAGGCGCTCCAGTGTCGCGTCGTGGAACACCATCGCGACGCCGTCGCGGGTGAGCCGCACGTCGAGCTCGACCGGATAGCCCGCCCGCGCCGCCCGCATGAAGGCCGGCAGCGTGTTCTCGGGGACGCCGAGGCGCTGGTCGTGGAGCCCGCGATGGGCGACCGGTCGCGCCGTGAGCCAGCCGAGGTCGCGCCGGGGCGCCCGCACGCTAGTGCCGGAAGTGGCGGATGCCGGTGAACACCATGGCGACGCCGCGGGTGTCGGCGGCCGAGATCACCGCGTCGTCGCGCATCGAGCCGCCGGGCTGGATCACCGCCGTCGCGCCGGCCTCCGCGGTCAGCAGCATCGCGTCGGGGAAGGGGTAGAACGCGTCCGACGCCACCACCGAGCCGATGGCGAGGCTTTCGCCGAGGCCCGCGGCTTCGGCCGCCTCGCCGGCCTTCTGCACCGCGATCCGCGCGCTGTCGAGCCGGCTCATCTGCCCGGCGCCGATGCCGACGGTGGCGCCGTCCTTCGCCAGCACGATGGCGTTCGACTTCACATGCTTGGCCACGCGGAAGGCGAAGAGGAGGTCGGCGGTCTCGGCGTCGGTCGGCTTCCGCTTGGTGACGGCGCGGAGCGCGGCCTTACCGACGCGGCCATTGTCGCGCTCCTGCACCAGCATGCCGCCCGACACCGCGCGGAACTCCAGCCCGCGCACCATCGGGTCGGGGAGGCCGCCGGCGACGAGGAGCCGGAGGTTCTGCTTGGTGGCGACGATCGCCTTCGCCTTGTCGTCGACCGCCGGGGCGATGATCGCCTCGGTGAAGATCTTGATCATCTCCGCCGCGGCGTCCGGGTCGAGCGGGCGGTTGACGGCGATAATGCCGCCGAAGGCCGAGACCGGGTCGCAGCGGAGCGCCTTCCGGTAGGCCTCGAGCAGCGTCGGGGCGACCGCGACGCCGCACGGATTGGCATGCTTGATGATCGCGACCGCCGCGGTCTCCCCGGGGTCGAACTCGGCGACGAGCTCATAGGCGGCGTCGATGTCGGCGATGTTGTTGTAGGAGAGCTGCTTGCCCTGCAGCTGCTCGGCGGTGGCAACGCCCGGGCGCGGCACGCCGCCGGTGTAGAACGCCGCCAGCTGGTGCGGGTTCTCGCCGTAGCGCAGGCGCTCCTTGAGCCTTCCGGCGAACACCCGGCGGTCGGGTGTCACGTCCTCGGTGCGGCCGGCGAACCAGTCCGCGATCGCCGCGTCATAGGCCGCGGTCCGCGCGAACGCCTTGCCGGCAAGCCGGCGGCGGAGGCTGATCGGCAGCTTCCCCTTGTGCTGCGCCAGCGCCTCCAGGACCTGCGGATAGTCCTCCGGATCGACCACGACCGAGACATAGGCATGGTTCTTGGCCGCCGCGCGAATCAGCGCCGGGCCGCCAATGTCGATGTTCTCGATCGCGACATTCTCGGTGGCGCCGCCGGCGATCGTCGCCTCGAACGGGTAGAGGTTCACCACCACGAGGTCGATCGGCAGGATGCCGTGCATGTCCATCGCGCCGACATGCTCGGCGTCGTCGCGCACCGCGAGAATGCCGCCATGGATCATCGGGTGCAGCGTCTTCACCCGCCCGTCCATCATCTCGGGAAAGCCGGTCAGCGACGCGACGTCCGTCGCCTCGAGCCCGGCATCGGTCAGCACCTTGCGACTGCCGCCGGTCGAGACCAGCGCGACGCCGTGCTCCGTCAGCCCCTTGGCGAAGGCCGTAAGCCCGGACTTATCGGAAACCGAGATCAGCGCGCGCCGGATCGGCATCAGATCCGAAACGGAAATATCCTTCGCCGTGGCGACCATGAGTCCGCGGAATTTGGGAGGAGGAGCTTGGCAACGGGCCGATAGCACACCGGCCGGAGCCGGCAAAGGGACCAGCCGTCACAGTTGGTGCAGAGCATGACTTCTTTTCAACCTCCCCTTTGCGGGGAGGTCGAACCGGCGCAGCCGGTTCGGGAGGGGGTGCTGAGCTCGCGTCGAACCTCGGACTCAGCACCCCTCCCCGAAACCGCGATGCGGTTTCGACCCTCCCGCAAGGGGAGGGTCGAAGAGAGGGGCTAGGCCTGCCCTTCGGGCGCCCGTTCGCCGCGGCGGCGGCCGGAGAGGCCGACGCGCTGCAGCCACCATGAGACGGTGTCGCGGGTCTGGATGCGGCCGACGACGACGATCTGCGACGAGCGGCGGTTGCCGTGGATCTCGGAGAAATAGATGCTCTCCTCGATCGAGATGTCGCCGTCGGCGGAGAACTGCCAGGTCTCGCCGTCGGGCAGAGTCAGCTGGAGGAGCCCGACCTCGCCGAGCGGCTGGACGTCGACGCCGGGGTGGAGGTGGAAGCGGATGGTGTAGCTGTCCTTGCCGCGCGACAGCCGGCCATGGCCGACCGGCAGGAACTCGTCGGTGCCGTCGAGCCGGTGGCCGCTCTGCGACAGGCGGAGCCGCCGCTCGTGGATGAAGCCGAAGCGCTCGGCGAAGCCGTCATGGCTGGCGCCGACGATCAGCCCGCCCTCGTCCTGGGCATGCTCGACCGGGACCTCCTCCGGCCCCTCGACGATGACCTCGCCGAAGCGCCGCGACACCGCCGTGCCGATGAGGAAGCGGCAGGACGAGGTGTCGTCGATCGCGACCGTCGAATGCGCCGCGGTGGTGCGCGACAGGCGGCGCAGCCGCGGCGAGCCGAGCACCGCGGCGCCGCAATTGACGACGAGCCGCTGGCGCCCGGAGCTGAGCTCGAAGGAGAGGCACCCGGCATGGGCGTGGGCGGAGAGCGCGATCGGCGGCGGCGCGCCGCTGTCCATCAGCACGATCGTGGTGCCGGCGGAGAGCCGCTGATAGCCGCTGTGCGGCGCGTGGCTCAGCGGCGCGCCGCGGGCATCGTCATAGGCGAGCACCGTGGCGACGAGGTCGATCGGGGTGTCGCCGGTGCCGTTGAAGCGGCCGAAGGTGCCATCGCCATGGCGGAAAAAGCGTACCATCGGCATCATCCGGTCGATCGCCGAAAGGAGCGCCTGCGGCGGCTGGATGTCGCGGGCGGTATAGGCCTGGCGGAGCGGCAGGAGGTCGGCGAGGAGCTCCAGTATCGCCGACGGGCAGCGCGAGATGTGGCCACCATCGGGGAAGATCTGCGCCGCGAGCTCGTTGCCGAGGAAGCGGCCGGAGAGCTTCACGAAGCGGTCCTGGTCCGGCAGAGCGACGGCGGCGGCGGCGAGCGCCACCGCGATCTGGAGCCGCGGCAGTCCGGGGGGCGCATCGGAGGCGATGCGGCGCAGCCAGCGGATCTGCGCCGTCAGCGCCCGCATGAACTTCCGGTAGAAGGCGTGGTCGCTGCCTTCCAGCACCAGCGGCGACTGCGACAGCCAGGAGAGGACGCGGCGCGCCACCACCGCGGGCTCCCACGCGATCGGGTGGTTGCGGCCGCCCTGGCGGATCCAGTCGCGCACCAGCGAGCGGGCGTTGGAGCGCGACACCATGAGGTCGGAGGCGCGCAAATGCCGCAGCCAGCCGAAGCCATGCAGCTCGCGCGCCCAGTCGTCGTTCGGCGGCGCGATGGCGAACACCGGCACGCCGCTGGCGTCGACCGCGCTGCCGGCGAAGACGAAGCGCCCGGCATAGATGTCGTGGGCGAGCGTGGCGTCGCTGGTGCGAAGGTCGGTCGGCGCGATCAGCAGCCGGTCCGGCGTCGCGCCGGCATAGCGCGCGCGATAGAGGATGCTGCCGTGGAAGCGGAGGGTCGCGGTGCGCAGCGTCTCGCCCAGGGCGAAGGACGTCACGCGCCTCCGCACTGAGATGGTTCCCGCCGCCATTCCTTCCGTTCCTCTCGTCCGGGTCCCGTTGGCGAATCATGCCGCCGCCCCGGCGAAGTCAATCTAGCGGCGGCATCCGCAAACAGAAATCACTCACACCCGGCGGAACCGCGCAGCGAAGAACCCGTCCATGCCGCCCGGGATTTCCGGCGCCGGGGCGTGGTTCGGCAGGGTGCGGAGCCAGCCGTCGGCCGTGACGAAGGGTGCATCGAGGCCGGGGAATTCGCCCGGGGCGAGCGGCAGCGGGGCCAGCGGCAGCCGCTCGAGCGCGGCCTTCGCCTGCGCCTCGCCTTCCTCGGGCTCGAGCGAGCAGGTGGCGAAGACGAGCGTGCCGCCGGGCTTCGTCAGCGCCGCGGCGCGGTCGAGGAGCCGCGCCTGCAGCGCTGCCAGCTCGGCGAGATCGCCCTCCCGCTTCAGCCAGGGGATGTCAGGGTGGCGGCGGATCGTGCCAGTCGCCGAGCAGGGCGCATCGAGGAGCACCATGTCGAACGTCCGGCCTGGATCGTAGCCGAGCGCGTCGGCGGCGACGGTTTCGGTCTCAAGGCCGAGCCGCGCGAGGTTGGCCTCGACCCGCTTCAGCCGCGCGGCGGAGATGTCGACCGCGGTGACGGCGGCACCCGCCGCGGCGAGCTGCGCGGTCTTGCCGCCCGGCGCGGCGCAGAGGTCGAGCGCGGTCTTGCCGGTGACCTCACCGAGGAGCTTCGCCGGCAGCATCGCGGCGACATCCTGCACCCACCACGCGCCGTCGCCATAGCCCGGCAGCGCATCGACCGCGCCGGCGTCGGTGAGGCGGACCGAGCCGGTCGGCAGGAGGGCGCCGCCGAGCCGCTCCGCCCATGCGGCCGGATCGCCGCGCACGGTGAGATCGAGCGGCGGCTCACCGAGATGCGCCTCGGCGATGGCGCGCGCCGTCGCCTCGCCATGGGCCGCGCTCCATCGCGTCCACAGCCAGTCCGGCGTGTTCACCCGCGCCGCGTCCTGCGTGGCGAGGAGCGCGTCGCGTCCGCGGGCGAGGTTGCGCAGCACGCCATTGGCGACGGCCTTGAAGTGCCGCGCATTCGGATCGCGCTCGGCGAGGGAAAGCGCAAGCGACACGGCTGCGTGGTCGGGGACCGCCATGAAGAGGAGCTGGGCCGCGGCGACGTGAAGGATCGCCGGCATCGGCCCGGCGCGCTGCGGCAGCGGCCGCTCCATCAGGCCGCGCAGCGCAGCCTCGATCTGGCCGCGGCGGCGGAGCGCCACCGCGACGATGGCGCGGGCGAGCGCACGGTCGGCGCCGTCCAGCCCGCCAAACGGGCCGCCTTCGTCGAGGAGGGCATCGAGCGGCTGGTGACGCAGCGTGACCGCCGCCACCACCTCGACGGCGGCGCGGCGCGCGGCCAGCCCCGGCTCGTCGTGACGTCGGTTGGGCTTCGCGCCGGGCCGCCGCCGGACGTCTAGTTCCACGGGCCGCGGCGCGCGCTTTGCCCGAGGCTCGGCGGCTCGACCGGTCCGCGCGGCGCGGCGCGGGCGAAGCCGCCGGTGCGCTCCATCTCCAGGAGCGCGGCGATGCGGTTCTCGGTCGACGGATGGGTTGCGAAGAGGTTGTCCATGCGCTGCCCGGAGAGCGGGTTGACGATGAACATATGCGCGGTCGCCGGCGCGCGCTCGGCATCCGCGTTGGGGATGGCATGGGCGGCGTTCGAGATCTTGGCGAGCGCGGAGGCAAGGCCGCGCGGATCGCCGGAGATCGTCGCGCCCGCGCGGTCGGCGACATATTCGCGGGTGCGGCTCACCGCGAGCTGGACCAGCGCCGCGGCGAGCGGCGCGACGATGATCGCGACGAGCACGCCGATGAAGCCGAGCGGGTTGTTGTTGTTGCGGTTGCCGCCGAGGAGGAAGGCGAAATTCGCGAGAATCGAGATCGCGCCGGCGATCGTCGCGGTGACCGTCATGATCAGCGTGTCGCGATTGCGGATGTGGGCGAGCTCATGCGCCATCACCCCGGCGATCTCGTCGCGGGAGAGCCGCTGGAGAAGACCGGTGGTGGCGGCGACCGCGGAGTGCTGCGGATCGCGGCCGGTGGCGAAGGCGTTGGGCTGCGGATTGTCGATGAGATAGACCTTCGGCATCGGCAGCCCGGCGCGCTGCGCCTGCTCGGCGACGATGGCGTAATAGTCTGGCGCCGACCGCGCATCGACCTCGTGCGCCCGGTACATCCGCAGCACGATCCTGTCGGAGTTCCAGTAGCTGAAGAAATTGAGGCCGGCGGCGACGACGAGCGCGACCACAAGGCCGCCCGAGCCGCCGATGAGATAGCCGACGCCGCCGAGAAGGGCCGTCAGCGCGGCCAGCAGAATGCCGGTCTTGACGAGGTTCATCGCTCTCCATCCTGCCGCCCACGACTGGGGCGGCCATGATTCATGATGGGGACGGCGATCGTTCGCGGCAAGATCGGCCCCTGTGCTCCCCACACCCCCAGCCTTGCCGCGCCGCGCCGCCGCGCCCTATAAGCCCGCGACTTCCCGCCTGTCCGGAGTTCTCACATGGCCACGGTCAAGAAGGTGGTGCTCGCCTATTCCGGCGGGCTCGACACCTCGATCATCCTGAAATGGCTGCAGACCACCTATGGCTGCGAGGTGGTGACCTTCACCGCCGATCTCGGCCAGGGCGAGGAGCTGGAGCCGGCGCGCAAGAAGGCCGAGATGCTCGGCATCAGGGAGATCCATGTCGAGGATCTGCGCGAGGAATTCGTGCGCGACTTCGTGTTCCCGATGTTCCGGATGAACGCGCTCTACGAAGGCGTCTATCTCCTCGGCACCTCGATCGCCCGGCCGCTGATCGCCAAGCGCCTCGTCGAGATCGCGCGCGACAGCGGCGCCGACGCCATCGCCCATGGCGCGACCGGCAAGGGCAACGACCAGGTCCGCTTCGAGCTCTCGGCCTATGCGCTCAACCCCGACATCACGATCATCGCGCCGTGGCGCGAGTGGGCGTTCAAGTCGCGCACCGACCTTCTGGACTTCGCCGAGAAGCACCAGATCCCGGTGCCGAAGGACAAGCGCGGCGAGGCGCCGTTCTCGGTCGACGCCAACCTCCTCCACTCCTCGTCGGAGGGGAAGGTGCTGGAGGACCCGTGGCAGGAGCCGCCGCCCTACGTCTTCCAGCGCACCATCGCGCCGGAGGACGCGCCCGACCGCGCCACCGAGATCACCATCGACTTCGCGAAGGGCGACCCGGTCGCGATCGACGGCACGGCGCTGTCGCCGGCCGCGATCCTGACGCGGCTCAACGAGCTCGGTCGCGACAACGGCATCGGCCGGATCGACCTCGTCGAGAACCGCTTCGTCGGCATGAAGTCCCGCGGCATCTACGAGACGCCGGGCGGCACGATCCTCCTCGCGGCGCATCGCGCCATCGAGTCGCTGACGCTCGACCGCGAGGCCGTGCATCTCAAGGACCAGCTGATGCCGCGCTATGCCGAGCTGGTCTATTACGGCTTCTGGTTCTCGCCGGAGCGCGAGATGATCCAGGCGATGGCGGACAAGAGCCAGGAGCGCGTCGAAGGCACAGTGCGACTGAAGCTCTACAAGGGCAACGTCACCGTGGTCGGCCGCAAGTCGCCGCAGTCGCTCTATTCCGACGCGCTGGTCACCTTCGAGGACGACCGCGGCGCCTACGACCAGAAAGACGCCGCCGGCTTCATCCGCCTCAACGCCCTGCGGCTGCGCACGCTCGCGGCGCGGAAGCGGCGCGACTGAGGGAGAGGGCGGCCGCGATGTCGACCGCCTGGTATCGCGACCTTCGCCGGCTCGCGGCGCGGCATGCCCGGCGGGCCGGTGAGGCGGACGACCTCGTGCAGGACGCGCTAGTCGCCGCGCTGGCGTCCGGCCGCAGCGATCTCGACGATCCGCGGGTGCGCGCCTGGCTTGCCGGCACGATCCGCAACCGCGCCGCCTTCGATGCGCGCTCGGCCGTGCGGCGGCGGCAGCGCGAGGCGGCGTGGCTCGCAGGCCGCGAAATGACGACCGCCATCCCGGCTCCGACCGCAGCCCTGCCGCCGCTGCCGCGCGGGCTTCGCGCCGTGCTCGCCCTGGTCCTGACGGGGCATGACCGCCGCGAGATCGCGTATCTCCTCCGCCTCAAGGAACCGGCGCTCCGCCAGCGCTTCGTCGCGCTGCGGAAGGCGCTCCGCGCGGCGGGCGCCGAGATGCCGGCCGAGTTCGACCAGCTCCGCGCCGGGCTCGATCATGGCACGATCCGGCTCGCGCTCGGGCGGCTCCTGTCGGCCCGGCCGGGGCGGCTGGCAAGCCACGACCCGGACGGGCATCTTTTCATCATCGCGTCATCCCCGGCCTCACAGATCGGCTGGGCACGGCAACGACGGACCGTGACCGACACCGCAAAGGACCAGCCATGATCCCCCAGCCCTTCGACGCCGCCATCGTCTTCTATGTGACCGACATCGCGCGCACCGAGCGCTTCTACCGCGACACGCTCGGCATCCCGGTGAAGCGCGAGGACGGCCCCGAGCCGTTCATGCTCTCGGCGCAGATCGCGCCGAACTTCCAGATGGTCTTCTTCCAGCTCGAGGGAAAAATCGGCTCAACGCCGGCGGTGGTCTTCACCATCCACGACGGCGGGATCGACGACATCGTGGCGCGGCTGGTCGAAGAGGGCGTGACCATCGTGACGCCGGTCAGCGAAGCCCCGGGCGGCTGGAGCGCCGACTTCCTCGACCCCGACGGCTTCGGCCTCGGCCTCTGGCAGCCCGGCGACAAACCCCGCTCGCTGAAGGCGTAGGCGTCCTCGTCGGGCCTCCCCATTGCAAGGGTGACATCGATGGACCGGGTCGCTTGCGATCATGTGTCCGGCCTGTTGATGCGGTCGGATGACTGCTGGCCCAGATGGGTTCCGCAAACCGGGCGTCCTTGACGGCATCGGGCGTTGGCCAGTATAGAGCCGGCCTTCAGCGAGCTTGATGACGATGCCGGTCTCCCGCCGGCCTATCCGCGGAGCGCGAGAGATGTCCCGGCGTTGTGAACTGACTGGCAAGGCGGTGCTGACCGGAAACAAGGTCAGCCATGCCAACAACAAGACCAGGCGGCGTTTTCTGCCGAATCTGTGCGAGGTCACGCTGATCAGCGAGACGCTCGGCCGCTCCTTCGCGCTGCGCGTCACCGCCCATGCGCTCCGCACCGTGGAGCATCGCGGCGGCCTCGACGCCTTCCTCCTCAAGGCCCGCGACGGGGACCTCTCCGAGCGCGCGCTGCTGGTGAAGCGTCAGGTCGTCCGCGCCCAGGCCGCGTCAGCCGCCGCCTAGCGCCGCTGCGGCTTCCGCGTCCGGAAGCGGTTCCGGCCGGGGCAGCGGCAGCGGGATCATCTCCTCCTGCCACATGAATTGCAGCAGCATCGTCCGCTGCAGCAGGCTGTGATTGTCGTCCGACACCAGCGTCAGGATGACGGCGCCGTCCGCGCCCTCCCGCACTGCCAGCCCCTCCATATTGTCGATCTGGAACAGGCGGTCGTCGAAGACGATGGTCTGGCCGGTGATGCGCGCGCCGGGCCGGATGTCGTCCTGCGAGAAGCGGCGCACTCGCATCGCGATTCCCTCCGACAGCGAGAAGCGCCGTTCGAGGACGAAGAGATCGCCGTTCGGCAGGAAGGCGGCGTCGGTGATGTCGAAGGTCCCGCTGCGGCGGATCGAGAACGCGCCCGGATCCGGCCCGCCGACGATCCAGGCGCGGGTGCCCCCCTGGCCGTCCCCCGCCGCCTCGGCGATGAGGACGATCGCGCCGGCAAGCGCGCTTCCCTCCGGCGCCACCGCCACCGATTCGATGCCGCGATTGCCGACGAGGCCGGGCAGTGCGGGCAGGGGCAGGTCGCGCGGCCGGGCGAAGGCGAGATCGGCGGTGGCGAAGGCCGAAAGGCGATGGCGCTGCTCGAAGACGACCAGCGCGGTCGCGCCGCCATCGGTGAGGCGCAGCCCCTCGGCGTCGGCCGAGCTCTTGCGGTTCGCCTCCTCGCCGTCGGCGTCGAGCATCGGCGCCCGCGCCACATCGGCAACGCCGACGAGCCGTCCGTCCTCCTCGATCAGCCGGCCGGTGAACCAGAAGCCGGTATCGGCGACGGCGATGAAGCTGCCGTCATCCGCCACGTCGAGCCCGGACAGCGCGCCGAAATCGTCGTCGTCGGAGAAAAGGACGAGGCCGCCCATGAAGGTGAGCTCGCCGAACGGGCTGACGCCCTCGCGAAGCGAGAACGTCTCGATCGGCATCGTATCGACCTCGATCGCCACGAAGCCCGGCTCGGCCGCGGCGGTGAGCGGCAGCGTCGCGACGGCCGCCGCGAGAAGCCCGCGCCGCAGCGTCGTCATCAGGCGGCGCGGACCGGCCGGCGGCGCGGCTGGGCCGGTGCTGCGCCCGTCTCGTCGAAGAGCTCGGCGAGCTTCTCGGTCATCGCGCCGGCCAGCTCCTCGGCATCGACGATCGTCACCGCGCGGCGGTAGTAGCGCGTCACGTCGTGGCCGATGCCGATGGCGATCAGCTCGACCGGCGAGCGCGTCTCGATCTCGTCGATGATGTGGCGAAGGTGCTGCTCCAGATAGTTCGCCGGATTGACCGACAGCGTCGAATCGTCGACCGGCGCGCCGTCCGAGATCATCATCAGAATGCGGCGCTGCTCGGGCCGGGCGAGGAGCCGGGCGTGGGCCCAGGCCAGGGCCTCGCCGTCGATGTTCTCCTTGAGGAGCCCTTCGCGCAGCATCAGGCCGAGATTGCGCTTCGACCGCCGCCACGGCGCGTCGGCGGATTTGTAGATGATGTGGCGAAGGTCGTTGAGCCGGCCGGGCGTCGCCGGCTTGCCGGCCTGCAGCCAGGTCTCACGTGACTGGCCGCCCTTCCATGCGCGCGTGGTGAAGCCGAGGAGCTCGACCTTGACGCCACAGCGTTCGAGCGTGCGGGCGAGGATGTCGGCGCAGATCGCGGCGACGGTGATCGGCCGCCCGCGCATCGAGCCGGAATTGTCGAGGAGGATCGTGACCACGGTGTCGCGGAAATCGGTGTCGCGCTCGCGCTTGAAGGAGAGCGAATGCATCGGGTCGACAATGACGCGTGCGAGACGCGCGGCGTCGAGCACACCCTCCTCGAGGTCGAACTCCCAGGCGCGGTTCTGCTGCGCGAGGAGGCGACGCTGCAGCCGGTTGGCGAGCCGCGCCACCGCGCCCTGCAGCGGCGCGAGCTGCTTGTCGAGATAGGCGCGCAGGCGATCGAGCTCCTCCGCATCGCACAGCTCCTCCGCCTTCACGATCTCGTCGAAGCGCGTGCTGTAGGGCTTGTAGGCGGAGGCCGACGGCTCGTCGCTCCAGGTCGGATGCCGGCGCCGCGACTCGCCCGCCTCCTGCGCCTCGCCGCCATCATCCTCGAACCGCTCGGCCTCGGTCTCGTAGCCCTCGGCCTCGGCGCTGGAGCGCTCCTCCGCGGTGCCCTCCATGTCCTCGGCTTCGCCGCCCTCGGCGCCGTCGCCGTCCTCACCCTCGTCGGCCTGGTCGCCGCCCTGGTCGGGCTCGGTGTCGGATTCCCGGTCCTCGCTCTCGCCCTCGCCGCCGAGCTCGCCCCCCATCTCCAGCGACGCGATGAGGTCGCGCGCGACTTCGGCGAAGGCCGCCTGGTCCTCGATCGAGGTCGACAGCCGGTCGAGGTCGCCGCCGCCGCGCTCCTCGACCCAGCGCCGCCAGAGGTCGACCACCTTCCGCGCCGATTTCGGCGGCGGCAGGCCGGTGAGGCGCTCGCGCACGATCATCGCGACCGCGTCGGGAAGCGGCGCGTCGGCGCGCTGCGTCACCTCCTGGAAATTGGCGCGGCGGTATTTGTCCTCCAGCATCGAGGCGAGGTTGCCGGCAACGCCCGCCATGCGGCGCGAGCCCATCGCCTCGACCCGCGCCTGCTCGACCGCGTCGAAGACGGCGCGGGCGTTCTCGCCTTCCGGCGCGCGGCTGCGATGAAGCGCGGGATCGTGGACGGCGAGGCGCAACGCCATGGAATCGCCGAGCCCGCGATTGACCGCGATGTCGCGTGCAGACGGGCGGCGCGGCGGCTCGGGCAGCCGCGCCTTCACCCCGCTGAGGAGCGGCCGGTCGGCGCCGAAGGTCACTTCAAGATCGGCCCGCGCCGCCATCGCTCGCATGCAACCGGCCACAGCCCGCTTGTACGGGTCGGCCGGCGCGGCCTTGGGCGACTGGGTGGACTTGGTGTTGGAGGCCATTTGTACGCGGGGGTAGCGACGTCCTATATTGGCCCGGCTGATCGGGCGTTGTCAGCCGGGATGTCTCAAATGTCGGAACCAGAGAATCAAACACTCTGTATTCTTCGCGAGATTCGTCTGGCATTGACCCAAATGGACGAGAAGATCGACCGAAACCAGGACGATACGCGCTCGCGGATGGATTCCATCCGACAGGTGCTTGCCGGGCGAAACCGTGCTCGGGCGCTACGCTGCCGCCGAAGTCGAGGAACGACTCGAAGCCATCGAGAAGCGCCTGAGCGCCCTCGAAACCGCCAAGTAGGTCAGCTCATCGCGACGTTGGTGGCGGACTCCGGCAGCTCCTCGGCAAAGCAGCGCTGGTAGAACTCGGCGACGATGCCGCGCTCGGCCTCGTCACATTTGTTGAGGAAGGTGACGCGGAAGGCGAAGCCGATGTCGGCGAAGATCTCGGCATTCTCCGCCCAGGTGATGACCGTGCGCGGGCTCATCACGGTGGAGAGGTCGCCGTTGATGAAGGCGTTCCGGGTCAGGTCCGCCACCCGCACCATCTTCGACAGCGTCGCCCGGCCCTTCTCGTCGCGATAGGACGGCGCCTTGGCGGCGACGATGTCGACCTCCTTGTCGTGCGGCAGATAGTTCAGCGACACCACGATCGACCAGCGGTCCATCTGGCCCTGATTGATCTGCTGCGTGCCGTGATAGAGGCCCGACGTGTCGCCGAGGCCGACGGTGTTGGCGGTCGCGAAGAGGCGGAAGGCCGGGTGCGGCCGGATCACCTTGTTCTGGTCGAGGAGCGTCAGCCGCCCCGAGACTTCCAGCACGCGCTGGATGACGAACATCACGTCCGGCCGGCCGGCATCATACTCGTCGAAGCAGAGCGCGACATTGTGCTGGAGCGCCCAGGGCAGGATGCCGTCGCGGAACTCCGTCACCTGCAATCCGTCGCGCACCACGATCGCGTCCTTGCCGATGAGGTCGACGCGCGAGATGTGGCTGTCGAGATTGACGCGCACGCACGGCCAGTTGAGACGCGCCGCCACCTGCTCGATATGCGTCGACTTGCCGGTGCCGTGATAGCCGGTGACCATCACGCGGCGGTTGCGGGCGAAGCCGGCGAGGATGGCGAGCGTCGTCTGGTGGTCGAAGAGATAGTCCTCGTCGACGTCGGGGACATGCTCGCTGGCTTCCGAATAGGCTGGCACCTCCATGTCGGAGTCGATGCCGAACACCTGCCGCGCGGACACCCGCATGTCGGGCAGGTCGGACCAGTCCTGGGCAAGGGCAGTCATGAGGTCTCCGTGGCGAACCGCCCGGCCTTCGCGGAGCAGTCCTTCGGGTGAGGGCTTTCGCGGTTCTTAGCAGAAACCGGCGGCCTTGAGGTGATTGTAGGCCTGGATGATCTCGCGGAGCTTGTCCTCCGACCCGCGGTCGCCGCCATTGGCGTCGGGGTGGAGGCGCTTCACCAGCGTCTTGTAGCGCGCCTTGATCTCGGCCTTGGTTTCCGTGCCTTCGAGGTCGAGCGCTGCGAAGGAACGCTTCTCGAGGTTCTTCAGCGGCCGCTGGCGGCTTTCGGGCTTCGCCTTCGCCTCGGCGCGGCCGCCGAAGAGGCCGAACGCGTCGCGGAACGACCAGCGCCGCGGCGGCGCCTGTCCCGGATCGGTGGCGCCAGTGCCCATCGTCCAGGTCGGGCGGTGCCCGGTGGTGGAGTCCTTGCGGTAGGCGTCGATCTCGGCGTCGGCCATACCCGCGAAGTAGTTGTAGGACTTGTTGTATTCCTTCACATGGTCGAGGCAGAAGTGAAAATACTCGCCCTCGCGCAACCGTCCCATCGGCGCGCGGTTGGTACCGGGGTGATCGCAGCCGCGCCACTGGCACACGGGCGTGCCGTCCGGGACGGTCTCGCCCAGCGGCTTGATGCGGATGCGGTCGAAGTACTTTGAATCGAGATTCATCGGGCCGATTATGCTGACCGCGCATCCCGTCGCAAGGCAGCGCAGCCATGAGAGGAGGCGCGGTTGGGCGCCGTCAGGGACAGCATCACACGCACCTTAACCGAGGCTTTTCAGCCGGCGAGCCTTGAGGTGGTGGACGAGTCGCATCTCCACAAGGGACATGCCGGCTGGAGCGAGGGTGGCGAGACGCATTTCCGCGTCCGCATCACCGCGCCGGCCTTCGCCGGCATGACGCGCGTCGCCATCCACCGGGCGATCAACGACGCGCTGAAGGCCGAGCTCGCCGGCGACGTCCACGCCCTTGCGATCGAAGCGAAGGCCGCCTGACCGGCGCGGCAGAATCCCTTTCTTTCATGCGCGCCGAGGATGGCATCGCGAAGCTTGTCGCGCCTGAGCGAACGCGATAGGCATCCGCGCGACCGGAGTTCGCCTCAAGAGGACCGTCGCCTTGACCTACGTCGTTACCGAGAGCTGCATCCGCTGCAAGTTCATGGATTGTGTCGAGGTCTGTCCGGTCGACTGCTTCTATGAAGGCGAGAACATGCTCGTCATCCACCCCGACGAATGCATCGACTGCGGGGTGTGCGAGCCGGAATGCCCGGTCGACGCCATCAAGCCGGATACCGAGCCGGGGCTGGAGAAATGGCTGGGGGTTAACGCCGAGTATGCCGGCAAGTGGCCGAACATCACGACAAAGCGCGAGCCGCCCGCCGACGCCAAGGAATTTGAGGGCCAGAGCGACAAGTTCGAGAAGTACTTTTCGCCCGAACCCGGCGAAGGCGACTGAGCCGGCAGGCCCGATCCGCCAAGCGTTCCGCCCCGATACGGCCATCTCGACCGATCGGGCAGGCAAACCATTGAAATTCTCCCGGTTTTGCGCTACATTGGGCGGATAAATCGATATCCGTACCCCAGCGATCGTTCAGGTTTCAGGACCGGGCCGCAGCAGATTCCATCGGTTGCGGCGCAAAAGCTCTGTCGTTCCGCCCTTTCGGAGAGGAACGCCGGCGAGGCGACGATAGATCGGACAACACGGATGCCGGCCGGCTGCCACCCGGTGGCCGGGAACCCTTGAGTGCGTCACAGGAGCGATCCCCGTATGGCTACAGCAAAGAAGACCGCCCCAAAGACTGAGTTCCGGACTGGCGAGCACATCGTCTATCCCGCGCATGGCGTGGGCAAGATCGTACGCATCGAGAACCAGGAAGTGGCCGGCCTCAAGCTTGAGCTTTACGTGGTGTCCTTCGAAAAGGACAAGATGACGCTGCGCGTCCCGGTGCCGAAAGCCAAGGCTGTCGGCATGCGTAAGCTTGCCGATAACACGACGGTGGAAAAGGCGCTCGAGACCGTCCGCGGCCGCGCCCGCATCAAGCGGACGATGTGGAGCCGCCGCGCCCAGGAATACGAGGCCAAGATCAATTCCGGCGACCTGCTGGCGATCGCCGAGGTCGTCCGCGACCTCTACCGCTCGGAGGCCCAGCCGGAGCAGTCCTACAGCGAGCGCCAGCTCTACGAGGCCGCCCTCGACCGCATGTCGCGCGAAGTGGCGTCGGTGGAAGGCATTTCCGAGACCGAGGCGGTGCAGCGGATCGAGGAGAACCTCGCCAAGAGCCCGCGCCGCGCCAAGGTCGCCGAGGCCGACCAGGACAAGGCCGCCTAGCCAGGCGCTTCGACCTGTCGCAGATTGAACGCCCGCGCCGTCAAGGCGCGGGCGTTCTCGCATCGGGAGGAGCGCGATGGGTTTCCTGACGGGCTGGGCCACCCGATCGGCCCGCAGCACGGTCAAGCGGGGCCTCTCCTCGGCGTCCGACGATGAGCTGCTGCGCCAGCTCCGCACCCTCAACCGGGCGTTCCGGATGACGTACAAACCCAAGGAGCAGGGCGAAATCGAGCGGGTGCGGGTCCGCATCCTGATGGAGCTCGACCGCCGCAACATCCCGGTTCCCACCGAAGACCGGAACGATCCAGAGTAGGGCCGATTCCTCCGTCCCTCCGGGGTGACGAGCGGGGTTGTGCCGTCGTTTCGCGGGACCTTTTTCCGCTTCGCGCGTTGTCTCCCCTGATCGCCCTCGTGCGGAGATGGTGGGATGGCGGGAAACGCGGCAGGGATCCGGGAACTCGTGGCTGCGGCCGCAGCAGCGCCCTATCTGGAGCGGGATGAGGAGGTCGCCCTCGCCGAGCGATGGCGAAACAAGCGCGATCGCGAGGCGCTGCACCGGCTGACGGCGGCGCATATGCGCTACGTCATCGCCATTGCGGTGCGCTTCCGCGGCTTCGGGCTCCCCCTCGCCGACACGGTGCAGGAGGGCTATGTCGGCCTCATGGAGGCGGCGGCGCGCTTCGACACCGCGCATGGCGTCCGTTTCGCGACCTATGCCGGCTGGTGGATACGCGCCGCGATCCAGGACTATGTGCTGCGCAACTGGTCGATCGTCCGCGGCGGGACGAGTTCGTCGCAGAAGGCGCTGTTCTTCAACATGCGGCGGCTGCGCGCCCGGCTCCTCTCCGGCACCGGCGGCGACCTCGGCGACAGCGAGCTCCACCGCCGGATCGGGGACGCCCTCGGCGTGTCGGCGTCGGACGTGGCGTGGATGGATGCGCGGCTCTCGGCGCCCGACCAGTCGCTGAACGCGCCGCTCGGCCAGTCCGAGGGCGCCGCCGAGGTCGAGGACTTCCTCGTCGACCAGGAAACGCCGCTGCCCGAAGAGCTGGTGCAGACCCGCATCGACGGCAAGCGGCGCCACGACTGGCTGACCGAGGCGATGAGCGTCCTCAGCGACCGCGAGCGGCGGATCGTCCGCGAGCGCCGCCTCGCCGAATCCGGCGCCACGCTGGAATCGCTCGGCGAAACCCTCGGCATCTCCAAGGAGCGGGTGCGCCAGATCGAGAACCGCGCCCTCAACAAGCTCCGCGACGCCCTCCTGGAAACCCAGCCCGACCGCGCGGCGTTTGTGTGAAAGGCGCGTTATTGCTATTAGGATTTGCCTAACAGCGTGGCCCACAACGTATTCAGGGGAACCCGTGTGGGCGCCAGGCCTGCGAATCGCTGAACCTTGTAGATAAATCGAGTATCTCTTGGGAAGCTGAACCATCCATGTTAGTTCGACTTCTTTTGGTCGGATCGACGGCTTTCAGTACTATCGTTGGTCAAGTCAGCCGTCGGCAAGTATATCTGCGATCGAGAGTTCTCGATATACTGAAACTGTCCAAGGACATGTTCGTTCTGATGCGTCGCCCTTCGAGGTGGCGGCAATTTATGGACCGGTTGTCGGCGTAGACAGATCAGAGATTTCCTACCAACCTATTGGCGTTGTAATAGTTGATGGAGCATATAGCACCGGGTTTCTAATAAATTCTTGTTACGTGTTAACAACATACCATTCGATTTATGACGATTTCCTGCCTGATGAAACTATTAATATCCAATTTGCAGTCGGCGCAAGCCGTACGGGCGACTTCGCTGACGGAGCAATCGCGACGCCTGCATTGCTCGGAAACTACGCAACAACTCTACGCACAGCTGACGATTTCGCTGTGCTTCGACTAAACAGGTGTCTTGGCGACATCTACGGCTATATTAGAATAGCTCCGTTCAGTCTGGATCAAATTATGGAACTACAGAACGATTTTGGCGCGATAGCTAGGTCTGCTGGCTTTCCTCACGCTGAGCCATTGGACCAAATATCGAGTTGGGAAGGCACAGTCCACGGTATGCATACCAGGGACCCCGACGCCTACGGTCACACTTGCGGCTCAATGGGCGGCATGTCAGGGGGACCTCTCTTTTTCCATAGCCAGGGCGGGTTTCTAGTAGCCTTCGGTATGCTCGTCGGTGGAATAGAAGTTGAGGGAGTTGTCGATGACAGTACTTATTTGATCGGAGCGGATGCACGAGATCCTTCCTTATTCAACAGAGCGCTTCCGATGATAAGTATTTATGAAAGTATCCTGGAGTTCCTGCCGCCCGCTCCGATGCCTGTCGACGGATAGCATCCTCCGTATATAGACCAACCGCGCAAGCGGTCTTGGGTCTCAGACCTCAGTCGGTGACGATCTTCACCGTCGTGCCGGGCTGCAGCGTGGCGCCTTCGTTGAGGCCGTTGAGGATGAGGAAGAGCGCGAGCGGGTTCTCGACGCCCTGCATGCGCTGCGCGAGGCTTTGCGGCGTGTCGCCGGCCACGACCATGACGATGTCGATCGTCAGCGGCCGCAGGCCGGCCGCCTCCTGCGCGCTCAGCTGGCGGAAGCTGCCGGAGATCGCCGCGGCCGCCTGGGCAAGGCCCGACGAGCCGGAATCATTGGCGAAGATGAAGCGGTAGGTCTGCGCGCCGACCTGGACGAGGGTGATGCGGAAGCTCCAGCCCTGCGCTGCCGCGCTCGCGGTCGCCGCGGGCAGCCCGTTGATGGCGGTGCTTTGCACGCTCGCCCGGTCGAGGCCGTTGATCCAGCCGGAGAGGAGATAGTCCGGCAGCGTCTGGCCGATATCGAGCTCGACCGAATCGAAGCGGAGCGCCGTCCCGTCCGGGCCGGTCGCCAGCACCGCCTCTTGCGTGTTCTCGATCGCCCAGCCCTGGGGCACGGTGAAGGCGATCGCGAGGTCGGCGTGATAGAAGCTCCGCCCGCGGACATAGCCTTGCCGCGTGTCGTCGCCGAAGACGACGCCGTCGAGGCCGGCCAGATAGCGCTCGCGGTCGACCTCGCCGACGCCGGGCGCCCCGATCTGACGCGCCGCCACGACCGCTGCGTCGATGCGCTCGGGGTTGTTGGGATGGCTCGACAGGAACTCCGGCCGTTCATTGTGGCGCACGCCCGAGGCGGCGCGATAGGCCGCGAACCGGCTCATGGCGCTGAGGAAGCGGCTCGCGGCATAGGGGTCGTAGCCGGCGCGCGCGACGGTCCGGATGCCGATGGCGTCAGCCTCCAGCTCCTGCTGGCGCGAGAAGCCGGCGAGCGTCTGCTGGCTGGTGACCAGCGCGGTCTGCCCCGCGGCCTCGTCCTCGATGACGTCGCGGACGACCTCGCCCACGATCTGCGCGGTGACGACCTGTTCCTGGCGGAGCGCGGCGTGGTTCGCCGTGACATGCGCCATCTCATGCGCGAGGACGGCCGCCACCTCGGAGGAATCATTGGCAAGGGCGAGGAGCCCGCGGGTGACGTAGAGCTTGCCGTCGGGAAGCGCGAAGGCGTTCACCGCGGCGGCGTTGAGCACGGTGATGGTGTAGGAGCGGCTCGGGTCGTCGGACGCTGCGACCAGCCGGCCGACGATGCGGGCGAGCGTCCGCTCCAGCTCGGGGTCGCTGTAGACGCCGCCATAGGCCTGGATGATCTGGGCATGCTGACCCGACGGCGCCGCCCGGACCGGCGCGGTGGTGACGACCTCCGTCGGCGTGGTGACGCCGGCGCAGCCCGCAAGCGCCAGGGCAAGCGCGAGGGGCGCCAGCATTCGCCCGAAGAGGGTGCGCCGAACCCTAGTCTGCCCCAACTGCGCCCCCATCCTCGTCCAGAATCTCGATCTGCTCGGCGTGGTCGACCGCAATCGTCGCGCCGTCCCATTCCTCGATCCAGCCGCGAATCCGGACCGACCGGCCTTCGAGGCCGTCGAGCGGACCGCCCGCCGCCTCGATGTCCGCGGCGACGGCCGCGGTCATGGTGACGGTGAAGTCGACGGACCAGTCCCGCCCGAAATTGAGGTAGACGGTGCGCTCGGTCCGGCCGATCGACACGATTCGTCCCGAGACCAGTGCATATAAGCCAGCGGCCTCCACAAGCGAAGGGTCGTAGGCGCTGCGCACCCGAAGCTCGGGCCAGAGCCCGAGGCCCGCCGCACGTGCCGTGCGCTCATGCTCCATCAGCGCCGCAAGGCAGGCGCGATCGTCCGCAAAGCCCGCGACCCGGGCAACGCCGGCATCGACGAGCGCGGCCTGGACCCAGATTTCCTCGACACCGGTCACGAAGACTTGTCCCGTCGCCCGACCGTAGCGGTCGCGCGTGACGGCGCCGTAACGGATCCGGATCGGCTGCCCGAGGACGATTTCAGACAAGGTGTCAGCCGCGCGGGCCGCGAGGGCAGCGTCCTGATCAGCCATGAGCGGAGGCATCGGAACGTCGATACCGGTGAGCCGCACGACGAGGCCGTCCGCCAACCGCACCGTGTTGCCGTCGATCACGCTTTCGACCAATCCGGACTCACCTTCCGTCAGCACGCAGCCGGCCTCCGCGAAGACCCGCTCCGCTGCCGCCGGGGCGCCGAACGCGGCAACCGCCGCCAGTCCCAGGCCAGGCAGCCCGAATGCGCGCCGCATCGCCGCCACCCGCTCAAAGCTCGGGCGAAATCCTAGCACGGTGAACGGGATAGGGTGGCACCGATCCGCCACACCCGCCCGAAAATGGCCGTCAATGGCGCCGCGCATCTACGCAATGCCGAGCGCCGCCAGCTGGGCTTCGATGCGCGGAATGTCCTCGGGATTGTTCACCTCCCAGAACGGGCGGCCGCGCGCATCGACCTCGACGGCCCTGATGGACCAGCCGGCCTCGAGGAAGCGGAGCTGCTCCAACCCCTCGATCTCCTCCAGCGGCGTCGGCCGCCATCGGCTGTATGCCGCGAGCGCCGCAGGCCGGTAGGCGTAAAGGCCGACATGGTGGAACACCGGAACCGCTCCGTCGAAACGCGTCCGCCCATTGGTGAAAGGGATGACCTCCTTCGAGAAATAGAGGGCGTCGCCGCTCCCCGCGGTGACGACCGTGGTCGCCCCGACCCGGCCCGCCGCGCGATCGGCAAGGAAATGCGCCAGGCTTTCGCTGTCGCAGCGCAGCACCGGGGTCGCCACCATGGCGCCGGCGCGGCGCATCATCTCGTCGTAGAGCGCCTCGACGAACCATGGCGGCGTCAGCGGCGCGTCGCCCTGGAGGTTCACCACGACATCGCCCGGCGGAAGGCGGAGGGCGGCCGCGACCGCGGCGACGCGCTCAGTCCCGTTGCGGCAGGTTTCGGCCGTGAGCATGGCTTCCGCGCCCGCCGCTTCGGCTTCGGCGACGATCCGCGGATCGTCGGTCGCGACCACCAGCCGGTGCGGCACGCTCACCGCACGGGCGGCGTCGATGCAGCGCGCGATCAGCGAGCGCGGGACGCCGGTCGCGCCTCGCAGGGCAGCAAGCGGCTTGGCGGGGAAGCGCGTCGACCCGTACCGGGCCGGAATGACGATGGTGAGGCTCATGGCGACCGCCTGACGCGAAAGCGCGTTCTCTACGGTCGCCGACCGGCCCGAGGCAAGGCAAGGCCGCCGGGATAGCGCCCGGCGGCCCGCGCAAAGGCAGGCGGACGCTAGTCGATGTCGACCGCCGCGTCCGCATTGGCATCGAGGTTCGCCGTCAGCGACGCCTTGAGGTCCTCGTCGGTCGTCCTGATCTTGAGGCCGGCATCCGTCGCCACGGCCGCCGAGGCCCGCACCGCGATGCGGTCGACGCCTTCGACATAGCCGTCATTGAGATCGACGATCAGCACGGCCTCGCCGTCGCTGGCGGTGTCGAGCTCGACGACGGTGCCGATCGCGACGTCGTCGTCCGTCCACACGGAAGCGTTGAGCAGCGTGTCGAGCGACACCTCGCTCGTCGCGCCGTCGTCGCCCTCGAACACGATCACCGCGCCCGCCCCCGCATCGACGGCGGCACCTGCATCGGCGTCCGCGCCCGCGTCGACATCCGCGCCGACGCCGGCGCCTGCATCGACGCTGATGCCGTCCTCGCCCGCGCCGACGCCGATCACGGCGTCGACGTCGAGACCGACATCGACACCGATGTCGATCGCGTTGGCGGCGGGGACCGCGACCAGCGCGGTGCCCGACAGAAGGGCGGCGGCCGTAAGGAATCTGCGCATCGGTATTCTCCTCAGGTTGGGGCCCCCCTCCTGACCGCGGCTCAACGTGCCCGTCGTCGGGAGGGTTGCCTTGCCTGGAAGAATTCCCCGCCGTGACCCGGCCGACACAGGTCAGCGGGAACCCCGGGCACTTACCGAACGTTCACCATGTTGGTTCACCAACCGGTAGGGTTGCCGATCTCACTGTGTGTGTCGGTTGTCACCACGATTGATCGCCGGCGGCTTGTCGCAACGGCCGGTCTGGTCTACTCAAAGTTGCGATTGGATCTCGCGGCGGGGCACGTCATGGAAGTCGAAAAGCGCGAAGAAGAATCCCGGCATCCCGCCGACGACAAGGCCAGCGAGCGTCCGCCGGCCGAGCTCCATAATCCGATGAATTCGTTCGCGTTCGAGCCGACCGACGGCGGCCACTTCTGAGCTACCGCGCGAAATCGTCCTCGATCCGGACGATGTCGTCCTCCCCGAGATAGCCGCCCGACTGGACCTCGATGAGGTTCAGCGGCGTCTTGCCGGGATTCTCCAGGCGGTGGACGCAGCCCTGAGGCAGGAAGATCGCCTCGTTCTCCCGCAGCAGCACTTGCTCGTTGTCCCGCGTCACCAGGGCGGTTCCGTTCACGACCACCCAGTGCTCCGCGCGGTGGTAGTGGCGCTGCAGCGAGAGCCGCGCCCCGGGATTGACCGTGATCCGCTTGACCTGAAACCGCTCGCCGGAATGGACCGACTGGTAGAAGCCCCAGGGACGGTGGACCCAAGGGCTCGTCGTGGCGGCGCTTGAGCCGCGTTCCTTGAGGAGCTTCACCAGCTCGCCGACATCCTGCGACGCGCCGCGATGGGCCACCAGCACCGCGTCGCCGGTCGCGACGACCACCACGTCGTCGAGCCCGACGGCGGCCACCATGGGGCCGTCGCTGCGCAGATACGAGTTGCGCGTGTCGAACGCGACGGCATCCCCGGTGAGGACGTTGCCGTCGGCGTCGCGCGCGCCGATGTCCCAGAGCGCCGACCATGTCCCCGCGTCGCTCCACGAGAACGGCGCCGCCATCACCGCGGCCCGGTCGGTGCGCTCCATCACCGCGCGGTCGATCGCGATCGACGGCGCCGCGGCGAAGGCCGCCTCGCCGAGGCGGAGGAAGTCGAGGTCGGACGCGGCCGATTCGATCGCGGCGCGCGCGGCGGCGACCACGGCCGGGGTGAAGGCCTCGAGCGCTGCGATCACGCCGGCGGCGGGAAGGACGAAGATCCCCGAATTCCAGGCATAGGCGCCGGTCGCGAGATAGCGCTCCGCGGTCGGAAGGTCGGGCTTCTCGACGAAAGCGTCGACCCGGCTGACGCCGGGAAGGCCGGGCAGCGCCGCGCCGCTGCGGATGTAGCCATAGCCGGTCTCCGGGCGCGTCGGCGGGATGCCGAACAGCACCATCTCGCCGGCCGCGGCGGCCACCGCCGCCACCGCGACGGACCCGGCGAACGCCGCATTGTCCCCGATGACGTGGTCGGAGGGCATCACGAGGATGACGGCCTCCGGATCGTCGGCGACCGCAAGCAGCGCCGCTACCGCCACGGCGGGCGCGGTGTTGCGGCCGACCGGCTCCAGGACGATGCGGCTCTGGGCGATCCCGGCCGCCCGCAGCTGCTCGGCGACGACGAAGCGGTGCTCGGCATTGGCGATCACCATGGGCGCTTCGTCGGGAGCGATGGCCTTGCCGCGAAGCGCCGCCTGCTGCAGCAGCGAGCCTTCGCCGGCGAGCGCGAGAAGCTGCTTCGGATAGGACTGGCGCGACAACGGCCACAGCCGCGTCCCGGTCCCGCCGGAGAGGATGACCGGGATTATGCGCGGCACGATCGCCTCATCGCCGCGGGCCTTCCAGCCGCCCGTCGATCCTCACTTCGGTGACGGCTCCGGCGGTCACGTCGATATTCACGGCCACCAGGAAGGGATCGCGGCGGTCGCTGATCCGCCAGTAAAGGTCGTACCTGCCTGGACTGAGGAGAAGCGGGGCCGCTGTATCCGCCGTGGCATTGACCATGACGGTCGGCGCCTGTCCGGCGGACACCGCGCCCCACCAGCCGGTCGCCGGGTCGAGGGCGGGGAGGGTCGAGCCGTTGGTGATCGCCACGCCCGAATCGGCGCGCACGACCACAACCGGCTGAACCTCTTCGCGCGTCATCGTCAATTCGAGCGGCTCGCCTTTGCCGCGCCGGATGCCCACGACAACCGGCACGCCTATCGTGCCCCGCAAGAGCGCGACCGCCTCCGCCAGCGTCATCCCGGCAATCACGGTTCCGTCTACCGCGACGATAATGTCGTCAGGAAGAATGCCGGCGCGCCCCGCGGGCTGCGTCTCGGCCGCGTTCAACACCCGCATGCCGGCTTCGACCGCCTGGATTTCGACGCCGATGCCGCCGAACGGCTCCGGTACCTCCTGCCGCGCGACCGGGATCGGCGTCGCGTCGCCCGACGGCAGCCAGTAGAAATCATAGTTTCCCGGCGGCAGGAAGACGGCATCGCCCTGCGTGCGCGCAAGCCAGGGCTCGCCCGCATAAGCGAGCGCCGGGACCACGCCCCAGCCGGCCGTGTCGGGATCATCCCGCACCACCCAGTCGGCGACCGCGAAGGCCGCTCCCGAGGCGACCGGTACGGTCGTGACGCCGTCGCCGACGACGATTCCGGCTGCGACCCTGAGGGCGGGGACTGCGCCGCTATGACGCCAGTAAATATCGTAGGTCCCCGGTTCGACAGCGAGCGCAAAATCGATGGTGAGCACGGCCTGGCCGATGGGCCGGCCGGCGGGGACGGCCGTCCAGCCGCCCGTCGCGGAGTCGAAACCAGGAACCCAGTCGGCTACGTCGAGAGCGATTGTCGATGGCGCCTGCGCTGCCGCGGTGGTCGCGATCGTCCACGCCGCCGCGATGCCGAGGCCATGCATCGCCGTGCGGCGCAACACCCGCCAGATCCCGTCATCCCGCATCGCGGCATCTTTGATGCGCGTCGCGATGCGGGTCAAATCGCGGGGTCGTCGCCGTCCCGGTTCCGCGGCTCCGGCCGGCGGGCCGACAGGAGGGCGATGGTGCGGGCGAGCTCGGTCGTCGTCTCGTGCTCGGCGCGAAGGCGAAGATGCACGTTGAGCACCGCCGCGAGGACGAGCGCCACGAAGCAGTAGAGGATGAGGTCCGCGCCGCGGCCGACGCCGACGGATTCGGCAAGGGCGTTGGCCGTCTCCGGCGCCAGCACCAGGCCGAGCCCGATCACCGACAGCACCCCCATGCCGAGCGCCACTCGGGATGCCCGGCGGCGCTGCGTCAGCGCGTAGAGGAGCACCAGAATGAGCGCAGCGGCGAGCGCGAGGTTGATCATGAGCGATACATCCGGCGCACGAAGAGGTCGACGAGAACGCGGAACGCGCCGGTGAAGCGCTGGCCCTTGGCCCGCGAATAGCTGGTGTAGACCACCGTCACCGGGTGCTCGACATAGCGCAGGCCGAACTCGGCCACCAGCGCCAGGATCTCGGATGCATGGGCCATGCGGTTCTGCCGCAGCCGAAGGCGCGACACGGTCTCGCGGGTCATCGCCCGGAGGCCGTTATGGGTGTCGGTCAGCGCGAGGCCGGTGGTGAGGCGGGTGTACCAGGTGCCGAGCCCGAGCATGAAACGGCGGCTTCTCGGCATGCCGACCGTGGCGCCGAGGAAGCGCGACGCCAGCACGATGTCGACCGCCGAGCGGCGGAGCGCCGCCACCATCGCCGACGCATCCTGCACCCGGTGCTGTCCGTCGGCGTCGAAGGTGACGATAATCTGCGCGCCCTGCTGCAGCGCATAGTCGAAGCCGGTCTGCAGCGCCGCGCCCTGGCCGAGATTGACCGGATGACGGCAGACATGCGCCCCCGCGGCCAACGCCACCTCGGCGGTCGCATCGCGCGACTTGTCGTCGACGACAACGATATTGTCGAACCGCGTCAGGAGCGACCGGACCGTCGTGCCGATGACGGAAGCCTCGTCAAAGGCCGGGACGACCACCCAGACCGAGCCAGTCTTCATCTCTGTACCAACGCCGCGCCGGTCCTTTGCCAGCTTGCTGAAAAGTTAACGCCCACGCCCTCCGCTGACAACCCGCGCTTGTCGATGGGGTTCCCGCGCCCTATTCCTCCGCCCGAGTTTCGCTCGAAAGGCCCCGCGTGGACGCGACCGCCCCGGAAGCCGACCTGACGCCCAACGCCACGGTGAATGTGGGCGGCGTCGCGTTTGGCAACGCGCTGCCGCTGGCGCTGATCGCCGGCCCGTGCCAGCTGGAAAGCCGCGACCACGCCTTCATGATGGCCGGCCGGCTGAAGGAGATCGCCGCCGGCGCCGGCGTGGGGTTCGTGTTCAAGACCTCGTTCGACAAGGCCAACCGCACGAGCCTTTCCGGCAGACGCGGCGTCGGGCTGGAGGCGGCGCTGCCGATCTTCGCCGACCTCCGCCGCATGCTCGGCGTCCCGGTGCTCACTGACGTGCATCTCCCCGAGCACTGCGCGCCGGTCGCCGAAGCCGTGGACATCCTCCAGATCCCGGCCTTCCTGTCGCGCCAGACCGACCTCCTCCTTGCGGCCGCCGCGACCGGCAAGCCGGTCAACGTGAAGAAGGGCCAGTTCCTCGCGCCGTGGGACATGCGGCCGGTGGTCGGGAAGCTCCTCGGCGGCGGCGCCCGCGACATCCTCCTCACCGAGCGCGGCGCGAGCTTCGGCTACAACACGCTCGTCTCGGACATGCGGTCGCTGCCGATCATGGCCGGGCTGGGCGCGCCGGTGATCTTCGACGCCACGCATTCGGTCCAGCAGCCCGGCGGGCTCGGTGGCGCCAGCGGCGGCGAGCGGCGCTTCGTCCCGGTCCTGGCGCGCGCCGCGGTCGCGGTCGGCGTCGCCGGAATCTTCATCGAGACCCATGACGATCCCGACCGCGCCCCGTCGGACGGTCCCAACATGATCCCGCTTGGCGACATGCCGCGCCTCCTCGATCGGCTGGTGGCGCTCGACCGCATCGCGAAGGCCGCGTGAACCGCGGCCCGCCGCAGGGTATGATCGCCCGATGAACCGTCGCCCCGATCCCCCGCTCGCCGCCGCCGTCGATGCCGGCGCGATCGTCGCGCGCGCCCGCGATATCCTCGCCAAGGAGGCCGAAGGCATGGCGCTCCTCGGCGCGGCGCTCGACGGCGCGCTCGCCGAGGCGACCGGCCTCGTCCTCGGCCGCGTCGGCAGCGGCAAGACCGGACGCCTCGTCGTCACCGGCATCGGCAAGTCCGGGCACATCGCGGCCAAGCTCGCCTCGACCTTCTCCTCGACCGGCACGCCGTCGCTCTACCTCCATGCCGCCGAGGCCGCCCATGGCGACCTCGGCATGGTCGGCGGCGGCGACGTCCTCATGGCGATCTCCCGGTCCGGCGACAGCCGCGAGCTTTACGCGGTGGTGGACTATTGCCGCGCCGAGGGCGTGCCGGTGATCGCCGTCACGATGCGGAGCGACAGCCCGCTGGCGCGCCGCGCCGCGGTGGTGCTGCGCCTCCCCGAGGTCGAGGAGGTCTGCCCCAACAATCTCGCGCCGACCACCTCGGCGCTCATCACGCTGGCCCTCGGCCATGTGCTGGCGGTGCTCCTGATGGAGCGCCGCGCCTTTGCCGAGAAGGATTTCGCCCAGTTCCATCCCGGCGGCCGGCTCGGCCGCGGCCTCGCGACAGTGCGGCGCTACATCGACGAGTTCGGCGCCGGCGTTCCGTCGGTCGGGCCCGACGCCCCGATGGCCGAGGTGATCAGCGCGGTTGCCAATGGCCGCAAGGGCTCGGTCGTCGTGCTCGATCCCGCCGACGGCGCGCTCCGCGGTATCGTCACCGAGGGCGATCTTCGCCGCGCCTACGGTTCGGACATGTTCGCGCGGACCGCGGGGGACATCATGACGCCGCGGCCGGTCACCATCGACGTCGACGGCCTCATCCGCGAGGCGGTGATGCTGATGACCGAGAAGCGGATCGCCAACATAATCGTGGTCGACGGCGGGACGGTGGTCGAGATCCTCGACACCAAGGATCTGATGGAACGCGGTTTCCTCTGACCCGTCAGGCCCGGCGCCACCATCGCGCCAGCTGAAGCGTCACGCGCGGCCGGGCGCGCCACGACCGCCACAGCCGGCCCAGCGCGGCCGCGCGGTGCCGGGCGTACCATTGCGACGACGCGTCGACGAGGTCGAGATAGGCCTCGAACCGCCGCCGGTTGCCGGCAAGAACCGGGTCGCCGGGCGGGTATTTCCCGCGCAGCGCGGCGACGGCGGCCGCGGTGCGCACGGTGTCGGCGCGCCCGCGCCAGGCGATCCGGACGAGCTCCTCCTCCACGACCGCGAGCCGCCCGCCGCCGGCGCCGAAGCGGAGATACCAGTCATAGTCCTCCAGCGTGCTCAGCTGCTCGTCCTGCGGGCCGACGCGCTCGATCACGCTGCGCGGGATGAGCGCCGTCGAGCCCGGCGAGAACCAGCATCCCGCCGCGAAGGTCTCCGGATCGGCGGCGGGCCGCGGAACGAGGGCGCGCGCATCGGGCACGCCCTCGCGCACATAGCGCCACCCGCAGGCCACCACGGTCCGGCCGTCCGCGGCGAGCGGCAGCTGACGGGCAAGCTTCTCCGGCAGCCAGGCATCGTCCGAATCGAGGAACGCGATGAACCGGCCGCGCGCATGCGCCACGCCGGTGTTGCGGGCGGCGGCGGCGCCCTTGTTGCGATGATGGCGGACGACGTTCAGCCGGATGTCGGTGATGGCGCGGAGGTCGAGCGCCGGCATCGAGCCGTCGTCGACGACCACCACCTCGATCTCGGAAACCGTCTGCTGAAGCGCCGAACGCGCGGCGACCCCGACGGTATCCGCGCGACCGTGGGCCGGTATGATCACGCTAACTAGGGGCCGGCGGTCCACCATCAGCGGTGAGGTTGTAGCGCGTGCGGTGGCCGCCGCAACTCCCGGTTAAGTATAGCGGCCTGCGCTACCGCCCCGAAAGGCGCGGGCGAGCTGGTCGCTGAACGGCTTGAGGAGGTAGGAAAGCGCCGTGACCGTGTTGGAGACCCTCGCGCTGGCGCTCGCCACGCTCGCCGCTTCGGCGCTCGTCAGCCTGCTTGCGCTCCGGGTTCTCGGCCGGCGGCTCCTCGACCGGCCCAATCTTCGCTCGTCGCACCGGCAACCGGTGCCGCGCGGCGGTGGGGTCGGCTTCGTCCCGCTTGCCATCGTCATCATCGCCCTCGTCGCGATCTTCGCCGATGGCGCGGCGCGCTGGGGCGTTCTCGCCGGCGCCGTTGTGGTCGCCGCCGTCTCCCTCGCCGACGACATGCGGAGCGTGCCGGCGTCGCTCCGTCTCGCCGTCCAGGCGGGCGCAGTGGCGCTGGCGCTTCTTTCGCTGCCGCTCGACGGGCCGGTGATCGCCGCGGCGCTCCCGGTGTGGCTCGACCGCCTCCTGCTCGGGCTGGCGTGGGTCTGGGTGATTAACCTCTTCAACTTCATGGACGGGATCGACGGCATCGCCGCCAGCGAGGCGGCCGTCGTCGGGCTCGGGCTGGTGGTTCTCGGCCTGACCGCCCCGGCGCTCGGCCTCGCCACCGCCGAAGCCGCGATCGTCGCCGCCGCGGCCGCCGGCTTTCTCGTGGTGAACTGGCACCCGGCGCGGCTCTTCATGGGCGATGTCGGCAGCGTCGGCCTGGGTTTTCTCGTCGGCTGGCTCATGGTCGATGCCGCGAGCAAGGGAGCGGGCTGGGCGGCGCTGACCCTGCCGCTGTTCTTCCTCGCCGACGCGACGACGACGCTGATCGCCCGCGCCCTGCGTGGCCGGCGCCTCGGCGAGGCGCATCGCGACCACGCCTACCAGGCGGCGGTCGACCGCGGCATCCCGCAGCCGGTGGTCAGCGGCCTCGTCATCGCGCTCGGCCTGCTCCTCGCCGCGCTGGCGCTCGTCTCGCGGCAGGCGCCCGCTCTCGCCGTGTCGGGCGCGGCCGCCCTCGTGGCGGGCGCGATCCTCTGGCTGCGCTGGGGCCGTGCCGGTCAGCTCGGGAAGGGCGGCGGCAGCAGCGAACGATAGACCGCCGCCACCTGGCTCGTCACGATCGCTTCGGTGAAGCTCTGCTCGAAGCGCCGGCGCGCGGCGTCGCCCATCAGCCGGCGGAGCTCGGGATCGCGCTCCAGCTTCGCGAGTGCGGCGGCGACCGCGCCGGCGTCGCCCGCGGGCACCAGGAATCCCTCGATGCCGTCGCGGACCAGTTCCCGGCAGCCGGGCACGTCGGTGGCGACCGCGGGGCGGCCCGACGCCATCGCTTCCACCAACGACCGGGGCAGCCCCTCACGCTCCGAGAGCAGCACAGCGACATGCGCCGTCCGCCACACTGAAGCCACGTCGATCGACGGACCGTGCCAATGGATGCCGGGGCGGTCGGACCATGCCCGCAATGTCTCGACCGCAATCGAAGCGGGGTTGGCCGGGTCCGGCGCACCCCAGAGGTCGAGCGCGACGGCAACGCCCGATGCGTGAAGACGCTGCACCGCCTCGACCAGCGTCTCGACGCCCTTGCTGCGCAGCATCCGCCCGACGAAGGCGACGCGGAACGGCACGGCCGGCGGCTCCGGCTGGGGCGGGAAGGCGAGGGGATCGACCCCAGCGCCGCCGACGAAGGTCACCCGGTCCGAGCCGGAGAGCCTCAGCGCACGGGGGTCGTCGCGATTCTCGAAGAGATACGCGGTGAGCGGACCGCGCAGCCGCCGTACGCCGTGGCCGAGGATCGCCCGCCCGATCGCCGCCTTGACGCCCGTGTCGATCCAGAAATGGCCGAGCCCGGTGGGCGCGGCGACGATGCGGCGGACGCCGGCGCGCCGCGCCGCGTAGCCGCCGACGAGGATCGAGCGGAGCGCGATGAGGTGGACGATCGTGGGGCGCTCGGCGCGCATCACCCGCGACAGCTCGGCGATCTGGGCGACGATCGACCGCACGCCCGTCGCGCCGCGGTCGGTCTGCACCGGGATGACGCGGATGCCCTCCTCTTCGATCGCCCGGCGATGGTCCCTGAGCCGGGTCGCCACCACGGGCTCGAGGCCGACCATCGCGGCGGCGCGCGCCATCGGCAGGAAATGCGAGGCGAAGAACCAGTCCTCGGTGACGACGAAGAGAACCCGGCGGGTCACCGCGGCCCGGCCTCGGCCGCGATGGCACGCGCGGTCGCGGCGAGCGCCTCCCTGGCCGAACGCCGCGGGCGCCAGCCGGCCTGGACGAGCCGCGACGGGTCGACCACGAGATTGCTGTCGATGCGGTCGAACTCCGCGGCGCGGCCGGTGGCGCGCGCCGCCAGCCGGACGACGCTGCGCGGCACCGGCAGGAGGCCCGGCCGGCGGCCGAGCCCGGCGCGGAACGCGGCCACCATCTCGCCGACCGTCAGCGGTTCCGGGTCGGCGACAAGGAAGGTCCGGCCCGCCATCGCGTCGCTCTCCAGCGCCAGCACCACGGCGTCGGCAAGGTGCTCGCGGGCGAGGACCGAGCGGCGCGCGGCGAGCGCCCCGAACGGCGCCGGCCCGCTCCGCCGGGCGAAGTCGTAGAGCGCGGCCATGTTGAAGCGCATGCCCGGTCCGTGGACCACCACCGGCCGCAGGACGACGGATTCGATGGCGGCGTCGGCCAGGAGTTGCTCGGCCTCGAGCTTCGACCGGCCATAGGCGTCGGTCGGCGTCGCGGGCTGCGATTCGGTGACGGGCGCGTCGGCCGACGGGCCGACCTGGGCGCGGACCGACGACATCAGGATGAAGCGCCGGGCGCCGGCCTGGCGGGCGGCGTCGGCCAGCGCGCGGGTCGTCGTGGCGTTGATGTCGCGATAATCGGCCTCCGGCAGCCCGGGTTCGGCGTGGGCGAGGCCGGCGCTGTGGATGACCACGTCGATGTCGCGGAGCGCCTGCGAGAGGTTCACCGGGCGCCTGAGGTCGCCGATGACCGCGCCTTCCACGCCCTCGGGCAGCGGCGCGAAGCTCCGCAGCGCCGCCCGCACGGTATGGCCCGCCGCGACGAGCTCGGGCACCAGCCCGCGGCCGATGAAGCCGCTCGCCCCGGTCAGGAGCACCTTCAGCCGGCGGCCGCTCATCCCCGGCCTCCCGCGCCGGCGGGCCTCGCCATCCTATGAACTGGTTTGAGCGTCATGGAGGAAAGAGCTATCAAAACGCGAAGGCTCTGGCAGCGGAGCTCTGCGAAGGGCGTCATGGGGCTCCTGTCGAAATTTCCCCGGCGGCTCAGCGAGGCGGTCCCCCGGTTCACGCCTCGGCTGACCCTCGTGCTCGTCCACGATCTGGCGGCAACCGCGGCGGCCATCATGGTCGCCTTCTACATCCGCCTCTACAATCCCGGCATCGTCGAGCGGGCGGACGAGATTCGCATCTTCCTGCCGCTGTTCGTCCTTTATGCGGCGATCGTCTACATCCTGCTGCAGCTCTATCGCACCAAGTGGCGGTTCGCCTCGCTGCCGGATCTCGTCAATATCTTCCGGGCGTCGACGATCCTTGCGCTGTCGCTGCTCGTGCTCGACTACATCCTCGTCGCCCGTTATTTCTATGGCGACTTCTTCTTCGGCAAGGTCACCATCTTCCTCTACTGGTGCCTCCAGATGTTCTTCCTGGGCGGCCCGCGCATCCTTTATCGCTATTTCCGCTATACGCGGACGCGCCATAGCCAGGTCAAGTCGCCCCCCACACATTCGCTCCTCGTCGGCAACGCCGCCGACGCGGAGGTCTATCTGCGCGCCATCGAGAATGGCGCGGTCAGCCGGGTCCGCATCGCGGCGATCCTGTCGCCGTCCCACGCCGACCAGCGCCAGGTCCTGCGCGGCGTCTCGGTCGTCGGCCGGCCCGACGACCTCCAGCGCGCGGTGAGCGACTTCGAGGCGCGCGACATCCGCATCGGCCGCGCCATCCTGACGCCCTCCGCCCTCCATGCCGACGCCCATCCCGAGCAGGTGCTGATGCAGGCGCGGCGGATCGGCATCACCGTGCAGCGCGTGCCCTCGCTCGACGTCGGCGAGCCGCTGCGGCTTGCCCCGGTCGAGGTCGAGGATCTCCTCGTTCGCCCGAGTATCCGGCTCGACCACGCGCTGGCCGCCGAAGTGATCGCGGGGAAGGCGGTCGCGGTTACCGGCGGCGGCGGATCGATCGGCGCGGAGCTTTGTCGCCGCATCCTCAGCTTCGGGGCTGCGCGGCTTCTCGTCGTGGAGAACGCCGAGCCGGCGCTTCACGCCATCACCGAGACGCTTGCGGCGTCGGGCTCGCAGGCCGAGATCACCGGCCGCATCGCCGACGTGCGCGACCGCGACCGGATTGCACGGCTCTTCGCCGAGTTCGGGCCCGACCTCGTCTTCCATGCCGCAGCGCTGAAGCACGTACCGATCGTCGAGGAGAACTGGGCGGAAGGCGTGAAGACCAACGTCTTCGGCACGGTCAACGTGGCGGACGCTGCCCGCGCCTGCGGCGCGCGCTCGATGATCCTGATCTCGACCGACAAGGCCATCGAACCGCTGTCGATGCTGGGCGCCACCAAGCGCTTCGCCGAGCTCTACTGCCAGGCGGTCGACGCCGATCTCGCCGCCCGGCGGCCCGCAGGCCAGCCGGCGCAGCGCTTCATCTCGGTCCGCTTCGGCAACGTCCTCGGCTCCAACGGCTCCGTCGTGCCGAAATTCAAGGCGCAGATCGAAGCAGGCGGCCCCGTGACGATCACGCATCAGGACATGGTGCGGTACTTCATGACGATCCGCGAGGCGTGCGACCTCGTGGTCGCGGCGACCGGCCATGCGGTGTCGTCGGGCAAGCGCCACGACCCGTCGGTCTACGTCCTCAACATGGGCCAGCCGGTGCATATCCGCGACCTCGCCGAGCGCATGATCCGCCTCCACGGCCTCGAGCCCGGCGTCGACATCGAGATCAGCTACACCGGGATTCGGCCGGGCGAGCGGACGGAGGAGCTCCTCTTCGCGCAGGACGAGCAGTATATCGAGACCGGCATCCACGGCGTCGTCGCGGCCGTTGCCGCACACCCGGCGATCGGTCCGCTGCGCGCCTGGATCGGCGGGCTGACCGAGGCCGTCATCAAGGAAGACAAGGCGGCCGCCTACCGCATCCTGTCCGACGCCATCCCCGACTTCAAAGGCAAGGCCGCCTGACGCTCAGAGGCCGAGCCGGGCGGAGAGCGCGAGAGCGAGCGCCTGCCAGACGAGGTCGGCCGCCGCCCGCGCCGCCCGCTCTTCCGCCGCCTCGCGCGCCGAGAGATTGGCGAATGCCTGATTGAGCTCCTCATACTCCGCCGCCGCCGAAACGCGGCCGTTCGCCGCGACCTGGCCCGTCGCGATCTCGGCGAGGCTATAGAGGACGGTCACCGTGGCGACGCGGTTGATGCCGACGCCGAAGCCGCTGACGGACGCGTTCGCCGAGAGGCTCAGCTCGTAGCGCGGCGCCGCCGGCACGCCGCCGCCCGTGACGTCGAACAGGAGCTCGTTGCGGACGATCTGGCTCAGGCGGTCGTTGACCGGGGGGATCGCGATCGCCGCCAGCTCGGCCCGGACCGCCGCCTGCGGCTGTGCCGGGTTGCTGCCGTAGAGCGGCACCGCCTGGCAGGCGGCGAGCGCCAGGGCCGCCGCAAGGACGACCGGGCCGGCGAGGCGGGACGGAAAGGCAAGGCGTCGCATGGTCTGACGGGCTCCGGACCCGGTTCCGGCCGGCAGCGCCCGACCTCTTGCGGCCCACTGTGGTGGCGCCCTCCGACTCCGTCAATCCGCGCGGCAAATGGCGGCGCTGGCGCATTGTTTCGGCATCGTTCTTTTCTTGATTTGTCTGCGGTCGGTCACGCCTCCATTTTCCCGATGCTGCCAAAGCCAAGTCAAACCTGCGCCTCCGGAGCGTCCATGCTGAATAGACCCGCGTCGACCGTCGCCGAACTGCCCTTCATCGACCTCGCGGCCCAGCGGCGGCGAATCGGTCCGGCGATCGAGCAGGCGATCGGCCGGGTGCTCGACCACGGCAAGTTCATCCTCGGCCCGGAGATCGACGAGCTCGAGGCTGAGCTCGGCGTCTTCTGCGGCGCCGACCATGTCGTCAGCTGCGCCAACGGCACGGACGCGCTGTCGCTGATTCTGCTGGCGCGCGGGATCGGCCCGGGCGACGCGGTGATCTGCCCGAGCTTCACCTTCGCGGCGACCGCCGAGGTGGTCGCGCTGGTCGGCGCGACGCCGGTCTTCGCCGACGTGCTGCCCGACACCTTCAACCTCGATCCGGCCAGCGTCGCCGATGCGATCCGGCTCGCCCGCCGCAGCGGCCTTAACCCGGCCATGCTGATCGCGGTCGACCTCTTCGGCCAGCCGGCGGACTACGAGCCGCTCGAAGCGCTGTGCGCGGCCGAGGGGCTCTTCCTCCTCGCCGACGCCGCGCAGAGCTTCGGCGCGACCTACAAGGGCCGCAAGGTCGGCACGATCGGCGATGCGGTCGGCACCAGCTTCTTCCCCGCCAAGCCGCTCGGCTGCTATGGCGACGGCGGCGCGGTCTTCACCAACGACGCCGAGCTTGCCGGCCTCCTACGGTCGCTCCGCGTCCATGGCCAGGGCAAGGACCGCTACGACCACCCCCGGGTCGGCATCAACTCGCGGCTCGACGCCATCCAGGCGGCGATCCTCCTCGAGAAGCTCCGCGTCTTCCCCGACGAGATCGTGGCGCGGCAGGTGGTGGCGCGCCGCTACAGCGACGGCCTCGCCGACCTTGCCGAGGTGCCTTTCGTGATGAACGGGGCGACGTCGGTGTGGGCGCAGTACACGCTGCGCATCACCGGCGCCGACCGCGCCGCCTTCCAGGCCGCGCTCCGCGCCGCCGGCATCCCGACGATGGTCTATTACCCGGTGCCGCTCCACCGGCAGCCCGCCTATCGCGACGCCCTGGTGGCGGGCGGCACGCTGCCGGTGACCGACGCCCTGTCGGACGATGTCGTCAGCCTGCCGATGCACCCCTATCTCGACCGCGAGACGCAGGATCGGATCATCGCCGCGGCGCGCGACGCGCTCGGCGCCGAGCTCATCCCGGCTGTCGCCACGATGCGCTGAGCGCGACCGCGAGCAGCGCGCCGACATAGACGGTGTTGAGAATGTCGTGGCCGAAGGCCAGCGCCGTGAGGCCGTTGAGGCCTGCTCCGGCGACGGCCAGCGCCGCGAGCGCGATCCGGTCCGATCGAAGCGAATCCCGCGCACTTCGCAGCGCCGTGACCACCGGCGCGGCGAGGACCAGGAGCAGCGTCGCAAGGCCGACGATCCCGTTGCTGACGGCTTCGGTGAGGAACTCGTTGTGCAGATGGCCGAACGGAATGATGCGGTAGCCGTCGTCGCGTGCCAGTGACTGCGTGACCTCGACCCTCTGTTCCGGTCCGTAGCCGAGGACCGGCCGGTCCTTGAACGCCTTCCAGCCATAGATCCACAAGAGGACGCGCTGGTCGAGGCTGCGCGATTCCGGGTCGTTCCGGCTGAGATCCGAGACCTCGAACATCACGATCGTCTCGCGCATGCGGTCGCGCAGCGTCGGCCCGGCCACCGCGACTGCGATAACCGTCAGCGCGGCAAGGACCGCCACGCCGGCGAGGAGCGCGCGCGTCCCCAGTCTCGCCCGAAGATAGGCGAGGAAGATGACCACGAAGACCGGGAGCGCGATCCACCCGCCGCGCGACTGGGAGAGGAACGAGGCGGCAAGGCCGCTGGTGAACGCCACGCCCGCCAGGATCCGGCCGCGCGCGTCGTCGCGATCGATCCCGATCAGCGACACGAAGGCGAACAGCGCGGCGACCGAGCCGAACGGGATCGGGTTGATCATGCCGCCGCGCGGCCGGTCGACGCCGGACAGCGCTTCGATCACCGCAAGGATGAGGGCGAGGATCGCGCCGATCCGCGCCCCGCGCACGAAGAGCCGGATCGGATCCTCGTGCGGCGCCAGCGCCTGCCCCAGCGCGGCCAGCATCAGCGGGAAGAACGCGAACTGGAGCGACGCGCCCATCGCGGCCAGCGGCTGGCCGTGGCTTTGATAGATCACCGCCGACAGCGCATCGACCGCGAAATAGAGAAGACACGCCACGACCGCGAAGCGAACCGGCGGCGGGAAGCTGAGCGGCGTCGTCCGCGTCGCGACCTGGGCGAGCGCGATCAGCGCGCACAGCGCCATCGTCAGCGAGGCGACGCTGCCGAACGGAAGGGGCAGGAAGCCGAAGGCGACCAGGAACGCCGCCGCGATCGTGAAGGGGCGGCCCGGCTGGGCCTCGAGACGACGTGTGAGGAACGGCAAGTGAGGGGTGCTCGCTGAGATCGTTCACGGCAGGCCCGCCACCCGCCGCGCGGCCCTGAGTGGACCAACTGGTCCCGCCAGACAAGGACATCGGTGCCGTCGCAAACAGCGGGCACCGCGACAAGCCGGCCCTTGCCTCGCCATCGGGCGCACCCTAGGTTCCACGCATCTCTTGGGGTGCCGCCGGCTTCCGCCGCGGCTGAGAGGCGGTTTCGCCAACCCATGGAACCTGATCCGGGTCGTACCGGCGGAGGGATAGAGATGCTCGGCGGCACTGCCGTTTCGCGCCTGCCACGCCTTCGCCCCGGATCGCCCGTCCACGTCCGTTTCGAAAGGCAAGGCCGATGACCCGCACAATCCCGCTCGCCGCGCTCCTCGCGGCATCGCTCGCAGCGCCCGCTTTCGCGCAAGGTGAGACCCTCACCGTCTACACCTACAGCTCCTTCTCCGGCGAATTCGGTCCGGGAGAGGCGATCAAGGCCGCATTCGAGGCCGAATGCGGCTGCACGCTCGCCTATGTCGAGACCGAGGACGCCGGCACGCTCCTCGCCCGGCTCCTCCTCGAAGGCGACGGCACCAATGCCGACATCGTGCTCGGCCTCGACACCAACCTCATGGCGGGCGCCGCCGCGAGCGGCCTCTTCGCCCCCCTTAGCGCGGACCTCTCCGCGCTCGACCTCCCGGTCGCCTGGACGGACGACATGTTCGTGCCGTTCGACTGGGGCTGGTTCGCCTTCGTCTATGATTCGAACGTGCTGGCCGAGCCGCCCGCGAGCTTCGCCGAGTTGGTCTCCGACCCCGACGGGCCGACGCTGATCATTGAGGACCCGCGCACCTCGACCCCCGGCCTCGGCCTCCTGATGTGGGTGAAGGAAGTGTTCGGCGACGGCGCCGCGGACGCCTGGGCGGCGCTCGCGCCGCGCATCGTCACCGTGACCCGCGGCTGGTCCGAGGCCTACGGCCTCTTCCTGGAGGGCGAGGCCGACATGGTGCTCTCCTACACCACCTCGCCCGCCTACCACGTCGCGGTCGAGGACGAGACGCGCTACCGCGCCGCAATCTTCGCGGAGGGCCACCAGATGCAGGTCGAGGTCGCCGCCATGGTGGCGGGCAGCGACCAGCCGGAGCTGGCGCGCCAGTTCCTCGCCTTCATCGCCACCGACGCCTTCCAGGCGACGATCCCCGAGGGCAACTGGATGTACCCCGTGACCGCGCTCGCCGACGGCCTGCCCCCGGCCTTCACCGATCTTCCCGTGCCGGAAACCTCGTTCCTCACCGACCCCGACACCGTCGCCGCCAACCGCCGCGCCTGGATCGACGAGTGGCTCGCGGCGATGACTCGATGAGCACATCGCGACGGGGTGGGGTGCCACGGCCTATCAGCGGGCACTTTCGCCGGCGTAGCGAAAGCTTCAGTCAGACCGCGTGCTCAGCGGGCGTGGAACCGCCGTTCACCCCACCCCGGCGCTCCGCGCCGACCCTCCCCCTCCAGGGGAGGGTGGTGGTTCCGCTCCGATGAACCGCCTTCCCGGCATCATCGTCCTCGTCGCCGTCGTCGCGCTGGTGGGGGCGGCGCTGGTCGGGCTCGCCGAGGCCGGCGGCAGCGGGGGCAGCTTCGGGCGCACAGCCTATGTCGCGCGGCTGGTGTGGATGGGCTTCGTCCAGGCCGGTCTCTCCGCGCTCCTCTCGGTCGTGCTCGGCGCGGCGATCGCGCTGGCGCTGGCGCGACGGCCCGCCTTCTTCGGCCGCGGCGTCCTCGTCACCGCGCTCAACGTCGCGACCGTGCTGCCGGCGATCGTGACGGTGTTCGCCGTCGTTGCGGTGTTCGGCCGCTCGGGCTGGATCGGGGACCTCTTCCGTGCGCTCGGCCTCGGCTATGGCAGCTGGATCTACGGCCTCCAGGGCATCCTCGTCGCCCATGTCTTCTTCAACGCCCCGCTCGCGGCGCGTGTCTTTCTCGCCGCGCTCTCCGCGATCAGCCCGGAGCAATGGCGGATCGCCGCGCAGCTCGGCATGCCGCCCGGCGCGGTGTTCCGCCTGATCGACTGGCCGGTGCTGCGGCGCGAGGCGCCCGGCATTGCGGCGCTGATCTTCCTCGCCTGCTTCACCTCGCTCGCCGTGGTGCTGGCGCTTGGTGGCGGGCCGGGCAACGCCACGCTCGAGGTCGCGATCTTCGAGGCGCTCCGCTTCGAGGCCGATTTCCGCGGCGCCGCGGTGCTGGCGCTGCTCCAGCTCGGCATCTGCGCGGTCATCGTGGCGCCGCTCGTCTTCTTCCTCGGCCGGCGCCCGCCCGAAGCGATGTCGACCGGCGTCTTCGCCGAGCGGCCCGACCGCGCCAGCCGCGCCACGCGGTGGATCGACCGCGTCGTGCTTTCCGTCAGCGCCGCGCTGGTCGGCGCGCCGCTCGCCGCCGTCGCGGTGGCGGGGATCGCCTCGCTCGGCGCGCTCCGCGATCCCGCGGTGCCGCGGGCGCTCGTGGCGAGCCTTGCGATCGGCCTTCCCGCCGGGCTCCTGTCGGCGCTGCTGGCGCTGGCATTGGCCACCCTCGGCCGCTCGCTTCGCGCGAAAGCGGGGCGGCGCCTCGCCGACGGCATCGGGCTCGTCGCCATCCTGATGCTCGTGGTGTCGCCGCTCGCGTTGTCGGCGGGGTTGTTCGTGGTGCTTCGCCCCCTCGTTGACCCGTTCTCGGTCGCCCTGCCGCTGATCGTGCTGGTCAATGCGCTCGTCGCGCTCCCCTTCACCTACCGCCAGATCGAGCCGCCGCTCCTCGTCGCCGGCGAGCGCTACGGCAATCTCGCCGACAGCCTCCGGCTGCGTGGCCTCGCGCGGCTGCGCATCGTCGACTGGCCCTTGCTGCGCGGCCCGCTTATCGTCGCCATCGCGATGGCGACGGCGCTGTCGCTCGGCGATCTCGGCGTCGCCGCCTTTTTCGGCGGCAGCCGCTTCGCCACGCTGCCGGTTCTGCTCTACGAACGGCTCGGCGCCTATCGCCTCGACGATGCTGCCGCGGTGGCGCTGCTTTTGACGCTGCTGACGCTCGTCCTTTTCGTCATCGCACAGCGCTGGTCGAACGGAGGATGGATTGCTCGTCCTCGATAGGCTCGCCCTCACCTGGCCCGACTTCTCGGTGCTCTACGACCTCGCCGTGCCGCGCGGCGCGCTGTGCAGCCTCATCGGGCCGTCCGGCGGCGGCAAGACGACGCTCCTCCAGGCGGTCGCCGGCTTCGCCAGGCCGGTCTCCGGCTCGGTCAGCTTCGACGGCGTCGACCTCACCCGCCTGCCGCCGGCCGACCGGCCGCTGACGATCCTCTTCCAGGAGCACAACCTCTTCCCGCACCTCACCGCGGCGCAGAACATCGGTCTCGGCCTCGACCCGCGGCTCCGCCTCACCGCGCTGCAGCAGCGCCAGGTGGAGGAAGCGCTGGCGCGCGTCGACCTCGCCGGCCTCGGCAGGCGGCGCCCGGCCGAGCTTTCCGGCGGCCAGCGCCAGCGCGTCGCGATCGCCCGCGCCATCGTGCGCGACAAGCCGCTGATGCTGCTCGACGAGCCCTTCACCGGGCTCGATCCCGGGCTCCGCCAGGACATGATCGCGCTGGTCGACACGCTCCGCCGCGAGCGCGGACTGACCGTGCTGATGGCGATCCACACCCCCGCCGACGCTGCCACCGTGTCCGAGCTGATGGCGTTCATCGACGAAGGCCGCGTCGCCGCCGTCGGCCCGCCCGCGGAGGTGCTGGCGATGCGCATCCCCGCCCTCGACCGCTACTTCCGCCGCTAACAACGGGCTCATTTCACTGCAACTGGCGCTACCGCGCCGTGCGCCGGGTCAGGGCGCCCCACACCAGCAGCACGATCACCGCGCCGACCACCGAGCCGATCAGCCCGGCGCTGTCGTCGGCGTCGTACCAGCCGATCGCCTGGCCGAGCCAGGTCGCGACGACCGCACCGACGATGCCGAGGATGGTGGTGAGGACGAAGCCTTGCGGCTCGTTGCGGCCGGGCGTGACGAATTTCGCGATCACGCCCGCGACGAAGCCGATGATGATGGCCCAGACGATGCTCATCACATCGGCCTTGGATGGGGCGCGGCGCCGCTGCCGGCGATCCGCGCGACTTCGGCATCGGTGGGCAGCCGCCCGTCCGGCGTCAGCTGGTCGATGGCCTGCGGCAGCACCGTCTGCAGGCGCTGCAACAGCTCGGCGCGGTCGAGGCCGGTCTTCGCGGTCAGCTCCTGGATCGTGTCCTCGCCCAGCGCCTCCTCCAGCGACCGCTCGTCCATGGCGCTGTTGGAACCGCTCTCGATCCACGAGCGCGCCTCCTCGCCATGGCCGTTGCCGGTGAACTTCTCGACGAGATCGCGAAGACCGCCAGAGAGACCCTGCCCGGGCTGATCGCCGCCGCCGAAGAGATTGCTGAGGAAGCCGCCGATCCCGCCCGGCTGGTCGCCCGGCGTATCGGGGTCGACGTCGCGGCCGCCCCAGAGATCACGGAGGCTGTCGAAGAGCCCGCCCGAGCTCTCGCCGGTCCCCGCACCCTGGTTGGTCGCGCGGTTGAAGAACTGCCCGAGCCTGTCGCGGTTCTGGTAGCCCGCCACGGCAAGGAGCCCGAGAAGGGCGATCATGCGTCCGGATGCCATCGAAGTGTCCTCCCAAAATGCGTTGGGGGAGGAACGCCGGTCGCGCTGCTTCGTTCCGCGCGGCGCAACTTCGCGGCCGAGATCGCGTTGAGTCGCCCCGATCACGCTGGAGGGTCCGATGCCGAGGAAGAACACCACCGCACGCGGGCTTGGACCCGCGCAGCCGCTGCAGGAGACGATCGACGAGGGCAGCGCCACGGCGATGCCGGACACCGCGCCTGGCGTCGATGACGAGACGATCCGCACGATCGCCTACGGCTTCTGGCTGGCGGACGGCAAGCCCGCCGGCCGCGAAGCGGAACACTGGGCCCGCGCCAAGGAGGAGGCCGCCCGCCTCAACCGCGATCAGCGGCCCGAGTTCAGCACCCGCCCGACGACCGGCATCGAAGCCGAAGACCGCGCCACCGCCGAACAAGGCGGTCGCCCCGCCGGCGCCGCAAAGGCGGTCAAATCCGCCAAGCCGCCCGGCAAGGCAACCCAGACCTACGGCCAGCCGGAATAGCGGTGATCGGACACCGCCGATTCACATGGGCGGTTAACCTCCCCCTTGT
>JAHCJZ010000015.1 GCA_026126025.1 Bauldia sp. | reverse complement strand
AGCTTGTTGAAGGGGATGTCGCGCGAGGACGACAGGGTGATCTTCTGAACGGCAGTAGCCATCGGGATTTACTCCGCGACGGGCGGCCGAAAGCCTCTCTCTCGGCCTCCAACCCGTCACGAAAATCCCTCGCCCCTCTTCCTCTCAGGGGCTTGGCGACGAAGGCTCGCCGAGCCTTGATCCTTTCGGAGAAGCGGCGCGAACATCGCTCAAGAGTTCCTCTGTCGCCTTGAGCGCCTGTTGCGGTGACAGGAGCGCCGACTCGTGCACTGCGAGGTCGCGAAGACGGTGGCGGCAATAATAGGGCGACAGGATCGCGACGAGCGAAGGCAGGTCGGGGTGGCTCGGATGGAAACCAAGCCATCGAGCGGCCTCCAGCGCCTTGGTCAGATCGTGCCGGATTTCGTCCCGGCACCGTTCATCGCTCCAGCCGCAGGATTGCAGGAAAGATTTCAGCGACAGCTCGATCGCACACGAGATGTGGTGAAGAAGGATTTCGTGGGAGTGGCGATCACCCGATGCGAGGTGCCGCGCGTCGGCGAGGAAGCCGGCGGCATTCTTGAGCAGATGCTCACCGTGGGGGCGCGTTCCCATTATGCGGCCTCCCGCTCATCGGTATGAGCCGGTGCCAGCACGGGCCGTTCGTCCTCGGGGAGGAAGTCTAGAAGGTAGTCGGCGGCCTTGGTCGCCTGGGAGGCGGCGCGCACGATCGCGCGGTTGTCTTCGCGCAGCACATCGAGCCAAGAGCCGATGTAATCGGCATGGCGCACGGTCGGCACGATACCGAGCGAGGCGCAGCAGAAAGCTGAATTTATCTCCGCGACCAACTCCTCGAATGCGTATTTCTTCGAGCCGAAGGAGCCGGTCAGGTCTCGGTTGAGGCGGGTTTGGTGGCCGCTGGCGTGTCCGAGTTCATGCAGGGCCGTCCGATGCCAGTTGATCGGCTCGAAATAGGCCTGCGGCGGCGGCACCTGCACATAGTCGAGCGCCGGCATGTAGAAGGCCCGGTTGCCGCCGATCCGGAAATCGATGCCTGTGGCCTCGATTAGCGCCTCGACCCGCGGTTCGATCAGGCCCGGCGGCGGTGGCGGCGCAATGACGGCGACGTCGTCGGGGAGTCCGTCGCACTGCGATGTGTTGAACACCGTGAAGCGCTTCAGGAAGGGGATCGCTTGGGCTTCCTCACCGGCTTCGCGGGCTCGCTTCTTCTCGTCGTCAGGAATGAAGCGATCGGCGTAGACGACAGTGGTGCCGCGCTCGCCTTTGCGGACATTGCCGCCAAGGCTGAGCGCCTGCCTGAAGGTGAGCCAGCTTTGGCCGGGAAAGCCATGCTCGATCACGGCGCCCCACAGGATCAGCACATTGATTCCGGAATAGCCTCGGCCGGTGGCCGCGTTCCTCGGCATCGCGAGTGGCGCCTTCGCCGCTGCAGTGCCCCAAGGCTGGACCCAGGGTACGCGGCCAGCTTCCAGTTCGGCGATAATCTTGCCAGTGATTTCATCATAGAGGTTCGCCCGGTCTGAGCGGGAACGAGCGCTGCGGTCATGTCTGGACATCGCGGATCTCCGCGACGGGCGCCGGGAGCCTCTCTCCCGACCCTCGACCCGTCACGGCAACCCCGGTCCACACTCTCACTTTCGCCCGATCTGGGCCAAAAGCGCAGAATTGCATCTACAGGAACACAACCTTCCAGCTCCCTACGTCAGGGATGGAAGCCCGGAAGGGGGAAGACCCGCTTGCCGGGGCTTCAGCACTGCCGACAGCCCGGCCCGAAGGGCGACGTCCCAACCCTGCAGGCCCTGCCAGATTGGTTGACCGCCATCTAAGGTTCTTGTTTTTCTCCCTCATTTGAGGCAGAAAAACCGGAACCTGCCCTTCTGGAGGATTCGATGCCTGCGACCTTGCCCATTTATTCTGAACCCGACGAGGTGAGCGCCCGGCTGGCCGCCATGGGTCTGACCGAAGAGCCCCTGCTGCATGCGGCACGGCGTTGGTATTTGTCTTGGATCAGTTTCACCGCCAATCACCCGCCATTCGGCATCGGAATTGCCGCCTGGATGGAGGCGGTGGCGGCCTTGCGTGAAGGGCTATTGCCAATCGGCTGGACCCGCTCCGATGAAAAGAACTATGCCCTTGTCCTCCATCCGAACGGCTTGGTGGCGATCAATGTCGCGACGGGCGACGCTGGGACTGGGCTACCGACTGCGAATGTGAGCAACAAGGCGCCGAAGGGCGTCAGCACCGCCGACGCGATCTCGGTCAATCAGGTGCAGCTCGAATTGGATTTGCCGGTTCCGGATATGCCCCATGTGCGTGGCGATGAGGGACCGTTGACCTGGTTCCTGCTGCTTCACCGCGCCGGGAACGAAGTCCGCTGTGAGCTATCGTTGCCCTCCCAGATTTCGCCCGATGGTCGCATCACCCGCTGGCAGGAGCGGATCATGTTGCCGTCCGTTCCGCTAGATGATTCCGAGACCGAAATCGTGGCGCCGGTGGGTCCGGATCTCGATATCGACGTGAAGCGGAAAGCATGAGTGGCATTGACGTCTTCAACCCGACTCGCCTGACGTGGGCACGCCGCCGGCGCGGACTTACCAAAACGCGTCTGGCGGCGAGCATCGGTGTCGAGTTGCGCTCGGTGTCGGCTTACGAGACCGGTGAGTTCAATCCGGAGCCTGATCGTCTAAGTGTCATCGCGCGCACCCTGAAGTTTCCGCAGGAGTTCTTCTTCGGCGACGATATCGAAGAGCCAGCGATCGACACGGCCAGCTTCCGATCCTTGTCCAAGATGACCGCGCGCCAGCGAGATACAGCCCTTGGTAGCGGCGCCGTCGCTATGCTGCTCAACGAATGGATCGAGGCACGCTTTGACCTGCCGCCCCCCGATCTTCCCGATCTTGGTCGGGACGCTAATCCCGAGAGCGCAGCTGCTGCTGTTCGTCAGGCTTGGGGACTGGGCGAACTTCCGATCAAGAACATGGTGCATTTGCTGGAGTCAAAGGGGGTGCGCGTCTATTCGCTCGCGATCGACGCGGTCGAGGTCGATGCCTTTTCGATGTGGCGGCGCGATCGCCCCTTCGTCTTTCTCAACACGCTCAAATCCGCCGAACATGGGCGCTTCGATGCGGCCCACGAGTTGGGCCACCTGGTTCTACACCGACATGCCGCCCCCAACGGTCAGGAGGCGGAGCAGGATGCGAACGCCTTTGCCTCGGCATTGCTGATGCCACCGGCGAGCGTGCGGGCGAATGCGCCGAGATTCGCCACCATCGACAATCTAATGCGACTGAAGAAGGCGTGGGGCGTCTCACTCGCCGCGATGACGTACCGACTCCACAAGCTCGATCTCCTTTCGGAATGGCATTATCGAAAGCTCTATATTGAGATCTCGTCGCGTGGATATCGCAAGAAGGAGCCTGATGGGGGACCGCGCGAAGTCTCGCAAGTGCTGCAAAAGGTGTTCTCGGCGCTGCGGGCGGAGGGGGTCAGCAAGGAGGAGATCGCCGAGGCGCTGCGGGTCCATCCAACCGATGTCGACGAGTTGGTGTTCGGCCTGGCGTTAACAAGTCTGGATGGCATTGCGCGCCGAAGCGAAGGAGGCCGGTCACGGCCGTCGCTTACACTCGTTTCGTCGAAGGACTAAGCGATGTTGTCGTTGGCGGAGGCACAAGCTGTAGAGACTATCGCCGACCTGCTTTACGAGTTCTTGCCCGGTAGCGGCAACAACAAGACGGCCTTTCCGCTAGCCGCCACTCAAGCCGGAGTCGGGGAATTCTGGACGGGCGGAAGCAAACGGCCGGCGATCGTGGAACTTCTGAAGTTGACCCTTGATCGCCGCCGGGACCGTTTCACGGCATTGATCATCGCGATCGTCCACCAGTCGATGACGTGGCGGCGCGGCAAGGGCAATCCTCTGACCCGCGACGAGATCGATCGGTTGAACGCAGCCCTTCCGGGCGTTTCGTTCAAGATCCCGGATCTGCTCGATCCGGCCTTCCTGAAGAGCTTTGGGGAGCCAGCGAAGGCGGCTCCCGCATCTTCCAAGGTTATCTTGCCGGAGGCATCGGCGCAGGCACTCGTTACTCGGCTGATGGAAGTGAGCGGATTGCGTCCGCAGGAACGCGGATTGCGCTTTGAGGGGTTCCTCACGGACGTGTTCGCTGCGTTCGACCTCGCGCCGCGCGGCTCGTTCCGCATCGTGGGCGAGCAGATCGACGGGAGCTTTCGGCTCCACACCGAAACATATCTGGTCGAAGCCAAGTGGCATGGGCCGCAGATCGGCTTTGCTGATCTCATGGCGTTTTCCGGAAAGGTTGCTGGCAAGGCAGCATGGGCGCGCGGCCTTTTTGTCAGCAATTCAGGCTTCACCCAGGAGGGCTTGGAAGCATTCAGCCGCGGCCGGCAGACGAACCTCATCTGTATCGACGGGCTCGACCTTTACGAGGTGCTGTCGAGGCGGGTTTCGCTTATCGAGGTTCTCGAGGAAAAGGCGCGTCGCGCCGCAGAAACGAACCGCGCATACATTCCGGTGCGCGACTTGACGTTCCAGGCGCGCTGACATGGTCAGCTCGGATTCGGACGAAACAACCGGAACCGGAAAATGGAATCAGCCGGGTGTCCCGCACAAGGGCTGGCGTTGCGTCGACATCGAGGAACGCGACGAGCAAGACCATCTCTGTGAGATGTGCGAGGCGCGGCAAGTCCGCTTCGTCCATGCGATGGAGCATCCCGCTTACGACGAGATCCTGCGCGTTGGCTGCGTCTGTGCCGGCCATATGGAGGAAGATCTCGTCGGCGCTCGCAAGCGCGAAGCCGAGTACAAGAACGATCGTGGTCGTCGTGTACGCTGGCTACAGCGAGCATGGCGCATTTCTGCGGCAGGAAATGAATTTCTCAATACCAGCGATGGCTTCAATGTCGTCATCTATCGCAAGGGATCAATCTGGGGCGGCCGAGTCGAGCATCGACCCAGCGGTTATCAGCGGACTTCAAAGCTGCCTTATGGGTCGCCCGATGAGGCCAAGTTGGCGGCGTTCGACGCCATGCTCGGTATGAAGCACAGCGAACCCTGGAAGAAGGCCCGGACTTAACTTAGGTTGTCCGCCTTCGGATCGGGTGGTTTCGCCCCGGGCGTAGTCGCGCTTTACGTGGCAGGCACTCCATTCGCGATCCGCTCGACCTCGCGGACGGATGAGAGGGGCAACGTCTGACCGTCGGGATTGGGTTCGTTGATCTCAACCCGGCCGGCGCCATCGGTGGCGTCCGCGACCTGCGCGCCGAGAAGCTCGTAGAGCGGACCCGTGATATAGACCCGGCATGCGTCTCGGATGGCATCGAGTGTGGCGCGGTGTGACTGATGAAGAGCGCTTTTCGAGGCCCGTCCTGCGATGCAGCGGTAGCCGATCGAGAGGAAGATGGAGCGCTCATCAAACGGGCTACGCCGGAGGTTCCAAACGGATTTGCAGGTCGGCCAGATCGGCGACGTCCATCCCGGCTCCCGCCAGTGTCTGGAGATAGTCCAGCAGATCGTCCTGCCGGGGTTGGCCGAAGGCTAGGCGATAGACAGTGAGACTGCGTTTGAGCCACGCCAGGCGCGTCACTTCGCGGCTGAAGGGGAGCAAGGGCACACGCCGTTCGACGCGAACGGAGCCTTCATAGATCCAATAGGGGATGAGGTCAGTGTCGACGGCGGTTTCGGCTCTGGCCTGCTCGAACATGTGCTTCCAGGGGTCATCCGGCGCATGGCCATTGCCTCGGATTGCGGAAGCCTGGCGCTCCGCGAGATTGAGGCGCACGGCGTGTCCCTTGAAGCGGTGAACACGCCCTTCGCGCTGTTCCAGGTCGACCGGATTGCCGGGAAGATTCCAGTGGTACACGCGGTAGCAATACGGGTGGAAGTCCAGCCCCTCCTGGCCAATGGAGGTGGTGGCGAGGACGAAGGGCCGGAACGGCGAATTGAACGCGTCCCTGACGCCGCCGAGGCGCGCAACGGCGCCTTCCTCGTCCCGGTAGTCGGCGAGGCGCATCGCGAAACGGCCGCGCATCTGGAATTTCCCGATCGTGAGGGCGTCGCCTTCAAGGTGGATGTCATCGACGTCGATCTGCGAGGGGCGGATGGACAAGGCCGCAGCCATCGCGCGGGCGACGCCTGCCGCCCGTTCTGCTGGCGGCTGGGCACCCAAGCCTTCTGCATCGACGAGATAGTGCGCGTATTCATCCAGCACGGCTTGAAGGTTCTGGTCGACGCCATAGGTCAGAACGCGATGCCAGTAGCGATCTTCGGCGCCTCGCCGGAGGAGGGCGATGGCGTCGTGCTGGTTGAACAGCGTGCGGAACGCCCAGGCGACCTCAGCAGCGGCGCTGAGCAAATGTGGATCGTCCCAAGCAAGTTCCGGCGCGATCCTGCGCAGAGCGCGCAGCGCGCACACCGCCGGACTCCCCAGCGCCACGTCAACGAGCAGGTCGCGAAGATCGTCAGGGAGAGCGCCGAAGTCACGCTGCTTCGCGGCGCTGCTCAATTCGGCGACGTGCTCGCGAAATCCCTCCTCGCTGGCCAAGGCGGCCATGCCTCCCGGCGCCGAGAGCCAAGCGCCAGCACGCGAGCCCAGCAGATCGTCAATCACGGCAGGGGCGGCCCATTCGGCAACGGCAGTCCCGCCATCCTGCGCGGCGACTTGTCTGAGTGCGTCGAGCGCCGGCTCGAGGCGGTCGGCAATGGCCGCGCGCATCGCTTCCTCCGACAGCCTTTCGTTCTGCTCGGCGAAGACCGAGAGTGGATCGGCGATCTCGGCCAATTTGGGGGACGGATAGATCAGCAGGAGCGCCCTCAGTCCGGCCAGTCGACCCTGGTCCTGCCGAAACTGCAACGGCCGCAGGCGATGATGCTCGAAATAGCGCCGGCCAGATTCGCCAACGCCCATGCGCCGTTCTGCCTCATAGGACAGGAGCGCAGCGATGGCGTCGGGCACCATGGACCAGGAGGAGAAGATGAGCGCCTTGGTCAGCGGCGGCTCCGATCTCTGGGCGCCATAGTAGGGCATGGCCGCTGGGATCCAGAGGTTCTGTTCAAGGCCAGCGCCGAATATGTCATCCATGATCGCACGCATGCGACCATTGGCCGGATCGAGCGGAGCGTAGGCGTCGAGCGCGTCGTGATCGAGCATGGCTGGCCGCGCCGCCAGAATCGCGTCGCGAAGCGCTGCGGATGGCTTATTCGTTCGCTCTTCCAGCAGGCGCTTCAAGCTGTAGTGTCGCATGAAGTTGAGTAGATAAGGCGCTGATTTCCAATACTCGATGATCTCGGGGGCATCGAGCGCACGCGCCACATTCGAGACCGCGGCCGCCTGCGCGAGATCGGCCGGCGCCACCGAGACGGCCACGGGCGGCTCGCCCACCATGGAATCGCGCTCGACGGTGCTGGCGACGCGTTCGGTGCGCGCAATTACCCGGCGCAGACGTTGCTCGACCGTCTTGCGCGCCTCGACCGCGGCGGCATGTGACGCGGGCAAGCCGTGCAGGAACCCGCGGAAGGCGCGCATCTCGCGGGCCAGCGTCGTGGCTACCTCCGGCCCCCTGTCGCGGCCGTAGAGAAAACTCAACGTCTCCAGGAAGTCCTGATAGTGATCGCCTTCGTCGGGCTCGTCACCGGCAAGGGTCAGCATGCGATAGGGCGTCGCGGACAGGAGCAGGGTTCTGGCGGCGTGACCGTCGCAGCCGGAATAGTCGAACAGTTCGCGCGCCAGGATCGCGGCGTCGCTGTCGCCGTGCAGTAGGTCGCGGAAGCGCTGAAACTCGTCCATGATGATCAGATCAGGCTGAAGCGCATCCACGCAGGCGTGGGACAGCTTCGCGCGCAACCTTGCTACCAAGCTGTTGCGGGGTTGGGTCATTTCCCACGGATATGTGTCCCGCCGACGCGGGAACATCTCACAAACGCGCTCCAACTCCTGGAAGAGATCGCGATCTGCCTGCACATCGCGGCGGAAGCGTTCGATGATGCGCGTGTCGACGCCGCGTAGATCCATGCTGCCGACGGCCCAGTTCCAGCCGTCAACGCCGGCGGTCACCTGCAACAGATTGTGGAGGCCGCGCGGATGCGAGACGAGATCCTTCAGCAGGTGCAGCAACAGCGCGCGTTCTTGCGTTACGCCGGTCGCCGATCGGAGATCGAATGTGGTGCCGGGAGTGAGGCTGATGAAGTTGACTTTGTTGGCGTCGAGTCCCTCCTGGTCCCGCAGTTGTAGCGGTATCAGCGTCATCCGGGTCGGCAGGGCCAGTTCCCGCCGGCCGAGGACGTTCAGCCGGTTTAGGTTTTGTGCCGCGATCGCCTGATTCGAGCAGATGTAGAGGATGTCGATCCGCTCGACGCTGTCCCACAGATGCTCGATCATCTGGGCGATGACGCCGCGGGCGACCATGGTTTTGCCGAGCCCCACCTCGTCGGCGACCAGGAACTGGTGGACAGGATCATCCGGGCCGTAGAGCCGGTCGAAAACATAATCGACGGTGCGGCGCTGGAATGCCTTAAGGGGCGCCAAGGCAGGCGCGGCGCGGAACCGTTCATTGGACATGCGCATCCCCCTGAGCTTTGAGCGCGACGCGGAATGTCTCCCAGAGGGTGCGGAACTCGGCCGGGATGGGGTCGGCTTCGCCCGGCTCGACGGTTTCCAGTCGGGTGATCAGCCGTTCGATGGCGCGAAGCTGATCTCCGCCACGGCAGAAGGCGCGCACCATCTCCTCAAGGAGCGGCGCGTCATCGGCGGCCATGCGCCACGCGCCGTGGCCGGAGCCCTCTTGCGCGGCGAGCGCGGCGGCGAACGGATCGCCAAGTTCGGAGAGCAGAAGCCGCAAATAGCGGAAGAAGGCATCCTTGCTGTCGATCACCCAGCGCAGGATGGCGGCGTGCCGTTCCAAGGGAAGGCCTTCCATTAGGAGGCCGGTGCTGAACAGAATGGAGACTTCGCCATCCCTGTCGAGCAGATGGAAAGCGAGGAAGCGTGTAAGATCGATCAGCGGCATCGCGCCGAGATCAACGGGCTGGCCCAGGCGCAGCTTTTCAAGAGCATCCTGGCCATGGCCTTCGCCGCGCGTGATGGGCCATACGCGCAGGCCGCCGATGCCGGCGAGCGGCAGCGGTGTGGAGGGGATCACCCAGACGCGCCAAAGCAGACCGTCGTCATCGGCCGATTGGGTGCGCTCGCAACGAAGCTTCAAGCCGCTGCGACAAATGTCTCGGCGAGCGGCATCCAACCGTGCCTCGGCTGCTCGTACGGCTGAATCGACGGCGACCAGTTCGTTCGGCACGAAGGGACGTGTGAGCCGACCAAACCCCTTTTCTCCCAGAATCTCATCGATGCTGCCAACACGTGAGCGCTTGCCGGTCAATGTGGCGAAGACCTCGACATTGCTTCCCGAGAAAAGAGCGGGGCGGGTGGCGTTACCGGATCCGACTGTGATCGTTGTGTCCCAGCCCATCTCCGTGATGAAGGCCTTGGCGTGCAACCCCTGGAGAGCGGTGGCGTCCACTTCCTCGCCATCCTCTGTGGCGGCCATCTCGTCCATCACCGCCACCCGGGCGAAACGGCCGAGCGTTGCAGCAGGGACCAGCGCGAGTTCATCCGACCTGCCGATCAGGACGGGTTTCTCCGCGCCGGCGAGATCTGCGAGCATCGACAGCGCCGTGTCGTCGCAGAACGGCGAGATCACGCCGAGCCGGGCGCAGGGCTCCGGACGCCATTGCTTGCCGCCCAGACCATTCACAGCGAACGCGAGGCTTTGAAAGGGCTCGGGCAAGCTCCAATCGGTGCGGCGCAGGTCCTCGGCAATTTCTTCGGTGAGGTCGCGAGCTCCCTCGGGCAGGCCGGCGGTCGCAAAGTCCGGCAGGCGGCGTATGAGATCGGCCAAAGGTCGATTGAGGGCCTGCGGCTTTCGCGCGACCACGCCGTCAAGCGTCAACGCGATGTCCCACGAGCGATCGCGGGTGAGATTGCGCGACAGCACCAGCAAACGAAGTCGAGTCGGTTCGTCAGAGCGTACCGGCTTGAAGCGAAGCGCCCATATCTTGGGATGGAAAGCGCCCCCGCTGGGCGCCGCGACCTCCACGATGATACGTTCCAGCAGCGAGCACAGGCGAGAATGCGGTCGCGTATGCGCCTGGATGTGCCCGGCATCGGTGAAGACAAGGAGACGGCCGGCGATGCGCTCGGCTCCTTCGAGTAGCGCCAAGGGATGAGTGAGAATGTCCTCGCGGTTCTCGGCGGCAAACAGCGCCAGGCTGACTGGCACCGCGAGTGCCGTCTCGAAGTCGAGCGAGAACGTGGTGGCGACGGCGGCGTCGAAGACGTACCCGGCCGGAGGCTGGAGGTTGGCGCCGTAGAGGGTGCGCTGTTCGGGATCGAGGCTGCGCCTATTCAGCATGGGCCAGGTCCCTCAAATGCGATCTCGCTTGGTTCCAGCGAAAGTTGAGGCGGTCGACGCCGGAGGCGCCGGTCCAGCGATCGCGAACGGCGTGATTGGCGTAGCGCGATTGACTGGTTTTCAATCGGCGTTCCCGCTCTTCAACGAGCTGTCGCGCCGCAGGCGTGGAAGCGATCTGCGTGGTGCCATCGATCACGAGTTCGAGCCACTGCGTCACGAAGCGCTTGGCTGCGGGCCGAATGCTGTGGGCGGGATGTTCGACGGCGTCCCAGAAATCGTCGAGGGACCAGTTGCGAACGACAGAAAGATCCAGCTCGGCTGCCCAGGCCGCGATGCGCTCGCGATAATCCTCGGCCCAGTCGTCACGACCACGCAATTCGCTGAGCGCGAGATTGTAGAGGAGCGCCGCCCCATGCATCACATGCGAGAAGATCTCGCCGTGGCGGACCAGGCGGCGCGCGTCCGCTGGAAAGGACGCCAGATGTGGATGGGTCCAGATATGGTCGCACTCCGCATCGATGCCGTCGCGCGCCAGCATGGTCAGCAGCGCCGCCGGTTGGGTCGCAACCAGGCGATCGATGATGAACTGCGCTTCGTCCGTCGTCAGGCGGAAGGCAGCACGGTCGAGCAGGTCCTTGGGCGCCTGTGGCAAGGCTGGATTCCAGATAGCTGCCGCCCGTGAACCTGCCGCGGCGTCCTCGCTGTCCGACGAGACGCGCGGCCGCCTCAGGCCGCGAAGAGAGACGAAAAGGCTATCGATTGAGCCGGGGAAAAGGCGGATGCCCCATGCGCCGAGCCCGGCCCAATAGACAGAGCTGGGCAGCCGTTGCAGCCTTGGACCAGCGTCGCGGCCGATGATGCCATTCGACTCTCCGCCAGCCTTCAACGCGTCGGCTAGCCGAATTTCCAGAGCGCGCGCCTCGGTGCGAAGCTGGCTTTCCGGAACGTCCCGACCTTCCAGCGTGCGGAACAGCCAGGGGATGAAGAGCATATACCGCAAGCGGGTCTGGATCGTGCTCGTCCCCGGAAAAAGGTGGTCCGCGATCGAATCCCGGATGGCGCCCAACCCCAGCTCGTCGCGGCTTTCGCGCTCCTGAAAGAGAGCCATGATCCGCTGCGCGCGCTGGCGCTCGGCTTCATCGAAATCGATCCAGGCAAGAGATGACATAGGCGTCGCGTCCCGCTTTCAGGCTACTGCGACGGCCGGGTTAGCGCGTCCGACGGGGATGATTGCGCCGGAGGTCACCAGCACGATCAGCCCGCGTTCGGCTTGGGTCATATCCAAATAGGCGCGCACCTGAGTGCGATAATGGTCGAGCGTCTCGGGCGCGGGAGCGACGTCGCTCTTCCAATCGACGATCACCTGAGGCGCCCCATCGGGGCCAAAGGCAATCGCATCGGCGATGCCGGCCGTCGCTTCCTCCTGCTCTTCGGTCAAGATGGAGGCATAGACCGGAAATTCCGGCATGAGGCCGGGCCGCAGGGCAGCAATCTCCGGCAAGGCCAGGGCGCGAAGAACGCAAGCGGCGAGTTCGGCCGGCGCAAGCCCATGGGCAGGGTCAAGGGCCACAGGCTGGCCAATGGCGCGGATCAAGGCTTCGGCGCGGGCAATGAGAGCGGGCTCCGTCTCCGCTGTTTCGCCGGTGAGGACCTCTTCGATGAGCTTGTGCAGAATGACGCCGCGCTCGCGACCACCTTGGATCGTCTGGAGGATGCTGTCCTCTACAGGCGCATCGTCGACATCGGTCACCAGGATTTCCGGTAGCTCGGCGTGCAATGCCGGGCCGGCGGGATTCTCGTCGCGGCTGGGGGCGAGCCAGACAATGCGCTGGCGGCGCTCCGCGATCATCTCCGCTTCGGCCGCGAAGATCTCGCGGGTCTGGGCATTCTGCGCGCCAGCCCCATCGGCCCCGACCTCAGGCGGCAGGTGGCTAAGATCGAGCGCCGGCAGTTCCGCCAGCGACAGGTCCAGAAGGGAAATCCAGGCCGATCCCTTCGCCGTGACATCGAGCCTCGGCAGAACCAGCAGCTCGCGCGCCCGCGTAGCGGCGACATACCAGAGACGGATGCGCTCGCGGTCGAGTTCGGCCTTCTCTGCATCGCGCGCCGCCTCATAATCCGTCGGCTTCACGCCGAACACCGGACAATAGAAGCGGCCGGTGGCACGGTCGGTGATCGCGCTCTCGGGCGCCATGATCTGCGTCATCGTGTTGACGGGGACGACGATCGGCCACTCCAGCCCTTTGGCGGCATGCATGGTGTAGAGCGCAACCGCCTCCTCCTGAGCATCGGGGCGACCCTCGACGGCGCGAGCCTCGTCGGTCCACGCGGCCGTCATCGCCTCCGCGAAAGCACGCAGGCCGCGGACCGCATACGCCCGGCTGAGGCTAAGATAGAGATCGACATTGGCGAGGGCACGCTCGGCCTGGCCGCGATGCCGATGAAGGAGGATCGGCCGCACGCGCAGCACGTCGATGGCCTGCGATAGCAGGTCGTGCGGCGTCGTGGCGTTCATCTTCAGCCGCAGCGCCTGAAGTTTCTCGATGACGTCGCGCGCATGCGGATGTGTGATCGCTTCCGGAGCCACGCCGAGGTCCAGTCGCGGCAAGGCGTCGGGCGCATCTTCGGAGCGCGGGAGCGCCCAGACAATGTCCAGCAATTCTTCCTCAGTCAGCCCGACCAGTGGACCACGAAGCAGCGCGCCCAGTGCGAGCGTGTCGCGGCGGTCGGCAAGCACTCGCGTGAGGGCGATGAGGTCCTGGATCTCCTGGCGCCGGAACAGTCCCTTGCCGGCCTGAGTCGCAACTGGAATGCCGCGCCGCTCCAGCGCTTCTTCATAGCGCCAAAGATCGCTTCCCGTCGGCGCGAGAAGAGCGATGTCACCGGGCCGGCAGGCGCGGCGCTCCCCGGTCTTGCGATCGAGAATGGCCTCGCTGCCGATCAGGCGCGCGCACATGTCTGCGACAGCCTCGGCTTCGCCGTCGCGCTGGCGTTCGGCCGAGGCCTTGCCGTCGGCATCGGCCACGGCAATGTCGAGGGCCGCGACGCACAGTCCCTCGTTCCGTTCAGGATGGAACGCATCAAGAGCGGTGAACCCCGGCTGGCCGTTCTCGGCCGACAGCAGGAGTTCGAAGCGATCGTTCACATAATTCAGGATTGGTTCGCAGGACCGAAAATTGGTCGAGATCGCCACCACGCTGTCGGGTGCCTGCGCAAGGAAGGTTTCCCGCGCCTGGATGTAGGCCGCCACGTCGGCGCCACGAAAGCGGTAGATCGCCTGTTTGGGGTCGCCCACCAGGAACAGCGCGCCGGGTCGGATTTGGAACGTGGTCCAATCGTCGCTGTCCGCATTAGCCTGCGGGTTGCCGCACAATCGCCAGAAGATTTCGGTCTGCAAAGGGTCGGTGTCCTGAAACTCATCGACCAGGACATGCGCGAAGCGCGCGGCCAGCGCGCGGCGCACCTCTTCATGGTCGCGCAACAGCGCGCGTGCGGCGAAGATGAGATCGTCGAAATCGAGAAGCGCAGCCGAGCGCTTGTAATCGCGGAAGCGATCCATGACCGGCTGCACAAGCCCGACGAGTTCGGCGAGGACGCGCGACGCGGCCGCCTGCGACAGTGCGGTCCATGCCCCGCAACAGCCGTTGTAGTGGCCTTCCGCGCCAGCGTTCAAGCGATCCCCATCGGCCTTGGCGAGGCCTGCGCGTTTGGCGGCTTCGCACCACTTGCCCTTCTTCTTGTAGGCGCGAAAGCTTCCCGAGGTGGTGCAGAGATCGGGATGCGGTCGCGCGAGCAACAGCCGCACCAGATCGGCAGGCTCCGCCGGCGAGATAGCCTCAACGGCTTCAGCCATTTCCAACAACCGCGCCGCGATGTCAGCGGTCTCCGGCTCGACGACTCGGGTTCCGCGTAGCCAGGACACGAAGCCGTCTGCTGTCTGCCGGACGGCTCCGATGAGAGGTTCCAGCGCTTCGGGTGACTCAACAGCCAGCGTGCGGCGGCTGCGGAGATGCGTAAGAATCTTGTGGATCAGCCCGACGGTCTCGCCCGGGTCCTGCAGAACCATTTCGGCCAGCAGTCCGCCAGCATCGTCTGCAAGTTCCTCCCGAAGCCAGATTTCAACGATTTCCGCAAAGGCGAGATCCGCCTGGTCGCGGTCCATCACGACCGCCCCGGGATCGATGCTCGCCTCGACGGGATAAGGCTTGATCAGGCGCTGACAGAAGCCGTGTATGGTCGAGCAGGTGATTTCATCGATCGCCACGCTGGCAGCCGCGAGATTGCGGCGTTGGTCTTCCGACAAGCCATAGGGCAAGGCAACCCGAAGCTCGGCGGGAATGCGACCTGCCACCAACTCGCCAACGAAGTCGCGGACACGGATGAGAAGCTCGCTGGCCGCGAGCTCGGTGAACGTCACCGCGGCGATCGTCCTTGGCGCAATGCCTTCGGCTAGCATCAGCGCGATGCGGCCAGCCATGACGGCGGTCTTGCCGGAACCAGCGCCGGCTTCGACCAAAAATGAGCGGTCGTGAACCGCGATCGCAGTGCGCCGCGCAACATCATCGGCGAGCGGTTTCAGCGGTGCATTCATTACTGAGCCTTCCAGACCTGCGCGGCCTCCCCGAGGCGCTCGGTGGCGGCGGTAATCTTGCGTTTGCAATAGGTAGCGCCGGCGTTGGCCGGCAGTGCGAAGGCGAGGTCGTCATATGTCCCACCGGTATCGGCCCCGAGCACAGCGCTGCCGGTAAGGAGACTGGCGTGCGCGGCGCGCAGATAGCCGGCGACGTCCGCCAAAGTGCCTTCGGGATCCTCGAGCCTCAGGTCGACCTCATCGCGCGGAAAGAGGAGGGAGGCGCTGATGGCGACATCGTCGCCGAGCATCGCCTTCACGGCGAAGGCATAGAGGCAGCGCTGCAACTCCTTGCCGCCGTCGAGAATGATGGTGTCCTTGGGCTTTCGGCCGGTCTTGTAGTCACGCACAAGAGCGCGGCGGCCGTCGGCGGAGACATCGAGCCGATCGATGTAGCCGGCGATCCGGAAATCGGTGCCAGGAATTCCGACGCTGGCCGCGGCGTCCCAGGGCGGCGCCACATCAGTCTTGGGCTCGGCGCCTCCGAAAGGGACTTCGCCGAACGCACGGGCACCAGGCAGGCGCTCGTCGCCAAAGGCCAGGGCTCGCCGGCTAAGCTCCCGCGCCTCGTCGAGGGTGCGCCGCCAGATCACGCGCGGCGGCACAGGACGTTCGGTTTCCCAGATTTCGGCAACCTCGCCGGCAGCGTCATCGACGGCGCTGGCGATCTGTTGCCCCGTAGCGGCGGCCAGTCCGCCATTGGCTTCGAGTGTGCGGAGAGCCCGATCCAGAGTCTCGTGAACGAGATCGCCCATCGCCAGCGCATCGAGAACGAGCGGGTCGTCGCCGCTTTCGGGCGCGCGCCAGCGCAGGCCGTAGTGCCAAACGAAGCCGAGCGGGTTGCGCAGGAGCTTGCGAAGGGAGCTTGCCGATTGGGTGCGCGCCAGGATGGCCTGGATTACCGGGTGGTCGGCACGAAGGAGTCCGTCATGGGGGGTGATCTCCTCCCGCAGCCAGTTGCGCCAGCAGGCGGCCGCCGAAACGGCTTGCGGGAGCGCGCGGAATTCCTGCGGCCGGGCGGTCAGCCGGTCGGTTTCACTGAAGGCGTGATCCGGCACTCGGTTGCGCCGGAGGTAGATCTCATCGGGCTGCCCCTGCAGGAGGGTGCTACGGCCGAGGAGTCGGCCATCGCTGTCCCGTCGCGCTCGCGACAGCACAACCTGGCGCTCGCTGGTCGCGAGGATGGTTGCGAAATCCCGCCGGTCGGCCGCGCCAACGGGGAGCGGGTCGAGCTCGGCCGTGGGGATGATGTGATCGGAGAGGAGGCGATCTTCCGAAATTCCGCGCGGCCAACGCGAAGAATTGAGCCCGAGGAGGCGAACGAATCGGCGGGGCGATGCCGCCAGCGCGCTTGCCGGCATCCAGGCGACGGAGACGCAGGCATCCAGGCCGTCGTCCTGTTTCAATGTCTCCAGGGTTAGATCGAGCGAGGCGGCCGGACCGGCAAGGAGCACCTTGCGCCAGATGGCCAGGGTCCTGCCGTGCAGCAGCGCTTCGCCAATTGCTTCGGCCGCCGCTACGCCCTGCGACAGCAAACCGATGATCTCGCGCAACGCTGGACCATGATCGATTTCGTCGGGCCATTCGGCAGCGGTCAGGCGGTCGAGCAGGTGGTTCCAGGCTAGCGGAGACGCCAGCGGAGCATCGGCCGGCAAGACTCGCGTCCAGCCCGCGGGGAGAGCTCGAAAGGGGCCGGGATAGGCCGCCAGCAGGGACGCCAGGCGCCGCATCCGAGTCTGAGAGAGGCCGCGCACCAGGATGTCCGCGAGGGCGGCGGCCGCCTGACCCTCCCTACAGGCCGTGATCTTGACGCCATGCACAAAGTGAAGGTCGAGATTGGCGTCGGCTCGCAAAGCGAGAAAATGATCATCGTAATCGGCCGGCGTGACCGATGCGATGGCGATCTCGGCCGGATCGGCCGTGCCGGACGCGATGAGCTGCCGCGCCCAACGGAGCGCCTCGATGGCTTCGTGATAGGCGGTGGAGGCGCTGACGGTGAGAATCTCTGGCGTGCGCGGGTCACTTTGCGTCACGTCGATGACATTTCTATCAAGCCAGGGAGGCGTCGACCGTGGACCGGCGGTCCAGCGCACCGTCACCCGCTGAGTGATAGCGTGCAGAAGCGGCCGCCAGCACGGCGACAGCTCGGTAATGCCGACAATCTCAATCTGCCCGAATAGGGCGGCAACATGATCCAGCCGTTGCAGCGATGCCGCTACGAGATCGACTGGACGCATCATCGCCGGCGGAAGGGCGGCGAGGACTGCTTCTTCGAGGCTGGCGATCGAGGCAATGCGCGGGTGCTCGCCGCGGCGCGCCTGCAAATCGATGCCGGCGCGCCACGCCTTGCGGAGCGTGTCGGTGGCGGCCCCCACCATGCCGGGCAGTGACTTCAGGCTGTCAAGCTCCCCCAGTGCGACGTCCGGCAGGACCGCCTGGATGGTGGCGCGCAATGTCTCGTCGTCGACCGGGCGCGACAGGCCGCCCGCGAGGCGCGCGGCGAGCTGCTCGAAGGTCATGATCTGGAGGCCGTGATTGCGCTGGCGTGCGGCGGCGAGTCGCAGCTCGCGCATCGCCAGTCGCCCATGCGCAATGATCGTGCGGCGTTCTCTTGGTTGCATTGCTTGCCCCCGCCCTAAAGCCCGTTGCATCGCTTCTAGTGGATGAAGGCGGCGTGCTCTTTGACGCGCCGCAATCCACCTTGACCGATGCCCCCGATATGAATAGTAATTACACGGGTCGCGTCGATATGTCCATATAGCTTTTATGCGTATCGGCAAACGGAGGTGGAGCGATGGATGCCGCTGTGGCGCTGAAATGGGGCGTAGAGCGCCGGCTCGAATTCATCGAGTTCCGCCTCTTCTGGGACGGGGGCGTGAACCGCTCCGACATCATTGATGTGTTCGACGTGTCAGTTCCTCAAGCTTCGAAGGATTTGACGCTCTATCAGGAGCGAGCGCCACACAACGCCGTCTACGACAAGAGTGCCAAACGCTATGTTGCGAGCCCACAGTTCTCGCCGATTTTCCTGAAGCCTGAAGCCGAGCAATACCTCAACCAGCTTCGATCCGTTGCCGAAGGTATCTTGGACTCATCCGAGTCTTGGATAGCGCATCTCCCGCCCTACGGCGGGCCGCCCGTGCCGGCCCGAGGTGTGAACACCGAAACATTGCGAACAATCATCGCCGCGATCCGCCAAAAAGAGGCAGTGGAGGTAAAGTATCAGTCGCTATCTAGTGACGATCCGAAGTGGCGATGGATTGCGCCGCACGCGATCGGCTTTGACGGATACCGCTGGCATACCCGTGCCTTTTGTGAGGTCGATGGCACGTTCAAGGATTTCCTGCTGTCCAGAATCATTGAGACCAGGTCGCTTCGACCGAGCGAGGTATTGGCTGAGCATGACACTGATTGGAACGAATTCGTCACGCTGGAAATAGGGCCGCACCCAGACCTTTCCGAAAGCCAAAAGCGGATAATCGCCCTCGACTATGGCATGCGAGGTGGGCGCGCACAGATCCGTGTTCGAAAGGCGCTGCGCTACTATGCTCTGAGACGATTGGGGCTCGATACGCCGCTGGCCGCTCGTCGCCCGCAAGACCAGCAAATCGTGCTTCTGAATGAACGGGGTGTCGATGAAGATCATCGATAACACCTCGCAACTGTTCGGTGACGATCTGAAAGCGACAGTGGGGCGTGGCGCCCGATTGAAGATCGCCGCGTCGTGTTTCTCGATTTACGCCTTCGAGGCGCTTAAGTCCGAGCTTTCGAAGATCGAAAGCCTTCAGTTCATCTTTACCGCACCGACGTTTGTGCCGATGGAGGTCACGGACCGCCTGCGCAAGGAACGGCGAGAGTTCTTCATCCCCAAAGCGCGGCGGGAGAGCGGCCTTTACGGAACGGAGTTTGAAATCCAGCTCCGCAATAAGCTGACGCAAAGGGCCGTGGCGCGCGAATGCGCCGACTGGATTCGCAAGAAGGCCAGGTTCCGGTCGAACACCACGAAAGCCCCCATGCAGCAGTTCCTGCATGTGGCGAGCGATGGCGGCGGAATTGCCTACATGCCGATCAGCGGTTTTACGGCCGTCGATCTCGGCTATCAGAAAGGCGACGCCGTCTCGAATTTCGTGACGCGATTCGGCGACCCGAACCACACTCAGATGTACCTCCAGTTGTTCGACCAAATTTGGTCGGACCCGGAGAAGCTCAACGATGTCACAGCCGCGATCTGCGACCACATCGAGTCGGTCTATCAGGAGAACTCGCCGGAGCGCATCTACTTCCTGATGCTGTACAACATCTTCCAGGACTTCCTCGAGGATATCGACGAGGACGTCCTGCCGAACGACCTTACCGGCTATCGCGACAGCGTCGTCTGGAACAAGCTGTTCAACTATCAGAAGGACGCCGCCACCGGCATCATCAACAAGCTCGAAACCTATAACGGTTGCATTCTCGCCGACAGCGTCGGCCTGGGTAAGACATTCACCGCGTTGGCCGTTATCAAATATTACGAGCTGCGCAATCGCGCCGTCCTGGTGCTCTGCCCGAAAAAGCTCGCGGACAACTGGCGGAACTATAACACGAACCTGACGACCAATATCTTCGCCAGGGATCGGTTCAACTATGACGTCCTTTGCCACACCGATCTGTCGCGGACGTCGGGCGAGTCCTTCGGTATTCCGCTCAATCGCGTGAACTGGGGCAACTACGACCTCGTCGTCATCGATGAATCGCACAATTTCCGGAACAACGATGTCTTCAAGGACCGCGAGACACGCTACCAGAAGCTGATGAACAAGGTTATCCGCGCGGGCGTGAAGACCAAGGTTCTGATGCTCTCCGCGACGCCGGTGAACAACCGCTTCACCGACCTGCGCAATCAGCTTGCGCTCGCCTATGAAGGGCAGTCGGAGGCCCTCAGCCAGAACCTGAAGTCGCAAACCAGCGTCGAGGAAATCTTCCGCCGTGCGCAGAAGGCTTTCAATGCCTGGACGATACTGCCGCCGGACGAGCGAACCGCGGCCTCGATCCTCAAGGCGCTGGATTTCGATTTCTTCGAGCTTCTCGATGCCGTGACGATCGCTCGGTCGCGTAAGCACATCGAGACCTTCTATGACACGAAGGACATCGGCAAGTTTCCCGAGCGCTGCAAGCCGCTGTCGTTCCACTGCCCGATCACGCAGCGGGCAGACGTGATGGGCCTGAACGATATCTTCACCCAGCTTTCCGTGCTGAAGCTCGCGGTATACGCGCCTATCAGCTACATCCTTCCGAGCCGGCTGCGGAAATACGAGGAGATTTACGACACCCAGGTCGAGGGCGGTCGGGGCAAGCTGCGGCAAGCCGATCGCGAGCGCAGCCTTCAGGCGCTTATGACCACCAATCTGCTCAAGCGCCTCGAAAGCTCCGTCGAGGCGTTCCGTCTCACCCTGCGTTCGCTCAGCGGGAACATTTCGCGCGCCCTGGACGCCATTCGTGACTTCGAGCGGTCAGGCGGCACGCAGAGTGTGAGCGATTTTCTGGCGGATGAGGAATTGCTCGACGCCGAAGACGACGATCTGGCCGGGCTGGGCGACATCACCGTTGGCAAGAAGGTGCAAATCAGCCTTGCCGACATGGATCTGCCGTCATGGAAGCACGATCTCGAGGCCGATCTCGCGCTCATCGAGGACCTGATCGCCTCGATGGACAAAGTCGGCCCGGGCGATGACGCCAAGCTCCAGCACCTCATGCAGGTGCTCGGGCAGAAGGTGAGCGAACCGCTCAATCCGGGCAACAGGAAGGTCCTGATCTTCACGGCCTTCGCCGACACGGCGAATTATCTCTACGCCAATCTGGCACCGTTCGCGCAGCAGCTGGGGTTGCAGACCGGAAAGGTGACGGGCTCCGGCGCGCCGAAGACCACCCTCAGAAAGAGTTATGACTTTCAGGGCGTACTCACACTCTTTTCGCCGCGGTCCAAGGAGAAGGCGATCGTCCTGCCCAACGAACCGGGCGAGTTGGATATCCTGATCGGCACGGATTGCATCTCCGAAGGCCAGAACCTTCAGGACTGCGATTACCTCGTCAACTACGACATCCACTGGAACCCGGTGCGCATCATCCAGCGCTTCGGGCGGATCGACCGCATCGGTTCGCCGAACAGCCAAATACAGCTGGTGAACTATTGGCCCGACATCACGCTCGACGAGTACATCAATCTCAAGGAGCGCGTCGAGAACCGCATGGTGATCGCCGATGTAAGCGCCACCGGCGACGACAATGTCCTCACCGCTAAGAGCAGCGACATAGCCTACCGCAAGGACCAGCTGAGGCGCCTCCAGGAAGAGGTCATCGAGCTGGAAGACGTGAAGACCGGCATCTCAATCACGGATCTCGGTCTCAACGACTTCCGGATGGACCTGCTCAACTACGTCAAGGAACACGGCGATCTCGACAGCTTGCCGAACGGAATGCATGCCGTCGTGCCTGCGCTGCCCGAGCTGGGGCTTCGGCCCGGCGTGATCTTCGCGCTCAAGAACATCCATGACAGCGTCAACATCAATCAGCAGAACCGGCTGCATCCCTACTACCTGGTCTACATCGGCAATGAAGGCGAGATTATCGCCGACCATACCGAGGTAAAACGTCTGCTCGACCTCATCCGCACGAGCTGCAAGGGCCGCCCGGAACCGGTCCAAGAAGTCTGTCGCGCCTTCAATGAGCGCACGCAGGACGGCCGGAAGATGGATCGCTACTCCGAGCTGCTGAGCAGCGCCATCCGTTCGATGATCGAGGTGAAGGAAGAGAAGGATATCGACAGCCTGTTCAGCGGCGGCCGCACCACGGCGCTGGTGCACACCATCGCGGGGCTGAATGACTTCGAACTGATCGCCTTCGTCGTGATCGAGGGGGCCGACGCATGACGGCCTTCTTCGACTATCCCAAGAGCGCCGCCTTCGGCCGGGTCGTGCCGAAGAACAAGATATACGAGCATGCCGACGCCAACACCGCGCTCAAGGATCTGTTCGTGCGCGAGGTCGATCAGATCGTCTGGCGGTTCAAGCTGGCCCCCGAGACGACAAATCTCGATGCCACCGCGGCCGTTGGCGAGGTCCAAGTGTTTGGGATATCGCTCAAGACCGGACATCTCGACGAAGCCGTCCTGCGCGCGATCGACAAGGCGATCCCGTTTCCCTTGATCTTCGAACTGACCTGGCGCGGCAAGCGCAAGGCGACGGCCGCCTTCAAGCGCCCGAGCGAGGCGGACGGCTCCAAGTGGGTGATCAGCGAGTATTTTGCCACCGATTGGGCGCCGGAGGATGCGCCGCGTGAACCGCTGCCGGTCTCGCTCGATCTGGGCGCCCTCTATGACCGCCTTCTTACGGCCATGATGCCCGCGTCGGCGCAAATCAGCGAGGACATCCAGACGCGGGTGGACCGGATGGAGGCGATCCGAGCCAAGACTCGGGAGCTGGACCGGATCAAGGCGCGGCTCGCCCGCGAGAAGCAATTCAACAAGCGTGTGGCGATCAACGCCGAGCTGCGCACGGCGAAGCAGGAACTGGAGCGGCTGACAGCGGGCGAACCTGTTAGCGCTGTGACGGACAAGTAAGAGGAAACGTATGGAAAAGCTGAAGATGCACAGCCCCGACCTAAGTCAGGAGAATGTTGCGAAAATCCGCGCGATGTTTCCGGGCTGCGTCACCGAGGCAATGGACGAAAATGGGAAGGTTCGGCTGGCTATCGATTTCGATCAGCTCCGCCAGGAGCTGAGCGATTACATCGTAGAAGGACCGCAAGAGCGGTATCGGCTGGATTGGCCGGGCAAGCGAGAAGCGCTGATTAACGCGAACGCTCCTATCGCGAAAACGCTGCGTCCGGCCGATCAAGAAAGTGCAGAGTTTTCTACTACAAAGAACCTATTCGTTGAGGGTGACAACCTCGAAGCTCTGAAGTTACTTCAAGACATTTATATCGGCTCGGTGCGGATGATATACATCGATCCGCCATACAATACAGGAAACGACTTTGTTTACAGAGACCGCTTTGCGCAAGGCTCTGAGGAGTATCTGAGAGTTTCCAATCAAAAAGACGAAGAAGGCAACCGCCTTATCGCCAACCTGACCGCAAATGGCCGCTTCCATTCTGAGTGGTTATCAATGATGTATCCACGCCTAAAGGTAGCGAAAAATTTGCTCCGTGATGATGGGGCGCTTTTCGTCAGTATAGATGATACTGAGGTCGCCGGTCTGCGGCACATGCTGGATGAAATATTTGGCGCGGAAAACTTCATAACAGAAATAGTGTGGGAGGGCGCAAATAAGAACGATGCTCGCCAGATTGGCGTGTCTCATGAGTATGTCCTCTGTTACGTCAAGGATAAGAGCGCCACGAAAACCTCATGGACGATGACAAAGGAAGGGGTCGAGCCAGTTCTGAGAGAGGTCGACCGCCTGAAAGGAGTTCACGGCAAGGATTTCGAGACAGCATCAGAAGAGCTGGCTGGTTGGTTTCGAGCGATGAAGGCGACCCCTTCTTTTGGTCTGCGGCGGTTTCGATACATTGATGAACGTGGTGCCTACAAGGAAGATGACCCAACGGCTCCGGGTGGCCGTAAATTCGAACTGAAAAATCCAAAGACGGGAGAGGTTATTCCTTTACGGCCGAACCGGGGTTGGGCATTCGACCAAGAAACCTTCAACAGAATGGTCGAAGAGGGCCGAATTTCATTTATATCGCCGACCAGTGTCATGGTTAGGCGATATCTTCATGAGACTGATGCGCAGACTCCGCAGAGTGTTTTTTATCAACCGGCGCGATCGGCGTCGGAACGTTTGTCAAAGCTTCTCGGTGGTGGCTATTTCGATTTTCCAAAGGACGAGACCATTATCCAAAAATTCGTTGATATGGCTGTAAGTGAAGAGTCTGATGGCGCAATTGTCATGGATTTTTTTGCTGGAAGCAGCACGACAGCTCATTCCGTCTTCCTTCAGAATGCCCTGGATGGAAAGAACCGTCGCTTTATTATGGTTCAAATCCCAGAGCCGACGAATGAGAATAGCGTTGCTCGCAAAGCGGGCTGGAAAAACATAGCGGAAATTTCAAAAGAACGTATCCGTCGTGCTGGAAAGCAGATCCTCGAAGGCGATTGCCACCGCGGATGGAACCGCGATGTCGGCTTCCGGGTGCTCAAGGTGGACACATCGAACATGCAGGACGTGTACTACCGCCCGGATCAGGTCGATCAAAAGGACCTGCTTCAGGCAGTCGACAACATCAAGCCGGACCGCACTGCGGAGGATCTGCTGTTCCAGGTGCTGGTCGATTGGGGCGTGGACCTGACCCTGCCCATCCGGCGCGAGACGGTGCAGGGCAAGAAGGTCTTTTTCGTGGATGAGAACGCCCTTGTCGCTTGCTTCGATGCGGGCTTGACCGAGGAGCTGGTGAAGGAGCTTGCCGGCCGCGAGCCATTGCGCGTCGTCTTCCGCGATAACGGCTTCGTGTCGGACGCCGTGAAGATCAATGTGGAGCAGGTCTTCCGCCAGCTTTCACCGGCCACCGACGTCAGGTCGATCTGAGGGGAGCGGGCATGAAGCTGAAATTCAAGGTCCAGCCCTATCAGACCCTTGCCGTGGACTCGGTGGTAGACTGCTTCGCCGGTCAGCCGCTGGTAAACGGCATCACCTACCGGATCGACCCTGGCCGCAAGGCTCAAGTAAGCGCCTTCGAGGAAGGCTTCAAAAACGCCGACTTCGTGCTCAGCGAGCCGCAGATTCTCGAGAACATCCAGAAGGTCCAGCGTCGTCAGAACCTGTCCATCTCGCATCGGCTGGACGACTTCATCGTGCTGGATCGGAACAACCAGCGCATTGCGGCGCCGGCTACTTATCGGCGCGATGCCTTGGCCGCGACGCGTGTTCACCTCGACATCGAGATGGAGACGGGCACCGGCAAGACCTACTGCTACATCAAGACCATCTTCGAGATGAACAAGCGCTACTGCTGGTCGAAGTTCATCATCATGGTGCCCAGCATCGCCATCCGCGAGGGCGTCTACAAATCGCTCCAGATCACCGCCGACCATTTTGCAGAGAGCTACGGCAAGAAAGCGCGCTTCTTCATCTACAACTCGAAGCGATTGCACGAGCTGGAGAGCTTTTCGTCGGACGCCGGCATCAACGTCATGGTGATCAACATCCAGGCGTTCAACGCCCGGGGAGCCGACAACCGGCGCATCTATGACGAGCTGGACGATTTCCAGTCGCGCAAGCCTATCGATGTGATCGCCAGCAATCGGCCGATCCTGATCCTCGATGAGCCGCAGAAGATGGAAGGCGCCGCTACGATGGAGGCGCTGCCCAAATTCAAGCCGCTGATGATCCTGCGATACTCGGCGACGCACCGGACCGAGCACAACCGCATCCACCGGCTCGACGCGCTCGACGCCTATAACCAGAAGCTGGTGAAGAAGATCGCCGTGCGCGGCATCCAGACGCGCGGTCTCGCCGGTACGAACGCCTATCTCTATCTCGAGGGCATCGACATCTCGAAGAAGGCGCCGGTGGCGCGGATCGAGATCGAGGTCAAGCTTAAGTCCGGCGAGATCAAGCGCCAGCTCAAGCGGCTGGAGTTCCGCGACGACCTGTTCGCCGAGTCCGGGGAGCTGGATCAATATCGGGACCGCTTCACCATCACGCAGATCGACGCCCGCAACGATACGGTGGAGTTCACCAACGGCGTGGTGCTCCATGCCGGCGAGGCGACTGGAGATGTGTCCGAGCGCGACATAAGGCGCATCCAGATCCGCGAGACGATCAAGGCGCACCTCGACAAGGAGAAGCAGCTCTTCGTCCAGGGCATCAAGGTGCTGTCGCTCTTCTTCATCGACGAGGTGGTGAAGTACCGCGACTATGCCCAGGCCGACGAGAAGGGCGAATACGCGCACGTATTCGAGGAAGAGTATGAGCTGCTCAAAGAGGAATTTCTGTCTGAGCTGGCGATCGACAATGAGGCCTATCGCAAGCACCTGGCCGGAATCGACGCCGCGGCGACCCACGAGGGTTACTTCTCGATCGACAAGAAAACGAACCGGTTGAAGGATCCTGTGGTTGGCGCACGCGCGGTCGATTCTGACGACGTGGACGCCTACGACCTGATCCTGAAGAACAAGGAACGGCTGCTGTCCTTCGGCGAGCCGACGCGCTTCATCTTCTCGCACTCGGCCCTCCGGGAAGGGTGGGACAATCCGAACGTGTTCGTCATGTGCATGCTCAAGCACAGCGACAACACGATCTCGCGCCGCCAGGAGGTCGGCCGCGGGCTCCGCTTGTCGGTCGATCAGAACGGCGACCGCATGGACAATCCCGCCGTGGTCCACGACATCAACGTGCTGACCGTCGTGGCCAGCGAGAGCTACACGGCTTTCGTCAGCGGCCTGCAGAAAGAGATCGCCGACACGCTGACCTCCCGTCCCCGGAAGGCAACCGAGGCCTATTTCACCGGCAAGACCATGACGACGGATGCGGGACCGATCGAGATCACGCCGGCGATGGCGAAGCAGATTTATCGCTACCTGTTGAAGAATGACTATTCGGATGAGGCGGACCAGATCACCACAGCCTATCATGAGGCCAAGGCGGCCGGGACACTGGCGGCGTTGCCGGACGAGCTGAAGCCTCATGCGGACCAGATTTTTCAGATCATCGACAGCGTGTTCAGCGATGCGCAACTGCCGAAGGTGGAGGACGGTCGGAAGCCCAAGACCAATCCGCTGAATGACAATTTCGAGAAGAAGGAGTTCCAGGAACTCTGGAACCGCATCAACCAGAAGGCAGTCTATCGCGTCGAATTCGATTCCGACGAGCTGGTCCGCAAATGCGTGAGCGCACTCGATAGCCAGCTCCGGGTCACGCCGCTTCAGTACACTGTGCAGACCGGCGTTCAGGGCGATGAGCTGACCGATGAGCAACTTAAGGTGGGCGACGGCTTCTCGCTCACCGGTTCGACGACCGAGCGCGGTGGGTCGGTCCATTCACTCGTGAGATACGATCTTCTCGGCAACGTCGCGGAAAACACCGAGCTCACGCGAAAGACGGTGGCCGAAATCTTCACCGGGGTTGCCGCCAGCGTGTTCGGCCAGTTCAGGGAGAATCCAGAGCATTTCATTTCGGAGGCCTCGCGCATCATCGCCGAGCAGAAGGCCACGATGATCATCGAGCGGCTCGCCTATGACGGCCTGTCCGATCGCTACGACGTCGACATCTTCACGGCCAATCAGACCGGACAGGACTTCTCCAAGGCCAGCTCGAAGCTGAAGAACCACGTGTACGATTATGTCGTCACGGACTCGGACATCGAGCGCCGGTTTGCCGATCAGCTCGATGCAAGCAGCGAAGTGGTGGTCTATGCGAAGCTTCCTCGCGGCTTCCTTATTCCGACGCCGGTGGGCGATTACAACCCGGACTGGGCGATTTCCTTCAAGGAGGGCAGCGTCAAGCACATCTATTTTGTCGCCGAAACCAAGGGCACGATGTCCTCGATGAAGCTCCGCGAGATCGAGAACACCAAGATCGAGTGTGCCCGGAAGTTCTTCGACGAGATCGGCCAGCGGGTCGCGGAGGATCGCGTCAAATACGACGTCGTCACGAGCTACGAGAAGCTAATGGATATTGTTGGGCGCGCAGCTCTCTGATCGGGCTGCCTGAGACATCGCCCGCGGAGAGAAAGCCAAGCCGACTCAGTGGCACTGTGACGATCTCGAGGCGTCAATTCCCGCCTTGGGGCGCGTGACGTTCCCTCAGTAGGTCCCCAATGCTCCGCCCATCCAGGCGACACACTGCGATGACTCGATCATGGGAGATGACGCGACCGCTCCGGCCGTGGCGAGCCTCGCATTGCGCTCTGCGGCCGAACGCGATCTGCTCAAGTAGAATCTTTGCACGACGGCCTTCGGGAGCGTGAAGCTCAGGCGCATCAAAGTCGGCAAGCCGGACCTCGATCCAGGTCTGGGGGTCCGGCGACTGACCAACGCAGAGGCTGTCGCCGTCACCAACGTAGCGTATCAAGCCCTCAAATTTTTGCCCGGCCGCTGAAGGAAGGCGCCCCTCGCACGGGTCGGCCTGTGCCGGCGCAGCCCACGAGAACATGATGAGCGCGAACGTCATTGGCAGGAGATGATGACCCGGGCGGGGGGATCGTGCGAGGAGTTCCGGGCCGGACGTAAAGAACCGGACCACCGGTTCCGCGCTGGTCGAAGAATTCATTTCTATGTTCCCCCGCCTATCCCAGACCGACCTTGTAGCGTGCGAGAAGCTCAGCCAATCGAACACGGTCGATCGTCATCGGCTGAGGATTGCCCGGAGCAATGCGATCACCGGCGCGCTCAAACAGCGCGACGCAGATCTCGCCATTGTCGTGGTTCGAGCGATAGGCGATGCCGTCCGGCGCCAGAGGATGGTCGTGAATGGCTCGCGACCACTGTTGGGCGACGATATGAGGGCCGCTCGTGACGGCACCCGTCGCGCCGAGCTGCGCCAGACCGGGGCCGTGAAGTGAGACCAAGCGGAGGGGCGCGGTCACCTCTATCTCAGAGAAGGATCGCGCCTCCAGGAATGTCAGGGCGACAAAGCGTGCGCCAACGCTACGCAGGCAAGTCTCCGCGAACGCACCCTCAAGCGTTGTAGACAGATAGCAGACGCCATAGCTCTTTGCCGGATCATCGAAGCGATTGCCGCCTGTCGAGCCGAAAAAGAGCGGCCCGAGTTCGCTGCGATGGACGCGTATCAGGCGAGCGCCGTCGGGGATCGTTTCAAGAGGTAGCTCGCGGCTGGCGAAATCGGCGGGCGGAAGTGGACCAGGACTAGGCGGCGCCATGTTCGCCGTAGGCCGCCGCTGCCGTCACCACTTCTTCGATCTTACCCTTGCGAAGCTGATCGATCGGCCTCTTGCCGCCAAGGCGCTGATCGCCCGTGAGCATGAAGTTGACGCGCATCCATGGGTCATCAACTGTGAAGGCGTCGAGCACCTCCCGGATGCCGGGCAGCAGCCCGTTTTTACCGATCTGGAAGGCCGGGTAGACATAGCCGTCTCCAACGTCGAGCCAGAAGACCTGGTTACGCTCGCGCTTGCGGCCGAGGCCCTGCGCCGTAATTCCTAGATGCTCCGCGAGCTGCTGCGCAGAGAGTGCACCGCCTTCCGCTTTCAGCATTTCGCGCTTCATCTCTGATCCGCGAAGAAATGCCTCCGTAAGCGGATCGGGCCTATCCGGCTCGATTTCCGCTCCGATGGCGGCGGCTTCACGCAGCGAGCTAAACAGCACGTCCGTGTCGGTCGAAGCGCCGACGGCGGCCAACAAGCGCTCACGTGGCATGCGCTCGGCAATGCGCGCGAGAGCTCTGCCGGTTCGAAGGACAAAGGCCTCGACAAGATCCTCGCTCGGAGCGGGCTCCGAGCGGCGGCTGCGCGTAGCTCCGGTGGACGTGGCGTTTCCTCCGAAGTGGCTGGCGCGACTACGGCGGCGACTTCCGGCTGAAGCTGTAGGCGCCATGGTGATATCCCTTGGATAGGTTCAATTGTCGTGATAGATATAGGCCATGAAAACAGAAAGTTCAATTGCGATTGTCAGGCAAGCATGGAATCCCGCCAATTGTGCGATTTTGCACTCCTCCAGGGTTCGAGAGCCTGCTCTAAGAGCGCCGAGAGGCGCCGGGCACCGCCAATTTCGCGCCCGTAGAAACTGGCGCAACGCGTTGATGTACGTGCTCTTTTCTCGATTTCGTGCAATCTTGAGTACATGGATGTTAAGGCTGCAGAACCCGCTTCAGCGGAAGTCATCGACTTCTTCGACTACGCCTCGCCCGAGCCGCGCACAAGCCCTCAGAGAGGTGGCGTTCAGCGCCGAACCGCGGTCGCTCGATCCGGCATGGAGATCACGGACGATTGGCCCGCACGCGTACCAGTCACCGAGGCTGAACTGGACCTTTTCGAGGTCCATTTCGGCCCGCTCCTCGACGAGCTGTTGGGTTCGAATAACTGAATTTGTGAAGGGAGGTCTCGCATGAACGCCAAAGCGACCCCCGCCTTGGCGTCGCCGGGGCGTGCCGCTCTCTATCTGCGTGTTTCGACCGGCCGGCAGGCCGAACACGATCTTTCGATTCCGGACCAGCGCCGTCAACTTCAAGCCTATTGCCAAGCGAAAGGCATTGCCGTCGTTGCCGAGTTTGTCGAGCCGGGTGCATCGGCGACAGACGACCGGCGACCTGAGTTTCAGCGGATGATGGACGCCGGAGCACAAAAGCCCGCGCCGTTCGACTTCATCATCGTGCATTCCTTCTCGCGCTTCTTTCGCGATCAGTTTCAGCTCGAATTCTATGTCCGGCGACTGGCGAAGAACGGTATCCGCCTCACGTCCATCACGCAGGATCTCGGCGATGATCCTATGAGCGTGATGATGCGTCAGATCATGGCATTGTTCGATGAATACCAGTCGAAAGAGAATGCCAAGCACACGCTCCGGGCCATGCGGGAGAACGCCCGTCAGGGCTATTGGAACGGCTCGCGGCCGCCCTTCGGCTACAAAATCGTAGCGGCCGAGCAACGCGGCGCGAGGACCAAAAAGAAGATCGAGCCTGATCCGGCACAGGTTGAGACGGTCCAGCTTATGTTCCGCCTCGCACGGATCGGCACTGACGACGGTCCAATGGGGTCGCGCCAGATCGCCGATTATCTGAACATGCGTGGTATCCGGACGCAGACCGGCGGGCGCTGGGGCGTCGGGGCGGTGCACCAAATCCTGACCAGGGAGACCTACATCGGCCGCCATCGCTTCAACGTCTCGGGGAAGCGTAAAGGAGAGCAGAAGTCCGAAGACGAAATCGTCGACGTGACGGTCGAGCCGATCATCGACGAGGAGGAGTTCGCTGAGGTGCAGGCGGTGATGCGCTCTCGCAGCCCGCAACTGAAGGCCCCGCGGTTCGTGACGGCCGGGACGCTCCTCGGTGGCGTGTGCTTCTGTGCCGACTGCGGGGGAGCGATGACGCTCCGTACCTCCGGCAAGGGCGACCAATACCGCTACTACACCTGCTGCACGACGGCACGGCAGGGGAAGACGGCGTGCCGCGGCCGCACGATCCCGATGGACGAGCTGGATACGATTGTTGTGTCGCATCTGGAGGAGCGACTTCTTGCGCCCGAGCGGCTTGAGGAGCTGCTCGCCGGCCTGCTTAAGCGCAGGGAGGAACACGCCGGACGCCTGAAGGGGCGGATCAGCGAGCTGAGGAAGCAGGCGGCGGACGCCGAAGCCAAGCTGACTCGGCTGTATGAGGCAATTGAGAATGGTCTCGCTGAAATGGACGATTCCAACCTCAAGGGACGGATTGTCGAGTTGAAGCGAATCCGTGACGCGGCACGGGCAGATGCGGACCGGGCCGAAAACCGTGGCGAGGGCGACGACAATCGCGTGACGCCGGAGCTGCTGCGTCGGTTTGGGGTCGAGGCCCGCAAAAAGATCAGGGATCGAGAGGGCGGTTTCCGGCGCCATCATCTCCAGGCGCTAGTTCAGCGGGTGGAGGTCGGAGCTGACGAAATTCGGATCAGGGGATCGAAGCCAAGGCTCCTCCAGACGCTTGTGGCGTCTGGAGGAAACTATGGAGTGGAAACTGCGGCGCACGGCGTTCGCAGTTTCGTTCCGAATTGGCTCCCCGGGCTGGACTCGAACCAGCGGCCATTCGATTAACAGTCGAATGCTCTACCAACTGAGCTACCGGGGAATAGGCCGCTCGGGCGTGGCGTGCCTATAGCAAAGGCCCGCTTCCATTGCCAAGGGTCAAAGGCGTTGCGCCGGGGCCGGGCGCATCCCATGTCGGTGGGCGTATGGCGTAGATAGGGAGCGACCTCCGGCATGCCCAGTGTCCGCTTCGGCAGGCGACGCATCGCGGTGCCGCGCAGCCGCCTCGGCCGCACCGGCCTCGGCGCGGCGCTGGTCGCGCGGGCGGCACGGCGGGCTTCCTTCCCGTTCTCGGCTTCTGGATGATCCCGGCCGGGCTGATGGTCCTCTCCGTCGACCACGCAACCGTGCGGCGCTTCAACCGCAAGGCCACGGTGTGGACGGTGCGCAAATGGCGGTCGCGGCGCGGCGACGGGCCTAGCGCGGCTGAAGGACCGGCGTGACCCGGCGATATTCGTTGTAGAGGACGCGGATCGCCTCGGGCAGGCTCGGCCCGCCGCAAACCGTGAGCCGCTCCGGCAGCTCCAGCCGCCGCGTCGGCGGCAGCACCTGGTCGAGGGCCGGGTGGACGAGGATGCCGGCGGCCCGGTCGGCGCCGGTCAGGTCGGCCCTGGCCACGATGAGAAAGTCCGGCGGGTCGGCCACCAGCCTTTCGAGCGGCAGGTGGCCGCCGTCGGATCCGACGAGCCGTGTCACGGCGTTGGAAAGACCGACCGCGCGCATCAAATCGGCGATCAGCGTGTCGTCGCCGGCCGTCTCGCCCATGGCGGTGTAGTAGAGCGCGGTGAGGCCGACATCGGCCCGCGTTGCCTGGACGCGCGCCGAGACGATCAGCTCCACCAACTCGACGCCCGCCTGTTCCCGGCCGATGAGCGCCGCGACCTCCGTCACCTGCCGGATCGCCTGGTCGATCGTCCGCACCCGGCCGATCTCGGCGATGGGATAGCCAAGCCGCTCGAGCGCCGCGACCGCGGCCGCCGAGGTCTCGGGCCCGACCAGCACGAGATCGGGATCGTAGCTGATCGCGCCCTCGGCATTGTAGACATCGTGCGGAAAGGCTTCGGCCGCGCTCGCGAGGAACGACACCGACCGATCGGCGGCATCGGCGGAAAGCGCGGCGATCTGCGACCGGTCCGCGAGGCCGAGCAGCAGCTGGTCGGCGCAGATATCCATGGAAACGATGCGCTGGGGCGGCACGATCGGCTGCGCCGCTGCCGGCGACGACGCAGCGAGGACCGCCGCGAAGAGAAGGGCACTTCCGGCCAGCCGTGAACCAAGCCGCCGGGTGGATGTTGCAGACGCCATAAGGGTCGTCTACGGCTTAAAGCTGCGATATGACAAGCATTTCGGCATCGCGGGCTTGGGCCGCTCGCCGGTGAGGACTGGATGTCGGCATCGGGCAACGACCGGCCTCACCGCCCCGGGGCGGTGGAATGGCTGCTAGAGCAGCCCGCGCTGCCGCTCGCGCTGCTGGCCGCCGTCCTCTTCGTCGCCTCGCTCTGCCTCGGCCCGGTCGCCATGTCGCCGGCACGGGCGGTCGCCGGGCTTCTCGGGCAGTCGGACGAGCTGACCAATCTCATCGTCCGCGAGTTGCGCCTGCCGCGCGCCGTGCTCGGCCTCGCCATCGGCGCCACGCTCGGCCTTGCCGGGGCGACTCTGCAGGGCCTCCTGCGCAGCCCGCTCGCCGCCCCGACATTGTTCGGCGCCCCGGCCGCCGCGGCGTTTGCCTCGGTCGTGGCGATCGGGCTCGGCCTCGCCCACGCGCTGTCGCTGGTCCTGCCCTTCGTCGCGGTGCTGGGCGCCGGCCTGCCGATCGCGCTCATCGTGCTTCTCGGTGCGCCGCGCACCGGGATCATCCTCATGATTCTCGCCGGCCTTGCGATCTCGACGGTCGCCGCCGCCGGCATCGCCATGGCGATCAGCTTCGCCGCCGAGGAGACCAGCACCGCCGAGATCACCTTCTGGCTCCTCGGCTCGCTGGAGGACCGCAGCCTGCAGCATGTCGGCATGGCCGTTCCGTTTCTCGTCCTGAGCTGGATCCTCCTTGCCTGGGATCGGCAGGCGCTGCGCGCCCTGACGCTCGGCGACGACGTCGCGGCGAGCCTCGGCATCCCGGTCGCCAATGTCCGCCTCCGCGTCGTCGTGGGCGTCGCGGCCGGCGTTGGCGGGGCGGTCGCGGTCGCGGGCAGCATCGGCTTCGTCGGCCTCGTCGCGCCGTTCCTGGTGCGGCCGCTGGTCCACCACGACCCCGGCCGCCTCCTTTTCTCCGGCGCGCTGGCCGGCGCCGCGCTTCTCCTCGCCGCGGACCTTGTGGTGCGCTTCATCCCGGCGCAGCATGAGGTCAATGTCGGGATCGTCACGGCATTGCTCGGCGGATCGGTGTTCATCGCCATGATCCTGGCGCGGCGTCACGAACTGGTGGGAGCGTCCGCATGACGGACGGCCCGCCCGTCATTGCCGCGCGCGGCCTCGCCGTCAGCATCGACGGCCGCTGGATTCTCCGCGACGTCGATCTCAGCGTAGGCGTGGGCGAGTTCGTCGCCATCGTCGGCCCGAACGGCGCGGGCAAGAGCACCATGCTCCGCGCCCTCGCCGGGATCGTCCCGTCATGGGGCGAGCTTCAGATCGGCGGCGTCGCGATCACCGATCTCGACGGCCGCACGCGTGCCCGGGCGGTCTCCTACCTGCCGCAGGGCGCGACGTTCCACTGGCCGGTCCCGGTGCAGGAGGTCGTCGCCCTCGGCCGCATCCCCCACGGCTTCGCCGCGGGCGGGTCGCTGTCGGCGGCCGACCGCGAGGCGGTGGCGCAGGCGATCACGGCGACCGAGCTCGCGCCGCTGGCCACGCGCCGCGTGACGGAGCTTTCCGTGGGCGAGCGCGCGCGGGTGGCGCTGGCGCGGGTTCTCGCGGTGGCCGCGCCGGTCATCCTCACCGACGAGCCGACCGCGGGCCTCGACGCCCGCTTTCAGCTGGTCATCCTCGACATCCTGCGCGCCCAGGCCGACGCCGGCGTCGCCGTGATCGCCGTCCTCGACGATCTCACTCTGGCAGCGCGCTTCGCCGATCGCGTGCTCGTCGTCGCCGGCGGCAAGGTCGTCGCCGACGGCGTTCCCGCCGCGATTCTCAACCAGCGGCTCCTGTCGGGCGTGTTCGGCGTCGAGGCGGCGGTGGTCGAGGAGAACGGCGACCGCACCGTGGTGCCATGGCGCGTCACGCGCCGCGCCGGCGAAGGGTAGAGCATGATCCGAAAAAGTGGATGCCGGCTTTTCGGTAAGATCATGCTCCAACAAAGACATAACGCTAGAGCGTGATTCGATTTGTCGGATCACGCTCCAGGGGTTGGAGGCCTCGCCCGGAATCGAACCGGGGTGCACGGATTTGCAGTCCGCTGCGTAACCACTCCGCCACGAGGCCGCCAGCGCCCGGATGTATAGGCAGGCACGGAGCCGGGCAAGCCCGGCGATGCCCGCGACAAGCCGCGCGATTGCGGCATTTCCGTCCCGCCGCTATCCCATCCCCGGCAGAAGGGATCGCCGGGGACAGCTGAATGGCCGATTTCGCCAAGGCACGCCGGACCATGGTGGACCGCCAGGTCCGCACCGCGGATGTGACCGCGCCCAGGGTCCTCGCGGCCATGGCCGAGGTGCCGCGCGAGCTGTTCGTCCCGCGCGCGAAGCGCTCGCTCGCTTATAGCGACGCCGATATCGAGATCGCGGCGCCGTCCGCCGGAGGCGCGGCGCGCTACCTCATCGAGCCGGCGATCCTCGCGCGGCTGGTCCAGCTGGCCGCGATCGGGGAGGGGGACATCGTCCTCGATATCGGCTGCGGCACCGGCTATGGCGCGGCGGTTCTCGCCCGGCTCGCCGGCGCGGTCGTCGCCCTCGAGCCCGACGCGGACCTTGCGGCCGCCGCGACCGAAACCCTCATCGACCTCGGCGTCGACAACGCGGCCGTCGTCACCGCGGCGGTGGACGAGGGCTATCCCTCCGCCGGTCCCTACGACGTGATCCTGCTCGAAGGCTCGGTGGAGAGCGTCCCGCCGGCCCTGTTCGACCAGCTCAAAGCCGGGGGCCGGCTGGTGGCCGTCATCGGCCCCGGTCCCGCCGGCATGGCGACCCTCTATCGCAAGAACGGCGATGTCGCCGGCCGCCCGGCCTTCAACGCGCCGATCCCGCCTCTGCCCTGCCCCCCGCCCGCGCCCACCTTCGTTTTCTGACTGCGGAGAGGCCCGCTCCCGCCGTGGGCCTGTGCGCGCGGGAGCGCAACCTCTGATTGCGTTTACCGGATCGTAAGGCGGCTGACGGCTGATGAATCCGTCTGCTCAAATTGTCGGTATCGAGTGCTTGAGCATGAGGAGCCGCCCGGTCCTGGTTGCTGCGTCGCTGGCTCTGCTTGCCGGCGCTGTCCCCGCGGCGGCCGAGACGCTGTTTGGCGCGCTTGCCACGAGCTACGCGACGAACCCGGAGCTCAATGCCGCGCGCGCCGAGCTCCGCGCGGTGGACGAGGGGGTTTCGCAGGCCGTCTCGGCCTTCCGGCCGAACGTCCAGATCGACGCCTCGGTCACGACGACACGCAGCCACAATCCGTTCTTTGCCGACCAAACCGATAGAGCGACCGCCGGGATCAGCTTCGAGCAGCCGATCTTCCGTGGGTTCCGGGCGGTCAACGCGCTCGACGCGACCCGCACCACCGTCCTCCTTTATCGCGAGCGGCTTCGCGGCCTCGAGCAGCAGGTGCTGCTGGGGGGCGTGATCGCCTATGCCGACGTGATGCGGGATCGCGCCATCCGCGGCCTCTATGCCCAGAACGTCGCGGTTCTTGGCGATGCCCTCGCGGCGGCCGAGATAAGGATGAACGCCGGCGAGGGGACCCGGACCGACGTTGCGGAAGCGGAGGCGCTGCTGCGCGCGGCGGAAGGCGACGCCGCCGGCGTCGACGCAGTGCTGGTCGGCTCGATCGCAAGCTATGTGGCGACGATCGGCACCGACCCCGACAACCTTGCCGCCGCCGCGCCGATCGACGACCTCATCCCGACCGGCGTCGAGCTTGCGGTCGAAATCGCGCTGTCGAACCACCCGTCCATCCTCGGCGCGCGCTACAACGTGCAGATCGCGGAGCTGGAGGTCGAGATCGCCGAGGGTGATCTCCTGCCCACCGCGTCGCTCTTCGGCGAGCTCTCCGCCACGCACAATGCGGGCGGCGGCTTCTCCTGGGAGAACGAAGCCGTCATCGGCGGCCGTCTCACCATGCCGATCTTCACTGGCGGCCGCGAATCCTCGGAGGTGCGCGAGGCCAAGAACCGGCTCCGCCAGCGCGAGCTGCTTGCGATGCAGCAGGAAGCCATCGTCCGCGCCCAGGTGATCACCGCCTTCGGCCAGATGGCCGGCGCGATCGGTCAGCTTCGTGCGGCGGAGGCGCAGGTCGCGGCCATGCAGCGCGCCCTCGAAGCGATCGAGGAGGAGGTTTCGGCCGGCCAGGCGACGCAGCTCGACATCTACCAGGTCCGCCGCTCGCTTCTGGAGGCCCGCGTCCGCCTCGTCGCCGCGCAGCGCGACCGCGTGGTCGCGTCCTACTCGATCGCGGCGGCGGTCGGCCTCCTGACCGCCGAGGCGCTCGGGCTTCCGGTCGAGGTCTACGACGTCTACGCCCATTACGAGGCGGTCGACACGCGCTGGTTCGGGCTCAATCCGCCCACGCCGCAGCCATGAGAAACCCGAGCAAAACCGCGTTCTTCCGCTTCCGCTCGCGCCCGCGTCCGCTAGTCTCCGGCCGACGCGGGGGCGCCACGTGATTCGGCGCCGTGTAGTTGGAGACGGCGTGATGGCGAAGGTCGGGCAGGCGCAGGAAACCTCCATGGAGGACATCCTTGCCTCGATCAGGCGGATCATTTCCGACGACGACGGACGCGCCGGCAGCGCGCCGCACCTCGCGGTCGTCAAGTCGTCGCCGCTTCCCTCCGAGCCATTGCCCGCTGCTCCGGCCGCTGAGGCTGCGGAGCCGGCGCCGGCCGCGATCGTGGACGAGGCCGAGCCGGCCGAGCCGGCGCCCGCCGCCCCGCCCGAAACCGCACCGGCCGTCGCCGAGAAGCAGGACGCGCTGACCGAAGCCGCCAACGCGCTCGCCGATTTCGACCTCGACGACGATGGCGGCGAGGACGCGGAGGTTCTCCCTCCGCCCGCCGCGCGCATCGAGACCAGGCCCTTGCCGCCGCCGCGGCCGGTCGCGCCGCCGGTGGCGCGGACGCCGCTGTTCACGCCGAAGCCGGCCCAGCCGACCGAGAGCGCGCCCGCGCCGTCGCCGGCCGCCAGAGCTGGCGAGAGCATTGCCGCCGCACCGTCCCCGACCGCTCCCCCCGCCGACGTGAAGCTCCTGTCGCCGGAAGCCGACCAGGCGGTCCAGTCCGCCTTCAACCAGCTCACCAGCATCATGATGGGCAGCGAGGCCCGCACGCTGGAGGACCTCGTCAAGGACATGATGCGCCCGATGCTGCGCGACTGGCTGGACGACAACCTCCCGCCGCTCGTCGAGCGCCTCGTGCGCGAGGAAATCGAGCGCGTCAGCCGCGGCCGGCGCTAACTCGCCACGGCTCCCTCCCCCTGAAAGGGGGAGGCAGGTGGGGGTCAACGGCCGTGCGGCAATCGCCGATTCCGACGCTGTTGCACCGCCGCGGGAACCCCACCCATCCTCCCCTTTTCAAGGGGAGGGGTCGCAAGCGGCACGGCCGATGTTTCTGGCATACCCGCGCAACCTTCTTCTCGCGAAGGGACAGAGCAGGGGTCGCTCCCGTGTCAAATCCCAACCCGGCTGGCGTCGGTGACGGAGAGCCGCGGTTGATTTGACCGCGCCCTCCGATTACCACCACCCGGCGCAAGGCCGGGATTTCTCATGCTCGACAAGACTTACGACGCCGCCTCGGTCGAGGCGCGGATCAGCGCCCTCTGGGACGAGGCGAAGGCCTTTCGCGCCGGTGCGGGGGCACGCGGCGGGAAGCCGTTCTCCATCGTCATCCCGCCGCCGAACGTCACCGGCTCGCTCCATATGGGGCATGCGCTCAACAACACGTTGCAGGACATCCTGGTGCGCCATGCCCGGATGAGCGGGCGCGACGTGCTGTGGCAGGCCGGGACCGACCATGCCGGCATCGCCACGCAGATGGTGGTCGAGCGGCAGATGATGGAGCGCCAGGAACCCGGCCGCCGCGCCATCGGCCGCGACGCCTTCGTCGAGAAGGTCTGGGCATGGAAGGCCGAGTCCGGCGGTACCATCATGAACCAGCTCCGCCGCCTCGGCGCGTCGTGCGACTGGGACCGCGAGCGCTTCACCATGGACGAGGGCCTGTCGCGCGCCGTCCTCAAGGTGTTCGTCGCGCTCTATCGCGACGGCCTGATCTACCGCGACAAGCGGCTGGTGAACTGGGACCCCAAGCTCCAGACCGCGATCTCGGACCTCGAGGTGCAGCAGGTCGAGGTCGGCGGCCATCTCTGGCACCTGCGCTACCCCGTCGAGGGCACCGACCGCACGATCACGGTTGCCACCACGCGGCCCGAGACGATGCTGGGCGACACCGGCGTCGCGGTGCATCCCGACGACGACCGCTATCGCGACCTTGTCGGCAGGCATGTCATCCTGCCGCTGGTCGGCCGGCGCATCCCCATCGTGGCGGACGAGTATGCCGACCCCGAGGCCGGCTCCGGCGCCGTCAAGGTGACGCCGGCCCACGACTTCAACGATTTCGAGGTCGGCCGCCGCCATGAGCTGCCCATGGTCAGCATCATGGACACCGAGGGCAGGATCGCGCTCCTCGACAACGAGGCGTTCACCGCCGGCGTGCCCGAGAGCGAGGAGCTGTCGTCCACCATCGCGACCTTCCACGGCCTCGACCGCTTCGAGGCGCGGCGCCGCATCGTGTGGATGCTGGAATCGAAGGGGTTGCTGGAGAAGGTCGAGGATCACACCCATGCGGTGCCGCATGGCGACCGCTCGGCGGTGCCGATCGAGCCGTTCCTCACCGACCAGTGGTATGTCGACGCCAAGACGCTGGCGAAGCCGGCGATCGCCGCGGTGGAGGAGGGGCGGACCGTCTTCGTTCCCCCCAACTGGGCGAAGACCTATTTCGACTGGATGGAGAACATCCAGCCCTGGTGCATCTCGCGCCAGCTGTGGTGGGGCCACCAGATCCCCGCCTGGTACGGGCCGGACGGCAAGGTGTTCGTCGCCGAGACCGAGGAGGAGGCCGTCTCCGAGGCGCTCGCCCACTACGTCACCGCCGGTGCGATCAGCGACGCCGATGCCCGCCGCATGGCGGAGAACCCGGCCGAGCGCGCGCCGTTCCTGACGCGCGATTCCGACGTCCTCGACACCTGGTTCTCGTCGGCGCTGTGGCCGTTCTCGACCATGGGCTGGCCGGACCGGACGCCCGAGTTCGAGCGCTACTACCCGACGAGCGTCCTCGTCACCGGCTTCGACATCATCTTCTTCTGGGTCGCCCGCATGATGATGATGGGCACCCATTTCACCGGCACCGAGCCGTTCCCGGTGGTCTACATCCACGGCATCGTTCGCGACGAGAAGGGCGCGAAGATGTCGAAGTCGAAGGGCAACGTCGTCGACCCCCTCGACCTGATCGGCGATTTCGGCGCCGACGCGGTGCGCTTCACCATGGCGGCGCTGGCGACGCCCGGCCGCGACGTGAAGCCCGCCCGCGCCCGCATCGAGGGCTACCGCAACTTCGCGACCAAGCTCTGGAACGCGGCCCGCTTCGCCGAGATGAATGGCTGCGTGCTGCCGGCCGGCTTCGACGCGAAGGGCGTCGACCAGACCGTCAATCGCTGGATCGTCACCGAGGCGAACCGCACGCTTGCCGCGATCGACGACGCGATCGCCGGCTACCGCTTCGCCGACGCGGCGGCCTCGGTCTACCGCTTCATCTGGAACACCTATTGCGACTGGTATGTCGAGCTGATCAAGCCGCTCCTCACCGGCGAGGACGGGGCGGCCAAGGACGAGACGCGCGCGACCGCCGCCTTCATCCGCGATTTCATCCTGAAGATCCTCCACCCCTTCATGCCCTTCGTCACCGAGGAGCTGTGGGAGCGGACCGCGCCGGAGGGCAGCCCGCGCGAGACGCTGCTCGCTCACGCGCCGTGGCCGGAGCCGATCGGCGAGGACCCGGCCGCCGCCGCGGAGATGAACTGGGTCGTCGAGCTGGTGACGCAGATCCGCTCGGTGCGCTCGGAGATGAACGTGCCGCCGGCGGCGCAGGTCCCGCTCTTCCTCGTCGCGGAATCGGACGAGATCATCTTCCGCCTCGACCGCCACAGGCCGGCGCTGGTCCGCCTCGCGCGGCTCGGCGAGATCCACACCGCCACGGTGCCGCCGAAGGGCATGGTGCAGATCATGATCGGCGAGACCGCCGCCTGCCTCGACCTCTCCGGCATCGTCGACCTCGCGGCGGAGCGCACCCGGCTCTCACGCGAGATCGAGAAATCGGCGAAGGAGATCGAGCGCCTCGACGCCAAGCTCGGCAACGACCAGTTCGTCCAGCGCGCGCCGATTGAGGTCATCGAGGAGCAGCGCGAGAAGCGCGACGCCGCCCTGGCGCTCCGCGACCGCCTCACCGCCGCGCTGGACCGGCTGTCAGGCTAGCGCCCTTCGGGCAGGACCGGCGGGGGGAGGTCGGGGAGGGGGTTGACCGGGCGGAAGGGCGGGCGGTCGACGAAGACCGAGTTCCGGGCGCGCCATTGCGCCGGCGGCTCGAAGGCGCCCTGCCACAGCCCGCGCTTGGCGTCGGCCGCCTCCAGCATGTCGTCGAAATAGCTGTCCGTCTCGGCTCCGATCGGCAGGCCGTAGCCGGCGCGCACGAAGCGCTCGGCGATGTCCTCGCCATTGACCGTGCACCACGCGATCACCTGCCGGGTCCGCGTCGGCTCGGTGATGGTCTCGCACACCACTTCGCCCTCGGAGAGGATGGTCTGCAGCTCGCGCACCGCCGCGGCCCAGCATTGCCAGGCCTGGCCGTCGATCGCGCAGTCCTGGCGCTCCTCGACCGATTCCATGCCGAAGAGGTAGATGCCGTAGCCGTCCATCGTGAGGATGTCGGAATCGGCGACCTGGGCGGTGCCGCGGATCGTGAAGGCCGAGGCGGCCGAGGAGCCGGCGGCGACGAGGACGAGTGCGGCGGCGACCGCTTTCAGCATGGGCATTCCTCCCGCGGAGGCGCCCCACGCAACCGCATCACAGAGATACCGAAGACCGCACGGCATTGCCAAGGCCGGCGGGGGGAGGGCGCCCGAAGGCGCCCCCGCTAGGGATCGGCGGTGATGGTCACGCCGAGATCGTCCACCGTGAAGACGAGCTCGGTGGTGAAGGGCGGGACCTCCCGCGGCCGGCCGTCGACCGAGACGGCGCCGTTCTCGTACTGGATGCGGGTCTCGTCGACGATGATGCGATAGCCGCTATCGGTCGCGCTGATCGCGTGGCTGCTGCCGCCGACCACGGTGAGCGTCCGGCCGTCGGCCAGCGACACCGAGCTCGTGGCGACGTCCGCTCCGCCCCCGCCCAGCACGTCGGGCAGGATGTCCTCGCAATCTTCGACGTTGCGGGTCAGCCCCGGATGCAAACCCTCGAGGCGGTCGATCTCTGCCAGCGGCGGGTCCATCCCGTAGTCGGCCACGAGCTGGCGGTCTTCCGCCGAGAGCGGCGCGAACGCGTTGAGGAGGCACGCGATCACCCGGTCGCGGGTCTCCTGCGGCACGTCGCTGAAGCCCCAATTGACGCCGATCGTCACCACCTCTTCCAGGCTCATGCCTGCGGCGACGGGACCCTGTTCCTCGTCGTCCGGCTGCGGGGCGGGCTGCGGCTTCTGCGGCACGTCGACGACCGGCGGCGGGCCGGCGCGGTCGTCCACCGGAGCGGGCGGGTTGAAGGCCGCATCGAGCTCGGGAAGCGCGCCGGCTTCGACCCAGTCGGGAAGGCCGGTGTGCCAGACCAGCTGTGCCTCGTCGACCTGCCCCGCCGCGATCATCGCGATCACCTGAGCGAGGGGCATCGGCCCGGCCGGCTGGCCGTCGATCGCGACATAATACTCGACCGCCGCAGGCTGCGCCGGGAGCGGCGGCGGGCCGCCCGCCGCAGGTGCGGGGCCGACGGCCGGCGGCGGGGCGCCGGCGCTGCCGTCGCTGATGATGAGGACCGCCTCGGCGATCGCCGAGCTATAGGTGCCGACCCAGATGTCGTACTGGCCCGAGAGGGGCGCATCGATCGTGATGGACGGGTTGAGCGACCCGTTGCTGTCGTCGGCGCAATACCAGGTGGCCCCGGGATCGTTGACGAGGAGCGTGGTGTCGGCGACCGCCTCCACCGAGATGGTGAGCGGCGTCCCGCCGGCGGTGTACTGGATGCGATAGTCGGGCGCGTCCGCGACGAAGCCGGCGCATCCGGGGTCGATGGACCGCGAGATGTCGATCGGACCGCCGGCGATCATGTCGACGATGTGCGGCATCGCGCCGTCGGGAAGGATCGCCCGGCCGAAGGTCGGCTCCAGATCCCAGTTCTGCGCGGCGGCCCCGCCCGTCAGGGCGGCAAGCGCCAGCGCTGCAATCGCAACCCTCTGACCCAGCATGGATAACCTCGTTCGGTGATGACCGTTGGCCTCCACGCTACACAGAGCACGGCTCAGCCAAGGCTGCAATCTGCGCGCCTGCGATGACGGAAAGAAAAAGGCACTCCCTTTCGTCATTCCGGCGAAGGCCGGAATCCAGCGCCGCTTGCTCCGCGCTGGTGGCTCTGGACCCCGGCCTTCGCCGGGGTGACGAGTGTGGGTGTCTACGCGCGGACGCCAGCCCTAACGGAAAATGGCCGGCGATCGCGCCGGCCATTCAAGGCGAAAACCCGAAGTCGGGCCGGTCGCTTAGACCGAGTAATACATGTCGTACTCGACCGGATGCGGGGTGTGCTCGAACCGGATCACCTCCTCCATCTTGAGGTCGATATAGGAGTCGATGAAGTCGTCGTTGAAGACGCCGCCGGCCTTGAGGAAGACGCGGTCCTTGTCGAGATGGCCGAGCGCTTCGCGCAGCGACCCGCTGACGGTCGGGATCTTCTTCAGCTCCTTCGGCGGGAGGTGATAGAGATCCTTGTCCATCGCAGGGCCGGGATGGATCTTGTTGGTGATGCCGTCGAGGCCCGCCATCAGCATCGCCGCGAAGGCGAGATAGGGGTTCGCGCCCGGATCGGGGAAGCGGACCTCGACGCGCTTGGCCTTCGGCGAGTTGGTGAACGGGATGCGGCATGACGCCGACCGGTTGCGCGCCGAATAGGCGAGGAGCACCGGCGCCTCGAAGCCCGGCACCAGCCGCTTGTAGGAATTGGTCAGCGGGTTGGTGAAGGCGTTGATCGCGCGGGCGTGCTTGATGATGCCGCCGATGTAGTAGAGGCAGGTCTCC
>JAHCJZ010000014.1 GCA_026126025.1 Bauldia sp. | reverse complement strand
ATAAGGGGGGAGGGAGCCGCAAGCGGGATTTCCGCGTTCCGCCTCCACTCGCGCGCCCGCGGTCATATCCCCTTCACAGTCGCGTGCGGGGGGATTCGCGTCCGCCTGTTTCGTGCTAAGCCAAGGCAGCGACGCTCCCGCGAAGAGGGGCGAGCGGAGGATGCGCCTTGGCAGACATCGAATCGATCGCAAGTCGTCTGGCCGACTGGCCGGAGGGTGAGAACGGAAAATCGGCGGCGACGCCTCCCGGAAGCGGGATGACGCTGCACCAGCTGCGGATTTTCTGGGCCGTGGCGCATGCCGAGACGCTGACCAAGGCCGCCAAGCAGCTCGGCCTCACCCAGCCTTCGCTGTCGCAGCAGCTGTCGAAGCTCGAGACCTCGATCGGCACCCGCCTCTTCGACCGCACGCCCGGCCAGATGGCGCTGACCGACGCCGGCCGCTTCCTGATGCGCAAGGCCGAGTTCATCCTCAGCAATATCGAGGAGGCGAGCGCCGGGCTGAAGGCGTTCAGCCGCGGCGAGCGCGCCACCATCCGCCTCGCCGGCCTCAACTCGGTGCTCCGCGTGCTCCTGCCGCGCACCATCGTCGGCACCCGCGACGAGTTTCCCGGCATCGAGCTCGACATCCACGAGGCCGCGCCCGCCGAGGCGCTCGACCTCCTCTACGGCCGCCGCGTCGATATCGGCCTCATCGCCGAGAACTCCGTCGCCAAGGCGAGCGTCGGCTTCTCGCAGCAGCCGATCGCGACCGACCCCTATGTCTTCGCGGTGCCCGAGGGCATCGACCTCGATGGCGTCGTCGACCCCGATGGCGAGCTCGACCCGGCGCAGCGCGACGTCGTCAATTCCTGCATCCAGTTCACCTTCGGCACCCAGCACACCCGCCGCGTCGAGCAATGGTATGCGCAGGTGCTACCCCGCCATCGCCTGCTGGCGCAGTGCCGCAGCTACGAGATGGCGATGGCGATGGTCCAGGCCGGCCTCGGCGTCTGCCTCGTTCCTGCCTTCACCGCGCTCGACGGCCAGAAGCCGCTGCCCGGCGTGCGGCTCTACCGCTCGACCGAGCCCGAGCGGCAGATCGTGGCGCTGATGCCACGCCAGTACCAGCGGCTCGACCCCTATCGCAGCTTCCTCGCCGCCCTCCAGGAGACCGGGGAAAAGACCGTGGTCCCGGGCATTCTGCCGACGCCGCACTTCCTCCACCGCGCCGAAACCACCATCGCCTGAGCTGCCTATAGGCGTTTCCGATTGCAGCGATAGATATCTCTATTCGCGGAAGGGCCTAGTTTGGCGGGAGTTCTCCGCTTGGTTCGATGGCTTGCCATCGAGGCAGGCCGGCGATCGGCCCGCCGCGGTTCTTCGTTCCGACGCTACAGCTCCATGTGCTTCGTGCGAAGGACGCGGCGGGCGGTTCTCCAGGGTCAATCCTGCGACTTGAGCCCGACCTCCGGCGACGGAGTGCGGGCTTTTGTTTTTCCGGCCCGGGAAAGCCCAATGATCTGAGGCGTCTGGCCGCCGGCGCGTTCTTGCCGCAGCGGAATCGGTTTCAGAGGCTTGGCATGCAACCGCTTGACCTTACGTAACAAGCTGGCCCATTCCTCCGCGAAAGGCGCCGGGCGGCGCCCAACCGGGAGACCCGCTCATGTCGGACCCTCGCCCCTTCTCGTCGGATCGCGGCCGGACCGCGCTTGCGGTGATCCTCATCAGCATCGGCGTCATCTTCCTGGCCGTCGAGATCTTCGACATCCGGGTCGGCAACGTCTTCTGGCCGCTCTTCATCCTCGTGCCGGGCATCCTCCTCCTCGGCAGCGCCTTCAGCGCCCAGCGGGTCAATGTCGCGATGGCGATCCCGGGCGCGGTGCTGACGACCACGGGCCTCATCTTCATCTACCAGGAGGCCAGCAATCACTGGGAATCCTGGGCCTATGTGTGGGCGCTCTACCCGGTGGCGACCGGCCTCACCCTGATGATCGCCGGGCGGCGCAATGGCGAGGAGGGCACCGCCAATGCCGGCATGCAGACCGCGCGCTGGGGCGTTATCGCCTTCGTCATCGGCCTCCTCTTCTTCGAACTCCTCATCTTCGACCGCGGCGGCGTCAGTGGCTGGCTGATCCCGCTCCTGTTGATCGCCGGCGGCGGCTACCTCTTCTGGCAGGAATCGCAGCGCCGCCAGGCCGCCGTCCGGGCCGCCACGCCGCCACCGCCATCGGCTCCCGCAGCGCCGCCGTCTGCGGCGCCCACGCCGCCGACCCAGCCGCCGCTGCCGCCGGTTCCGGCCGCGCCCTTCCCGGCCGACGAGCTGCCCGAGCCGCCGCCCGCGCCCGGCGCCCCGTTCCCGGTCGACGACCAGACCACCGACCCGCCCGCGGCAACCGGGAAGCCGCGCACGACCGCGCGCCGCAGCACCCGCAAGCCGCCGGCCTGAGCGCTCCAGCCGCGCCCTGAGACGCCGCAGCCAGCGGCCCCGACATGCTGGCCCGGATTCTGCTTTCCCCGGATCGACAACAGGACGTCGCACTCCGCGGTGTTGTCGAAGGAGGAACGCCGAGGCTGGCAAGGCCGAGGCGAATGGGACTAAACACCCGCAACCGCATTTCCGCGCGCCCCTGAGGTGCGTCCCTCAGCCCAATCAAGAGAAGCCATGAACAGCCCCCTCGATCGTTTCCTGCCGATCAGCAGCATCGCCTATTTCACCATGGAGATCGCGCTCCGGCCGGAGATGCACACCTATTCCGGCGGCCTTGGCGTGCTCGCCGGCGACACCGCCCGCTCCGCGGCCGACCTCAACCTCCCCGAAGTCTTCGTCACGTTGGTGAGCCGGCAGGGCTATCTCCGCCAGGAGATCGACGCCGCCGGCCGGCAGGTCGACCAGCCGGCGCCGTGGAACCCCGAGGAATGGTGTGAGCAGCTCAACGCGATGGTCGCCGTCACCATCGAGGGCCGCCGCGTCTGGATCAGGCCGTGGCTCTACCGCTGCACCAGCCCGCTCGGCCATGTCGTGCCGGTGATCCTCCTCGACACCGACATCGACGCCAACGACCCGATGGACCGGCCGATCACCGACCGGCTCTATGGCGGAGATTCGCGCTACAGGCTGAAGCAGGAGGCCGTGCTCGGCATCGGCGGCACGCGGATGCTGCAGGCGCTCGGCTTCTCGATCCAAATCTACCACATGAACGAGGGGCACGCCGCGTTCCTGACGCTGGAGCTGCTCCGCCGCTTCCCCCGCCGCAGCAACCGCCGCGAAGCCGGCGGCCGCGCCTATGACGCAAGCCCGGTGCTGTCACGCTGCCTCTTCACCACCCACACCCCGGTCGAGGCCGGTCACGACCGCTTCCCCTACCCGCTGGTGCAGGAGGTGGTCGGCGACCTCATCGAGCTGGAGGAGCTGCGCATCTATGCCGGCGTCGACGACTGCAACATGACCCGGCTGGCGCTCAACCTCTCCGGCTACGTCAACGGCGTCGCAGTCCGCCACGCCGAGACGACGCAGCAGATGTTCCCGGGCTACCGCGTCGCCGCCATCACCAACGGCGTCCACGCCGCGCGCTGGGCCTATCCGGCGATCGCCCGGCTCTTCGACAAGCACATCCCGCACTGGGCCCACGAGCCCGAGCTCCTGTTCCACGCCGACTATCTGCCCGACGCCGACATCACCGCCGCCAAGCGCGAGGCGAAGGACCATCTCGTGCGGCTCACCGAGGAGATGACCGGCGTCAAACTCGACCCGGAGCTGCCGATCTTCAGCTTCGCGCGCCGCATGACCGGCTACAAGCGGCCCGGCCTTCTCCTCTCCGACCCCGAGCGGCTGAAGGCGATCGCCCGCAAATACCCGTTCCAGGTGGTGTGGGCCGGCAAGTCGCACCCCGCGGACAGCGCCGGCAAGGCGGTGATCGAGGCGATCAACCAGGCGACCAAGGCGCTGTCGGCCGAGATCCCGATGGTCTACCTCCAGAACTACGACACAAGGATCGCCGAGGTGCTGGTCGCCGGCGCCGACGTCTGGCTCAACACCCCGAAGCCGCCGCAGGAAGCGTCGGGCACCAGCGGCATGAAGGCCGCCCTCAACGGCACGCTCAACCTCTCCACGCTCGACGGCTGGTGGGTCGAGGCCTGGATCGAGGACGTGACCGGCTGGTCGATCGGCAATGACGGCTTCGCCGAGACCGAGGCCGACCATGCCACCGACCTATACGACAAGCTGGAGCAGAAGGTGCTGCCGCTCTACGCCAAGGACCGCGATCGCTGGACCTGGATGACCAAGCAGTCGATCTCCAAGATCGCCGCCTATTTCAACACCCAGCGCATGATGCGCCGCTACACCAGCGAAGCCTATCTGCGGTAGCGGGACTGCGGGCCACGTTCCCGTCCGCCCCCCGTTCGTTTCCCGGGCGCAGCGCGGCACGGAAGTGCCGCGCTGCAGAACCGGGATCCACGCGGCGGTTGCTGCATTCCGATGGGTGTCGACCCCGGTTCTGCGGCGCAGGACTTCGTCCTGCACCTTGCCCGGGGAACGGATTTTGTTGGCCCGATGAAGCTCGACGTCGCGCCCTGCTTGACCTTCCCACCATGGTAAGGTTCAGACCCCGTCGGCAACGGCCGGCGGGTTGCCGGCATTCGTGGTGAGCGGAGAGCGGCCATGACCGACAGGAAAGACCACACGCACCATCATGGCCATGAGGGGCAGGCCGAGCACGATCATGCCGGCCACGATCACGCGCATCATGGCTATGCGGAGCACGAGCACGAGCACCACGACCACGCGCATCATCACGACGCCGGCCACGACCACGCGCATCACGACCACGGCGGCCACGATCACCACGCCCATGCCGGGTACGACCATGCCGGCCACGCGCATCACGGCCATGCCGGGCACGACCATGGCGCGATGATCGACGATTTCCGTCGCCGCTTCTGGATCTCCCTCGCCCTGACCATCCCGATCCTCGCGCTGTCGCCGATGGTGATGGATTTCATCGGCCTCGAGGGCGCGATCGAGTTCGCGGGGCAGGACTATGTCCTTCTCGCCCTCTCGACGGCCATCTTCTTCTATGGCGGCTGGCCGTTCCTCACCGGCCTCTGGTTCGAGGTCCGCGCCGGCCGGCCGGGCATGATGACGCTGATCGGGCTCGCCATCACCGTCGCCTATGTCTATTCGGCGGCGGTCGTGCTGGGCGTGCCGGGCGGCGTCTTCTTCTGGGAGCTCGCCACCCTCATCGACATCATGCTCCTCGGCCATTGGGTCGAGATGCGCTCGGTCGCCGGCGCGTCGAGCGCGATCGAGGCGCTGGTGAAGCTCCTCCCCGCGACCGCGCATCGCCTCCGCCCCGACGGCAGCGAGGAGGACGTGCCGGCCTCGGCGCTCGCAAAGGGCGACCGCATCCGCGTCAGGCCCGGCGAGCGCGTCCCGGCGGACGGCGTGATCGAGAGCGGCGCGTCGAGCTTCGACGAATCGATGCTGACCGGCGAATCCGTGCCGGTCGCCCGGGCAGAGGGCGCCGCGGTCATCGCCGGCGCCATCAATGGCGACGGCGCGGTGACGCTGTCGATCACCCGCACCGGGTCGGAGACCTATCTCGCGCAGGTGGTCGAGCTGGTGCGGCAGGCCGAGGCGTCGCGCTCGCGCACCCAGGACCTCGCCAACCGCGCCGCGCTGTGGCTGACCTATATCGCGATCGGCGCCGGCTTCCTGACGCTCGCCGTGTGGCTCATCCTCGGCGACCCGTTCGACTATGCGCTGGAGCGCATGGTGACGGTGATGATCATCACCTGCCCGCATGCGCTGGGCCTCGCCATCCCGCTGGTGGTCGCGGTCTCGACCGCCCTCACCGCGCAGAGCGGCGTGCTGGTGCGCGACCGCACCGCCTTCGAGCGTGGACGCGAGATCCATACCATCGTCTTCGACAAGACCGGCACCCTCACCGAGGGTCGCTTCGGCGTCACCGCGATCGTGCCGCGCGCCGACGTCAGCGAGGCCGAGATCCTCGCCTACGCCGCCGCGCTGGAGGCGCAGTCCGAGCACCCGATCGCCCGCGGCATCGTCGCCCACGCGAAGGAACGTGGCGTCGCGGCCTTCCAGGCGACCGGCTTCCGCAACCTTGCCGGCCGCGGCGCGACCGCGTCGGTGCTGGGCCGCAAGGTCGAGATCGTCAGCCCCGGCGAGCTGCGCTCCCGCGCGATCGAGCCGGACGATCCGCGGCTCGAAGCGCCGGCCGCGGCGGGCAACACCATCGTCCACCTCCTCCTCGACGGCCGCCTCGTCGGCAGCATCGCCCTCGCCGACGTGATCCGCCCCGAGGCGCGCGCCGCGATCGCCGAGCTGAAGGCGATGGGCATCGCCTCGATGATCCTCACCGGCGATTCCGCCACCGTGGCGCGCGCCGTGGCGTCCGAGCTCGGCGTCGACCGGGTGTTCGCCGAGGTCCTCCCCGCCGACAAAGCCGCCAAGGTGCGCGAGATCAAGGCCGGCGGGCGGAAGGTCGCGATGGTCGGCGACGGCGTCAACGACGCCCCGGCCCTCGTCGAGGCCGATCTCGGCATCGCCATCGGCGCCGGCACCGACGTCGCGATCGACGCCGCCGACGTCATCCTGGTACGCAGCGACCCGCGCGACGTCGTCGCCGCGCTGAAGCTGTCGCGCGCGACCTACGCCAAGATGGTGCAGAACCTCTTCTGGGCCACCGGCTACAACGCCGCCGCGATCCCCCTTGCCGCGGGCGTCGGCGCCCCGATCGGCATCGTCCTCTCCCCCGCGGTCGGCGCCGTGCTGATGTCGGTCTCGACCGTGGTGGTCGCGATCAACGCCGTCCTGCTGCGCCGCGCAAGGCGGCTGGTGGCCCGCTGACCCACTCCCTCGTCATCACCGGGCTTGACCCGGTGATCCATGCTGAAGCGCCGTATGGATTGCCGGATCAAGTCCGGCAATGACGAGATGGGGGATGGCGCGGGCGCCTACGGCACCGCCGGGAACTCCGCCGGGTCGAGCGTCTCGCCGGGAGCGCGTTTCGGGTCGGCGGAGCGGAGGGCAGCTTTGTTGGGCGCGACGTAGCGGGCGTCCTCGCCGGCATAGCGCACCACCAGCGCGCGGCGGCGGGTCGCGAGGCTCTGGTTGCCGCCGGAGGAGTGGAGCGTCCGGATGTGGTGGACCGTGCAGTCGCCCGGCGCGAGGTTGAAGCTCACGGTCGGGGTGCGTTCGGGATCGCCGTCGATGTCCGGCACCGATTCCGCGAAGCGGTCGAGCGCGAACTCCTCGCCATGGGCGAAGCGCACCGGGCGGAACAGCCGGCCCCAGCGGTTGGACCCGGGCACGAAGCGCATCGCCCCGGTGTCGGTCGTCACCGGATCGAGCGCGACCCAGATCGACAGCATCCGGGTTCCCGCGGCGCGCAGATACGGCTCGTCCTGGTGCCATGGCGTCTGCGCCGACGGGCTACCGGGCTCCTTCACCAGGAGGTGGTCGCCGTAGAGGTGGAGCGCCCGCGCGCCGGTCAGCGCCCGGGCGATTGCCGGCGCCGCCGAAGTGAACGCGAAGCGCTTCACCGTGTCGAAATGCTTCCAGAGGTCGACGTCGTGGAAGAAGACGCCGCCCTTCCCTTCGGCATGGTTGACCGCGCTGTCGCGCGGCAGCGCCATTACCTCGTCGATGACGCCGCGCAGCGGCTCGACCCAGTCGCGGAAAAGGCCGCGGAGGCACACGACGCCGTCGGCCGCGAAGCGGTCCGCGGCTGCCGCCGGATCGTCGGCGACGACGGCCTGCGCTGCGACGGCCATTCTCCTTCCCTCCCTCAGCGGTTCGGGCGCTTCTGGTCGGGCGGCGGCATGCCGCCAGCCAGCCCGTCCTCGATCAGCGGATCGGACCCATCGGTGCGGAATATCAGCATATAGGCCTCGCCGTCGTCGCTGGTGGCAAGGCAGGTATAGATCTGCGGCCCGAGATACGGATTGGAATAGCCGCAGAGACCGGTCGCCTCGATCGTGTTGGCATTGCTGTCCGCCGAGAACTGGAAGATCACGGAATCGACGTCCTGGAACTGGCTGTCGGCGTCGGGCTTCAGCCCGTGCGTTCCCATGAACGCGATCGACGAGCCGTTCCTCAGCCGCACCGTGAACCCGGTCCGCGCGCCGTCCATCGTGTTCATCTGGAGCAGCAGCCCCTCGCAATCGAGGGAGAAATCGAACCCGCGCACCACCAGCCGCTCGCAATCGCCGGTGATGGAGATCAGCTGGATGTCCTGCGCCGCCACCGGCGCCGGCGCTAGCGCGCCCGCGCCAATCGCAAGAAATACCGCTGCCGCCGATGCCCACCTCATCGCTTCTCCTCCCGAGAACGAAATACGAACGAGAGAGAACACCATCCGGCGGTTGCGCGCAAGGCGCAGGGCGCCGCCGGCGCAGACCATCAGCCAAGTTGTTGGATTTGTTGGTAGCGGGGGAGGGATTTGAACCCCCGACCAAGGGATTATGATTCCCCTGCTCTACCGCTGAGCTACCCCGCCCAAGGCGGGCGCATATAAGAAGCGGCCCGGAGGGGTGTCAAGCAATCGGGACCGCTTCCGCTTGCGTGAAACGGCCTGACGGCGCTAGGTTTCGCTCGTACCGGGGTGGGGGCACCGGCGTTCTGGTAAGGAGCGCTCCATGCGGTTTCGCAGCGTCATCTACGCCGCAATTCTTTCCCTGCTTGCCTTCCAGCCGGCGGCAGCCGGCTTCTCCGACTGCTCGGGCCTGGCGACCACGCGCTCGTTCGACGGCGACCGCCCGGTAACGGTGACCTTCGTCAACCAGACCGGCGCCGCGATCGAGATCGTCTGGCTCAACTACCGCTATCTGCAGGAGCCGATCGGCACGCTGCAGCCGGGCCAGTCGCTGGTGTGGCCGACCTACGAGACGAACGCCTTCATGTTCGCGGCCGACGGAGTCTGCCACGCGCTCTTCATCGTCGAGCGCCGCACGAGCACCATCGAGATCCGCTGACGCGGGCGACGGCCGTGTTTGGGTGAATGGTGAATGGTCAATGGTGAATGGATCCTCCGGGGATCCTCCCGTTCACCATTCACCATTTCACCATTCACCAGCTACACCCGCTCGAATGTCAGCAGCGTGAAGAGCCAGAGCGGGCCGAGCTTGCGGCGGGCGACGAGGCGAAGGTCCGGGCGGCCCATCAGGCGTTCCACGTCCATGTCGGGGTTCCAGCCGATCCGGGCGGCGAACCGGGCGAGCCGCCGCTCGACCCAGTGGTAGAAGCCGCCGCTCGACGCGAAATGGCCGATGACGACGAGCCTGCCGCCCGGCGGCGTGACGCGGACGAACTCGGCCATCACTTTGTCCGGGTCGGGCACCACGGTCATGACATACATCGCCACGACCGCGTCGAAGCTCCGGTCGGGGAAGGCGAGGTTCCCCGCGTCCATCACCTCCAGCCCCTCGACATGGCCGAGATGGCCGCGCGCCACCCGCGTCCGGGCGCGGGCCAGCATGTCGGGCGACAGGTCGATGCCGAAGACGCGGTGCTTCCGGTCGTAGCGCTTCAGCGCCATGCCGGTGCCGACGCCCGCTTCGAGGATGCGGCCGGGCGGCAGCGCGTTGACGATCTTCGCGATGGCGCGGCGGCCGGTGAGGAAGGGGAGGCCGAACACGGCGTCATAGACCGGCGCCCAGCGGGAATAGGCGGCGACGACCGCGGCTTCGTCGATCGGGCTCGGCGGGCGGGCCGCCGCGGGTTCCGGCGGCGCCATCGCCGCTAGGCGAGCGCGGCTTCGGCCGGCCGCGCCGCGAGGCGGCGGAGCGCGGCCTCGGCCTCGAGGCCCTGGCTCGCCGCGTCGATCCAGCCGCCGCCGAGCACCCGCGCGCCCGGGCCGACCGCCTCGTAAAGGACGCAGGCCTGGCCGGGCGCGACGCCGGTCTCCTCGCCGGCGAGGTCGACGAAGACGCCCTCGTCCGAGACGACCAGCCGCGCCGGCTGCGGCGCGCGCGTGGAGCGGACGCGGGCGAAGAGGTCGATCCCGTCCGGTGGCAGGGCAGCAACAGGCCCGTCGCCGAGCCAGTTGAGGCCGGTCAGGGTGAGGCGCCGCGTCGCCAGCGCGTCGCGCGGCCCAACCACCACCCGGCGCTGCGCCGCGTCGATGTGGATGACATAGAGCGGCTCGCCGAGCGCGACGCCGATGCCGCGCCGCTGACCAACGGTGTAGTGGAGGACGCCGTCATGCCGCCCGAGCACGCGGCCGTCGAGATGGACGATCTCGCCCGGCTCGACCGCGTCGGGGCGGAGGCGCTCGATCATTTCGGCATAGCGTCCGGTCGGCACGAAGCAGATGTCCTGGCTGTCCGCCTTGTCGGCGACGATCAGCCCGAGCTCGCGCGCGATGCGGCGGACCTCGGCCTTCTCCATCCCGCCGAGCGGGAAGCGAAGGAGGTCGAGCTGCGCCTCGGTCGTGCCGAAGAGGAAATAGCTCTGGTCGCGCTCGACATCGGCCGGCGTGAACAGCGCCCGCCGGCCGCCGACCTCACGCGTGGCGACGTAATGGCCGGTGGCGAGAAGGTCCGCCCCGAGCTCGCGCGCCGTCTCAAGAAGATCGGCGAACTTCACGGTCTGATTGCAGGAAGCGCACGGAACCGGAGTCTTCCCCGCGACATAGGTGTCGACGAAGGTGTCGATCACCGCGTGGCGGAAGCGCTCCTCATAGTCGAGCACGTAATGCGCGATGCCGAGCCGCTCGGCGACCCGGCGAGCGTCGTGGATATCCTGCCCGGCGCAGCACGCGCCCTTCCGGTGCGTCGCCGCGCCATGGTCGTAGAGCTGCAGCGTGATGCCGACGACGTCATAGCCCTCGCGCGCCAGAAGCCCGGCGACGACCGAGGAATCGACGCCGCCCGACATCGCGACGATCACCTTGGTGTCGGCGGGGCGCTTGGGCAGACCGAGGGAATTCAGCATGGGCGGCGATCCATCGCCTACATATGGCGGGCCGGCATCGCCGGGTCAAAGCCGCGTCCGCACTATCATCCGGGGGACCCTCGCGGCAAGGCGATGACCGGCGGCCGAGGCGGCTTCCGGCGACGACGCCGGACTGAGGTTGAACGGACGGCGCGCGACTTGAAGTGTGTCCGCAGGCCGGTGACCGCGAAGTGGCGCTGCAGTACTTCCGATTGTGACAGCGCTTGGAACTCGAATGGATCGGCCGCGACCTCAGGAGATTCCTGCGGTTCTTACCGAATTGTTGCCTGCCGCTTAGCCAAATTTTAAAGCCGCGGGGCCTAGTCTCTCACGGTGCGGCCGCTGGCCTCCGTGTGAGAGTAGAATGTCCGAGCAGATTCGTCCCCGTGTCAAATATGTGATCGGGCCCGACGGCAGTCCGCTGACGATTGCCGATCTTCCGCCCCGCAACACCAAGCGCTGGGTCATCCGGCGCAAGGCTGAGGTGGTGGCGGCGGTCCGCGGCGGCCTGCTCAGCCTCGACGAGGCCTGCTCCCGATACACGCTGACCGTCGAGGAATTCCTCTCCTGGCAGCAGTCGATCGATCAGCACGGCCTCGCCGGCCTGCGCACCACCCGCATCCAGCAATATCGCGGCTAGGCAGGTACTCCCCTCTTCGTCACCCGGTCGGAGTGGCTTGAAGAGACGCCCTTTGCAGCCCTACACCCGCGTTCCCCGGACAAGGTGCATCAACACCGTGATGCACCGCAGAGCCGGGGTCCAGGCCGCGTGGGTCCCGGTTCAGCAGCGCACCACTTCGTGCTGCGCTGCGCCCGGGACACGGACTCTGCGGATATGGGCCGCCAACTGCCCCTTGAGTTGGCGGCATGCCTGCGCCATGTCACAGTGATGGCAGACTCGCAGAAGGACGGCGGACGGCTCGGCATCGGTATTGCCATCGGCCTCGCGATCGGCACGACGATCGGGGTCGCCCTCGACAACATTGCGATGGGGATCGGGGTCGGCGTCGCCATCGGCATTGCGATCGCGCTGGCGATGAACGGCGCCAAGAAGGGGGATGGCGGCACTGGAGAACCGGACGGCTAAGGCTGCCGAAGCAGCGTCGGAACCGCCGCAGATCGCCGACCCGGCCGAGGTCGAGGCGGCGAACCGCCGCGCGCGCGGCATCATCTTCACAATCTTCCCGCTGATCGGCGTCGGCATCGGCCTCCTCGTCGATGCCCTGACCGGCGAGACCGGGCTCGGCCTTGCGATCGGCGTCGCCGTCGGCGTCGGCATGTCGGTGATCGCCGACTGGCTGCGCCAGTCCATGGCGCGGCGGAGCGGACGCTGAGCGCGCCTCCGGCACCGCCGGGAACCGATATCGCCGCGTTCCTCGCCGCAACGCCCGCGGGCGCCCTCCTCGGCCTCGACCTCGGCACCAAGACCATCGGCCTCGCCCTGTCCGATGCCGGCCGCCGGATCGCGTCGCCACTGACGCTGATCGAACGGCGGAAATTCTCGCTCGACGCCGACGCGCTGGTGACGACAGCCGACGCGAACGCCGTGACCGGCCTCGTCGTCGGCCTCCCGCTCAACATGGACGGCAGCGAGGGCCCGCGGGCGCAGGCGACCCGCGCCTTCCTCCGCAATCTCGCCCCGCGGTCGCCGCTCCCGGTGCTCCTCTGGGACGAGCGGCTGTCGACTGCGGCCGTCACCCGGACGCTGATCGAGGCCGACCGCAGCCGCAAGCGCCGCGCCGAACTCGTCGACAAGATGGCCGCCGCCTACATCCTCCAGGGCGCGCTGGACCGGATGCGCGTTGGCTGACCCCCCGCGGGCTCAGTTCGCCGGGCAGACGAAGTCGAGGAGGCCGCGGGCGTCGAAGCGGGATTCGAGCATGCCGTAGGTCGTGCGCCAGCCCTTGCCGAGGCGGGTCTCGACGAAGGCGTCGCCGATCTCGGCGGGGAAGCTGCGGTGGAGCGTCGCCGCGGCGACCGTCAGCGCGAGCTGCTCGGTGAGGACGCGGGCCGAGCCCTCGTCGGCGAGCGCCACCGCCAGCGCGGCGCGGAGGATATTGAGCGACGATTTGGCCGTGCCGCCGAGCGCGCGCTCGGTGATCGACAGCACCGCCTCCAGCGGCTCGTTGGATTTGCCGAGGAGCCGCATCACGTCGAGGCAGAGGACGTTGCCCGGTCCGTCCGCGAGCGCCACCATCGGGATGTCGCGATAGAGCCGCGCCAGCCGGCTCTCCTCGACCGCGGCATTGCCGCCGACGCACTCCATCGCCTCGGCGATCACCGCGGGGGCCGCCTTGGCGATCCAGTATTTCGCGACCGGCGTCATCACCCGGGCGAACGCCGCCTCCGCCGGGTCGTCGCCGGCGCGGTCGAACGCCTCGGCGACCCGGAAGACGAGGGCCGTCGCCGCGGTGACGTCGAGCGCGAAGTCGGCGAGGACGCGCGCCATCAGCGGCTGGTCGATGAGGAGCCGCCCGCCGACCTTGCGGTGGCGGCAGTGATGCACCGCCTCGCCGAGCGCGGCGCGCATCAGCGCGGCGGCCGCGAGCGCATCGTCGAGCCGCGACAGCGTCACCACCTCGGAGATCACCTCGAGGCCGCGGCCGGAGGCGCCGAGGAGCCAGCCGACGGCGGATTCCAGCTCGATCTCGCCGGTCGCGACCGAGCGCGTGCCGAGCTTGTCCTTCAGCCGGATCAGCCGGATGCCGTTCCGCGTCCCGTCGGCGAGGTGCCGCGGCGCCAGGAACGCCGACAGGCCGTCGCGGGTCTGCGCCAGCGTGACGATGGCATCGGCGGCGGGGCCGGCGACCGACCATTTGTGCCCGACGAGGCGGAAATCGGCGCGGGCCTCGCTGCCGTCGCGCTCGGCGCGCGTCGTCAGCGCGCCGAGGTCGCTGCCCGCCTGCTTCTCGCCAAGGGCGACGGCAAGAAGCACGCCCCCCTTCTGCGGCGCCGGCCGCGAGGTCTGGTCGTATTTCCGCGACCGGATCATCGGCAGCCACACCTCGGCAAGGCGCGGCGAATGGGCGAGTGCGGCAACCGCGGCATTGGTCGCGCTGACCGGCACGAGATGCCCGGTGTCGACCTGCGCGGCGAGGAAGTAGCGCGCGGCGCGGGCGAGCGTGCGTACCCGGCTCTCCGGCCCCGACGCGTCCCACACCGAGCAATGGAGCCCCGACGCCACCGCGCGACGGACCAGCGCGTGATACGCGGCCTGGTATTCCACGGAATCGACGCGCACGCCGCGCGCATCATGGGTCCGCAGCACCGGGCCCCACTGGTTGGCGAGGCGGCCGAGCTCCACTGCTTCGGCCGAGCCATAGAACTGGCCGAGCGCCCCGACCTGCTCGGAAACCTGCGCCGGCAACGGGTCGAGCAGCGCCGAAAGCACCGGATCGGAGGTCAGGAGATTGACACCGACCAGCGGCGGCGGCTGGTTGGTGACGTCGTGCGTCTTGAACGACTGGGCCATCGGCGTGGCGATAAACAACTGCGTAAACAAATACTAGGCAGGTATGGTTAACGCATTTCCGCGAGCGCCGCGCCTTGCCGCTTCGCCGCGTTGCGCCTATAGGGATCGCTTTGATGAGCCCTGCCCCCGCCCCCTTGGCTTCCTTCGCCAGGCGTCACCTGTTGGGCATTGCGGGGCTGTCGCGGGCCGAGATCACCGCTCTCCTCGACATGGCGGAGACCGCCATCGAGGTTTCCCGCCAGGTCGAGAAGAAGAAGACGGTCCTCCGCGGCCGGACGCTGATCAACCTCTTCTTCGAGGCCTCCACCCGCACCCAGTCGTCCTTCGAGATCGCGGGGAAGCGCCTCGGCGCCGACGTGATGAACATGTCGGTCGGCGGCTCGTCGGTGAAGAAGGGCGAGACGCTCCTCGACACCGCGATCACCCTCAACGCGATGCACCCCGACATCCTCGTGGTGCGCCATCATGCGGCCGGCGCCGCCGAGCTGCTGGCGCAGAAGGTCGGCTGCTCGGTGGTCAATGCCGGCGACGGCGCCCATGAGCACCCGACGCAGGCGCTCCTCGACGCGCTGACCATCCGCCGCCGCAAGGGCCGGATCGAGGGGCTGATCGTCGCGATCTGCGGCGACGTCCTCCACAGCCGCGTCGCCCGCTCCAACATCATCGCCCTCACCGCGCTCGGCGCGACGGTCCGCGTCGTCGGCCCGTCGACGCTGATGCCGGCGCGGGTGGAGCGGCTCGGCGTCGAGGCCCATACCGCCATGGCGACCGGGCTCAGGGACGCCGACATCGTCATGATGCTCCGCCTCCAGCGCGAGCGGATGGACGGCTCGTTCGTCCCCTCGGTACGCGAATATTTCCGCTTCTTCGGTCTCGACGAGCGGAAGCTCGCCTACGCCAAGCCCGACGCCCTCGTGATGCATCCCGGCCCGATCAACCGCGGCGTGGAGATCGACTCCGCCATCGCCGACGGCCCGCAAAGCCTGATCCGCGAGCAGGTCGAAATGGGCGTCGCCACCCGCATGGCCGTCCTGGAGGCGCTCGCCGCGCAGCTGAAGAATGATTGACTCTTGGCTTCTCTTGGAAGGGTTGCGTGACCACCCTCCCCTGGAGGGGGAGGGTCGCCGCGCGAAAGCGCGGCGGGGTGGGGTGACGCGGCCTCTCAACCAGTTCCATCCGCCAAGGATTGGCACAGGACCGAACCCGCTGGACGTTGGAACGACCTTGCCAGTTGCATGGGCACAGCGTCCGGAACCGCCGCTCACCCCACCCCGGCGCTATGCGCCGACCCTCCCCCTCCAGGGGAGGGTGAAATGACTGACCGCGACCCGCCCCGCCCTCTCGTGCTGCAGAATGTCCGCGTCGTCGACCCGGCGCGGCAGCTCGATGCGATGGGCGCGGTCGCCGTCGCCGACGGCGTGATCCGGCACGCCGGCCCCGGCGACTTTGCCGCCCCGGACGGCGCCGAGATCGTTGACGGCAGGGGCGAGATCGTCGGCCCGGGCGTCATCGACATGTGCGTCTTCATCGGCGAGCCCGGCGCCGAGCATCGCGAGACGCTGGGCTCGGCGGCACGGTCGGCGGCCGCGGGCGGCGTCACCGCGATCGTGACGATGCCCGACACCGAGCCGGCGATCGACGACGCCGCGCTGGTCGATTTCATCGCCCGGCGCGCGCGCGACCGCGCCCCGGTCCACATCTATCCTGCCGCGGCCCTCACCAAGGGCCTCGAGGGCCGGGAGATCGCCGAATTCGGCCTCCTCCGCGAGGCCGGCGCGGTCGCCTTCACCGATGGCCGCAGAACCGTGATGAACGCGCTGGTGATGCGCCGGGCGCTCGGCTATGCGCGCGACTTCGATGCGCTGATCATGCATCACGCCGCCGACCAGAACCTCGCCGGCGCCGGGGTGATGAACGAGGGCGAGACCGCGACCCGCCTCGGCCTGCCGGGCATTCCGCGCGAGGCCGAGACGATGATCCTCGACCGCGACATCCGCCTCGCGGCGCTGACCGGCGGACGCTACCACGCCGCGCAGATCTCCTGCGCCGCGTCGCTGGACGCGATCCGCAAGGCCAAGGCCGACGGCCTTCGCGTCACCTGCGGCGTCTCGATCAACCATCTGACGCTGAACGAGAACGACATCGGGCCCTACCGCACCTTCTTCAAGCTGTCGCCGCCGCTCCGCCATGAGGACGACCGGCTGGCGATGGTGGCCGGCGTCGCCGATGGCACGATCGACGTCATCGTGTCCTCGCACGACCCGCAGGACGTCGACACCAAGCGCCACCCCTTCGCCGAAGCCGCCGACGGCGCGGTCGGCGTCGAGACGCTGCTCCCGGTCGCGCTCCGCCTCGTCCACAATGGCGATGTGGACTATGTCCGCCTGTTCCGCGCGCTCTCCACGCGGCCGGCCGAGCTCCTCGGCATCCCCGGCGGCACGCTCGCGCCCGGCAGCCCGGCCGATCTCGTGATGATCGACCCGCACGCGCCCTGGGTGCTCGACCCCGACGCGCTCCACTCGCGCTCGAAGAACACCCCGTTCGACGGCGCGAAGATCGAAGGCCGCGTGCTGCGCACCGTCGTTGCCGGCCGCACGGTCTACGAATACGGTCGCGACGACCCGCGATAACGGCCCTCCTTCGAGGCCCGGCTGCGCCGGGCACCTCAGGATGAGGCAGAGTGGTGTTCAGCCTCGTTCTGAGTGCGAGGAAGCAAACCACCGACCTCATCCTGAGGTGCGAGCGCAGCGAGCCTCGAAGGATGGCGCCGGGCGCTGACGGGGGAATTGGCGACAAATGATCGATCCCGGCGTGTGGCCTTCGACGGTATCGGCCCAGATCCTGCCCCTCCTCTTCGGCTACCTCCTCGGCTCCATTCCGTTCGGCCTGATCCTCACCCGCATGGCCGGGCTCGGCGATGTCCGCGCCATCGGCTCGGGCAATATCGGCGCCACCAATGTGCTGCGTACCGGGCGGCGCGACATCGCCGCGGCGACGCTCGTCCTCGACGCCGGCAAGGGCACTGCCGCGGTGCTGATCGCGGCCGCCATCTGGAGCCCGGTGCCGGCCGCGATCGCGGGCGCTGGCGCGTTTCTCGGCCACATCGCGCCGATCTGGCTCGGCTTTCGCGGCGGCAAGGGCGTCGCCACCTTCCTCGGCGTCCTCATCGGCCTCCACTGGCCGACCGCGCTGGTCTTCGCCGCGCTGTGGCTCGGCCTCGCCCTGCTGCTGCGCTACTCCTCGCTCGCCGCGCTGGTCGCGAGCGCCGCCGCGCCGGTTGCCCTCCTCCTCTTCGACCGGCCGCTCTTCGCCGCGATCGTCGGCGCGATGGCGGTGATCCTCTGGCTCCGCCATCACGGCAACATCCGCCGGCTCCTCGCCGGCCGCGAGAGCCGCATCGGCGGCCGCGCGTGAGCGCCACGGTATCGGACGACGAACGCCTCGCCGCACTGCGGCTGATCCGCACCGAATCCGTCGGCCCGATCACCTTCCGCGAGCTGGTCGACCATTTCGGCAGCGCCGTCGCCGCGCTGGACGCGCTGCCCGAGCTGTCGCGCCGCGCCGGCCGGCGCCTCCGCATCGCCTCCGCCGCCGACGTGGAGCGCGAGCTCGAGGCGCTCGCCGCGCAGGGCGGCCGGCTGGTCATCCGCGGCGAGGAAGCCTACCCGCCCTGGCTCGCCGCGATCGACAGCGCCCCGCCGGTGCTCGCGATCCGCGGCGACGTCGCCGTCCTGGCCCGGCCGATGGTGGCGATCGTCGGCTCGCGCAACGCCTCCGTCAGCGGCCGCCGCATCGCCGCGACGCTCGCCCGCGACCTCGGCGCCCGCGGGCTGGCGATCGCGTCGGGCCTTGCCCGCGGCATCGACGCGGCGGCACAGGAGGCCGCGCTCGACGCCGGCACTGTCGCCGTGCTCGCCGGCGGCCTCGACCGGATCTACCCGCCCGAGAACCAGCCGCTCGCCGAGCGCATCCTCGCCGCGCGCGGCGCCCATCTCAGCGAGATGCCGCTCGGCTGGGAGCCGCGGGCGCGCGACTTCCCGCGCCGCAACCGCATCGTCTCCGGGCTCGCGCTGGGCGTGGTGGTGGTCGAGGCCGCCGAGCGCTCCGGCACGCTGATCACCGCCCGCTTCGCCGGCGAGCAGGGCCGCGTCGTCTTCGCCGTGCCCGGCTCGCCGCTCGACCCGCGGGCCGCCGGCACTAACCGCCTCATCAAGGAGGGTGCGACGCTCGTCACTGCGGCCGACGACATCGTGCCGGCGCTGGAGCCGATGCTGCGCGAGCCGCTCGCCGCCGCCCCGCGCTCCGTCGCCGAGCCGCACGCGCCGATGCTCGACGCCGCGGCGACCGACCGCGACCGTGTGCTTGAGGCGCTCGGCCCGGCGCCGGTCGCGATCGACGAGGTGATCCGCTTCACCGGCCTCTCCGCCGGCGTCGTGCAGCTCGTGTTGATCGAGCTCAGCCTCGCCGGCCGCATCGAGCGCCACCCCGGCCAGCGCGTCTCCCTCCAGGCGCCCGCCTAGCTCGCCAGGGACCGCGGTTCGGCCGGCGGGGTGTCGTCCTCGTTCGCCGCGGCCGGGGCCGGGGTGTGGCGCGCCGCTTCCTCCATGACCATATCGAGGAGGTAGGCGACCATGCCGAGGCCGGCGTCATGGGCGAGCTGGCGCAGTTCGCGCGACAGCCGCGCGACGTATACGGCGGTCTCGCGCCGAAGGTCGTCGTGCCCTTGTTCCCTCGCAGCCATCCGGCATCTCCTCGCCGGCAGCGCGCCAACGCCGTGGCGATCCCGGTTGACGGTATGCCGCGAAAGCCGGCCGTCCCATACCCTAAGATGTGGGTATGTCCTCAGACCACAAGCATGACGTGTATCGCCGTCGTCGCCCTCCCGCGATTGCCGATTTGACAGGGTGGGGCCATTTGCGGATTGTCCCGCCCCGCATTGCGGCCGCGACGCGTCTCATGGAGGCCTTTTGAAGAACGTCGTCATCGTCGAGTCGCCGGCCAAGGCGAAGACAATCAACAAATATCTCGGCCGGGACTACGAGGTCATCGCCTCCTATGGCCATGTCCGCGACCTGCCGGCGAAGGACGGCTCGGTGCGGCCGGACGAGGACTTTGCCCTCTCCTGGGAGGTCGACGGCCGGGCGCTGAAGCGCGTCGCCGACATCGCCCGGGCGGTGAAGGACGCCGACCGCGTCATCCTCGCCACCGACCCCGACCGCGAGGGCGAGGCGATCTCCTGGCACGTGCTGGAAGTGCTGCGGAACCGCAAGGCCCTGAAGAAGGACCAGCCCGTCGAGCGCGTCGTCTTCAACGCCGTGACCAAGGATGCCGTCCTCGACGCGATGCGCCATCCGCGGCAGGTCGACGATTCCCTCGTCGACGCCTATCTCGCCCGCCGCGCGCTCGATTATCTCGTCGGCTTCACGCTGTCGCCGGTGCTGTGGCGGAAGCTGCCCGGCGCCCGCTCCGCCGGCCGCGTCCAGTCGGTGGCGCTCCGCCTCGTCACCGACCGCGAGCTGGAGATCGAGACCTTCAGGGCCCGGGAATACTGGACGATCGCGGCGACCCTTGAGACGCCGCGCGGCGACCGCTTCGTCGCCCGCGTGGTTGGCGCCGACGGGAAGAAGCTCGGCCGCCTCGACATCGGCGACGAAGCGTCGGCCCGCGCCATCGAGGCGACGCTCAAGGCGGCCGATTTCTCGGTGACCTCGGTCGAAGCGAAGCCGACGCGACGGAACCCGTATCCGCCCTTCACCACCTCGACGCTGCAGCAGGAGGCGTCGCGGAAGCTCGGCTTCGCCGCTGCCCGCACCATGCAGATCGCCCAGCGCCTCTATGAGGGCATCGAGCTCGGCGGCGAGACGGTCGGCCTCATCACCTATATGCGCACCGACGGCGTCCAGATGGCGCCGGAGGCGATCGACGCCGCCCGCCGCGTCATCGGCCGCGAGTTCGGGCCGGACTACGTCCCCGGTAAGCCGCGGCTCTACCAGACCAAGGCGAAGAACGCACAGGAGGCCCACGAGGCGATCCGCCCCACCGATCTGGGCCGCCGCCCGCAGGACGTCGCCCGCGCGCTGGAGCCCGACCAGGCGCGGCTCTACGAGCTGATCTGGAAGCGGACGCTGGCGAGCCAGATGGAATCGGCGCAGATCGAACGCACCACCGCCGACATCGTCGCGCGCGCCGCCGGCAGCGAGGTCCAGCTCCGCGCCACCGGCCAAGTGATCCAGTTCGACGGCTTCCTCGTCCTCTACCAGGAGGGCCGCGACGACGAGGAGGACGAGGATTCCGCCCGCCTCCCGCCGCTCGCCGCGGGCGATCCGCTGGCGCGGCAGTCGATCGCCACCGAGCAGCATTTCACCGAGCCGCCGCCGCGCTACACCGAGGCGACGCTCATCAAGAAGATGGAGGAGCTCGGCATCGGCCGGCCGTCGACCTACACCTCGACGCTCTCGGTGCTGCGCGACCGCGGCTATGTCCGCCTCGACAAGAAGCGCCTCATCCCCGAGGACAAGGGCCGCCTCGTCACCGCCTTCCTGCAAAGCTTCTTCGCCCGCTATGTCGAGTTCGACTTCACCGCGGGCCTGGAGGAAAAGCTCGACCGCATCTCCGCCGGCGAGCTGGAGTGGAAGGACGTCCTTCGCGACTTCTGGCGCGATTTCTCCGGCCAGGTCGAGGAGACCCGCGCGCTCCGCGTCACCGACGTGCTGGAGGCGCTGAACGAGCTCCTCGGTCCGCACATCTTCCCGTCCAACGCCGAGGGCACCGACCCGCGCGCCTGCCCGAATTGCGGCACCGGCCGCCTGTCGCTGAAGCTCGGCAAATACGGCGCCTTCATCGGCTGCTCGAACTATCCCGAATGCCGCTACACGCGGCAGCTCGCGCTGCCGGCGGAAGGCGAGGGCGACGGCGCGCCGGCCGAAGGCACCCGCCTTCTCGGCAACGACCCCGACACCGGCCTGCCGGTGACGGTGCGGGTCGGCCGCTTCGGCCCCTATGTCCAGCTCGGCGAGGCCGAGGGCGACGAGAAGCCGAAGCGCGCGTCGATTCCGAAACCGTGGGACGCCGCGACCCTCGACCTCGACATGGCGCTCGCCTTCCTGGCGCTGCCGCGCGTCGTCGGCCTCCACCCCGAGACCGGCAAGCCGATCACCGCCGGCATCGGGCGCTACGGCCCCTTCGTCCAGCACGACGGCACCTTCGCCAATCTGGAATCCGCGGAGGAGGTGTTCTCCGTCGGCCTCAACCGCGCCGTGACGCTGATCGCGGAGAAGAAGGCCGGCGGCAACCGCCGCACCGCCGCCCCCGCCGTGATCCGCACCCTCGGCGACCATCCCGACGGCGGCCCGGTCACCCTCCGCTCCGGCCGCTACGGCCCCTACGTCAATCACGCCAAGACCAACGCCACCCTCCCCCGCGGCGCCGACCTCGACGCGGTCACCCTGGCCCAGGCGCTGGAATGGATCGCCGAGAAGGAAGCCAAACCCTCCCCGGGCCGCCGCCCCGCTCGCACCACCAAGCCAAAAGCCCCCACCGCCAAAATCAAACCTGCCGCGAAGAAGCCCGCCGCAAAAAAGAGCAAGGCAAAAGCGTAACTCCGATCCGCACCCTCAAAGGCGTCATGCCCGCACTTGTTGCGGGCATCCACGTCTTCCTTTTGCAGGGCGCTTTCGGCGATACTCACGCGATGGGGAACGCCTTCGTCTACATCGTCACAAATCGCCGCAACGGCATCCTCTATATCGGCGTGACGAGCGACCTCCGTCTGCGAATCTTCCAGCACCGGACCGGGGCGATTCCCGGCTTCACCTCGCGGTACGGCTTGAAGATGCTTGTCTGGTACGAGCGCTACGACGACATCGTCTCCGCGATCCAGCGCGAGAAGACGATGAAGCACTGGCCGCGGGCGTGGAAGGTTCGCACCATCATGGCGACCAACCCGAATTGGCGCGACCTCTACGACGAGTTGAACATTTAGCCCGTCAACAAGACGTGGATGGCCGGAACAAGTCCGGCCATGACGAATGATGGGTAGGCGGAAAGAGATCGAATTGGCCCGTCGCATGCCGCAAGCCAGACCGAAGCCGTCCGAGCAACCATTGCCGAGCCGGGAGGATGTGCTCGCCTTCATCGCCGATCATCCTGGGGAGGCGGGGAAGCGGGAGATCGCGCGGGCGTTCGGCATCACCGGCGCCGGCAAGATCGCGCTGAAGCGGCTGCTGAAGGAGCTGAGCGAGGACGGCGCTGTGAAGGGCCGGCGGAACCGGCTGGCGCGGCCGGGCGACCTCCCCTCGGTCACCGTCATCGCCATCACCGGGCGCACCGCGGATGGCGATCTCGTCGCCGAGCCCGCCGAGTGGGACGAGGAGGAGGGCGCCGCCCCGCGGATCGTCGTGCTGGCGGGCGCGGCGCCGCGCAGGCGCGACCGCGAGCGCCGCCCGGCCAGCGCCGGCGGTCGGCGACCGGGTGCTGGCGCGGCTGACGCCGGCGGAGAAGGGCGAGGGCGCGCGCTACACCGCACGGCCGATCAAGGTGCTGGAACGTCCGGCCGCGACCATGCTCGGCGTCGTACGGCAGGCCGGCACCGCCTGGCGGCTGGAGCCGGTGAGCCGCAAGGAGCGCGAGCTGACGCTGGCGCCCGACGGGCTCGGCGACGCGAAGGAGGGCGACCTCGTGCGCGCGAGCGTCGCCGGGCTGCGCGGCCGCTACGGCGCGCCGACGGCGCGGGTGGCCGAGGTGATCGGCGCGATGCGGTCGGAGAAGGCAGTCTCGATGATCGCCGTCGAGGCGCATGGCATCCCGCATGTCTTCCCCGACGCGGCGCTGGAGGAGGCGCGGAAGGCGCCGCGCATCGGCCGGAAGGATCGCGAGGACTGGCGCGACCTGCCGCTGGTGACGATCGACCCGGTCGACGCCAAGGACCATGACGACGCCGTCCACGCCGCGCCCGACGACGACCCGAAGAACCTGGGCGGCTTCGTCGTCACCGTCGCGATCGCCGATGTCGGCTGGTATGTCCGCCCCGGCTCTGCGCTCGACCGCGAGGCGGTGAAGCGCGGCAACTCGGTCTACTTCCCCGACCGCGTCGTGCCGATGCTGCCCGAGCGCATCTCCAACGACCTCTGCTCGCTGGTCGAGGGGAAGGACCGCCCCGCCCTCGCGGTGCGGATGGTCTTCTCGGCCGATGGCCAGAAGCGCTCACACCGCTTCCACCGCATCCTGATGCGCTCCGCGGCGAAGCTCGCCTACACCGAGGCGCAGTCGGCGTTCGACGGAAAGGCCAGCGGTGCCGCGGTCGCGGTCGAGCCGGTGCTGGGTCCACTGTGGGACGCGTACCAGGCGCTCGCCCGCGCGCGCGCCGAGCGCGAGCCGCTCGAGCTGGAGATCCCCGAGCGGAAGGTGATCGTCGGCAAGAGCGGCGCGATCGAGCGGATCGTCGTGCCGGAGCGGCTCGAAGCGCACCGGCTGATCGAGGAGTTCATGATCCAGGCGAACGTCGCCGCCGCCGAGACGCTGGAGAAGGCGAAGTCGCCCCTCGTCTACCGCATCCACGACGCGCCCTCGCTCGCCAAACTGGAGGCGCTGCGCGAATTCCTCGCCTCGATAGAGGTCAGCCTGCCGAAGAGCGGCAACCTGCGGCCGAGCCATTTCAACGCGATCCTTTCCCGGCTCAGGACCACCACGCATGGCCAGGTGATCCACGAGGTCGTGCTGCGCACCCAGAGCCAGGCCGAGTACAGCCCGGAGAATATCGGCCATTTCGGCCTCAACCTCCGCCGCTACGCGCATTTCACCTCGCCGATCCGCCGCTATGCCGACCTTCTCGTCCATCGCGCGCTGATCGGCGCGCTGAAGCTCGGCGAGGGCGGCCTCCCCGACGGCATCGAGAACGAGCTGCCGGTGATCGCCGCCGAGATCTCCGCCGCCGAGCGCCGCGCCATGGTCGCCGAGCGCGAGACCATCGACCGGCTGGTGGCGCACTGGCTGGCCGACCGCATCGGCGCTACCTTCACCGGCCGCATCGCCGGCGTCACCCGCGCCGGGCTCTTCGTGAAGCTCGACGACACCGGCGCCGACGGCTTCGTGCCGATCTCCACCCTCGGCAACGACTATTTCGTCCATGACGAGGCGCGGCACGCGGTGATCGGCCGGGCGACCGGCGAGATGCACCAGCTCGGCGACGCGGTCGAGGTGCGACTGATCGAAGCGGCGCCGCTCGCCGGCGCGCTCCGCTTCGAGATGCTGAGCGAGGGCCGGACGGTGCCGGTCGGCCGCGGACCCAAGGGTGGGCGCGGCAGGCCGGTGCGCGCCCGGCCGGCCGGAAAGCGCGCCGCCGGGCGCGGCCGCGGCCGCCGCTGACCGTGGCGCAGCGATTTCGCCGCACCGTTATCGCCTTGCCAGACCGGCGCGACGCGCCTTAGCTGACGGCGGGACGCTGCGAAGGATCATGCAATGGACGCAGGACATTCCGCCCCGATGACCTTCGGCGGGACCGAAAGCGGGCTGCCGAAGCGGGCGACCGGCCAGGCCATCGGCCGCGGCATCAAGTGCCGCTGTCCGAACTGCGGCGAGGGCCGCCTGTTCTACCGGTTCCTCAAGACCGTGCCGAACTGCGCGGTCTGCGGCGAGGATTACACGCATCACCGGGCCGACGACCTGCCGCCTTACATCACCATCGTGATCGTCGGCCATGTCATCGTCACCGCCCTCCTCTTCTTCTATACCCGGCTCGACATCCCGACCTGGGCGCATCTGGCGATCTGGATCCCCGCGACGCTCGTCATGACGCTCGCCCTCCTCCAGCCGGTGAAGGGCGCCGTGGTCGGGCTGCAATGGGCGCTCTACATGCACGGCTTCGACCCGCGTGCGGACGCCGGGAGCTTCGGCGCCGACGGCCCGGCGATCGCGGCGGATCTCCCGGTCGCCCAGGAGCAGGCCCGCCCGGTTTCTTGACTTTCGGCCGCGGATCGATAGGTATCGCGGCCAACCCGGCGGGCCGCGCGGCGGCCGACCTCGAGGACAGACCCCCATGGCGAAAGCCACCACGATCAAGATCAAGCTCGTGAGCTCGGCCGACACCGGCTACTTCTACGTCGCGAAGAAGAACTCGCGCACGCAGACCGAGAAGCTCTCGATGAAGAAGTACGACCCGGTCGTGCGCAAGCACGTCGAGTTCAAGGAAGCCAAGATCAAGTAGCGCTGCGCCAGCGCCGCGCATGAAAAAGGCACCGCCGCGGCGGTGCCTTTTTGTTTGTCCGCGTGGAAGCGGGAAATTAGTGGCCGGCCCAGAACGGGTTTATACGAGGAGGCCACTCAATCCGTTCTGGGCCGGACCGACCCCACGGACCCAGGAGATGCGGCGGACCTGAGCACTCCGTAGGGCATCACTGACTGGATCGTCGGCTAAGCATCGGCCGAGCGCTCCCGAAAGGTGTCCCGGACTTTATCCCCGCCCCTCGGGAAAGCAACCAAATGGGCGCCGCGCTTTGGGTCGAATTTTCTGTTTTTGTAAAGCGTTAACCTAAACCGAGCAGCCCCGCGGCCCGATAAAACCGAAGGTTGTGGGCGCTTCGTGCTGCCCCTTCACCCCACCCCTACGGTCGTCACCCCGGCGAAGGCCGGGGTCCAGAACCGCTTGCTCCGAGCCTGTCGCTCTGGATTCCGGCCTTCGCCGGAATGACGAAACAAGGACGTTTCGCCTTTACGCTTCACCCCGGATGGATGGGGACTTACGCCGCCGCGGCGGCGACGCGGTTACGGCCGGCGCGCTTGGCCTGGTAGAGGGCGGCGTCGGCGCGCTCGATGAGCGCTTTCGGCGTGTCCTCGGGGCCGGCGAGCGCGGCGACGCCGATCGACACCGTCACCTTCACCGGCTCGACGCCCGCGCCGACCGCAAATGGTTCGCCGGCGATCTTGAGCCTGAGGCGCTCGCCGACGAGATAGGCGAGCGCGGGATCGGTGTCCGGCATCGCCACCACGAATTCTTCGCCGCCGTAGCGACAGGCGAGGTCGATGCCACGCACCGCGCCGCGAAGGCGCCGGGAGAATTCGGTCAGCACCTCGTCGCCCGCGCCATGGCCGAGCGTATCGTTGATCGCCTTGAAGTGATCGACGTCGAGGATGAGGAGCGACAGCGGCCGGCCGCGATCGGCCGCCTGCTCGACCAGCGTGTCGAGATGGCGTTCGAAATAGCGGCGATTGTGGAGGCCGGTGAGGCCGTCGGTGATCGCCATCTCGATCGTCTGCTGCACGGAGTCGCGCAGCCGGTCGGAGAAGCGCTTGCGGCGGATCTGGGTGCGCACCCGCGCCAGCATCTCGTTCTTGTCGATCGGCCGCTGCAGGTAGTCGTTGACGCCGAGGTCGAGCGCCCGCATCAGCCGCGCCTCCTCCCCCGGCCCGACGAGGACGAGGATCGGCAGCATCCGCGTGCGGTCGAGGGAGCGCAGCTGCGAGCAGAGACGGAGGCCGTCATGGCCGGTCAGCTCGAGCGAGACGATCGCCATGTCGAAGCCGCCCTCGGCGGCCTTGAACAGCGCCTCCTGCGGATCGGCCTCGACGCTGACATGATGGTCGCGCTGGAGGCCGGCGACGATGCGCTCGCGGCTCGACGCCCGGTCGTCGACGAGGAGGATGGTGCCCGGCCGGCGGAACGACGCGTCCTCGGCCTCAAGCCCCATCTGCGTCGAGGTGGCGGCCCGCGCGCCAAGCTCGTCGGTCAGCATCTTCAGCCGCGACAGGCTGCGCACCCGGGTGATCAGCGCGAGGTCGTTCACCGGCTTGGTGAGGAAGTCGTCGGCGCCCGCCTCCAGCCCCGCGACGCGGTCGGCCGGCGTGTCGAGCGCGGTGATCATGATCACCGGCAGCTGCGCGGTCTTGGGGTTCGCCTTGAGCCGCCGGCAGACCTCGAAGCCGTCCATATGCGGCATCATCACGTCGAGGAGGACGATGTCGCACTGGCCGCGCTCGGCGATGTCGAGCGCGCGCTGGCCGTCGGCTGCCGTCACCACCTCGAAATACTCGGCCGACAGGCGCGCCTCGAGCAATTTCACATTGGCCGGAACATCGTCGACGACGAGGACACGCGCGGTCATGGCTTTCGATCAACCTTCGCCGAGATAGGCCCGGACGGTCTCGATGAACTTGCCGACCGAGATCGGCTTGGAGAGATACGCCTCGCAGCCGCCCTGGCGGATGCGATCCTCGTCGCCTTTCATCGCGAAAGCGGTGATCGCGATCACCGGTATGGAGCGGAGGTCGTCGTCCTCCTTGATCCATTTGGTGACCTCCAGCCCGGAGACTTCCGGCAGCTGGATGTCCATCAGGATCAGATCCGGGCGGTGCTGGCGGGCCAGCTCGATCGCCTCCAGCCCGTTGCGGGTCTGGATAGTGTCGTAGCCGCTGGCTTCGAGGAGGTCGTGGAAGAGCTTCATGTTGAGCTCGTTGTCCTCCACGACCAGGACCGTCTTCGACATGTGCGCTCCGTCGCGGCGGAACGGCCGAAAGCGGCCGTCTGGCTCGCGCCGGAAGCTATGACCGATTCATTGCGGGAGTGCTAATCCAATTGAATAGAATCGCCCCTATCGGCCGGAACCGCGAAGCTGTCCACAGCCGCCGTTGGGGCGTGAAGAAGGGCGCGGCAAGCGCGCCGCGCCCTCTTCGGGATCGCTCCTAGTAGATGCGGAAGGACGAGATGTCGTTGTCCTGGCCCGCCGGCAGCTGGGCGACGCTGGCGGTGTATTCGACGCACCACCCGCTGTAATTGTCGTCGCCGCAGACCTCGACGCTGAGGCCACCGCTGATCCGGATCGACGAGATCCGGTTGTCCCAGCTGTCCGGCAGGTCGGGAGCCTCGTCGCCCGCGCCGCCGCAGACGCCGTCGCCCTCGAAATTCGCGCCGGCGAAGAGGCAGACCTGCGCGTCTCCGCTGCCACCGCCGCCGCCGGCCTGCGCGACGCGGATGCCGCCCCCGCCGCCGCCCACGCCATTGCCGTCGGGATCATCGCCGCCGGGCGGGTCGCCGTCCCCATCCCCGTCCCCATCGTCGTCGTCATCCCCGCCGCCATTGAGGAGACGGTTGAGCAGCTCGACGCTGATGATGACGCTGGCGCCGCTATCGCCGCCGCCGCCGAGGGCGTTGACGTCGATGATCACGTCCCCGTCGGCGTTCGGGTCGTTCACGCCCAGCCCGACCATGCCCCTGACGCCATTGTTGAGGTTGAGATCGACCACGCCGTCGACGTCGGTGTCGTTGAAGAGATTGAGGTCGAGCGCGGCGCCGAGATCGCCATCGTTGAGGTCGAGGTCGACATCGATGTCGTCCGCATCGTCGGAATCGAGATCGAGATCGAGCAGATCGCTCAGATCGAGGATTTCGCCCACGCCGCTGTCACCGAGATTCAGCAGCTGAGCGGAAGCCGCAGTGACGGAGGCTCCTGCCAGCAGAACGCCGGCAAGCAATACCTTTGATTTGCGCTGCATTGTCTTCTCCCATGTTCAGCCGGGTAACAACGTTGCCCATGCTTGCGAGGGATAAGACTGGGATCGCGTCAGGGTTGCTGGGGTGACATTGGCAGCGTCAGCGAAGTGTTACTGGAGAACACAGGATTTAATTCGAAGCGTCGACAGGCGACGGCCGGGCTAGCCGGAGAGCCGCGATGGCGGCGGGTGCCTGTGATCCCGCTCGGCGAGCACTTCGATCACGCGGCAATCGCGGATTCGACCCCGGGCGCAGCCTTCGACCATCCGGCGTACCTCCTCCCGCAGCGCGATCAGGCGGTCGATCTTGCTCTCGATGTCCGCAAGGTGGTTCTGCGCGAGGTGATCGGCGTCGCAGCACGGATCGTCGGGCCGGTCCGACAGCGCGAGCAAGGTGCGAATGGCATCAATTGCAAAGCCGAGCTCGCGGGCGTGGCGAATGAACTGAAGCCGGCGCACCGCGGCGATGTCGTAGGTCCGCCGGTTGCCCTCGGTCCGCGGCGGCGCCGGCATCAGCCCGAGGCCCTCATAGAAGCGGATCGTCGGAACCTTCACACCGGCAGCGCGGGCAACCGCACCGATCGTCAGTCCTGCCATCGGGGCTTGCTCCTCTAGTGACTGGAGGAAATAGCGTCGCCGCCTTGGTGAGGAAAGAGGACCGCGCGATGGACGACCACTGCCACGACGATGACGCCTGCGGGTGCCACGGCAACCCAACCTTCGACGGAGTCGACCGGCGATACAGGCGGGTGCTGTGGGCGGTCATCGCCATCAATGCGGCGATGTTCGCGGTCGAGATGGTCGCCGGCCATCTCGCGGGATCGAAGGCCCTGCAGGCCGACGCGCTCGATTTCCTGGCGGACACGCTGACCTATGGCGTGAGCCTTGCGGTCATCGGCGCGGCGGTTCGCGTTCGCGCCGGCGCCGCGCTCGCCAAGGGCGCCAGCCTCTTCCTGATAGGCGCCTGGGTGGTGGGCTCGACCGCCTATGAGGTGTTCTTCAGGGAAGTCCCCGTCGCCGCGACCATGGGCGTGATCGGGTTCCTGGCGCTCGCCGCGAACCTCGCCAGCGTCGTCCTGCTGATGCGCTACAGGGACGGCGACGCCAATGTCCGCAGCGTCTGGCTCTGCTCGCGCAACGACGCGATCGGCAATGTCGCCGTCATCATCGCCGGCGGCGCGGTCTGGCTCACCGCATCGGCATGGCCCGATCTCATCGTCGCGGCCGTCATGGGGGCGCTGTTCTTCAGCTCGGCGCTGCAGATCCTCCGCCGCTCGTGGCGGGAATTCCGAAGCGGCACGGTCGAGCTGACGACGCTGTCGCTGTCGCACGATCATTGAGATGCGCCCCGGCGCGGGGCGGCATCCGACGATGTGAACCTGGAAGCTACCCGGCGAGCGCGGTGGGGTGGCCGCGGCGGCCGCCGACATCGTCGGCGTCGCGTTCGCGCTCGAGGAGCGCGGCGAACTTGCCGAGCTCCTCCTCGGCCTCGGCGAGCGCGGCCCGCGCCACGTCGAGCTGCGCGCGCAGCTCGTCCGCCGACGCCATGAGATTGTCGCGCCGCTGCGAAGCGGCCTTGGCGAAGGTGGAATAGGCGAAATGCGACGGGTCGGAGATGCCGGTCCGGTCGTGCTCGGCCGTCACCTGCGCGGCGAGCTCGTTCGACATGCGGTCGAACTCCGCGATCATGGTCTCGATCTGCGTGACCTGCCGGCGCTTGTCCTCGACCTGGAACTGCTTGAGCCGGACGACGCTCTCGCGCGACTTCATCCCCGTGGTCTCCTCGACGCCCGGTCGCCTGCCTGTCGGCCAGGACGCCGGAGCCATTTCCGCGGCGCTGCCCGAACCCGATGCAAGGGAGCCCCGGCCGGCCGCGGGCGCCACTCTGCCACCACAGCTCTCACCAATTCCTTAGCGCCGGGCGTTTATCGCGCGTTTGGTAACGCTTCGTTTACGTCTCGCATTAATCATCCGGGACAGGACTTAAGGCCGGGTAAACCGCGCCCTATGTGAGGGGCGGACAAGTTTGAGTCAGCTGAATCGGTTGAGAGAGTTTCTTAACCAAAATTCTTAAGGTCAGACGCTCAGGATTCAGCACGACTTTTCAAGGGTGTGGCCACGGTTTTTCAACAGGAAGCCGGACAAGTGTTTCCCTGGAATCAGGATTCTGTTAACCACGACGCAGTAGCGTATCGAATCGAGGTTAACCGCGTCTTTTCGGCCAGCCGGGGGCGGCGCGCCGACCATCCGGTCCAGGACCGGCAACGGTGGGGATGGGTATGCGTGTACTTCTGATCGAGGACGACAGCGCGACCGCGCAGAGCATCGAACTGATGCTCAAGTCCGAGGACTTCAACGTCTATACGACCGACCTCGGCGAAGAAGGTGTCGATCTCGGCAAGCTCTACGACTACGACATCATCCTTCTCGACCTGAACCTGCCCGACATGTCGGGCTACGAGGTCCTGCGGGCTCTGCGCCTGTCGAAGATCAAGACGCCGATCCTCATCCTCTCCGGCCTCGCCGGCATCGAGGACAAGGTCCGCGGCCTCGGCTTCGGCGCCGACGACTACATGACCAAGCCGTTCCACAAGGACGAGCTGGTGGCACGCATCCACGCGATCGTGCGCCGCTCGAAGGGCCACGCCCAGTCGGTCATCACCACCGGCGACCTCACGGTCAATCTCGACACCAAGACCGTGGAAGTGAACAGCCAGCGCGTGCACCTCACCGGCAAGGAGTACCAGATGCTGGAGCTCCTCAGCCTGCGCAAAGGCACGACGCTCACCAAGGAAATGTTCCTCAACCACCTCTATGGCGGCATGGACGAGCCGGAGCTGAAGATCATCGACGTCTTCATCTGCAAGCTCCGCAAGAAGCTCTCGGCCGCCACCGGCGGCCAGAACTACATCGAGACCGTCTGGGGCCGCGGCTACGTGCTGCGCGAGCCCGACGAGTCGGAGATGAAGGTCAGCGCCTGACCCGCTCTCCTCCCGCGGGATAGGCCAGCCTGGCCCCGCTTCGGCGGGGCCTTTTGTGACGGGCGCCGCAACTCACCTTCACCGTCTCCTTTCAACCTCCCCCTTGCGGGGAGGTCGAACCGGCGCAGCCGGTTCGGGAGGGGGTGCTGAGCTTCGGCAGCGGACAAGCTTCACAGGCAGCACCCCTCCTCGAAACCGCTTCGCGGTTTCGACCCTCCCGCAAGGGGAGGGTTGAACGGTGGTGCCCGTCCTAGTGCAGCAGCTGGCTGGCGGGGGCGTGGAGGAGGAAGCCGCGCGGCTCGGGGGCGTCGGCGGTGTCGGGCCGGCCGAGGGCGACCACCGACTTGATCCGCGCCACCAGCGTCGCGGCGTCGGCCTGCGCCGAGGCGCGGCCGAGGACCACCACCGCGGGTCCGCGCCCGGAGCGGGCGATGTCGGCGAGAAGCGCGGTGCATTCGGATTCGTCGATATGGAGGCGGATCGCGACCACGTCGGGCGCGGCGCGCCGGATGTCGCCGGCCGCGCGCCGCGGATCGGCGCAGAGGCCGACCACGGCGAGATGCGGGTCGAGGTCGATCGCCCGGCCGAGCGCGTGGCGGCTGGTGACGAGCGGGTCGATCACCACCACGCGCACGGGGTCGGTGATTGGGGCCGGCCGGCGCGTGGCGGGAGCTTCGTTCACAGGACGCCGACCTCGTGGAGCTTCGATTCGATGATCTCCTTGTCGAACGGCTTGAGGAGATGGTCGTCGGCGCCGGCGCGCATGGCGCGCGCCACCAGCGCCACGTCGTTCTCGGCGGTGCAGAAGATCACCTTGGGGTGCTTGCCGCCGTCCATCTTGCGCAGCTCGCGCATGAACTCGTAGCCGTCCATCACAGGCATGCTCCAGTCGACCAGGATCACGTCGGGCATCGCGTCGCGGCAGATGTCGAGCGCCTGCTGGCCGTCCTCGGCCTCGGAGACGGTGAAGGAGAGCTCTTCGCAGATCCGGCGCGCCACCTTGCGGATGACGCTGGAGTCGTCGACGACCAGGAAGTGAGGCATCGTCATCATCTCTCCGCCCTCAGGCGGCGTGGGAGCTGGCGCCCTCGTCGGCACGGACATCGACGCCGAGATCGCGCGGCACGAACGCGGTGAACGTGGCGCCCTTGCCCGGCCGCGACTGCAGCGTCAGGCCGCCGCCGAGCGGGGCGAGCCGGGCTTCGCCGAGGGCAAGGCCGTTGCCGTGGTGGAGCGCGGCGGCAGGGCCGGTGACGGTGGTGAAGCCGGGGCGGAAGATCAGCGCCTGCATCCCGGCCGGGCGGAGCCGCGCGACCTCCTCCAGGCCGACAAGGCCGGAGGCGACCGCAATGACGGCGATTTCCTCCGGATCGATGCCGCGCCCGTCATCCTTCACGGCGAAGCCGATCGCATGCTGGCCGAGCCGGATGTCGAGCGACACCCGCCCGACCAGCGGCTTGCCGCCGGCGACCCGGAAGATCGAGGGCTCGATGCCGTGATTGACGGCGTTGCGCAGCAATTGCACCAGCACCGGCATGATCGCGTCGACGACCGCCGACGAGACCAGGATGCCCGGCGGGACGTTCATCGCCAGCGACACCGGCTTGCCGGAGCGGCCGGCGAATTCGGCGACGAGGCCGGAAAGATGGGCGAGCGCGGCCGGCAGCGGCCACCGGCGGTCGCGTCCGGGCAGGGCGTCCCGCTGCGCCGCCGATACCTGCCCTCGCGCCGTCCTGAACCGGCCGTCTGCGCCCATGATGCCTCGCAAGCACGGCCGGGCACGGCGCCAACGCGCCAGCCCCCGCGGCTCTACCTTTGCGGGAAGCATTGGAGAAAAGCGGTTAACGGAGGCTGAACCGGCGCTTGCGCCGGCGCCGATCAGGCGACGGCGCGGGCAGTTATCACCACTATCTCGCCTTCGAGGGCGGCGGTGACGCGCATCTGGCACATCCGGGCGAGGAGCCCGGCATAGTAGGGCTGCACCGCATGGGCATCGACGGTGATGTCGTCGAGGTCGCCCGGAACCAGCTTCTCGAAGGCCGGCGGGATGCGGGCATTGGGGCCGCCGCATTCGAAGCGGAACACCGTCCCCTCAGTCGGGCCGGTCACCGTCGTCTTGATCGAGCCGCCGCGGGGCACCGCGGCAACCGCCAAAAGGACGAGGTTGAGGAGGAGCTTGACCTTGTTCTTCCCCATCAGCGCCCGCGGCGCTTCCCAGTCGAACGCGGCCTTCTCCCCCGCCATGAAGCCGCGCGCGACCTTCTCGGCATCGGCGAGGTCGACCTCCGCGCCCGCCGAACCCGCGGCGCCGAAGGCAAGGCGCGCGAACTGGAGCTTGGCGGAGGCCTGCGTCGCGCTCTTGCGGATGAGGTCGAGCGCGACCGCCTTCATGTCCTCGCCGTCCTCCTCGTCGAGGACTTCGAGGCCGTTGGTGATCGCTCCGACCGGGGAAATGATGTCGTGACAGACCCGGCTGCAAAGGAGGGCGGCAAGGTCCGCCGCTTCGAGTTCAGCCATCACCCAACCTCGCCGCATCGGACCCGTCCTTTCCGGGCCGAATTTCGGATACACTGCGACCTCGATTCTGCCAACCGCCGCTGCCGGACACGGGAAATCCGTCGCCCACAGAGGGGGTTGCGATCATGGCGGCCCGTCATGTCAGGGTCCGCCTTCGGTGTGACGATCCCCGCATGGCCTACCGGAGGTTCTCCCGATGATTCGCTTCACCCGCCTTGGCGCCGCTGCGGCGCTGATCGTGGCGGCCTGCCTCGGCGCCCTTGCCGCAATGCCCGCGTCGGCCCAGCCGCTCGCCGGCCCGCCGCAGGTCGCCCAGCCGGCATCCTCGACATACAATGCCAACCAGCTCGTGACCGCCGGCCAGAATTTCTTCGGCCAGGTCTCCGGCAATCTCGCCCAGGTCATCGAGAACGCCGTCAGCCGCTTCGGCCTGCCGAACGGCTACATTCTCGGCACAACGGGCGGCGGCGCGATCGTCGCCGGCGTCCGCTACGGCTCGGGCACGCTCTACACCCAGAACCAGGGCACCCGTCAGGTTTACTGGCGCGGCCCGTCGATCGGCTTCGACGTCGGCGGCGATTTCTCGCAGACGATGATCCTCGTCTACGACCTCCCGTCGATCGACGCGATCTACCAGCGCTTCTTCGGCGCCGGCGGCAACGCCTATGTCGTGGGCGGCGTTGGCATGACGGTGCTGACCGGCAACGGCATCACGCTGGTGCCGATCGTTTCGGGCCTCGGGGCGCGCGTCGGCATCAACATCAGCTACCTCCGCTTCAGCCCGCAAGCCAACGCGAACCCGTTCTGAGCGGTTGATGGGTCGGCGCCGTGCTGGACAGCACGGCGCGAAGAGTATCCTTTAGGACGGCGGCGGACGGAGGGGTCTCGTCCCCGCCAGAATGCGGAGACGCCCGGTGATCGAAGCGGGCATGTTCTTTGCCCTCGGGCTCGCGACGGCGGGCCTCCTCGCGCTCATGGTCGCTCCGCTGGTGTGGCGGCGCGCCGTGCGTCTGACCCGCGCCCGCATCGAGCACGCCGTTCCCCTCACCCTCGCCGAGATCAAGGCCGACAAGGACCAGCTCCGGGCCGAATTCGCGATGTCGGCGCGACGGCTCGAGATGAATGTCGAGCACCTCCGCCAGAAGGCGGCGCAGCAGCTCGCCGAGATCGAGGAAAAGCGCGTCACCATCCAGAAGCTCGCGGACGAGCAGGTCCGCCGCATCGCGGCGGTGGAGAAGCTCGAGGCGCATGATTCCGACCTGCAGCTGCGCCTCCAGAAGAAGCAGGAGCGGCTCGACGAGGCGACCGCGGAGATGGAGGCGCTGCGCATCGGCCTCGCCGAGCGCGGCCGGGCGCTGGAGCAGCTGGAGATCACGCTGAGCCGCGCCAAGGAGGACGGCGAAGAGCAGCGCGTCGAGCTCGTTGCCCGCGACACCGAGATCGAGAATCTGCGCGACGAGATCCACACCGCCCGCGCGCGCCATACCGCGCTCGACGTCGAGCGCACGCGCCTTGAGACCGACCTTGCCGAGGCGCGCGCCACCATCGCCGCCGAGGAGCAGAAGGTGCAGGGGCTCGACGCCCGCATCCAGCGGCTCGAGGTCGAGCGCACCGAGCGCCTCGCCGACATCGACGCGCGCGACCGCGAGCTCGACAAGATCTCGTCCGAGCTCGCCGACCGCACCACCGCCTTCGACATCATCGAGCGCAAGCTGGCCGATGCGGAGGCCGCGGCCGCCGAGTCGCAGGCGCGCATCTCCAAGCTGACGCTCCGCCTCGACGAGGAGAGCCGCAAGGTGCCGGCGGAGGAGATCCAGAAGCTCACCGCCGCCCTCGAGGCCGAGCGCGACCAGCTCCTCAACGAGATCACGGTGCTGCGCGAGGCCAACGAGCATCTCGTCGCCGAGAACAGCGAGCTACAGCGGCTCTCGGGCAATGACTGGGAAGCCGAGCGGGTCGAGAACGCGCTCCTGCGCGAGCGGCTCAACGACATCGCCACCGAGGTCGCGCGCCTTTCCCAGTCCTATCGCGGCGACATGGGCCTCGCCGAGCTCGCCTCCATGGCCGGCCGCGCCAGCGAGCCGCCCTCCGGCAAGCCCCCGCCGGGCGACAAGCCCCAGCAGCCCGCCCGCTCCCTCGCCGACCGCATTCGCGCCATGCAACGCTCCGCCCGCGGCTAGCGCCAGCCTTCACCTCCCCCTTGCGGGGTCGAAGGTCGCGAAGCGAGCTTCGGGAGGGGGTGCGGCCTCCCGTCGATCCTCGGATTCAGCACCCCTCCCCGAAACCGCTGCGCGGTTTCGACCCTCCCGCAAGGGGAGGGTTGAAACACCGCGCCGTTTCTTCCCGTCGCGATTGCGCCACACGCCGGCATTCGCGCGGCGCGGCGGGAACCACACCGCGCGGGTTCCGTTTCTTGGGCATCCCCGGGGGGTGGAGCAACCGAGGAGCCTCTTTCGATGCGAACAAGGAAATCCCTGTCGGCCGCGGTCTGTCTGGCGATCGCCGCCTCGTTCGGCGCGGCCGCGCCGGCGGCGGCCCAGGCACCGGGCGCCGTTCCCGTGCAGGCCGGTGCCCAGGTCACCGCCGTCACTACCGCCGACCTCAATGTCCGCTCCGGTCCGGGCACCAGCTACGGTGTTCTGTTCGTCGCCCCGCGCGGTGCCACGGTCACCATCCAGGGCTGCAACCCGCCCATCACCTGGTGCAGCATCCTCTATGGCGGCCGCGCCGGCTGGGCGTCGGCCAGCTTCCTCCGGTCGACGCAGAACCAGCAGCCGATCCCCAATGCCGGCGCGCAGCTCGGCATCGCGATCTTCAACTTCGTCGCCGGCGCCATCGCCCGCGAGCTCGGCATCCAGCCGCCGGCCCAGCCCCAGCCGCCGCCGGCAGGCCCGCGCCTGCCAGCCGCCAACGAGGTCTGCTTCTATGACGGCGGCAATTTCGACGGGGAAGCGACCTGCGTGACCATGGGCCAGTCGAACACCAACCTCGCCGCCAACTGGAACGACCGCATCTCCTCGATCCGCGTCGGCGCCAATGCGCAGGTGCAGGTTTGCGGCGACTACAATTACGGCGGCTGGTGCGAGACCTACTATGACGACGTGAGCCTGCGCGGCTTCCGCAACAACGCGATCTCGTCCTACCGCACGACGGGCTTCGGGCAGGGCCCCTCGCCGCAGCCGCCCCCCGGCCCCGCGCCGGACGCCACCGTCTGCTTCTTCGACGGCGGCGGCTATGGCGGCGCCGGCTTCTGCCTCCGCCGTGGCGGCGCGCTGCAGTCGCTGCAGGCCGAGTGGGATAACCGGATCACCTCGATCCGCATCGATCCCGGCCTGACGGTGCAGGTCTGCCGCGACGCGTTCTACGCGGGCTGGTGTGAGGAATACACCAGCAGCGTGCCCTACCTGCCGAGCGGCCGCGACAACGCGATCTCCTCGGTCCGCGTGTTCTAGCCAGAGGCGGCCGCCGCAGGGCGGCCTCCCTCCCGGGCAGCCCGGACGCGAAAGCGCCCGGGCTGTTCGCTTTTCAGACACGTATCCCCCAACCCCCGGTCATCCCGGGCCGCGTGGCGCGCAGCGCCATCGCGAGACCCGGGACCCAGCGTGAGAATCGTCGCGTAGCGACGCCTTCCGCGCGGCCAGCGCCATGGCACTGGTCGTGCTTTCGGACGCGGCTTCGCCGCGAAGTTTCACGCTGGGTCCCGGATCACGCGACGCAGCTTCGCTGCGCGCTGTCCGGGATGACCGGATGAGAGATGGGAGCCGCTGGCTTGCGCCGCGCCGCTTGCCCATAATGCGCACCGCATGATCGGCAAGCTCTCCGGCATCATCGATTCTTACGGCGACGACTGGGTGATCCTCGACGTCGCCGGCGTCGGCTATGAGGTGCATTGCTCGGCGCGGACGCTCCAGGCGCTGCCGCGGCCGGGCGAGCGCGCCTCGCTGGCGATCGAGACCTATGTCCGCGAGGACGCCATCCGGCTCTACGGCTTCGCCGGCGATTTGGAGCGCGAATGGTTCCGCATCCTCAACACGGTGCAGGGCGTCGGCACCCGCGTCGCGCTCGGCATTCTCGGCGTGTTCCCGCCGGGCGAGCTCGCGACCGCCATCGCGTTGCAGGACAAGGCGCAGCTGGCGCGCGCGCCGGGCGTCGGCCGGCGCCTCGCCGAGCGGCTGGTGACCGAGCTGAAGGACAAGGCGCCCGCCTTCTCCGCCGCCGACCCGGCGGTCGTGCACCTTACCGCCGAGCTTGCCGAGAAGCGCGCGCCGCAGCCGGTGGCGGATGCGGTGTCGGCGCTCACCAATCTCGGCTATGGCCAGATCCAGGCGAGCGCCGCGATCGCCGCCGCCGCCCGCGCCGCCGGCGAGGCGGCCTCGACGCAGGAGCTGATCCGCCTCGGCCTCAAGGAGCTGTCGCGGTGAACGGCTGGCGGACCGGGCGCACCGTGCTTCTCTTCGCGCTCGGCGGACCGCTGATCGGCGGCGCGATCTTCCTCGCGCTGTTCGTGCCCGCGATCCGCAACCTCGGGCCGTTCCAGTCCACCGCACTCCTCGACCTCGCCTTCGGCGCCTACATCGTCGGCACCCCGCCGATGATCGCGACCGGGCTTCTGGTCGCCGCGCTCGGCCGGCGCGGGCGAAGGCTCCCGACGCTCACCTTGATCGCGGCCGCCGCCGGCTTCCTCCTCGGCATGCTGTCGGCGTTCCTGTGGTCGGTCCTCGGCACGCCCGTTTCCGACGATGGCGCCGGCGTGCCGATCCAGCTCCTCCTCGGCATCGGCGTCCTCGCCGCGGCGGCCGCCTTCATCTGCACGATCCTTGCCGGCATCCTCGCCCATGGCGGCCGGAGCGAGAGCGAGGTCGCGTCATGAGCCGCGTCGTCTCCCCGGAGCTCCGCGACGAGGATGGCGCCGACGCCACGCTCCGCCCGCAGCGGCTCGCCGAATTCATCGGCCAGGAGCAGGCACGCGCCAATCTCCGCGTCTTCATCGAGGCGGCGAAGACGCGGGCCGCGCCGCTCGACCATGTCCTCTTCGTCGGCCCGCCCGGCCTCGGCAAGACGACGCTGGCGCAGATCGTCGCCCGCGAGCTCGGCGTCAGCTTCCGCGCCACCTCCGGCCCGGTCGTCGCCAAGGCCGGCGACCTCGCCGCGCTCCTCACCAATCTGGAAGACCGCGACGTCCTCTTCATCGACGAGATCCACCGCCTCAACCCGGCGGTCGAGGAGATCCTCTATCCCGCGATGGAGGACTTCCAGCTCGACCTCATCATCGGCGAGGGGCCGGCGGCGCGATCGGTGCGGATCGACCTCGCGCGCTTCACCCTGGTCGGCGCCACGACCCGGCTCGGCCTCCTCACCAACCCGCTCCGCGACCGCTTCGGCATTCCGGTGCGGCTCAATTTCTACGAGGAGCACGAGCTTCGCGAGATCGTCACCCGCGGCGCGCGCATCCTCGGCGTCCAGCTCACCGCCGACGGCGCGACCGAGATCGCGCGGCGCTCGCGCGGCACGCCGCGCATCGCCTCGCGGCTGCTGCGCCGGGTCAGCGACTTCGCCCTCGTTGAGAACCATGGCGAGATCGACGCCGCCGCCGCCGACCGCGCGCTGCAGCGCCTCGAGGTCGACCGCTCCGGCCTCGATTCCCTCGACCGGCGCTACCTCGCCTGCATCGCCGAGGGCTATGGCGGCGGCCCGGTCGGCGTCGAGACCATCGCCGCCGCCCTCTCCGAGCCGCGCGACGCGATCGAGGAGATCGTCGAGCCCTTCCTGATCCAGCAGGGCTTCGTCCAGCGCACCCCCCGCGGCCGCCTCCTCACCCCCCACGCCTTCCGCCACCTCGGCCTCACCCCGCCCGCCGCCGTCGCGACCACACAGTTCGGCCTCTTCCCGGAGGGGGAGTAGCCACCCCTTCAACCCTCCCCTTGCGGGAGGGTCGAAAGCCGAAGGCTTTCGGGGAGGGGTGCTGACTCGCGGCTTGCCGGACCTCAGCACCCCTACCCGAACCGGCTTCGCCGGTTCGACCTCCCCGCAAGGGGAGGTTGAAAAAAGTGTGTGGCTACGGCGCGTAGCTGCTCTCGCCGGGCACCGTCACCTCGTCCGTGAACGCCGCGTTCGCCTGCAGCACCTGCGGCGCCAGCGGGTCGACCAGGGCGCCGTTGATGCGGACCTCGTAGTGGAGATGCGGGCCGGTGGCGTTGCCGGTCGAGCCGACCGTGCCGATCGTCTGCCCCTGCACCACCGCCGCGCCGACCGCGACGCGGATCGCGCCGAGATGGGCGTAGGTGGTTTCCCGGCCGCCGGGATGGGCGATGCGCACGACATTGCCATAGGCGCCGTCCCGGCCGGCATGGGTGACGATGCCGGCGCCCGAGGCGAAGACCGGCGTCCCCGGCGGCGCCGACCAGTCGACCCCGTCATGCTGCGTCCACGCGCCGCTGAGCGGATGCCGCCGCATGCCGAAGGGCGAGGTCAGGCGGCCCACGGCGATCGGCATCATCAGGAGCGCGGAGCCGGACGGACTGCTGGAGTCGCCGAACAGGAGGTCGATGATGCTGCCCGACAAGGCCTCGGCATAGCCCAGCGGCGAGAGAGGCTCCGGCGCCGGATCGGCGGGGGCGGCGTCGGAATCATGGTCCTCGTCGGCCGCGTCGGGATCGCCGCCGCCCAACAGGCGGGAAAGGATCGGCCGCTCGTCCGGGTCGAGATTGACGTGATCGGCCAAAGCCGGTGTTCCTGCCGCGATGATCGCGGTCAGCGCGAGGCTCAAAGAGGATTTCGGAGCAAGCATTATCGCCGCCCTCCCGGCAGAGAGGGCAGTCAATTCGCCTCAAATTTTGCACGATCAACCGGAAGTGCCTGATAACCTTACCTTTCAACGTCGCCTTAAGAGCGCGTTGACCATGGAAACCCGCATCCGGCCTCGCGTTTACTCTGGCGGCATTTGGCCGGCGAGCCGCGAAGAGCGGTCCGGAGCGGGATGCCGTGCCGCAATCGTCTTGCCGTGGCGCCGCAGCTATAAGGGCGCACCACCCACGTCATTCGCGAAGGAGCATTGCGTGAAGCGGAAGGCCCTCCTGTTCGACATCGACGGCACGTTTTCCGAGACCGAGGAGGTCCATCGCCGCGCCTTCAACGAGACCTTCGAGGCCTTCGGCCTCGACTGGCACTGGGACCAGCCGCTCTACAAGAAGCTGCTCGAGGTCACCGGCGGCAAGGAGCGCATGCGCTATTACATCGACGACTGGGCGCCGCCCGGCGGCGCCGAGGCGATCGAGAAGATCCCGGCGATGCATGCCGACAAGACGGACCGCTACACCGCCCTGATCGACGGCGGCGCGGCGACGCTCCGCCCCGGCATCGAACGGATCATCCGCGAGGCGAAGGCCGCCGGCATCCCCGTCGCGATCGCGACCACCACCAGCCTCCCCAATATCGAGGCGCTGGTGAAGGCGACCCTCGGTCCCGACGGCATGGCGCTGTTCGACGCGATCGCCGGCGGCGATTCGGTGAAGAAGAAGAAGCCCGCGCCCGACATCTACCGCCTCGCGCTTGAGCAGCTCGGCCTCGGCCCCGAGGACGGCATCGCCTTCGAGGATTCGATCAACGGCCTCCGCTCCGCCACCGCCGCCGGCCTCCCCTCGATCATCACCCCCAGCGTCTACACCGACGACCAGGACTTCACCGGCGCCTTCTCGATCCTCTCCGACCTCGGCGAGCCCGACCGGCCCTACACCCACATCGCCGGCGCCGGCGCCGGCGAGCCCATGGTCACCGCCGAAGGCGCCATCCGCTGGCTCACCGCAAGGGCGGCCTGACGCTGTCGTCACGACCATCGAAGGCCAACCCACCCACCTAGGCGTCACCCCGGCGAAGGCCGGGGTCAAGAAGCGGAAGCTCGGTGCTCCCGACTCCCGGATTCCGGCCTTCGCCGGAATGACGAAGCCGGGGAGTGCCGGCCCGAAGCACTTGGTTGAACCCTTCCCTCGTGGAAGGGTCGAAACCGCATCGCGGTTTCGGGAAGGGGCGCGGCCGTGCCCCTCTCCCGAAGCTCAACAAAGCGAGCGTAGCCGACCATGGCCGACAATGACTGGCCCGACCTCGCAGGACACCTCAGCGACGGCGTCCACCGCCTGCCGGTGCGCATCTATTATGAGGACACCGACTTTTCCGGCGCGGTCTATCACGCGAGCTACGTCCGCATCCTGGAGCGCGGCCGGACCGACTTCCTCCGCGTCGTCGGCATCGGCCATCGCGAGCTGGCCGCCGCGGGGCTGAACTTCGCGCTCCATCGCCTCGACGTGACATTTCACCGCCCCGCGGCGATCGACGATGTCGTGATCGTCGAGACCACGCCCGGCGAGGTGACGGCCGCCCGCGCGCTGGTCGGCCAGCGCATTCTCCATGGCGAAACCGTGCTGGTCGAAGCGGCGGTCACGGTGGTCCTCGTCTCGCCGGACGGCCGCGCCCGGCGCTTTCCCCCGGCGATCCGCGACACCTTGCTGGCCCGCCGCAAACCGGTCGGCTAATCATCCGTTAACCATGACCGGGCACGAAAGACGCTGAGGGTCTCCTGCCCGGAAGCCCTTAATTGGTCGCATTTGACGGCGAGGCACCCCGCCAGCGGGCCGCGTCGGCTCCGCGCGGCACAACGGTTGCAGGCGCCCCGACCGGGCCGGGCAACGACGAGGTCACTACATGCCGGAAATCGCGAGCGGCGACGTTTCCCTCATCTCGCTGTTCTGGAACTCCGACATCCTGACCCGCGTGGTCGTGGTCGGGCTTCTCGCAGCCTCGATCTGGACCTGGTCGATCATCGTCGACAAGACGCTGCTCTACCGCCGCGTCAACGCCCAGATGGACCGCTTCGAGAAGGTGTTCTGGTCCGGCCAGTCGCTGGAGGAGCTTTACCGCTCGCTCCAGGGCCGCAACACCACCGGCATGGCGGCGCTGTTCGTCTCGGCGATGCGCGAATGGAAGCGCAGCTTCGAGGCCGGCGCCCGCTCGGCGATCGGCCTCCAGACCCGCATCGACAAGGTGCTGGACGTGGCGATCTCCCGCGAGACCGAACGGCTCGAGCGCCGCCTTCTCTTCCTCGCCAGCACCGGCTCGGCGGCGCCCTTCGTCGGCCTTCTCGGCACGGTGTGGGGCATCATGGTGTCGTTCCAGGCGATCGCCGCCACGTCCAATTCCTCGCTCGCCATCGTGGCGCCGGGCATCGCGCAGGCCCTGCTCGCGACCGCAATCGGCCTTTTTGCCGCCATACCCTCGGTCATCGCCTTCAACAAATTGTCCAATTCCGCCGGGAAGATAGGCGGGCGTCTTGAGGCGTTTGCGGATGAGTTCTCCGCCATCCTCTCCCGCCAGGTCGACGAGCGGAGCTAGAAGGTGGCGGGTTCGATCCTCAATCAGACCGGGGGGCCGAAGCGTCGCCGCAAGGGGCGTCGCTACGCGCCGCTCAGCGAGATCAACGTCACGCCGTTCGTCGACGTCATGCTGGTGCTCCTGATCGTGTTCATGATCTCCGCCCCGCTCCTTTCCTCCGGCGTCCCGGTCGACCTGCCGGAGAGCGCGGCCGGCGAGCTGCCGTCGGGCAACGAGCCGGTGACCGTCACCGTCAATGCCGACGGCGAGATCTACATCCTCGACGACCAGGTCACGATCAACGAGCTCATTCCCGCCATCACCGCGGCCACCGAAGGCAATTTCGAGCAGCGCATCTTCGTGCGCGGCGACCGCGCCTCGAGCTACGGCGCCGTCATGCTCGTGATGGGCGTCCTCAACGATGCCGGCTTCAGCCGCATCGGCCTCGTTACTTTGCCGGATCAGGAGAACTGACCGGCATGAAGAACCCCGGCATCACGGTCTCGCTCGTCGGCCATGCGGTCGCGATCGGCGCGCTGCTGGTGACGCTGCCGAACGTCCGACCGCTGGCCGACACCGCACCGCAGACGCTGCCGATCGAGCTGATCGACCTCGACGAGTTCACCTCGCTCGCGGTCGGCATCGAGACCGCGCCGGAGCCGCAACCGCTGCCGCCCGCGCCCCAGCCGGAGCCGGAGCCCGAGCCGGTCGCCCCGCCGCCCGAACCGGCGCCGCCCCCGTCCGAGCCCGAGCCGGAGCCGGTCGTCCAACCGGAACCCGAGCCGGTGCCGCAGCCCGAGCCGGAACCCGTTGCCGAGCCCGAACCGGCGCCGGAGCCGGAACCCACGCCCCCGGAGCCGGAACCTCAGCCCGAGCCCGCGCCGCCGCGCGAATCGGTGATGGCGAATGTCGACGCGCCCGTGCCGCTGCCGCGCCCGGCCCCCGTCCCCCAGCGCCAGCCGGAGCCGGAGCCCGAGCCGGAACCCCAGCCGCCCCGGCCGGCGCCGTCGCCGCCGCCCGAGCCGGCGCCCGAGACGCCGCGGGACATCGCCGACCTCCTGCCGCCGGCTCCGGTGCCCGAGGCGCCCCCGGCGCAGAATCCGGAGCTCGAGTTCAACCCCGACCGCATCGCGGCGCTTCTCAATGACGACGCCGTCGGCGGCGCCGAGCCGGCGCTCGGCGTCGCGCAGGGCGGCGTGCCCGATGCGGCGATGACGCAGAGCGAGATCGACGCGCTTCGCCGGCTCATCGGCCAGAACTGGTATCCGCCGACCGGCTGGACCAGCCCGGCCGAGGTGCGGGTGGTCATCACGTTCCGCCTCAATCCCGACGGCACCATCCAGGGTCTTCCCTCGGTGATCGAGGCGCCGGCCGGCCAGTATGCGCAGGCCGCGGTCGACAGCGCGATCCGCGCCATCCGCCTTTCCGCGCCGTACCAACTTCCGCCCGAAAAATACGATTCATGGCGGGAAATCCGCATGACCTTCGATCCGATCGACATGTTCCCGCGCGGCTAACCCCAGTGAGCCCCCGATGATGTTCCCTGCTGCTGCCACCGCCGGCGCGATTGAACCGCGCCGTCCGCTGAAGCGCCGCGTCGCGGCCTTCTTCGCCGTCATGGCCGGCATCGCCTTCGCGCCCGCCGCCAGCGCGCAGCTCAACATCGACATCAACCGCGGCGCGATCGACCCGCTGCCGATCGCCATCACCGGCTTCCTCGGCGAGGATCCGTCGGCGATGATCTCGCAGGTCGTCACCGCGGACCTCCGCCGCTCGGGCATCTTCGCCCCGCTCGACCCGGCGACCTTCATCCAGCGCGACCTCGACCCCGACGCCGAGCCGCGCTTCGGCGACTGGCGCATCATCAACGCCCAGGCGCTGCTGACCGGCCGCGTCACCCCGCAGGCCGACGGCCGCCTCACCGTGCAGTTCCGGCTCTGGGACGTCGCCGGCGGCCAGCAGCTCGACGGCCAGCAATTCACCACCACGCCGCAGAACTGGCGCCGCATCGCCCACATCATCGCCGACGCGGTCTATCAGCGGCTCACTGGCGAGCCCGGCTATTTCGATTCGCAGGTCGTCTTCGTCGACGAGACCGGGCCGCGCGACAACCGCGTCAAGCGGATCGCGATCATGGACCAGGACGGCGCGAACCTTCGCTACATCACCGCCGGGCTCTCCGGCGGCGAGCTGGTGCTGACGCCGCGCTTCTCGCCGTCGAGCCGCGAGATCGTCTACATGGCGTTCCGCAACGAGGGTCCCCGCGTCCTCCTCCTCGACCTCACCACCGGCCGCACCGAGCTGGTCGGCAGCTGGGCCGGCATGACCTTCGCGCCACGCTTCTCCCCCGACGGGCAGAAGGTGATCATGAGCCTTCAGGCCGATGGCAACGCCTCGCTGTGGACGCTCGACCTCAGGACCGGCCAGCAGCAGCAGCTCACCAACACAGCCGCCATCGACACCAGCCCGAGCTATTCGCCGGACGGCCGCCGCATCGTCTTCACCTCCGACCGCAACGGCGCGCCGCATCTCTTCGTGATGAACGCAGACGGCTCAGGCGTCACCCGCATCTCGGGCTTCGACGGCTCCTACTCCACCCCGGTCTGGTCGCCGCGCGGCGACCTCATCGCCTTCACCAAGCAGGTCGGCGGCCAGTTCGCGATCGGCGTCATGCGCCCCGACGGCTCGGGCGAGCGCATCCTCACCCAGACCGACGTGGTGCAGGAGGGGCCGACCTGGGCGCCCAACGGCCGCATGATCATGTTCTCGCGCGAGGTCCCGGGCGCCAATAGCGGGCCGCAGCTGTGGATGGTGGACCTCACCGGCACCAACATCCAGCGCGTGCCGACGCCCGGCTTCGCGTCCGACCCGGCATGGTCGCCGCTTCTCAACTGAGGCCCGCCGCGGCGCCGCCGCGAAATCACCACAACATTTTCGCGTTGTCGCAACCGGCGCTTAACCATCACGCGGCACTGTGTCGGGACGCCCGAGCGGGCAAGGAGAAACTCTGATGACACGATTGGGCGGACTGCGCCTCACCGGGCGCTTCGCGGCATTGTTCGTTGTGGCTGCGGTGCTGGCAGCCTGCGCGCAGAACCCCACCGGTCCTGACGGCGCGGGCGGTCTCAGCGGCCTTCCGCCGGCCGGCGGTGCCGGCGGTCCGGTCACCGCGCAGGCGATCCAGCAGTTCCAGGTCTCGGTCGGCGACCGGGTCTATTTCGACACCGATTCGAGCGAGCTGACCGCGACCGCGCGGGCGACGCTCGACCGCCAGGCCCAGTGGCTCCAGCTCTATCCGTCGGCGATCGTGGTCATCGAGGGCCATGCCGACGAGCGCGGCACCCGCGAATACAACCTCGCCCTCGGCGCCCGCCGCGCCACCGCGGTCCGCAACTATCTCGTCTCCCGCGGCATCAACGGCTCGCGCGTCACCACCATCTCCTACGGCAAGGAACGGCCGGTCGCGGTGTGCGACGACATCTCCTGCTGGTCGCAGAACCGCCGCGCCGTCACGGTCGTCCAGGGCGGCTAGTCCGCCATAGTTGCCGAAAGTCCACGGCCGCCGGGCCTTGTCCGGCGGCCATATCGTGCGCCAAACTTTGGTCGAACTCCGCGCCGCTAGGTCGCTGCGCCCGGGCCGGCAACGCCCCTTCGCCAAAGGATGATCGCCGTGCAGCGCCTTCGCATTCCCGCCATCGCCGTCCTCTTCGCCTTCATCGGCCTCGCCGGCCCCGCGGGGGCGCAGGACGACCTCGCCTTCCGCGTCGACCGCCTCGAGGCCGAGGTGCGCACGCTCTCCGGCCAGGTGCAGGAGCTCACCTTCCGCGTGGCGCAGCTGGAACAGATGGTCCGGCTCCTCCTCGAAGACGCCGGCGTCAACACCAGCCAGGCGAACCCCGCCGGCGGCGCAGTCGCGGCGGCATCGCCTCCCCTGGCGGACCCGGTGGCCCCCGCGGCCGACCCGGTGATCGCCCCGCCCGACCAGGGCCTGGTGCTCGGCGCGCCGCCGCAGGATCTCGGCGTGGTGCCGGGCGACCCCGGCGCCCCGCTCGACCTCTCCCAGCTGCTGCGCGGCGACCAGCCGATCGGCGGCGACGCGCCGGCGCTCGGCGGCGGCCAGCAGATCGCCGACCCGATCGTCTCCGGCAACCCGCAGACCGACTATGAGCGCGCGTACCAGCTGATGATCGCCGGCGATTACGAGCAGGCCGAGGGCGCGTTCCGCACCTTCATCGTCTCCTATCCCGGCCACGACCTCACCGACGACGCCCGCTTCTGGATCGGCGAGTCGCTCTACTCCCGCCAGCTCTATCGCGATGCCGCGCAGGCCTTCCTCGACGCCTACAACGCGTCGCCGCGCGGCAGCATGGCGGCGGAGACGCTGCTGAAGCTCGGCATGTCGCTCGCCGCGCTCGGCCAGGCGAGCACCGCCTGCGCCACCTATGCGCAGGTCGTGCGCGAATACCCCGACTCCAGCAACGCGCTGCTCCAGCGCGTCGCCGCGGAGCAGGCGAGTGCCGGCTGCTGACGACGCGCCGGTCGGCGACAGCGAGGCGGACGCCCTCTTCGCGCCGGTCGCGCACGCCGACGTCGTGATCGCGGCCGTGTCGGGCGGCAAGGATTCGCTCGCGCTGCTCGACCTCCTCGACCGCTGGCGGCGACGCAAGCGCGGCCGGCCGGTCGTCCATGTCGCGACCGTCGACCATGGGCTCCGCCCTGGGTCCGTGGCCGAGGCCCGGGCGGTCGTCGCCGACGCCAGGCGCCGCCGGATGCCGGCCACGCTACTCGCCTGGGAGGGCGCCAAGCCGAGGACCGGCATCGAAGCCGCGGCCCGCGAGGCGCGCTACGCGCTCCTCGCCGAGCTCGCCGCCGACATCGGCGCGTCGCATGTGATCACCGCGCATCACCGCGACGACCAGGCCGAAACCGTGCTGCTGCGCCTCGGCCGCGGCTCGGGCCTGACCGGCCTTGCCGGCATGCGCGCGGAGCGGCCGCTGGCCGCCGGCGTCGTGCTGTTCCGCCCGTTCCTCGCCGTGCCGTCGTCCCGCCTCGCCGCGACGGCCGCCGCTGCGGGCCTCACGCCCGCCGACGACGAGACCAACCGCAACCCCCGCTTTGCCCGCGCTCGCCTCCGCAAGGCGATGCCCGCGCTCGCCGCGGAAGGCGTCACCGCCGCGGGCCTCGCGCG
>JAHCJZ010000013.1 GCA_026126025.1 Bauldia sp. | reverse complement strand
CCGGTCCAGGTCGCGGCCGCGGAAAACGCCGCGACGCCGGCCGCCAGCGACGCCGCCCCCGCGGCGGCAGAGACGCAGGCGGTCGCGGCCCTCGAACCGAGCGCGCCGGCGATCACCGACTCCCCCTCCGCCGACGGCACCTCGTTCCGCTGGCCCGTCCGCGGCCGCATCATCGCCGATTTCGGCACCCGTGCCAGTGGCGAGCGCAATGACGGCATCAATCTCTCGGTGCCCGAAGGAACCTCGATCCGCGCCTCGGAAGCCGGCAGGGTGATCTACGCCGGCAACGAGCTGCCGAGCTACGGCAACCTCGTCCTCATCGAGCACGCCGACGGCTGGGTCACCGCCTACGCCCACGCCAGCGAAATCCTGGTGAGCCGCGGTCAGACGGTCCAGCGCGGCCAGGCGATCGCCCTGGCAGGATCGACGGGCGGCGTAAACTCCCCGCAGCTCCACTTCGAGCTCCGCCGCGGCTCCACGCCGGTCAACCCCCTCGACTACCTCACCGACTAGCGCCGGACTCGGGCAACACTTCGTTCCCCGGGCGCGGTGCAGCACGCAGTGATGCACCGCAGAACCGGGGTCCACCGCGGCCGCGGTGTGGGTCCCGGTTCTGCAGCGCACCGTTTCACGCTGCGCTGCGCCCGGGACACGGCGGCGGTGGTCAAAGGCGGACGCCGAGGCGTCCGGCGAGGTCCTGCGTGAACTGCCACGCGACCCGGCCCGACCGCGCTCCGCGCGTGACCGACCATTCCAGCGCCTCGGCGACCAGCCGGTCGCGCGGCAGCTTGAGGCCATACGCGGCGGCGTAGCCTTCGACCATGGCGAGATAGTCGTCCTGGCTGCAGGGATGGAAGCCGAGCCACAGGCCGAAGCGGTCCGACAGTGACACCTTCTCCTCGACGGCCTCCGACGGCGTGATGGCCGTCGAGCGCTCGTTCTCCATCATGTCGCGGGGGAGGAGGTGGCGGCGGTTCGACGTGGCGTAGAACACGACATTGGCCGGCCGGCCCTCGATGCCGCCCTCGAGCCCGGCCTTCAGCGCCTTGTAGGAGGCGTCGCTGCCGTCGAAGGAGAGGTCGTCGCAGAACAGGATGAAGCGGTGGCCGCTGGCGGCCCGCAGCACCGCCATCAGCTCGGGCAGCGTGTCAATATCGTCGCGGTGGATTTCCACGAGCCTTGTGGATTGCGGTGTTTCCCGTGAAACAGCCGCGTGCGCGGCCTTCACCAGCGAGCTCTTGCCCATGCCCCGCGCGCCCCACAGGAGGACGTTGTTTGCGGGGAGGCCCGCCGCGAATCGCCGCGTGTTCTCTAGGAGGATGCCCTTCACCCGGTCGATCCTCTTGAGGAGGTCGATGTCGATCCGCGAGACCTTGGCGACCGGCACGAGGCCGTGACGCCGCGGATCCCAGACGAAGGCCTCGGCCGCGGCGAAATCCGTTGGCGGCGGGGCGGGAGGCGCCAGCCGCTCGAGCGCGGCCGCCAGCCGGTCGAGGCGCTCGGCGATGTCGGAGAGGTCTTTCGTCATCGATCGGTCACGCGGTCGGGGAGAGGTGTCGCTATCACGCGCGCCGATGCCGGCCAAATCGGCGGTGTCCTGCGCCAAACCGGCGTTTGCGCCCGCAGGACCGCGTCGCTATATAGACCGCGCCGCCTTCGGGGCGGGACTGCGCGGCTGGTCGTGCGGCCGAGCCCCCAAGCTTCCTCGCCCAGGATCAGGAGCAGTTCATGTTCATTACGCCTGCCTTTGCCCAGGAGGCCACCACCACAGCGGCATCGGGCGGTTCGGCGCTGCTCCTCAACCTTCTCCCCTTCGTCCTCATCTTCGCGATCATGTATTTCCTGATCATCCGGCCGCAGCGCACCCGGATGAAGCAGCATCAGGAGCTGGTGAGGAACGTCCGCCGCGGCGACACCATCATCACCAATGGCGGCCTCATCGGCCGCGTATCGAAGGTGGTGGACGACATGGAGGTGCAGGTCGAGATCGCTGAGGGCACGCGGGTGCGGCTCCTGCGGTCGTCGATCGCGGAAATCCGCAGCAAGACCGAGCCTGTCCGGGAAGACACCGCCAACTCGAACTAGCCCCGCGACACCGCGCACGGACAGCCCGCGATGCTCTATTTCTCCCGCTGGACGGCTGCTTCGGTCATCGCCATCATCGTCGCGGTCATCCTGATCATCCTGCCGAATTTCTTCTCGCAGGACACCGTCGACGACTTCCCGGGATTCCTGCCGAAAGGCCAGGTCACGCTCGGCCTCGACCTCCAGGGCGGTTCATACCTTCTCTACCAGATCGAGCAGCAGGAATACGTCCAGCAGCGCCTGACCAGCCTCGTCGGCGAGGTGCGCAGCGTGCTCGGCCAGCAGCCGCGCGTCCTCTACCAGGGCCTCGGCGTGGTCGGACGCACCGTGCAGCTCAGGCTTGTCGACACCGAGCAGATCGCGACGGCCCGGCAGCGGCTGGAGCCGCTGCGCAATCCGCTGTCGAGCTCGCTCTTCGCCGGCGGCGTCAACGAATTCGACCTCTCCATCGCCAATGACGGGCTGGTCCGCTTCTCCTATTCCGACGCCGGATTCGAGGAACGGCTACGCGGCCTCGTGGCGACCTCCATCGAAGTCATCGACCGCCGCATCAATGCCCTCGGCACGGTCGAGCCCAACATCCAGCGCCAGGGCAATGACCGCATCCTCGTCGAGGCGCCCGGCCTCGGCGACCCGCAGCGCCTGATGGACCTCATCGGCCAGACCGCGCAGCTGACGCTGCACCTCGTCGTCCAGAGCGTCTCGATGGCCCAGGCCGCCGACGTCGTCGAGCCCGGCACCATGGTCCTTCCCACCACCGACGATCCGTCCTTCGGCTATATCCTCCAGGAACAGCCGCTCGTCCGCGGCGAAGACCTGATCGACGCCCAGACCGCCTTCGACCAGCGCACGCGCGAGCCGGTCGTGTCGTTCCGCCTCGACACCGTCGGCGCGCGCGCCTTCGCCGACGTGACGCTCAATAATGTCGGCCGGCAGTTCGCCATCGTTCTCGACAATCAGGTGGTGTCCGCCCCGGTCATCAACGAACCGATCCTCAGCGGCCAGGCGCAGATCAGCGGCGGCGGCACGCCGTTCAGCGTGCAGCAGGCGAACGATCTCTCCATCATCCTGCGCGCCGGCGCGCTGCCCGCGCGGCTCACCATCGTGGAGCAGCGCACCATCGGTCCGGGCCTCGGCGCCGATTCGATCCGCGCCGGCGGCTACGCCGCGCTGGTCGGCACCGTCCTCGTCGCCGGCTTCATGTTCCTGACCTACGGCTTCTTCGGAATCCTCGCGAACATCGCCCTCGTCGTGAACGTGGCGATGATCTTCGCCATCCTGACGCTCCTCGGCGCATCGCTGACGCTGCCCGGCATCGCCGGCATCGTGCTCACCATCGGCACCGCGGTCGATTCCAACGTGCTGATCTACGAGCGAATACGCGAGGAGCTGAGGGCGGGGCGGTCGGTGATCCAGGCGATCGACCAGGGCTTCCGGCGCGCCATCGCGACGGTCATCGACGCCAATGTGACGACCCTCATTGCCGCCATCGTCCTGTTCTATTTCGGCACCGGCCCGATCCGCGGCTTCGCGATCACCCACGCCATCGGCATCGTGACGACGATGTTCACGGCCGTGCTCGTGACCCGGCTGATGGTGGCGACCTGGGTCCGCTGGCGGCGGCCCAAGGTCATCAAGCTCTAGAGGACGACGACTATGGCGATCCTCCGGGTCGTTCCCGACCACTTCAACATCCGCTTCATGCGGGCGCGCCTGATCGCGTTCCCGCTCACCGTCGCGCTGTCGCTGGCCTCGGTTCTCGCCTTCGTCTTCATCGGCCCGAATTACGGCATCGACTTCCGCGGCGGCACCAGCATCGAGCTCTCGCGGGTCGATGCGGAGATCGGGGTCGGCGAAATCCGCGAGATCGTCGGTGCCCTCGACCTTGGCGACGTCCAGGTCCAGGAGGTCAGCGCTCCCGACGGCGACATGAACTTCCTGCTGCGCATCGAGCAGCAGGAGGGCGACGAGGCCTCGCAGCAGGCCGCGATCGACCAGATCAGGACCGCGCTCGGCGACCGGGTGGCGTTCGAGCGCACCGAATCGGTCGGCGCCCGCGTCGCCGGCGAGCTGGCGTCGAAGGCCGCGATCGCGACGCTCATCACCATCCTCGCGGTGATGATCTATGTCTGGTTCCGCTTCGAATGGCAGTTCGCGGTCGGCGCGATCATCGGTACGATCAACGACGTGCTGATGACCCTCGGCTTCTTCGTGGTCACCGGCCTTGAATTCAACCTCGCCTCGATCGCCGCGATCCTCACGATCGTCGGCTTCTCGCTCAACGACAAGGTCGTGGTCTACGACCGCATCCGCGAGGTGCTGCGAAAATACAAGAAGCTGTCGATCTCCGACGTGCTCGATCGCGGCATCAACGAGACGATGTCGCGGACCCTCATTACCTCGCTGACGACGCTCCTCGTGCTCGGCGCGCTGTTCTTCCTCGGCGGCGAGGTCATCCGCTCGTTCGTCGCCGCGATGCTCTTCGGCGTCGTGGCCGCGGTCTACTCGTCGATTTATATCGGCGCGCCGGTGCTGATCTACTTCAACCTTCGCCGCGACACCTCCACGGAAGAGGCCGAAACGCCGCCCACGGCGCCGACCGCCGCCGTCGAGGGCTAGAGCATGATCCGAGATTTTCGAGAAGATCATGCTCCAACAAGGACATAGCCGTAGAGCGTGATTCGACTTGGTCGGATCACGCTCTGAGGCCCGGCCGATGGCCGGCATCGTCATCCGCGACGCGCATTTCCCCGGCCGCGCGCCGATCGACGCCTATGGCAATGGCGGCTTTCGCTTCGCCGGCATGTCGCATCGTGGCTCGATCCTCTGCATCCCGTCGGGCATCTACGGCTGGGCGCCGCGCGCGCTGACAGAGGTCGACGCAGCCGCGCTCGAGAAGGTGCTCGCCGAGGCGGCGGAGATCGACGTTCTCCTTCTCGGCGTCGGCGCATCGGCCGCGGCGATGCCCGCCGCGCTCCGCAGCGTCCTGCAGGCAGCCCGCATCACCGCCGACGCGATGACCACGGGCGCCGCGGCGCGGACGTTCAACGTCCTCCTCGCCGAGGACCGCCGCGTCGCCGCCGCGCTGATCGCGGTGGACTAGGCCGGGCGGGCGGACCATACCCGCCGCATGGACACCTACGCCGCGGCCGCCGACATCGTCCGCCAGCACGACCGCGACCGCTATCTCGCCGATCTCTTCGCGCCCGAAGCGGCGCGCAAGCATCTGTTCGCGCTCCATGCGTTCGATGTGGAGACGGCCCGCATCCGCTACGCGGTGTCCGAGCCGATGCTGGGCGAGATCCGCCTCCAATGGTGGCGCGACGTGCTGACGGGGAAGGGCGAAGGGGGAGGGCACCCCGTCGCCGCGGCGCTTCTCGAGACGATCCGCACCTTCGGCCTGCCGCTTGCCGCCTTCGACGCGCTCCTCGCCGCGCGCGTGTTCGACCTCTACGCCGACCCGATGCCGTCCCTGGCCGACCTCGAAGGCTATGCCGGCGAGACCACCTCCGCGCTGATCCAGCTCGGCGCGCTCGTCCTCGCCGGCGGAAGCGATCCCGGCTCGGCCGAAGCGGCCGGCCATGCCGGCGTCGCCATCCTCCTCGCCCGGCTCATCGCGCGGCTGCCGGAGGACGCCCGCCGCCGCCAGATGTTCCTGCCGAAGGCGCTGTTCCTCGCCCACGGCGTCGAAGTCGAGCAGGTCTACGACCGCACCGCGGGACCGGGCCTGGTCGCGGCGTTGGGTGAACTGCGCGCCATCGCCCGCCGCCATGTCGCCGCGGCGGAAGCCGCGATGACGGCGCTGCCGCGGTCGGTCGGCCCCGCCTTTCTCCCGCTCGCGCTGGTGGAGCCGGAGCTGCAGCGCCAGGAGCGCCACGCCGCCCGCCCGCTGCAGCCCCTCACGCCGCTCCCCGGCTGGCGGCGCCAGCTCACCCTCTGGCGTGCCGCTCGCCGGTGGCGCTAAGCATGATTGGAGAGGGTCGGTTCAATGAGCGGTTAACCTCCCCCTCGTGGGGAGGTCGAAATTGGCAAGCGTAGCGCCGCCAATTTCGGGAGGGGGGCTCGGCCGCCCCCTCCCCGAAACGCTTCGCGTTTCGACCCTCCCACAAGGGGAGGGTTAGCCGAGTCATTCTGATCCAATGATGCCGACGAAGGCCGGATTCGCAGGCCACAACTCCAGCTTCACCTATTCCGCCGCCACCGCCGGCGCCGCGTGCCCGAGCCACGCATCGCAGTCAGCCAGCGCCCGCGACGTGATCGCGCGCTTCTTCGCGAGGCCCTTTTCCGCGGTGCTCATCTTCACGCCCTGCGGACGCCAGCCCTCGGGCGGCGGGAAGAGGCCGAAATTGATGTTCATCGGCTGGAACGAGCGGCGGCCGGGCTCGTCGGCCGACAGATGGCCGCCGGTGATGTGGCCGAGCAGCGCGCCGAACGCCGTCGTGGGCGGCGGCACGATGAGCGGGTCGCCGAGCCGCTCCGCGGCGGCGAAGCGGCCGGCGAGGAGCCCGATGGCGGCGGACTCCACATAGCCCTCGCAGCCGGTGATCTGCCCCGCGAAGCGCAGCCGCGGCTCGGCCTTGAGGCGGAGCGTCCCGTCGAGGACGACCGGCGCATTGAGGAAGGTGTTGCGGTGGAGGCCGCCGAGCCGGGCGAATTCCGCGTCGCCAAGGCCCGGGATCATCCGGAAGATGCGGACCTGCTCGGCATATTTCAGCTTGGTCTGGAAGCCGACCATGTTCCACAGCGTGCCGAGCGCATTGTCCTGGCGCAGTTGGACCACGGCGTAGGGCTTGCGGCCGGGATCCTTCGGATTGGTGAGGCCGAACGGCTTCATCGGTCCGTGGCGCAGCGTCTCGCGGCCGCGCTCCGCCATCACCTCGATCGGCAGGCAGCCGTCGAAATAGGGCGTCCCCTCCCAGTCCTTGAAGGCGGTCTTATCGCCGGCAAGGATCGCGTCGACGAACGCCTCGTACTCGTCCCGGTCCATCGGGCAGTTGAGATAGTCCGCGCCGCTGCCGCCCGGCCCCGCCTTGTCGTAGCGCGACTGGAACCACGCGATGCCCGTGTCGATCGTCTCGAAATGGACGATCGGCGCGATCGCGTCGAAGAAGGCGAGGGCGGTCTCGCCGGTTGCGGCGGCGATCGCCTCGGCGAGCGCCGGCGAGGTGAGGGGGCCGGTCGCGACGATCACATTGTCCCATTCCGCGGGCGGAAGGCCTGCGATCTCGCCGCGCTCGACCGCGATCAGGGGATGGGCGGCGATCGCGGCCGTCACGGCGCCCGCGAAGCCGTCGCGGTCGACCGCGAGCGCGCCGCCCGCCGGCAGCTGGTTGGCGTCGCCCATCCGCATGATGAGCGAGCCGGCGCGGCGCATCTCCTCATGGAGGAGGCCGACCGCGTTGGTCGCGTGATCGTCGGAGCGGAAGGAGTTGGAGCAGACCAGCTCGGCGAGCCGGTCGGTCTTGTGCGCCGCGGTCTCGCGGACGGGGCGCATCTCGTGGAGCACCACGGGCACGCCGCGCTCGGCGAGCTGCCACGCGGCTTCGGAGCCGGCGAGGCCGCCGCCGACGATATGGACCGGTTTCGGTGCGTTCATGCCGCGGACCCTAGAGCGGCGAGGGGGTTCCCTCAACCGCCCGGGGGTCCGCCGGCGCGGCTAGGAGGCCTGGTGCGGGTCGTTCCAGCCCTTCGGCGTCCGGTGAAGGCCGTAACCGACCAGCGCGGAGAACGCCGCGAAGAGCGCGATGGTGGCGATGGTGACGACGATGGAAGCGGCAGGCATGGCGAGAACTCCCCTGTTGGTGAGGCGTTCTTGCCCGGCGCCGCGGGCGCCGGCGTTGACCCAGATCAAGCGGCGGAGAATTGTCGCGGCGCCGGATCGGAACCGCGGGCCGTGGATCGGGATTTGGCCCATGAGGTCGATCGCGACCGAAGCATGAGTTTCAATCGGAGACCATCATGAAGCGCCTCATCGCAGCGGCCCTGGCCGCCCTGGTCGCGTTCGCGACCCTCAGCACCCCGAGCCGGGCTCAGGACGGCGTCCGCATCGGGTTCCTGGAATGCACCGTCGACGCCGGCGTCGGCCTAATCCTCGGCTCGCGGCGCGACGCCGTGTGCACCTTCTACGACGCCGACCGGACCCGCGCGATCGAGGTCTATGACGGCCGCATCACCCGGCTCGGCCTCGACGTCGGCATCACGGCGGCGTCGGTGATCCTGTGGGCGGTGTTCGCGCCGAGCTTCGATTCATGGACCGCCGGCTCGCTGGCCGGCACCTATGTCGGCGTCAGCGCGGATGCCGCGCTCGGCGTCGGCGGCGGCGGCAACATCCTCGTCGGCGGCAATCGCGACGCCTTCACGCTGCAGCCCTTCAGCCTCCAGGCGCAGGCCGGGCTCAACGTCGCGGTCGGCGTGGCGCGGCTTCGCCTGACCCCGCTCTAGGGCCCCGATGTGAAGGTGGCCCTTCAGGGTCACCTTTCCCTTCGTCATTCCGGCGAAGGCCGGAATCCAGGAGCCGGGAGCACAGAGCCTGCGGCGCTGGACCCCGGCCTTCGCCGGGGTGACGAAGGGTGTGGTGGCTGCGTCGAGGCTTGACCCAGAAACGGAAAAACGCCCGCGGGGGAGGAACCGCGGGCGTTTCCGAATGCTCGGCCAGGGAAGGAGGCTGGCCGATACCAGCTCTCGGGGTGGAAGGAGGGAGGGACCCCGGGGCGGTTCTCTGATGAGAGCGCCGCACCCCGAAGCGCGACCCCCTCAGTTCCCCTTCAATATACGCTCCGGACCCCGATGGGGCAGTGCTCCTGACGCATAGCTGCTTTGCGGATGTTGCGCAGCAGCACCCGCGAGAACGGCAGAATCTCAATCATATGCGGCGGCCTGTCGCAGGCATTGCTGCACTGCAGCAATAAGGCAGCCGATCACAATTGCCCACCAGTTAGGCCTGCCTCACGAATCGGCAATCGACAGGAAAGCGCTATCGCGGCCGGACATGGATGTTCACGTCGAGGTCGACATCGTCGACGCAGGCCTGGGTTCGCCGGTGGCTGCCGCCCTCGATCCAGGGGCCGTCGCGAAGGGCGATCTCGCCGACCTCGGACAGGTTGAGGCAGCGCCATTCGCCGCCGGCGGGCAGGCCGCTGCTCGATCCGCCGCCGAACTGGAAAGTCAGCACCTTCTCCTTGCCGGCGCTGTGGCCGATGACGACCGGACAGACCTCGCGCCGATGGCCGCGATAGACGCACACGACCTGCTTCAGCTCGATCATTGCCTGGCGGAAGAGGCGATACGCTTCGCTTCCCCCGCGGCCGCGGAAGGGAAGGATCTCCGCCACTATTCCGCGGCCTCGACCTTGCCGCGCTGGGGGTGCCGGGCGCGGTCGAGGACCGGCCGCAGGAAGGCGCCGGTGTGGCTCGCGGGGTTGGCCGCGATGTCCTCGGGCGTCCCCTTGGCGACCAGCATGCCGCCGCGGTCGCCGCCTTCGGGGCCTAGGTCGATGATCCAGTCCGCGGTCTTGATGACCTCGAGATTGTGCTCGATCACCGCGACGGTGTTGCCCTGGTCGACGAGCTCGCCGAGCAGCTCGAGCAGCTTCCTCACGTCGTGGAAGTGAAGGCCGGTGGTCGGCTCGTCGAGGATGTAGAGCGTGCGGCCGGTCGCCTTCCGCGACAGCTCCTTCGCGAGCTTCACCCGCTGCGCCTCGCCGCCGGAAAGCGTGGTCGCCTGCTGGCCGACCTTGATGTAGCCGAGCCCGACCTGGCGCAGCGTCTCCATCTTGTCGCGGATCGGCGGCACCGCGTCGAAGAGGACGCGGGCTTCGTCAACCGTCATGTCGAGAACGTCGGCAATCGACTTGCCCTTGAAGGTGACGTCGAGGGTTTCGCGGTTGTAGCGGTGGCCGTGGCAGACGTCGCAGGTGACGTAGACGTCGGGCAGGAAGTGCATCTCGATCTTGATGACGCCGTCGCCCTGGCAGGCTTCGCAGCGGCCGCCCTTGACGTTGAAGGAGAACCGCCCGGGCTGGTAGCCGCGCGCCTTCGCCTCCGGCAGGCCGGCGAACCAGTCGCGGATATGGGTGAAGGCGCCGGTGTAGGTCGCGGGGTTCGACCGCGGCGTGCGGCCGATCGGCGACTGGTCGATGTCGATGACCTTGTCGAGATGCTCCATCCCCTCGACGGCGTCGTGGTCGGCGGGATTCTCGCGGGCGCCGTTGAGGCGCCGCGCCACCGCCTTGTAGAGCGTGTCGATGAGGAAGGTGGACTTGCCGCCGCCCGACACGCCGGTGACCGCGGTGAAGGTGCCGAGGGGGATCTCCGCAGTGACGTCCTTGAGGTTGTTGCCGCGGGCGCCGACGACCTTGAGCTTCTTGCGGCCGATCTTCCGCCGCGTCTCCGGCATCGGGATGGTGAGGTCGCCCGAGAGATACCGACCGGTCAGCGAATTGGGGTTCGCCATGATCTCGGCCGGCGACCCCTCGGCGACGATCCGCCCGCCATGGACGCCTGCCGCCGGCCCGACATCGACCACATAGTCGGCGATGCGGATCGCGTCCTCGTCATGCTCGACCACGAGCACGGTGTTGCCGATATCGCGGAGGTGCTTCAGCGTCGCCAGCAGCCGCTCATTGTCGCGCTGGTGAAGGCCGATCGACGGCTCGTCCAGCACGTAGAGGACGCCGGTGAGGCCGGAGCCGATCTGCGAGGCGAGGCGGATGCGCTGGCCTTCGCCGCCCGACAGCGTTCCCGCCTGCCGGGCGAGGGTGAGATAGTCGAGCCCGACATCGACCAGGAAACGCAGCCGGTCGCGGATCTCCTTGAGGATGCGGTCGGCGATGGCGCGCCGCTGCTCGTTGAGCTGCGCCGGGAGCTCCGCGAACCAGGCCTGCGCCGCGCGGATCGACATGTCGGACACTTCGCCGATGTGAAGCCCGGCGATCTTCACCGCCAGCGCCTCCGGCTTCAGCCGGTAGCCGTGGCAAGCGTCGCACGGGATCTCGGTCTGGTAGCGCTCGATCTCCTCGCGCGCCCAGGCCGACTCGGTCTCCTTCCAGCGCCGCTCCATGTTGGAGATCACGCCTTCGAACGGCTTGTGCGTGTCGTATTTCCGCAGGCCGTCCTCGTAGGTGAAGGTGATGTCCTCGCCCGAGCCGAAGAGGATCGCGTTCCGCACCTTCTCCGGCAGGTCGGCCCAGGCCTTCGTCATCGACACCCGATAGTGCCGCGCGATCGCCTGCAGCGTCTGCTGGTAATAGGGCGAGGTCGTCTTCTGCCACGGCGCGATCGCCCCGCCGCGCAGCGACAGGCTCTCGTCCGGCACCACCAGCGCCGGGTCGATCCTGAGCTGGAAGCCGAGCCCGTCGCACACCGGACAGGCGCCCGCCGGCGCGTTGAACGAGAACAGCCGCGGCTCGATCTCCGGGATCGTGAAGCCGGACACCGGGCATGCGAATTTCTCCGAGAAGATGATGCGCTGGGCAGCCTCGACCGGCCCGGTCGCCGGCGCGTCGTCGGCCGCTTTCGCCTTCTTCGCTCGCGGCTTCGCCGGCCCGGCGCCACTGTCGGCGAACTCCGCGACCGCGATGCCGTCGGCGAGCCGCAGGGCCGTCTCCAGGCTCTCCGCCAGCCGCTGCGCGATGTCGGGGCGTACGACGATGCGGTCCACCACCACGTCGATGTCGTGCTTCAGCTTCTTGTCGAGCGCCGGCGCGTCGGCGATCTCGTGGAACGCGCCGTCGATCTTCACCCGCTGGAAGCCCTGCTTGAGGAGGTCGGCCATCTCCTTGCGGTACTCGCCCTTCCGGTCGCGCACGATCGGGGCGAGGAGGTAGAGGCGGGTGCCCTCGGGCAGCGCGAGGATGCGGTCGACCATCTGGCTGACGGTCTGGCTCTCGATCGGCAGCCCGGTGGCGGGCGAATAGGGGATGCCGACGCGGGCGAAGAGGAGGCGGAGATAGTCGTGAATCTCGGTGACGGTGCCGACCGTCGAGCGCGGGTTGCGCGACGTCGTCTTCTGCTCGATCGAGATGGCGGGCGACAGGCCGTCGATCTGGTCGACGTCCGGCTTCTGCATCATCTCGAGGAACTGCCGCGCATAGGCCGAGAGGCTCTCGACATAGCGCCGCTGGCCCTCGGCATAGATCGTGTCGAAGGCGAGCGACGATTTCCCCGAGCCCGACAGCCCGGTGAACACGATCAGCTTGTCGCGCGGCAGGTCGAGGTCGACGTTCTTGAGGTTGTGCTCGCGCGCGCCTCGGATCGAAATGGTCTTCTGCATGGGCCCGGTGGTGGTGATCGACCGCCCGCCGGTCCGCCTCGGCAGCGCGGGAGAAGCCCGAACTTAGGCTTCTTCCGACAGGAAACAAGAGGTGAACGACATGCCCGCCTTGCGGCCTGTGGACCGCACCGGAAACCGTTGCCGCACCTCGCCAAACGCGATGGCCGGTCGCCCGCTTGGCCACGGGCGCTGGACGGGTTCGGCTGGCCCGCCGGCAGCGCGTCGGCGATAGTCGGCCGATGGTGAGGAAAGCAACCGCCGCGGCATCCCGACCGGTCCTCGGCCATCGCGCGCTCAACCGCGCGCTGCTGGCCCGCCAGATGCTGCTGGAACGGTCGAACCGCTCCGCCATCGAGGCTGTCGACCACCTCGTCGGCATGCAGGCGCAGGTGCCGACCGACCCGTATTTCGCATTGTGGTCGCGGCTTGGCGCCTTCGCGCCCGCCGACCTGTCGCGGGAGATCGAGTCCCGGAAGGCGATCCGCATCGCCAATCTGCGCGGGACGATCCACCTCGTCACCGCGAGGGACGCGCTGACGCTGCGCATTCTCGTGCAGCCGGTGTTGACGCGGCTTCTGCAGTCCACCTCCTTCGGCAAGGCGACGAGGGGCGTCGACACCGACGCAGTCGTCGCCGCCGGGCGCGCGGCGCTGGAGGGCAGGCCGCAGACGCTGGCCGAGCTTCGTCCGATGCTCGCGGAGCGCTTCCCCGGCTTCGACGCGAATGCGCTGTCCTACGTCTTTCACTACATGACGCCGCTGGTGCAGGTGCCGCCGCGCGGGCTGTGGGGGCAGGGCGGCCTCCCCAAGGTGGCGACCGTCGAGAGCTGGCTGAAGAAGCCGACCGCAATGCCGGACGTCGCCGAGGTCACGCGCCGCTATCTCGCGGCGTTCGGTCCGGCCACGGTGAAGGACATGCAGGCCTGGTCGGGACTGACCAAGCTCGCCCCGGCCTTCGAGACGCTCCGCCCGGAACTCGTCACCTTCAGCGACGAAACCGGCCGCGAGCTCTTCGATCTGCCCGACGCGCCGCGGCCGGATGAGGACACCCCGGCGCCGCCGCGCTTCCTCCCGGTCTACGACAACCTCACCCTCGGCTTCGCCCACCGCGAACGCGTGCTCGCCCTCGCGCCGCCCCGCGCGGTGCCGCAGAACCTCAACGTCCGCGCCTTCCTGATCGACGGGTTCGTCGCCGGCTTCTGGAAGATCGACGAAGCGAAGGCGACGGCTACTTTGACGCTCGAGCCCTTCGCCAAGCTGGCGAAGAAGGACCAGCGGGCGCTGGCGGAGGAGGGCGAACGGCTTCTCGCCTTTGCCGCGCCCGAGGCATCACACGATGTCAGGTTTGGTCCGGTCTACTGAGCGTGCCGCTATCCTTCGAGGCTCGCTGCGCTCGCACCTCAGGATGAGGTCCGTGTTGTGGATTGCCTCATCCTGAGGAGCCCGGCGAAGCCGGGCCTCGAAGGACCGGCGGTCCTTGCGCCCTGCTACTCCGCCGCGTCGGCGATGCGGGTGCGGCGGATGCGGGCGCGCCAGTTGAAGTTCTCCGGGATCTCCCAGCCGCGCTGGCGGATCAGCGCCTTCTCCGCCTCGCTGGCGAAATTCTTGTCCCATTCGCGCAGGATCGGGTTCACCGCCTTGCGGTAGCGCCGCGGCATCAGCGAGAGAAGGAACATGCCGCGATAGCCGACGGGAAGGTTCGGCGAGGCGTCGCCGGCGGCCGGCAGCTCCCACGAGCGCTTGCTGCCGGAAAGGTGGTGCTGCGCGTGATGGGGCACGTTGTGGAGCGCGGCGTTCGAGACCAGGCGCGCCGAATCCCAGGAATGCCGCGCCGCGATCGGCGTCCCCTCGGCGCGCACCAGCCCGTAATGCTGGAAGAAGGTGATGCTCTGATGCGTGAAGCGGCCGAGGAGGGCGGTGAGGAGGAAAATGCCGACGCCGGCCCAGCCCGCGATGAGGTACGCCGCGACGATGATCGCGAGCGAGTAGAGCTGGCCGCGGATCGCACGGTTCCGCCACGAGACGACCGCCTGGCCCTTCTTGCGCAGCCGCTCGGCCTCGATCTGAAACGCCTCGCGGATCTGGCCGATATTGGTCCGCACGAAGAAGCCGTAGACCGACTCGTTGCGCCGCGCCGTCGCCGGATCGCGGTAGAGCCCGACGGTGCGGTGATGGCCGTAGACGTGCGAGATCGAATAGCTGGTGTCGAGCGTGAAGGCCAGAAGGAAGCGGCCGACCATCACCGCCCAGCGGTTGCTGGTCCAGTGCACCAGCTCGTGCCCCGCCGCGACGCCCGCCGAGGCATAAAGCTCGGCGACAAGCAGGATCGCCACCGGCTCGGCCGGGAGCCAGCCGGGCGGCACCTCGCCGAACGGAATGCCGATCGAAGCGAGGAAGGACCGCAGGCCGAGCGTGTCCCCTATGGTGAAATGGTAGAGCTGGACGACGGTGAGGAGCATCACCAGCGGCAGCGCCACGACCAGGTTGAGAACGAACAGCGACTTCGCCGCGTTCGACAGATGATGCCGGTCGTCGCCGATCGCCTCGTCGATCGGAACGCCGAGGATGAGGATCGCCACCAGCGCGAGCCAGACATAGATGCCGCCCGCCACCAGCGACGCGATCGCGCCGAGGAGCAGGAGGATGGGGATCGAGTAACGCCAAAGGACGCGTGGGGCCAAGGTGGTCTCCGGCTCGCGCTATCCCCTTGCCATAGGGCAATAGCCGGCCGCGTGCCACCGCGACACGTCGCCCTGTTGGGAAGCCGCTCGGGCGCGCGACCTGAGGTTGTGCCGCCGCGGCCGAATCGCGGAAATCAGCGCCCGGCCGCGTCATACACCTGACGTGAACCGCTTGACATTTAGCCATTCCGTCAAGCGAATCGAGGGAGCGGCGTGGGAACCTGCCCGCCAAGGGCGTCGTTCCCGCAGTGACGAGTTCCGAGGAGAGGTCCATGGCGCGTGCGTATTGGCAGGGGACGATCCGGCTGGCGCTGGTGTCGATCCCGGTAGAGGTGTTCTCATCGACCAAGAGCGCGGCGCGGGTCGCCTTCAACCAGATCCACAAGCCGAGCGGAAAGCGCATCCGCTACGAGAAGGTGGTGCCCGGCCACGGCGCGGTCGACGCCGACGAGATCGTCAAGGGCTACGAGGTCGAGAAGGGCAAATACGTCCTCTTCGAGGACGAGGAGATCGACAACGTCAAGCTGGAGGCGAAGCGGACGATCGATCTCGTCCAGTTCGTCGACGATGACGAGATCGACCCGGTCTATTTCGACAAGGCCTATTACGTGGCGCCCGAGAATGACGAAGTCGCCGGCGAGGCCTATGTCGTGCTGCGCGACGCACTGAAGGAGACCAGGAAGATCGGCATCGGCCATCTCGTGGTGCGCGGCAAGAGCAACCTCGTGGCGCTGAAGCCCTTCGGCAAGGGCCTGATCATCGAGACGCTGCACTATGCCGACGAGGTCCAGAAGGCGGACGCCTTCTACGACAACGTCCCCAGCAAGAAGCCCGAGGAGGAGCTCCTCGGCATGGCCGAAGAGCTGATCAAGCGGAAGACCAAGCCGTTCGATCCCAAGGCCTTCAAGGACCCCTACGAAGTTGCGCTCCGCGAGCTGATCCAGGCCAAGCTGGAGGATCGCCCGCCCGAGGCGATCGAGGAGCCGGAGGTCGGCGCCAAGGTCATCAACCTCATGGACGCGCTGAAGAAGAGCATGTCGGGCGACGGCGCCAGGGGCAAGGCGAAGACCGCCGCCCGCAAGGCAGCCGAGGAACCCGCCGAAACCAAGCGCGCGTCGAAGGCGAAGACCGCCAAGACCGGCACCCGCGGCAAGAAGGCGGCTTAGTCGGCAAGATACCGTCACCCGGCAAGGGCCGGGAGGGGTATGCCCGGCGTCCCCGCTGTCCTATCTTCGCACTGCCCGGCTGAATGAGCCGGTGTCGTGGAGCCTATGATGGCCGACCTTCAGACGATCGCTGCTACGGTGAAGCAGGCTCTTGCCGAGGATTTTCGTCCGGTGCGGATACTCGACGTGACGGTCGAGGAGGACGCGGACGCAGACGGTATGCCGGTTTTGCGGATCGACGTCGTGTATGAAGGCACCGTCCACGACCTCGATGCCCGGAAACTCGTGGGAGCCGTAGGTCTCCTTCGGCCCAGACTGGCCGCCATCGACGTGGCGACGTTTCCGCTTCTGACGTTCATTTCGCGAGCGGACATCAGGCCTCGAGCGCTTGCTTCCTGACGACCTCATCAGGACGGCGAAAGACCTCGTCGCGTCGAACAGGAGCAAGCCCAGGCACGCGAACCTGCGCCGCGCGATCAGCAGCGCCTACTATGCATTATTTCACGAGCTGGCGCGCTCGTGTGCCGACCTCCTGATCGGCGGACCAGGGGCCAAGCGCAGCAGACCGGCCTGGAATCAGGTCTACCGGGCGCTTGAACACGGAACTGCCAAGAACGCCTGCCTGAACGGGACCGTGATGCCGGCATTCCCGCGGTCGATACGGAATTTCGCCGATCTGTTCGTCCAGATGCAGATCAAGCGTCACGCGGCGGATTACGATCCCGACGCGAAGCCGTACAAGTCCGCCGTCCTCGGTGACATCGCGGCGGTCGAGACCGTCCTCGCCGGCTTTCGCGCGGCCCCTGTGAAGCACCGGCAGGCCTTTGCCGCTCTTGTGCTCTTCAAGATCCGCCCGTGAACGCCGATGGCCGACGACCTCCTCAAGACCTATCGCGCGAAGCGTGATTTCCGGAAGACCGCAGAGCCCGGCGGCGGGCGCCAGAAGCGGAAGGCGGGCGGCAACCGCTATCTGATCCAGAAGCACGACGCGACGCGGCTGCATTACGATCTGCGGCTGGAGAAGGACGGCGTCTTCAAGAGCTGGGCGGTGACCCGCGGACCGAGCCTCGACCCCGCCGACAAGCGCCTCGCGGTCCGCACCGAGGACCACCCGCTCGACTATGGCGACTTCGAAGGCACCATCCCGAAGGGCGAGTATGGCGGCGGCACCGTCATGCTGTGGGACGAGGGCACCTGGGAGCCGGTCCCCGACGAGGACAAGCTCGACGAGGGCAAGCTCAAATTCGTCATCCACGGCGCGCGCCTGAAGGGCCGCTGGATGCTGGTGCGGATCAGGAATAACCGCGACCGCAAGTCGAAGGCCGAGAACTGGCTCCTCTTCAAGGAGCGCGACGACTACGCCCAGACCGAGACCACGCCGATCACCGAACGGGCGCTGACCAGCGTGCGCACCGGCCGTACCATGGCGGAGATCGCCGAGGGCGACCTCGAATGGACGCGGTCGGGCGCCCGCCGCCGCGCCGGCGCCGATGCGTCGGACAAGCGCGCGCCGCGCAAGGACGCCTCCGGCGAACGCCTGCCGCTGCCGAAATTCGCCGCGCCGCAGATGGCGACGCTGGTCGAGGATGCGCCCGAGGGCGAGGAGTGGGTGCACGAGATCAAGTATGACGGCTACCGCGCGATCACCGCTGTCGCGGGCGGGCTCGTCCGCATCTACACCCGCAACGGCCTCGACTGGACCGACAAGTTCTCCGCCCTGGTCCAGCCGATCGCCGACCTGCCGTGCAAGAGCGCGCTGCTCGACGGCGAGGTCGCCGTCCTCGACGCCAAGGGGAGGAGCGACTTCGGCGCGCTGCAGAATGCGATCGCCGAGGGCCGGAGCAGCCGCATGGTGTACGAGCTCTTCGACCTCATCGAGCTCGACGGCGAGTCGCTCCGCAACCTGCCGCTGGTCGAGCGAAAGGCGAAGCTCGCCGAGCTCCTCCGCGACAGCCCGAAGGCCGGGCCGCTGCTCTACTCCGACCACGTCGTCGGCAATGGCGCGGCCTTCTTCGAGCACGCGGCGAAGCTCAGCCTCGAAGGCATCATCTCCAAGCGCGCCGACGCGCGCTACCGCTCCGAGCGCACCAGGACCTGGCTCAAGGCGAAGACAGGCCTCGGCGACGAGTTCATCGTCGTCGGCTTCGAGGCCTCCACGGTGAAGAGCAAGGAGTTCGGCGCGCTCCTCCTCGCCTCGCGCGAGGACGGCAAGCTGGTCTATCGCGGCAAGGTCGGCAGCGGCTTCGGCCGGCGCGAGCTGGACCTGCTGTGGCCGGAGCTGGAGCCGCGCATCGTGAAGAAGCCGCCGGTGGAGGTGCCGCCGGAATTCGTCCGCCAGCAGAAGGTGACCTATGTGAAGCCGGAGGTCGTCGTCGAGGTCGCCTTCCGCGGCATCTCGTCGGACAACCTCCTCCGCCAGGCGAGCTTCAAGGGCCTGCGCCAGGACAAATCGGCGGCCGAGGTCGATACCGCGCCCGACATGCCGGCCCCGACCCCTCCGCCGGCAAAGGACGCCGATCCGCCGAAGAAGGTGACGACCATCCTCACCATCGAGCGCGACAGGGACGGCAACGCGATCGAGATCGAGGGCGTCAAGGTCACCAATCCCGGCCGCGTCCTCTTCCCGCAGCGGAAGATCACCAAGAAGCAGCTGATCCAGTACTATCTCGATGTCGCCGACCGCATCCTGCCGCACATCGCCAACCGGCCGCTCAGCCTGGTGCGCTGCCCGCGCGGCGAGGGCGCGGACTGCTTCTTCCAGAAGCACGCCACCAAGGGCTTCCCGGAGGAGTTCCGGCCGATCGAGATCACCGAGCGCGACGGCACCGACACCTACCTCTACATCGAGGACAAACGCGGCCTCGTCGCTGCGGTGCAGATGGGGGCGCTCGAGCTCCATATCTGGGGCTCGCATGTCGACACGTTGGAGCAGCCCGACCGCCTGGTGTTCGACTTCGACCCCGACGAGGACATCGGCTTCGACGCGGTGAAGGCCGGCGCCCGCGAGATGCGCGACCGCCTCAAATCGATCGGCCTCACCTCGTTTCCGATGGTGACCGGCGGCAAGGGCATCCACGTCGTGGTGCCGCTGACGCCGAAGCATTACTGGGAGGACATCCGTCTCTTCGCCGAGGCGCTCGCCCGCACCATGGCCGCCGAGGAGCCGACGAAGTACCTCGCGGAGATGTCGAAGGCAAAGCGGAAGGGTCGCATCTTCATCGACTATCTGCGCAACGGCCGCGGCGCGACCGCGATCGGCCCGTTCTCGACCCGCGCCAAGCCCGGCGCGACCCTCTCCTGGCCGATCTCCTGGAAGGCGCTCGACACGCTGGAGAACGCGCATCCGGTCACGGTCGAGACCTACAAGGACGCGCTGAAGGCGATGCGCCCCGACCCGTGGAAGGGATATTTCGACGTCGACCAGGTGCTGCCGATGGAGAAGCTCCGGGGCGGATGACGGAGCGACTTGGCGTTTGCCCCTGGATGCCCTATATCCACAGGAACAAACGTAGAACAGAGGGGCTGTTCGGTTTCGGGGGCGACGGGGGAGGCGGGCCGGGCTAGGGTCGCGCCAAACCCAGCCATTTCAGAGGGAAAATCCCATGTCGGGAAGCGTCAACAAGGTCATTCTTATCGGCAATCTCGGCGCCGATCCGGAAATCCGCCGCACCCAGGACGGCCGGCCGATCGCCCATCTCAGGCTCGCCACCACCGAATCCTGGCGCGACCGCAACACCGGCGAGCGCCGCGAGAAGACCGAATGGCACCGCGTCGTCATCTTCAGCGAAGGGCTCTGCAAGATCGCCGAGCAATACCTGAAGAAGGGGATGAAGGTTTACCTCGAAGGCCAGATCCAGACCCGGAAATGGGAGGACCAGTCCGGCCAGGAGCGTTACACCACCGAAGTCGTGCTGCAGGGCTTCAACTCCGCGCTGACCATGCTCGACGGTCGCGGCGGCGGAGGGGGCGGCGACTTCGGCGAGAGCGATGGCGGCGAGCGCCAGTTCGGCGGCTCTGGCCGCCAGCCCGCCAAGGCCGGCGCCGGCGGCCAGAGCCGCGGCTCGCTGTCCCAGGACCTCGACGACGAGATCCCGTTCTAAGGCCCCACGTCCTCATCCTGAGGTGCGAGCGCAGCGAGCCTCGAAGGATGGCCGCGCACGCGGGGCGTCCTTCGAGGCCCGGCTTCGCCGGGCACCTCAGGACGAGGCCGGGTTTGTTATCGAACGCCTCAACGCGAGAACCGGGTTGCTCTGCCCGCCGGCTACGCCGCGGGCGGCGGTGCCTCTGGGTTGACCGGCTCGGCATCGCCGTCGATCTCGCGGACGATCTCGATCTTGACCTTGGCGACGATCGCGGCGAGCGCGCCCAGCGCCGCCAGCCAGGGCGCCGCAAGGATCAGGATGCCGCCGCCGATCACGCCGCCGGTCAGCGGAATCTCCAGGAACGGATCGGTGCCTTCCGCGGTCTTCACCCGCAGGCGCCGGATATTGCCCGCGGCGACCAGCTCCTTGATCCGCTCGATCAGCTGCGAGCCGGCGATCTCGATCTCCTCGGTGAAGGTGCGGCGCTTGCCCTCGGTGTTCTCGTCCATCGCGGTCTCCCTCGCGTGAATGGCTGACGCTGATATGGGGACGATCGCTGCGGGCGCCAGACGCTGACGTCAGGGCAGGAGAATTTGCCGACGGTCCTTCGAGGCCCGGCTGCGCCGGGCGCCTCAGGATGAGGTTGCTGTCAGGCTTGAAGCGGACTCGTTGACCTCTCAACGACCTCATCCTGAGGTGCGGAGCGGAGCGAGCCTCGAAGGACCATCAGTGGCCCACCGCCGCTGCGGGAAACGCGGTCCCGGACCAAAGCCCGGGACCGTTGGACCGCTACTTCTTCGCGGCGGCGCGGATTTTGCCCATGAAGTCGAACACCTCGGGCGAGAAGACCGCCGCGCGGGCTTTGTCGGCCTCCGGCAGGTTCTCCATGACCCGGGTGACGTTCTCCGGCTTGCTCCACATCTTGTTGAGCCCGGCGGTGATGTCGGGGTCGCCCCGGGTGAAGGCGCCGATCAGCTTGTCCATCCGCGGCAGCAGCGCCTGCGCCTCCGCGGAGGCCGGGCTCGTGCCGGCGGCGACCATCGCCTGGATCTCGCGGGCGATCTCCGCCCACGCCTCCTCGCCGGCCCGGATTTCCTCGGGCGTGGCGGGGTGGTTGGCGAGCTTCTCGCGCGCCTTCTCGTTGTAGAAGTTCATCACATCGTCCTGCATGTCGGTCTCGTCCTGGTTGAGGTCTGCCGCGGCGATGAGGGCGAGCACGGCCTCGTCGCCGGCAACGCCACCGCGGCGGATTTCAGACAGGGTCCGGCGAACCTGGGCCAGCGCGCCGCCGATCTCGGCCTGGCGGCGGGCAAGGAGGCGCTCCTGCACTTCCAGCGTCTCCACCCAGTCGATCTCGGTCGGGCCGATGATCTGGCTGATCCGGTCGAGGCTGAAGCCGATCGACTGGAGGAGGCGGATGGTGTGAATCCGCTCCACCGTCGGCCGGTCATAGACCCGGTAGCCATTGTCGAGGCTGCGGGGCGGCGCGATCAGGCCGCGCTGCTCGTAGAGCCGCAAAGCCCGTCTCGTAACCCCGGTTTCCCGTGCCAGTTCGCTTGTCCGCATCGCCTTATTCCTGTCTGACGTTGCGGTGGATGGACCCGGCCCTAAGGGCCGGGTCAAGAGGCATTTTCAGCGGCTTCCGGAAGGTGTGACAGAACGCCCTCCGTGCTTGCCCGAACCCCTTCGAATGCCTAGATTCCCGGCAGCTTCCACACGAATCCCCCAGGACCTGATTTGGCCGACGAGACACCACCCCGCCGTCCCGACGAACCGGGCGACGGCAGTCCCGGCATTGCCGGCATCTCCATCACCGACGAGATGCGCCGGTCCTACCTCGACTACGCGATGAGCGTGATCGTCTCGCGCGCGCTGCCCGACGCGCGCGACGGCCTGAAGCCGGTCCATCGCCGCATCCTCCATTCGATGAACGAGAGCGGCTACTACCCCGACCGGCCGTACCGGAAATCGGCGCGCGTCACCGGCGACACGATGGGCAAGTACCATCCGCACGGCAATCTCGCGATCTACGACGCGCTGGTCCGCATGGCGCAGGATTTCTCGCTGCGCCTGCCGCTGATCGACGGCCAGGGCAATTTCGGCTCCGTCGACGGGGACCCGCCGGCGGCCGAGCGCTACACCGAGGTCCGCCTCGCCAAGCCGGCGATGGCGCTCCTCGAAGACCTCGACAAGAACACGGTCGACTTCCAGGACAATTACGACAGCTCCGAGCGCGAGCCCGTCGTCCTTCCCGCGAAATTCCCGAACCTCCTCGTCAACGGCGCCGGCGGCATCGCCGTCGGCATGGCGACCAACATCCCGCCGCACAATCTCGGCGAGGTGATCGACGCCTGCATCCGGCTCATCGACGAGCCGGGCGTCGGCCTCGACGAGCTCCTCGAGATCGTGCCGGGGCCGGATTTCCCGACCGGCGCCACCATCCTCGGCCGCAGCGGCGTCCGCTCGGCCTACGCCACCGGCCGCGGCTCCATCGTCATGCGCGGCCGGGTCACCACCGAGACCATCCGCAAGGAGCGCGAGGCGCTCATCGTCCACGAGATCCCGTACCAGGTGAACAAGGCGACGATGATCGAGCGGATCGCCGAGATGGTCCGCGAGAAGCGGATCGAGGGCATCTCCGACATCCGCGACGAATCCGACCGCCACGGCATGCGGGTCGTCATCGAGCTGAAGCGCGATGCGATGCCCGACGTCGTCCTCAACCAGCTCTACCGCTTCTCGGCCCTGCAGACGACGTTCGGCGCCAACATGGTGGCGCTGAACGCCGGCCGGCCCGAGACGATGACGCTGAAGGACATGCTCCAGGCGTTCGTCTCCTTCCGCGAGGAGGTCGTCGGCCGGCGCACCAAGTTCCTGCTGGTCAAGGCGCGCGACCGCGCCCATGTCCTCGTCGGCCTCGCCATCGCCGTCGCCAATATCGACGAGGTGATCGCTCTGATCCGCCGCGCGCCCGATCCGGCGACCGCGCGCGAGGAGCTGATGGGCCGCGACTGGCCGGCGACCGACGTGGCGCCGCTGATCCGCCTCATCGACGATCCGCGGCACCGCATCGCCGACGACGGCACCTATCGCCTCTCGGAGACTCAGGCCCGCGCCATCCTCGACCTTCGCCTGCAGCGTCTCACCGCGCTCGGCCGCGACGAGGTCGGCGAGGAGCTCAACGGCCTTGCCGATTCGATCCGCGACTACCTCGACATCCTCGGCTCGCGCGCCCGCATCCAGACCATCGTCCGCGACGAGCTCGCCGCCGCGAAGGCCGAGTTCGCGACGCCGCGGAAGACCGAGATCGTCGAGAGCGGCGCCGACCTCGAGGACGAGGACCTCATCCAGCGCGAGGACATGGTCGTCACCGTCAGCCATGCCGGCTACATCAAGCGCGTGCCGCTTGCGACCTACCGGGCGCAGCGCCGCGGCGGCAAGGGCCGCGCCGGCATGGCGACCCGCGACGAGGATTTCGTCGCGCAGCTCTTCGTCGCCAACACCCACACCCCGGTGCTGTTCTTCTCCTCGCTCGGCCAGGCGTACAAGATGAAGGCGTGGCGCCTGCCGTTGGCGGCGCCCCAGGCGCGCGGCAAGGCGCTGATCAACCTGCTGCCGCTGTCCGACGGCGAGCGCATCACTACGATCATGCCGCTGCCCGAGGACGAGGAGTCCTGGGAGACGCTCGACGTGATGTTCGCCACCACCGGCGGGACCGTCCGCCGCAACAAGCTGTCGGACTTCGTCGACGTGCGCGCCAATGGCAAGATCGCGATGAAGCTCGCCGAAGGCGAGGGCATCGTCGGCGTCCAGACCTGCACCGAGCATGACGACATCCTCCTCACCACCGCGAACGGCCAGTGCATCCGCTTCCCGGTGCCCGAGGTCCGCGTCTTCAAAGGCCGCGATTCGACCGGCGTGCGCGGCATCAATCTCGGCGAGGGCGACCGCCTGATCTCGATGGCGGTGCTGCATCATTTCGAAGTCTCGGCCGAAGAGCGCAGCACCTACCTCAAGATGAGCCGCGCGGTGCGCGGCGAGGGCGATGGCGAGGAAGGCGGCGAGCCGGACGCCGAGGCCGCGCCGGGCGACGGCGAGCTGTCGCAGGCGCGCTACGCCGAGATGAGCGCCGCCGAGCAATTCGTGCTGACGGTGTCGGCGAACGGCTTCGGCAAGCGCACCTCGTCCTACGAATACCGGGTCACCGGCCGCGGCGGCAAAGGCATCACCGCGATGGTCGTCAACGAGCGGAACGGTGCGCTGGTCGCCTCGTTCCCGGTCGAGCAGGCCGACCAGATCATGCTGGTGTCCGACGGCGGACAGGTGATCCGCGTGCCGGTCGACGGCATCCGCATCGCCGGCCGCAGCACCCAGGGCGTCACGATCTTCGACACCGCGGACGGCGAAACCGTCGTGTCGGTCGAGCATCTCGCCGAGCCCGAGGACGAGCCCGAAGCGGAGCCGGACCAGACCTGAAAAAACAGCGATATCAATCGCTTCGGCGTAGCCGCCGAAATCGACATAACCTCTAAAATTGGAACGACCGACTTAGCGGTTCCGTTGGCCGCGGCATGCATGATGGCGGCACGGGAAGGGGAGCCGCGTCATGCAGAACCTGATGCTGAGGCCGGTGGCCGCCGCGGCTGTTCTGACCGCCGGTTCCGTGATCCTGTCGGTCGCACTGACGACGCTGATCCTCCTCGCGCTCGACGTCAGGGACTTCACCATCGGGCTGCTCCTCGCCGCGCTCCTGCCCGCCGCCATGGCGCCAGGGCCGACCTACATGCTGGTCCGCTCGATCGCGCGGCTGCGCCAGATGCATGACGAGCTCGAGCGTCAGGCGAACACCGACCTCCTCACCGGCCTTCCCAATCGCCGCGCCTTCTTCACGCGTGCGCCAGGCCTTCTCGCGAGCCCGGTGTCGGCCGCCGACGGCGCGGCGGTGATGATGATCGACCTCGACCATTTCAAGCGCGTCAACGACACCCACGGCCACGCCACGGGCGACGCCATGCTGGAATTCGTCGCGCGGACGCTGATCCGCGCGCTGCATGGTCCCGAGGACTTCGTCGCCCGCCTCGGCGGCGAGGAATTCGCCGCCATCCTCCCCGGCGCGACGCCCGCGGAGGCCGATGCCACCGCGGAGCGGATCTGCCAGGGCTTCCGCCAGCTTCGGGTCGACGCGGGCGCGGAGATCGACGGCGAGCTGACCGCCAGCATCGGCATCTCGATGGTGGCGACCGGCGCGAACATCGATACCGCCCTCCGCGTCGCCGACCAGGCCGTCTACCTCGCCAAGCGCGCCGGGCGCGACCGCTGGGTCCGCGACGGCGCCATACACGTCCCGCAACAGCCGGTGGAAACCCCGGCGGGCGCCCCGGCCGCACACGGCTCGAAAGCCGCCTGACCCCCAAAAAAGAAGCGCCGGACGAGCCGGCGCTGAAGGGGGAGGGTGGGAGGAAACAGGGAGGGGCTAGAGCATGATCCGAAAAAGTGGATGCCGGTTTTTCGATAAGATCATGCTCCAACAAAGACATAGCGCTGGAGCGTGATTCGACTTGGTCGGATCGCGCTCTAGAGCTGGCCCGACGGAACGCGGGAAACCACCGACACGTCGCCGCGATTCTCGACCGTGACCTCGGTGTCGACCGACACCATGGCCACCGGCAGCCGGTCGCTCTTCACCGCCGGCACCTCGAAGGTCTTGCCGATGCCGGCTGCCGCGGCCGCGACGGCGACCGTGGCAAGAAGGGTGATGGCGAGTATCGCCGAGTGCATCCGGACGGTCATGGCGGGTCTCCTGCTCTTTCGGACCGTATTCTCGCCCAGTGATCATGAACGCGACTGGATAGGACCGTTCATAAGCCGTTCATCGACTGCTCACGCCCGGACGAACCAACAACAAACGAGCGGCGCAAGTGGTTCCCGTCCGCGCGAAGACCGGCGAAGCTGTTGCCTTCTTGCCGCAGCGGCTGGAAAGAGCTAGGCCCCTCCGATCGGCGCGCAGCGCTGTCCGGGAGCCCGGCCCATGTCCAGAATTGCGATCTTTCCCGGCTCTTTCGACCCGATGACGGTCGGCCATGTCGATGTCCTGGCCGCGGCGCTGGAGCTTGCCGACCACGTCGTCCTCGCCATCGGCATCCACCCGACCCGGACCGCGCTGTTCACCTTCGAGGAGCGCGCGGAGATGCTGCGCGAGGTCGTGGACGACATCGGCGGCGGCGAAGGGCGGGTGACGGTGGCGCATTATGATGGCCTGATCGTCGAGGCCGCCCGCGCCGCGGGCGCGACGATCCTCGTGCGCGGCATCCGCGACGGCGGCGACCTCGACGGCGAGCTCAGGATGGCGGGGATGAACGCGGCCCTTGCGCCCGAAATCCGCACCGTGCTGGTTCCCGCCCGGCCGGTTCACCGCCATATATCGGCGACACTGGTGCGGCAGATCTCGCGCATGGGCGGGGATGTCGCGGCTTTCGTTCCCCCCGCAGTCGCCAGGAGGCTGGGCGCTGGCCCGGCCAATGGCTGACGGCGGATTCTCACCAGGAAAGGCAGGCTCGTGACCGATACCTCCGAAGACACCCTCCGGATGGAAACCACCAAGGGACCGGTGCTGATCCGCATGCGGCCCGATCTCGCCCCGCGCCATGTCGAGCGCATCAAGGAGCTGGTGCGGGAAGGCTTCTACAATGGCGTGCCTTTCCATCGCGTCATCGAGGGCTTCATGGCCCAGACCGGCGATCCGACCGGCACCGGCATGGGCGGCTCGGGCCACAAGCTGAAGGCGGAATTCACCCCGACGCGCCATGTCCGCGGCACCGTCTCGATGGCGCGCTCGCAGAACCCCGATTCGGGCGACAGCCAGTTCTTCATCTGCTTCGCGGAATCGCCCTGGCTCGACGGCCAGTACACGGTCTGGGGCGAGGTCGTGTCGGGCATGGAGAACATCGACCAGATCAGGCGCGGCGAGCCGGTGCAGAACCCCGACAAGATCACCTCGATGAGCGTCGCCGCCGACATGGGCTAGAGCATGATCCGAAAAAGTGGATACCGGCTTTTCGAAAAGATCATGCTCCAACAAAGACATAGCGCTGGAGCGTGATGCGACCTGGTCGGATCACGCTCTAGCGCAAGGCGCCCCGATGCGCGTCGAGCTCTTCGATTTCGACCTGCCGGCCGACCGGATCGCGCTCCGGCCGGCGCGGCCGCGCGACGCGGCCCGGCTCCTCGTGGTGCGCGCGAACGGCGCGCTGGAGGACCGCACCGTCCGCGACCTGCCGTCCTTGCTCCGCGCCGACGATGTGCTCGTCCTCAACGACACCCGCGTGATCGCGGCCGAGCTTCACGGCGAGCGGCATCGCGGCGAGGCCGTCGCGCACATATCGGTGACGCTGGCGAAGCGCACCGGCGAGGCGGAGTGGGAAGCGCTGGCGCGGCCGGCCAAGCGCCTCGCCGCCGGGGACCGCCTGCGGTTCGGTGCCACCAGCGACAATGCCTGCCTCGTCGCCGGCCTCGATGCGACCGTGGCCGCCAATCTCGGCGACGGGCTGGTGCGCCTCGCCTTCGACCTTTCGGGCCCGGCGCTCGACGAGGCGATCGCTGCGCACGGCCACATGCCGCTGCCGCCCTACATCGCCGCGCGCCGCGACGAGGACGCCGCCGACCGCGCCGACTACCAGACCACCTTCGCCGCGGTCGACGGCGCCGTCGCCGCGCCCACTGCAGGGCTGCACTTCACCGACGCGCTCTTCGCCGCGCTGGATGCGGCCGGCGTCTCACGCCAGACCGTGACGCTTCACGTCGGACCGGGAACCTTCCTTCCCGTGAAGGCCGACGACACCTCCGGCCACCACATGCATGCCGAATGGGGTGAGGTGACACGCGCAACCGCTGACGCGCTCAACGCCGCGCGGCGTGCCGGCGGCCGGATCGTGGCCGTCGGCACGACGTCGCTGCGGCTCCTCGAAAGCGCGACCGGCGAGGATGGGATCGTCCGGCCGTTCCGCGGCGAGACCGCCATCTTCATCACGCCGGGCTATCGCTTCCGCGCGGTCGATCTTCTCATGACCAATTTCCACCTGCCGCGCTCGACGCTCTTCATGCTGGTCTCGGCCTTCTCCGGCCGGCAGACCATGCTCGCCGCCTATCGCCACGCGATCGCGGCCGGCTACCGCTTCTATTCCTACGGCGACGCGTCGCTGCTGGAGCCGGCTGCTCCGTGAGCGGCTTCTCCTTCTCGGTCCTCGCCACCGACGGCGCGGCGCGGCACGGCGCGGTGACGACGGCGCGCGGCGTCATCCGCACGCCGGCCTTCATGCCGGTCGGCACCGCGGCGACGGTGAAGGCGATGCTGCCCGAAACGGTGCGCGCCCTCGGCAGCGACATCATCCTCGGCAACACCTATCATCTGATGATCCGGCCCGGCGCGGAGCGGATCGCGCGCCTCGGCGGCCTCCACCGCTTCGCCAACTGGCCGCATCCGATCCTCACCGATTCCGGCGGTTTCCAGGTGATGTCGCTGGCGAAGCTCCGGAAGGTCACCGAGGAGGGCGTGACCTTCCAGTCGCATCTCGACGGCGCGCGTCACGAACTGACCCCGGAGCGGGCGGTCGAGATCCAGACGCTCCTCGGCTCCGACATCCAGATGCAGCTCGATGAGTGCATCGCGCTCCCCGCGGAGGAGCCCGAGATCGAGCGCGCGATGCGCCTGTCGCTCCGCTGGGCCGAGCGCGCCAAAGCGGCCTTCGGCGCGCCGCCCGACCGTGCGCTCTTCGCCATCGTGCAGGGCGGCGACCGCGCCCATCTCCGCCGCGCCTCCGCCGACGCGCTGACCGCGATGGACTTCCCCGGCTACGCCATCGGCGGCCTTGCCGTCGGCGAGCCGCAGGCGGTGATGCTGGAAATGGTGGAGGCGACCAACGCCGTGCTGCCGGCCGAAAAGCCGCGCTACCTGATGGGCGTCGGCACGCCCGCCGACATCATCGAGGCGGTGTGGCGCGGCGTCGACATGTTCGACTGCGTGATCCCGACGCGGGCAGGGCGCCACGGCCTCGCCTATACCCGCGCCGGCAAGGTGAACCTCCGCAACGCCGTCCACGCCGACGACCCGCGGCCGCTCGACCCGGAATCCGACTGCCCGGCCAGCCGCGACTATTCCCGCGCCTATCTCCACCATCTGGTGAAGTCGGGCGAGACGCTGGCGTCGATGCTGCTCACCTGGAACAACCTCGCCTTCTACCAGTGCATGATGGCCGACATCCGCGCCGCCATCGCCGCCGGGACGCTGGGCACGCTACGCGCGGAACTCCTCGCGATCTGGGCCGGGAAGCCGCGCTAGACTCCCTCCTGTCGTCATTCCGGCGAAGGCCGGAATCCAGCGCCACGGGCACCGTCCGTCGTGTGGCTCTGGACCCCGGCCTTCGCCGGCGTGACGCCGAGTTGATGAGGCCATCCAAGCGCATCGGGTTTTAATCTTGTTTGCAAAGATATCCGCGAGGCCCTGATCCGGCGCTCGCGGAAAGTGGCAGTTTGGCGCGATCCACCGAAGGACCCCGCCCCGCCATGGCCTCCACCGCGACGCATCACCGAGCTCCGCGTGTCGATACGCTCGATCTCCTGCGCCTCTTCGCCGCGCTCGCCGTCGTCGCCTACCATTTCTGCTTCCGCGGCGCGGCCGGCGGCACGACCGCGATCGCGCTGCCCGCGCTCGAGGACGTCACCAAATATTCCTATCTCGGCGTCGAGCTGTTCTTCGTCATCAGCGGCTTCGTGATCGCCTATTCGGCCGAGGGCCGCACCGCGCGGCAATTCCTCGTTGCGCGGGCGGCGCGCATCTATCCGGCCTTCCTCGTCTGCATGACGCTCACCTTCGTCGTCACGCTGGCGTTCGGTCCGCCGCACTTCGAGACCTCGCTGTTCCAGTGGGTCGCCAACCTCTTCATCGCAGCGCCCGCGCTGGGCGAGCCCTTCATGGACGGCGTCTACTGGTCGATCGTCTACGAGCTGACCTTCTACGCCTGGGTGCTCGCGCTCATCGTCCTTGGCTTCTTCTCGAAATATCTCACCCAGGTCGTGATGGCCTGGCTCGCGATCTCGGCGGCGAACGAGATCCTGATCGACTCCGCGCTGCTGCGCAGCGTCTTCATCACCGACGACAGCGGCTTCTTCTGCGCCGGACTCCTCCTCTACCTCCTCCACAGCGGCAGGCGCGACGACGCCACCTGGCCGCTCCTCGGCATCGCCACCTTCATCGGCGCCGCCCAGTCGATGCTGAAGGCGGAGTGGCTGCGCGACCATTTCACCGTCAGCTTCTCCGGCCCGGTCATCGGTGGCCTCAGCATCGCCATCGTCGCGCTGGTCGGCATCGCGCTGCTGCCGAAGCGCGTGCCGCTCCCCGCCAGCGTCCTTCTCGCCATCGGCGGGCTGACCTATCCGCTCTATCTCCTCCACCAGCATATCGGCTTCATCGCCTTCAACCGGCTCGACGGCCTCGCGTCGCCGGCCGTGATCATCATCGGCGTGACGCTGGCGCTGATCGGGCTGTCGCTCCTGATCTGGCGCTATGTCGAGCGGCCCGGCCAGCGCCTGATGAAGGCCCTCCTGCTGCGTGCCACCGGCTGGATCGACCGCCTCCCGCAACGCCGTCCGCAATGGGAAGGGTGATCCCGCCCGATCAACCGACGGCTCAGATGACTGTGATGGTCCCCCTGACCTCGCCGATGTTGAAGGGGTAGGTGCCCGTGCGGATCGCGACGAAGCTGAACGCGGCCGTGCCGCCCTGGTCGAACTCGATCGCGCGGAAGGTCAGGCCCTGCAGGTGTACTTCGATGCCTTGGATGACCAGGAGCCGGACGTGGATGTCCTGCATGAATTCGGGCGCGCTGAACGCCACCTCCGCCATGCCGTCGCTGACCAGCTCGATCCGGTAGTACCTGCCGGTCTCGATGTTGAGCGCGTTGGTATCGATCTCGGTGCCGGTGATGTTGATCCTCAGCACTTCGGCGGGCGGCGCGGCGAGGTTGCCGCCTCCGGCCCGGGACGCGGCGACGCTGGGCTGCGCCTGAGACGCGGCGGGGTTGGCCTCGGCCGGCGCCGCGGCAAGGTCACCCTCCGCATCGAGGCTCAGCAGATACGGAATCATGGCGAAGGCTATCGCCGCCACCGCAGCGGCGAGAAGCAACCTCATCTCGTCCCCCCAACGGGCCGCTGACGGCCTGTGCCGGTTTCCCGGTTCATCGTTGTGTGCGACGCCGGGCAGGCGGCGCGACGCTCTCTTGTTCGTAGGGCTAAAGATGAGTTCCAGCCACATCATTTCGTCGTGAACGGGGATTGCTCCGGCCCGGCGGCACGCTCCGGCCGGAAGGGACTGCGAAATGCGACGTCGCAACGGCGGCGGGAGCACTTACATTGACCCGTCATGGCCGCCCCCCTACGGTTCGGCCGTTCGGCGCGGAATCGGCGCCCGGAGCGCGTAGCTCAGCGGTAGAGCAGCTGACTTTTAATCAGCAGGTCCTGGGTTCGATCCCCAGCGCGCTCACCAGTCTCTCCCAACCATGGTGAGTCACGTATCCAAAGCCGCGCGCCGGAACCGCGCGGCGATCGTGCCGCCGGCCCGCCCGCTCGCGCCGCGATCAGCCGCCGTCTACACTGGCGCGCCCGGGGCAGGTGGCGATGGCGGCAGGCGACGGCGGCAAGGGTGCGGTTGTGGGCGGTTCGCGGGGCGACTGGCCGCTTCGCGTCCTGTTGGTCGCCGCTGTTCTCGTGCCCGTCCTGGTCATCGCCTTGGTGGCTGTCACCACCTATCGCAACACGATGGACGACGCGCGCGGCGAGGTCGAGCGGACGGCCGACCTGATGCGCGAGCACGCCTCGCGCGTGTTCGACACCACGGCGCTCGTCGCGCGATCGATCGAGCCGCTGATCACCGGCTTCACCGAGGAGGAGGTCCGCGCCGCCGAGGCGGCGATCAACGCCCGGCTGGAAGACCTCACGGCCGACTACGACCACCTCTTCAGCACCACCATCATCGCCGCCAATGGCGATGCCCTGGTGTCGGCGCGGGTCTACCCGATCCCGCCGGGCACCAACCTTGCCGAGCGCGACTATTTCATTGCCGTCCGCGACAATCCGGGGCTGCGGGAATATGTCAGCCGCGTCCTTCGCATCCAGACCCCCGAGGGCGAGGATGCTCTGTTCTTCCAGGTCGCCCGGCCGCGCCTGACGCCAGAGGGCGATTTCGACGGGCTGATCGCGGTGTCGATCGAGCCGACCTATTTCAGCGACGTCTACGCGCAGTTCGCCGGCGACAGCGACCTCATCGCCGCGCTGGTCCGCCAGGACGGATCGGTTCTGGCGTTTCATCCCTTCTCCGCTGAGATCGCGCTGGACGAGGTCGATCCCGTCGAAGAGTTCGCAGCGCTCATCTCCGATTCGCCGACGGCCGGCGTCGTCAGCTCCTTCGCGGGCAACGATATCCTCGTCGCCTTCCGCCGCGTCGACGACCGGCCGCTCTACGTCGCCGTCGCGCTGCCGCTGAGCGCCGTCCGCGGCGACTGGCTCCGCTTCATGGGCTGGGTGCTCGCCGCGGCCGTTCCCGCCACCGCCGCGCTCATCGTCATCACCCTGATGGCGATGCGGCAGGGGCGGCGCCGCGCGGAGGCGATCACCGCGCTCGAAATCGAATCGACGCGCCGCGCCGTCGCCGAGGAGCAGCTGCGGCAGTCGTTCAAGATGGAGGCGATCGGCCAGCTTTCCGGCGGGATCGCCCACGACTTCAACAATCTCATGACCGCCATCGGCGGCAATCTGGAGCTCCTGGCCCGCAAGCTCCCGCCGGGCGAGGCGACGCTGTCGCGCTATGTCGAATCGAGCCGCGACGCGGTGCAGCGCGCAGCGCGGCTTACCCAGCGGCTCCTCGCCTTCTCCCGGCGCCAGCCGCTACAGCCGAGCGCGCTCAGCCTCAACACGCTCGTCAGCGGCATGTCGGACCTCCTCCATCGCAGCCTCGGCGACGCGGTGTCGGTGGAGACGGTCCTCGGCGCCGGGCTGTGGCGGACCTTCGTCGATCCCAACCAGCTCGAGAACGCGCTTCTCAACCTTGCCATCAACGCCCGCGATGCGATGCCCGATGGCGGGAAGGTGACGATCGAGACGGCGAACGCCCATCTCGACGCCGACTATCTCGCCCGCGAAGGCCTCCACGACCTGAAGCCGGGGCAATATGTGCTGCTGGCGGTGAGCGATACCGGCGAGGGTATGAGCCGCGAAACGGCCGCCCGCGCCTTCGATCCATTCTTCACCACCAAGGGCCCGGGGCAGGGCACCGGCCTCGGCCTCAGCATGGTTCACGGTTTCGTGAAGCAGTCGGGCGGCCACATCCGCATCTACAGCGAGGTCGGGCAGGGGACGACGATCAAGATCTACCTGCCGCGCCTGACGGATGCGGCGGCGGGCATGGCGTCGGCCGAGGCTCCGGCCCAGGACGCGCCAGCGGAGCCCGAGGAGCCGGGCGGCACCATCCTGGTGATCGAGGACGACGACGGCGTGCTGGAGTTCGAGCGCGAGACGCTGGCGAGCGAAGGCTATGACGTCCTCGTCGCGCGCGACGGCCGCGAGGCGATGAAGATCGTCGAGAGCGACACGCCGATCGACCTCATCGTCACCGACGTCGTGCTGCCCAACGGGATGAACGGCCGACAGATCGCCGATGCGGCGAAGAAGGTGCGGCCAGCGACGCCGGTGCTCTTCACCACCGGCTACACCACCAACGCCATCGTCCATCAGGGCCGGCTGGACGAGGACGTGGTGCTCCTCTCCAAGCCGTTCTCCTCGCAGGCGCTTACGTCGGCGGTGGTCCGGCTTCTGCGGTCGAGCCGGCAGGCGAGCCAGCGTTGAGGAGGGCCATGACGTCGTCCAGCAGTTGGCCCGGCATGTAGGGCTTGCCGAGATAGCGGGTGATCGCGTCCTCCGCGGCCTCGACGGCCGAGCGGTCATATCCGGTGACGACGAGCACCCTGAGGCCCGGCCGCCGCGTCCGGGCGGCCCGGATCACCGCATTCCCGTCCATGCCGGGAAGGCCGATGTCGACGATCATCAGCGCCGTTTCCGGGTGGCGGTCGAGCAGGTCCAGCGCCTCCTTGCCGGACCCGGCGTCGAGGACGGTGAAACCGGAATCGCCCAGCAATTCGATGGAGGGCGCAGCGACGATCCACTCATTCTCGACGAATAGAATCGTCGTGCGACCCGTGGCCGCATGGTCGGACATGTCTGTTGTGACGCCTCGAAAGCCCCGCGCGGGTGGTAGCACGCGGCGTGAAGGCCCGAAAATGTCTTTTGAGATAGTTGGTCGGTCAGGCCCTGCGCCGCGCACCGGGCGCAAGAGGGCTTTCTTGAGGAAGGGAGGGCTCAGGCGACACGGCTGTCGGTGCTGCGCGCCGGCGGCTCGCGCAGGAGATCCGGCACCCGCGACCCGGGGACCGGCCGGCTGAACAGGAAGCCCTGGACCTCGGTGTAGCCCTCGGCCCGAAGGACGCGGAGCTGCTCCACGGTTTCGACGCCTTCGGCGGTCGTCGTCATGCCGAGGCTGTTGCCGAGGCCCGCCACCGCGCGGACGATCGCCGCGCTGTCCGGGTTGGACGGCAGGTCGCGCGTGAAGGACTGGTCGATCTTGATCTTGTCGAACGGGAAGGAGCGCAGATAGCTGAGCGACGAATAGCCGGTGCCGAAATCGTCCATCGAGATCCGGACGCCGCGCTCGCGCAGCTGGTGCAGCGTCGCCAGCGTGCTGCGGTTGTCCTGCAGGAGCACCGACTCGGTGATCTCGAGCTCGAGCCGCGACGGCTCCAGCCCGGACGCGGCGAGGGCGCTGGCCACGGCGTCGACCAGCCCTGGACTCGTGAACTGGGCCGGCGAAAGATTGACCGCGACCTTGATCGTGTCCGGCCACGCCGCCGCTTCCCGGCATGCCTCTTTCAGCGCCCATTCGCCGATGCGGGTGATGAGGCCGGTTTCCTCGGCGATGCCGACGAAGTCGGTCGGCATGACGAGGCCGCGGCGCGGATGCCGCCAGCGCAGCAGCGCCTCGAACCCGGCGATCCGGTTGGCCTCGACATTGACGACCGCCTGGTAGTGGAGCTCGAACTCGCCGGCCATCGCCGCGTGGCGAAGGTCGAGCTCGAGGAGCCGCCGCGACTGCAGCTCGTCATCCATGCCCGGCTCGAAGAAGCGGTGCGTGCCGCGGCCGTCGCCCTTCGCGCGGTAAAGGGCGGTGTCGGCATTCTTCAGCAGCATGTCGGGGTCGCGCCCGTCGGCCGGCGCCACGGCGATGCCCACCGACGCGCCGATCGCGATGTGGTGTCCCTCGATGTCGTAGCTCTCCGACAGCACGCCGACGATCTCGCCGGCAAGGAGCCCGGCGGCGATCGGCGAGGCGACGCGCGCCAGCACGGCGAACTCGTCGCCGGATATCCGGGCGACCGTCGAGGTCTCGCCGACGAGGCGCTCGAGGCGCTGCGCGACGACCTTGAGAAGCGCGTCGCCGACGGGATGGCCCAGCGTGTCGTTGACGCTCTTGAAATTGTCGAGGTCGAGGAAGAGCACCGCCAGCGCGCCGTCGTCCGGCAGGAGGTGGAGCGCGTCCTGAAGGCTCTCGCGCAGGAACGTGCGGTTGGGGAGGTGGGTGAGGGAATCGTGGCGCGCCATGTGCGCGATCTGCGCTTCGGCCTTCCGCCGCTCGGTCAAGTCCTCATGGGTGGAGACCAGCCCGCCATCGGGCATGATCCGGCTGGAGATGAAGAGCGCACGGCCGTCGCCGACCTCCAGCGGGAAGTCGGCATCGCCCTCCAGCCACGAGGCGAGGCCGTCGGGAATCTCCAGCCCGCTGCGGCGCGCCTCGGCGAAGATCTCGGCCATCGTCATCCCCGGACGGAGCGCCACCAGCGGCAGCCCGTAGATCTCCGCCAGGCGCCGGTTCGACACCACGAGCCGATGGTCGCGATCCAGCATCGCGAGGCCCTGGCTCATATTGTTGAGCGCGGCGTCGAAGCGGATGTTCTGGGTCTCGAGGGTCTTCCGCTGCGCTTCGAGCGCGAGGTCGACGGCGCGCTTGCCGAGGAGCTCCTTCCGCAGCACCTCGATCGCCCGCGCCATGGCGCCGATTTCGTCGCCGCCCTGGGTGTAGGGCACGGCGGTGTCGAGCTCGCCCTCGCGGAGCGCCTCGACGGTCCGCATCAGGCCGCGCGTGCGCCCCGTGATCGAGCGGCCGAGGAGCCAGATCAGGAATGCGACCGTTGCGTAGAGGGCGGCGAAGAGGATCGCATCCTGCCGCACGAGACCGCGCAGGTGCTGGGTCCGGTTCTCCAGCAGCACGTCGAGCGCCGTCGCCGCGGCGTTCCAGAAATCCGAAAGGGCGCGCTGGAATGCCGTATGGGCCGCGGCGAGGTCCTGGCCGCTGTCCGGCATGTCCGCGGCGATGGCGTTGGCCGCGGCGGAGAAGCGGGCGGTCGCGGCGTTCATCGCGACCTGCGTCGTGGTGAGGAGCGCCGTCAGCTCGGTGTTGAAATTGAGCGCGTCGGTGGCGCCGAGGCTTTCGGCGAGGAGCGTGCCCGCCCGGGCGAACTGGTCGAGCGCCACGCGGCGCGCCTCCGGGCTGTCCTGGTCGAGGAGGTCGCCATGGAGCTCGTTGGCGAGCGCGCCGACCTCGGGGAGGTTCTGCGCGACGATGGCGACGGCGCGCAGCGTGTTGAGATCGGGGTCGACCGACAGGCCCGCATTGTCGGCGACGCGGTTGATGAACGCCCGGCCCGCCGCGACGGCATTCGCCCCGACGCGAACGATGGCGTCCTGGTAGCGGACGCGGTGGAGACCGGTGCCGAGCTCGTCGTCGAACCGCGCGCCCGCCTGCTGAAGGCGAAGGGCGTCTTCCCGCGTCGGGCTGCGGTTCTCGAGCGACGCCGCATAGCTCGGCCACGCCGCGGCGAGATAGGTGATGCCGGCGCGCTCCCGCTCGGCGAAGCCAATGTCCTCGAACCGCTCGGAGAGGAACATGTAGCCGATGACGAAGATCGGCAGGTTCCCGAGGAAGCCGAGGATCGCGAGCTTGGCGAAGAGCGACAGCCCGAAGCGCCGCGGGCCCGGGACGGATGCTCGTCCCGAACCGCGGTCCTGCCCGATCGCCCCGTGCTCGGTTGCGGCCATGCTTCCTCGACGCCCGATACAACGTCAAAGAGTATCGCCACAGTCTTAAGGTTTGGTTGGAGAGGGAATGGTGCGCGGGAATCGGTGGTAGACTGGATGACGGAGGGACGGTGTGCCGATCGCGCGTGCGGCTTCGGGCAAGGCTTCCGCGATCGCGGCCGACGGAGAGGCGGATGCCAAGGATGAACTGGCCGAAAACAGCCGTTCTTGCGGCTGCGGCGCTTCTCGTGTCGTTGCCTGCCTCTGCGCGGATCTACAGTTTCGACGCGGTGGCCACGGGCGCCGAGCAGGCGCCGCCGGTCAACACGCCCGGCACGGCGACCCTCACCGCAACCTATGATAGCGACACGCGGGAGTTGCGCTGGATTGTGACCTATGCCGGCCTGTCCGGTCCGCCGACCGCCGGCCATTTTCACGGCCCGGCAGATATCGGCGTCAACGCCGGCGTCGTCGTCCCGTTCGAGGACGACCTCGCCAGCCCCATCGAAGGCGCGGTCGTCCTGACGGAGGCGCAGGAGGCCGACCTCCTCGCCGGGCTCTGGTACCTCAACCTCCACACCGCCGCCCATCCCGGCGGCGAGGTCCGCGCCCAGCTGATCCCGGTCGAGCTCCCCGCGCCGTCCTAGAGCGCGATGTTAGCCATCTGAACCACGTCCTCTTCAACCTCCCCCTTGCGGGGAGGTCGAACCGGCGCAGCCGGTTCGGGAGGGGGTGCTGAGCCCGCGTTCAACCTTGACTCAGCACCCCTCCCCGAAACCGCTTCGCGGTTTCAACCCTCCCGCAAGGGGAGGGTTGAAACCACGGTGGCCGTCCTAGAGCAGCTGGAGGCTGCGGAAGCTGGCGTGGCCCTTGCGGCCGACGATGATGTGGTCGTGCACGACGATGCCGAGCGGCTTCGCCACGTCGACGATGGTCCGGGTCATCTCGATGTCGGCCCGCGACGGCGTCGGGTCGCCCGAGGGGTGGTTGTGCACCAGGATCAGCGCGGTCGCCGACACCTCCAGCGCGCGCTTCATGATCTCGCGGGGATAGACCGGCGTATGGTCGACCGTGCCGGTCTGCTGCACCTCGTCGGCGATCAGCATGTTGCGCTTGTCGAGGAAGAGAACGCGGAACTCCTCCCGGCCGGCGAACGCCATCGCGGCGCGGCAATAGCCGATCACCGCGTCCCATGAGGTGAGGAGAGGGCGGTCGCGCACGCCATCACGGGCGTAGCGCTGCGCCGCGGCCTGCAGCGTCTTCAGGTGAAACGCCGTCGTCTCGGCGACGCCGTCGACCTCCGCCAGCTGCTCCGGCGGCGCCGCCAGCACCTCGGAGAACGAGCCGAAGCGGTCGAGGAGGGCCTTGGCGATCGGCTTGGTGTCCTGCCGCGGCAGGACCCGGAAAAGCAGGAGCTCGAGGAGCTCGTAGTCGGCAAGCGCCTGCGCGCCGTGGTCGCGAAACCGAGTCTTCAGCCGCTCGCGGTGGCCGTGGAAATGGGGCTGCCCGCCCGGCTTGTCGCCGGACGCTGTCATGCCCCCCGGCGGAGCGGGTGTTCGAGCCCGCCCGGCGAGCGGGTGAAGATCTCGAAGCCGGTCTCGGTGACGCCGACGCTGTGCTCGAACTGCGCCGACAGCGAGCGGTCGCGGGTCACCGCCGTCCAGCCGTCGCCGAGAATCTTCACCTGCGGCCGGCCGAGATTGATCATCGGCTCCACAGTGAAGATCATGCCCGGCTTCAGCATCACGCCGTCGCCGCGGCTGCCGTAATGGAGGATGTTCGGCGCGTCGTGGAAGAGGCGGCCGACGCCGTGGCCGCAGAAATCGCGCACCACGCTGCAGCGTTCGCCCTCGGCATAGTTCTGGATGGCGTAGCCGATGTCGCCGGTGTGGTGTCCCGGCCTGATCTCGGCGATGCCGCGCATCATCGCCTCATAGGTGACCTCCATCAGCCGCTCGGCCGCCCGCTTCACCTCGCCGACGGCGTACATCCGGCTGGAATCACCGTGCCAGCCGTCGACGATCAGCGTGACGTCGATGTTGAGGATATCGCCGTCGCGCAGCGGCTTGTCGCCGGGGATGCCGTGGCAGACGACGTGGTTGATCGAGGTGCAGGTCGACTTGGTGTAGCCGCGATAGCCGAGCGTCGCCGGGGTCGCGCCATGATCCATCGCGAAGCCGTAGACGAAATCGTCGATCGCCTGCGTCGGCAGTCCCGGCCGCACGATCTCGTTCACCGCGTCGAGGCAGAGCGCCACCAGCCGCCCGGCGCGCCGCATTCCCTCAAACCCGTCAGGCCCGTAGAGCTTGATCTCGCCATTGTTCCGGCGCGGAACCGTGGCGGCGTCGACGTAAGTGACCATGGAGCTTGAATCTTTCGGCGGATCGTCCGCTTTGAAGAATAGAGCAAAGCATGCCGCGACGCGAGCGCGAAGCGCATGATGTAGTGTCGCCTGCGCTGAATGTCAGGGATTGGGGGAACGAGAGATGTCCGGCGAAACCTGGCGCGGGCTGGAAGGCGTCCGGGGCCTCTCGGACCGGCTGGCGGCATGGGCGCGGTCCGAGCCCGGCGTGACCGGGCTCGTCCTCTTCGGCTCGCTGACCCGCGTCGACCGCCATGGCGACGACTGGTCCGACGTGGATGCGATGGTGCTGGTCGACGACCGGGCGGGCTGGCTGTCCGCCCGGCCCGCAGACTGGCCCGCCGCCATCGCCCCGGTCTGGCTCAGCTTCCTTCACCCCGCGCCGATCCCCGGCGTGGAGGTCAACCAGGTGCTCTTCGCCGGCGGCTATGACGCGGACATCGTCGTCCTCGACCGCGGCCTGTTCGATGCCGCGATGGCGGACGTAGCGACCGCAGCCGTCATCCTCGGTCACGGCTACCGCGTCGTCTTCGACGACACCGGCGCGCTGTCCGCGTTTACCCCGCCGCCCGGCGAGATGCCGGAATTGCCGGATGCCACCGCGTTCGGCTTTGCGGTCCACACCAGCCTGTTCCAGCTGGTCTGGGCGGTGAAGCGCTGGCGGCGCGGCGAGGAATGGCGCGCGGTCGACGACCTCAACGGCTACCTCAAGGAGCACCTGCTGCGCCTGCTCGAATGGAGCGCGCTCCTCGACGGCGCAACCGTCTTCGGCAGCGCACGGAAGATGCGCGACTGGGCGCGTCCCGACGATCTCGCCGGCCTCGGCGACGCCTATGGCACATACGGGTCACCGCGGTTTCCCGACGCGGTGCGGGCGCATCACGCCCTGCTGCGTCGCGTCGGCGGCAAGGTCGCCGCGCGTCTCGGCTTCGCCTATCCGCACGAGGCCGACGGCAAGGTCGGGCAATGGATCGAAGACCGCTTCGCCGAAGTCTCGCCGGGCGCGCCGTGATGCCCGACGCCGTCATCACCGCCGGCCTCATCGTCATCGGCGACGAGATCCTCTCGGGCCGGACGAAGGACCGCAATATCGGCCATGTCGCGGAGGTGCTGACCAGTCTCGGCATCGACCTGCGCGAAGTGCGGATCGTTCCCGACATCGAGGCCGAGATCGTCGCCGCGGTCGATGCGATGCGCGTCCGCTACAGCCACGTCCTCACCACCGGCGGCATCGGCCCGACGCATGACGACATCACGGCCGACTCCATCGCCAAGGCGTTCGGCGTCGCCATCGACGTCGACCCGCGGGCCGCCGCGCTCCTCGAGGCGCGCTATGGCGCCGCGGCGATGACCGAGGCGACGCTCCGCATGGCGCGCATTCCCGCGGGCGCGGCGCTGATCCTCAACAGCGTCAGCGCCGCGCCGGGCTTCTCGATCGGCAATGTCCATGTCCTCGCGGGCGTGCCGCCGATCATGCAGGCGATGCTCGACGACCTCGCGCCGCGGCTCGGAACCGCCCGGCGCATGCTGTCGCGCACGGTGGTGTTCCGTGTCGGCGAAAGCCGCATCGCGGCAGGGCTTGCCGCGGCGCAGGCCGATTTCCCGGAGGTCCTGATCGGCTCCTATCCGAGCTTCGACGACCAGGGCTACGCCACCCAGGTCGTGCTCCGCTGCCGCGACGAGGTGCTGCTCGCCCGGGTCGAAACGGTCGTCGTCGCCCTTCGCGACGCCACCGCCTGACGGAACTGCCGGCCCCATGCGGCCGACGCTCGGCTTGATCTCCCCGTTCCGCGCGCCGTAAGCACGAAGCGGCGGGCGTGGCGGAACCGGTAGACGCAAGGGACTTAAAATCCCTCGGCCTTGGCCATGTGGGTTCGACCCCCACCGCCCGCACCACGACCGGCTAGACGGGCGGAGCCGGCCGGTCTTTCCCCGGGGCAGGGGACCGCAGCGCCGGCGGGGCATGGCTTCGCTGTCGTCGAACTGTCAAACTGCGCCGCCTATACACGGCGACGCTGGCGCGGCTGGGCCGTGAAACCAGCGCGGCCGTCCGTTTGCGAGGAGCCTGTCGATGGAGATGCACCGGGTCGAGCTCGATGGGGGAATCCTCAAGCTGGAGCTCGAGGGATCGCTCGATCTTGCCGGCGCGAGCCAGATCGACCTGCCGTTCAGCGTGGCGGCGGGCAGCCGCGACAAGCTGCTGGTCGACCTCACCGGGGTGACCTTCCTCGCCTCGATGGGCATCCGGGTGTTCGTGAAGGCCGCCAAGACCATCACGCGGCGCGGGGGCAGGATGGTGATCATGAACCCGACCGACGCCGCGCAGAAGGTGCTGGTGGCGACGGGCATGGATTCGCTCGTCCCGATCGTCGCCAACGAGGCGGACGCCCGCGCGGCCTTCGTGGCGTGAATTCATGGAACGGCGCCTGACGCTGGCTCCGGAGATCTCCGAAGCGACGCGGCTCAACGCCTGGCTGGACGAGGTCTTCGCCGACGCCGCGGTGCCGGCCGGCGTCGCTGAGGATCTGCGGCTCTGCCTCAACGAGGCGGTCGCCAACGTCATCCTCTATGCCTTCCAGCCCGAGGACGATCCGCGGATCGAGGTCGAGTTCAGCGGCAACGAGCGCTCTGCGGCTGCGGTGGTCATCGACAATGGCCGCGAGTTCAATCCGCTCGAGCGCGAAGCGCGCGACAAGCTCACCGACCTTGAGCATGACGTGGCCGGCGGCTTCGGCGTCCAACTGATCCGCCAGACCGCAAGCGCGCTCGGCTATGAGCGCGTCGGCAACGAGAACCGGCTGCGGATCGTCTGCGGGCCTAGCCGTTGAGCGTCATTGCCAGGACGGTGGTGTCGTCCGAGCGTGGGGCGCCGGCCGCGAAGGCGTCCACTTCGGCGACGATCCCGTCAACCATGCCCTGCGCGCTCTTTGGCCGCCGGTAGCGCAGGAACTCCTCCAGGCGCTCCTGCCCGAACGCCGCATTCTCCGTGTTGAACGCCTCGGTCACACCGTCGGTGGCGAGGAGCAGCGCGTCGCCGGGCTTCATCGCGAGCGTCCGTTCCGGGTAGGTCGCGTCCTCGAAGAGGCCGATCGCCGGTCCCATATGGGCGATCCGTATCGGCGCGCCGTCGGCGGGAAGAAAGTAGGCTTCGTCATGGCCCGCGGCGCCCATCTTCACCGCGCCGGTGGCGAGGTCGACCAGCGCCAGCACGACCGTGACGAACATCGCCTCGCTGTTGTCGCGGGCGAGGAGGTTGTTCATCTTGCCGAGGATGGTCGAGGGCGAGGCGCTTTCCGAGCAGATCGTCCGCAGCATCGTGCGCGACACGCTCATGAACATCGCGGCCGCGACGCCCTTGCCCGAGACGTCGCCGACCGCGATCGCGATGACGTCGGGCGTTACGTAGAAATAATCATAGAAATCGCCGCCGACCTGGCGCGCCGGGATCATCCGCCCGAACGCGTCGCAGCGGCCGCCGGCGGTGGCCGGGTCGAACGGGGCGGGGAGGAGCGACCGCTGGATCGCGGCGGCCGTGTCCATCTCCTGGTTGAACGCGCGCTTCGCCGCGATTTCGCTCGCCATGGTCTCGAACAGCTCGGCGAGATGGGCAAGGCGGCTCGCCTTGTCCTTGAGGCTCGCCAGCATGGTCGGCTCGAACGCGCCTTCGGCCAGCGCGCCGGCCGCTTGGACGAGCGTGGCGATGACGCCGTTCTGCTGCTCCAGGCGCCGGCCGAGCTCGGCGGTGATCGCCATCGCCGCGGCGGGATTGCCCGTCAGCAGCGTGCGGATCGTCTCCTGGTCGAGGCGGAGCAACCGCGCCGCGCTGACCGCGTGAACGCTGGCGGTCCGGTTGACCGCCGCGAACGCCGCGATCTCGCCGACCATGTCGCCTGCGCTCAGCGCCGCGACCTTCACCAGGCCCATCCCGGTGTCGACCTCGACCGAGAGGTTGCCCTCCAGCACGAGATAGGCGCACCGCCCGGAATCTCCCTGGGTGATCACCGTCGCCCCGGCATCGAAGGCCTCGACCGGGCTGCTCCTGACCACCGCCTCGAGTTCGGTTAGATCGAGCGACGTGAAGCTGGCATGGCGTTTCAGGAATTCGACGGTGGGGAAATCGATCGGAGGCTCGACGGCGGATGCGGCTGTGCCGGGCGCAGCAGGGCTCATGCGCATCGCCTCCGGAGGTGCGGGTTCCCCGCCTTAGGGATAATCGCGGCGGGCTCCCCCGAGCCGACGCCTGCCGGGTGATACCACAGGGCAAGCGCCGCGCTAAGCCAGCCCGTCCCTGATTTCCGGCCGTCATCCGACCTTCATGGTCCGCGGTGGGTGAGGGGACCGCTCACCGCGTGGCGGTTCAGTCGCGCGAGCTTCGGCATGGCGGCCCACCAGTTTGGCGGCGACGAACCGGATCGTCCGCTTTCTCGCCGAGTAGCGGCAGGGCTGCAATTGTCTTTGCGGAGCGCCTCGGCCATCATTTGACCCGCGCAGACGGCCGCGCGGCCGCAACCGGGGAAGCGCATTGACCGACCAGGAAGCCCTGATTCTCCTTGCGCTCGCCTACCTCGCGGCCAAGCATTTCGTCTTCGACTTCGTCTTCCAGCGGCCGTACCATTTCTTCCGCAACAAGGGGATCTACGGCCATCCCGCCGGCTTCATTCATTCCGGCCTGCACGTCATCGGCTCGATCCCGGCGCTCTTCATCCTGAACGCGCCGGTCTGGGCCGGTGTCCTGGTCCTCGCGGCCGAGTTCGTCATCCACTACCACCTCGACTGGGGGAAGGAGCAGATCGAGCGGCGCTTCCAGCCCGCCGAGGCGACGCGGTTCCTCTTCCTCGGCGCCGACCAGCTCGGTCACCAGCTGACCTATATCGGCATGGTCGCCGCTTTGGTCTGGGCGCAGTAGCTCAGTGTGCCTCGGCCATTGCCGGCTTCGCTGACCGGCCGCCGAAATCGCCGCCGCGGCCGCGCATCACCTCGTAGAACGTCGCCATCAGCGCATCGGGGAAGGTGATCAGCGCAAGACAGCGGTCGATCGCAGCGTCGGCATTGGGATCGTCGGCGGCAAGCGCCTCGATCGCGGCCTGGTGCGCCGCCTCCAGCGCCTTGAAATCGGCGCTCGCGGCGAGGGCTTCGTCCCCGACGAGGATGTGGATCGGCTCCGGCCTGCTCTTGCCCTTAAGGGCGATCGCGCCCGCTTCGAGGAAGGCGAGCCCGGTGGCCTCGCGGCGCGTCGTCTCGACGACGACGATGTCGTAGCCGACCGTCTTGCACGCGCCCTCGACGCGGGAGGCGACATTCACCGAATCACCGACGCAGGAATAGTCGAACCGCGTCTCAAGGCCGAAATTGCCGACCAGCGCCTCGCCGGTCGCAATGCCGATGCCGATCGCGAGCTCGCCCATCGGGTGGTTCTCGGCGCGGAGCCCGAAGCCGTCGGCGGCGTTCAGCTCGCGGAGCCGATGGCGCATGCCGAGCGCCGCCTTGCAGGCGCGCAGGGCGTGACGCTCGACGTCGACCGGCGCGTTCCAGAACGCCATGATGGCGTCGCCGATGAACTTGTCGATCGTGCCGTATTGGCCGGTGATCTCGTTGCCCAGCGCGTTGAAGAGCGTGTTGATCTTGGCGACCAGCCGCTCCGGCGTCAGCCCTTCGCTGAGGGTGGTGAAGTTGCGCACGTCGGAGAACATGATCGACAGCTCGCGGGTCTCGCCGCCGAGCCGCAGCCGCCCGCTGTTCTTCTCGATCTCCGTCAGGAGCGCCGGCGCCACATAGTATCCGAAGGCCCCGCGGATCTTCCGCTTGTCGGCGTCGGCGATGGTGAACTGGAAGAACACCATCGCGGCGTAGACGATGAACGCGCCGAGGACCGGGAAGCTCGGATCGACCAGCACCCCGGCATTGGCGAAGGCGAGCCAGGACGCGGCGCCCATCGCGATCAGGAGCCCGCCGCCGACGGCAAGGCCGATCAGCGGACCGGAGAACAGCGTGACGAAGATGATGGCGATGCTGATGAGGACGAAAGCGAGGATCTCGGCGCCGCTGATCCAGTCGGCGCGTTGGAGGAACGTCCCGGAGAGGATCTGCTGCAGCGCCTGAACATGGATCTCCACGCCCGGCATGTTGGTGCCGAGCGGCGTGCCGCGAATGTCGAGAAGCCCCGTCGCCGACGTGCCGATGAAGACGATGTTGCCGGCGATCAGCTCCTGCTGTGCCTGGTAGTCGGGGCCGAGGATTTCCGCGGCCGGCACGTAGAGATCGTCCGGAGTCGGCTGGTAGTAGAGCCAGAGGCCGCCATCCGGCGTCGTCGGCACCTCGAAATTGGCAAGCCGGATGGCGTCGACCGTACGGCCGCCGGTGAGATCCGACAGCACCAGCACCGTGCGGGCGCCGACGGCGACGCGAAGGGCTTCGATCGCGAGCGAGGGATAGAGCCGGCTGCCATCCGCCCAGATCAGCGGGAGGCGGCGGACCACGCTGACATTGCCCGCGGGTTCGAGGCTGACGCTGCCGAGCCCCTGCGCGGCCTCGGCAAGGAGCGGGATCGGCATCACCGCGCCGGGCATGATCGGGACGTTCACCTCCGTGGTCGCCCCGTTGACGGCAAATCCCGCCTTGGGCCGCTGCTCGATCGCGCCGGCGCCAGGCGTCAGGCCGAAGCCGAGGACGGATGGTCCAGCCGCGAGCGCCGCGGCGAAATCCGCATCGAAGTCGGCAAGCGGCTCCTCCCCCGGCTCAAGGCCCATCGCCTCGGCAATGCGGACGGGCGACAGGCGGTCCGCCTCCGGGAAGAGCACGTCATAGACGATCGCGGCGGCGCCGAGCTCCGTGAGGCGGCGCGTCAGCTCCGCCATCCGGTCGCGCGGCCACGGCCACTGGCCGACGGTCTCCAGCGAGGCCTCGTCGATGTCGACGATGCGGATCGGAAAGTCGCCCTCGGCGCGCGGCGCGACCCGCTGGAAGCCGTCGAACGCGATCTCGCGGAGCGCCTGGACCGGGTATGGATCGGCAAGCCGGACCCAGGCGAGCAGCACGACGATCGCCAGCCCGAGCGGGATGACGATGAGGCGCCGGCGCCGCATTGGGCGGTTAGGACGGTCGCGAGGGCGAAGCGCGGGTGCTGCGCCACCGCAAAGCCGTGGCCGGCCCGATCAATGCCCGTAGCCCCCGCCGTATCCCCAGTCCCAGCCATGGCCATGATGGCCCCGCCACCAACGGTGTCCCCCGTCCCAGCCGTAGCCGCCGCCATAACCGCAGGTGCCGTGATGGGGCCAGCATTCGGGAGGTTCCGGAGGTGAGCAGCCTTCGCTGTATTCCTCCTCGCATTCCGGAGGTGGGCAGCCCTCGCTGTATTCCTCCTCGCAATCCGGAGGCGAGCAGCCTTCGCTGTATTCCTCCTCACATTCCGGAGGTGGGCAGCTTTCGCTGTACACCTCCCCGCACTCCGGAGGTGGGCAACCTTCGCTGTATTCCTCCTCGCAATCCGGCGGAGGCGGCGGACACTCGTCCGAACCGGACATGCCCGGATTGTCGCAGTCCGGTGGAGGGGGCGGTGGAGGCGGAGGAGGAGGCGGCGGCGGACACTCGTCCGAACCGGACATGCCCGGATTGTCACAGTCCGGCGGCGGTGGCGGCGGACACTCGTCGGAACCGGACATGGCCGGATCGTCGCAGTCCGGCGGAGGGGGCGGCGGCGGTGGCGGTGGGGGAGGAGGTGGCGGCGGCGGGTCGTTCATGTTCCCCGGCATGTAGTCCTCGACGTCGAGGAGGCAGCGCCGCGGGTTCGAGACCCGGAACAGGTCCGACAGAGTCGCCTGGTTGATCGCGAAGGGGAAGGCGCCGTCGCCGACATTGTCGTTGTCGATCACGTTGGCGTTGGTCATCTCCATGAGCCCGATGACGCAGCTTGCGTCGAGGAGCACCGCCGGCCCGTTGTTCGGGGTGATGATGACCGTGCCTTCATAGACGACGACCGTGACCTCTCCGGTGTCCCAGTCGATGAAGAAGTCGAACTCCGTGCCGCGAACGCCGATCGTGCCGGTCGGGGTCTGGATCCGGTAGGCCTCGCTGGGGCTGTTGCCGCTGATGAAGCGGAACGTGCCGCCCAGCGCGTTGATCACGAGGTCGCTGACCGTCGTCGGGTCGCGCAGCAGGAAGCGCTCGATGATCAGGGTCGAATTCGGCCCGATCACCATGCGCGTATCGTCGAGGAAGATGATGTGGACCTCGCCGTCGGCGCTGGTCTCGATCGTCTGGCCTTCGAAAAGGTCGCTGCCGTTGATCAGGGTGATCGTCTGGCCGCCCAGGAGCCCGACGGCATTGGGGATGACCCGGACCGCGTTGCCGAGCGAGGGCTGACCCTGCGCGGCGGCCGGCTGGGCCGCAAGGGCGAGCGCCCCGAGGAGCGTCGCGGCCGCGAGCGCGACGAGCCTCACGAGGCGTGACCGGCCGGCGGGGTTTGCACGCAAGGCAGCGTCAAGCATGTCCCAGACCCGCATTGGCTACCGCCGGCGAGCCCGCACGGGGCGGGCGCTCCCGCCGCGCGAGAACCCGTTGGGAACTGGCGCGAGCCGGCAGGCGTGTCGGCGGACCATAAGTGTCCACCGACGGTCGAACTAGCCTGATTTCTGTGCGGATGCCAAGCGCTTAAGCAAACGTCCTGTATTTGTATGCATAATGGATTGGGCATCCTGCGGCCGCGTGTCGGCGCGAAAACCGCGGGAAATGCAAGCGGCGGTGGAGCCGTCGGCTGGACAAGCCCGGGCGCAATCCCGATGTTGAGCCGAGGACCGGCTTTCCGCAGGGCGAGGTCATGGACGGAACGGTAGTTCTTGAGGCCAGCGGCCTCGCGAAGCGGTTCGGCCACGTTCAGGCGGTCAACGGCGTCAGCTTCACCATTGCTCCCGGCGAGACCTACGGCCTTCTCGGCCCGAACGGCTCCGGCAAGACGACCACGATCTCGATGATCTGCGGCCTGCTGAAGCCCGACGAAGGCACCGTCACCGTCGGCGGGCAGGCGATGACCACGGCCACGCTCGAGCCGAAGCGGATGATCGGCCTCGTCCCGCAGGATCTCGCGATCTATCCCGACCTCACCGCGCGGGAGAACCTCCGCTTCTTCGGCCGCCTCTACGGGCTCGGCGGGACCGAGCTGGAGTCGCGGATCACCGAGGTCCTGCGCGTCATCGGCCTCGCCGATCGCGCCAACGACCGCAGCGGCACCTATTCCGGCGGCATGAAGCGGCGCCTCAACATCGGCATCGGCCTGATCCACGGCCCGACGCTGCTCGTCCTGGACGAGCCCACCGTCGGCGTCGACCCCCAGTCGCGCAACGCCATCCTGGAGAGCGTCGAGCAGTTGGCCGGCGCCGGCATCGCCGTCCTCTACACCACCCATTACATGGAGGAGGCGGAGCGGCTCTGCGACCGCGTCGGCATCATCGACGGCGGCGAGGTGCGGGCCGAAGGCACGCAGCAGGAGCTCGTGAAGCTCGTCGGCGAGGCCGAGCGGATCAAGGTCGAGGGCAGCGGCGATCTCAGTGGAGCGGCGGCCCGCGCGCGCGGCGTGGCAGGCGTCTCCGATGCCTCGGTGTCGCCCGAGGGGGTGTCGGTCCTTGCCGCCGATGCCGCCGGCGTGCTCCCCGCCGTGCTCAGCGAACTTGCGGCCGGTGGAATGTCGGTGTCCTCGGTGGTTGTCGAGAAGCCCGACCTCGAGACGGTGTTTCTCCACCTCACCGGCAAGGCGCTGAGGGACTGATGCTCCCGGCGGTCCTCCTGATCGCGCGCAAGGAGCTGGCGCAGCGCCTTCGCGACCGCTCGTTCTTCATCATCGGTCTCGCCGCGCCGCTGGCGCTCGCTTTCGTGTTCAACCTCATCATCGGCGGCGCCATCCAGGGCAATCTCGACGAGCCGTTCGACTATGGCCTCCACGATGCCGATGGCGGCGCGATCGCCGAGGCGTTCGCCGGCCAGCTGGCGGCGATCGAAGGCAATGGCGATATCGTCCTCACCCGCTACGACACCCCCGAAGCTGCGGAGCAGGCGGTCGAGGACGGCGATCTCGACGCCGCGTTCCTGGTGCCCTCCGCGCTCTCGGTATCGGTCATGATGGGGCAGCCGGCGGCGATCGCCGTGGTCGGCAATATCGATTCCGGCATCGGCACCGCGGTCGCCCGGGCGATTGCCGAGGGCTTCGGGCGCGGCGTCGCCACCGCCACGCTCGGGGCCAGGACGGCCGCGGAAGTCGGGGCGATCACCCTCGACCAGCTGCCCGATGCCGCCGCGGCGGCGGGCGAGATGCTGCCGCCGATCACCTTCACGACGACCGAAATCCGGTCGCGCCAGCTTCCGGCAGCGACGTTCTTCGTCGCCGGCCTCGGGCTCTTCTTCATGTTCTTCGTGGCCGGCCTGGCGGCGACCAGCCTCCTTGAAGAGCGGGGGCTGGGCACGCTGGGGCGGCTGCTCTCGACGCCGATTCCGCCGGCGTCGATCATCGCCGGCAAGACGCTGGCCAATGTCGGCCTCGGCATTCTCGCCATGGTCGTCCTGGCGGTGCTGTCGAGCGTGCTGATGGGTGCCGAATGGGGCAACCCGGTGCTGGCCTTCCTCGTTATCGCCGCCGCGGTCATCGCGGCGGCCGGCGTCATGACCCTTGTCGGCGGCCTGGCGCGGACCGCCGAGCAGGCCGGCAACCTCCAGTCGATCGTCGCGATCACCCTGGCGATGCTGGGCGGCACCTTCGTGCCGATCACGGCCGGCGAGGGGCTCATGGCGCAGCTCCGCTTCCTCACGCCGAACGCATGGTATGTGCGCGGCCTCGGCGATGTCGGCGGCGGCGCGACTGGCTCGGCGCTGCTGGCGGTGGCCATCCTGCTCGTCATCGGCGTCGTGACCGGCGCCATCGGCCTGGCGCGCGTGCAACGGACGCTCAAGCCATGAAGATGCTGAGCATCACCGCGGTAGCGCTCAAGCGGTTCATCCGCGACCGGTCGAACCTCTTCTTCGTGTTCATCATGCCGCTCGGGATCATCCTGCTGATCGGGGCGCAGTTCGGCGGACCGCAGGGAACCCGGCTCGGCGTTCATACCCCGGCGGACGCCGGTCCGGTCGCCGCGGCGCTGCTGGAGTCGCTCGACGGAACCGGGGAGGTCACGCTCGTCGCCTATGACGATCCCGATGCCGTCGCCGGCGCCGTCGCGCTCGGCACCGTCGCGATGGGGCTGCAGATCCCGGCAGGCCTCTCCGCCAGGCTGGCGGCCGGCGAGGATCTCCAGCTGACCCTGATCGTGGCCGACGGCGCCATCGCCGGTCCGATGCAGGCGCTGCTTGCCCGCGCCATCGCGACCGCCACGGTCGAGGAGTCTGCGATCCGCTTCGCCGTCGCGTTCGGTGCGGATCGCGCCGAGGCTGCGGCCGCGGCCGCGGGGCTGGTCAACGAGGTCGCGGTCGTCGGCGTCGCCGGCAGCGAAGCGGGGGAATCGCTGTTCGAGGGCGTCGCGAGCCAGTTCGAGGTCGGCGCCACCAGTCAGCTCATCCTGTTCATGTTCCTCACCGGGCTGACCGGATCAGCCGCGCTGATTTCGGCGCGCAATCTCGGGCTGGTCCGCCGGATGCTGGGCACGCCCACCTCGCCGGCGACGGTGGTGGGCGGCGAGGCGCTCGGGCGGTTTGCGGTCGTACTGGTGCAGGGCCTCTACATCGTCCTCGCGACGATGCTCATCTTCCAGGTCGACTGGGGCAACCTCCTCGGTGCCGCCGCGGTCATCCTCGTCTTCGGCGCGAGCGCCGCGGCGGGCGCGATGCTGTTCGGCTCGGTCTTTCGCAAGGAGGATCAGGCGGCGATCGTCGGCGTCGTGACAGGCCTTGCCCTTGCCGCCCTCGGCGGCTGCATGGTCCCGCTCGAGCTCTTCGGCGGGACGCTGCAGACGGTCGCCCATTTCACGCCGCATGCCTGGGCGAACGAGGCGTTCGCCGAGCTGCTGCGCCGGGACGGCACGATCGTCGACATCCTGCCGCAGCTCGGCGTGCTGGCCGGCTTCGCCGTCGTCCTCCTCGGCCTTGCGGCATGGCGGATGGCGGCCACCCTGAAGACGAACTGAGGACCGATGGCCTACGATCCCGACAACATCTTCGCGAAGATCCTGCGCGGCGAGCTGCCGGCCCACAAGGTCTACGAGGACGACGCGACGCTGGCCTTCATGGACATCATGCCGATCAGCCGCGGCCACGTCCTGGTGCTGTCGAAGGCTCCGGCGCGCAACATCCTCGACATCGACGCCGCCGACCTCGCTAGGGTCGTCGCGGTGGTGCAGCGCGTCGCCCGGGCGGCGAAGGAAGCGCTCGGCGCCGACGGCGTCACGATCCAGCAGTTCAACGAGCCGGCTGGCGGCCAGACGGTGTTCCACCTCCATTTTCACGTGGTGCCGCGCTGGGAGGGCCAGCCGCTGCGGCCGCACGGCGCCATCAAGGCCGATCCGGCCGACCTTAAGCGCGACGCGGAACAGATCGCAGCATTGCTCGTTTAGCTCCCAGCGGCGCCGTTCCGGCCGCCCCAGAGTGGAGCAGAGCTTCCATGTCGACGCTTGGAATTGTCCTTCTGATTGTTCTGGTGTTGCTGGTGATCGGTGCGTTCCCGTCCTGGGGCTATTCACGGGGCTGGGGCTACGGACCGACCGGTGTACTGGGGCTGATCCTGATCGTGGTGATCATCCTCGCCTTGACCGGCACGTTCGACGCGGCGACCTGAAGACGATCCCGTCGGATGGATGGCTCCGGACGCTCGCGCGCTCCGGAGCTTTCCGCCTGCCGGATCGCATGCTACTTGCCGCCGCAATTGACCCTTAACCGCGATGGCATGATGCAGATGCGACTCCAGCGGCCGGCGGCGGCTGTTTTGCTGGCGGCCTTCGCCGCGGTCCTGGCGACCCCCGTTGTGGCGGACCGCATCTCGGCGCCGGTGGCCCAGTTCCGCGGCCTCGACAAGATCACCGGCCGCATCGTCACCTTCGACGTCTACATCAACGAGACCGTGCAGTTCGGCGCGCTGCAGGTGACGCCGCGCGTGTGCTATTTCCGCACGCCCGACGAGGCGCCGCGCACCGACGCCTTCGTCGAGGTCGACGAGGTGAGCCTCGGCGGCGACATCAGCCGCATCTTCACCGGCTGGATGTTCGCCGACAGCCCGGGCCTCAACGCCATCGAGCACGCCGTCTACGACGTCTGGCTCGTCAGCTGCAAAACCGAATCCGACGTTCCGCCGCCGGCCAATCTGTAGAAATCGGCCTTGCCGGCGATCGCGCGGTCGAGGAGGCGCTGATAGGCGGCGCGCTCGATGTCGATCGCGCCGAAGCGCTTCAGGTGCTGGGTGGTGAACTGGACGTCGAGGAGGCGATAGCCGCCCGCCTTGAGCCGCGCCACCAGATGCACCAGCGCGACCTTGGAGGCGTCGGTTTCCCGCGAGAACATGCTTTCGCCGAAGAACGCCGCGCCGATCTCCACGCCGTAGAGCCCGCCGACCAGCTTGCCGTCCCGCCAGGCCTCGACGGTGTGGCACTGGCCGCGCTGGAAGAGGGCGCCGTAGAGCTCGCGGATGCGGGCGTTGATCCAGGTCTTGCGGCGGCCCGCGGCCGGCTCGGCGCAGCCGTCGATCACCGCCGCGAAATCATGGTCGATCCGGATCTCGAAGACGTTCCGCCGCACGGTGCGGGCGAGCCGCTTCGGCAGGTGGAACTTGTCGAGCGGCAGGATGCCGCGCTGCTCGGGCTCCAGCCAGAACAGCGTCGGATCCTCGGCCGATTCCGCCATCGGGAAGACGCCGACGGAATAGGCCTGCAGCAGCAGATCGGGCGTGATCTGGAGCGACTGCGAACGCTGCGCGGGCATCACCAGGTGGCGAGTTTGTTCTCGAGCCAATGTATGTCGTACTGCCCGGTGGCGATATCGGGATCGTCCACCAGCCGCCGGAACAGCGGGATCGTGGTCTGGATGCCGTCGACCACGAACTCGTCGAGCGCCCGGCGAAGCCGCATCATCGCTTCCGGTCGCGTCCGCCCGTGGACGATGAGCTTGCCGATCAGGCTGTCGTAATAGGGCGGGATCCGGTAGCCCTGATAGGCGCTGGAATCGACCCGCACGCCAAGGCCGCCGGGCGGGTGGTAGTACGAAATCCGCCCCGGCGACGGTGCGAAGGTCGCCGGATCCTCGGCATTGATCCGCACCTCGACCGCGTGGCCGGAGAAGCGGACATCCTCCTGCCGCGCCGTCAGCCCGAGGCCGGCCGCGATGCGGATCTGCTCGTTGACGAGGTCGATCCCGGTCACCGCTTCGGTGACCGGGTGCTCGACCTGGAGGCGGGTGTTCATCTCGATGAAGTAGAACTCGCCGTCCTGGTAGAGGAACTCGACCGTCCCCGCGCCGGAATAGCCGAGGTCGCCAATCGCCTTGGCGACGATCCCGCCGATCCGCTCGCGCTGCGCCGCGTCGATGACCGGGGAAGGCGACTCCTCCCACACCTTCTGGTGCCGGCGCTGCAGCGAGCAGTCGCGCTCGCCGAGATGGATGGCGCCGCCCTTGCCGTCGCCCATCACCTGGACCTCGATGTGGCGCGGATGGTCGAGATATTTCTCGATATAGACGCTGGGGTCGCCGAAGGCGGCGCGGGCTTCGGCCCGGGCGGTGGCGAACGCATCGGACAGCTGCGCCTCGCTGTGGGCGACCTTCATGCCGCGCCCGCCGCCGCCGGCCGCCGCCTTGATCAGCACCGGATAGCCGATCTGCGCGGCGATCTTCTTCGCCGCGGCCTCGTCGGCGACGCCGCCGTCGGAGCCCGGCACGATCGGCAGCCCGAGACGCACCGCGGTGCGCTTCGCCTCGATCTTGTCGCCCATGGTGCGGATATGCTCGGCCGACGGGCCGATGAAGGTCAGCTTGTGGGCGGCGAGAATCTCCGCGAAGCGGGCGTTCTCGGAGAGGAAGCCGTAGCCCGGATGAACCGCCTCGGCGCCGGTGATCTCGCACGCGGCGAGCAGCGAGGGGATGTTGAGATAGCTCTCGCGCGCCGGCGGCGGGCCGATGCACACGCTCTCGTCGGCAAGCCGCACATGCATGGCGTCGGCGTCGGCGGTGGAATGGACCGCCACGGTCTGGATGCCGAGCTCCTTGCAGGCGCGCAGCACCCGAAGCGCGATCTCGCCGCGATTGGCGATCAGGATCTTGCTGAACATCGCCCCGACGCCGCTCACTCGACGATCATCAGGGGCTCGCCGAACTCCACGGGCTGACCGTCCTGGAAGAGGATCTGCCTGACGGTTCCGGCGCGCGGAGCCGGGATCTGGTTCATGGTCTTCATCGCCTCGACGATGAGGAGCGTCTGGCCCTCGGCCACTTTGTCGCCGACCTCGACATAGGGCCGGGCGTCCGGGTCGGGGGCGCGATACGCCGTGCCGACCATCGGCGACGGTACGACGCCGGGATGACCGGCGAGCGACGCCGGCGTCGGCGCCTCGGAGGGCGCGGCGACCGCCCGGGTTTCGGCGGCCGGGGCGGGGGTGTAGGCGGCGGCCTGGATCGGCGCGGGGCTGCGCGCGACGCGGACCCGCAGACCTTCCTGTTCGATCTCGATCTCGGTCAGATTGGTTTCGCCCAGGAGGCGCGCCAGGTCGCGGATCAGGTCGTGATCGATCTCGGGGGACTTTGCAGCCATTGCTGATCCTGGATAAGGCGCCGGCTAGGCGGCCATCATGGAAGAGAGCGCTTCGAGCGCCAAGACGTAGCCCGTGGCGCCGAGGCCACAGATGACGCCCGCGGCCACCGGCGACACGTAGGAGTGGTGCCGGAAAGGCTCGCGCGCGTAAATATTGCTGAGGTGGACTTCGATCACCGGCTTGCCGCCGGCGGCGATCGCATCGCGGAGGGCAACCGAGGTGTGCGTATAGGCGCCGGGATTGATCACGATGCCGGCGGCGTCCCGCCCGGCCTCCTGGATCCAGTCGACCAGCACGCCTTCCTGGTTGCTCTGGCGGAACGCGACGGCAAGGCCGAGCCGCTTCGCCGCCTCATGGCAGGACGCCTCGATGTCGGCCAGCGTCTTCGCGCCGTAGACCGAGGGTTCGCGGGTGCCGAGAAGGTTCAGATTGGGACCGTTGAGAACGAAGATGCGATGAGCCATGGCCATCCGGTGGCGCGCGGCGCTGGAGAGGCGGCGGCCGGCAAAGCGCGCCGGTTATAGGGACTCGGCGCGGAAAGCGAAAGGGCGGCGGGGTGCGGTATCCCGCCCTTTCAGAGGCAGGAGGTCTCGCCGCATTCCCGCATCGAATCGATCCGGACGCGGAGCTGGTCATAGCCGACCGCGCCCACGATCACTTCGGTGCCGAGGATATAGGTCGGCGTGCCGTTGAGGCCCAGCGCATCGGCGACGGTGTAGGATTCCTCGATCGCGGCGATCACCGCGGCATCCTCCAGCATCGCCTCGAGCCGGCCGCGGTCGACCCCGACCCGCGCGGCGGCGTCGAGCGCCGCCTGCGCGCTTGCGGCGACCCCGCTGCCGAGCAGCAGCTGATGGAAATCCCAGTATTTTTCCGGCGCGACGATGTTGAGCGCGGCCGCCACCTGCGCCGCCTCGACCGAACCCGGACCGAGCACCGGGAATTCCTTGAGGACGATGCGAAGGTCGGGGTAGTCGACCATCAATCGGCTCATGTCTTCAAGGGCATGGCGGCAATAGGTGCAGTTGTAGTCGAAGAACTCGACCAAAGTGATCTCACCATCGGGGTTCCCGACCACCGACTGCCGCGGCGAATAGAGAAGCTCCTGCTCGAGCTGGGCGATGGTTTCGGCCTGCAGCACCGCCTCGGCCTCGATCCGCCGCCGCTCCAGCTCGGTCACCGCCTCGCGGATCACCTCGGGATTGCTGACGAGATAGTCGCGGATGAACCCCGGATTGGCGGCGATCCAGGCCGCGATGAGGGCCTCGATCTCGGCCAGCTGCGCGTCGGTGAAGGCGCTCTCCGCCTGCGCCACCACGACCGGCTCTTCGCCCTGCGCCGCCGCCTGGCCGCCGAGGAGGGCGGCGATCGCGGCGAGCGCCGTCGCCACCGCCATGCCGATCGCTGCAGGTCGAATCCGCATGCGCAGTGCCTTCCTCAGTATGGCCGCGCGCGGGCATCGCGCGCGGCACCGCTGTCGCATAGGGCGTCTGGATTGCCGAACCGGGTCAATTGTCCTCGACCCTTGCGGCTGCTACCGACGCGCCCATGCACGCGCCAGTCCGCCATTCGATCCGTTCTGCCCGCCCCATGCCACCCGATCGCGGCGAGGGCAGGGCGGGTCGCCCTACCTAGCTCACGAACATGAATGTCCGGCAAAGGCAATCGGTTTCGCGGCGGAGCGACGTGCGCCCCTTCGTGGCGATGGACGTTCTCGCCGAGGCCAACCGCCGCGAAGCCGCCGGCGAGCGCATCATCCACATGGAGGTGGGCCAGCCGAGCGCGCCGGCGCCCGCGGCGGTCCTCGCCGCTGCCCGCCGCGCCGTCGAGGCCGGCCGGCTCGCCTACACCGAGGCGCTCGGCATCACGCCGCTCCGCGAGCGGATCGCGCGGCACTATCGCGACGCCTATGGCGTGGAGGTTGCACCGGGCCGCATCGCGGTGACGACGGGTTCCTCGGGCGGCTTCATGATCGCATTCCTGGCGGCGTTCGATGCCGGCGACCGGATTGCGATGGCGTCGCCCGGCTATCCAGCGTACCGCAACATCATCGCCGCGCTCGGCCTCGAGGCGGTGGAGATCCCGGTGGGGCCCGAGACGCGATACGCGCTGACCCCGGCGCAGCTCGAGCAGGCCCATGCCGACAAGCCGCTCGCCGGCGTGCTGATCGCCAGCCCCGCCAATCCGAGCGGCACCATGATGGCGCCGGACGCGATCGCCGCGCTGGCGGCCGCCGCAGGCGATCTCGGCATCCGCCTCGTCTCGGACGAGATCTATCACGGCCTCGTCTATGACGGCGTCGCCGACACCGCGATCCGCCATTCGCCCGACGCGATCGTCGTCAACTCCTTCTCCAAATACTACTGCATGGCCGGCTGGCGGGTCGGCTGGATGGTGCTGCCGCCGGACCTCGTCCGCCCCGCCGAGCGGCTGACCCAGAACCTCTACATCTCCGCGCCCGATCTCTCTCAGCGCGCGGCGGTCGCCGCTTTCGACTCCACCGCCGAGCTCGATGCGGTGAAGGCGGGCTATGCCGCGAGCCGCAGCCTCCTGCTCGACCGCCTGCCGGCGCTCGGCTTCGACGACCGTCTCCCGGTCGACGGCGCGTTCTATGTCTATGCGTCGGTCCGCCGTTTCACCAATGATTCCCACGACTTCGCCCGGCGCATGCTCGCCGAGGCGGGCGTTGCCGCTACGCCGGGGCTCGACTTCGACACCGAGCGCGGCAACGGCATGATCCGCTTCTCCTTCGCCGGCGCCACCGCCTCCATGGCCGAGGCGATGGACCGGCTCACGACCTGGCTTGGATGACCGCATGACCGCCCTGACCGACGCCCTGCCGTCGCTTTCCGCGCATCGCAACCGGCTCGCCGCGATCCCGATGCGGCAGATGTTCGCCGACGACCCCGAGCGCTTCGCCACCTTCTCGGCGACCGCCGGCTCGCTGTTCCTCGACTACTCCAAGACCCGCATCGACCGCGCGGCGCTTGAGGCGCTGGTCAACGTCGCGGACGCCGGCGGTGTCGAGGCCGGGCGCGACGCAATGTTCGCCGGCCGAGAGATCAACGCCACCGAGCGTCGCGCCGTGCTCCACAAGGCCCTTCGCGCGGCCCCGGGCGATCATTTCGAGACCGCCGGCCGCGACATCCTCCCGGAGGTGTTCCAGACCCGGGAGCGGATGCTCGCCTTCGCCGAGCGCGTGCGCTCCGGCGACGTCGCGGGCGTCGGCGGACCGTTCACCGACATCGTCAATATCGGCATCGGCGGCTCGGATCTCGGGCCGGCCATGTCGGCGATCGCGCTCAGGCCCTATCTCGACGGCCCGCGGCTCCACTTCGTCTCCAATGTCGACGGCGCCGACATCACCGACACGCTGGCCGGCCTCGACGCCAGCCGCACGCTGTTCCTCGTCGCCTCCAAGACCTTCACTACGCTGGAGACCATGACCAACGCCGCCACCGCGCGGCGATGGGTCGTGGAACGGCTGGGCGAGGGCGCCGTCGGCCGCCATTTCGCCGCCATGTCGACGGCGCTCGGCGCGGTGGCGCGGTTCGGCATCTCCGAAGACCGCACCTTCGGCTTCTGGGATTGGGTCGGCGGCCGCTATTCGCTGTGGTCGTCGATCGGCCTGCCGGTCGCGATCGGCATCGGCGCGGCGCGGTTCAACGAATTCCTCGCCGGCGCGCGCCTGATCGACCGGCATTTCCAGGACGCGCCGCTGGCGCGTAATCTCCCGGTTCTGATGGCGCTGATCGGCGTCTGGCACCGCGACGTCTGGGCGTTCCCGGCGCTCGCCGTGCTGCCCTACGAGCAGCGCCTCCGCCGCTTCGCCGCCTATCTCCAGCAGCTCGACATGGAGAGCAATGGCAAGCGGGTGCGGCTCTCCGGCGAGCTCATCAGTGAGCCGACCGGGCCGATCGTCTTCGGCGAGCCCGGCACCAACGGCCAGCACGCCTTCTACCAGCTGCTCCACCAGGGCACCGAGATCGTGCCGTGCGAGTTCCTCGTCGGCGCGTCCGACCATGAGGGCCTCGACGAGCACCACACCCAGCTCGTCGCGAACTGCCTCGCGCAGAGCGAGGCGCTGATGCGCGGCAAGAATCGTCATGAAGTTGAAACCGAGCTCCGCGCCACCGGGATGGACCCCGACGCCATCGCCAGCCTCGCGCCGCACAAGGTGTTCCCTGGCGACCGCCCTTCGATCACCATCGTCTATCCGAAGCTAACGCCGTCGGTGCTCGGCCAGCTCATCGCTCTCTACGAGCACCGCGTCTTCGTGCAGGGCCTCCTCTGGGGCCTCAACTCGTTCGACCAGTGGGGCGTCGAGCTCGGCAAGCAGCTCGCCGCCGGCCTCGTCGGCGCCGTCCGCTCCGGCCGCCCACCCGACGACCGCGACGGCTCCACCGCCGGCCTCGTCGGCGTCATCGCCCGTATGCGGGAAGGCGGCTGACTCCCTCGTCATTCCGGCCCCGGATCAGGTCCGGGGTAAACTCCGGCCTGAATCCAGAAGCCGCGAGCGCCGGAGCCCCCCACTCGTCATCACCGGGCTTGACCCGGTGATCCATGCGGCGCCCAACGGGCGATCTATGTGTTGCCGCATGGATTGCCGGATCAAGTCCGGCAATGACGAAGGAGGGTGGGAGCAGGAAGACGAGGCCGCTACGCCAGCGTGTAGGTCGAGAGCACGTTGCCCTTCGACGTGCGGGTCACGTTCTTGAGGGCGAGGCGGGTGGTGGGGTCGGTCGGCTCGAAGAGGTGCCGGCCCTTGCCGGCGATCACCGGGTGGGTGATCAGCGTCAGCTCGTCGATGATGCCGGCGAGGAAGAGGCTCTTCACGATGGTGATACCCGCCATCACCGCGATCTCGCCGCCGTCGCGGCTCTTGAGGTCGCGCATGAAGGCTTCGACATTGCCCTCGATCAGCGTGGCGTTCCGCCAGTCCAGCTTGCCCTTGAGGGTCGAGGAGGCGACGTATTTCGGCACCGCGTTGATGAAGTCGGCAAAATCCCCGTCGGCCTCGGCGTTCGGCCAGTACTGCGCCCAGTCCTGGTAGCCGGCGCGGCCGAGGATCACGGTGTCGGTCTTCGCCTGGACCTCGGTGAGGAGCGCGCCGAGATCGTCGTCGAAGGCGTCGAACTGCCAGAGATGCGGCGCCTCGACGACGCCGTCGACGGAGTGGAAGAGGCCGGCGGTCACTTTGCGCATGGTGGTGCTCCCATTGGTCAGCGGCATCCGTCGCGGGTGCCGTCATGCCAACGACGAACGGCCGAAACCGGCATCGACATCGGCCGCAGGATTTTTTTCGCTGTGGAGGCGTCAGGCGCCGCGGACGAACATCAGCACGCGGCCGGCATCGCCCGAAGCGGGCGCTTCGGGCATCGCGTCCTCCACAGCCTCCGGTGCGTCCGACACCGCGGGGGAGGGCTCGGCGGCGGCCGCGGCTGGCGGCGAAGGCGGTTCCGCCGGGGCGGGCGGCGGCGTGGTTTCGACGATCACCATCTCCGCCTGCGGTCCGGCGACCAACCGCGCCAGGCAATCCTCGATCGAGCCGATCAGCGAGGCGAGGCTGACGAGCTGGCTCGTCGCCGCCTCCTGCGTGCCGCAGGCGGCGGCGAGGTCGCTGCAATAGAGGTCGAGGGAATTGGCGTAGATGTCCATCCGCGCCGATTCGCGCAGCTCGTAGGCGACTTCGCTGATCTTCTCCGTGGCGCGGCGGATCGCGCTGGTGGCTGAGCTCGCCGACTGCGCGGCCGGCTCATGCGCCGGTGGCGCCGCCGGGTCGCCGTCGCCGCCGCGGATCATCGCCAGCATCCGCCGCAGCGCGTCGAGCTCGTGGAGGATCAGCGAATCCGGCGCCGCCTCGCGGGCCGAGACGGTCCGCTCCAGCCGCTCAACCGCCTCCAGCACGGTGGCGGTTTCCGCGCCCTGGCAGCGCCGGGCATGCTCGGTCAGGAACCAGCGGCCGCGCTCGGTTTCCATGACGGCGGCCTCGATGGCCGCATAGTCGGATTCCGGGAAGGCTCCCGGCGAAGCGCCGCTGCTCATATCCACCGCCAGACGCAAATACACCACAAGCGTGCGGGCCTTTCCCGCCGCCGGGAGCATCCCCTCCAATGGTTGCCAAGGCGTTTAGCGCGCCGTAGCGCCCTTCGCGCAACACCCTGTGGCGAACCGTTGACGGACCGGCTGCTTGCCTTGTGACCGCAGGGGAAGGGCGGCACACTCGCCGCGGCCTCCCAAAGGCGGAAGGAATCGGCCCGGATGAGCGAAACCGACGCCCCGGCCAGGGCGGAATTGCTCCGCACGGGCGAGGGGTCCACGGTGCGTTTCGCCGCCATGGGCGACTGGCGCATCGAGACCGTTGCGACGCTGTCGCCGCAGATCGACGCGGCGGCGCGCGAAGGTCCGGCGCATGCCGTGATCGACCTGACGCGCGCCGGCCGGATCGACACCTCCGGCGCCTGGCTCCTCTACAGGCTCGCCCGGTCGCTGTCCGAGAATGGTGCGACGGTCGAATGGACCGGCGCCACCGCCAACGCCCGCCGCCTCCTCGAGGCGGTATCGGCGGAGGCGGCCGATCCGCTCCGCCGGCCGCCGCGCGCCAACCCCCTGGTCTGGTTCCTCGACTGGGTCGGCGGGCGCGTCGTCGCCGCCGGCCGGGATTTCGCCCGCTGGACCGAGATCCTCGGCGGCGTCGTGACCGGCTTCGCCCGCGGCCTCCTCCAGCCGCGGCGGCTGCGGGTGACCTCGATCGTCCACCACATCGACCACACCGGCATCCGCGCCGTCCCGATCAATCTTGTGATCGGATTCCTCATCGGCGTGATCATTGCGCAACAGGGCGCGTACCAGTTCTCGCTCTACGTCCCCGGCCCGGACGTGCTGGTCGTCGACCTCGTCGCCTTCCTGATCCTTCGCGAAATCGGCGTCCTCCTAGCCGCCATCATGATGGCCGGCCGCTCTGGCAGCGCCTTCACCGCCGAGATCGGCTCGATGAAGATGCGCGAGGAGATCGACGCGCTGAAGGTGATCGGCCTCAACCCCCACCAGATCCTGGTGATGCCGCGGGTGGTGGCGCTGATGGTGTCGCTGCCGGCGCTGACCTTCCTCCTGTGCATGGCCGGAATCCTCGGCGGCGCAGTGCTTTGCTACCTCTATCTCGGCATGCCGTTCGACGTGTTCTTCGACCGGCTGACGGTGACGCGGACCGAAAATCTCATGGCCGGGCTGATCAAGGCGGTCTTCATGGCCGTCGCCATCGGCGTGATCTCTTCGGCGGAAGGCCTCAAAGTGGCGGGCGGCAGTGATTCGCTGGGCCGTCACACGACGAGCGCGGTGGTGAAGTCGATCCTGATGATCATCGCGATCGACGGCATCTTCGCGATCTTCTTCGTGCAGATCGGCTTCTGAGGGACGGGATGCAGCTCGGGCCGGTCAACAATGGCGAGGCGGTGGTGGAGGTGAGGGATCTCACCGTCCGCTTCGGCGGCGCCACGATCCTCGACGACCTCGACCTCACCGTCTATCGCGGCGAGGTGCTCGGCGTCGTCGGTGGCTCCGGCAGCGGCAAGTCGGTGCTGCTGCGCGCCATCCTCAGCCTCGTGCCGCGCCAGGATGGCGAGATCCGCCTCTTCGGCATCCCCTATGACGGCGCCACCTATGCCGAGCGCCGGGCGATCGACCGGCGGATCGGCGTCCTCTTCCAGGCCGGCGCGCTGTTCTCGTCGCTGACGGTGCTGGAGAACGTGAAGGTGCCGATGCGCGAGCACCTTCGCCTGCCCGACGCGCTGATGAACCAGCTTGCCCGGCTCAAGATCGAGCTGGTCGGCCTGCCGCGCGACGCCGCCGACAAATACCCCTCGCAGCTCTCCGGCGGCATGGTGAAGCGCGCCGGCCTCGCGCGCGCCCTCGCGCTCGACCCGGAGATGCTCTTCCTCGACGAGCCGACCTCCGGGCTCGATCCGATCAGCGCCGCCGAGTTCGACCAGCTGATCATGACGCTCCGCGACACCCTCACCCTCACCGTGATGATGGTGACGCACGACCTCGACAGCCTTCACACCGTCTGCGACCGCATCGCCTGCCTCGCCGAGGGCCGCATTCTCGTCGAGGGGCCGATCGAGGCGATGCTCGCCTACGACCATCCCTGGGTGAAGAGCTATTTCCGCGGCGCCCGCGCCCGCCAGCTGCTGACGGCCTGAGGGAGCGGCGATGGAACCCCGGGCCAATCACGCGATCGTCGGGCTCTTCACCGTCGTCGTGGTCGTCGCCCTGATGGGCTTCGTCTATTTCATCACGACCACCGGGAGCTCCGCGAACCGGGCCGACCTTCGCCTCGTGATGCGCGGCAACGTCACGGGCCTTGCGGTCGGCAATGACGTTCTCTTCAACGGCCTCAAGGTCGGCGTGGTCGCCGATCTCTACATCGACCCGGACGACCCCGGGCAGGTGGTGGCGATCACCCGGATCGCCAACGACTCCCCGGTGAAGCCCGACACCGCGGCGGTGATCGCCTACGACCTCCTCTCCAGCACCGCCTATGTGCAGCTGACCGGCGGCTCGCCCGACGCGCCAAACCTCCTCGACGAGGAGGGCATCCCGACGCTCAGCGCTGACACCACCGGCCTCGCCGAGATCATCCAGGGCGCGCAGTCGATCGTCACCGAGGTCGACACCGCGGTCGAGACCATCAATGCGCTCCTCGCCAGCGTGACGCCGGGCATCGAATCCGCGATCGGCGACATCGCGGAATTTACCCAGGCGCTGTCGTCGAATTCCGATGGTGTCGCGCAGTTCCTCGCCGGCGTCAGCGACGTCGCCGAGACGCTGGTCAATCTCGGGGATCGGCTCGAGGGCGCCATCGTCGGGATCGAGAACGTCCTGACCGCGGTCGACGCCGACCAGGTGCGCGAGATCATCGCCGATGCCGGCATCGCCGTCCGCAACGTCGCGAATGCCTCCAGCGGCATCGGCGGCATCATCGACGAGGTCGAGGCCGCCGCGGCGGGCCTGACCGTCTTCGCCGACGGCATCAACGCCTCGCTCGACGGCATCAACGCCGTGATCGGCGACGCCGGCGCGATCGTCGCCGCCGTCGACCCGTTGCAGGTGCAGTCGGTGGTTGACGACATCGCCGGCTTCGTCGCGCGCATCGACGACGCCACCGCCGAGATCGACGTCATCGTCGCCGACGTCCAGCGCGCTATCGGCGAATTCGCCGCCTTCGGCGAGAGCGCCAACAGCACACTCGCCAATGTCGACGCGGTCGTGGGCCAGGTGAACGAGGTCGTCGCCGCCATCGACCCGGCGCAGATCACGGCGGTGGTGGACGACGTGGCGGCCTTCGGCGACCAGCTGGTCGGCGCCGGCGAGCGGATCAACAGCGTGATCGGCGACGCCGAGGGGATCGTCGCGGCGGTCGATCCCGCGGCGGTCCAGGCAGCGATCGACGGCATCGCCGGCGTCGTGGGGCAGGCGCAGGGGATCGTCGGCGCGGTCGACCCGGCGCAGATCACCGCCCTCATCGACGAGCTGGCCGCCTTCGGTGCGGGCGCGAACGACACCCTCGCCAATGTCGATGCGGTCGTCGGCCAAGTGAACGAGGTCGTTGCCGCCATCGACCCGGCGCAGATCACCGCGGTGGTGGACGACGTGGCGGCGTTTGGCGACCAGCTGGTCGGCGCCGGCGAGCGGATCAACAGCGTGATCGGCGACGCCGAGGGGATTGTCGCGGCGGTCGATCCCGCGGCGGTCCAGGCAGCGATCGACGGCATCGCCGGCGTCGTGGAACAGGCGCAAGGGATCGTCGGCGCCGTCGACCCGGCGCAGATCACCGCGCTCATCGACGAGTTGGCCGCCTTCGGCGCCGGCGCCAACGACACCCTCGCCAATGTCGATGCGGTCGTCGGGCAGGTGAACGAGGTCGTCGCCGCCATCGACCCGGCGCAGATCACCGCTGTCGTGGACGACGTGGCGGCGTTCGGCGACCAGCTGGTCGGAGCCGGCGCGCGGATCGACGGCGTCCTTGCCGACGCCGAGAAGGTGGTCGCGGCGATCGATCCGGTGGCGGTACAGGGCGCGATCGACGGCGTCGCGACCGTGGTCGAGCAGGCCCAGGCCCTCATCGCCGCCGTCGACCCGGCGCAGGTGACCGCCGTGGTGGACGACATCACCGCCTTCGTCGCCCGCGTCGACGGCGCGACGCAGAACATCGACGAGATCATCGCCGACGTTCAGTTCGCGGTTCAGGAGATCGGCAGTTTCGCCGAGGGCGCCAGCGCGACGCTCGCCAATCTCGACACCGTCGTCGCCGCCGTCGATCCCGAGGCCGTGGCCAGCGTCATCGCCAATATCGAGACCATCACCAATGATCTGCGCGATGTCGGCGGCGAGCTCGACGCGATCCTCGCCAGCGCCGGCGACGCGGTCGACCAGGTCAGCGCCTTCGCCACCACGCTCAACGAGAGCAGCGACGACATCGACGCGATCGTGCTGTCGGCGCGGCAGATCGCCGACGACGCCGGCGCCTTCATCGCCAACCTCACCGCGCAGGAAGACGCCATCAACAGCTTCATCGCCAACGCCAACGGGCTCGCCGAGCAGCTCAACGCGTCGGCCGGCCAACTCGACGAGATCCTCGGCGATGTCGGCGATCTCCTCGGCGGCGGCGGAGAGGGCGGCAACCTCATCCAGGAGATCACCGCCGCCGTCGCCTCGATCGGCGCGATCGCGGCCTCGCTGGAGGCCCGGGCGGACAGCATCGCCTCGGGAATCCAGCAATTCTCCACACGGGGCCTGAGTGACATAACCGCGTTGATCGGCGATGCTAGGCTCACGATCCAGCGGCTCGACCAGGTGGTGACCCAGCTTGGCCGGGATCCGTCGCAGCTTTTGTTTGGCGGCGGCGCCAATATGCCGGATTATAATCGGCGCTAGGCTCCGGCGCTGCGTTTTGGGGGGCAGAGTTTGTTCCAGGTTGCGTTCGGCCGAGTTCTGGCCAGGGTGACGGTCCTCGCCCTGGGCGCCGGGCTGTTGGCCGGCTGCGCCCTCTTCTCCGGCAGCGCGCCGCCCACCTTCAACCTCTCCGCACCGTCCGACGTTTCGTCGGTGCGCGGCAGCACCCAGGCCCAGATCCTGGTGCCGGAATCGACGGCGCTGGAGCCGCTCAACTCCGAGCGCATCCTCGTCGTCACCGGCAACCTCCTGTCCTACTACCCGGACGCGCAATGGGTGGACCGCCTGCCGCGGGTGATCCAGGCGCGCATCATCGAGACGCTGGAGCGCACCGGCCGGGCGCGTGCCGCCGGCCGGCCGGGGCAGGGCCTCAGCATCGACTACCAACTCCTCACCGACATCCGGGCGTTCGAATTCCGCACCGATGGCGGCCTCACCGCGGTGGTCGAGATCTACGCCCAGATCATGGACGACCGGAACGGCCGCGTGATCACCACGGAGACCTTCCGCGCGACCACGCCGGTGGCGGAGGACAGCGCCTCCGCGATCGCCGCCAGCCTCGACGCCGCGCTCCGCCAAGTCCTCCTCGCCATCGCCAACTGGACCCTGGCGCGAATCTAGCCCTGTCTTCCTGCCAACACCAACGCCGCTCATCCCCGACAGCGTGCGGCGAAGCCGCATCGCGTGAGCGGGGACCCAGCGTAAGACTCGCGGCGAAGCCGCGCTTGTCGCGCGACCAGCGCTAACGTTCACCCGCGCAACGCGTGGATGGGCCAATGGGTCCCGGGTCAAGCCCGGGACGGTGCGAGGGGGTGGTTTAGCGATCCAACGAAAAGGGCCGGGTTTCCCCGGCCCTTGGCGTATTCCTGGCGCTGCGGCTCAGTCGAAGCGGCCGCTGGCGTGGGCGAGGAGGGTATAGACCTTGCCGGTGTCGGAGACGAGGTAGGCGTTGCCCGCCGCCTTGTCCTTGCCGTTGCCAGTGACCTCGCCGAGCAGCCGCTCGAAATCGCTGACATAGCGGTCGACGGCGTCCTTGAACTCGCCGTTCTTCTGATAGCGCTTGCGGATCTGGTCGAAGGTCTGCTGGCCCTGCAGGGTGTAGAGCCGGCGGGTGAAGGCGTTGCGCTCGCCGCGGCGGAAGCGGTCCCAGGCGTCGATCGAGGCCTGGTGGTCGATCGCCTTGGCGATGTCGGCCGAAAGCGCCTTCAGGGCCTGCGAGGTCTTGCCTTCGCCGTTGGCGGCGGGCTTCGCGCCATTGGCTTGCGGGGCAGCCGCCGGCCGGCCCGGAGCCTCGTCGGACGATGCGCGGCGCAGAAGGTCGGACATCCAGCCTTCCTTGCCGTTGCCACTGGCGGCCGGCGGAGCGCCGGCCGGAGCCTGCGGCCGGGGCGCGGCCTTGGGCTGCTGGCGCTGCGGACTGCCATTCTGGCCTTCCGCGGCG
>JAHCJZ010000012.1 GCA_026126025.1 Bauldia sp. | reverse complement strand
GGGGGGCCGCGGCCGTGCCCCCCTCCCGAACCGGCAAGCCGGTTCGACCTCCCCACGAGGGGGAGGTTCAAAAAAGGTGTTGAGTCAATGGGCTCGGGTAGGGGCGCAGAGCGCGCGGCCTTCCCGTAAGGGCTAAGCCGCGGCTTCGAAGGCGTGGGGGTTCACCAGCATGGTGGCGATGTCGGAGAGGTCCTCGTCGGTGGCGCGCTCCTCTTCGAGGATGCCGCCGAGGGTGCGCTTCTCCTCGTGCCAGCCGAGCATCTTGGCGTAGGTCGCGAGCGTCCCGTAGAGGGCGATCTCGAGGTGCTCGATGCGCTGGGCCCAGGCGATGAGCGCGGCATCGCGGAGCGGCCCGCGCTCGACCTTGTCGACGATCGCCTGCGCTTCGGCGACGATCGCCTGCGCTGATGCGGTCGCCGGCATCGTCTCGGCGACGCGGTGGCGCTTCAGGATCGCTTCGACCTGGTCGAACTGGGCGCGGGTCTCGGCAAGGTGCGCCTGGAAGGCGTCGGCAAGCTCACGGTCGTCCGCGGCGTCCGCCATGACCGGGAGCGCGTCGATCTGCAACGCTTCCAAGCTCCGCGCCTCCTGGAGCTCGGTCAGGTACATGGTCTGGAAATCGCGGATTTCCATTTCAGGGGACTCCTCTCGCCGCATTTCGCTCTGGAACAAATCCGGAGACGCTCAATAAGTTCCCGGTAAGCGCGGCGTAAATGAGGCAGGTCAAACGCTCTTGATCGCATGCCGCGGCCGCCGCGATCACGCCGTCCGCGCGACCGGCCAGATGACCTCGGTGCGGATCTCGGCCGCCGGCGTTTCCGGCGGGCTCAAATAGCGCTCCCACATGTCTTTCGAGCCGGTGAGCCCCTGGCGCTGCATTGCCTCCTGCATCGCCGCGTAGGTCGCGGCCACGGTCTGGTAGGGTCCGATATGCGTCGCCTGCATGGCCTCGCCCGCGGGCGTCTCCCCGATGTCGGCGCCGGCGGCGCGGAGGGCGTCGACATCCTGCGGCGAGACGGGGAAGCCCAGCTCGAAGGTCGTGGCGTCGTCGCTGTAGTCGAGATAATGCGCCAGCGGCGCACCGGCCATGGTCGCACCGGCCTTGGCAAAAAGCCCGCCAAGGGCCTCGAAGCCCTCGCCCATCACCTTCGGCATGTCGGGGATCGCGGCGGTGCGCCTGACGAAGGCAAAGGGCGCGGGAGTCAGCGTGGTCACTGCGAAATCGGTCATCGGCTTCTCCTTTGGCGCGAAGAGAACGCGGGAGCGCGCCGCTGCGCCTTGATGCAGATCACTGCCGGCTTGTTCCGGGCGGCACCATCGGACGCAGCCCCGAGGGGTTCCGCCTCCCGGACCTTTCCCCTATAAGGCCCGCTTAGCCTGACCACCGAATGCCTCCTGCCCCGGGCGGAAATCCGCGCCGGGGTTTTTGCGACGCCCTTGTGACGCCCGAGAGCTGATGCCGAAACGCACCGATATCGAGTCGATCCTCATCATCGGCGCCGGGCCGATCATCATCGGGCAGGCCTGCGAGTTCGACTATTCCGGCACCCAGGCGTGCAAGGCGCTGAAGGAGGAGGGCTACCGGGTCATCCTGGTGAACTCCAACCCGGCGACGATCATGACCGATCCGGAGCTGGCGGACGCCACCTATATCGAGCCGATCACGCCGGAGATCGTGGCCCAGATCATCCGCAAGGAGCGGCCGGACGCGCTGCTGCCGACGATGGGCGGGCAGACCGCGCTCAACACCGCGCTGTCGCTGCGCAGGATGGGCGTCCTCGACGAGTGCGGCGTGGAGATGATCGGCGCCACCGCCGAGGCGATCGACATGGCGGAGGACCGCCAGCTCTTCCGCGAGGCGATGGCGCGGATCGGGCTGTCGACGCCGAAATCGATGCTCGCCAACGCTTCGGTGCTGAAGGAGGAGGACCGCAAGGCCCACCGCGCCGAGCTGGCGAATATCGCGGCGCTGGAGGTGACCGAGGGCGAGCGAGCGAAGCTGCGCGCTGATTTCGAGCGCGGCTGGGCGAGCAGCGAGCACGTCCGGCAGAAGCGATACCAGGAAAAGGCTCTGGTCGAGGCGCTGGAGGCGCTGTCGGTGATCGGCCTGCCGGCGATCATCCGGCCGTCCTTCACCCTCGGCGGCACCGGCGGCGGCATCGCCTACAACCGCGACGAGTTCCTCGACATCGTCGAGCGCGGCCTCGACGCCTCGCCGACCAACGAGGTGCTGATCGAAGAATCGGTGCTCGGCTGGAAGGAGTTCGAGATGGAGGTCGTCCGCGACAAGGCGGACAACTGCATCATCATCTGCTCGATCGAGAACGTCGATCCGATGGGCGTCCATACCGGCGATTCGATCACCGTCGCGCCGGCGCTGACGCTGACGGACAAGGAATACCAGATCATGCGGGACGCCTCGATCGCGGTGCTGCGCGAGATCGGGGTGGAGACCGGCGGCTCCAACGTCCAGTTCGCGGTCAACCCCGCCGACGGCCGGCTGGTGGTGATCGAGATGAACCCGCGGGTGTCGCGCTCCTCGGCGCTGGCGTCGAAGGCGACCGGCTTCCCGATCGCGCGGATCGCGGCGAAGCTAGCGGTCGGCTACACGCTGGACGAGCTGGAGAACGACATCACCGGCGGCGCGACGCCGGCCTCGTTCGAGCCGACGATCGACTATGTCGTCACCAAGATCCCGCGTTTCGCCTTCGAGAAATTCCCGGGCGCAGAGCGGGTGCTGACCACGTCGATGAAATCGGTCGGTGAGGTGATGGCGATCGGCCGCACCTTCGCGGAATCGCTGCAGAAGGCGCTGCGGGGCCTTGAGACCGACCTCACCGGCCTCGACGAGGTCGAGATACCCGGCCTCGGCCGCGGCGACGACAAGAACGCGATCCGCGCCGCGCTTGGCGTCGCGACGCCCGACCGGCTCCTCATCGCGGCGCAGGCGCTCCGCCTCGGCCTCACGGTCGAGCAGGTCAACCAGGCCTGCGCGATCGATCCGTGGTTCCTCCGCCAGCTCGAGGACATCATTGCGATGGAGGAGAAGGTCCGGCGGCTCGGCCTGCCCGACAACGCCGACGCGCTCCGCCGCCTCAAGGCGATGGGCTTCTCCGACCGGCGCCTCGCCGCGCTCGCGGGGAAGGATGCGGCAGAGGTCGCGGCGCTCCGCGCGCGGCTCGACGTTCGCCCGGTCTACAAGCGGATCGATACTTGCGCGGCCGAGTTCGCGGCGCCGACGGCGTACATGTACTCGACCTACGAGATGCCGTTCGCCGGGACGCTCGCCGACGAAGCCGAGCCGTCGGACCGCAGGAAGGTGATCATCCTCGGCGGCGGGCCGAACCGGATCGGGCAGGGCATCGAGTTCGACTATTGCTGTTGCCATGCGTCCTTCGCGCTGGCGGATGCCGGCTACGAGTCGATCATGGTCAACTGCAACCCGGAGACCGTCTCGACCGACTACGACACCTCCGACCGGCTCTATTTCGAGCCGCTGACGGCGGAGGACGTGCTGGAGATCGTCCGCGTCGAGCAGAGCCGGGGAACGCTCCACGGCGTCATCGTCCAGTTCGGCGGGCAGACGCCGCTGAAGCTCGCCAAGGCGCTCCAAGCGGCGAACGTGCCGATCCTCGGCACCTCGCCGGACGCGATCGACCTTGCCGAGGATCGCGACCGCTTCAAGCAGCTCCTCAACCGGCTGGAGCTCCTGCAGCCGAAGAACGGCATCGCCCATTCGGTGGCGGAGAGCCGGGCGGTAGCGGCCGAGCTCGGCCTGCCGCTGGTGGTGCGGCCGTCCTATGTGCTGGGCGGGCGGGCGATGCAGATCATCCGCGACGAGGACGGGCTCTCCAACTACCTCCTCAACGTGCTGCCCGAGCTGGTGCCGCCGGAGGTGCGCGCCCGCTTCCCAGGCGACAAGACGGCGCAGATCGCGGCGGTGCTGGAGGGCAATCCGCTCCTCTTCGACCGCTACCTCTCCGACGCGATCGAGATCGACGTCGATGCGCTGTGCGACCGCGACAGCGTCTATGTCGCCGGGATCATGGAGCATATCGAGGAGGCGGGGATTCACTCCGGCGACAGCGCGTGCTCGCTGCCGCCGCATTCGCTGCCCGCGCCGCTGGTCGCCGAGCTCCGCCGTCAGACCGAGGCGCTCGCCCGGGCGCTCGGCGTGGTCGGGCTGATGAACGTCCAGTTTGCGTCGAAGGACGGCGAACTCTACGTCCTCGAAGTGAACCCGCGGGCGTCGCGGACGGTGCCGTTCGTCGCCAAGACGATCGGCACGCCGATCGCCAAGATCGCGTCGCGGGTGATGGCCGGCGAAACGCTTGCGTCGTTCGGCTTGAGGGAGCCGTCGATCGGCCATATCGCGGTGAAGGAGGCGGTGTTCCCGTTCGCGCGGTTCCCCGGGGTCGACACCGTGCTCGGCCCGGAGATGAAGTCGACCGGCGAGGTGATGGGCCTCGACACCGACTATGCGATCGCCTTCGCCAAGAGCCAGCTCGGCGCCGGCACCGGCGTGCCGACCGGCGGTACGGTGTTCGTGTCGGTGCGCGATGCCGACAAGCCGCGGATCGTCGAGCCGCTGCGGCGCCTGGAGCGCCTCGGCTTCGCGATCATCGCCACGGCCGGCACCCAGGCCTATCTTCGGGAGCACGGCGTCGCCGCCGCCAAAGTGAACAAGGTGCTTGAAGGCAGGCCGAACATCGTTGATGCTATGAAGAACGGGCAGGTTCAGCTCGTCTTCAACACAACGGAAGGCGCGCAGGCCCTGGCCGACAGCCGTTCGCTCAGGCGGACTGCGCTGCTGCTCAAGATTCCATACTACACAACTGTGGCCGGCGCGGTGGCGGCAGCACAGGGTATCGAGGCCTACGGCCTTGGAAATCTTGAAGTGCGGCCGCTGCAGTCCTATTTCGCGGCGGCTTAAACTGATCCGTGCCGTCCGGAATGCCGAACGGCATGATTTTGTATTGTGGGCGGCCGGAAGGAACGGTGCGCCGGGAAGGACAATGCCATGGTCGAGAAGATCCCGATGACCCCCGGGGGCTATGCCGCCCTCGACGAGGAGCTGAAGCGCCGCACCCAGGTGGAGCGTCCGCGCATCATCGAGGCGATCGCGGAGGCCCGCAGCCATGGCGACCTGTCGGAGAACGCCGAGTATCACGCCGCCAAGGAAGCGCAGAGCCACAATGAGGGCCGGATCGCCGAGCTGGAGGACCAGCTGTCGCGCGCCGAGGTGATCGACGTGACAAAGCTGTCGGGCGAGTCGGTGAAGTTCGGCGCGACCGTGACGCTCGCCGACGAGGACACCGACGAGGAGCGGATCTTCCAGATCGTCGGCGACATGGAAGCCGACGTGAAGGAAGGCCGGGTCTCCATCTCCTCGCCGCTGTCGCGCGCGCTGATTGGCAAGACCGTTGGCGACACCGTCGAGGTGTCGGCGCCGGGCGGCTCGCGCAGCTACGAGATCCTCAACGTGCGGTACGGGTAGGCTCACGCCGTCCGTCGCATCCCGGCATCCTTGAACCTCCCCCTTGCGGGGAGGTCGAAAGCGCGCAGCGCTTTCGGGAGGGGGTGCTGCGCCCGCGTTCAGCCTCAAGCTCAGCACCCCTCCCCGAAACCGCTGCGCGGTTTCGACCCTCCCGCAAGGGGAGGGTTGAAGGAATAGATCATTCGACTTCGGTGGCTTGCGCCAGGAGCCAGAGCCGGCCGATGAGGCCGGCTTCGGCGAGGATGGCGGCGGCTTCGTCGGCGCTGAAAGGGGTGCGGGCGGCGCCGGAGAGGGCCTGGGTCAGCTCGATCGCGACGTTGCGCATCGCGGCGAAGAACTCCTCCTGGCTGGGCGCGCCTTCGAGCCAGGCGCCGGACGCCTGCCAGTCGGCGAACTGGCGGTCGATCGCCACGATGGCCGGCGCGAACTCGATCGGCAGCGCGGTGGCGAGGAAGGCGAGCGGCACGCGGTCCATGTCGGCGAGCGCGCGGAAGAGCGCGAGGTGCTGCGGCAGCCATTCGCGCGCGATGCCGGCGCGGGCGGCGGCCAGCCACTCGACCATCGCCTCGTCGCCGCAGGTGAGCCGTTCGGTCGAGGCCGCGGCGGTGGCGAGGAGGCTCCGCCGCTCGTCGTCGGGGAAGGTGACGAGGAAGCGCCGCGCCTCGGCGCGCATGGCGGCCGCCTCCCACGGTTCGATCAGGCCGCAGGCCTCGCCCTTGTCGGCATAGCCGGCGACGAGGATGTAGGACGAGGCTTGGCTGGGCTGGCCGGCGGCCGGCGCGGCGAGGAGGAGGGCGGCGAGGGCGGCGGCGAAGCGCTTCACGACGGGTCCACCGGGATGGTGAAGTCCCCGGTCCACACGAAGCAGACCTCGAAGAGGAGGTAGACCATCCGCGCCGTCTCGCCGGGGTCGAGGTCAGCAAGACCGTAGTCGAGGATGCGCAGGAAGCCGCGGCCGTCGGCGGGGTCAGGCTCAAAGCCGCCATTGTCGGGCGGCATGAAGCCGGCGGTGCCGGAAAGGTCCGGGTCGAAATAGAAGAGGCGCAGCTCCTGCGGGGCGTTGATGCTGCCGTCATTGGCGGCGGTGTTGCCGGCGTTGCGGAAGTGCCAACCGTAGATCTCGCGCGGGTTCGGCGCGCCGCGGAAGGGCGGCGTGATCTGCGTCAGGTCGAGCCCGTCGGCGTCGTAGAGGCGAAGGTGCCAGCCATGCGAGGCGGGCTCCAGCGCCATCGTCCAGCCGGGGCCGACAGTGGCGTAATAGGGGTGCTGGCCGGAGATCTCGCCGGTGAAGCTGATGGCCGGGCGGCCCTCCTGCCATTCGCAGCCCGGCGACTGCGCCGTCGCGCCGGTGGCGCCGACCGTCAAAGCGAGCGCGGCGAGCGTCAGCCTGCGCATCCCCATCCCCTCCGACCTTGCGGCCCCGCGCCATAGAAGCGGAAAAGCCGGGGGAAGGGAACGGGTCGCGGCCACACCTAGGGCGGGGTGAAGCCGGCGGGCAGCATCGTCCCCTCGAACACCGCGCCGTCGACGATGGCGCGGGCGAGGATCGCGCCGGTCATCCGCGAGCCGGAGAAGTTGACGTTGCTGAGGTCGGTGTCGCGAAGGTCGGCGCCGAGGAAATCGGCGATCCGCGCGGTGGCGCCGGCCAGCGTCGCGCCCACCAGGGATGAATCGAGCAGCACCGCGCGGTCGAGGATCGCGCCGGTGAAATCGGTGCGCATCAGCTGTGCCTGCTGGAGGCCGGACCGCGCGAAGCTGGCGTTGACCGCGACCGCGTTGGTCATGCGGATCTGGGTGAGGTCGGAATCGGCGACGATCGCGCCGGTGAGGTCGGCGCGGATCAGGCGCGCATGGGCGGCGAGGAGGCCGACGGCGGTCGCGCCGGCGAGGTTGGCGCCGTCGAGCCGGCTCTCATAGAGCATCGCGCCGGAGAGGTCGGCTCCGGCGAGATTGGCGCCGGTGAGGATCGAGCGGTTGATGTTGGCGCCGCGAAGATTGGCGCCGGCGAGGTTGGCGTTCGCCAGAATCGCGGCGTGGAGGTTGGCGCCTTCGAGATTGGCGCCGGCAAGGTTGGCGCCGGTGAGGTTGGCGCGCTTCAGGTCGGCGCGAGCGAGGTCGCAGCCCGGGCAGTCGAGCGCCTGCGCGATCAGCGGATCGGCCTCGGGCGGCGGCGCGGCGGCGATCGCGGCGAGCCGCGCCTCGCGGTCCTCGACCTCGTCGATGGCGATCTCCTCGTAGCGCGTGACGCTTTCGAACTCGCCCGATGTCGGCAGGCCGTTGCGGTCGAATTCGTGCTGGCCGGGACGGCGGTAGAGGTGCGTCTCGACGGTCCGCCTCACATTGCCGTCGAGCAGCGTGCAGAGCTCCTTGATGTACATGCCCTGATAGGCGCTCTCGCCCTCGATGCGCGGCAGGTCTTCGCACTGCCAGTCGCCGTCATAACGGGCTCGCATGAAGCCGCCGAGCGTGTAGGCTTGGCCGCGGGTGGCGAGGTCGACGCGGGGATCGGTGACGAGGCGAAGGCCGCGCATGAAGCCGTCGGCGTCGAACAGCGCGGTCGCGATGACCGGGCGGGAATAGACCGAGGTGTACTGGAAGAGCGCAGCGCGGGTCATGTCGCGGCGGGCGCGGGCGACATATTCGTACTCGTCGTCGTACTGGAAATAGACCTCGTGGAAGCCGGTCCCCTGCTCGGGCCGGCAGGTCGCATAGTCGGCGAAGTCGGCGATGACGGTCGAGGGCGGGCCGCCATTGGTGCCGCAGGCGAAGTCCATGAACTGCTCGGTGGGCAGCTCGGTGGCGTGAAGGCCGATGGTGAGGTCCCAGACCGAGGGGGCGTAGAGGCCGCCGGAATCCTGCTGGGCGAGGGTGTGGCCGGCGGCCAGCGCGACCCCGATGGCGGCCGCGATGGCCAGCAGGCGATTCCGTCCCATCCGACAACCAATGCTTCTTGCGCCCGAAGGCTTGCTGGCGAGGAACAAACCAACGGGCCGGCGGAGCGTCAAGCTGGGGTCGCGTTGCCGGGTTTTGGCCGAGATGAACGGAGGCCCGCAACGCAGGCCTCCGTTTGGGGGCGTTGCTACTCGGCTGGCTGCTCCACGGGGCGGGCGGGCACGGGATGGGACTTCCGCAGCCGCTCGCCCTCGACGTCGACATTGGGGAGGATGCGGTCGAGCCAGCGCGGGATCCACCAGCCGGCGCGGCCGACCAGCGACATGAAGGCCGGCACGATCGTCATGCGCACCACGAAGGCGTCGATCGCGACGCCGATCGCCATCGCGAAGCCGATCGACTTGATGATCGGGTCGTCGCCGAGGATGAAGCCGGCGAAGACGCTGATCATGATCAACGCCGCGGCGGTCACGACGCGGGCGCCGTGCTTGACGCCGACGACGACGGCCTCGGTCGGCTTGGCGCCGTGGACATACTCCTCGCGCATCCGGGTGACGAGGAACACCTGGTAGTCCATCGCAAGGCCGAACACGATGCCGATCATGAAGATCGGCAGCATGCTCATCACCGGGCCGGTCGCCTGGAGGTTGATCAGCTCCGCCGCCCAGCCCCACTGGAACACGGCGACGACCGCGCCAAAGGTCGCGCCGATGGTGAGGAGGAAGCCGGCGGTCGCCTTGAGCGGCACGATGATCGAGCGGAACACCAGCAGCAGCAGGATCAGCGCCAGCCCGACGACGACCGCGAGATAGGGGAGGAGCGCGTCGCTCAGCCCCTCCGACACGTCGAACTGGATCGCGGCGAGGCCGGTAACGCCGATCCACACGCCCTCGACGGGCAGGTCGCGGATCTCGTTGACCAGCCGCTCGGTCTCAAGGTCGGACGGGCCGGTGGTGGGGATGACCTGGATGATCGCGGTGTCGCCGGCGGTGTTGGTCATCGCCGGCGTGACCGCGACGATGCCGTCCAGCGCGGCGATGCCCGCGCCGAGCTCGGCCGTGGCCGCTTCGCGATCCGGCGCGCCGGTGAGGTCGGCGACGATGATGAGCGCGCCGTTGAAGCCGGGGCCGAAGCCTTCGCTGACGAGGTCGTAGGCCTTCCGCTCGGTCGATTCCGGCGACGCGGTCGCCGGGCTCGGGAAGGCGAGCTCCAGCTGCAGGGTCGGGATCGAGGCGATGCCGAGGCCGACGATGGCCACGATCAGAACCACGACGCGGTTGCGGGTCACGAAGCGGCCCCAGCGCTCGCCGGCGGCGGGCGGCCGCTGCACCGTGCCGGTGACGTTGGCGCGCATGCGGCCGAGGGCGCGCTTGCCGGCGAAGCCGAACAGCGCCGGGAGGAGGGTCAGCGCGATCAGCACCGCGATGCCGACGGTGAATGCGGCGGCAAGGCCCATCGCGGTGAGGAAGGGGATGTTGACGATGGAGAGCCCGGCGAGGGCGATGATGACGGTGAGGCCGGCGAAGACCACCGCGCTGCCGGCGGTACCGACCGCGCGCCCCGCAGCCTCCTCGCCGTCGCCGGTCTCGCGATATTCGAAGCGGTAGCGGGTGAGGATGAAGAGCGCGTAGTCGATCGCGACGGCGAGGCCGAGCATCAGCGCCAGGGTCGGCGTGGCCGAGGAGAGCTCGATGAAGCCGGTCGCCGCGGTGATGAGGGCGACGCCGATGGCGACGCCGAGCATGCCGGTGGCGAGCGGCAGGCCCGCCGACACCAGCGAGCGCAGCGTGATGAACAGCACCAGCGCCGCGATCAGGATGCCGATCGCCTCGGTGGCGGACTGCTCGGGGATGGTCTGGAGGACGTCGCCGCCGATCTCGACCTGGAGCCCGGAGGTGCGCGCGGTCTCGACGACCTCGAGGAGGTGCTCGCGGGTCGATTCCTCAAGGTCGATCGACTGCGTCGTGTAGGTCACCTGGGCGAAGGCGATGCGGCCGTCAGGGGAGACGGTCTGGCCGGGGATCGGCGGAATGACCGAGGCCACCTCGTCGGCGCCGTCAAGGGCGCCGAGGAGCGCCTGGATCGCCTGCTGCCGCTCGGGAGCCTGCAGCGTCTCGCCGACGGGCGCGGCGAAGACGATCTGCGCGCTGGCAGGAAGGTTAGGGCCGTCCGAGGCGGCGGCGCCTTCCGGGGCGAACCGCTCCTGCTGGAGCTCCAGCGCGTCGAGGCTCTCGGCGCCGGGGATGGAGAAGGTGTCGGAGGTCGGTCCGCTCAGCGTCTGCATCGCAGCGCCGGAGGCGATCAGGACGAGGATCCAGACGCCGAGCACCGCCCAGCGCTTGCGGAAGGAAAACCGGCCGAGCCGGTAGAGAAGGTTCGCCACGGATCGTCTCCTAGCTGGACGTGCGTTTGGTGTTGGACGTGCGCGCCGCGGTGAGGCGGCGGATCATGCTGGCGAGGGCCTCGCCCGCTTCGCGATAGAACGAGGCGATGCCGAGGAGCCGGGCGCAGGCGGTGGCGCGCTCGGGCGGAAAGCTGGCGGCCGCCTCGCTGAAGAAGGCGCTGGCGCGCTGGATGCGCGCTTCCATCCCGCTGAGGAGGCGGTCATAGGGCGCGGGGATAAGGCGATAATGGTCCTGGCGGTCGCCGGGGACGCCGACGCGCTCGATGACGCCAACGCGCAGGAGAAGCCGGGCATTGGTGCTGACGCTGGCGCGGCTCACCTTGAGGCGGCGCGCGATTTCGCTGAGGCTGAGGGCGCCGTCCTCGACGAGAAGGAGGGCGAAGACGCGGCCGGCGATGCGCGGCTGGCCGTCCTCCTCGAACATCAGCCCCATCTGCTCGATGAAGCGATCCGTCGCCGAGAGCTCGTCGCTGCCCCGAGCGTCGGCGCCCGGTTCGGTTTTCCGCTTGAATCGCATGCTGCCGCCCTTGCTGACGGCGGGCAGGTAGGAACGCGCCATCGTTCAGTCAATACCGAACGTTCCGAACGAAGCTGCGACCGGCTGCCGCGCGGCCCCCTTTACTTGGCGCGCATTGCCCGGTTTCCTGCGCGGATCAAACGTGAGCCGGCGGAGTGGTCGCACCAGTCCTGGAAGTCATCGACCTCCACAAGCGCCATGGCGCGCTGGAGGTGCTGAAGGGGGTGTCGTTCACCGCGGCGCCCGGCGAGGTCGTCGCCCTCATCGGCTCGTCCGGCGCCGGCAAGTCCACGCTGCTGCGCTGCATCAACATGCTCGACGTGCCCGACCAGGGGACCGTCATCGTTGACGGCGAGGCGATCTCGATGGGCGGCCCGCCCGGCCACCGCCATCCCGACGATCCGGCGCAGCTCCGGCGTATCCGGTCTGAGATCGCGATGGTGTTCCAGTCGTTCAACCTCTGGTCCCACATGACGGTGCTGCGCAACGTCATGGAAGCGCCGCTCCATGTGCAGAAGCGGCCGCGCGCCGAGGTCGAGGCGCAGGCCCGGGCGCTCCTCGACAAGGTGGGCCTCGCCGACAAGGCCGATTCCTGGCCGGCGCAGCTGTCCGGCGGCCAGCAGCAGCGCGCCGCGATCGCCCGGGCGCTCTGCATCAACCCCAAGGTGATGCTGTTCGACGAGCCGACCTCCGCGCTCGATCCGGAGCTCGAAGGCGAGGTGCTGCGCGTCATCAAGCTCCTCGCCGACGAGGGGCGGACGATGATCCTGGTGACCCACGACATGCGCCTTGCCGCCGACGTCGCCGACCGGGTGATCTTCCTCCACCAGGGCGCGATCGAGGAGAGCGGGCCGGTCGCGGAGGTGTTCGCCAATCCGCGGTCGGCGCGGCTCCGGCAGTTCCTCGCGGCAGGCGGGCGGCCGACGGGAACGGACCTTGCATCAGCCGCAGACGAGGGGGTGGCTCAGGCCTGACCACCATACGAGAGGAGAAACCGGCATGAAACGACTGATCATCGCGGCGGCCGCATTCGCCGCTCTCGGCACCGCAGCGCAGGCGCAGACGGTGCGCCTCGCCACCGAAGGCGCCTATGCGCCGTGGAACTTCATCGACGAATCCGGGGCGGCCGCCGGCTTCGAGATCGATCTCGGCAACGAGATCTGCAGCCGCGCCGGGCTGACCTGCGAATGGGTGATCACGGCCTGGGACACCATGATCCCGAACCTTCTGGCCGGGAACTACGATGTCATCATGGCCGGCATGTCGATCACCGAGGAGCGGCTCCAGTCGATCGACTTCTCGGACGAATACTACCCGCCCGATCCGTCGCTCTACGCCGTCCGCGAGGGCGCGGCGGTCGATTTCGACGCGGCGAGCGGCCTTCGCCTCGGCGCGCAGACCGGCACCATCCAGGAGGGCTATCTCCAGGCGACGTTCGCCGGGAGCAACACGATCGTCTCCTACGCCACGTTCGACCAGGCGGTCGCCGACCTCATCGCCGGCAATCTCGACGCGGTGCTCGCGGATGCCGGGTACATCCTCCCGATCGTGGCGGCGGGACAGGGACTGGAGATCGCCGGGCCAGAGGTTTCGGTCGGCGGCGGCGTCGGCGGCGGGATGCGCAAGGAGGACGACGACCTCGAGGCGGCCTTCAACGCCGCGATCGCGTCGATGAAGGCAGACGGCTCGCTCAACGCGCTCATCACCGAGTGGTTCGACGTGCCGAACACCTTCGACTGAGCGAGATTCGCGCCGGGGCGGCCGAACCGCCCCGGCGCTGACCTTGCCGGATGCCCGACTGGCTCACCAACATCGTCGGCAGCGATGTCGCGGCGTGGCTCGACTATGTCACGAACGGCCGGCATCTCCAGTGGTACGCGAGCTTCGGCTACACGATCGGCGCCGCTCTCCTGGGCGGCGCCGTGGCGCTCGTTCTCGGGCTTACCGCCGCCGCGCTCCGCCGGTCGCGCTTCCTGCCGGTGCGGCTCGCCTCGGCCGGCTACGCCAACATCGTGCGCGGCGTGCCGGATGTTCTCTTCTTCCTGTTCTTCCCGCTCGCCTTCGAGCAGGCGCTGGAATGGATCGTCGCCACCGGCGCCTGCTCGGTCGAGGAACGCGCGGCGTCGAGCGCGCTGTGGCCGCCCTGCCGCGACGCCAACATCTTCTTCTCGACGACGCAGTATTTCCTCCTCGCCTCGGTGACGCTCGGCATCGTCTATGGCGCGTTCGCGTCGAGCGTCATCCACGGCGCCACCGCCGCGGTGCCGCGGGCGCAGCTCGAGGCAGCCCGCGCCTTCGGCATGAGCGAGCGGCAGGTGCTGTGGCGGGTCCAGATCCGGCAAATGTGGATCTACGCGCTGCCCGGCCTCTCCAATGTGTGGATGCTGCTCGTCAAGTCGACGTCGCTGCTGTCGCTCCTCCAGATCAACGACATCGTGATGTGGGCCGACCGGCTCGGCGCGCCCAACTTCCAGTCGCGCGCCGGGCCGATCCATCCCGACTGGCGCTGGCGCTACTATCTGGTGCTCCTCGTCTTCTACATCGCGCTGACGTGGCTGTCGGAGCGCTTCTTCCGCTGGCTCCGGCGCCGCGCCGGTCGCGGCATGATCGCGGCGGAGGCCTGAGCACATGGGCTTCCTAGAGGCGATCGTCTCCGACATCGGTTCGCTGGCCGTTCCGGCGCTCTTCAACGTCTATTTCGCCGTCGCCTCGATCCCGGTCGGCTTCGTCCTCGCGGTGCTGCTGGCGCTCGCCCGCCACAGCCGGCGGCCGGTGCTGTCGCGCTTCGCCGCCGTCTACATCTACGCCTTCCGCGGCTCGCCGCTCTTCATCCAGCTCTTCATGGTCTATTCGCTGATGCTGTCGCTGAACCTCAGCCTGTGGCGGCCATGGGGGGTCGACGGCTTCGTGCTCCACCCGCTGTTCCTCGGGCCGCTGGTGCTGACCCTCAACACCACGGCCTACACCGCGGAGATCATCTTCGGGGCGCTGAGGACGGTGCCGCAGGGCGAGCTCGACGCGGCGCGCGCCTATGGCATGAGCCCGTGGCGGCAGTTCCGCTCCGTGATCTGGCCGAACACGATCCGCGTCGCCTGGCCGGCCTACACCAACGAGGTCGTCTTCCTCTTTCAGGCGACGGCGCTGGTCTATTTCGCGCTGCCGGTGGTCGACCAGCAGCGCGACCTCATGAGCAAGGCGACCGACCTCTTCTACCGCGACTTCAACGTCTTCGCGCACTACGCGGTCGCGGCGGGATATTTCCTCGTCATCTCATGGCTGATCTTCGTCGGCTGCGGCGCGGTCAACCGCCGGCTCAACGCCCATGTCGCGCCGCAACGGCGTGTGGCGCTGCGCTACGCGCCGAAATATCTGCGGTAACGCCGCTACGGGGTCGTGCGGTCGGTCGTCGTCGTGGAACTGGGCGGCGGGACCGTCGTGTTCTGATCGATCGCGGGCGGCGGTGTTTCGGGCTTCTCGTCCTCGGCCGAGTTTCGGCGGAAGGCGCGGATGCCCTGGCCGACATCGCCCATCACCTGGGCGATACGGCCGCGGCCGAACAGGATGAGCACGATCGCCAGGACGATCAGCCAGTGCCAGATGCTGAACGAACCCATGGTCGGGTCCTCCATGTGCCGGGCCGGGCGCTTGGACGGCGCGCGGCCCCTCGCTAAGAAGTCGTGACGGCCCGGGGCCGAGGCAAGGGCAGGCCCGATGGTGATGGTGCTCTATTTTGCGTCGGTTCGCGAGGGCATTGGCCTTGGGGGCGAGACCGTGGCGCTGCCCGAGGCGGTCGTGACGGCCGACGATTTCCTGCGCTGGATGCGCGGCCGCGGCCCGGCCTATGACGCCGCGCTGCGCGAGGAGCTCCGCATCCGGGTCGCGGTGGACAAAGCCCACGCCGCGCCCGACACCCCGCTCCGCGACGCCCGCGAGATCGCGCTGTTCCCGATGATGACGGGCGGGTAGGAAGCCCCCGCCCAGACCTCATCCTGAGGTGCTCGCGCAGCGAGCCTCGAAGGACCTGCGGCGAATCACCTTTGGGTCCTTCGAGGCCGCCTTCGGCGGCGCCTCAGGATGAGGTCCGGGTTGGGAAGCTGGCAAGTGAACGCCCTTGCTTCCGACCGGCCCAGCCGCATCAGCCCCGGAGAGGTGGCTCCTCCCGCCACCGCAGCAGCGCCGCGTCGTCCGAGGCGCGGGGCTCGACCCAGCGGGGCGGGGAGCCGTCGGCGAAGTGCTCCTTCTTCCAGATCGGCGCCGAGGTTTTGAGGTAGTCCATCAGGAAGGACGCGGCTTCGAGCGCGGCGGCGCGGTGCGCCGAGGCCGTCAGCGCCAGCACGATGGGGTCGCCCGGCACGAGCCGCCCGACGCGGTGGATCACCGTGACGCCGGCGAGCCGCCAGCGGTCGGCGGCCTCCCGCGCGATCCGCGTGATCTCGGCCTCGGTCATGCCGGGATAGTGCTCAAGCTCCAGCGCCGCCAGCCGCCCGCCCTCGCTGCGGCAGAGGCCGACGAAGCTCACCACCGCGCCCACATCGTCGCTGCCGGCGGTGAGGAGCGCGGTTTCCGCCGCGACATCGAACGGGGCGGTGCCGACTTCGACCCGGATGATCGGGTCGGCCATCGCTAGCCTCCGGTCACGCTCATGTGGCGGGCGAGCGCGGGCGCAGCGCCGCGCCGCTCGATGACGAAGTCGTGGCCGCGGGGTTTCCGCGTCATCGCCTCGTCGATCGCGGCATGGAGGAGATCGTCGGCCTCCGAGGCGCGAAGCGGCGCGCGAAGGTCGGCGGCGTCGCCCTGGCCGAGGCACATGTAGAGCGTGCCGGTGCAGGTGACGCGGACGCGGTTGCAGGATTCGCAGAAATTGTGGGTGAGCGGCGTGATGAAGCCGAGCCGCCCGCCGGTCTCGGCGACGCGGACATAGCGCGCCGGCCCGCCGGTGCGGTCGGGGAGGTCGGTCAGCGTCCAGCGCGCGGCGAGGCGCGCTCGGATCGCCGAGAGCGGCAGGTACTGGTCGGTGCGGTCGGCCTCGATCTCGCCGAGCGGCATCGTCTCGATCAGCGTGATGTCGTGGCCTTCGCCATGCGCCCAGCGGATCAGCTCGGGGAGCTCGGCCTCGTTGAGGTCGCGGAGCGCGACGGTGTTGATCTTCACCGCGATGCCGGCGCGGCGGGCGGCACGGATGCCGTCCAGCACGGGTGCGAGGTCGCCGGTGCGGGTGATGCGCCGGAACATCTCCGGGTCGCGCGTGTCGAGGCTGACATTGATCCGCCGCACGCCATGCGCCGCGAGTTCGTCGGCATGGCGCGCGAGCTGCGAGCCGTTGGTGGTCAGCGTCAGCTCGGCGAGGGCGCCGGAGGCGAGGTGCCGCGACAGCGCGCGCACCAGCTGCAGGATGTCGCGGCGCACCAGCGGCTCGCCGCCGGTGAGGCGCACCCTGGTCACACCGCGGGCGATGAAGGCCGATGCCAGCCGGTCGAGCTCCTCGAGGGTGAGGAGATCCTTCCGCGGCAGGAAGGTCATCGCTTCGGCCATGCAATAGACGCAGCGGAAATCGCAGCGGTCGGTGACCGAGACACGGAGATAGGTGACCGCGCGGCCGAACCGGTCGACGAGGCCCGTCCGCGGAACCGCTCCCGGTTCCCGGCCCGCGCCCCCGCCGGCGGCGAAGTCGTGCTCGCGCATCCTCGTGATCTCCGTCCGGCCTCTGCCGGATCGCGTCCGAGTGATACCGTCCGCCGCGAAGCACCGCAAACGCGGGACGGGGGAAGGGGCGATTTCGGCATGAGCGACGTGGCGCGGATCGGGATCGTGGTCGCCTCGGACCGTGCGACGACGGGCGTCTACCAGGACAGGAGCGGCCCGGCGATCGCCGCGTGGCTGTCGGCGGCGCTCACGATGCAATGGCACCGCGAATACCGGCTGATCCCCGACGAGCGCGCCGTCATCGGCGCGACGCTGGTCGAGCTGGTCGACGCCGTCGGCTGCTGCCTGGTGCTGGTGTCGGGCGGCACCGGTCCGTCGCCCCGCGATGTCACTCCGGAGGCGGTCGCGGACGTGACCGACCGGGTGTTCCCGGGCTTCGGCGAGGCGATGCGCGCGGCGAGCCTCCGCGAGGTGCCGACCGCGATCCTGTCGCGCCAGCTGGCGGCGACGCGCGGCGGCAGCCTCATCATCACCATGCCAGGCAAGCCCGCCGCGATCGCCACCTGCCTCAACGCCGTGTTCGCCGCCGTGCCCTATTGCATCGACCTGATGGGCGGCCCGCGGCTCGAGACGGACCCCGCGGTGATCAAGGCCTTCAGGCCGAGGTAGGGCGTGTTCCTCGCCGCTGCGGCATGGCCCCGGTTCAGCAGCGCACCATTTCATGCTGCGCTGCGCCCGGGTAACAGAGGTCTTGATTGGGGCCCCCTTGCTTCCTCTCTGTGTCCCGGGCGCGCTGCAGCATGAAATGCTGCAGCGCAGAACCGGGACCCACGCGGACCCTCAGGAACACAGTCCGACCCGTCAGCCCCCGTCGGCGACCCAATGCCCCGAGCGGCCGCCCGCCTTTTCCAGCAGCCGCACGCCGGTGATGGTCATGCCGCGGTCGATTGCCTTGGCCATATCGTAAAGGGTGAGGCAGGCGACGGAGACGGCGGTCAGCGCTTCCATCTCGACGCCGGTGCGGCCGGTGGTTCGCGCGGTTGCGGTGACGCGGAGGCCGGGGAGGGCGTCGTCGGGCGCGATCTCGACATCGATGCTGGTCAGCGGCAGCGGGTGGCAGAGCGGGATCAGCTCGTGGGTGCGCTTGGCTGCCATGATGCCGGCGATGCGCGCCACGCCGATTGCGTCGCCCTTCTTCAGGCCGCCGCCGAGGATCGCAGCGAGCGTCTCGCGCGCCATGAGCACCGCGCCTTCGGCGCGCGCGAAGCGATCGGTCTCGGCCTTGCCCGAGACGTCGACCATCCGCGCCGTGCCGGTCTCGTCGATGTGGCTGAGGCGGTCGGCCATCGGGTCAGGACGCCATGGCGCGGGAGGCGGCGGCGCGGCCGTTGAGCGGGTTGGCCGGGTTCCAGGCGTAGGAGATCGTCTCCATCCGCAGGTCGCGGCCGTCGATCAAGAGGAGCCGGCCGACGAGGCTCGACCCGATGCCGGCGAGTTCCTTCACCACCTCCAGCGCCTGCAACGTCCCGACCACGCCGGCGAGCGGGCCGAGCACGCCGAGCTCGGCGCAGCCCGGCGACGTACCGTCCGCGGGCGGCTCGGGGAACAGGCAGCGATAGGTGGGATTGGGCGCGCCGTCGGCGTCCCGTTCGTGCGGCTTCAGCGTGGTGACGCTGCCGTCGAGGCGGATCACCGCGGCGGTCACCAGCGTCCTCGCCGCGTGGAAGCAAGCGTCCGACACAGCGTAGCGCGCCTCGGCATTGTCGGTGCAGTCGGCGACGATGTCGTAGCCGGCGACGAGGCCCGCGAGGTTGGCGGCGGACGCCTTCGTCGCGATCGGCTCGACCGTGATGTGCGGGTTGATGCGCCGAACCGCATCGGCAGCGCGTTCGGCCTTCGGTGAGCCGACATCGTCGGTGCCGAAGATGATCTGGCGCTGGAGGTTGGCGAGCGAGACGCCGTCGAAGTCGACGACGCCGATGTGCCCGACGCCGGCGGCCGCGGCATAGGCGATGACCGGCGTGCCGAGACCGCCCGCGCCGATGACGAGAAGGCGCGACCGCTTCAGCCGTTGCTGCCCCGGGCCGCCGACCTCGGGCAGCACCAGATGGCGCGCATAGCGCTCGATCTCGTCGGCGGAGAATTCCATGGGCTCCTCTTCGCGCACCGGCCGCGACAGCGAGGCGGGGAAAAATGTCACGCCGCTTGCGCAAGAGCAACGATCGTCGGATCGTCGCGGCGCGCGCCCCGTCGGGCGAAGCCCGCCTTGAGAACGACCCGCATGGGCCTCCTTCCCGTCGAAGACGCACGCGCGCGCATCCTCGCCGGCGCGACGCCGCTCCCGGCGGAGCGCGTCGCGCTCGCCGCGGCGCATGGCCGCGTTCTCGCCGCGCCGGTGATCGCGCGGCGCACGCAGCCCTCCTTCGCCGGCTCGGCGATGGACGGCTACGCCGTGCGCAGCGCCGACTTAGGGCCGCGGCGCGTCATCGGCGAATCCGCCGCCGGCCGCCGGTTCGCCGGGCGCGTCGGTGAAGGCGAGGCGGTGCGCATCTTCACCGGCGCGCCCTTGCCGGAAGGCGCGGACGCCGTGGTGGCGCAGGAGGAGGTGAAACGCGACGGCGACATCGCGCTGATTTCGAACGCGCCGGCGCCGGGCCGGTATGTCCGCGCGGCGGGCATCGACTTTGCGGCCGGCGACGCGCTTCTCCCGGCGGGGATGCGCCTCGGCCCACGCGAGTTGGCGCTCGCCGCCGCGGCCAATCTCGGCGAGGTTGCGGTCCACCGCGCGCCGCGGGTCGCGGTGGTTTCGATCGGGGACGAGCTGGTGTTGCCGGGGGGCGAACCCGGTCCCGACCAGACCGTGGCGACCAATGCGTTCGCCGTCGCCGCGCTCGCGCGCGAGGCGGGCGCGACGGTCGCTGACTATGGCATCGTGCCCGACCGCGAAGCGGAGGTGACCGCGGCCGCGACGCGGGCGGCCGGCGAAGCCGACATCCTCGTTACCATCGGCGGCGCGTCGGTCGGCGACCACGACGTCGCCAAGGGCGGGCTTGCCGCGGCGGGGATGGCGCTCGACTTCTGGAAGATCGCGATGCGCCCCGGGAAGCCGCTCGCCTTCGGGCGGATAGGCCCGCTCTTCGTGCTCGGTCTGCCGGGCAATCCGGTCTCCGCCTATGTCTGCGCGCTGATGTTCCTGACGCCGCTGATCGCCGCGCTCTCCGGCGAGCCGCCGCGCGACGCCACGCAGCAGGCGATCCTCGGCGCCGACCTTCCCGCCAATGGCGAGCGCGCCGCCTATCTCCGTGGGGTGCGGTTGACGCGAAGCGATGGCGTCGCGGTGGTGACGCCGCTGCCGAGCCAGGATTCGTCCCTCCTGCGGACGCTGGCGAGCGCCGACTGTCTTCTCGTGCGGCCGGTCGATGCGCCGCCGGCGCGGGCGGGGGATGTGTGCACCATCATCCCGCTGGATGCCGCGCGATGAGCGTGCGCGCCCCGGCCGTGGCGCTGATTCCGCGGCTCCGGCTCCATGCCGGGGACGACATCGCCATCGGGCCGGGCAAGGCCGATCTCCTGCGGCTGATCGGCGAGACCGGCTCGATCGCCGCCGCCGGCCGGGCGATGGGGATGAGCTACAAGCGTGCCTGGCTCCTCGTCGGCGTGATGAACAAGGCGTTCGCCGAGCCGCTGGTCACGGTCTCGCGCGGCGGTAACCAGCGCGGCGGCGCCGAGCTGACTGCGACCGGGCAGAAGGTGCTCGCCGCCTACAACCGTCTCCTCGAAACCCTCGGCCGCAACCGCGAAGTCGCCCGCATCGCCGCGCTGCTCAGCCCCGCGGCGAAGCCGAAGTCCGCCCGCCGCACGGCCCGCGCGAAACGGTCTGGCTAGGCTGTCCCCTCCTTTCGTCATTGCGGCCGCGGATCGTGGTCCGGGTACCCCAGCCGGAATCCAGAGCCGCTTGCGACGATCCGCCGCGCTGCGCCTAGACCCCGGCTTTTCGCCGGGTTATCGAGGGATTCCCGATATAGCTGAGCGAAGCGATCGGCTTCACAACCTCCACCGAGCCCGATAAGTTCCGCGAACCATATCGAGGGAGGTGGAGCAATGAGACGGCGGCTTGCTGGTTTCGGGCTGGGGCTTTCGCTCATCGTGGCAGTTGGCGCGCCGGCGGTGGCGCAGGACAATCAGGTCGTCGTCTTTGCCGCCGCGAGCCTGCAGACGGCGCTCGACGCGATCGGGGAGGAGTGGACCGCGGAGACCGGCAACATTGCCGTGATCTCCTATGCCGGCAGCTCTGCGCTGGCGCGGCAGATCGAGGAACGTGCGCCGGCCGAGATCTTCATGTCGGCCGACCTCAACTGGATGGACTATCTCGCGGAGCGCGACCTCATCGTCGCCGACACGCGCACCAATCTTCTCGGCAACCGGATCGTCCTCGTCGCGCCGGTCGATTCGACGGTCACCGTCGAGATCGGACCCGATCTCGACCTTGCCGGCCTCCTCGGCGCTGACGGGCGCCTCGCCGTCGCCGATACCGACGCGGTGCCGGCGGGCGTCTATGCCAAGGCAGCGCTGGAATCGCTTGGCCTCTGGGACGACGTTGCCGGCCGCCTGGCGCAGACCGAGAACGTGCGCGCCGCGCTGGCGCTGGTCTCGATCGGCGAGGCGCCCTACGGCATCGTCTACGCCACCGACGACAATGCCGATCCCGCGGTGAAGGCGCTCGGCGTCTTCCCCGAGGACAGCCATCCGCCGATCGTCTACCCGGCCGCGGTTACCGCCGAGGGCGCCGACAATCCGCTGGCCGCGGCGTTCCTCGGCTATCTCCGCTCGGTCGCCGCGCTCTGCATCTTCGTCGGCGAGGGGTTCACGGTGTTTGCCGAGGACGGCTCGGTCGCGGCGCCGTCATGCCCCGCGGCCGAATGAGGTGACGTGCTGGAGCTGACGCCCGCCGAATGGGAGGCCTTGCGGCTCAGCCTCAAGGTCGCGGGCGTCGCCACCCTCGCCAGCCTGCCGCTCGGCATCGCCGCCGGCCTCGCGCTGGCGCGGGGCCGGTTCTATGGCCGCACGCTCCTCAACATCCTCGTCCATCTGCCGCTGATCCTGCCGCCGGTCGTCACCGGCTACATCCTGCTCCTCCTCTTCGGCCGTCGCGGGCCGATCGGGCAGTTCCTGGAGAGCATCGGCATCGTCCTCGCCTTCAACTGGAAGGGCGCGGCGCTGGCCGCGGCGGTGATGGGGTTCCCGCTGATGGTGCGGGCGATCCGGCTCGCGGCGGAGGCGGTCGACGAACGCCTCGGCGAGGCGGCCGGCACGCTCGGCGCCGGCCGGATCGCGACCTTCGTGCTGGTCACGCTGCCGCTGATGCTGCCGGGCATCATCGCCGGCGCCATTCTCGGCTTCGCCAAGGCGATGGGCGAGTTTGGCGCGACGATCACCTTCGTGTCGAACATCCCGGGCGAGACACGCACGCTGCCCACCGCGATCTACACGCTCCTCCAGGTGCCGGGGTCGGAGGCCGGCGTGGTGCGGCTCACGGTGATCTCGATCGTCGTCGCCGTCGGGGCGCTGGTGGCGTCGGAGCTCCTCGCGGTCCGCGCCCGCAAGCGGGTGACCGGGCGATGAGTCTCTCGGTCGATGTCCGCCATCGCGCCGGCGCGTTCGCCCTCGACGTGGCGTTCGAGTCCGGGGACGGCGTCACCGCCCTCTTCGGCCGCTCGGGGGCGGGCAAATCGACGCTCGCCGGCCTCGTCGCCGGCCTGGCGCGGCCCGCGGAGGGGCGGATCGTCCTCGACGGCACGGTGCTGGTCGACACCGGCCGGCGGATCGCGGTGCCGCGGCGCAAGCGCCGGATCGGCGTCGTGTTCCAGGAGGGCCGGCTCTTTCCGCACATGTCGGTGCGGCAGAATCTCCTGTTCGGCCAGCGCTTCCTGCCGGCCGCCGAGCGCTATGCCAATCCCGGCCGCGTCGTCGATCTCCTCGGCATCGGCGATCTCCTCGACCGCCGCCCGCGCCATCTCTCCGGCGGCGAGCAGCAGCGGGTCGCGATCGGACGGGCACTGCTGATGAGCCCGCGGGCTCTCATCATGGACGAGCCACTGGCCTCGCTCGACGAGCAGCGGAAGGCGGAGATCCTCCCCTTCATCGAGCGCCTCCGCGGCGAGTTCGCGCTGCCGATCCTCTACATCAGCCACGCCGTCGCCGAGGTCGCGCGGCTGGCGTCGACCGTCGTCGTCCTCGATGCTGGGCGCGTGGCGGCGGTGGGGCCGCCGGCCGATGTGCTGGGTGGGAGCCAGGCGGCGTTTCCGGGTGCCGGCGAGGCGGGGTCGATCCTCACCGCCCGGGTGCGCGACCACGATCCGGCCGACCGGCTGACGCGGCTCGTCCTCGGCGAGACCGCGCTGTTCGTGCCGCTGATCGATGCGGCGCCGGGGTCGGAGGTGCGGGTTCACGTCAGGGCGCGCGACGTGATGCTGGCGCGGGAAGCGCCGTCGGGCATCTCGGCGCTGAACCTCATTCCGGCCCGCGTGGTGGCGGTCCGCGAGCTCGACGGTGCCGGCGTCGAGGTCCGGCTTGCGGCCGAGGGCGCGACGCTGCTCGCCCAGGTCACGCGTCGCTCGGTCCGCGAGCTCGGGATCGCGCCCGGCCTGCCGCTCTTCGCGGTGCTGAAGACGATCGCGGTCGATCCGACCGCGATCGGCCGCGAGCTGCGCTAGCGACGCCGCGCTCGCGCGATGGCGGCGTCGAGGACCTGAAGAAAGCGAGACCGATCGCTCGCGGCGAACGATTTCGGGCCGCCGGTGAACGCGCCGATCGAGCGAAGATGCTCCCCGATGCTGCGCGAGGCGAGCGCGCTGCCGATCGTGTCGGGAGTCAGCGGCCTGCCGGTCGGATGGACGACCTGCGCCCCCTTTTTGAGTACGCGATCGGCGAGAGGAACATCAGCGGTCACCACCACGTCGCTTCCCGTGGTTTCACCGGCGATCCAGTTGTCGGCGGCGTCGGGCTCTCCTGCCACGAGCTGCAGCCGGATGGCGGGCGAGGCCGGGATTCGCAGCCAGCGATTGGCCACGACGATGACGGGGACCTCATAGCGCGCCGCAACGCGGTAGGCCTCGTCTTTGACTGGACACGCGTCGGCGTCGATGAAAAGGGTCGTCATCGAGGCGATCCTACCATCGCCGGCCCCCTGCACTGCGTGGCGCACGAAGGCTCATACGCGCTTGCCGCTTCAGCACGAACCGCTGCCGATCGACGAGGCGCTGCCGCGCATCGCTTCGGCGCTGAGCGAGGGCACCGCGGCTGTCGTCGTGGCGCCGCCGGGCGCGGGCAAGACGACGCGCGTCCCGCTCGCGCTTCTCGATACGCCGTGGCGCGGGGCGGGGCGCATCATCCTTCTCGAACCGCGGCGGCTGGCGGCGCGCGCGGCCGCGGCGCGGATGGCGGCGACGCTCGGCGAGGTGGTGGGCGAGACCGTCGGCTACCGGGTGCGGCTCGATGCGAAAGTCTCGGCCGCGACGCGGATCGAGGTCGTCACCGAAGGCGTGTTCACCCGGATGATCCTCGGCGATCCGGAGCTTGCCGGTATCGCGGCCGTGCTGTTCGACGAGTTCCACGAGCGCAGCCTCGACGCCGATCTCGGGCTCGCGCTGGCGCTCGACGCCCGCGCGCTGCGGCCGGAGCTCAGGCTTCTCGTGATGTCGGCGACGATCGACGGCGCGCGGGTGGCGCGCCTCATCGACGGCGCGCCGGTGATCGAAAGCGCCGGGCGGAGCTTCCCGGTCGAGACGGTGCATGTCGACCGCGATCCGGCGCTCGCGCTGGAGGACCAGGTCGCGCGCACCGTGCGCGAGGCGCTGCGGGCGCATCCGGGCTCGGCGCTGGTCTTTCTGCCCGGGCAGGCGGAAATCCGCCGCACCGCCGAGGCGCTCGATGGGCGTGTGGGGGCGGACACGGAGGTGGTCGCGCTCCACGGCCAGCTGTCGCCGGAGGAGCAGGATCGCGCGATCCGGCCGGCGCCGCCGGGCCGGCGGAAGGTCGTGCTGGCGACCTCGATCGCCGAGACGTCGCTGACGATCGCGGATGTCCGCATCGTGGTCGACAGCGGCTATCGCCGCGCGCCGGCCTATGAGCCCGCAACCGGCCTGACGACGCTGGAGACGCGGCGGGTGTCGCGCGCCTCGGCCGACCAGCGCCGCGGGCGCGCCGGCCGCACCGCGCCCGGCGTCTGCTACCGGCTGTGGGGCGAGGGGCAGACCGGGGCGCTGGAGCCGTTCGACCGGCCGGAGATGCTCGACGCCGACTTGTCGGGCCTCGCGCTCGACCTTGCCGCGTGGGGCGTGTCCGACCCGGCGCAGCTCCGCTTCCTCGACCCGCCGCCGCGCGGCGCGTGGCGGGAGGCGGAGACGCTGCTCCGCTCGCTCGACGCGCTCGACGCCAACGGCCGGATCACGGCCGAGGGGCGGGCGCTGGCGCAGCTGCCGCTGCCGCCGCGGCTGGCGCACATGGTGCACCGCGCGGCGGCGGAAGGGACGGCGATGGAGGCGGCCGAGCTTGCCGTGCTCCTGGGCGAACGCGGGCTTGGCGGCGACGAGGTCGACCTCGCGGCGCGGCTGGCGCGGTTTGGCACCGCGCGAGACCGCCGCAGCGGCGACGCCCGGGCGCTGGCGCGGCGCTTCGCCAAAGCGGCCGGCGGCGGTGCGGAGGGGCACGGCGCCGGCGATATCGGCCGGCATCTCGCGCGGGCCTATCCCGACCGCGTCGCCCAGTCGGCAGGCGCGCCAGGGCAGTACCGCCTCGCCAATGGCCGTGCGGCGAGCCTCGATCTGGCCGAGCCGCTGGCGCGGTCGCCGCTCCTGGTGGTGACCGACATCAGCGGGACGGCGGCGCGCGGGCGCATCCGCGCCGCGGCGGCGATCGACCGGGCGACCGTCGAGGCGCTCTTCGCGGGCTATATCGCCGCGACGACCGAGCTGGCCTTCGACCCCGCGTCGCGGAGCGTGCGGGCGCGGCGGCAGCGCCGGCTCGGCGCATTACGGCTCGCCGACGAGCCGGCGACGATTGACGATCCCGCGGCGGCGGCGCGGCTCCTCGCCAAGGGCGTCGCCCGGCTCGGGATCGACGCGCTGCCGTGGTCGAAGGAGCAGACGGCGCTGCGTGGCCGCGCGACCTATCTCGCACGCGCGGTCGGCGCGCCATGGCCCGATCTGTCGGACGCAGCGCTCGCTCCGACCGCCGCGGACTGGCTCGCGCCGGCGCTGGTCGGGCGCACGCGGCTCGCCGATATCACCGCCGACGACCTCGCCGCGGCGCTGGAGACGCTGCTGCCGCACGCGCTCCGCCGCGAGATGGAGCGCCTGCTGCCGTCGCATTTCACCGTCCCGTCGGGGTCGCGGATCGCGATCGACTATGACGCGGAGAACGGTCCGGCGCTGGCGGTGCGGGTGCAGGAGCTGTTCGGCCTCGACGCGCATCCCGCGGTGGCCGGTGGGAAGGTGCCGCTCCTCCTCGTCCTGCTGTCGCCGGCGCACCGGCCGATCCAGACGACGCGCGATCTGCCCGGCTTCTGGCGTGGCTCGTGGCGCGACGTGGCGAAGGATCTCCGCGGCCGCTACCCGCGCCACTTCTGGCCCGACGATCCGGTCGCGGCCACCGCGACCGCGCGCGCCAAGCCGCGCGGGACCTGACCTACATCGGCGCTTCGGCGGCCGGTGCCACGTTGCCATTGGGGAGGATCGCGCCGTCGAACACTGCGCCGTCGGTGACCGTCCCCAGCATGATCGCGCGGAAGAGGCGTGAGCCGGTGAGGTCGGCATTGGTGAAATCGGCGCGGCCGAGGTCGGCTTCGAGGAAGTCGGAGCCGAGGAAATTGGCGCCGGCGGCGGTCACGCTGCGAAGGTTGGCCTGCCAGAAGCTCGCCGGCACCATGCGGACCTCGGAGAGATCGGCGCCGAAGAAGTTGGCGCGGTCGAACCAGGTGAGCTCCGCCGTCGCGCCGCGAAGGTCGGCATTGACGAACTGCGCGTCGCGGAAATCGCCGTCGCGAAGCTCGGCTCCGGCGAGCACGGCGAGCGTCAGCCGGACATTGCCGGCCATCACGGCGACGAGCCGCGCGCCGCCGAGATCGGCGCGCGTGAAGTCGGCGGCGTAGAGCATGGCGCCGGAGAGGACCGCGCCGGCGAGGTTCGCCTGCGTGACGTTGGCGAGGTTGAGGTTTGCCTGGGTCAGGTCGGCGCCGGAGAGGTCGGCGCCGGAGAGGTTCGCGCGGTGGAGGTTGGCGCGGACGAGGATGGCGCCGGCGAGGTCGGCGCCCGCAAGGTTGCGCTCCTTGAGGGCGGCGCCGGTGAGGTCGCAGCCCGGGCAGTCCGATGCCGCGCCGCTGAGGAAATCTGCGACCGCGTCGCCGGTCGCGACCGGCGGCGGCGCGGGCGCGGCGGCGAAGGCCGGGGCGTCCTGCGGCACCACGCCCGGCAGCGCCGTGATGTCGATACGGGCGGCGCTGTAGAGCGCGTAGCTGCCGCGGTTGAGCTGGTTGTTGGGGTCGAACCGGGTCTGGCCGGGCTTGCGGAAATGCTCCATCCGCACCGCCAGCGCGCTGGTTTCGGTGGTCTTCTCGCAGCGCCGGTCGAGATAGACGCCGTCGGCGGGCTCGTAGCCCTCCATCACTGGAAGGTCGGTGCACGCCCAGTCCGCCGGCCCGAAATAGTTCAGCGCGAACTGGCCGAAATTGGCGAAATTGGTGATCCGCCCGATCTGCTGCCGCGGGTCGGTGATGATGCGGATGCCCTCGACGAGGCCGGCTTCGTTCACCAGCAGCGACAGCATCACGTTGAAGCCGAAGACCTGGGTTCCGCCGACGCCGGACGCGGCCTCGGTGTAGCGGTGCGCGAGCGCCCAGTAGAGCCGCTCGTCGTCATATTCGAAATAGACCTCGCGAAGCCCGGACGCGTCCGGCGTGCAGGTCATGAAGCCGGCGAAGCCCGGCAGCGCGGTGCTCGGCGGCCCGCCATCGGTGCCGCAGGCGAAGGCGCGGAAGGAGGATTCATCGATCGTGCCGACCGCGGCGCCGATCGGGATGTCCCAGATCTCGAGCGAGCCGGCGGCCGGCTCCTGCGCGAGCGCTGGGGTCGCGGCGAGCATGGCGAGCGCCCACGCCAGCGCGGTCCGTTTCGTCGCGGGCATGCCTGCTCTCATCGCGCAGTCAGCGGAAAGGGGGAGCGGCGCGGCCGCTCCCCCGGACTATGCTCAGAGGCCGAACACCCACAGGATGGTGTCGCCCCCCGAGGCGCCGCCGGCGATGGCGACATACTGGTTGCCGCCCGTGGCGAAGGTGATCGGCGGGGCATGGAACTGGGTGCCGACATTGACCTCCCACAGAGTCGCCAGCGTGTCCGCATCGTAGGCCCGGAACGCGCCGTCGTTGAAGCCGGCGAAGATGAGGCCGGCCGCGGTGCCCATGGTGCCGCCATTGGCGGTGGGGGCCGCTACCGGAACCGCCGCCACCGTCTCGCCGGTCGACACGTCGACCGCCGTCAGCCGCGGGCCGACGCGCGTCATCAGCATTTCGTCCGGCACCGGATCGCCCTGGCCGCTCTGGAGGCGGTAGCCGAGCAGCTGGCCGTCGACGACGTTGCCATAGACATAGGGCTGCTCCTCGTAATTCGGCGCCTGGGTGGCGCGGGTCGAGCAGCTGTCGTTGACGAGCGTGTACACGCGGTTGTGCTCAGGGCTGTAGGTCTGGCCGCCCCATTGCGTCGCCGCCTGGCATAGCGGCAGCGACGAGCCGTCGCGCGTCGCATTGATGCCGCCATAGGTCTGGATCTGGGCATCCGGATCATATTCGACCGGCAGGCCGGTCTTCGGATCGAAGCCTTCGGTCCAGTTGATGCTGGGCGCGTTGGCGACGCCGAAGACATGCTCGCCGGTCGAGCGGTCGAGCACGTAGAAGTGGCCGTTGCGCGTCGAGTGATGCGCCAGCACCTGGCGCGACTCGCCGTTGATCTGCGTGTTCACCACGAAGTACGGCGTGATCTCGTCCCACTCGAAGCCTTCATTGGCGACGAACTGATGGTACCACTGCACCGCGCCGGTATCGGCGTCGAGCGCCACGACCGACGAGGTGTAGAGGTTGTCGCCGGGCCGGTATTCGGGGTCGAAGGCCGGCGCCGCATTGCCGACGCCGACGAAGACGGTGTTGCTGTCGGGATCGTAGCTCGGCTGCGTCCAGATCGAGCCGCCGCCGGTCTGCCACGCATCGTTGAGCCAGGTCTCGTGGCCGGCTTCGCCGGGGCCCGGGATCGCCCAGAACCGCCACCGCTCGGAGCCGTCGGCAAGGTCGACCGCCGACACCCAGCCGCGCGTGCCCCAGTCGCCGCGCGACTGGCCGATCAGCGCGAGATCGTTGACGATGAGCGGCTGCGTGGTGAAGCCCTCGGACGGATCCTCGCCGAGCTGGACTTCCCACAGCGCCTGGCCGCTCGCACGGTCGACCGAGATCACGCGGCCGTCGGGCGTGTTGAGGATCGCCGCGTCGCCGGCGAGGCCGACGCCGCGGTTGACGGTGATCTGGATCTGGAACGGAAGGACCCGGACCTCGGGGTCGAAGCTCCACACCGGCAGGGCGGAGGTTCCGCTCTGGACGTTGAACTTGGTGAGGATGTTGCTCTGCGTGGTCACGTAGAGGAAGCCGTCGTCTACCATCGGTACCGTCTCGACCGGGCCGACATCGGGTGGGGAGGGCGCAAGCGCGACGGCGTAGGCGACCTTGAGGTCGCCGACATTGTCGGCGTTGATGATGGTGAGCGGCGACCAGCGCCAGTGGTCGTAGGTGCGGTGGGCGTTGAGCCAGTTCTCCGGCTCCGGATTGACCAGCCGCTCCGGCGTGACCGCGGATTCCGCCGCGGCAGGCAGGGCCGTCGTCGCCAGCAGAGCGGCGGTCAGGCCAAGAAACCCAAGACTTCTCATCCTCGTCACGTCTTCCTCCCCGTTCTCTTCTTCTTGATCGGCCGCGATGCTGCGGCCGGCGCGCCGCTTCCGGCCGCCAACGGGCGCGAGCCTAGCAACGTCGCGCCCGCGCCCTGCTCCCCGCGCGGGTAGGGCAGGGCGACGAAGTCCGCCTCAGGCGTCGAGTGGCGGGTCGAGGAGGCTGCCGACGGGGCCGAGCGCGGCGTGGATCGCTTGGACGAGGTCGCGCTGGTTGTGGGTCTGGGTCTTGAGGAAGAGGCCCTTGACGTGATGACGGACCGCTTCGCGCGAGACGCGAAGACGCGCGGCGACGTCGTCGATGGTGAGGCCGGCCATGAGGAGCGACGCCGTTTCGGCCTCGCGCGGCGTCAGGTCGAGCGCCGCCGCCAGATGCGCCGGCGCCGGCGGCGCGCCAGGCTGCCGGTCGATCAGGATGAGCGCCATGGCCGGCAGCGACCCGCCCGGCGCCGCGCTTTCGGCCTCGCTTTCGGGAAGGCGCGTCAGCACCGCCAGCGTCTGCTCGCCGGAGCGCGCCGAGCGCAGCCGGACGAGCCGCGTCGCCGCCCCGCCGGACGCGATGTGGGCAGCGGCCGCCGCCAGCGGCTCGGTGCCCCCGCTGGCACTGATCGTGCCGGTCGCCCGGCGGAGGACGTATTCGCCGGAGCGCAAATGCTCCTCGCCGCGCGCATTGGCGAAGACGACCCGCATGTCGCGGGTGAGGAGGAAGGTGGGCACGGCGACGAGGTCGGCCAGCCAGTTGAAGCTCCGCCGCGCGGTCCGTGCCTCGTCGAGCACGCGCCACGCCTGGAGGAAGCGAAGGACGTGCTCGGAGATGCGGCCGAAGAGCTCGACATCCCGCGGCGAGAAGCCGACCTGGGATTCGTCCCGCATGCATTCGAACAGGAACCGGTCGGTGCCGTCGATGTCGAGCGGGACGCCGAGGACGTGGGTCATGCCGGAGGGGCGGCAGAAATCCTGGTAGATCTCGGTGCGGTCGAGGGCGTGGCGCGGGACGAGATCCTCCAGCACATAAGCGTGGTGGGCCGGCTTGGTCGCCATCCGCGCGGCGAAGACGTCGATCGTGCCGTAATAGGCCTCGTAGCTTGCCACGTCGGCGTCGGAGAAGCCGATCCGCCCGGTGGCGAAGGGGCGCAGGCGATGCCCCGGCGGCACGAACACCGCCACCTTGTGGGCGCTCAGCATGTCGCCGATCGCCGCGAGCCAGCCGCTCCAGTCCGCCGACAGAAGCGAGGAACTGAGTTCGAGCGAAAACGCGGCGATGGAATCGCCTCGTGCGGTCATCGTGGTTTCCTCCCGGCCGGTCGAGGTCTGTCGCCCCTGATCCGGCCACCCTGATGCATCGCCAGCCTTCGGCCATGCGCGGCGAAGCCAGGTCGTCCCTCCGTCCCTCGTGCCTGCCCGCGCGGGTAGGTGTCCCCCGTTTGGGGAGTCTCGGCGTGGCGTCGGTCCCTGTCCACCCACAAATGCAGGGGGTGGTCGTCGGGGCGATGGCTCAACGGTGGATGGCGCCCGACAGGAAGAGGTCGAGATAGGCGTCGATCGCGGCTGCAGGTTCGAGCGGGAATCGCTCCGGCAGCCGGTCGCGCATCAGGACGTCGGCGAGGAGGCCGCCGAGGAGCGCCTGGGTTGCGACGAGCGGGTTGACGTCCGGCCGGAGGAGGCCGGCGGCCTGCGCCCGCTCCAGATAGGCTCGCATCTCGTCATGGACGAACTCGGTCGCCGTCATCAGGCTGGCGTCGAGCTCGGGCGAGCGGCCCCATTCGCCGATCGCGGTCCGGTGCGCGTCGGACGTCGCCAGCATCGCCGGGAAGATGATCGCGAGATAGGCGGCGAGCTCGGCCCGCATGTCGGCCGGGCGCTGCGGCGGGGCATGGTCGCGCAGCATCGCGATGGTGTGCTGCGCCTGCGCTTCGAGGGCGGTGCGGATCAGCACGTCCTTCGACGGGAAGCGGCGGAAGAGGGTGACCTCGTTGACCCGCGCCGCCTTGGCGATCCGGCGCGTGGTCGAGCCGCGAAAGCCATGCTCGGCGAATACACGCACAGCCGCTTCGAGAATCCTTGCGTCGCTGCTTTCCACGTCGTTCCGGCCCCGGAGCTGCCACCGCACTGGCCTTAGACTGGAAGGGGTCCAAGGTGCAAGTGAACACTTGCATCGGAGGCATCGCCGACTAGGATGCGCCACGAAATTCATCCCCCCAAGGAGGAAGACCCCCATGCTTTCCCGGAAACTGGTCCTCGCCGCGGCGCTGCTGGCGTCGTCGCTCCTGCCCGCCGCCGCGCAGGACTACCCGGTGACGACGCGCGACGTGATGGGCCGCGAGGTCACCATCCCGGCGCAGCCGGAGCGCATCGTCACGACCAGCCCGTCGGCGATCGAGCTCCTCTACGCCGCCGGCGGCACGGCGATCGCGCGCTCGTCCACCGCGCTCGGCGTGCCAGGCGCCGAGGATCTGGTCGACATCGGCAACGCCTATTCGCCGTCGGTCGAGCTGATCGTCCAGCAGGCCCCCGACCTCATCATCGCCGACGCCGCCCTCCAGGCGCAGCTCGCGGGGATGCTCGGCGGCCTCGGCGCGCCGGTCCTTTATGTCGGCGCGCTCCGCTATGCCGACATCCCGGCGTCGCTCCGCCTCATCGGCTCGGTGATCGGCACCGCCGAGACCGCCGAAGCCGCCGCCGTGGACGCCGAGACGGTCGCCGCCGAGGTCGAAGCCTCGGTTGCGGCGCTGACGCCGGCGAAGACGCTCGTCCTCGTCGCCGGCCGCGACGGCACGCTGTCGGTCGCGCTCAATGACAGCTTCATCGGCGACCTCGTGCGCATCGCCGGCGGCGACAATGTCGCTGCCGACATTCCGCAGAACGGCCCGATCCCGGGCTTTGCCGTCGTATCGCCGGAGACGATCGTCGAGACCGATCCCGACGTCATCCTCGTCGTCGTCCCCGGCAATACCGGCGGGCCGTCGATCGGCGCGATGGTGGCGCAGATGCTGCCGATGCTCCGCGCGGTGCAGGAGAGCCGCGTCCACGAGATCGACCTCGAGACCTTCCTGCAGAATCCCGGCCCGCGTGCGGTGGCGGGCCTGCCGGAGCTCGCGAAGCTCCTCCACCCCGAGCTGCCATAGCCGTATGATCCCTTCTGCGGCGCCGTGACCGGCGCCGCAGAAGCGGGCGGGACGAGAGACTTGGCATCGATTGACCCTGCCGCGCCGTCACGACGGCGCGGCAAATCTTTTCTCGGCCTCGGCGTCGCCGCGGTCCTCCTCCTCGTCGCGATGGTGTTCGCGATCCGCTACGGCGCGGCGTCGCTCAAGCTGTCGGAGGTGTTCGACGGCCTCTTCAACCTTGGCAACGTCTTCGCGCGGCAGGTGGTGTGGGACATCCGCTTTCCGCGCGTGGTCGTCGCGGCGCTCTGTGGCGCGGGGCTCGCGATCGCCGGCTCGATCCTCCAGGCGGTCACCCGCAACCCGCTCGGCGACCCGCACATCTTCGGCTTCTCGTCCGGCGCCGGCGTCGCCGCCATCGCGCTCCTCCTCCTCGCGCCCGGCTATCCGACCGGGCTCCTGCCGGTCGCCTCGTTCCTCGGCGCGCTGCTGGCGGCGGCGATCGTCTTCGCGCTCGCCTGGCGCGGCGGCATCTCGCCGATCCGCTTCGCGCTGGCGGGCGTCGCCGTCGCGGCGCTCTTCACCGCGATCTCGACGACCCTGATCGCGACCTCCGACCTCTTCACCCAGGCGGTGCTGTCGTTCCTCGCCGGCGGCCTCTACCAGGTCGGATGGACCGGGCTCTGGACCATCCTGCCCTACACGGTGGTCGCCGGCCTCGTCGCGATCGTCATCGCCGACCGCCTCAACATCCTCGCGCTCGGCGACGATATTGCCGCCAGCGTCGGGCTTCGCGTCGAACGGACGCGCCTTCTCCTCGTCGCGCTCGCCGCCATCCTCACCGCCGCCGCCGTTTCCGTCGCCGGCCTGATCGGCTTCGTCGGCCTCGTCGCGCCGCATGTCGCGCGGCTCATCCTCGGCTCCGACGAGCGCGTCGCGCTGCCGATGGCGGCGCTTCTCGGCGCGCTGCTCCTCGTCGTCGCCGACACCATCGCGCGCGTCGTCATCGCGCCGTCGGAGATCCCGGTCGGCATCTTCACCGCGATCGTCGGCGCGCCGACGCTGCTTATCCTGGTGCGGACGCGGACATGAGCGCGCTCCTCGCCGCGACCGGGCTCACCCACGCCTACCGCCAGGCGCGTGTGCTGTCCGACGTGTCGCTGTCGGTGAATGCGGGCGAGTTCGTCGCGATCATCGGCGCCAACGGCTCGGGCAAATCGACGCTGCTGCGCATCCTCGGCCGGCTGCTACGGCCGAACGCCGGCAGCGTCCTCATCGACGGCGTGCCGCTCGCGACGATCGCGCCGCGCGCCTTCGCCAGGCGCGTCGCCTTCGTGCCGCAGGGGCCGGTCGCGCCGGGCGACGTCGTGGTCCGCGAGCTGGTGCGCCGCGGCCGCTATCCGCACCGCAGCCGCTTCGGCGGCAGCACCGAGCACGACCGCGCGGCGATCGAGACCGCGATCGCGCGCGTCGGCCTTGCCGACCTCGCCGACCGCCCGATGGGGATGCTGTCGGGCGGCGAGCGCCAGCGGGCGTGGATCGCGCTGGCGCTCGCGCAGGAGCCGGCGCTCGTCCTCCTCGACGAGCCGACGACCTTCCTCGACATCGCCCACCAGCTCGAGCTGCTGACCCTCCTGACGCGGCTGAACCGGGAGGAGGGGCTGACCGTCGTCACCGTCCTCCACGACATCGCCCAGGCCGCGCAGCATGCCGGTCGGATCATCGGGCTGCGGGACGGGCGCGTGGTCGCCGACGGCCCGCCGCAGGTCGTGGTCACGGTCGACGGGCTGCGCGCGCTGTTCGGGGTGTCGCTGCGGGTGATGCCGGACCCCGACACCGGCCTGCCGCTGGTGCTGCCCCATGCGGGCTAGTGCGCGGCTGCACCGGGCTGTGTCCCCCGAATGGGGGACATTTTCTCGCGTTTCGGCGGCGGCTGAATTATAGAGGGAGCGGGCGAGGCTGGAGCCCGCCCCAATACAGAGAAGTAACCGCAGCCGTCGGCAAGCCGGGGCGTAGACCTCCGCGCCGACAAGGGAGGAAACCGAAATGCATTCACCCGTGAAATTCGCGGGGCTGGGGGCGCTTGTGCTTCTGGCCGGCACCGCGTTCTCGACCGGCGCTTCCGCTCAGGTCACGTATGATCGCCTGCTCAATCCCGAGCCGGAAAACTGGCTCATGAACAACCGCACTTACGACGCGCATCGCTATGCGCCGCTCGACGAGATCAACACCGGAAACGTCGCCGGCCTGAAGATGGTGTTCGCCGTGCCGCTCATTCCGCGGCCCGTGCCGGGCTTCGGCGGCGGCCTGCAGGCGACGCCGGTCGTCGACAACGGCATCATGTACATGACCGACGCCACCGGTGCTCTCTACCGCATCGACGTGTCGTCGGGCGATCACGGCTACATCAACTGGATCATGGATCCGGAAACCGACCCGGAGACCGACGGCATCGTCAACAATCGCGGCGCCGCCCTGTGGGGCGACGGCGTCTTCACGATCACCCGGGACGGCTATCTCACCTTCACCAACGCCGCGACGGGCGAGGTTCAGTGGGATGTCGCCACCGAGCGCGATCCCGAAGGCGACGACTACTTCACATTGGCGCCCATGGCCCTCGACGATCGCATCGTCTTCGGCCCTGCCGCCGACGCGCCGAACCGCGGCTGGATCGAGGCGCGCAGCACCACCGACGGCTCTGAGATCTGGCACTTCTGGGTGATCCCCGGTCCCGGCGAGCCGGGCGGCGAGACCTGGCCGGCCGACAGCGACATCTACCTGTCGGGCTGCTCGGGCCTTTGGACTACCGGCACCTTCGATGCCGAAAGCAACCTGATCTACTGGGGCACGGCCAACCCGTGCCCGTTCGGCGATCCTGATCTGCGTCCCGGCGACAATCTCTATTCGTCGGCGCTCGTGGTCCTCAACGCCGATACCGGCGCGCTCGAGTGGTACTTCCAGTACACCCCGAACGAGCAGTGGGACTATGACGAGATCGGCAGCCACCAGCTCATCAACGATGACTCGGGCCGCGCCGTCATACAGCATTTCGGCCGCAACGGCTTCAACTACATCCTCGATGCGGCGACCGGTGAGTTCATCAACGGCGTGCAGTATGTCGACGAGCTCGACTGGACGGCGGGCCTCGATCCCAAGACCGGCATGCCGGTCGAGTACGATCCGGCGCTCCGCGACAGCGGCATCCAGCGCTACGCGCTCGGCGCCTATGCCGGCGAGACCCAGGTTGCCCGGTTCTGCCCGGCGATCCAGGGCGGCGTGAACTTCCAGCCGACGAGCTACAGCGAGCGGACGGGCCTCGTTTATGGCTCCTCGCTCGAGGGCTGCACGCTCGACCAGGGCCTCGACCCGGATCAGACCGGCGCTACTGTCGGTTCGAACGCGGCCGGCGAGATCGTCATCAAGACCCGCACGCCCTACACCCAGTACGGCGGCACGCTGGCCACGGCCGGCGGGCTGGTGTTCTCGTCGCAGGCCAATGGCGACTTCTTCGCCATCGACGACACGTCCGGCGAGATCCTGTGGTCGGTCAATGTCGGTTCGCAGATCGACGCGCCGCCGATGAGCTACGCCGTGGACGGCAAGCAGTACATCGCCATCCCGGTCGGCACGAGCGGCGTCAACAACTTCTTCCCGGGCGGCGGCTACATCTCGCGCGCCGATGACCCGAACGCTGCTTCGGTCGTGAACCAGCAGCGCACCTGGACGGTCTACATCTTCGCGCTCTAGCGAGGACGGGCCAGGCAAGACGGAACGGCGCGGCCCCAGGGTCGCGCCGTTTCCTTTGCGCCGTCCCGGCGGCTGGTCGGCACGCGCCAACCCCCGTTTGGGTGACAACTTCTCGCAATTCAGCAGGCGTTGATCTATAGTCATCGGGCGTTGACACAAAGTCAGCGCGGGCGGGCCGTTGGCGCGCTCCCAAGATGAACGCAGCTGTCGGGAGCCGGGGCAGAGACCTCCGCGCCGACGAGGGGAAGGAAACATCACATGCATTCACCCGTGAAACTCGCGGGCGTGGGAGCTCTTGCGCTCCTCGCCGGCACCGCTCTTGCCACCGGCGCTGCGGCGCAGGTGACCTTCGACCGCCTGCTGAATCCCGAGCCAGAAAACTGGCTCATGAACAACCGCACCTACGACGCGCACCGCTACGTGCCGCTGGACGAGATCAACACCAGCAATGTCGGCGACCTGAGGGCGGCCTTCGCGGTCGCGCTCACGCCGCGGATCGTCAATGGCGGCTTCGGCGGCGGCCTCCAGGCCACGCCGGTCGTCGACAACGGCATCATGTACCTCACCGACGGTACGGGCGCGGTCTACCGCATCGACGTTTCGTCGGGCACTGCGGGCTACATCAACTGGATCATGGATCCGCAGACCGATCCGGAGACCGACGGCATCGTCAACAATCGCGGCGTCTCGCTGTGGGGCGACGGCATGTTCTCCATGACCCGCGACGGCTACCTCACCTTCACCAACGCCGCGACCGGCGAAGTGGAGTGGGACGTCGCGACCGAGATCGACCCCGAAGGCGACGACTACTTCACCTCGGCGGTTCTGCCGCTCGAGGATCGCGTCATCTTCGGCCCCGCCGGCGACGCGCCGATGCGCGGCTGGATGCAGGCCCGCAGCACCGAGGACGGCTCGGAGCTGTGGCACTTCTGGCTCATCCCCGGTCCGGGCGAGCCGGGCGGGGAGACCTGGCCGGCCGATTCCGACATCTACCTGTCGGGCGCGACCGCGCTGTGGACCACCGGCGCCTGGGATCCCGAGACGCGCCTCGTCTACTGGGGCACCTCCAACCCGACGCCGTTCGGCGATCCGGACCTTCGCCCGGGCGACAACCTCTATTCGTCGGCGCTGGTCGTCGTGAACACCGACACCGGCGCGCTCGAGTGGTACTTCCAGTACACGCCGAACGAGCAGTGGGACTATGACGAGATCGGCAGCCACGTCCTCATCAATGACGACAGCGGCCGCCGGGTCGTGCAGCATTTCGGGCGCAACGGCTTCAACTACGTCCTCGACGCGACGACCGGCGAGTTCATCCATGGCGAGCAGTATGTCGACCAGCTCGACTGGACCGCGGGCCTCGATCCGAAAACCGGCATGCCGGTCGAGTACGATCCGGCGCTCGCGGCGGGCGGCATCCAGCGCTACGCGCTCGGCGCCTATGCCGGCGAAACCCAGGTCGCGGCGTTCTGCCCGGCGATCCAGGGCGGCGTGAACTTCCAGCCGACCAGCTACAGCGAGCGAACCGGCCTCGTCTACGGCGCGTCGCTCGAGGCCTGCAACCTCGACGGCAGCATCGGCGAGACGGCGACCGGCGCGGTCGTCGCCTCGAACGCGGCCGGCGAAATCGTGCTGAAGGCCCGCACGCCGTACAACCAGTATGGCGGCGTCGTTGCCACGGCCGGCGGCCTGGTCTTCTCGTCCGAGGTCAATGGCGACGTCTTCGCCATCGACGACACCACCGGCGAGGAGCTCTGGTCGTTCAACGTCGGCGCCGGCATCGACGCGCCGCCGATGAGCTACGCGGTGAACGGCAAGCAGTATGTCGCCATCCTCGTGGGAACGAGCGGCATCAGCACGTTCAACCCCTATGTGGCGCGCGGCGACGATCCGAACGCGGCGTCGTTCGCGAACCAGCAGCACACTTGGACTCTCTACGTCTTCACGCTGTAATATCCTCACCAACAAACCGGCGCGGCCTTCGGGCCGCGCCGGCCAAAGAGAAGCCTTTCGATTGGCCGCTCCGCTTGGGGGAGATCGTTGGCCCGGATCGTCGCAAACGCCGAACGCTACCGGCGCGCATTCCTCGCTGCGTTCCTGCTTGTCGCCATGCCGTCGTTCGCGCAGGACGACATTGCGCGCCGTTCCACCATCCGCGAGATCGCGATCGGTACCCCGATCAGCGCGCTGCCGGCCGACTTCCAGGAGTTCGCCTGCGGCACCAATGGCGGCCCGCCGTCGCTGCGCATCGCCTCTTTCGCCGAATTCGCGCAGTGCCCGCCGGAAGCGACCGGCCTCCACGAGGTCCAGTTCCGCTACAATGACGAGATCCACTATGTCGCGCTGGCGCAGCGCGACTTCCTGCGCGCCGAGCTCTTCCAGGGCACCAAGATCGGCAATTTCCCGATCCTCGGCTCGGTGCTGATCGACGATTCCGGCATCGTGCGCGGAATTCGCGCCGTCACCGACGACCGCGTCAGCGACCGCACCCGTCGCGCGGCGGTCTCGATGGCCGATTTCCTGCGCAGCGTCTATGGCGGAGGAGGGTGGTCGTGCGTCGACCTCCCGGTCGGCGAGGGCGAAACGCCGGTCGGCGGCGCGCTCGTCAAGCAGGACTGCACCAAGCTGACCGAGGACGGCCTCCTCATCACGACGCAGGCGCGCCTCCTGCGCCGCCCTGGCCAGACGCTGATCAACCCCGTCGACGGCCTGCCGCGCGCCGGCTACTGGGAAAGCACCTCGCGGGTCGAGATCTACCAGGTCGACGCCAATGGCGACCCGATCCTCGGCGGCGGCGATGCGCCCTTCGCCGGCGAACCGCCCGCCGCGGAGATTCCCACGGACCCGCTCGAAGCATTCCTCGCCGGCGCCGTCAGGGATTGCCCGGGTTGCGACCTCTCCGGCGCCCAGCTGCAGCGCCGCGATCTTGCCGGGGCCGATCTGTCGGACGCGAACCTTTCGGGCGCGTCGCTGCACCGGGCGCTTCTCGGCGGCGCCAGCCTCGCCGGCGCGAACCTCGCGGGCGCCAACCTCAACCTCGCCGATCTCAAGCGCGCCAACCTGTCCGGCGCCGACCTCACCGACGCCTTCCTCTACCAGACCGACGCCGCCGCCGCCGACCTGACGGGCGCGCTGCTGAACGGAATCGCGGCGGAGAGGGCGCGCTTCACCAACGCCACGATGATCGGCGTCGAGTGGCAGCACTCCTACGCCCGCAGCGTCAACGCCGCGCGCGCCAATCTGACCGACGCCGTGCTGACGGGCTCGGTGCTCGTCGAAGCCGACCTCCAGAGCGCGACCCTCGCCGGCGCCGACCTGTCCGACGTCGCCTTCTACCGCAGCCGCCTGCGGGCGGTCGATTTCACCGGCGCCACAGCGCGTGGCACGGATTTCCTGGAAACGGACCTCTCCGACGCCAATTTCGCCAACGCCGACCTCACGGACGCCCGGCTGTTGCGCGCCCGCTCCAGCGGCCTCGACCTCACGGATGCGGTGCTGACGGGCACCGTGATGCCCGACGGAAGCGTGCGGGAGTAGCTTCACACGCGTCCGGGAATGGGACAGGGGGGCTTCAAGCCCCCCTGTCGCTCGCCTGTCAGAGGCTGAAGACCCAGAGCATTGCGGTGGAGACCACGCGGTTGCCCTGGCTGCCGCCGGCGATGGCGATGTACTGCTTGCCGTCGACGGCGAAGGTGATCGGCGGCGCCTTGAACGGCGTGCCGACATTCATCTCCCACAGCGTCTCGAGGGTTTCGGCGTCGAAGGCGCGCACCCACCCATTGCCGAAAGCGGTGAAGACGAGGCCGGTGGTGGTGGAGAGCGTGCCGCTCGCGACCGCCGCCGCGGTCACCGGCACCGACACGACGGTCTCGCCGGTCGAGACGTCGACGGCGGTCAGTTGCGGCCCGATCCGCGTCGCGAGCATCTCGTCCGGCGCCGGGCCGGCCGGTGCGCCGCGCGACCAGTCGTCGGGCGGAATGCCATCGGCCTGCGACCCGTCGCCATAGGCCCCGTGCAGATGGATCTCACCGAAGACGTACGGCTGCTCCTCATAGTTCGGCGCCGCCGCCGCCCGGGTGAAGCAGCTGTCGGTGATGGTCGAATAGACCCGGTTCAGCTCGGGAATGTAGGTCTGGCCGCCCCATTGCGACGCGGCCGAGCAGCCCGACCGTGTGGCGCCGCCGCGCAGCGAGTTGAGCCCGTCATAGTCCTGGAAGTCGGAATCCGGATTGTACTCGACCGGCAATCCGGTCTTCGGATCGAGACCCGCGGTCCAGTTGACGCTCGGCGCGTTCGGCTGCGCATGCACGAACTCGCCATTGGTGCGGTCGAGAACGTAGAAATAGCCGTTCCGCATCGAGTGGTGCGCCATGACCTGGCGCATTTCGCCGTTGATCTCGGTGTCGACCAGGATGTTGGGCGTGTTCTCGTCCCACTCGAAGCCTTCATTGGGGACGTACTGGAAGTACCACTGCAGCTCGCCGGTGTCGGCATCGAGGGCCACGGTCGACGAGGTGTAGAGGTTGTCGCCCGGACGATAGGCGGGGTCGTAGGCCGGCGCGGCGTTCGAGGTGCCGTAGAACAGCATGTTCGAGGCGATGTCGTAGCTCGGCTGGACCCAGAGAGACGCCCCGCCGGTGGTCCATGCCTCGTTGTCGGCCGGCCACGTCTCGTGCCCCGGCTCGCCGGGCCCGGGGATGGTGTAGAAGCGCCAGATCTCGTCACCGGTCGCCGCGTCGAGGGCCGCGGCCCAGCCCCGGCCGCCGAGATCGCCTCTCGCATTGGAGACGATCACCATGTCGCGGATCGAAAGCGGCTGGGTGGTGATGAATTCCGCGATCGGGATGGCGACCTGGCGGTCATAGACGACCTCGCCGCTGTCGCGGTCGAGGGCGATCACGCGCCCGTCGGAGGTGTAGGCGATGACGAGGTCGCCATTCAGCGCCACGCCGCGCTGCATCAGCCCGAAGCTCGCATGCCCCACCGCGACGTCGACTTCTGGATCGAAATACCAGACCTGCTGGGCGAGCGTTCCGGACTGGACGTTGAACTTGAAGACGTCGCTGGCGGCGTTGGTCACATAGAGGTTGCCGTCGTCGACCACCGGAACGGTCTCCGCGCCAAAGCCATACGGGAACGTGCCGAGAGGCGTGGCATAGGCGATACGCAGCCCGCCGACATTCTCCGGCGTGATCTCCGTCAGCAGCGAGTGCCGCCACATGTTGTACGTGCCATGCGGCATGAGCCAGTTCTCAGGCTCCGGATTCGACATCCGCTCGAAGGTGACCGGCGATTCAGCCAGCGTCAGCGAGGCGGTGGATCCGAGCAGCAGCGCGGCCAATCCAACTCTGCAGAACGTCCTTTGGTACTTCAAAGCTCCCTCCCATTGTTATGCAGGCGCGAGCTGCCGAGATCGGCCGCGACATGCGTTTTGGCGGACCGCGATCGGCCCGCAGTCCCCGGCTAGCCTGCGCTTGAGGTTCCGTCTCTACCTAGTCAGGTCGAAACCTGGTGGGACCTCGGCACGCGTTCGTTTGGCAAATGCGCGTCCCGCGTCGGCCGCTGACGTTGGCCCATGCAGCGAGGACGAAAGCGGGGGACCGTGGTCCCCCGCCCTGCGTCAGAGCGAAAACACCCAAAGACTGGATGAGTTCGGTCCCGCTGGCGCCACGCCCGACATCGCGGTTACCGGAATCGGCACGCCGCCGGTCTGGATGGCAACGTACTGCTTGCCGCCGACCGCATAGGAGAAGGGCGGCGACAGCATTTGGGCTCCGAGGCTGATCGACCAGAGAAGCTCCAGGGTATCGGAATCGTATGCTTGGAGAACGCCCATATTGTCGCCGAAGAAGACAAGCCCGCCAGCCGTCGTGAGGACACCCGACCGGGATTCGACTGCAATATCGGCGGAAGCGACAATCTCGCCCGTCGTCGCATCTGTGGCATTGACCCGGAGGCTCGCATTGACGAACCCCATCACGCCCCCGAGACCCTGGCGGCCGAAACGCTCCTCGACCGGCCAGTCCATGTCGAACTGGACCTGGACCGCTGTGTTGCAGCTGCTATCGGGTGAGGTGTTGTAGACTCGCTGCCGTTCCGGGTCGTATGCAGGCGGCCAGGTTCCGGTCAGGAAGAGGCCGCCGCAGAAGTCGACGGAATCCCCGCGCCGCGGGTTCACCGCATAGGATTGCCACCCGACATTCGGATCGTATTCCACGGGCTTGCCGGTCTTCGGGTCGATCCCCGCCGTCCATGTGATCTCGCTTTGCGCCGGGACCGCGCTGAGGAACTCGCCGGTGTTGCGGTCGAACGTGTAGTAGTAGCCAGTCCGCGAGAAGTGACCGAACGCCTGACGGGTGGTGCCGTCGATGTCGACGTCGAACAGGAGGTGGGGCGAGACCTCGTCGTGCTCGTGGGCGTCGTTCGGCGTGTACTGGAAGTACCACTCCATTTCTCCGCTGTCGCCGTTCAGCACCACCGTGCTTGCGGTGAAGAGGTTGTCGCCGGGACGGAATTCGGAATCCCACGCCGGCGAAGGATTGCCGGTGCCGACGAAGATGAAGTTGCTGACCGGATCGTAGGTCGGCGCGATCCAGACGCCGCCGCCGCCAGTCATCCACGCGTCGTTGTCCTGCGGCCAGGTCTCATGTCCCGGTTCGCCCGGGCCAGGCACCATGTAGGTCCGCCAGAGCTCCGCACCGTCATCGGGGTCTACCGCGATGACGTAGCCGCGGGTGCCGGCATCGCCGATCGCCTGGCCGACAATGATCTTGTCCTCGATGGCGACCGGGCTGGCATCGAAGAACTCGCCCGGGACGACGTAGCTCTGTTCCCACAACACCTCGCCGCTGTCGCGCGCGATCGCGAGAACGGTTCCGAAGCGGGTGACCGAGTAGACGTTGTCGCCGTAGAGGGCGGCGCCCTGAAGGCGTCCCTGCTGTTCGGCCGGCGTCGTTTCGACTCTCCAGATCTGCGTGCCTGACAGGCCGCTGCCGGCGTCGATCTTCACGACCGCGTCGGCCATATCGACGGTGTAGATGAAGCCGTCGTCCACCAGCGGCACCGACTGAAGGTTGCCGCCAAGACCTCCGCGCATCGACAGGGGCGTGGCGAACGCGAGCTTAAGGTCGCCCACGTTCTCCCGGTTGATCTCATCCAGACCGGAATATCGCCACCCTTGGTAGTTGCCGAACACCGTCAGCCAGTTCTCCGGCTCGGGGTTGCTCAGCCGCGCAAACGTGACCGGTTCTTCGGCAAGTGCCGGCCAGGCGACGACCGCTGATGCCATCAGCGTGAAGGCGCCGAACCTCCGTGACCTGCTATTGAGTCCCATTGCATTTCCTCCCTCGCTCAGCTGCGACGCCCGTGCTGTCCGCGTGACGGCTGGGCCGCTGATTTGCGAGAACGAGCAAAGGCACGAGGCGGAGGCGAGGGCTCTACCTAGGCAGGTCGAAGCCTCTTGCGGGGGCGGTCAGCTGACCGAGCCCATCCACGTCGTCAGGGCGTGAAGGAGCTCCCGCTGATTGTGGGAGTCGGTCTTCAGGAAGAGCTTCTTGAGGTAGTAGCGTGCGCCCTCGCGCGACAGGTTGAGGGCCCTGCCGATCTCGTCCACGCTGGCGCCGCGCACCAGAAGCTTGGCGACCGTCGCTTCCTTCTGCGTGAAGCCGAAGAACTGCATCAGCTCGCAATCGGCCAGCTGCGATCGGACCGGCGCCAGGAAGAACACCACCACATGATCCGGAACGAGCGGCTGCTGGCCGAACGAGCCAGCCTGCCCGCGGACCTTGATGCCGATCGCCGACGGGCCCGCCCGACCCTCGAGGCAGATCCCGACAGGACGACCGCAGACACCTGAAAGCGCTTCCCGAATCCCTGATCTGACGGTGTTCGCGTCGGCGCTTTTGGTGAACTTCAGCTGTTCGCCGGTCCGGATTGCGAGGTGCGCGGTCGTCAGAAAATCTTCCGCCGACGGATTGAAGCATATGATCTGCCCGTCGTTCCGCACGAGTATCGTGGGAACGCTGACATGCGAAAAGACCTCGGAGTAGAGGTCCGACGTTGTCTGCATGAGCGCGCGCTCGCGCTCGATCTGCAAGGCGATCCTGAAATAGCGGCTGATGCGATCGAACTCGGCGACCGACCGATCGTCGAACTCCTCGACCGAGTCGCGCACGACGCTGAAACAGAGCGCATCGCCGCCGTCCAGGCTGATACCCGCGACCAGGATCTGCCGGGCTCCGTTGGGCAGCGCGAAGTCGCGATAGAACTCGGTCTCGCGCAGCACCGTGACCGGCACGAGCTCTTCCGCCCGGTAGGCCTTCATCCGCCGCGCACCGAGCACCGCGGTGTGGATCGGATCGATCCCCGCATAATGGTCGCGAAAGCTGGTGGTGGCCGAGGGGAGAAGGTCGCGCGAGGTGGTGATGTCCCGGCGCGGCTGAGCGACGAGCGGGACATGGCCTGCCATCTCCGCGTCGAAGAGGCGGGCGACGTCCGAGAGCCAGTGATCCCAGCGACCATGACGCGCGGCATCCATGGCGCCCTGCGCGACATCGTCGAACTGAACAACGGACATGTGGCTTCTCCGTCGGATTGGACCTGACGGTCCATCCCCGACAGAGTGGTTCTATTTGCGGCGGGCCGGGTACCCAAAGATTAGGGTACCGGCTTCTAGTACCGCCCGATCGCAGGCCGCGCGGGGCACTGGCTTTGCAGCCGACCAACCCGCGCTCCTTACCTGAACTGGTAGCGAGCGACCTTCCCAAACGACGTAGGCTTTCCGTCCTGCGCGGATCAATTCGCGCTGCGGGTAGCAACGAACATAATAGGGGAGGTGGAGTTTTGGCCAAGGCACAATGGGGCGCCGTCGCGCGTCTGACGTTACTCGGGTCGATGCTTGCGTCGGTCGCACTGCCGGCGCATGCGGAGTCGCCGGTGACGTTCGACCGATTGCTCAATCCGGAACCGGAAAACTGGTTGCAGGTTCACGGCACCTACAATCACTGGCGCTACTCACTGTTGGAGGAGATCACGCCGGAGAATGTGGGGAGCCTTCGCCTCGCATTCGCGGCGGCGTTGGGACCTGCGGTTGCCGGTGGGCGCGGCTCCGAAGGAATCCCGGTCGTTGACGATGGCTTTCTCTACATCGCCAATTCTCAATCCGTGGTGTTCAAGTTCAACGTTCAAAGCGGCATCAACGCGCTTCCGCTTTGGTCGTTCGACACCGGGCTGTCGTTCATTGCGCCCGGCCCGGTGCTTACCGTCGCCAATCGCGGGTTGGCGCTCTCCGGCGATGCCGTCTTCGTCAACAATACCGACGGTCTCGTCGTTGCCATCGACCGCCAGAGTGGCGAAGCCGTCTGGGAGCAGCAGCTTGGAATACCCGCTGCGGAGGGCATGACGGGGCAACCCTTTGCGGTCAAGGACGTGGTGCTCATCGGCAACTCGCGCGGCGACTGGGGCACGCGCGGCTGGGTGGCGGCGCTGGACGCGGTCACCGGCGACGAACGGTGGCGCTTCTACACCATTCCCGGCCCTGGCGAGGCCGGGCACGAAACATGGCTGAACGACGCGTGGGAGACCGGCGGCGGCGGCGTATGGACCCAGCCGAGCTATGACCCGGATACCAACCTCGTTTTCGTCGGCGTCGGCAACGCGGCCCCCGCGTTCGACCCCGCCTATCGACCGGGCGACAACCTCTACACCACATCGACAGTGGCGCTCGACGCCGATACGGGCGCGCTCGCGTGGTATCACCAGTTCGTCGCCAATGAGGGCTTCGAGTGGGACGAGGTCTCACCGAACCTGATCATCGACACGGAGGTGGCAGGCGAAAGCCGGCAGGTCCTCGCCCACCACTCGACACGCAACGGGTATTTCTACGTTCTCGACCGCCTCACCGGCGAACATATCCTCGCCGCCCCCAACGCGCCCAGCGTGGACTGGACGGCCGGTTTCGATCCGAAGACCGGCCTTCCGGTCGAGTACGATCCGGACGCCGACATCCAGAGCTATGATGGGATCAACGCCACGCGCGACGGCTCGTCACGGCCAATCTGCACCGCCGGCGTTCATTGGGGCGGCAATGCGTACAACCCCGATCTCAACCGGGTCTACAGCGTCGTCATGGACAGCTGCTCGACGAGAGCGACGGCAGCGCCCGATTACGACGAGATACCGTACGTCTTCGGCAATGTCGTCGATGGCCGGACGCAAGGGTACAGGCTCCGCAGCGTCCCGGGCGCCCCGGTGCCGGACGACATGCTGCGGACGCTGGTCGGTCCGCATCTGACCGCGGTCGACGTCTCGACCGGAGAGACCGTGGCCGCCGTGCCGGTGCTTGGGGCGTCACCCATCGGCGGCACATTCGGCACCGCCACAGGGCTCATTTTCGTCGGCTACAATGACGGCGGCTTCCGCGCCTATGATGCCGACACGCTGCAGCAGCTGTGGGAGATGAATCTCGGGACGCCCATCCGCGGTCCCGCGATGAGCTATGCCGTCGACGGAAAACAGTACATTGCGGTGACCGGCAGCGGCAACAACGAGACCGCGATGCTCTGGGTGTTCGCGCTCTAGCTGTCGGGCGACAATCGGGAGGCAGATCGTGGCGGCTGCCTCCCGCCGGCAGGGCGCTCCCCGTTTCACGCGGGGCCAGATCTCGACGCTTGCAAGATACGACCCGGACGAAAAAACAGGGAGGCCGAGGCCTCCCTGAGTTCGTTCGTGGAGAAACACGGATGCCCCGGACCTAAACCGCGAGCACCGCAGACAGGTGTCGTCCGGCGCTCCCGGATGTCACTGCCCAACAAGGTAGTGACGCAAGTTGTCGCCTGCTGCGGCGGAATTGGCACCGCCACAACGCGATCGACAGGAGGACGCGACGGCATCCGTGGCGGTCATCTCGAACGCGCGGGCCGGCTTCGGTGGGAGAGGGGCGCGCGGCCCCTCTCCCGGGAGCGTCAGAGTGCGAACACGAAGAGGTTCGAGGAGTTCGGCCCGGCGGCTGCCCCGCCAAGGCCGCCGAACGGCGCGCCGCCCGTCTGGATGGCGAGATATTGCTTTCCGTCCACCGCGTAGGTGAAGGGCGGTGACCGCAGCAGGCCGCCGAGGCTGATCGACCAGACGAGGTCCAGCGTGTCGGAATCATAGGCGTGGAAATTGCCCAGGCTGTCGCCGAGGAACACCAGCCCGCCTGCCGTCGCGAGCACGCTGGTCTGCGATTCGACCGGCAGGTCGGTCGCCATCACGATCTCGCCGGTGGTGGCATCGGTTGCGTTGATGCGCCAGTCGGTTTGCCGCCCGCCCGGGAGGTTGCGGCCGCCGAGATTGAAGACGCCGAAGCGCTCTTCGACCGTCAGGTTCAGGTCAAAATCGACCACCACGGCAACGCAGGTCGTGTCGGCGCCGGCGTTGTAGACCAGCTGCCGGACCGGATCATAGGCTGGCTGCCAGATGCCGGTGATGAAGGCGGTGCCGCCGCAGAATTCGCGGGCGTCCGCTTCCTCCCGCTCGGGATTGGCGAGGTAGCGCTGGAAGTCGACATCGGGATTGTACTCGACCGGCTTGCCGGTCTTGGGGTCGATGCCGGCGGTCCAGGTGATCAGGCCCTGCGCCGGAACGGCGCTCAGGAACTCGCCGCTGTTGCGGTCGAAGGTGAAATAATAGCCCGTCCGCGAGAAGTGGCCGAACGCCTCCCGCGGCTCGCCGCCGAACTCGACGTCGAACAGGATGTGGGTGGAGACCTCATCCTTTTCGTGGGCGTCGTTCGGCGTGTACTGGTGGAACCATTCGATCTCGCCGGTGTCGCCGTTCAGGACGACGGTGCTCGCGGTGTAGAGATTGTCGCCGGCGCGGAACTCGCCGTCCCATGCGGGGCAGGGATTGCTGGTGCCGGCGAAGATGAGATTGGTTTCGGGATCGTAGGTCGGCGCCACCCAGATGCCGCCGCAGCCGGTCATCCAGGAATCATTGTCCGCCGGCCAGGTCTCATGTCCCGGCTCGCCCGGACCGGGGACCATGTAGGTCCGCCACTGCTCGGTGCCGTCATTCGGGTCCACCGCGAAGACGTAGCCGCGCGTGCCGGCGTCGCCGGCGGCCTGGCCGACGATGATCGAATTCTCGATCGCGATCGGGCTGGCGTCGAAGAATTCGCCGGGCTGGACGTAGGTCTCCTCCCACAGCACCTCGCCGCTCTCGCGCGCCACGGCGATCACGGTGCCGATCCGCGTCGCGGAATAGACGTTGTCGCCCCACAGAGCGGGGCCCTGGATGCGGCCCTGCGATTCCGGCGGCGTGGTCTCGACGCGCCACAATTGCGTGGCGGTCACCCCGCTTCCGGCGTCCAGCTTCACGAGCGAGCCGGTCATGTCGACCGTGTAGATGAAGCCGTCATCGACCAGCGCTGCCGATTGCAGATTGCCGCCGAGACCGCCCTGCATGGCGAGCGGCGCGGCAAAGACGAGGCGGAGATCGCCGATGGTGTCCTTGTTGATCTGGTCGAGCGTCGAGTACCGCCAGCCCTGATAATTGACGTAGGCGGTGAGGACGTTCTCCGGCTCGGGGTTTGCGAGGCGGTCGAAGGTGACGGCGCTTTCGGCGGATGCCGGTATCGCCACCGACGAGAGCAGCCCCCCCACCAGTCCGGCGGTTGCGAGGTTTCGGGCAATTGTCATTGATGTCCCTCCCCAGGACGCGGTCTTGCATGGTTGTTGCGCGAGGCCGGATTCCGCCCGAGCCCCCGGGCCGGCGGACAGCCGGCACCCCAAAGGCCCGGCCGGCCCAACCCCGGTCGCACCAAAGCAAAACCGCCGCTCAGCCGATCTACCTGAGCTGGTAGAATGGAGCGGCCTTGTCGGAGAGGATGGCGGTCACGCCCCGCGCCGCGCCGCCGAAAGGGTCGAGACCATCGACGCCGAGCGGCCGGGGCCGAACAGGCTGTCGGCCAGCCCTGCATGGTGGCCCTCTATGCCATGCGCGATCAGGCGTCCGGTCAGGCCATGGTGGCGCATGGCGTATGCGGCGCCGTGGGGGCGGCGTGCGATGCTTTCACTGCGGGATTGCGGAGGTGCGCCTGGAACCTCCCGCGGGTGCTCCCAACCGACGCTCCCCAGTCGTGGCTGTCCGACCGATAGACCGAATGGTGGTCGAGCGCGCTCTGCGTCCTTCTGCTCCGCGCCGAACAGCTGGCCGAGCGCTGCGGCTAAGGTGTCCGCGAGGATGGTGGTCATTGCGCGGATAGCGGTTTCGTCCGCCAGCTCTTCAGAAGGTCGCGGAGCTCCCCGTCGATGATGATGCGTGCCTCCTCCCGCTCTAGTTTGTGCGTGCGGAGCAGGGTGTCGTAGTCGGTGTGCTCATGGCGGGCGTATGCCGCGATGATGATGCCGACGGCCCGTCCCAGACGGGTGTCGGCGGTCCACCGCCGACGACAGCCCCGCTCGGCCACGGCCTTGCGCATGTTGGACGACAGGCCGGGATGATGATGCCGCAGATGCGCCTTCACCACGGATACGCGGAAGCGCTTCCCGCCCACGAGATCGCCGCCGCGCAGAGGCGGTCGCGGACGCGGCGGGGGATCTTCTGCCGCAACCGGCATGTCCTCGCCGGCGCTCAAGGGGCGGGTTCCGCCATCAGGCCCACCAGCCGGTCGAGCTCCTGCGCCGCCGGTCCGGGGAGCATGGCGGTGAAGATGTCGCTCAGGGAACGGTAGTACCAGAGCGTGCCGTCGCGCCTGCCGGTGAAGCGGTCGAAGATCGCATCGCCGATCGCCCGCCGGTCGGCGACGATGGCCCGGGCGTTGTGGACCTTGTCGGCGAGGCTGACGAGGAGGGCGCGCGGTTGCTTGTGGGGCAGTGCGGCGAGGTAGGCTGCCTTCCTCGCGTGCCACGGCGGCTTGGGTTCGACCCAGGCGTCGGTGCAGGCCGCGACGATGTCGGCTACGTCGTTGCCGAACGTCTCGCGGATTTCGCGCAGCGTCGGCTCACCGCCCTGGTCTTCGGCGGCATCGTGAAGAAGGGCGGCGATCGCCTGATCCTCGTCGCCGCCATACTCGATCACCAGCGATGCCACCGCCAGCAGGTGGGAGATGTAGGGGATGTCCGTCCCTTTACGCAGCTGGCCGCGGTGGAGCCGGCTGGCATAGACCAGGGCGTTGTCGAAGCGCTCCCCGAGCATGATTAGCTATACCTCCGACATTTCGATGCAGTTGAGGCCGCCTGGTAGGAGGAGCCGAGGCGCGAGTGCTGCAAGGCGCGCGCGTCGTCGAAAAGCTGGGAGCGGATCAGCATCCATCGTTCCGATGCGTCGCCGTCGCACCGGAGGTGGAGGTCGCGTGGAGCACAATGCCATCCTCGCTATCCTCGGAGCTGCCAATATAAGCACTACGCCCGGAATAGATTCTCATTATGCCAGCGCAAGGAATCGACGGAAGGACGGTTATTTGGATTGGCAGGCAGATTCAGCAATTGGCCGTGGAGCCGCCGATACTCATTTCCGTTGTTGAAGTCAGTCTTGACTCTGTCACTAACTACAAAGCGGCTGTCGTCGATGGTCACATAGCCGGCATCGAAGACGCTGTGAATGTCACGTCGCAACAGCAAGCCGTTTCTGACCTCGTGAACGCCACCCGCGGCGTAGGGACGTATGTGTGCCGCGTCGAGAGCAGGAAGAACCTTGCCTCCTGTCACGGCGCAGGCGCGGCCATAGGTATCCGTGACAGTGAGCCGGAAAGCCCCTTGGCCGAGACGTGGCCGGATAAGCTTGGGCTCGCCGTAGCGGGTCGAGTCCGAAGCGATGTACTCGGCTTGAACCTCGCTCATTCCGGATATCGCGGGAGCGCCCCCTAAGCCCTGGATCTGTTCCCAAAGGCGCAGGCCTTCCGGCTCTGCGGTATCGTATGTCTTGCCAACGACAATGCCGTTTGCCCACGACGGCGGTTGCGCGAGCCAACGGTGCTCAGGCAGGAAGACGGGCTGCACCACAACCCGACATCCGATCTGATAGTCAAAGGCTGAGTCATTTTGTACGCCCCGGTAGCGGCCGACGCGCGCTCGCATCTCGTCAAGGGTGCGAGCGCCGTTCTTGTAGCCAAACGCCTCCCAGGAAAGTGAAATAGGGGCATTCGACGCGTGACTGAAAACACCATAGCCGCCGATCGCATCTCGCGGCGCTTTCAGGCGAAACAGAAAAAGCTCGCCGGGGCGGATTGCGCCAAAGCCCGTGCTCCCGCTGGGTTGCCAGAAATTGACTTCATCGACGTTCGGTTGCGCGGCGAGGAAATCGAACCAGTCAGGGTCCGTGTTTGCCACCCAAACCTTGACCATTCGATCTTCCTCACCCGATCGGGGATGGCGTCTGCTGGCGCCGCTTGCGCGGTTTCGGGACCGGCGCGACGTAGCCGCACCGCCGGCGACCGTCGATCGGAGGAAGATCCAACGGCCTTCCGTTCGCTTCGAGCGCATGGTGGCGCGTCGGTGCGTGGTACGGTGAGTTGAGTACCGGCTCTTCGTAGAAGGGTAGCGTCATTCCCGTCCCCGCGGGCACTCTGGAGCGACCGGGGCAGGCCTGCAACCCCAATGGGAGCCCGCCGAACGGGGCATTGGTGCCGCTGGTGGGCCCGGCAGGACTCGAACCTGCAACCAGACCGTTATGAGCGGCCGGCTCTAACCATTGAGCTACGGGCCCGCCGGTGCGGCGGAGGTTCGCCGGAGGCCGGGACCGGGCCGTTATAGGGGCGCTGCGAAATTTTTGTCACGCGATGTCGATTTGGTCCCCGGCGGCTCGTCGTCCGGGTAGCGGGGCCGTGATCCCTTCAGCCCGCGTGACAACGGAGAGCTTCCCATGACCACCCTATCGAGCCGCTCGCGCTGGCTGACTCTGATGGTCCTCTGCCTCGGGGACCTGATGATCGTGCTCGACACCACGATCGTCACCGTGGCGCTTCCTTCGATCCAGGGCGACCTCGGCTTCACCGACACCGGGCTGGTGTGGGTGATCAACGCCTACATGCTCACCTTCGGCGGCTTCCTGCTCCTCGGCGGGCGGCTCGGCGACATCTTCGGCAATCGCCGCCTCTTCCTCATCGGCATCGCCGGCTTCACGCTGGCGTCGGTCGCGTGCGGGCTGGCGCCGTCGCAGGGCGTGCTCGTCGCGGCGCGCGCGGTGCAGGGCTTCGCCGGCGCGGTGGTGTCGGCGGTGGCGCTGTCGCTGATCATGAACCTCTTCACCGACGGCGCGGAGCGCGCCAAGGCGATGGGTATCTTCGGCTTCGTGATGGCGGGCGGTGGCAGCCTCGGCGTCCTCCTCGGCGGCGTCCTCACCGACGTTCTGTCGTGGAATGCGATCTTCCTCGTCAACGTGCCGGTGGGCATTGCGGTGTTCGCGCTCACCGTGAAGCTGCTCCGTGCCGAGGCTGGCGCGTCGGCCGGGGTGAAGATCGACTTCGCCGGCGCCGCCACCGTCACGCTGGCGCTGATGCTGGCGGTCTATGCCACCGTCAACGGCAATGAAGCCGGCTGGGGCTCGCCGCAGACGCTCGGCTTCCTCGGCGCCGCCGCGGTCCTCTTCGCCGCGTTCCTGGTGATCGAATCCCGCATCGCGCATCCGCTGATCCCGCTCGGCCTCTTCAAGCTGCGGAACCTTTCGACCGCCAGCGTCGTCGGCATCCTGTGGTCGACCGCGATGTTCGCCTTCTCGTTCCTGTCGGCGCTCTACCTCCAGCTGGTGCTCGGCTACACCCCGCTCCAGGTCGGCCTCGCGGTGCTGCCGGCGAACCTCCTCATGGGCGCGTTCTCGATCGGCCTCTCGGCGAAGATCGTGATGCGCTTCGGCATCCGCGGCCCGCTGGTTGCCGGCATGCTCCTGATCGCGGCGGCGCTGATCGCCTTCTCCTTCGCCCCGGCGGACGGCACGTTCCTCGTCAACATCCTCGGGCCGATGGTCGTGCTGGGCGTCGGCGTCGGCATCGCCTTCAACCCGGTGCTTCTCGCCGCGATGAGCGACGTCGAGCCGAGCCGGTCCGGCCTTGCCTCGGGCGTCGTCAACACCGCCTTCATGATGGGCGGCTCGCTCGGGCTGGCGGTCCTTGCCAGCCTCGCCTCCGGCCGCACCGGGACGCTCGCCGCGGCCGGCGCTCCGGCGGCCGAAGCGCTCACCGGCGGCTACCAGCTCGCCTTCCTGGTCGGCGCGCTCTTCGCGCTCGCCGCGGCGGCGATCGGCGCGGTGTTCCTGCGGAAGCCGAAGGACGCCGCGCCCGCCGGCGAGGCGGTCCTGGCCCACTAGATCCGCGTCATTTGAACGAAGCAGCGGCCCGGTTGATCCCGGGCCGTTTGCGTTTCCCGCCGGAGGAACAATGCCCGGCCCGCTCCGTTTCCGGGCATGGCAGCCGAGTTCCCCCGTGACGCCGCAATGGCGACCGCCATCCTCGCCTTCTTCGCCTTCAGCTGGTTCGGCTGGGCGATGGAGAAGCCGCCGCGGCGGTGGCGCCTCTGGCTCGCGCTCGGGCTCACCGCGGCGGTGGCGATGACGGCCGCCGGAATCATCCGCGCGATCGATCACTGGAATGACGGCACCGTGTTCGACGCCGCCACCAGCCGGACCTTCGGGATCATCGTCGGCGTCGAGTTCGCGCTTGCCGCGGTCGGGGCGGGCGTGCTCACCGCGCTCGGCTGGCGCCCGTTCATTCCTGCTTGGATCGCCTTCATCGTCGGCGTTCACTTCTTTCCGCTGGCGGCGATCCTCGACCTGCCGGTCCTTTATGGCGTCGCCGGCGCCACGACGCTGGTCGCGCTGGCTGCGATCCCCGTGGCGCAGCGGTCGGGCCTTGCGGTCAGCGCCGTCATCGGGGCCGGGATGGGCGCGGCGCTTCTTGCCGGATCGCTCGTATTCTTTGCGACGCTGGTGTTCTGAACGCCGCAATGCCGACGCAAAGCGCTGGTTGGTTCCGGCGCATTCGAGGGGCGCCAACACGGAGTTCTTCCATGAAACGCCTTCTTGTCCTGATCGGCCTCGTCATCGTAGCGGCAGCGCCCGCCGCCGCGCAGGAGCGGTTCGACATCCCGACGCTGACCGCCAATGGCAGCGGCGTCGCCTACGGCACGCCCGACATCGTGACGATCAATATCGGCGTCACCTCGCGCGCCGAGAAGCCCGCCGATGCGCTCGCCGCCAACAGCCGGGACATGGAAGCGGTGATCGCCGCGATCCGCGGCGCCGGCGTCGACGAGGCCGACATCGCCACCAGTGGCTTCTCGATCAACCCGGTCTACCGCGACGATTATTCGAGCCGCGAGGCTCAGGGCCCGCAGGTCGTGGCCTATGAGGTCACCAACCAGCTCACCGTGCGGATCCGCGACATCGCCTCGTCGGGCGCGGTGCTGAACCTCGTGGTCGAGGCCGGCGCCAACCAGATCAACGGCATCAGCTTCGACATCGACGAGCCGCAGGCGCTGCAGGACGAGGCCCTCCGCCTCGCCATCGCCGAAGCCCGCCGCACCGCCGAGGTGATGGCCGAGGCCGCCGGCGTCACGCTGGGCGAGGTGGTCTCGGTGTCGGCCTTCGCCGATGCCCAGCCGATGTTCGAATCGCGGGCCTATGCGATGAACCAGGCGGTCCCGATCGTCGGCGGCGAGCGCAGCATCACCGCGTCGGCCACCGTCGTCTTCGCCATCGTCAGCGAGTAGCAGATCCCTCTGCGGCGCCCCGGCTTTTTGGCCGGGACGCCGCAGACGCTTCCGCAGTCCGGTCGTTGCCGGTATTCTCTCCGCCGCGCGGCCGGGCCGCGCGGCGACGGGGCCGCCGGGACATCAGGAGTGAGGGATGGGGGTCGCCCGTCGGTGGGCCCGCGGGGTCATCGTTCTCGTGCTGTGGCTCGGCGTGACAGGCCTTCCCGCCTTCGCCCAGGACGAGCCGCCGGCGCCCGACGGCTCGCGCGTCGCGCTCGTCATCGGCAACAGCGCCTACGACACGGTGGGCCTCCTTCCCAACCCGGTGCGCGACGCGGAAGCGATCGGCGTGACGCTGGCGCGGCTCGGCTTCGACGTCACCGAGGTCAACGATCTCGGCAATTCGGGAATGCGCCGGGCGCTGCAGGAATTCGAGCTGAAGGCGGCAACCGCGGAAATCGCGGTGGTCTTCTATGCCGGCCACGGCATCGAGATCGGCGGCGAGAATTTCCTCATCCCGGTCGACGCCCGGCTGGAGCGCGACACCCACGTCCTCGACGAGGCGGTGCCGCTGTCGCGCGTCATCATGGCGGTGGAGCGGGCTTCCTCGCTCGGCCTCGTCATCCTCGACGCCTGCCGCAACAACCCCTTCGCCGCGCAGATGGTGATGACCGACGCCTCGCGCGCGGTCGGCCGCGGCCTTGCCCGGATCGAGCCGGGCGGGTCGATCCTCGTCGCCTATGCCGCGAAGGAGGGGACGATCGCCGATGACGGCGACGGCGAGCACAGCCCCTACACCGCGGCGCTCCTGGCGCATCTCGAAACGCCGGGCCTCGAGGTCAGCTTCCTCTTCCGCCGCGTCCGCGACGACGTGATCCTCGCCACCGGCGGCGAGCAGGAGCCCTTCGTCTATGGCACGCTCGGCGGCGCGCCGATCTATTTCGTCGAGGATACCCAGCAGGCGCCCCAGCTCCAGGCCAATGCCGAGGGGCCGGCGCAGAATGCCGGGCAGGACGGCCTCGGCAATGTCGCGGCAGCCTACGAGGCGGCGCTCGCGATCAACACCATCGCGGCGTGGGACGCGTTCCTGCGCTATTTCCCCTCCGGCTACTACACCGACCTTGCCGTGATCGCGCGCGACAAGCTGCTGGCGCTCGGCCCGGTCGGCCCGGACGGCGAGCCGATCGGCGAGCCGGATCTGCCGGTGTTCGTCGAGGAGCCGCAGCTGATTGCGGCGGCGCCGCTGCCCCTGCCGGCGGACGGCGACGAGGCGGTGATCGCGCGCTGCGACACCCTCACTGCCTACCGCTACGACCCCGACCGGCCGCCGGACATCCTGCCGGTCGCGGTGGCCGACGTCACCGCGCAGCTCGACGCCGCGCGCGAGGCCTGCACCGCGGCGCTGGAGGTCGCACCCGATCTCGGGCGGCTGCACTTCCAGCTCGCCCGGGTCTTCGCCATCACCGGCGACTATCCCGCCGCCCTGGAACGCTACCGGGTGGCGGCCGAGCTTGGTTCGGCCGCGGCGATGAACGAGATCGGGCTCTACTACCGCAACGGCACGGCGGTCGCCGTCGACATCGACGAGGCGATTGACTGGCTCACCCGCGCCGCCGGGGGCGGCAGCACCGACGCCATGATCAATCTCGGCGACATCTACGACCAGGGCGAGGAGGTGGCCGTGGATCTCGACGAGGCCGGCCGCTGGTTCCGGATGGCGGCCGACGCCGGCCATCCCGAAGGCTATGCCGCGCTCGGCTACCGCTACGACTATGGCCGCGGCGTCGAGCGGGACCAGGCCGAGGCGCGGCGGCTCTACCGGCTCGCCGCCGAGGCCGGGAGCTCCTACGGTATGGTCAGCCTCGGCTATCTCTACGACTGGGGGCTCGGGGGCGAGGCCGACTATGCGGAGGCTGCGTATTGGTACGAGCAGGCCTCGCTCGCCGGCAATTCCTACGGCACCTCCAACCTCGGCTATGTCTACGAGGACGGCCGCGGCGTGGAGGCGGACCTTGGCCGCGCGCGCACGCTCTACGAGCAGGCGGCCGCCGCCGGGAACCCTTACGCCATGTACAATCTCGGCCGGCTCTACCAGGACGGAATCGGCGTTACGCAGGACTATGACCGCGCCTTCCGCTGGTACCAGCAGGCGGCCGATGGCGGGCATTTCTACGCGATGAATCGGCTCGGCATTCTCTACGACAATGGCTGGGGCGTGGCGGAACCCGACCCGGAAGCGGCGCGGCTGTGGTGGGAGCAGGCGGCCGACAATGGCGTCGGCGATGCGCTGCACAATCTCGGCTATCTCTACGAGACCGGGCGGGGCGTCGCCCGCGACCTGGAGCGCGCCGGCGACTACTATGTCGCGGCGCTCGACCGGCGGAACGCCGCCACGATCGACGAGTTCATGAACTACGCCGACGCCTATGCCGTCGCCGTCCGCCGCAAGGTCGAGCAGTTCCTCATCGACCTCGGCCTCCTGTCCGGCCGCGCCGACGGCCAGATTGACGACGCCACCCGCAACGCTCTCCTCGCCTGGCGCGACGGGTAGCTTCCTCCAGAGCCCAAGAGGCAATTTTCTTGAACCTCCCCCTTGCGGGGAGGTCGAAGGTCGCGAAGCGAGCTTCGGGAGGGGGTGCTGCGTCGCGAGTCAGCACCCCTCCCCGAAACCGCTACGCGGTTTCGACCCTCCCGCAAGGGGAGGGTTGAAACGAGGCTATCGGCCCGCCGTCCGTGCCGGGAGCCGCAGCAGGAACCCGGCGACGTCGAGCAGCACGTCGGATTCGCGGCCGAGGCCGCCGGCGAGGCTGGCGGCCATGCCGATATGGCCGGTGCCGCGATAGGTGCGCTCCTCGACGCGGACGCCGCCGGCGTGCAGCGCGGCGGCGAGCTGCGCGGTGTGGTCGGTGTCGACCATGCCGTCGCGGCCGCCGGTGGCGAGGAAGGCCGGCGGGTCCGCCGGGTCGATGAGGCGGAGCGGCTGCATCTCGGCGGGGTCGGCGACATGGCCGAAGGTGGCGCGGATCGGGCCGCCCTCGCGCGGGTCGAAAAGGTACATGCCGGCAAGGCCCGCCCAGCCGGCGATCGCCTCTGGCGGCACGCCCGCGGCGGCGAGGCGCGCCTGGTCCATCGCCAGCATCGCGGCGATGTAAGCGCCGGAGGAATGGCCGGCGAGCACGATGCGGTTCGGGTCGACGCCGAGCGTTGCGGCATTGGCGCGGACCCAGGCGATCGCCCGCGCGCCGTCGTCGAGGAAGTCGGGGAAGCGCGAGAAGCGGTAGTCCGGCATGATGGTGACGAGGCCTTCCTCGGCGAAGGCCTGGCCGGCGAAGGCGTAGGTCGACTTCGATCCCGCCACCCAGCCGCCGCCGTAGAAGAAGATCAGCGCCGGGCGGAGCGTCGCCGACGGGGCGGGGTGGTAGACGTCGAGCCGGTGCTCGCGGAGCGGACCGTAGGCGATGCCGCGATCGACCGCTTCGGCGCCCGAGCCGGGGAGGAGGCTGTTGAGCCCGGTCGCGACCGCGCAGGCGGAGAGGGCGGCGGGCAGGAGCAATGCCGCCGCGAGGGCACCGAGCCGCAAGGTTCGCACAAGGCCGCCGGACCGCATCCTCGTCCCCGGTTGCCGGTAGCAATCAGTTCACCATCAACATCCGAACCCGGCGTTAATCGGGCGCGGCCCGCGGGCGACGCAGCGCGGTTGATTGCGGCCGCGATCCGTATTACACAGGATTGTTAATTAATCGGAGGTGCAAACATGCCGCGTTTCATCATGCTCTATCGGGGTCCCGCAATGCCGCCCGGCGCCATGGAGGGCGATGCCGCCAAGGCGATCAACGAGAAATGGGGGGCGTGGTTCGGCCGGGTCGGGCCGGCGCTCACGGATGGCGGCGCGCCGCTGGTTCCGACCGCGTCGGTGGTCGACGACGGCTCGGCGGGCGTTGCGGCCGACGTCACCGGCTACTCGATCGTCGAGGCGCCCGACGCTGCGGCGGCGAGGGCCTTCACGCGAAACCACCCGCATCTCGACCAGCGAAACGGCCAGTTCAGCATCGACGTGTTCGAGCTGCTGCCGATCCCGGGGATGTAGTGCCAGCGGCGCGGGCCGGCAGTCGGTCCCGCCGCCCATTTCGTCATTCCGGCGCAGGCCGGAATCCAGGCCCGCTTGCTCGGCGTTCGTGGCTCTGGACCCCGGCCTCCGCCGGGGTAACGGAGCAATATGGAGCGGCCTACACCGCCTCCGGCGCCCGGGCGCCGTTGGGCGCGGCGGCGGGGGTGGTGCGGGCGCGGCGCTTGGGCGCGGCCTTCTTCGCGCCGACGACGGTCCGCGGCGAGGCCTTGGGCGTTGCGACGGGCCGGACCGCGGCGGGTGCGGAGGCTGTGGCCGTCACCCGGGCCGCGGGCGCTGCGGCCTTCGCGGCGGCGGGGACGCTCGGCTTCGGGGCGGGCGTGCGGCGCTTGCGCGGTGCCGGCGGCTTCTCTGCCGCGGGGGGCGTCGGCGTCTTCGGTGTGCGCTTGGCCGGGGCGCGCTTGGTGCGCGGCGCGGCGTGATCGCGGATGTCGGAGACGAGCGGCGCCACCGGGAGGACGGCGGGCGGGGTGTGGACGAGCACGGCCGGGCGGATCTGCGGGCGCGGCACGGTCAGCCACAGGATCGCGACGCCGGCGCCGATCAGCGCCAGCGGCAGGAGATAGGCGCCGCCTTCGCCGCCGCGGCCGACGAGGCGGTCGAACACGATGCCGGCGACGAGGACGACGGCGAGCCCGCCGACCGCGGCGTTGCGGCCGATGCCGGTCAGCCGTTCATCGCCGTTGCGGATGCCGACAAGGCCGAGCGCCAGCCCGATCACGAGCGGGTAGAGCGCCCAGGCATAGGCCCACGAACCGTAATCGCCGGTCGCCTGCTGGCCGAGGAAGATGAGCCCGGTGGTCGCCAGCACCGCGCCGCCGACGACGGGCGCGGTCTCCACGAAATCGCGGCGGAGCGCGGCGACGACGAGGAGGACGCCCGGCACCAGCAGCGCCAGCGGCCAGAACGCGCCGGTGGACGCGATGTCGAACACGTCGAGCAGGAAGAGAAGGAGGCCGCCGGCGGCGAGCGCCAAAGCGAGGCCGATCGTGTTCCGCTGTTCGGCGGTGACGGGGCCGGTGCTCTCCGACAGCTCCGGGTCGAGGGCGTCGTCGTCATTGGCGGTGGGAATGGCGGCAGGCTCCTCGGCATGCCGGCGGCCGGGGAGGCTCAGCTTCGGCACGGCGAGGCTCGGCAGTCTCGGCCGCGGCGCGCGGGCGGCGAGCGCGGCAAGCCGTTCGCCGAGCGCGGCGAGGAAGGGAAGGTTGGCGCCGGCGCGCTGGAGGCTGGCGACGGCGAGCACGATGAGCGAGAGCGCGACCGCGGCGCCGGCGAGGCGCTGCGCGACGCTGGCGGCGTCGAGCGCGGCGACGATCGTCCACAGCACGGTGGCGGCGATCAGCACCGTGCCGACCGGCGCGGGGATGTCACGCGACAGGAAGACCGAGACGCCGAGGATGACGAGGCCGAGCCCGAGGACGAGGATCGCCAGCATCTCGATGCCGAGCCCGCCGGCCGCCACGCCGCCGGAGCCGAGCCGGCTGACGGTGACCAGCGCGATCGCTGCGGCGCCGACGAAGGCAAGGCTGGAGCCGATCGCGCTGAACCGCGTCTGCCACGCCGCGAACACCACCCACACGCCGACCGCGACCAGCCCGAAGCCGAGCGCGGCCAGCGCCATGCCGAAGCCCGACCCGCGCGGCAGCAGCCCGATCTCGGCGAGAAGCCACAGCCCCCCCCCCGCCACCAGCAGCCGCGCCAGCGTCCGCCGCGAAGCATCGGAATAGGAAGGATAGTCGGCCGGCTCACCCGCCCCGGCAACGCGATACGCCATCTCACACCCCCAACACGTTTCAGCCCGCCTTCTGCGGGGCGGATAATACCTGAGCGGAGGTTACCAGTTTACGGACGCGGGGGAATGGGGCGCGGGATCACGATGCGGGGAGGGGGAGGGGCGGCGGCGACGAGCGCTGGCAAGCGGCTAGGTCTGCGGGTCACCGTATGGACGGACTGCAGGGTTCCGGCGCGGTTGTGCTTGCCACCACGTGGCGGCTCATGCCCAATAGCAGACGGCTGGCGCGTTCACGCGCCTGCCCAACCCCACCCGAGCCGAAGGACCGCCCCGTGGCCCAGCCCCCCGAGAGACGGCTCACCCGCACCGACCCACGCGCCGCGGCCGAAGCCGCCTTCAAATCCCCGGCCGCCCGCTCCCCGCTCCCCGCCGAACGCCCCCCGACCCCCGCCGGCACCCCCGCCCCGCGCGAGACCGTATCGCTCCGCATCGACCGCGACGTGCTCGAGCACTTCCAGGCCGACGGCCCGGGCTGGCAGGACAGGATCAACGCAGCGCTAAGGAAGGCGGCGGGGACGTAAAATCAGCTGCAGTCAAAGGCGAATCAACTAGCAAGACTTCTTTCAACGGAGTAGGATCCAAAATAGTCGACAGACTCTACGTGAGGTTTGGAATGTCGCTAGGCTTTACGGGCAGACTGTCAATATGCCGCTTGAGTTTCGCTTTGTCTAGCTTAATGCCAGGAACCCCCTGAGTAGCTTCAACTGCAGCATCCAAGAGCGCTAGTCGGTCACCTTTGCTAGAATGACTCCAGAAAATTCTTACAAGAAAATATGACGCGAGTATTGTTCTAAAGAAGAGTCCGCCGGTCATTTTCGTCAGTGAGTTTACGAACGATTCTCGGCCAGACTTGGGATTCATATCAACAAGCCACGCTCCGCGCAGCACCTCCTCTACCGGTGACGATGGCTTATAACTCTCCAAGCTGACTGAAAGAACCTTTGATCTAGCATTCTCACAAAGAAGATACAGTAGTGTCATAGTGGGATCAGCTAAGAAGTAGTATTCTATAACATCAGCAATCTCTTCTGCAAACTTAAGCAATTCATCTCGTTCTTCTGGCTCGATATCGTCGCCAAAAAAATCGTTGGGGTTTATCCCCTTGACACACGTACGGGCTAGGGGTTGGGAAGATGGTCCTATTCCGGTCGTATAAAACATTGCATTATGTGAACGACTCATGAACACCGGGGGAACGTCAGCCGATCAGACGCGTTGGGCATAGCCCCATCCCCATTGCCCGATGTGAATCGGCTTGCGGTTATCGTCGGAACGCCCGATATAATGCGGCGACGATCTGACGCGACCGAGGCTGCCATGGACGACCCTGCTCACTCTGCGCTTGAAGCCCTTTGGGTAAAGGCGGATGGGGCGTTCGCTACTCTGCGCCGACTTCTCGCCGACGCGTTCGACGCGGGGCGTCGGGTGGAACGCGAAACCCGCGCTGCTGAGCTGCAGGGCATTCAGAAGAAGCTGACCGAGCTACTCGAAGACGCCACCGCCAAGAGCGCGACCGTGGCGGTTGGGCTGCTGCCCCCTGCCATTGTAGTTGAGCCGCCTGTTGCTCATGGCTCGCCGCGCGCCCCCAAGGGTAGCGTGAGGCGCACCCTGCTCACGCTGCTGACGACGATGACGGCCGGTCCGACTGTCCGACAGCTCTACGAGCGCAACCGCGCCGACGGCATCCACGACATTGCCGAGGCCAGCTTCCGCAGCACGCTGGGCGACCTGCGGAAAGAGGGGCTTGTGGAGAAGCGCGGTGAACGCTGGTTCCTGCTTCAGAAAGGCGAAGGCCCCGGCGTGGAGCCGGGGCCTTCATCTGATTCCGATTCGGCCGGTCTGCCTCCGGCCTTGCCTCACCCGGCTCCCGAAGGAGCCGACTAATGGCGAACGGCTATCGCCAACTCTCTAGACCCGGTGCGCGCCGGGAGAATTGGGGGCGTCAAGTGCTGCGTCACAGCGCGTTAACACGTTAGCGGGTTCTGGCGGTGTTCGTTGGTCTTGCCCACCGACGACACCGCCGCCCGCCTTCGGCAAGATAAGCGACCTCATGGGGATTTGCTAGAGCGCAATTTGCGTCTCTTGACAGGTGAGTCATGCGCGTCACATCTCAACACCATGCGCAAACGTCACCTTCGAATCATCCACTCCGTGCCCCGGAGCGGCCATGCGGTTGTTGCCAGAGGCGGCCAGTTAAACAAGTCCCCTGACTTCGACTGGAGCCGACGCGTGTACGCCATCGCCTTCGACCTCAACCAAGACTCCCTTCGCCGCCACTATCCCGGCCCGACCCACACCAATGCATACGAGGACGTTGCCCGCGTCCTCCAGCGGCACGGGTTTCGCCGTCAGCAGGGCAGCGTCTTTTTCGGCAACGCCAACGTGACCCCCGTCACCTGCGTGCTTGCCGTTCAGGACGTGGTGAAAGCGCACCCCTGGTTCGCCAACGTGGTGACCGACATTCGAATGCTGCGCATCGAGGAAAACAACGACCTCATGCCGGCGGTCGGCGAAATGACGCTCGACCTCGGTCCCTCCATGACAGAAGCGGCCGGCTGATGCCCGTAAGGGCTGTCCCGAAGCTGACGTTAGCCGACGCCATCAAGAGCGGGCGGTTACCGGAGTTCATCGCTCAAGAGGAAGCGCGCGGGGTGGAACCGGTCAAAGGATCGGATCTAGACCGCGCGCTTGCGGCCGTTATCAAAGCGCCCCGATCAGAAGATCGAACATCGCGTTCTTCATCTCGCGGTGGTTCGCGCGGAAAGTGAACTCCCGCAGATAGCGCGCCATGTGCTTCGGGCTGACGTGAATGTGCGTCGAGCGAACCGAGGCTTTGAACAGGTGCCAGAACGACTCGATGGTGTTGGTGTGGTGGAACGCACCGTGTCGGTAGTCGTAGTAGCTCCACTCCTTGGCACCGTGACGGACGTGCCCGTGCTGGTACCCGTCGCCCTCTAGTAAGCCATAGCTCACCAGTTCGTCAGACGAGACGGTCGCACCTTCCTTGACGTTGCGCAGGACAGCGTTGCGCAGGGTCGCCTGCTTCACGTCAGGAATGACCTCGGCAACCAGACGACCGCCCCGCTCGACCATGCCGAACACGATGGTCTTGCCTTCGGCGCCGCGCCCGCGCTTCCCACCGTGGCGCCGACCGCCAACGTATGCCTCGTCCATCTCGACATGGCCGCGCAGCATCTCGAACCCATCGGCCTTCGCCATCAGGTCGCGGATTTGCTGCCCCATCCGGTAGGCCGTCTTATACGTCACGCCAAGCGTACGCTGCAGCTCCTTGCCGCTGACGCCGTGGCGCGTCGCGACGAACAGGTAGATTGCGTAGAACCAAAGCTGCAGAGGCGTCCGGGTGTCCTGAAAGATCGTCCCAGCAGTCGGGTACAGGTGATCGCCGCAGTTGGCGCAGGCGAACGCCCGACGATCCGTCATCCGGTGAAAGGTCGCCTCCTTCCCGCACTTGCGGCAGACGTGCCGCATGCCGTGGCGCACTTCCATGACGTGGGTCAGGCACGCCTCATCGTCGGGGAAGCGCTTGAAGAAATCGCGGACTGAGAAAGGGACTTTGCTGCTCGGGCTCATGTCCCCAATCTAGGGGTAGCCCATACTTGTGTCAAGGGGATAAACCCCAAATCGTTTACCGATTTTTCATCCGTCAGATCAGACTTAAGCTTCGCGAAATCAATCGAAGCGTAACGCCGCGTCCAGGCATCTATTGCTGCAGTGCCGAGCTCCAAAATATCTTGAACCAGCTGGCGTTTTGTATCCGCTTCTAAGTGCTCGGCGCCAGAACCGAGCATTACGACACCTACTATCCATGCGCCGACGGCGCTACCTATGCGCCCATCCTCTGCTGTTGGGCCGGCAGCAGATTCTGACTCCTTAGTTGATCGTCGAGAGGCTTCGGTTTCCATTCGTTCCGCGACATCAAGCATCCTTTGCTTGCGGTCGCGGTTCGGCTTGTCATCGGCAACATCCCTTGCAGCACGATCAAGTTCCGCTTGGAGGCCTCTGAGCTTCTCTTGGTTTGAAAGTAGCTTGGGTTGGAAGGATTGTTCTGTAAGAATGTGGGGAGATTTTGCGAGATCCGACAGATCCGCGATATGTAGGTGAAATGAGGCGAGAACCTTCTCGACTACTCCTGGAGCCGGACCTAGTTCACAGTAGATATCGAATGTTGCTGTGTCGAAATTTTCCGCTTCTGGGTCGAAGTATCGCTTCGCGGATTCCACGTTCTCACGTAATTCGACGGCTAACACGTAGCTCTCGACGAAGGGAAGTGAGAACCTAACTATGTCAGACGAAAAATGTAGTATTCCCTTCGTTCGGAAGTTCTGAATGAATTCCAGTGAGTCTATATCGAAATCGTGCTTTGAGGCAAAGTCTGCGGTAAAGGCAATAAGGGAACCATGATCGAATGATCTCTTTTCAATATTAATCGCTGCAGCAAGTTTCCGTAAAAACCTGAGTCGCGTGGTGCGACTTAGTTGGACGGATGCTCGGTCACCGGCGACAACGAATGTAAGATAGCCGTCGACAGCTAATTGTATTAGCTCCGCACGTCGGTTTACTTGAATAAGAGCGGCTAGGGTTTCAGATGGAATACCTGCAAAGTACGTTGGATGCGCCGATAGATCGAACTTTTGAAAAGTGTCGCGGAGTCGAAGCGCAACAACTTCGGCTTCCATACCAGACATAGCAAAATTCTTTTGTAAAAAAAGTGCTAGTTCGGCGAACGAAATATCTGTAACTGTAAAGACGTCGGCTCCAATTTGCTTGGCAAAGTCAGTCTCGATCACTGTTTGGTGGTCGCCAGAAGACAGCAGAATAAACTTGGAATGGGTTGTCGACCGGATTTGATCGGCGAGGTAGGGCAGCCGAGTCTTCGACTCGTACGGAATATTGTAGATAATAAAGACCGGAATCGAGCCTTCCTCGAGATCGGAGAGGGATGCGCCCGCGGGTTTAGCTAGATTGGCTAAGCTGCCATTGGGAGCGCTAACGCCCTCTCCGTCAACTACAAGTGGCACTGGCTGCAGTCCGCCAATCTCGGCCGTCAGAAGATCGTCGGCGATTACCCAAGGCAAGCTAGCGTCGGGATAGTTGTGGGGCAGTCGGATCGCAATCGCCGCCTTGGCAGAAAGGGCGTCTCGTATTTCTTGGACGATTGGGGTGTCGGTTATGCTCAATGCTGTTGAAGCATCGAATTTTCGAATTCTCGGTACAGGAAGCCTGTAGCCTTTTGGCTTCATCTGATAGTGATGCGATAGTTCGCGCAGCTTCGTGTCTATGCGGATGGCAATCGAAGCTAGCACCTCCTCAAGCCTTGGTGGCGATGAGGTCGAAGGCCCAGGGGCCGGTTTGGGAGTGCTGGGCGAGGCTCGTCGTTGGCGTAACCAACCAACAAATCGATCGTTCTGAAGCTGCGTCCAAAGGAACGTAGAGGCATTTGCGGCCGCCAAGTGGCGGATGGCGCCGCGCGTTCCTTCCTCCAGATCTCTCTTTCGGTGCGCGTAGTCGGAGATGCCTCTGATTGTGATCGCAGGGATTCCGCGCTTCCCGGTCTCCGCGAAAAGCGCTCCTGACTCGGTCTCGATTGCTAGGATCTTGCGATCCAGAGCCACGAGGCGTTCGTTGTACTTGGTGTTATCGCTTACAATCCCGCACGCGATAGTGCCGGGAATGCTCTTTGCGACGCCAATGTCCTCGTAGAGTTTGGTTCGACCTGGAACACGCCCGCCGACAAGCTTCTGAGAGCGAGAGAGGGTAGAAGAAAGCCACGTGTTGTATGCAGCGCGATTCTCCGGCAGCGTGCGGATGAAATTCAACGCAGCAGTCAATTCCCTCGGCGTGGGATAGTGTACGGGAGAGAACTGTAGGTCAATATTCTGGTCTGTTGGAACCGCCTTTGAGTTCTCATAGACATCGATAATAGTACCAGTGTAGCAGATATCACCCAAAGATAGATCGTTGCTGAGAGTGCCAGCGATTCCTAGGCAAACTCCTAGCGAGAAATCAAAGCTATCGATGGCGCCTTGTACAGCTTCAGAAAGGTTACCCTTCCCCATGCCATGAGAATTTACTACAACTAACCGTAGGTCGTTTCCGGTGTCAACTTCATATCGAAACTCGGTGGCGGATGATTTGTCTGCCAGTGGCTCGAAATATTCGAGGAAGACTTGAAGTTCTTCTTCCAGGGGGATAAATACAGCTAGATCAAAATGTTCTCGCATGCCGGCCCACCACGTTGGAGGTCGCAGCATACAACCACAGCTTTTGCTTGGGCAATCCGAGGTCGTGCCACGGCTTCAGTAACCGCGGCTGAGTGCGCAATCCCAGGTCAAGTCGAGGTCTTTGGCTAATTATCCAAGAAGCTCCGCAGCTTCCGTGACCGCGACGGGTGCTTCAGCTTCCGCAGGGCCTTGGCTTCGATCTGGCGGATGCGTTCGCGGGTGACGGAGAATTGCTGGCCGACTTCTTCGAGGGTGTGGTCGGTGTTCATGCCGATGCCGAAGCGCATGCGCAGCACGCGTTCCTCGCGCGGGGTGAGCGAGGCGAGGACGCGGGTGGTGGTCTCGCGGAGGTTGGACTGGATCGCGGCGTCGATCGGGAGGACGGCGTTCTTGTCCTCGATGAAATCGCCGAGGTGGCTGTCTTCCTCGTCGCCGATCGGGGTTTCGAGGCTGATCGGCTCCTTGGCGATCTTCAGGACCTTGCGGACCTTTTCCAGCGGCATCGCCAGCTTCTCCGCAAGCTCCTCCGGCGTCGGCTCGCGGCCGATCTCGTGGAGCATCTGGCGGCTGGTGCGCACGATCTTGTTGATCGTCTCGATCATGTGGACCGGGATGCGGATGGTGCGCGCCTGGTCGGCGATCGAGCGGGTGATCGCCTGGCGGATCCACCAGGTGGCGTAGGTCGAGAACTTGTACCCTCGGCGGTACTCGAACTTGTCGACCGCCTTCATCAGGCCGATGTTGCCTTCCTGGATCAGGTCGAGGAACTGCAGGCCGCGATTGGTGTATTTCTTGGCGATCGAGATCACGAGGCGAAGGTTGGCCTCGACCATCTCCTTCTTGGCCTGGCGCGCCTCGCGCTCGCCCTTCTGCACCATCGAGACGATGCGGCGGAACTCGGTGATCTCGAGGCCCGTCGCGGTCGCGAGCTGCTGGACCTCGTGGCGGAGCTCCTTGATGCGGCCGGTCTCGACCTTGACGAACTCCTTCCAGCCCCTGGCGCCGAGATTGGCGACACGGCGCAGCCAGTTGGGGTCGAGCTCGGCGCCCTGGTACTCCTTGAGGAAGTCCTCGCGCTTGATGCGGTAGCTCTCGGCGAGGCGCAGCAGCCGGCCCTCATAGCCGATGAGGCGCTTGTTGATGTCGTAGAGCTGCTCCACCAGGCTGTCGATGCGGTTCTGGTTGAGCGACAGGCTCTTCACGTCGGCGACGACGTCTTCCTTCAGCTTCTTGTAGCGGCGCTCCTGCGCCGGCGAGAGGCGCTCGTTCTTGAGCCGGCCCTCGACCAGGGTGTCCTGCAGGCGGCGGAGCTTCTTGTAGCTGCCGGCGATCGCGTCGAAGGTCTCCACCACCTTCGGCTTCAGCTCGGCCTCCATCGCGGCGAGCGAGATCGCGTTCTCCATGTCGTCGTCGTCATAGTCGGAGTCCGACGGGGTCGGCGGGGCGGCCTCGCCATCCTCGCCCTCGGTCTCGCCGTCGCCGGCGCGCGCGGCGGCCTCGGCGCGCGCATTCGGTGGCACATAGCCGCCGGGCTGCGCCGCGCCCGGCACGATGCCCTCGGGCGGCGGGGGCGGGGCGTTCTTGGCGTCGGGGCCGGCGTAGGTCGCCTCGAGGTCGATGATGTCGCGGAGGAGGATCTTCCCCTCGGCGAGCTCGTCGCGCCAGATGATGATGGCCTGGAAGGTGAGGGGGCTCTCGCAGAGGCCCGCGATCATCGATTCGCGGCCGGCCTCGATGCGCTTGGCGATCGCGATCTCGCCCTCGCGGGAGAGAAGCTCGACCGAGCCCATCTCGCGCAGATACATGCGCACCGGATCGTCGGTGCGGTCGGTCGGCTCGCGGGCGGCGGGCTTCGCCAGCGCGGTCGGCGCGGCCTCGACCATGTCGGTCGAGTCCGGCTCCTCGTCGGCGCCGGCTTCCTCCGCCTCCTCGGCCTCCTCGGACTCGACGACGTTGATCCCCATCTCGGAGAGCATCGCCATCACGTCCTCGATCTGCTCGGAGTTCACCTCCTCCGAGGGCAGCACCGCGTTCAGCTGGTCGTAGGTGACGTAGCCGCGCTTCTTGGCGAGCTTGATCATCCGCTTGACGGCGGCATCGGAAAGGTCGAGCAGCGGCCCGTCCTGCGTTTCGGCCGGAGCCTCCTGCACGTCGTCCGCTTCCTGTTCCTTGGTGGCCATGTTTCGCTTCGTATCCTGACGCGGCGGCTGCTTCCTCAGCCCGGGCGGGGCGAAGGAGCGGCCAGTCTGCCCATACCGGGCGGTGAAAGTGCGACGCTGACTGCTTCGGCTTAAACCCCGATTAACCCAATTGCTCCCGTGCATTCGTCTTCGTCATTCCGGCGAAAGCCGGAATCCAGAGCCAAAAGCACCGGACCATCGCATGTCCTGGACCCCGGCCTTCGCCGGGGTGACGCAAGACTGGATGGCGAACCAATCGTTTCGACCGCAGCCTAGTAATTCTGCGACTGCCGTCCCGAGGGCTGGCCGAAACCGTCGATCGCGGCCTCGATCCCCTCGGCATTGGACAGCTGGTTCTGAATTTCGATCAGGCGCCTGAGGTTCTCCGCGGTTCCGTCGCTCGCCAGAGCCGCCTCAGCTTCCTTGAGCTCCTTATGTAACGCCCGGGCCCTGCGGTGCAAGATCAGCGCCTGCCGCCAGCCCTCGTCGGCGTCGGAATCTGCGCTGTCCGGCAGCGCCTGCCACGCCCCGCTCGCCGCCACCTGCCGCTTCAGCCGGTCGAGGAGGGGGCCGAAACCCGCGGCGGAAAGCCGCTCCGCCAGCGCTTCGGCCGGCATCTCGGGCTCCGCGCCGCAGCAATCGACGACGGCGCGGCGAAGGCCCTCCAGCTCGCGATGGCCGAGCTCCAGATGGAGGAAATCGTCGAGGTGGCGCGCCAGCAGCGCCGGGTGGGTGGCGAGCGTCAGCACCAGCACCGCCTCGCCGAGCCGGGGCGTGGCGTCGCCGCGGCGAAGGCCGCGGGCGAGCCGGCCGCTCACCGCCAGCGGCTCCCG
>JAHCJZ010000011.1 GCA_026126025.1 Bauldia sp. | reverse complement strand
CCTTATGGGGGAGGGATGGGGAGGGGGTGCCCCGAGCGCTGGTCGCGCGTAAGGGGCGGGCTTTGCCCGCGAGTCTTGCGCTGGGTCCCGGGTCTCGCGATGGCGCCACGCGCCACGCGGCCCGGGATGACCGGGGTATTAAACGAAGGCCGGACTTAGGCGGCCGGCTTCTCGCCTTCCTTGAAGACGCGGCTGGCGAGGATGTCTTCCGGCTCGATGGTGCGGAGCTGGATCTCGGTCACTTCCTCGCCGCTCTCGAACAGGCGGTTGGCCTGGCGCAGGCGCGCGCGGTCGAGGGCGTTGCGGATCGAGCGGGCATTGGCGAAATGCGGCTGCTTGCGGCGGTGGGCGATGTATTCCTCCATCGCCTTGTGCGCCTTCGGCGACAGCACGTAGTTCTGGTTCTCCATCATCTTGTCGGAGATGAGGAGAAGCTCCTTGTCGGAGTAGTCCGGGAAGTCGACATGGTGGGCGATCCGCGAGCGGAAGCCCGGGTTCGACGAGAAGAAGCGCTCCATGCGATCGGCATAGCCGGCGACGATGACGACGAGGTCGTCGCGCTGGTTCTCCATGATCTGGAGCAGGATCTCGATCGCCTCCTGGCCGTAGTCGCGCTCGTTCTCCGGCCGGTAGAGGTAGTAGGCCTCGTCGATGAAGAGGACGCCGCCCATCGCCTTCTTCAGGACCTCTTTGGTCTTGGGCGCGGTGTGGCCGATATACTGGCCGACGAGGTCGTCGCGGGTGACCGTGACGAGGTGGCCCTGGCGGATATAGCCGAGGCGGTGGAGAAGGTCGGCCATCCGGAGGGCGACGGTGGTCTTGCCGGTCCCCGGATTGCCGGTGAAGCTCATGTGAAGCGTCGGCGTCTCCTGCGACAGGCCGAGCGCACGGCGCGCCCGGTCGACCAGGAGGAGGGCCGCGATCTCGCGGATGCGCCGCTTGACCGGGGCAAGGCCCACCAGTTCCCGATCGAGCTCCTCGAGCACGGCGGCGACGCCGGACTCGTGGAGCTCCTTCGCGAGGTTGAAGGAGGTGGGACGGGCTCCCTCGGAGCCCGCCGCCGTCGCGTCTTTCGCCTTGTCGGCCATGTCAGTGCGCGCCGCTTGCCCCGGCGCCTCCAGATTTAGCGCTTGCTGCCGTACCGCTCGCCTTCGGGCTGCTGGCCCGAATACGGCTTGATCGTGTAACCCATGCTGCGGCCGTCACGTTCCTGACGCTCCAGCATGAAGCCCGGCTCGGACTTCGGCCGGTTCACGATGTAGGACATGCGCGGGGTTTCCCAGCCGCGGCTGGAGTCGAAGGCCGTGACCCGGATGTAGTGGTTGGGGAAGGTCTTCCGGCACTCGTTGATCTCAAGCAGGATGCCCGCCGGATCCTTCAGGTCGAACATCGGGTTGCCGTACATCTCCCAGTAGGTGTTCCGGGGATGCGGGTCGTCGGTGTACTCGACCGACACCGCCCAGTTGTTCTTCAGGGCATAGGCGATCTGCGCCGAGATCTGCTGGTCGGTCAGGTCGGGCAGGAACGAGAACTGCCCCTGGGTGACCTGGTTGTTGGGGTTGGTCATTGCCATGGTCGTCTATCTCCGAAAGCTCTGGCGCGACTAGTTGGACGCAGTGGTGGACGGGACGAAGTCGGCCGTGTCGGTCGAGTCGTAGTTGAAGGTGATGTCCTTCCACACCTCGAGCGCGGCCTTCAGCGGCGAGCACCACTTGGCGGCGGCGTTGAGGATTTCCGGACCTTCCTTCATGTAGTCGCGGCCTTCATTGCGGGCCTGGATCATGACCTCCAGCGCAACGCGGTTCGCGGTGGCGCCGGCCTGGATGCCGTCGGGGTGACCGATGGTGCCGCCGCCGAACTGCAGGACGACGTCCTCGCCGAGATAGTGGATCAGCTGGTGCATCTGGCCGGCATGGATGCCGCCCGACGCCACCGGCACGACCTTGTTCAGCGACGCCCAGTCCTGCTCGAAGAACAGGCCGTGCTCGAGGCTGACCGGCGTGTGGATCTGCAGCAGCGTGTCGTAGAAGCCCTTGATCATGAGGGGGTCGCCCTCGAGCTTGCCGACGACGGTGCCGGCGTGGATGTGGTCGACGCCCGCCATGCGCATCCACTTGCAGATGACACGGAAGTTCATGCCGTGGTTCTTCTGCCGGGAGTAGGTCGAGTTGCCCGCACGGTGGAGGTGCAGGATCATGTCGTTCTTGCGGGCCCACTTGGCCATCGTCTGGATGGCGGTGTAGCCGATGACGAGGTCGATCATGATGATGACCGAGCCGAGCGACTTGGCGAACTCGGCGCGCTCGTACATCTCCTCCATCGTGCCGGCGGTCACGTTGAGGTAGTGGCCCTTGACCTCGCCGGTCGAGGCGGAGGCGCGGTTGACGGCTTCCATGCAGTAGAGGAAGCGGTCACGCCAGTGCATGAAGGGCTGCGAGTTGATGTTCTCGTCGTCCTTCACGAAGTCGAGGCCGCCCTTGAGCGCCTCGTACACGACGCGGCCGTAGTTGCGGCCCGACAGGCCGAGCTTCGGCTTGGTGGTGGCGCCAAGGAACGGACGGCCGAACTTGTCGAGACGCTCGCGCTCCACGACGAGGCCGGTGGCCGGGCCCTGGAAGGTCTTGAGGTAGGCGACCGGGAGGCGCATGTCCTCCAGGCGGAGAGCCTTCACCGCCTTGAAGCCGAACACGTTGCCAATGATCGACGCGGTGAGGTTGGCGATCGAGCCGGGCTCGAAGAGGTCGATGTCATAGGCGATGTAGGCGAAGTACTGCTGCTCGGTCTTGGTGCCTTCGCCGGTGTTCGGAACCGGGTCGACCTTGAAGGCCTTGGCGCGGTAGTTCGGAGCGTCGGTCAGGCGGTCGGTCCACACCACGGTCCAGGTCGCGGTCGAGGATTCGCCGGCGACGGCCGCGGCGGCTTCGACCGGGTCGACGCCCGGCTGCGGGGTGAGGCGGAACATGGCGAGGACGTCGGTGTCCTTCACCTTGTAGTCCGGCTCCCAGTAACCCATGCGGGCGTAGGGGATGACGCCTGACTTGTAGCGCTCCTTGCCCTCCTTCATGGTCTTCGCGTCGGCAGTGACGTTCATTTCGCTCTCCTTAAACGGGCTGGTCTCAGGGGGTTGACTGCTTCTTGGACTACGCGGCGCGCGCGGGGGCGATCTTCGGATCGAGCGCGCCCTTGGCGTATTGCTTGGCCATCTCGCTCATCGGGATGACCTTGATCTTGGAGCCGTGGCCGGCGGCTCCGAACTGCTCGAGCCGGTCCTTGCAGAGCTGCTGCATGGCGTCGAGCGCCGGCTTGAGGAATTTGCGCGGGTCGAACTCGCTCTTGTTCTTGGTGGCGACCTGGCGCATCGCGCCGGTCATCGCGATGCGGCAATCGGTGTCGATGTTGACCTTGCGGACGCCGTGCTTGATGCCGCGGACGATCTCTTCCACCGGCACGCCCCAGGTCTGGGGCATCTCGCCGCCGGCGGCGTTGAAGATGTCCTGCAGCTCCTGCGGCACCGACGACGAGCCGTGCATCACCAGATGCGTGTTCGGCAGCTTGCGGTGGATCTCCTCGATGACGTTCATCGCGAGGATCGCGCCGTCGGGCTTGCGCGAGAATTTGTAGGCGCCGTGCGAGGTGCCCATGGCGATGGCGAGGGCGTCGACCTTGGTCTTGGCGACGAAGTCCACCGCCTGGTCGGGGTCGGTGAGAAGCTGGTCGTGGGAGAGCTGGCCCTCCGCGCCGTGACCGTCCTCGGCCTCGCCGTGGCCCGACTCCAGCGAGCCGAGCACGCCGAGCTCGCCCTCGACCGAGGCGCCGACCATGTGCGCCATGTCGGTGACGCGCTTGGTGATGTCGACATTGTAGTCATAGGAGGCCGGCGTCTTGGCGTCGCGCTCGAGCGAGCCGTCCATCATCACCGAGGTGAAGCCGTATTTGATCGCGGTGAGGCAGGTCGATTCCTCATTGCCGTGATCCTGGTGCATCACGATCGGCACGTTGGGATAGATCTCGACCAGCGCGTCGATCATCTTCGCCAGCATGATGTCGTTGGCGTAGCTGCGCGCGCCGCGGCTCGCCTGGATGATCACCGGCGCGTCGACCGACGCGGCGGCGCCCACCATGGCGAGGCCCTGCTCCATGTTGTTGATGTTGAAGGCCGGCACGCCATAGCCATGCTCGGCTGCGTGGTCCAGAAGCTGCCTCAGTGTGATGCGGGCCATGGGTCTCTCCTTCTCCTGATCTTCTTGTCCGCGGATCAGCCGACCAGCCGGCGGGCGGCGCCGGCCACGGCGTCGGCGGTGATGCCGAAATGCTCGAAGAGCTTCTCGGCCGGGCCGGACGCGCCGAACCCGCTCATGCCGATGAACTCGCCCTCGTCGCCGAGATAGCGGTCCCAGCTCTGGCGCACCGCGGCCTCGACGGCGACGCGCGGCGCGGTGCCGAGGACGGCCTTGCGGTAGTCGGCGGGCTGGGCGTCGAAGAGCTCGAAGCACGGCATCGACACCACCGCGGCGCGGATGCCTTCGGCGGCGAGCGTCTCGGCGGCCTTCACCGCGAGCTGCAGCTCCGAGCCGGTGGCGAGGAGCGTCACCTGGCGGCCGCCTTCCGGCTCGGACAGGACGTAGCCGCCCTTGGCGACGAGGTTCTCGCTGCTGTCGGTCGTGCGCACCGCCGGCACGGCCTGGCGGGTGAGCACCAGCACCGACGGCGTCGTCTCATGCTGCAGCGCGGCGAGCCAGGCCTCGGCGGTCTCGACCGGGTCGGCCGGGCGGAAGACGAGGAGGTTCGGGATGGCGCGGAGCGAGGCGACATGCTCGACCGGCTGGTGGGTCGGGCCGTCCTGGCCGAGGCCGATGGAATCATGCGTCATGACGTGGATGACGCGGATGCCCATCAGCGCGCCGAGGCGGATCGACGGCCGCGAATAATCGGCGAAGGCGAGGAAGGTGCCGGCATAGGGGATGAGGCCCTTGTGAAGGGCGATGCCGTTCATCGCCGCGGCCATGCCGTGCTCGCGGATGCCGTAATGGATGTAGCGGCCAGTGAAGTCGGTCGGGGTGAGGGCTTTGATGTCGGCCGCCTTGGTGCCGACCGAGCCGGTGAGGTCGGCCGAGCCGCCGACGAGGCCGGGGACCACCGGGAGAAGGGCTTCCAGCGCCTTCTGCGAGGCGACGCGGGTCGCGATCTTCGGCTTCTCGGTGACGTGCTTGGCCTTGAGGGCGGCGATGGCGGCTTCCGCCTCGGCGCCGACATGGCCGGCGACCGCCTTCTCGAAGGACTCGCGGCGGTCGGCCGGGGCCTGCGCCAGGCGGCGTTCCCAGTTCTTGCGGACCTGCGCGCCGCGGCTGCCGATGGCGCGCCACGCCGACAGCTCGCGCTCGGGCACGACGAAGTGGCCGTGCTCCCAGCCATAGCTCTGCTTGGCGCCGGCGAGCTCCTCGGCGGTGAGGCCTTCGCCATGGGCGCGGGCGGTGCCCGCGCCGGCACCGGCGCCGAGGCCGATGATGGTCTTGCAGGCGATGAAGGACGGGCGGTCGGTCTTCCGCTCGGCTTCGATCGCGGCGTAGATCTCGTCCGCGTTGTGGCCGTCGCAGGTGCGCACCGACCAGCCGGCGGCCTCGAAGCGCTTCACCTGGTCCATGTCGCTGGTGAGCGAGGTCGGGCCGTCGATCGAGATCTGGTTGTCGTCGAAGAGGACGATGAGCTTGCCGAGCTTGAGGTGTCCGGCAAGGTCGATCGCCTCGTGGCTGATGCCTTCCATCAGGCAGCCGTCGCCGACGAAGCAGTAGGTGTAGTGGTCGACGAGGTCGTCGCCGTAGCGGGCGTTCATCATCCGCTCGGCGATCGCCATGCCGACGGCGTTGGCGAGACCCTGGCCGAGCGGGCCGGTGGTGGTCTCGATGCCGGTGGCGTGGCCGTATTCGGGATGGCCGGCGGTCTTCGATCCGAGCTGGCGGAAGCTGCGGATCTGGTCGAGCGTCATGTCCTCATACCCCGTGAGGTAGAGGAGGGCGTATTGCAGCATCGAGCCGTGGCCGTTCGACAGCACGAAGCGGTCGCGGTCCGGCCAGTTCGGCGCGGTCGGGTCGAACTTCATGAAGTGGCCGAACAGCACGGCGGCGATGTCGGCCATGCCCATCGGCACGCCGAAATGGCCGGACTTGGCGGATTCGATGGCGTCGATGCCGAGGACGCGGATCGCATGGGCGAGCATGCGATCGAAGGCCTGGCCGGAAGCCGGGGACTGCGCTGCGGAGGCGTTGGTGTCGGTCATTTTCTTGTCCTCGGTCAGTCGGCGTTGCGCTTGCGATCGATCAGTTTGAGGATCAGCGGCGTGAGGATGAGCTGCATTGCGAGCTCCATGCTGCCGCCGGGGACGACGATGGAGTTGGCCCGCGACATCCAGCTGTTGCGGATCATCGACAGCAGATAAGGGAAATCGATGCCGCGCGGGTTGGCGAAACGGATGACGACGATCGACTCGTCGGGCGTCGGGATCCAGCGCGCGATGAACGGGTTCGAGGTGTCGACCGTCGGGGCGCGCTGGAAGTTGATCCCGGTCTGCGAGAATTGCGGGACGATGTAGTCGACATAGTCCGGCATGCGGCGAAGGATGGTGTCGGTCACCGCCTGGGTGGTATAGCCGCGCGCTTCCTTGTCGCGATGGATCTTCTGGATCCATTCGAGGTTGATGACCGGGACGACGCCGATCGAGAGGTCGGCATGCTGGGCGACGTTGACCTTCTCGGTGACGACGGCGCCGTGGAGGCCTTCGTAGAACAGAAGATCGGTGCCGGCCGGGAACTCCTCCCACTTGGTGAAGGTGCCGGGCGGGGAGCCGAACTCCTCGGCCTCGCGGTCGTCATGGACGTAGTGGCGGGTCTTGCCGTTGCCGGTCTCGCCGTAGCTCTTGAAGGTCGCGGCCAGCTCCTCCAGGAGGTTGGCGTCGGGGCCGAAATGGCTGAAGCGCATGTTGCCGCGCTTGGTCTCCTCGGCCATCACGGCGCGCATTTCCATGCGGTCGTAGCGGTGGAAGGCGTCGCCCTCGATATAGGCGGCGTTGATCTTCTCGCGCCGGAAGATGTTGACGAAGGTCTTGCGCACCGAGGAGGTGCCGGCGCCCGAGGAACCGGTAATCGAAATGATCGGGTGGCGTCGCGACATGGATGAGACTACTCGCGGAAAAGGCCGCGGGCGCCGAACAGCGGAGCCCGGTGTGATGCCGGTGAAATCTCGTCATAGGAACGGGCGACCTCGCCGACATGGTCGGCGGAGCCGAAGATCAGCGTGACGCGGTGGTCGCGCCCCTTCGGGACGATGTCGAGGATGCGGCCATAGCCGGTGGTCGCCTCGCCGCCGGCCTGCTCGATGAGGAGGGCGAGGGGGGCGGCGTCGAAGGTGAGGCTGGCGCCGCCGGTGCCGGTGCGGCCGTTCTTCGGCTGGAGGAAGACGCCGCCGCGACGGAGGATGCGGTAGGCCTCGGCGACGAGCGAGCCGCTCCAGCGCATGGTGAAGTCGACGCCGGCCGGGCCGTCGGCGCCTTCGACGCACTCGTCGATATAGGCGCGGACATGGGAGTCCCAGTGGCGGTAGGCCGACGCGTCGATCGCATATTCGCGCGTGCCGTGGGGGAGGTGGGCCGCGGCGTCGGTCTCGACGAACGCGCCAGCCGCGCCGAGCTGGAAGAGCGCCGTGCCCTTGCACAGCGTGATCGCGGCGACGGTGCGCGGACCGAACATCACGAGGCCGGCGGCGAGCTGCGCAAGGCCCGGCTGGCCGGCGGCCGCGGCAAGGTCGCCCCCGGTTGGCCACACCGCGAAGACGAGGCCGGGGGAAAGGTTGATGTCGAGCTCGGCGCCGCCGCCAAGCACGTCAATGGTGACGAGGAGCGTGCCGGCGGGGTTGAGCGGTCGCGGCGCGGCATCGGCCGGGGTCGCAACGCCCGCGGCCGCCGAGTTCGCCAGCGCCTCCATCACCAGCTTCTCGGCCGTCGCGGTCAGGGCCGCGCCGTCGCCGGAGCCGGCCTCGTGGCCGGCGATGAGGGCGTGGAGGTCCTTCGCAGCGCGCCCGATACCGGCGACCACGCCGGCGACGTCGGCGGCCGTGCCGCCCGTCGCGCCATGGGTCTCCAGGACCTGGTCAAGGGTCCGCTGCGTCAATCCATGCACCTCCCCGTGGGGCCCGTCAGGCTGTTCGCCCGTCAGGCCGTTGCCCGGCCCTCCCCGGACATCGGCCGCCGCCGCATCCGCGGGCCTTTGGCACCTCTACCATAGGACTCCGCGGCGGCACGACTTATCGAGCTTCGCGGGATGAAAGGAAAATGAAATTATCTTGGCGGTGCAGTAAATTTCGTTTAAGGCGCTGCCATGAAGAACGCCACCCTCAAGCAGCTTCGCGCGGTGCTCGCGATCCAGCGCAGCGGCCGGATCGTCAATGCGGCGCGGGAGCTTAACCTCACCACGCCGGCGATCACCAGCCAGCTGAAGCTCCTCGAGGAGGATCTCGGCGTCACCCTCTTCGACCGGACCCAGGGCGGGATGCGGCTCACCGCCGCGGGCTCAGAGGTCTATCGCACCGCCCTCAAGATCAGCGACGCGCTGCGCGACTGCGATGAGCGGCTCGACGATCTGCGCGGCCTTCGCGGCGGCGTGGTGACCGTGGGGGCAGTGTCGACCGCCAAATATTTCGCGCCGCGGCTGATGGCGGCGTTCACCCGTATCCACCCGCATCTGGAGCTGCGGCTCAATGTCGGCAATCGCGGCGTCGTCTTCGAGGCGCTGCGCGACTACACCGTCGACCTCACCATCACCGGCCGCCCGCCGGAGGACATCGACGTGGAGGCGACGGCGTTCGGCAAGCACCCGCTGGTGGTGATCGCGCCGGCCGACCATCCGCTGGCGAAGCGCCGCGCCATTCCGCGCGAGGCGCTGCTGGCGGAGCGCATCCTGATCCGCGAGCCGGGCTCGGGCACGCGCGCGGCGTTCGAGGCGACCTTCGGGCCGCTCAACCCGGCGCTGACCCCGGGCATGGAAATCGCCAGCAACGAGACGATCAAGCAGGCCGTCATCGCCGGCCTCGGCATCGCGCTGATCTCCGGCCACACGGTCGCGGCGGAGATCGCGGACGGGCGGCTCGTCGCGCTCGACATTGTCGGCCTGCCGGTGATGCGCGAATGGTACGCGGTCCGCCGCTCCGACCGCACTTTGTCGAACGCGGCGGCGGCGTTCTTCGCGTTCCTCAGGGAAAGCGGGGCGGACTTCCTGCCGCCGCCAATGCTCTTCCAGGCGTCGGCCGCGGCCTGATCGGGCCTGGAGCGTGGTCGGGGGAGGGTCGAAACGCAAAGCGTTTCAGGCTGGAATGGCGGCCGGGCTCGGCATCCAGTTCACTGCTACTCCTGAATGCCCCCTCCTACGCCGTCTCCAGCGTCGGGATGGCACTCACGTCAACCTTGCGCTCCGCGTGCCAGGTGTCATGCGCGGCCTGCATCCTGATCCAGATGCCGGGGCCATCACCAAAGAGCTTGCCGAGACGAACCGCCACCTCGGGGGATACCGGCTTACGCTCCGTCATGATGTCATAAAGATGCTGCCGGGAAATTCCGAGCAGGCGGGCAATCTCGGTCTTGCTCCTGCCTGTCGCCGGAATGATGTCCTCAAGCACCGCGCCGGGGTGGCTTGGGCAAAGCAAGCGCGAGCGCTTGGCCGGGTAGTGGGTCACAGCGGCCTCCGTTTCAGTGGTACTGCTCGAAATCCACGGCGAGAACGTCAGTGCCGTCGAACTCGAATGTTATGCACCACGGCCCATTCACATGGACCGTGTAGCGCGTTGGGTTGAAGCCTTTCAGCGGGTGAAAATCGAAGCCCGGAAGGTTCAATTCGTCAAGTGAAACAAGAGCATCGAGCCGGGAGAGACGAACAGCTATCCGCTTGAGCAGCCGGGTATCGATCTTGGCGGTCCTGCCGGTGTTCCAGAAGTCCGCCAGCGCCTTGCTCTTGAAGTTCTTGATCACGCCGTAAGCTATCAGCTTACGGAACGAATGTCAACAGATAGCTTACGGAAATGAGCTCGGCGGCAGGATGGCGATGATCGAAGTTTGCGCTCCGCACGGCAGTGACGTTCGCTTTCCGGTCGGCACCGATCCTCGCGACGAGTAATAGCGTGATGCGGGAGCAGTCTGGGCTCGGGGAGGGAGCAGCCGCGGCCCCGTCCCGAACCGGCCGCCCTGCTTGCCAATTCGACCTCCCCATGAGCGGGAGGTCAATCGCTCAGTGAATCTCTGATGCCTACGGTCCGCCCGGCAGAACCGGGAGCAGGACGGGCGGCGCTTCTTCCACCGGCTCCTCGACGGGAGCGGGCGGCACGAAGAGTACGTTGATGTCGCGCTGCAGCGGGCCGAGGCGCGGCGTCGGCAGGGTGAAGGCCCAGTTGGCGGTCTTCGCGGTGATGTCGGCGGCGGTCGCCACGGCGGCGCTGTCGGGCTCGGCCGATGCGTCATAGGCCGCCCAGACCTGGCCGTCGGCCTCGCCGAGCGACACGATCAGCGTCAGCCCGGACTGGGTGGTGAACTGAACGCGCCGGCCGTCCTCGGGGAAGGTGACGGTGTCGCGCGGCCTTGCCTCGATGAAATTGGTCGAGACGATGCCCTGGGTCACGCCGCGGACCGCGTCGTCGGCCGCCGTGCTTCCTTCCGGCCCGACCGACGGGTCGAGATAGCTGATCTCGTAGTCGCCGGTCTGGAAATCGATCTTGTCGGCCTTCAGCAGCAGCTCCTCGCCGGCATAGATCGCCACGCTCGCGACCTGCGGGCCGGGGATGTTGACGATCTGGCCGAACCAGTCGTTGAGGCTGTTCGGGAACTGGATGTCGCCCTCGACCAGCCAGGACTGCGCCTCGTCGACATTGCGCACGAAGGTGCCGCCGCGGGTCGCGGCGAAGCCGATGCTGGTGCTGCGGATGCCGATGAAGGCGTCGGCGAGGACGGTGCCGTCTGAGGCGGTGGCGGTGACGCGGAGCGACTCGCTGCCCTCGGCCTGCGGGCCGTCGACGTCGATCTCGTCGTACCAGTCTGGATTGTCGGTCTTGCGCTCGACGATCGTCATGGCGGCGAGCGAGGCGACCAGGTCGCCGAGATAGGCCTGGCGGATCGGGTAGTCGCCGCGCTCGATCGAGACCCAGCCGCTCTCGCGCCGCTCCATCACGAGGCGGTAGCGCGGAGTTTCCAGCGTGACCTGGCTGAGATTGTCGACCGGGCCGGCCTGCAGGCTCGGGAACATCGGCTGGCCCTGCGCGGTGTCGACCTCGACGACCTGCTCGGTGACGATGAGGACGATCGCGGCGACCACGGCGATGGCGGTGGCGACGACGAGGGTGAGGAAGGCGCGGGGAGACATCGGCTACATCCCCCTCATGCCGCCACGCGGCGGCGGCGCAGATACGCCGCCAGCCGGGCCCGCCGCCAGATCGCGACGATGAGGCCGATCAGGACCAGCGCCGCCGGGATGGCGAGGATGTTGATGAGCCGCAGCCGGTCGGACAGGGCGTCGATGTCCTGCCGCAGCGCGCGCTGCACGTCGCGAAGCTGCCGGTTGACCTCGGAGATACGCGCCTGCGCGGCGGCGATCAGCTCCTGCTGCTCGACGGTGCGGGCGATGACCTGGCCGTCCTCGGTCACCACGGCGCCGCCGAGCTGCTCCAGCTCGGCATTCGCTTCGGCGAGCTCGGCCTCGAGCTGCTGGCGGGTCGCGAGATATTCGTCCTGGGCCTCGCGCTCGATCGCGTCGACGCGGAGGAACGGCCGGCGGGAATCCTCGCGGCTGCGCAGCTCGATCAGGTCGGTGCCGCCGGTCAGCGTGTCGATGGCGTTGACGACGAAGTCGTTGTTGCCGGGCACGGCGATGTTCTGGTTGTTCAGCATGTCGGTGTCGGCGACGACGATCACGGAGATCGGCTCCTCCGACTGCGCCATCAGCGGCAGCGGATCCGGCGGCGGTTCCTCGTCCTGGCCCGGCCGCGGCGGCGGCGGCGGGCCGTCGGGGAAGGCGGTCGAGACGATGCCGGTGACCCGCGCGGCGAGGACTTGCGGCATACCCGACGGGACGAAGGCGTTGTAGAGGTCGAGCGGATTGGGGTTCGCCGCCACGCGGCTCTGCTCGTAGAGCATGCTGTCGGGCGTGGTGCGGATCAGCGGCACGAACTCGGTCGTCGCGCCGTCGAGCGGGCGCAGCGATCCGGCATGCGTCATCATCAGCACCTGGAGCGCGCCGACCGCGGGCTCGTCGGGATTGAAATTGCCGAGACGCTCGTTGGCGGCGAGGAAGGTGATGCCCGGCAGGTTGCGGGTCTCGTTCGGGCCGACCTGCACCTGCAGCGGGCGCAGCATCTGGCCGTCGCCGACGACGCTGTCCGGCACCATCTCGATGCCCCAGGCGGTGAGCAGGCGCTCCAGATAGGACGACGGGTATTGCCGCTGCCGCGAATTGGGCAGGAACGGGCTCATCTCCGACAGCGGGTCGACGAAGACGACCAGCGGGCCGCCGCGGATGACATACTGGTCGACCGCGTAGAGCGCGGAATCGGTCAGATTGTGCGGATGGATCAGGACGAGGGCGTCGATGTCCTCCGGGATCACCGTCACCTCGTTGCTGAGCGCCTGGAGCGCGAAGTCGGCGCCGAGGAGCGCGATGACGTCGGACGGCTGGCGGCCGAGCGCCTGGCTGCCGAAGAGGCCGAGGCCGTCGATGACGCCGACGCGCGCCTCGGAGGGCTGGGTCAGGCGGCTCACCATCCGCGACATGTCGTATTCGAGGAACGGTTCGAGACGCGGGTTCATGAACTCGATGACTTCGAGCTGGTCGACCGCGTTGGTGCCGACGATGCCGAAATAGCCCTTCTCGCCCGCGCGCGAGAGATTGACGCCGGTGAGGTTGTAGCCGATGGCGCGGTCTTCCTCGGGGGTGAAGGGCTGCGGATCGATGCGCTCATAGCGCACGCGCCCGCTGGAGAGGCGCTCATAGGTCTCCAGGATCTGGATCACCCGCTCGGCATAGGTGCGGTAGACCGGGTAGTCGTTGAGCAGCATCGAGGAGAGATAGAGCCGGATGGTGATCGGCTCCTCGACCTTGGCGAGGACGTTCCGCGTGGAGTCGCTGACGGTGTAGAGGCGGTTCTCGGTGAGGTCGATGCGCGCCGCATCGAGCGAGAGCGAGGCGATCAGGTTCACGCAAAGGAACAGGATCGCCGCAAGGGCGATCGCGATCGCGGCGAGGCGGGTGCGGCTGGCGCTCTGGATCCGGTTCCACATCGTCACGCCGCCTTCTTGATCTCGACGATCTCGCGATTGACGAACAGGAACAGCACAATCAGCGAGAGGAAGAAGATGATGGCCCGGGCGTCGAGCACGCCGCTGGCGATGGCGTTGAAATGCGTCAGGAACGAGAAGCCGGCGACGAGGTCGATGACGTAGTCGGGCGCCCAGCCGGTGAAGAGGTTGAGCACGAGGTCGAGGCCGCTGAGGAGAAGGAGGAACGAGGCGCCGACCGCGATGACGAAGGCGACGACCTGGCTCTTGGTCAGCGCCGAGATCGTCGAGGCGACCGCGAGGAGCGCGCCCGCCATGAGTAAGCTCGCGAGGTAGCTGGCGATGATGACGCCGTTGTCCGGATTGCCGAGATAATTGACGGTGATCCAGATCGGGAAGGTGAGCGCCAGCGCGAGGCCGGTGAATATCCAGGCGGCGAGGAACTTGCCGAACACCGCCTGCCACGGCGTGACCGGCAGCGTCATCAGGAGCTCGACGGTGCCGTTGCGGCGCTCTTCGGCCCAGAGGCGCATGCCGACGGCGGGGATGAGCACCAGGAACAGCCAGGGATGGAAGCCGAAGAACGGCGTCAGGTCCGCCTGGCGGCGCTCCATGAAGTCGCCGAAATAGAAGGTCGCGGCGCCCGCCGCGGCGAGGAAGGCGACGAGGAAGACATAGGCGAGCGGCGTGGAGAAATACGCCCCCAATTCGCGCCGGACGATGGTGAAGGTAACGCGCATGCCGCCCCCGCCCCGCGCTACGCTATCGTGGTGAGCTTGCGGAACACGTCGTCGAGCTTGCCGGCCTCGGCGTGGAGGTCGGCGGCGGCGATGTTGTTCTCGCGAAGCGTGAAGGCGACGAGGTCGCCGATGAACTGGCCGTTCTTCGGCACCGCCATGAGCAGCACCGAGCTCTGGGCGCGGGCGCGCTCCTCGACGCGGTCGACCTCGGGGAGGCCCATCAGGAGCTGCGTGGTCCGCGCGGCGTCGCCGGCCGGCACCCGCATCATCACGGCGTTGTGCTCGGGCGAGCGGGCGTGGAGCTGCGCCGGCGTGCCGTCGCTCACCACCTTGCCATGGTCGATGATGATCGCGCGGTCGCAGACCGCGTCGACCTCTTCGAGGATGTGGGTGGAGATGATGATCGCCTTGCGGTCGCCCATCGATTTGATGAGCTCGCGGACCTGGTGCTTCTGGTTGGGGTCGAGGCCGTCGGTCGGCTCGTCGAGGATCAGCACGTCGGGATCGTGGAGGATCGCCTGCGCGAGGCCGACGCGGCGGCGGAAGCCCTTGGACAGCGTTTCGATGCGGCGATGGAGGACCTCGCCGAGCTCCATGCGCTCGACGACTTCGGCGATGCGGCGCTTGCGCTCGGCGCGCGGCATGCGCCGGGCGCGGCCGATGAAATCGAGGAAGCCGGTCGGCGTCATGTCGCCATAGAGCGGGGCGCCCTCCGGGAGGTAGCCCATGGTGCGCTTCGCCTCGATCGGCTGGAGCGCGATGTCGTGGCCGCACACCGCGGCGCGGCCGTCGGTCGCCGGGAGATAGCCGGTGATGATCTTCATGGTCGTCGACTTGCCGGCGCCGTTCGGCCCGAGGAAGCCGAGCACCTCGCCGCGGTCGACGGCAAAGCTGATGTCGTCGACGGCGACCACCGACCCGAAGTGCTTACGCAGGGACTGGACTTCGATGAGCGGCGACATTTGCTGTCTTTTTTGGCCGGACGCGACTTATTTGGCCTTGGGGGGCCTCGTGGGGGCACATCCCTAACGGGGTTTCCCGGCTCCTGACAAGGGGCATTCGGATTAACGTTCGGACAGATTTGCGCCGGAAGAGCCGAATCCACGGCCGCTGACCTGGGTCAGCGTCGCTGACCATTCGCGCCCGGGGGCGTATCGGAGTAGGGTCGCGAGGTCACCGGTACGACCGAATGCGGCGCCGGTGGTTGAGAGCCCGACATCCCGGTCCGCAAGAGGCCTTTGCCTGCTCCCGCCGCTGTCGAAGGAGCTCGCGTCAAATGGGCAAAATGGCCACCCACCTGCGTCTGTCGTGTCCGCATTGCGGCGCGGAGCAGAACATCTTCGCCTCGGACGTTCCGGCCGGAACGACCGTCACCTGTTCACGCTGCCACGAACCGATCGGCCGCTGGGCCAGCCTGATCGAGGCGACCGAGGAAGCCGCCTAGGCTGCCGAGCGAGGCTTCGTCCACGGGCTCTTCGATCGCGGTCGGCTCGTCCTCGGGGTGGAGCATCTGCTCGACGCCCTCGTAGATCATCCGGCCGGCGACGAAGACGATGACCGCAAGCCCGGCGATCGACAGCCAGGGGAAGCGGTTGAGGAGCCCGACGATGAAGGTCGCCGCGACGCCCATCAGGATGACGGAGAGCGTCAGGCCGACGATGAGCACCCAGGTGTGCTCGCCCGCGAGGCCGGCGACCGCCAGCACGTTGTCGAGCGACATCGAGACGTCGGCGATGACGATCTGGATGACCGCTTGACGCATCGTCTTGGGGGCCGAGGACGCGTTGCGGTGCGACGTCGGCGCCTCGCCGGCGGCCGCGTCGGCGACGGCGGCGGCTGCCGCGCGCTCGGCCCGGCGGTGTCGATAGTCGGCGACGATCTCGCGATAGAGCTTCCACGACACCCAGACGAGAAGAAGCCCGCCGCCGACGAGAACGAACCAGCCGAGCGCGAGAAGCTGGGTGGCGGCGATCGCGAAGACGATGCGCAGGAACGCGGCCGCCGCGATGCCCCAGATCACCGCCTTGCGGCGCTGGTGGACCGGAAGCCCGGCCGCCGCCATGCCCACCACCACGGCATTGTCGGCGGCGAGCGCCACGTCGATCAGGATCACCCCGCCGAGCGCGGCGAGCTCAGTCCAAATCGTATCCATCGACGGGAGAAATCTCCGGGCAGGCGGGATGTGCCAAGCACATCTGGTATCGAGGCAAGGCTTGTTCCAGACCGCGCCCCGCCTGTCCAGCCGACTGACGGCCGCATCAACCGTGGTGCACTGGCCGCATCATCCGGCCCAGGGCGATAGCCGCCAAAGCCGCGCCGGCAATCTGCACCGCGAGGAAGGCCGGGACATCTGCGGGCCGGATGCCCGTCATACCGTCGACGAGCGAGCGGGCGATCGTCAGGGCCGGGTTGGCGAAGGCGGTCGACGCGGTGAACCAGTAGGCGGCCGCGATCCAGCCGGCGACGAGCCAGGGCAGGTCGCGCGGGCGCTGCCGGCTGGCGGCGAGGATGACCGCAACGAGGCCGAAGGTCGCCACGATCTCCGCGGACCATTCTCCGACGCCGCCATGCGCTGCGGTGGCGGGCGTCATCGGGACCTCGAACATCAGCGCGGCCAGCGCGGCGCCGCCCAGCGCGCCGGCAAACTGCGCCGCGACGTAGAGCGCCGCGTGCGGCGGCGCGATGTCGCGGCGGAGCGCAAAGGCGAGCGTGACGGCGGGGTTGAGATGGGCGCCGGAAACCGGGGCGAGCGTCGCGATGAGGACCGCGAGCGCCGCCGCCGTCGCCAGCGTGTTGGCGAGGAGGGCGATCGCGGCGTCGTCGGTCAGCCGCGCCGCCATCAGGCCAGAGCCGATGACGGCGGCCGTAAGAAGGGCGGTGCCGACGAACTCCGCCGCGAGCCGGCGTGAGAGCGGGAGGTCAGCCACCCGCGGGCGCGGTGGCGCCGCCGATCTCGCGGAGCCGATGCTGGAGCGACAGGCGGTCGATGCTTGCGATCGGGAGGCTGACGAACGCCGCGATGCGGTTCTTCAGCTGGCGATAGGCCTCGGCGAAGGCGGCGCGGCGCTCCGCCTCATTGCCCTCCACCGCCGCCGGGTCGGGGACGCCCCAATGCGCCGACATCGGCTGGCCGGGCCAGACCGGGCAGGTCTCCTTCGCCGCGCTGTCGCAGACGGTGAAGACGAAATCGAGCTCCGGGGCGCCGGGCGCGGCGAACTCGTCCCACGGCTTGGAGCGGAGGCCGTCGGTCGGGTGGTTCAGGGTGCGCAGTAGGTCGAGGGTGTAGGGGTGGACCGCGCCCTTTGGCTGCGAGCCGGCTGAGTAGCCGTGGAAGCGGCCCTTGCCCTCGCGGTTGAGGATCGCCTCGCCGAGGATCGAGCGGGCGGAATTGCCGGTGCAGAGGAAGAGGACATTGTAGACGCGGTCGGTGTCGGTCATCGGGGATTCTCAACAGCAGGCGACGGTTGCGACGGCAGGCCGGCAGAGCTCGGGGCGGCCCTGGCAGCAATCCTCCAGGAGGTAGGTGAGGAGCGCCCGGATCCCGGCATTGTCGGCGGCGTAGCGGATGATCCGGCCGTCGCGGGTGCGGCGGATCAGGCCGGCGCGCGTCAGCTGGGCGAGATGCGTCGACAGCGTGTTGGGCACGATGTCGAGCTCCAGCGCGATGACCCCCGCCGCAAGCCCTTCGGGCCCAGCCTGCACGAGGCTCCGGAACACGCGCAGCCGGCTCTCCTGCGACAGTGCGGCAAGGGATTCGATGGCGGTCAATTCATCCATGATTCGAGAATTATCGAATTATAGGACGACAGGCAAGGACAGGGAGGCAAAGGATGGGTTGAGGTTGCCGTGAGGGGGGCGGCGGGGCGTGACCCGGGGCCTTGACGGCGGACCCCTTGGCTACGGCAGGCGGCCGCTAGCTCAGGAGCATCGACAGGTTGAGGAGGGGGAAGGCGAAGGGGAGGGCGACGGATCCCCAGAAGCCCATCGCGTAGGCGTTGTCGCGGTAGCGCGGGATCTCGGTGCGGCGGACGAAGGATTCGCCGAGCGGGCCGAGGAGGTAGAGGAGGTTCGCGACGCCCATCAGGACGAGGAAGCCGACGCCAAGGAAGAGCGTCTGCGACAGCGCCTCGTTCCAGGTCGACCACATCGCCGCGCCGAAGGCGGCGTAGAGAAGCCCGGTGATCGCGTAGGCGAGGGCGCCGGAGCCGGCGAGGGCGAGATTGTAGCGAAGCCGGCGGCTCTGCCACCACGTCCAGCGATCGTCGGCGATCACCAGGGTCCGGGGCTCTTTCTCGGCTTCGCTCATGGCATCCTCCATCCGGCCGCCGGGCGGCCGGACGCTACGCTCATGGCGGATTGCGGCGCGCTGATGGCTAGCGCGCCGCCGCCCTTGCCGATCCGCCGCGCGCGGTCGAGCGCCGGGCCGGAGTGCGGCCGGCAGGCTTCCGCGCCGCCGGCTTCGCCTTGCGGGCGGCCGGCTTCTTCGCGGCAGCCTTCTTCGGCGCGGCCTTCTTCGCGGCGGAAGAGCGCTTCGTCGCGGGCGCCTTCTTGGCCGCGGCGCGCTTCGGCGCGGCCTTGCGGGCGGTCGAGGCCTTCTTCGGCGCCGCCTTGCGGGCCGCGGGCCTGGCCGATTTCCGCGCGGCGGGCCGGGCGCTCGCCTTGCGGGCGGTCGAAGCCTTCTTCGCGGGTGTCCGCTTCGGCGCGGCCTTCCGCGCCGTCGAGGCCTTCTTCGGTGCGGCCTTGCGCGCCGTCGAGGTTTTCTTCGGCGCCGCCGTCTTGCGGGTCGCGGCTTTCTTCGGCGCCGCCTTCCGCGCGGAGGTCTTCTTCGCGGGGGCGGCCTTCTTCGCGGCCGTCTTGCGGGCCGCGGGCTTCGCCTTCTTCGCGGCGGCGGCCTTCTTCGCCGGAGCCGCCTTCCTGGCCGGCGCGGCCTTCTTCGCGGCCGCGGGCTTCCTCGCCGCTGCGGCTTTCTTCGCGGCCGGCTTCCTGGCGGCGGGCGCCGGGGTCGCGCCGTCGGCGGTGGCGGGTGCGGCGGCTGGTGCGGGTGGCTTCATGGCGCTGAGTTTCCTGGCGAGGGCTTTGGCGGCGGCTTCGGCTTCGGCCGCTTCCTCGGCCTCCTTGGCGAGGCGCATCTCGCGAAGGCGCTGGGTGCGTTCGCGAAGCTCCTGATTCGCGGCTTCGTACTGGGCCGCAGCCTCGGCGCCTTCCGCGGCGGCGGCTTCCTGCCGGCGGATACGGTCTTCAGCGCGAAGCTGGGCTTCCTGCTCTTCCTTAGTCGTATCGGTCATCGGCGTTTCCCCTCCAAGGCGCCGCAAGCCATTCCGGCCGGAACGGCCGCGCCAGAGACTACTTCCGGCAGCTTCACAAGCCAAATCATTGCTTTGGCAGCGTTAACCAAAGGGGTGCCCCCCTGGGGACATCCGGTCGCCGGTCACAAGCAATTCTGATAATAAACAGTTAAACTTGCGTTGATCCGCCCGGAGCATTTCGCATGAACGACACCCCGCGCAAGGGTGGCGCCCCGTCCAATGTCCGCAGCCTCAGCGACGCGATTCGCCGGGTGCGACTCGGTGAAACGGACCGTTCGGACGTCGCGGCCGACTTCCGCGAGGCCGAGCAGGCGCGGCTCGAGCTTCTGGCCGATGAGCTCCGCGACGTGTTCGCCGAGGTTCCGGCCGAGGACGAGCAGTTCGTCTTTTCGATCTCCCACGGCACCCAGCCGCGGCTGTGGATCGATTCCACCGCCTTCGTGACCGTCGGCCGCGACCGGCGGACCTACCGTTTCCTCAAGGACACCCGCCTCGGGCGGACGGTCATCGTCGAAAGCGCCAGCCTCGACGACGTCGCCGACACCGTCACCAACTACGTCGCCGAGCGGATCATCGAGCGCGAGCGTGCCATCGAGGGCGACTGGCTGATCAAGCGGGTGATGCGGGACGATCCGGCGCGGCCCGGCCGCAAGGCGCTCCGGCTCGAGGCCGAGCCCAAGCGCATCCTCGACAACCGCCATGCCGGCTGGATCGTCGCCGGCTTTCTCGGCGGCGTCCTGATCGGCGCGGTCTCGCTCTTCCTCTACGCCTGGTACGCCGCGGGCGGTTAGCCCAGCAATTGCCGGTCGGCGATGAGGCTCGCGGGCGCGTCGGGGGCGGTGAAGCCGACCGAGGTCATGTGGCAGGTGAAGGCGCCCTGTTTGCCGCCGACGCGGTAGAGGTTGAACGCCGCCGCGGGGCTCATCCGGCCGGGCGGGTTGGAGGCCGAGGGCACGCCCACCACCGGCACCCGGCCATGGGCGCCGTCGACATAGACGAGGCTGCCGGTATGGAGGTGGCCGTGCAGGATCAGCTCCGCCCCGGAACGGGCGATCGCGGCGAGGAATTCCTCGGCCTCGACGAGCCGCGCGGTGCGGATCTCGCGCACCGGCGCCGGGGGGTGGTGGAGGAGGACGACGCGGAACATCTCCTCGCGATGGAGGCGGCGGAGCGCGAGCTCCATCATCTCGATCTGCCGCGCCGAGAGATGCCCGGTCGCCATGAAGGGCGCGGTGGCGCGGGCGCTGTTGACGCCGACGATGCCGAGCGGGCCGCGCCGGCGGATGAACGGGAAGACGATCATCCCGTTGGCGTCGTCGCCGATCATGAAGTCGCCCCAGTGGCGGCGGGTCTGCGCCAGCGCCCCGGGGACATAGGCGTCGTGATTGCCGGGGATGACGGTGACGTGCTGCGGGTCGCCGAGCTGATCGAGCCAGTGGCGGGCGAGGAGAATCTCCTCGGGGAGGGCGAGGTTTACGAGGTCGCCGGTGACGACGATGTGGTCGGGCGATGCGGCGTGGATGTTCTCGATCAGCTCCCGGACCACCTCGGGGCGATGGACGCCCTTGCGGTTGCTCTGCCAGTTGAAATAGCCGATGAGCCGCTTCGACATCAGCTCGCGAAGCTGCGGCCGCGGGATCGGGCCGAGATGCGGATCGGAGAGATGCGCAAGCGTATACATCGCTTCCCGATTAACCCGCACGCCGGGCGCGGTCCACAACGGGAACCGCGGGGCGGGGCTTCATCGGCGTGACGCGCGGTCGCGGCCCGGGCGAGCTGTCGCGCCTCGGGCGCCTGCGCCAGCGCGCCTATCTCCGCCTCGCCCGCGCCACCCGCGGCATGACGCTCGGCGTGCGCGCCGCCGTGTTCGACGGCGACAGCGTGCTCCTGGTGCGCCACAGCTACGTGCCGGGCTGGTACTTCCCCGGCGGCGGCGTCGATCCGGGCGAGACCGTCGCCGAAGCGGTCCGCCGCGAGCTTCACGAGGAAGCCGGTGTGGCGCTCACCGGCGAGCCGGAGCTGTTCGGCTTCTACCTAAACCGCATCGCCTCGGTGCGCGACCACGTCGCGCTCTTCCTGTGCCCGGCCTGGACCCCGGCGGTCGCGCACCAGCCCAGTCGCGAGATCGTCGAGGCCGGCTTCTTCCCGCTCGACCGCCTGCCCGAGGGAACCACAAACGCCACGCGCCGGCGGCTGGACGAGATCGCGGGCGCGGTGGTCGCGGCCGAGTGGTGAGCTAGCCCCCGTTCGTCACCCCCGGCGAAGGCCGGGGTCCAGCGCGACGGGCGCTGGTCGCGCAATAAGCGCGGGCTACGCCCGCGAGTCTGACGCTGGGTCCCGGGTTTCGCGATTGAACTTCGCTCAACGCGGCCCGGGATGACCGGTGGGGGGAAATATGCGCCGTCAGGCGGCGGCCCGGGCGTCCTCGTCGAATAGGACGGATAGTACGCCGTTTCCGTCCCGGAGCCGTGGCCCTTGCTCGGCGGGTTCGGGCCGTCGATGGCCAGCGCCTCCGTCAGCGGGATCTCCGGTACGACGCGCTCCACCTTTCGGCCCCGGTCGGCGAAGAGGTAGGTCACGGCCGCCTCGATGCCGGCAAGGACGGCTTCGGTGTCCGGGCCTGAGAGAATCAGGCCGGGGAGGTCGTCGCTGTAGACGAGTATGCCGCGGTCCTCGCGACCTTCGATCGTCACGGCAATGCGGGTCGAGCGCGTGCTGGACATGGGATCGGCTCCCTCGGCTCTGATCGAAGCGAGCGGAGTTTAGCCCGAACCGGGGCCGCGTTGGAACCGCGGCCCGAACGTTAGTTGCCGGCTTCCGCTTCGCGGCGGTCGCGGACCTTGATGTTGGTGCGGAAGACGCGGTCCCAGAAGCTGGTGATGACGCCGTAATTGCCCATGTCGTCGAAATGGTGATGGAGGGCGTGGCGGTGCTTCAGGCGGTAGAGGTAGCCGCCGGGGCGGATGCGCCAGTGATGCACGCCGTGATGGACGGTGATGTAGATCAGGTAGCCGAAGGTGAAGCCCGCGGCGAAGGCGCCGCCGATGCTGAAGCCGGCGATGAGGTAGGCCGGCAGGAAGACCAGAAGCGTGAACAGCACGAAGGACAGCCAGCCGGGCGTGCCGATGAGGGCCTTCTGATCGTGATGATGGGCCTCGTGCATCTCCTTCACATAGGGGACGTGATGGAGGATCCAGCGATGGAGCTGATACTCGGCGAAGGTCCAGCTGAAGATGCCGGCGCCATAGGCGAGCGCCCAGCCGCCCCAGTCCGGGATCGGCGTCGTCGCCAGTGTCGAGATGGTGAGCCCGGCCACCGCCCCGCCATAGAGGTAGTAGTCGGCGTAGTATCCGGTGTGGCTGAGCTGCATTCCTGTCTCCGGCTATCGGGCCTGCGCGGAACTGGCCTCATGCCCGCGAGGCGCCGTCGCATCGGTCGAGCGTGGGATCCCCTCTCTCCCGCCAACCGCGCAACATAAGCCCCGAATCATCGCGAAAGTAAACCGGTCACGAGAGCGCAACTGTTCATTGCTGTGCCGCAGCAATCCGCTGTTGGAAACGGTTCAAAAGTACGGATTTTTCAGGCGCGAAATCTTCCGTGATCCACCAGCTCTCAAGGTCTTTCAGAATAGCGCCGAGTTCCGGTCCGGGACGGAGGCCCGCGGCGATGAGATCGCGTCCCGACAGCGGGAAGACCGGCGCGGTCCAGCGCGCGGGGAGCGACGCGCTGTCGCGCCAGGCGTCGACCGGGCCGCTGCCCCACGCGGCCGCCAGCGCGACCGCGCCGGAATAGCCCGCCGGCCCGAGGCGGTAGAGGAGAATGCGGGCCTCGCGCTCCGCGGGCGGCTCGATGAAATGCCGCGCCCCGTCGACCGCGGCGAGCATGGCGTCGCGCTCCGCGTTGGACAGGCGAAAGCGGTCGGCGAGCCGCCAGACATCCTCGGCGATGCGGCAGGCGAGGGCGGCAAGGCGAAGGGGAACCGCCGGCGCCTGTCGGGTCGCGGCCTCTAACGCGACGAGCCTTCGCAGAGCGCCGGGATAGGCGACGCCGCCAAGCACGATCGGCAGCACGCCGGCGTCCTGCATGACGACCAGCGTGTCGGCGGCGCCGGGAGCCACCACGAGGCGCCGCATCTCGTGGCCGATCCGCTCGGCCGAGAGGGCGGTGATGCCCTGGCGGCCGCGGATGGCGGCGGCGAGAGCTGCGCGATCCGGCTCGCCCGCGCCGAGCTCGGCGTGGAAGCGGAAGAAGCGGAGGATACGGAGGCGATCCTCGGCGATGCGGGTGTCGGGATCGCCGATGAAGCGGACGCGCCGCGCCACGAGATCGGCATAGCCGCCGGCCGGGTCGTGCAGCGTGCCGTCGGCCTCGACGGAGAGCGCGTTGAAGGTGAAGTCGCGCCGCAGCGCGTCGGCGGTCCAGTCGCGGCCGAACTTCACCACCGCGTGGCGGCCGTCGGTCTCGACATCCTCGCGCAGCGTCGTCACCTCGAATGCGCGGCCATGGACGACGAGCGTCACCGTGCCGTGCTCGATGCCGGTGGGCACGGTCTTGATGCCGGCCGCCTTCGCCCGCGCTTCGACCATCGCCGGCTCGGCCGTGGTCGCGAAGTCGACCTCCCTGAACGGGCGGCCGATGAGGGCATCGCGCACCGCGCCGCCGACGGCGCGCACGCTGTCGCCGTCCCGGTTCAGCGCGGCGAACACCGCGGCGACGCCGGGCTCCTCCAGCCAACTGCGATCCGGGATGCGGGCGGGCCGGTCCGCCGGCTCACTCGTCGTCATTGAAGAAGCCGCCGGGGATCAGCACGCCGTCGCGCACTTCGGCGGGGCGATAGCTGCCAGGATTGGCGTCGCTCTCGCCGGTCCAGTCGACGATGAAGACCAGTCCGATGATCATGATGACCGCGCCGACCCCGGCGAGGATGCCGAGGACGCGCAGCGTCCAGTCGGCGCGATCGTTCAGCCGGCCGCGGGTGGCGAGGAGCCAGATCGCATAGGCGACGAACGGGACGAGGAAGAGAAGGACGTTGATCAGAGCGGCGCGCATCAGCCGAGCACCTCGTCATGGAGGCTGCGGATGATGCCGGCGGTGGCGCCCCAGATGTTCCGCCCGGCATAGGGCATGCGATAGAAGTGACGCGCGACGCCCTCATGGACGACGCTGTCGCGCCGGTGATTGGCCGGGCTCATCAGAAACGACAGCGGAATCTCGAATACCTCCTCGACTTCTGCGGCATTGACCCTGATCTGGTACCCCGGCGCAACCCGCGCAACGACCGGTCTCACCAGAAAACCCGTCACCGTGGCGTAAACCGGCAGGCAGCCGAGGACCTCGACCAGGCTTTTGTCGAGGCCGATCTCCTCCTCCGCCTCGCGGAGCGCGCAGGCGATCGCCGAGGGGTCGGTATTGTCGATCTTGCCGCCGGGGAAGGCGATCTGGCCGGCATGGGTCGACAGGTGGCCGGTGCGCTGCGTCAGGATCAGCCCGCCGTCGTCGCCATGATCGACGACCGCCACCAGCACTGCCGCGTTCCGCCATCCGCGCTGCGCCGCGAAGGGTGGCGGGACGATTGCGCCGGGCTCGGCCGGCAGCCGGGCGCGCGCCGCGGCGAGGAACGACCGGGCGAGGCCGGTCGAAGGCGGCTGACGGGACGGACGCGACCATGCCATGATTGTCAGGCAGCCCGATGCGCGCGAAGGGCGGGGGCCTCGCCGCGCGGAAGCCCGTTGGACTATAGGAACCCCCATGAGTGCGATCAATCCAATGAAAATGGACGATATCGAGCGCGTCGGCGCCGAAGTGAATCTCGCGGTCTCGCGCGTCGCCCTCGCGCAGGAGGCGATCGGCAAGGTCATCTTCGGCCAGCGCGACGTCATCGACCTTGCGCTGGTGACGATCCTTGCCGGCGGTCACGGGCTCCTCGTCGGCGTCCCGGGCCTTGCCAAGACCAAGCTGGTCGAGACGCTCGGCATCACCCTCGGGCTCGACGCCCGGCGCATCCAGTTCACGCCCGACCTGATGCCGTCCGACATTCTCGGCTCGGAGGTGCTGGAGCAGGCGGCGGACGGGACGCGCGCCTTCCGCTTCGTCCCCGGTCCGGTCTTCGCGCGGCTCCTGATGGCCGACGAGATCAACCGCGCCAGCCCGCGCACGCAGTCCGCGCTCCTCCAGGCGATGCAGGAGTATCACGTCACGATCGCCGGCCAGCGCTACGATTTGCCGGCGCCGTTCCACGTTCTGGCGACGCAGAACCCGCTGGAGCAGGAGGGCACCTATCCGCTGCCCGAGGCGCAGCTCGACCGCTTCCTCCTCCAGATCGACGTGCACTATCCCGACCGCGACGCCGAGCGGCGGATGATGCTGGAAACCACCAGCGTCACCGAGGCGAAGCCGGAGCAGGTGATGACCGCGGAGGAGCTTCGCGACCTCCAGCTCCTGGTGCGGCGGCTGCCGATCGGCGAGCTGGTGGTCGACGCCATCCTCAAGCTGGTGCGTTCGGCGCGCCCGGGCGAGGTGTCCGATCCGAAGCTCGCCGAGGCGATCGCCTGGGGGCCGGGGCCGCGCGCCAGCCAGGCCCTGATGCTGGCCACCCGCGCCCGGGCGCTGCTCGAAGGGCGGTTCTCGCCATCGCTCGCCGACGTCAAGGCGCTGGCGATCCCGGTGCTGCAGCACCGCATGGCGCTCAGCTACGCCGCGCGCGCCGACGACATGACCGTGCGCGACGTGATCTCCACCCTCGCCGACCGGATCGGCTGAGCCCGATGGCGGGCCCGCTCACGCCGGCGTCCGGCCCGGTGCGCCAGTCGCTCGCCGAGGGCCGCACGCTCGCCGCCGCAATGCCGGAGCTGTCGATCGAGGCGCGCCGCATCACCGCGACGATCCTCGCCGGCTGGCACGGACGCCGCCGCGCCGGGCCAGGCGAGACGTTCTGGCAGTTCCGCCAGTTCGTCGCCGGCGAGCCGGCGGCGGGGATCGACTGGCGGCGCTCGGCGCGCGACGACCACCACCTTTTCGTGCGCGAGAAGGAATGGGAGGCGGCGCACACGCTGTGGCTCTCGCCCGACCTTTCGGCTTCGATGGATTTCCGCTCGCACCTGTCGCGCGTCACCAAGCGCGAGCGCGCCGCGGTGCTGACGCTGGCGCTCGCGGAGCTCTTCGCCCGCGCCGGCGAGCGCACCGGCCTTCTCGGCCACACCGCGCCGGTCCTGTCGCGCAACGCCGCGAACAAGATCGCGGTCGCCATGGCTGCCGCCGGCGATGCGGCGCATGAGACGCAGCCGCTCCGCCGCCACGCCGAGGTGATCCTCCTCGGCGATTTCCTCGACCCGATCGCCGCGATCGAGGCGCGGCTCGATGCGATCGCCGCGACCGGCGCGACGGTCCACCTCGTCCAGGTGCTCGATCCGATCGAGGAGACCTTCCCCTATACCGGGCGCACCGAGTTCCGCGATCCGGAGTCCGGCGCGCGGCAGCTGCTCGGGCGCGCCGAGGGCGTCCGCGGCGCCTATCAGCGGCTGCTTGCGGCGCGGCGCGACCGGCTGGCGGCGGGCGCGCGGCGGCGCGGCGGCTCGTTCCTCGTCCACCGCACCGACGAGCCGGCGACCGCGCCGCTCCTCGCGCTCTATGCCCGGCTCGGCGACCGGGGGGACCTCCAGCGGGCCGCGGCAGGCCGCGCGGCATGACCTTCGCCGCTCCGTTGGTGCTGGCGGCGCTGGCGGTCCTGCCGGCGATCTGGTGGCTGCTGCGGGTGACGCCGCCGCGGCCGCAGACCGAGACCTTCCCGCCGACCCGGCTCCTCCAGGAGATCGCGAAGAAGGACGAGACGCCGTCGCGCACGCCCTGGTGGCTGATCCTGCTGCGCCTCCTCCTCGCCGCGGTGCTGATCGTGGCGCTGGCCGGGCCGATCCTGTCGCCCTCCGACGAGGAAGCGCCGGGCGAGGGGCCGCTCCTCATCGTCGTCGACAATGGCTGGGCGTCGGCGCGGAGCTTCGACGCGATCACTGCGACCGCGGCGGCGATCGTTGCGCTCGCCGCGGACGCCGACCGTCCGGTGGCGTTGGTCGCGACCGCCGATCCGCCGGGGCAGATCCTGGCGCCGAGCGACCCCGCGGCCGTCGCGTCGCGGCTCGAAGCGCTGGCGCCGCAGCCCTACACCGCCGACATCGCGGCGCTGCTGCCGCAGCTCGAGACGATCGCGGCCGATGCCGGCTTCGGCGGCGCGGTGTGGTTCACCGACGGGCTCGGCGGCGACGGGCCGGAGGCAATGGCGGCGTTCCTGAGCGAGGCCATAGTCGGGCCGGTCGAGGTCTATCTCCCCGATGCCGGGCCGGCGCTCGGGCTGGCGTCGCCCGCCAACACTGCCGACGCCCTGACGGTGACCGTGATCCGCCAGCCAGACGCCGACCCGACCGGGGGCGTGGTGCAGGCGCGCGACCTCCGCGGTCGGGTCATCGCCGACGCGGCATTCACCATCGGCGGCGGCGGGACGGCGGCCGAAGCGGTGTTCGACCTCCCGACCGAGCTTCGCAACGAGATCGTGCGGCTCGACATTGCCGGCGAGACCACCGCGGGCGCGGTGCAGCTCCTCGATGAGCGCTACCGGCGGCGGACCGTCGGAATCGTCTCCGGCGCGCCGGTCGACGTCGCGCAGCCGCTCCTTTCGGCCGAGTATTTCATCTCGCGCGCCATAGCGCCGTTCGCCGATCTCTGGACCGCTGGTGAGGCGAATATCGACGACACGATCGGCCGGATGATCGACAGCGGCCTTTCGGTGATCGTCCTCGCCGACATCGGCACGCTGCCGCCCGACACTGAGCGGCGGCTTGCCACCTGGGTCGAGGCCGGCGGCACGCTGATCCGCTTCGCCGGGCCGCGGCTCGCCACCGCGGTGACCGAGCTTCTCCCGGTCGATCTTCGCGCCGGCAGCGGCCGCCAGCTCGGCGGCGCGCTGTCGTGGGAGGAGCCGCAGCCGCTAGGCGCGTTCCCCGCGACCGGGCCGTTCGCCGGCATCCCGGTGCCCGACGACGTGCTGGTCGAGCGGCAGGTGCTGGCGGAGCCCGACGCCGCGCTCGCCGGCCGCACCTGGGCGGTGCTCGCCGACGGCACGCCGCTCGTCACCGGCGGGCCGCGCGGCGACGGGCTTCTCGTGCTCTTCCACGTCTCGGGCGACACGCGCTGGTCGAACCTGCCGCTCTCCGGCGCGTTCGTGTCGATGCTCCAGACCATCGCCGGCATGGCGAGCGCGGGCAGCGTGAGCGAGGACGGCGCCATCGCGGAGATCGCGCTGCCGCCCTATCGCGTCCTCGACGGCTATGGCCGCTTCGCCGAGCCCGGCCCGGCGGTCGAGCCGATGCGGCGGCTCGACGCGCCGATCGACGCCACCCATCCGCCCGGCCTTTACGGCAGCGAGGGTGCGTTCCGCGCGGTCAGCCTCTTCGGCGCGGATGCGGCGCTCGCGCCGTTCGATGCGCGCGCCCTCGGCGGCAATGCGACGGCGCGCGGCTACCCGACGGAAAACCCGGTGGAGCTCCGGCAATGGCTTCTCGCGGCGGTGCTGGTGCTGCTTCTTGTCGATGCGCTCGCGGTGCTGTGGCTCGCGGGAGCGTTCGGCGCCCGTCGCGCCGGTTCGGCCGCGGCGCTCGTCGTCGCCGGCGTCCTCCTCGCGGGCGGTCTCGCGCCGCCCGACGCCATCGCGCAGGAGCTGAGCGAGGCCGACCGTCTCGCGCTCGAAGCCACCACCACCACGCCGCTCGCCTATGTCCTCTCCGGCAATGCCGAGTCCGACCGGATCAGCGACGCCGGGATGCTCGGCCTCTCCTTCGTCCTGTCGCAGCGCACCGCGTTCCTCCCGGGAGAGCCGATCGGCGTCGATGTCGCGACCGACGAGCTTGCCTTCTACCCGCTGCTCTACTGGCGGATCGATCCCGGCGCGCCGCTGCCGGGCTCCGACACGATCGCGCGGATCGACGCCTATATGCGCAGCGGCGGGACGATCCTCTTCGACACCGCCGACGAGATCGACCGCCTGACCACCGAGCTCGGCGGCACGACCGCGGCCGGGCAGTGGCTGCGCAATCTCCTCGCAACGCTCGACCTGCCGCCGCTCGAGCCGGTGCGCGACGAGCACGTCCTCACCAAGACCTTCTACCTGCTCGAAGACTTCCCCGGCCGCTTCGCCGGCGGCGACCTCTGGGTCGAGGCGCTGCCCGACGCCGCGGAGGACGAGTTCCTGGAGGATCGCCCGGCGCGGCCGGGCGACGGCGTGTCGGCGATCCTCATCACCTCCAACGATCTCGCCGGCGCCTGGGCGATCGACACCAATGGCGCCTTCCTCTTCCCGACCGACGGGGCGGGCGGCGCGCGGCAGCGCGAAATGTCCTTCCGCGCCGGCATCAACATCGTGATGTACGCGCTGACCGGCAACTACAAGACCGACCAGGTCCACGTCCCGGCGCTCCTGGAGCGCCTCGGGCAATGAGCGTGAGCCGTCACACATCCCGTTCCCCGGGCGCGGTGCAGCACGCAGTGATGCACCGCAGAACCGGGGTCCATACGGCGCAGTACGGGACAGCGGCGCGGTATGGGTCCCGGTTCTGCGCAGCAGCGCTGCGTGCTGCAGCGCGCCCGGGACACGCCGCGTTTTGTGTTGAGCGACACGCATGACGTGGTCGCTCGCCTTCGATCCGGTGGTGGCGCCGTGGATCATTGCGGTGCTCGGCGGCGTCGGCGCGGTGCTGCTCGTTCTCGCCGCGCTGCGGCGGGTGCGGGGGACGTGGCTGCGGGCACTGGCGCTGGCGGCACTGGTCGTCGCGCTCACCGATCCGGCAGCGCTGCGCGAGGAGCGTGAGGCGCTGTCGACCATCGTCGCGCTGGTGGTCGACGAGAGCGACAGCCAGTCCTTCGGCGACCGCGCCGCGACGACAGAGGCGATGCGCGAGGCGCTCGTCCAGCGGCTGGCGGGGTTCGACAATGTCGAGATCCGCACCATTCGCGCCGGGCCGGGCGGGGCGAATGCCGATGGCACCGAGCTCTTCAACGCCGCCAATGCCGGCCTCGCCGACGTGCCGCCCGACCGCATCGGCGCGGTGATCATGCTGTCGGACGGCCAGGTCCACGACGCGCCCGACGGCGCGCCGGATTTCGGCGGCGCTCCGCTCCATGCGCTGATCTCGGGCAGCGAGGACGAGCGCGACCGCCGCATCGTGGTCGACAATGCGCCGCGCTTCGGCATCGTCGGCGAGCTGCAGACGATCGACTATCGCGTGATCGACGAGGGCGCGCCGGCGGGGACGGCGGTCGACGTCACGGTGACGCTCGATGGCGAGGTCCTCGACACGCGAACCGTCATCGCCGGCCAGTCCAACGGCTTTGCGTTCGTCGTGCCGCATGGCGGCCGCTCGATTCTCGAGCTCGAGGTCGAGCCGCTCGAAGGCGAGCTGACCGAGGCCAACAACCGCACGGCGATCGAGATCACGGGCGTCCGCGAGACGCTGCGCGTCCTTCTCGTCTCCGGCGAGCCGCATGCCGGCGAGCGGGTGTGGCGCAGCATCCTGAAATCGGACGCGGCGGTCGACCTCATCCACTTCACCATCCTGCGCCCGCCCGAGAAGCAGGACGCGACGCCGGTCGAGGAGCTGGCGCTGATCCCGTTCCCGACCACCGAGCTCTTCGTCGAGCGGATCGACGGCTTCGACCTCATCATCTTCGACCGCTACCAGAACCGCGGCGTGCTGCCGCTGGTCTATTTCGACAACATCACCCGCTACATCGCCGAAGGCGGCGCGGTCCTCATTGCCGCGGGGCCGGACGACATGGGGCCGGCGTCGATCTACAACACCTCGCTCTACAACGTGCTCCCGGCCTTCCCGACCGGCGAGACGATCGAGACGCCGTTCCATCCGACCGTCACCGAGGCCGGGCAGCGCCACCCGGTGACGCGCGACCTCGCCGGCGCCGATACCGACCCGCCGCAGTGGAGCCGCTGGTTCCGGCAGATCGTCGCCGACGACCCGAGCGGCGACGTTGTCATGGCGGGCGCCCATGACCAGCCGCTCCTCGTCCTTGGCCATGAGGGCGACGGCCGCATCGCGCTCCTCCTCTCCGACCAGGCGTGGCTGTGGGCGCGCGGCTTCGAGGAGGGCGGGCCCTATGTCGATCTCCTCCGCCGCCTCGGGCACTGGCTGATGAAGGAGCCGGACCTCGAGGAGGAGGTGCTGCGCGCCGAGGCGGACGGCGGGACGCTGACGATCGAGCGCCAGACGATGGGCGATACCGTCGGCCCGGTCGCGGTGGAGACGCCGTCCGGCGCGATCAGCGACGTCACGCTCACCGAGGTCGAGCCCGGCCTGTGGCGCGCGACGCTGCCGGCCGGGGAGCTCGGCCTCTGGCGCTTCCGCGAGGGCGATCTCGTCGCGGTCACCAGCGTCGGCCCGGCCAATCCGCGGGAGTTCGTCGACGTGCGCTCGACCGCGGACGTGCTCCAGCCCGCGGTCGACGCCACGGGCGGCACGACGCTCCGCATGGCCGAAGGCGGGCGGCTCGACGTGCCGCGCGTGCTCCAGGTCCGCCCCGGCGCCCGCGCCGGCGGCGCCGACTGGCTCGGCGTCCGCATGACCCAGTCCTCCATCCTCCTCGGCATCGACCGCCTGCCGCTCTTCGCCGGCTTCCTCGGCCTCGCCGTGCTGCTCGGCCTGCTGGCGGTCGCGTGGTACCGCGAGGGGCGGTAGAGCCGTGAATAGCAACCACGTTCCCCGGGCGCGATGCATCACTTCGCGCCGCACTGCGCCCGGGATTCGCGGGAGTGAGGTATCGCTACAGCCTCGGCAACACGCGCTCGACCGGGCCGGCGAGTCCTTCGGCTGCGCCCTGCCGGAGCTCCGCAATGAGGAGTCGCAGCGGGTCGACCGGGCCGGGCATCGTCACCTTGCCCGGCGGGATGCGGCGGAAGCCGAGCGGGCCGTAATAGGGCTCGTCGCCGACGAGGAGCACCAGCGCGTGGCCGGCCGCGCGGGCGGCCTCCACGCTGCCGCGCACCAGCGCCTTGCCGCAGCCGCGGTTCTGCCACGCCGGCTCCACGCAGAGCGGGCCAAGGAGGAGGGCAGGCCGGCCGCCGATCGCGATCGGCGTCAGCCGCACCGAGCCGACGATCGCGCCATGCGCGGTCGCCACCAGCGAAAGCGCCGGATCATGCGGGACGCCCTCGCGCAGGCGATAGGCGGCGCGGACATGGCGGCCGGGACCGAACACGCGGTCGTTGAGGGCGTCGATCGCCGGCGTATCGGCCGGCTGCTCGGGTCTGACGGCGTAGGCCGTGATGGTCTGGTCCATGGGTGGCGATCCGGAAAGCGGCGGGGGCGGTGCGCCCCGCGGATCGCGCGCCTCAGAAGAGGCGGACCGACACCACGAAGCGCGCGGCGGCAGGCGACACAGCGTCGCCCGTCCGGTCTCGTCGTCGCAGGGTGTCGATGCGGTTCATGGCGGCGGCGCGGATAGCACGCGCCGCGGGGGCAGTCTATGGCCACTTCGCCAGGGGCGGCATGGAGGAGAGGATGGAGTGGACGTTGCCGCCGGTGCGGAGGCCGAAGATGGTGCCGCGGTCGTAGAGGAGGTTGAACTCGACATAGCGGCCGCGGCGGATCAGCTGTTCGTCGCGATCGGCTTCGGTGAAGGGCCGCGCGAAATTGCGGCGCACCAGGCGTGGGTAGATGTCGAGGAAGGCGAGGCCGACATCCTTGGTGAAGGCGAAGTCGGCCGCCCAGTCGCCGCTGGCGTGATTGTCGTAGAAGATGCCGCCGATGCCGCGCATCTCGTTCCGGTGCGGCAGGAAGAAATAGGTGTCGCACCATTCCTTGAAGCGCTGATAGTCGGCGACCGGGTGGGCGTCGCACGCGGCCTTCATCGCGGCGTGGAAATCGGTGGTGTCGGGGTCGGTCTGGCTGCGGCGCCGGTCGAGCACCGGCGTCAGGTCGGCGCCGCCGCCGAACCATTGCTTCGTCGTCACCACCATCCGCGTGTTCATGTGCACCGCCGGCACGTTGGGGTTCTGCGGATGGGCGATCAGCGAGATGCCTGACGCCCAGAAGCGCGGGTCGTCGCTCGCGCCCGGCATCTGGGCGCGGAACTCCGGCGAGAACTCGCCATGGACGGTCGAGATGTGGACCCCGACCTTCTCGAAGACGCGGCCATGCATCATCCCCATCACCCCGCCGCCGCCGGGGGCGCCGCTGTGGTCGGTGCGCTGCCAGGGCGTCCGCTCGAAGCGCGCGGGCTTCCGGTCGGCGAGCGGCGCGGCGGCGGGGAGGGCGTCCTCCAGCTCCTCGAACGCGGCCATGATCCGGTCGCGGAGCTCGGCGAACCACGCGGAGGCGCGGGCCTTGTGGGAATCGAGGTCGGGGATGGTCACGGTCTTTTGTAACGCGGGGAAAGGGCGCGCGTCGTCATAGGTTGCCCGCGCCCGCCCAGCAACCGCGACCGGGCTGACAACGCCTTGATCTGCGTCAATGCGCGCACGACAACCCCTTGCCGACCGGGTCCGGTTTGGCTGGACAAGGCCTGCGGTCGCTGTCTACAAACCGAATACGGCCGCGCCGCTACAGCTCCGCGGTGACCATCCCGCTCGCTCAGAAGGGACGGCGCGCCGCGCGTTCGGGAGGAGGCCTCCGTCCCCAAGGACGGCGGGTCAGGGGACAGAGTTTTGGAAGAGACGAAGACGGCAGAGCCCAGCCGCCGCGATTTCCTGTATGTCGCGACAGTCAGCGTCGGCGCCATCGGCGTCGCGCTGGTGGCGTGGCCGCTCATCCATCAGATGAACCCCGACGCGGCCGCGCTCGCGCTCGCCACCACCGAGGTCGACATTTCCGGCATCGAGCCCGGCATGGCGGTGACGGTGAAGTGGCGCGGCAAGCCGGTCTTCATCCGCAACCGCACCGACGCGGAGATCGCCGAGGCGCGCGCGGTGCCGCTCGCCGACCTCAAGGACCGCGACGCGCGCAACGCCAATCTCGACGGCGGCGCCGACGCGACGGACGAAAACCGCGCCTCCGGGCCCGACGGCCGCTTCCTGGTGATGGTTGGGGTGTGCACCCATCTCGGCTGCGTGCCGCTCGGCGAGGCCGGCAATTTCGGCGGCTGGTTCTGCCCCTGCCACGGCTCGCATTACGACACGGCCGGGCGCATCCGCACCGGCCCGGCGCCGCAGAATCTCGAAATCCCGGTGCTGGATTTCAGCGACAGCATGTTGCGGATCGGCTGAGGCGCGCGCCATGGATCTCCACGCCCTGACCCCCTACACGCCGCGCTCGCGTCCCGCGCGCTGGCTCGAGCGGCGGCTGCCGATCGTCGGGCTGGTCCACTCGTCCTTCATCGCCTATCCGACGCCACGCAACCTCAATTACTGGTGGACGTTCGGCGGCATCCTGACCTTCATGCTCGCGGTGCAGATCGTCACCGGCGTGGTGCTGGCGATGCACTACGTGCCGGACGCGACGCTCGCCTTCGACTCCGTCGAGTCGATCATGCGCGACGTCAATTACGGGTGGCTGATCCGCTACATCCACTCCAACGGCGCGTCGATGTTCTTCATCGCCGTCTACATCCACATGTTCCGCGGCCTCTATTACGGCTCCTACAAGGAGCCGCGCGAGGTGCTGTGGATCCTCGGCGTGATCCTGTTCCTGCTGATGGTCGCCACCGCCTTCCTCGGCTACGTGCTGCCGTGGGGCCAGATGTCGTTCTGGGCGGCGACCGTCATCACCAACCTCTTCTCGGCGATCCCGGTCATCGGCGAGCCGATCACCACCTGGCTGTGGGGCGGCTTCTCGGTCGACAGCCCAACGCTCAACCGCTTCTTCTCGCTGCACTATCTGCTGCCGTTCATGATCGCCGGCGTGGTGGTGCTGCACATCTGGGCGCTGCACGTGCCGGGCAACAACAACCCGCTCGGCATCCAGGTGAAGAGCCGGCAGGACGTGCTGCCGTTCCACCCGTACTACACGTCGAAGGACGGGTTCGGCCTCGCGCTCTTCATCCTCCTCTTCGCCTGGTTCGTCTTCTACCAGCCGAACTATCTGGCGCATCCGGACAACTACATCCCTGCCGACCCGCTGCAGACGCCGGCCCATATCGTGCCGGAATGGTATTTCCTGCCGTTCTACGCGATCCTGCGCGCCATCCCGGACAAGCTCGGCGGCGTCATCGCCTTCGGCGGCGCGATCGCGGTGCTGTTCTTCGTGCCGTGGCTCGACACGTCGAAGGTGCGCTCGGCGCGGTTCCGCCCGCTCTACCGCCAGTTCTTCTGGATCCTGGTGGCGACCTGCATCGGCCTCGGCTATCTCGGCTCGCAGGCGCCCGAGGGCGGCTATCTCCTCGCCTCGCGCATCCTCACCGCCTATTATTTCGCGCACTTCCTCATCATCATGCCGCTGCTCGGCTTCATCGAGAAACCGAAGCCGCTGCCGACGAGCATCTCGCAGCCGGTCCTCACCCCGGGAGCGGCCGCCGCGCAAGCGCCGCCGGGTGCGCACTGATGCGGCGGGGCTGGGGAAACCGCGCCGCGGCCGGGACGCTGGCGGTGCTGATGGGGCTGGGGCTGACCGGCCGCGAGGCCTTCGGCCAGGAAGGCGACGCCGAGGCGGTCGATCCGCCGCCGGACATCGTCGTGGAGCGCGAGGGCGAAGGCGAGCATGCCGGGGAGGACGACCACGGCACGCCGCATTATCCGCTGGAGAAGCCGGAGCGCATCGCCTGGAGCTTCGACGGCATCTTTGGCACCTATGACGCGGCGCAGCTCCAGCGCGGCTTTCAGGTCTACCAGTCGTCCTGCGCCACCTGCCACGGCCTCGGCCGCGTCGCGTTCCGCACGCTCGCCGAGCCGACCGGGCCCTATCTCTCCGAGGAGGCGATGCGGGCGATCGCGGCGGCCTACCAGGTCCCGGATGACGACACCGGCGAGCTGCGCCCCGGCCGTCCGTCGGACTATTTCCCGGCGATCGCGCCGGGCGCCGCCGGCTTCGCCGCCGTGCCGCCGGACCTGTCGCTGATGGCGAAGGCCCGCGGCGTCAGCCCCGGCTTCCCGGGCTGGCTGATCGACGGCATCATCCCGTACCAGGAGGGTGGGGCGGACTACATCTACTCGCTCCTCGTCGGCTATCACGCGCCACCGGAGGGCGAGGAAGCGCCGCCCGGCCTCTTCTACAACCCGTATTTCGTCTCCGGCGCCTATATCGCGATGCCGCCGCCGCTGTTCGACGGCGCGATTCCCTATGCCGACGAGGCGATTCCGGAGACGGTCGCGCAATATGCCGAGGACGTGGCGGCCTTCCTGATGTGGACCGCCGAGCCGAAGCTGACCGACCGCAAGCGCATCGGCTTCCAGGCGATGATTTTCATCGCGGTTTTCGCTACGCTGGTCTTCTTCACCAAGCGGCGGGTGTGGCGCGGCGTGGAGCATTGACCGTCGCCCGATCCGGGCGTTGAGTAGGCCGGGGAGGGGGCAGATGGCGATCGACGACGCGGCGGCGCGCCAGAGGGTGCGCGAGCGCCGCACCAGCCGCCCCGGCTCCGGCGTCTTCAGTGTCGAGCCCCGGCTTCCCGGGGATCCCACCGGAACGCATGTCGTCCGCCTGCGGGACGACGTTCACAAGCGCGGACTGGCCGAGGCGCGGGCCACCCTCCGTGCGTTGCGGCGCGCCACGATGGCACTGGGCAAATGAGCGAGCGCGATCCCCGGTCTGCGGTACCGGAGCCGGCCAACGCGGCCGGCGAACGGCCGCATCCGACGCTGGTGCGCGGGCCGATCTCGGCCGACCGGCTGGAACGGCTCGAGCGGCTGGAGCGCCTCGAACGCGCCGAGCGGGAACGGCTCGAGCGCGACCGCGCGGACGCCGCCGCGCGCGCCGCCGCACAGCCGCATCACGAAACCCGGCCGACGCATGTCGCCGAGCCGCGCCCCGCGCCGCAGCCCGACTACCGCGCGGCGCAGCACGCCCCCCAGCCGGACTATCGCGCCGCGCCGCCGCCCCCGCAGCCGGACTACCGGGCGGCCGACGCGCCGCCGGCGCCGACCGGCGGGCGCGCCCCGGTGAGCCGGGTCTACGACCATCTCGTGGAGGGCGACGACGACGTGATCGGCCTCGTCGCCTATGCGCTCTACAAGCGCGACAAGCGCGACTGGAACGTCGCCTGGCGGATGCGCCGCGGCGGCGAGCCCAATCCCGGCCAGATCGAGGCCTTCATCAACGCGCAGATGACCGGCGGGCAGCGCGACCGCTATCGCGCGGCGGCGCGCCAGACGCTCGACGCCTATGCCTCGGTCGCGGTCGACCTCGAGCGCCCGGGCATCTTCCGCGATGCGGTCTCCGGGCGCCTCGAACAGACAGTGCAGAGGATCGAGCACAATACCGGCTGGCTCCGGTCGATCCCGGCTGCCGTCCTTGGCGCGGCGATGTTCGTGGTGATCGCCGGAATCGTGCTCGCGCTGCTCTCCGCGATGGGCGTCGACGTCCTTGGCTTCCTCGGCGCGGAGCAGGCCGCCGGCAATGGCGTATCATGACGCCGACGGGCTGAAGGCCCTGATCCGGACGATTCCGGACTACCCCAAGCCGGGGATCCTGTTCCGCGACATCACGACGCTGATGGCGAGCCCGATGGGGCTGCGCGGCGCGGTCGACGGGCTGCTGCTGCCGTTCCTCACCGCCGGGATCGACTATGTCGCCGGCATCGAGGCGCGCGGCTTCATCCTCGGCGGCGCCGTGGCGCACGAGCTCGGCCGCGGCTTCGTCCCGATCCGCAAGAAGGGGAAGCTCCCCTGGCGCACGATCGGCCAGGAATACAGCCTCGAATATGGCGTCGACACGATCGAGATTCACGCCGACGCCATCCGCGAGGGCGACCGCGTCCTCCTGATCGACGACCTCATCGCGACCGGCGGCACGGCGTCGGCCGCCACCCAGCTGATCCGCCGCTCGGGCGGCACGATCGTCGCGGCATCCTTCGTCATCGACCTCCCCGACCTCGGCGGCGCCGAACGCCTCCGCGCCTCCGGCGTCGAGGTGCACACGCTCCTGTCGTTCGAGGGGCATTGAGAGGTGCTGGTGGGATGACCCGAAAGAAGCGCCCCTATAGTGACGCCGATATGGCCGAGGTATCCGACAACCCGGAGTGGACGGAGGCTGATCTCCGCCGTTCGATCTCGGGCAAGGACTTCCTTGATCCGGAGGTGCTGCGGGACCTTGAACGTCAGGGTGACCTGCGGCGAAAAGCGCGGTCGGCAAAGGCCGGCCGCGGTGAAAGCGGTCCGTCGCGTTAGCGCGGCTCAACTGCTTTACGGGAGTGCCCAACGCGGTTCCCTCCCCCACAAGGCGGGGAATCGCATGTGCGGATTTTACGTTTCAGATCAATCGCATGGCCACCCTCCCCTGGAGGCGGAGGGTCGCCGCGCGCCAGCGCGGCGGGGTGGGGTGACACGGCCTATCAGCGCACTCAGTCCGATTTGCTGCGGGAATCGGTAGCCGGAGGCGCCCGAAGCCTTGCCGTCGCAGTATGCCGAACCGCCGCGCACCCCACCCCGGCGCTGCGCGCCGACCCTCCCCCTCCAGGGGAGGGTAGGATTTCGCTGTTACTTCAGAGATATAGATGTGTCTGCCACCCGAAAGCCATATGCGATAGCCCTCCCCCCACAAGAGGGGAGGGAGCCGCCCGGAGCTTGGCGACATTCATTCGCTCGTGCCTTATGGCGGTGATCGAGTCGTAACAGGCACAGGCGACCTATGTCCGAATTCACCCTGCTCATCGGCTACCGTCACACCTCGTCCTGGTCGCTGCGCGGCTGGATGATGATGCGCAAGACCGGCGCGCCGTTCGAGGAGGTGATGATCCGTTACCGGCGCCCCGAGGACAAAGCGCGGCTCCTCGCCATCAGCCCCACCGGCAAGGTGCCGCTCCTCATCCATCGCCTGCCGGACGGCGCGGTCCGCCATGTCTTCGACTCGATCGCGATCGGCGAGTATCTCGCCGAGATCTTCCCCGAGCGGCAGCTGTGGCCGCGGGACCAGACGGCGCGGGCGTTCGCCCGTTCGATTGCGGCCGAGATGCATTCGAGCTTTCGCGACCTTCGCGACCGGCTCGACATGAATCTCCTCGCCCGCGTTTCGGGCGTGCAGGTGGACGACGAGCCCGTGGCGAGCGACCTCGCGCGCATCCAGAGCATCTGGACCGAGGCGCGGCAGCGGTTCGGCGAGGCGGGAGGCGGGCCCTATCTCTTCGGCGGCTTCACCATCGCCGATGCGATGTTCGCGCCGGTCGCGACGCGCTTCCGCACCTATGGCGTGACGCTGGAGCCGGTGCCGCAGGCCTATGCCGACGCCATGCTCGCCGACCCCGACATGCGCGCCTGGGAAGACGCGGCCCGGCGGGAAGACCCGCCCGAGCCGCGCCCGTCATAGCAGCCGGGGTATCCGCTACGCGTCGGCGTCACCGGACCGTCGCCGGCTGCTACATCGCGTCGTCGTCGCCCTCCGCATCGTCGGGCGGCGCGGCGGCATCGTCCTCGCCGGCCGCCGGCGCGTCGCCGCTCGCGCGCAGCAGGGCGAGCGCCAGCGCGCAGAAATTGACGTCGGCCTCGGCGTAATTGTCGGCATTGGCCTCGATCACCAGGCAGCGCTGGGTGAGCTCGGTCAGCTGTTCCGCGGTGAGCGTGGCGAGGAAGCCGGCGATGGCGTTGGCGTCGGCGGTCGCGGAGACGTTGACCTCGATGTCGCCGAACGGGTCGGCCGGATCGACGGTCTCAAGCGTGAATTCCCCCATGCCGACCGCATCGACATCGACGCCGAAGGCGGCGGCGCCCGGGTTCATCGCGTCGTCGCTGTCTGTGGCGAGGGCAGGGGCGGCGGCGAGCGCTACGATCGCGGTGGTGGCGAGCAGCAGGCGTTTCATGTCAGTCCTCCTCGGCGCTCGTCCCGCAGGCTGGAACGCGGGAGGAGGGCGGGCGTTCCCGGGCGCCTGTCCCGGAACGGGACCGCGTCTCGCAGGCGCCACCGCGCCGCTTGCGTCGGCTCCGCGCGGGCGCCGCCAGATGTAGCCGTGATCAAACCGCCAACCGTCGCGGATCAGCGATTCGGACGGTGTTCGTTCCGGGTCCGATCCTGGGATTAACGATGCCGGGATCGGTGCCTGCGGCAGGCCCGGGACGTTAACGGCGGGGCGTCGTTTGGGCCGGGCAACGGCGCGGGATTGCGCTGGTCAACGGCCGATGACACCAGATGTAGCCGTGATCAAACTGCCAACAAGGCCCGATCAGCGATTCGGACGGCGTTCGTTCGCGCTCCGATCTGAAGGTTGACGATGCGGCGCGTCAGCGGATGTCCGCGAGGAAGCCGAGCAGCGCCGCGCGATAGCGCTCCGGGTTCTCGTGCCACGACTGGAGATGGTCGCCGGCGGTGCGAACATAGGTCGTCGGCGCGTCGCGCCGATCGACGACGCGGTCGCTGATCGAGACCGGCACGATGCGATCGCCGCTGCCATGGGCGATGAAGAGCGGACCGGGGAAATCGACGACGGCGTCGATGCTGACGGCGGTGTTAAGGGCGATGCCGGTGCGCGGCGGGAAGAGGCCGAGGGCGATCCGCTCGATGCCGAGCGAAAGCGGGATGCCGAACGAGCGCAACGCGGCGCGGATCACCGCCGGCAGGTCGAGCGCGGGGGCGTCGAGCACCAGCGCCACCACCCGGTCCGCCTGCGGCGCATTGATCAGGAACTGGCCGGTGATCGCGCCGCCCATCGATTCGCCGACGATGATGAAGCGCTCGGCGCCGGCCGACAGCGCGTAGCTCACCGCGGCGTCGAGGTCGGGCCATTCCGACAGGCCGAAGGTGTAGATGCCTTCCTCCGACGGCGGCGCATCAGCGTCGTTGCGGTAGGTGACCATGAGCGTCGGGATGCCGGCTTCGTGGAGGACCGAGAGATGGCGGTAGCCGTCCTCGCGATGCCCGGCGATGCCGTGGACGTAGATCGCCCAGAGGGTCTGGTCGGCGGCGTCGCCGGGGACGAGCCAGGCCGGCGTCGGGCCGAGCCCGGTCTCGACCGCGATGTCCTCGAAGGCGTAGCCGAAGGCCGTCATCGGGTCGCCGCGATAGCCGAGCTCGAACGGGCTGTCGGGCGGCGTCGCGCCTTCGAGTTGCTCCGCGATGACGCCGACGGTCAGGACGCGGTCCAGTGCCCGCGACGCGAACCAGCCGCCCAGCCCGAGATAGACGACCACCAGCACCGCCACGCCGCCGGCCACCCATCGCCACCACCGCCGCCGCTTCATCGCATCCCCCCGCTCGCGGCGCCGATCCTCCCGGGGGCCGGGGCGGCGGTCAAGAAGCGCGTGGTGTGTGACTCCGCAAAGCCACTTGCGGCTCCCTCCCCCCTTGTGGGGGAGGGATGGGGAGGGGGGACGCGGCCTCACCTCTTGCGCTGTGCTTGATGTTGGCCCGGCTGACGAAGCTGCTTCGCCGCCGCGCCCAAGCCGCACCGCCGCGGGCCCCCTCCCTAACCCTCCCCCACAAGGGGGGAGGGAACCGTGGGGCCACTTGGTGGCTCAGCACCGACCGCCCACAAGGGCGGCGGGCGGGGCTACACGTTGAACTTGAAGTGCATCACGTCGCCGTCGGCGACGATGTAGTCCTTGCCTTCGTCGCGGGCGCGGCCGGAATCCTTGGCGCCGGTCTCGCCGCCGAGGCGGATGTAGTCGTCGTAGCCGATGGTCTGGGCGCGGATGAAGCCGCGCTCGAAGTCGGTGTGGATCACGCCGGCGGCCTGCGGCGCGCGGGTGCCGCGCACGATCGTCCAGGCGCGCGCCTCCTTCGGACCGACCGTGAAATAGGTGACGAGGCCGAGGAGATCGTAGCCGGCGCGGATCAGGCGGTTGAGGCCGGGCTCCTTGAGGCCGAGGCTCTGCAGATAGTCCGCCTGGTCGGCCGGCTCGAGCTGGGCGATCTCGGCCTCGATCGCGGCCGAGATGACGACGCAGCCGGCGCCCTCGGCCTTCGCCTTCGCCTCGACGCGCGCGGAATAGGCGTTGCCGGTCGCGGCCGACGCCTCGTCGACGTTGCAGACATAGAGGACCGGCTTTGCGGTGAGGAGGTCCATGGCGGTGAAGAGGGCGCGGTCTTCGGCGGATATCTCGGCGAGGCGGGCCGGCTTGCCGGCGCGCAGCAGATCGAGGGCCGCGTTCATCACCGCCACCTCGCGCTTTGCCTCCTTGTCGCCGCCCTGCGCCTTCTTCTGCAGTGGCACGACGCGGCGCTCAAGGCTGTCGAGGTCGGCGAGCATCAGCTCGGTCTCGACCGTCTCGGCGTCGGCGACCGGGTCGACGCGGCCTTCGACATGGGTGATCTCGCCATCGTCGAAGCAGCGCAGGACATGCGCGATCGCATCGACCTGGCGGATGGTGGCGAGGAACTGGTTGCCGAGGCCTTCGCCCTTCGACGCGCCGCGCACCAGGCCGGCAATGTCGACGAAGGTGATCCGCGTCGGGATGATCTGGGCCGACTTGGCGATCGCCGCCAGCCTGTCGAGCCGCTCGTCGGGCACGGCGACGTCGCCGGTGTTCGGCTCGATGGTGCAGAACGGGTAGTTCGCGGCCTGCGCCGCGGCGGTGCGGGTCAGCGCGTTGAAGAGGGTCGACTTGCCGACATTGGGCAGGCCGACGATGCCGCATTGAAAGCCCATGGGATGCGTGTCCGGAGGTGGGTGTTGATGTCAGTCGGAGCGGCCGCCGAAGAGCCGCCTGAGGCCGCGGGCGAGCGGTCCCTGAGGCGCATTTCCTGAATCGGCTTCGGAGTTTCGCTGAGCCGGCTGAGAGGAGCCTTCAGCCGGCTTCGTTTCTTCAGATGCCGCCTGAGATCGCGTTGCCTTGTCCTTCGCCGGCTTCTCTTTTCCGCCTGCGTGCTCACCCAGCGCCCGCGCGACGTCGAGATGAAGGCGGGAGGCCAGCGCGGCGTCCTTGTCCTCGGCGAGCATTGTGGCGTGGGTCGCCAGCGAGTCGATCAGCGGGTCGATCCATGCGCTGTCGGCCTTGGCGAAGTCGTGCAGTACGTAGCCGCTCACCCGGTCCTTGTGGCCGGGATGGCCGATGCCGATGCGAACGCGCCGGTAGTCGGGTCCGAGATGGGCGGTCAGCGAGCGGAGGCCGTTGTGGCCGCCGTCGCCGCCGCCTGCCTTGATGCGCACCTTGCCGGGCGGCAGGTCGAGCTCGTCGTGGATCGCGACGAGATCGGCGTTCGGCACCTTGTAGAAGCGCGTCGCCTCGCCGACGGCCTCGCCGGAGAGGTTCATGTAGGTTGCCGGCTTCATCAGCAGCACCTTGCGGCCGGCCAGCGTCCCCTCCGCGACCTGCGAGCGGAAGCGTTGACGCCACGGCCCGAAGCGATGGCGCTCGTGGATCGCCTCGACGGCGCGATAGCCGATATTGTGCCGATGATTGGCGTAAGCGCCGCCCGGGTTCCCGAGCCCGACGATGACCAGCATGGCATCGCCTCCGGTGAGGGGTGGGGCCGGCCCTCAGGCCGGCGCCCGGGATCAGCCCTTGTCCTTTTCCTTCGCCGGGGCGGCCGCAGCAGCCGGTGCGGCGCCCGCTTCCGGCGTCGCGGTGGCGGCCTCGGCAGCCTCGTCCTTGAGGCCGGCCGGCGCGGCGATGGTCGCGATGGTGAAGTCGCGGTCGCGGATGGTGGGCACCACGTTGTCCGGCAGCTCCACCGCGGAGATGTGGACGGAATCGTTGATCTCGAGGCCGGTCAGGTCGCAGACGATCGATTCCGGGATCGCGTCGACCGGGCAGATCATCTCCACGGTGTGGCGCACGATGTTGAGCACACCGCCGCGCTTGATGCCGGGCGAGGCGGATTCGTTGATGAAATGCACCGGGACGTCGACGGTGATCTTCGAGCCGGCGGTGACGCGCAGGAAGTCGACATGCACCGGCCAGTCGCGGACCGGGTCGAGCTGGTAGTCGCGCGGGATGACGCGGATCTTCTGGCCCCCGACGTCGAGCGTCACGAGGGTGGTGAGGAAACCGCCCGCATGGATCTTGGTGGTGAGGGATTTGTGGTCGACCTTGACGGCCAGCGGGGCTTCGCCGCCGCCATAGATGACGGCCGGAATCATGCCTTCACGACGTGTCGCGCGAGCGGCCCCCTTGCCCGTCCTGTCGCGAACCGACGCCGTGAGCTCATAGGCAGCGCTCATGGCTTTCTCCTTCGTAGAACGACAAATGGCCCGAGCCGGGCGGCCGGGCCTTGCGCCGCTTTGCCTCCAGGGGTGTCGGGGCGGCGCGGCGGCGTTATAGGCGCTCGCCGCCGGAGCGGCAAGCGCCCGCCGCTCAGGCCGTGGCCGGCAGCCGCCGGCGGAGGCGCCGGCTGAGGCCGCGCACGAACGCCCCCATCCCGACCAGCGTCGCGATGCCGACGAGGATGCCGCCGGCATAGGGGATCAGCGTGATGGCGCCGAGGGCGAGGGCGCCGACGACGAGGAGCGGCACCGAGAGCCACGGCGACAGCGCCGTTCCGGTCCAGTTGAACACCATGTTGGCGACGCCGAGCGAGGCGACCGTATGGCCGAGGAGCACGGCGAGCGGCAGGAAGAGGAGCGCCGCCACCGCGATGGGGAGGCCGACGACGGTGACCGCGAAGAGCGCGACCAGCAGCGGCAGGACGATGACGAAGACGATGCCGATCACGATGCTGCTCATCGGCCGGAAGCGGAAGTCGCGCGCCGCCTCGGTGAAGGTGCCGCCGGCGAAGAGGAGGAGGGCGAGGCCCGCGACGATGGCGGTGCCCGCGGCGAAGAGGGCGAAGCCGATCTGGCCCGGCCAGGGCGCGAGGCGCGGTCCGTAGAACCACGACCACCAGCCTTCCTCGACCATGTCGCCTTCAATGACCGCGCCGTTCTCGACGGTGGCTTCGGTATTGTCGTAGAGGACGACATTGCCGCCGATCACCGCGTCGGGGCCGATCACGAAGGTGTCGGCGCCGACGCGAAGGTCGCCCTCGGTCTGCCCGTTGAAGCGGACGATGTCGCCGATCAGCGTCACGGCGCCGCCATAGGTGCCGCCCTCGATCGCGATCTCGGCGGCCGCGAGGCTGAGCGCGCCGCCGACGCTGCTGTTCGGGCCGATGGCGATGGTCCCTGCCGCGCCGCGGAAATTGCCGGTGACGGCGACATCGGCCTCGATCGAGCCCGCGGCGAGCCACGCATTGCGGCCGACGGTGCCGGTCAGCCGAATCTCGGAGGCGCCGACCCAGAGGCTGTCGTCGATCGCGCCGGCGATGCTGACCGCGGCGCCGAGGATGGTGACGTTGCCGTCGACGTCGGCGTCGAGCGTCACCGAGCCGCCGAAGGCGGCGACGCCGTCGGCCTCGCCGGTGATCACCAGCGAGCCACCGGCCTCGAAGACGCGCTCGCCATCGGCGTCGATCACCTTGCGGCCGAAATTGTCGCCGTCGTCGGACGGCGCGGCAGCGTCGTCCTCGACGGGCGGCGCCGGCTCGTCCTCGACGATGGCAGGGGCTTCATCTTCTTCAACGACGGGGGCGGGCGCAGCGTCGTCCTCGGCCGGGTCGTCCGCGGCTCCGCCGGCGGCAGGGACGCGCGCGCCTTCGTCGTCGGGCTCGGGTACGGCGGGGTCGTCCTCAGCGGGCGCGGGCTCTTCCGCCGGCGGCGGCTCTTCGACCACGGGCTCGTCGGGATCGGGAACGGGGTTGGGCTGGGCGTGAGAAGGAACCGAGGCGGCGGCGATGAGGAAGGCGATCAGGCCGACGGTGCGGCCGATGCGGTACGTCAGGCGCGACATCTCTGGTCTTCTCCGGCCGAGGCCTTCGGGCGGTGTGCCGTCAGCGCGCTCGAGACGTTTTACTCAACGCGTTCGGTGTCCGGGGTGGCGCAACCGGGCGGCGCTGCCACAATTCGCGATCGTCAGAGCCTCGTTTGCGGAAGGGGTAGCGGGTCGCCCGGACGACCGCAAGGCGGGTCCGAGCGTCTTCCAAAGCCCTGTTGCGGCTCAGTCGAAGAGGCTCGACACCGATTCCTCGGCGGCGGTGCGGGCGATCGCCTCGCCAAGGAGGTGGGCGATCGGAAGCACGCGGATGTTGGGCGCGGCGCGGACGGCGGCGGTCGGCTTGATCGAGTCGGTGATGACGAGCTCGCGAAGCCGCGAGGCGGTGATGCGCGCCACCGCGCCGCCGGAGAGGACGCCATGCGTGGTGTAGGCGCGCACCGAGGCCGCGCCCGCCTCGAGCAGCGCCTCGGCGGCGTTGCACAGCGTGCCGCCGGAATCGATGATGTCGTCGAAGAGGATGCAGTCGCGGCCCGACACGTCGCCGATGATGTTCATCACCTCGGACTCGCCCGGCCGCTCGCGGCGCTTGTCGACGATGGCGAGCGGCGCGTCGATGCGCTTGGCCAGCGCGCGGGCGCGGACCACGCCGCCGACGTCGGGCGACACCACCGCGACGTTGCTGATGTTGTTGTGCTCCTTGATGTCCCGCGTGATAACCGGCGCCGAATAGAGGTTGTCGGTCGGGATGTCGAAGAAGCCCTGGATCTGGCCGGCATGGAGGTCGAGCGTCAGCACGCGGTCGGCGCCGGCGCGGGTGATCAGATTGGCGACGAGCTTGGCGGAGATCGGCGTGCGCGGGCCGGGCTTCCGGTCCTGCCGCGCATAGCCGAAATAGGGGAGCACCGCCGTGATGCGCCGCGCCGAGGCGCGCCGGAGTGCATCGATGATGATCAGGAGCTCCATCAGATGGTCGTTGGCGGGATAGCTCGTCGACTGGATCGCGAAGACGTCCTCGCCGCGGACGTTCTCCTGGATCTCGACGAAGACCTCCTGGTCGGCGAAGCGCCGGACCAGGCATTTGGCGAGCGGCACCTTAAGGTAGTCGGCGATCTCTTCCGCGAGGGTGCGGTTGGAATTGCCGGCCACCAGTTTCATCGCGCGCCTGTCCGCCAAGGGTCGGCCGCGTTCGTGGCGGCCGTGGCCGGGGAGCCCGGCTGCCGCGCTTCTAGCAACCGGCGGCGCGGAAAAGCAATCCGCGCCTGCGACCGTCGTTAAATCGCCGCCACGGCGGGCGGATGGGCCCAGGCGGCGATCTGCGCCATCGCGGCATCGGCGATGGCCTCGAGCGCGGCGCGGTCGATCGAGGCCCAGGGATTGCCGGGGGAAGCCGGCGGCGCCTGGTACTGGCCGCTGACGCGATGGACGCGCGCGCCGCCGGCGCCGTTGACGTCGAACACCCAGACCACGAGCACCCCCGACTCGCCGTTGATCACCGAGAGGTAGCCGGTGATGGTGTAGTCGCCGCCATTGCCGTTGCGGACCCGGATGCCGGCATCGCGCGCGGCCTGGTCGAGCGCGCGGGCGACGTCGGGCTGCAGCGTCGGCGGCGGGCCGTTGATCGCGGCAATGGTGAAGGTCGCGTCGGCGGGAAGGAATGCCGCCGTGGTCGTGGTTTCGGGGCCGGGCGTGGCGCAGGCCGCGACGAGCAGTGCGAGGCAGAGGGGAAGAATCCGGATCGCCGCCGCCATGGGCTTCCTGTCCGTCGGTTGCTTCAGTCCCCCGCGAATCTCTTAGCCCGTCGCGGTGGCCGGCACCAGCCTCAGCGCAGCGCGATGGCGGAAATCATCCGGCCATAATCGGGCGCGCCGGCATGGGTGCCGCGGCGGTGCGAGAAGAAGCGCCCGGCATCGGCATAGGTATCGAGCCGTAGATTCTCGACGCCGCCGAGCCCCATCCCGCACAGCCGGTCGAAGAGGAAGCCGGGGAGGTCGAAGAGATGGCGCCCGGCGTTCGGCGACGGGCGGAACCAGCGCGCCGCGCCCGGGTCGAGCGCGGCGAAGCGGTCGAGGAGGTCGGGGCCGACCTCGTATGAATCCTGCGCGATGGTGGGGCCGATGGCGGCGCGGATGTGCTTTCGCGCGGCGCCGAGCCGCTCCATCGCTTCGACGGTCGCGGCGAGAACGCCGTCCGCCGCGCCGCGCCAGCCGGCATGCGCGGCGCCGATCACGCCCGCGGCTTCGTCGGCGAGGAGGACCGGCGCGCAATCGGCGGTGCCGACGCCGATCGCGAGCCCGCGCTCGGTGGTGACCACGGCGTCGGCGTCTGCGCCTTCGCCGGGGGGCCACGGCGTGCTGGCGACGGCCACGCCGGTGCCGTGGACCTGGCGCGGCGAGATCAGCCGCGCCGGATCGACGCCGAGCGCGGCCGCGACGCGGGCGCGGTTCTCCAGCACCGCGGCGCGGTCGTCGCCCGACAAGAGCGCGCAATTGAGGCTGGCATAGGCGCCGGTCGAGACCCCGCCGCGCCGCGTGAAGAAGCCATGCGCGATCCCCGGCAGCGCCGCCAGCGCAGGGGCTTCGATGCGTTCGGCGGTGGCTGTGGGGTCCATGGGCGGCACACTACCCACGGCTATCGTACGGGCCAACCACTACCTCCGACCTCATCCTGAGGTGCGAGCGCAGCGAGCCTCGAAGGATGCGCGGCGTTCGCGGCCGTCCTTCGAGGCTGCCTTCGGCAGCACCTCAGGACGAGGCCGAGGGGAGACCCGGCAGGGGCAGGCCGGGCGCGGCGATGCCGAGGACCTTGAACAGCGTGCCCATTTCGTCGGGGTGGGTGAGGCGGCGGAGGGCGGCGCCGATCGCTTCCGCTTCGGCGGCACCCTTGCCGCGGGCGAGCGCGGCGGCGCGGTGGGCGATGCCGATCGTTTCGAGGAAGGCGCCCTGGGTCGCGACGGCGGTGGGGCCCGCGCCGGCGGCGGCCGCGGCGCGGGCGTGGGCGGCGAAATCGACATGGGCGGTGAGGTCGGCCTCGCCGGGATGCGCCAGCGGGTCGTCATAGCGATGGCCGCGCACCGCCTGCAGCGTGTCGCCGAACGCGGTCTCGGCGTGGCCGTAATCGACGATCAGCGCGGCGCCGCCGTCGCGCGCGATCCGCCCGGCGAGATGGGCGACGATCGCGTCGGCCGCCGGGCGGAGCTCCAGCACCTCACCCTCCCCTGGAGGGGGAGGGTCGGCCGGCGTTGGCCGGCCGGGGTGGTGTGAAACGGCGGCGCCGTGGGTCACCCCACCCCGAGCCGACCGCTGACGCGCTCGGCTCGACCCTCCCCCTCCAGGGGAGGGTGGGAGATCGCCCATCGGCCGCAGGCCGAAGGCGAGCTTGCCGTCGGCGTCGAGGCCGACCATGCGCTCGGCCCAGCCTTCGGGCGTGCGCACATATTGGTGGATGGGGAGCGCGTCGAAGAACTCGTTGGCGATGACGAGAAGCGGGCCGTCGGGCAGGTCCTCGACGCGGTCGACCCAGCGCGGGAGGACGCCGAGCTTCGCCAGCGCGGCGCGTTGCGCGTCGCGCAGGCGGGGGCTGGTCTCGACCAGCGCGACCGTGGCTCCCTCGCGGAAGGCGGGGCGGAGGGCGGCGGCGCGGAGGGCATCGGCCATCAGCGTGCCGCGGCCGGGACCGAGCTCGGCGAGGACCAAGCGCGGCGGCGACCCCATCGCCTCCCAGACCGCGACGCACCACAGGCCGATCAGCTCGCCGAACATCTGGCTCACCTCCGGGGCGGTGACGAAATCGCCCGCCGCGCCGAACGGGTCGCGGTGGCGGTAGTAGCCATGCTCCGGATCGCCGAGACAGGCGGCCATGTAGTCTGCGACCGACATCGGGCCGTCGGCGCGGATGCGGCGGACGAGCTTGTCGGCGAGCGGCGTGGACAGCGGTCAGCCCGTGGCGGGGGCAGGCTGGCGGGGGCCGCGGCGGACGGACCACACCATCATCGCGACGCCGGCGATGACCATCGGGATCGACAGCAGCATCCCCATGGTCAGGCCGCCGGCGAGGAAGCCGATCTGGGTGTCGGGCTCGCGGAAGAACTCACCGAAGATGCGGAAGGCGCCATAGCCCGCCGCGAAGGCGCCCGAGACGAAGCCGGGATGGCGCAGCATGCGGAAGCGGTAGATCAGCACGGCGAGGATGATGAAGAGCACCAGCCCTTCAAGGCCGGCCTGGTAGAGCTGGCTGGGGTGCCGGGCGACCTGCAGCGGATCGGTCGGGAAGACCATCGCCCAGGGAACGTCCGAAGCGCGGCCGTAGAGCTCGCCATTCACGAAATTGGCGAGGCGCCCGATGAAGAGCGCGGCCGGCGTTCCGGCGGCGACGACGTCGATCAGCGACCAGGTCGGGATCTTCTTCAGCCGCGCGAAGATGACCATCGCGAGGATCATGCCGAGGAACGCGCCGTGGAAGGACATGCCGCCTTCCCAGAGCGCGAAGATCGAGATCGGGTCGGCGGCGAATTGCGGCAGGTCGTAGATGAGGACGTAGCCGAGCCGGCCGCCGGCGACGATGCCGATCGTCGCCCAGACGATGAAGTCGTCGGCGTGGCGTTTGGTGATCGGCGAGCCGGCCGGCCCCCACAGGCGCTCGTTGCGCACGAGGCGGCGGACATAGAGCCAGACGCCGAGAATGCCAGCGATATAGGCCAGCGCGTACCAGCGGATCTCCAGCGGCCCGAGGTCGAGCGCGACCGGGTCGATCACCGGGTAGGGGATGGCGAGGACGGGCATCATGGCGATTCGGCCGGACGGTGCTTCGCCTTGAGGGCACGGTCAAGGCACGCCCGGAGCGGCTCCCTTGCGCCGTCTTCCGCCGGTTCCCATAATACCGGAGCGGCATTGTGTACGGGCGCCGCCCATCGCGCCCGATTGAAAGGGTACCGCCATGACCCAGACCTCCAACCGGTTCTACGACCAGTTCGCCAAGCTGATGAACGACGCCGCCGGCGTCGCGCAGGGCGTCCGCCGCGAGGCGGGCAACCTCTTCCGCGGCCAGGCCGAACGGCTCGTCGCCGACATGGATCTGGTGCGGCGGGAGGAATTCGAGGCGGTCCGCGAGATGGCGGTCCGGGCGCGCGAGGAGAACGAGCGCCTGCAGAAACGCATCGACGCGCTCGAAGCCCGGCTCGGCGGCGGCGTTCCCGCGCCGGTGCCGCCGAGCGGGCCGGCGGTCGGCGCCGCCACCGCGGCGCGCCGGTCGCGCAAGTCCGGCGGGGCGGCCTGAGCGCCTGTCCACAAGCCGCATAGCCGCCTCAGCGAGAAAGACAGCCGTGTGACGGCGGAAGCCTATATGCTGATTCGTAACGAAGATTCGCGCCGCTCCCGGTCGGGGCCCAGTCCTTCGGCATCGGGTGTCGCTCCGCCTCTTCGGGCGTGCATTCGCCGCCCGCCTGCCGAAAGGGCCTGACCATGAGCCTTGTTGATTTCGAAGCGGAACGGCACACCAACCCGGTCGACACGATCGAAACGATCGCCGGCGGGCACGACTGGTCGTTCGAGCGCTCCGGGGACGATGAGATCACGATCTCGATCAAGGCGGGGCTTGCCGACTATCACGTCTCCTTCGCGTGGATGGAGGAGATGGAGGCGGTGCATCTGTCCTGCGCGTTCGACCTCAAGGTCTCCGAGATGCGCAAGCTCGAGGTGATGCGCCTCCTCGCCCTCGTCAACGAGCAGATGTGGATCGGCCATTTCGACCTGTGGAGCCAGGAGGGGCTGGTGATGTTCCGCCAGACGCTCCTCCTCTCCGGCGGCGCCGACCCCACCGAGCAGCAGGTCGAGAGCCTGATCTCCTCCGCGATCGACGCCTGCGAGCGCTATTTCCCGGCGTTCCAGTTCGTGGTGTGGGCCGGCAAGACCGCGCCCGAGGCGCTGGAGGCGGTGCTGTTCGAGACCGCCGGAGAGGCGTAATCATCGGCGCATGACGCGCCGTGCTTCCCGCCTTCGCAGATCGATTCCGACGGCCGCGCTAAGCCTCTGCGCGGCCGTTGCTTTTGGTGCGCCGGCTTCGGCGGGTGAGTACTCGCTTTCGGCCACGCTCGCCTGGCAGGGCGGGGGCACGCTCACGCAGTTCGAGCCGGGGCATTCGGTGCTGTTCGGGATCGCGTCCGGCCGGCTCGCCGACGGAGGCGCGCTCGACGGGCTCGCCGCGACCTGCCAGTTCCTCATCGAGGTGCAGGGGGTCGGCGCGGCCAGCCTCTTCACCAACGCCTATTGCACGGTGACCGCCGCCGACCGGAGCGCGCTCACCATCCAGATCAGCTGCATCGGCCGCGACGACCGCTGCGAGGGCGGCTGGTACATGACCGGCGGCACCGGCCGCTTCACCGGGGCGAAGGGCGATGGCGCTGCGATCATCGACGCCATCCGCCGCGACGATCGCGGCGGTGCTTCAGGCGTCACGTCGCTCCATGGCCTCTACGAGCTCGATCTGCCGCCGGAGTGATTCCGCCTCTTGAACCTCTCCCTCGTGGAGAGGTCGAAGATCGCGAAGCGAGCTTCGGGAGAGGGGTACGGCCGCCCCCTTCCCCGAAACCGCGATGCGGTTTCGACCCTTCCACCAGGGAAGGGTTCAACTTTGGCCAGGCGCAGTCAGTGCGGCACGGTGGCTTTCATCGCGGGGCGCGCCGAGAAGCCGGCGTTCCAGGCGGCGAGGCGGGGGCGGGTGGAGAGGACCGCGAGGTCGGGCATGCGGAATTCGAGATAGCCGATCGCGCAGCCGACGCCGATCTGGCCGAAATCGGGGGCGCCGGCGTGCCAGGAATCGTTCTGGTCGAGCCAGTCGAGCGCGCGGGCGACCTTGCCGAGGTTCTTCTCGATCGCCGCGGCCGACTGCTGCTCGGGCGGGCGGAGCCGCTCGGCGCGCGCCGGCACCGCCGCGTCGAGGATGCCGTCGGCGAGCGCGGCGACCGTCAGCACGCTCCAGCGCGCGGGGCCGGAGGCGGGGAGGAGGCGCGGGCCATAGGTCACGTCGAGCCATTCGGCGATCACGGGGGAATCGAACAGCGCCCGCCCGTCGTCGGTCACCAGCACCGGCACCTTGTGGAGCGGGTTCAGCTTCACCAGCTCCGGCTGCATCGTGCCGACGTCGAAGGCGGTGAAGGTGATCCGGTCCATCACGCCCAGCTCGATCGCGGCGATGCGAATCTTGCGGGCATAGGGCGAGGTGTTGGATCCGTAGAGCTGCATCATGGCCTCCGGCTGCGTGGAACGGGCGGCGACTATCGTCGCTCGCCGCCGCCGTCTCAAGCCTGCTTGCGCGGCCGCCGTTCCCGGTGGATAGGTCCGGGATGGAGAAGCCCGGCCCTGCCGCAGACGCGCTTGCCGCCCTCACGCCCGAGCGGCCGCTGGTTCTCGCCGGCGCCGGCAAGATGGGCGGGGCGCTGCTGGCGGGCTGGCTCAAGGCCGGGCTCCGCGCCGCCGCGCTCCGCGTCGTCGATCCCGCCGCCCCGGCTCCGACCTCGGCGCTCCTCGCGCGCGTTGCGGGCCGGGTCGAGGCCGCGCCGCCCGAGGGGCTGACGGCTGGCGCGCTGGTGATCGCGGTGAAGCCGCAGGCGCTGGGCGAGACGCTGCCCGCCTTCCGTCCCCTCGTCGGCCCCGACACGCTGGTGCTGTCGATCGCGGCGGGGATCACGCTCGCCACGCTCGGCAACATGGTGGGCGGCGGGCAGGTTGTCCGCTCGATGCCGAACACGCCGGCGCAGATCGGGCAGGGGATCACCGTCGCGGTCGCCGCGCCCGGCGTCGGCGATGCGCAGCGCGCGCTCGCGACGGCGCTGCTCTCGGCCGCGGGGTCGGTCGAATGGGTCGCCGACGAGGGCCTGATCGACGCGGTGACGGCGGTGTCCGGGTCCGGCCCCGCCTATGTCTTCCTCCTCGCCGAGACGCTGGCCGAAGCCGGCGTCGCGGTCGGGCTGCCCGCGGAGCTGGCGCGGCGGCTCGCCGACGCCACCATCTCCGGCGCCGGCGCCCTCCTCGCCGCGACGGGCGACGACCCCGCCACGCTGCGGAAGAACGTCACCTCACCCAACGGCACCACCGCCGCCGCCCTCGACGTGCTGATGGCAAAGGACGGCCTCGCGCCGCTGATCCGCCGCGCTGCCGCCGCCGCGAAGAAGCGGGCGGAGGAGCTGGCGAAGGGTGGGTGAGAGACGGTCGGTGAATAGTGAATGGTGAATGGGGGAATCCGGCAAGCGCCCCATTCACCATTGACCATTCACCATTCACCGCTCAGCCCGGTATCCTCACCGTCGCTCTGAGCCCGCCGAGGGGGCTGTCGCCGAGGGTGATGTCGCCGCCATGGATGCGGGCGATGTCGCGGGCGATGGCGAGGCCGAGGCCGGTGCCGCTCTGGTCGAGGTTGCGCGCGGCGTCGAGCCGGTAGAAGGGGCGGAACACCTTCTCGCGTTCCTCGGCCGGCACGCCGGGGCCGTCATCGTCGACGGTCACGGTCAGCCAGCCGCTCTCCTGCACGCCCTCGATCGCAACGCGCCGGCCGTGGCGGCAGGCGTTGCGGGCGAGGTTGCCGATGCAGCGCCGGAAGGCGAGGGGGCGGAGAATGACGGTCGGCGCGCCGTGATAGCGCACCGTCAGCGCGCAGCCGCCGGGCTGCGTATCCTCGGCGACGCGCAGCAGCAGGTCCTCGACCGGCGACGGCGCGGGCTGCTCGCCGCCATCGCCGCTGGCAAAGGCGAGGTAGCCTTCGAGCATCGCCTGCATGTCGTCGATGTCGTCGTGGAGCTCGTCCACGTCGGGCGATTTGTCGAGGAGTTCCAGCTGCAGGCGGAAGCGCGTCAGCACGGTGCGGAGGTCATGCGATACGCCGGCCAGCATCGCGGTGCGCTGCTCCATCTGGCGCGCGATGCGCTCGCGCATCTCCAGGAACGCAGCGCTCGCCTGGCGGACCTCGCGGGCGCCGCGCGGCTTGAAGGCCGGCGTCGGGCGGCCCTTGCCGAAGCTCTCGGCGGCGTCGGCGAGGCGCTGGATCGGCAGGATCTGGTTGCGCAGGAAGAGGATCGCGATGGTGAGGAGGACGAGGCTGGTGCCGACCATCCACAGGATGAAGATGTAGGAGGGCGAGGTGTAGCTCTGGCTGCGCGGCGCGAAGACCTGGAGCACCGCGCCGTCCTCCAACGCGATCCGCACCTCCATCAGGTTCGACGCGCCGACGGTGTCGATCCAGAACGGCCGGCCGACCTGCTCGGTCAGCTGCTCGCTCATGGTCTCGTCGAGGAGGGTGAAGAACGGCCGGGCGCTCTGCTGCGGCAGGGGTCCCGGCGGCAGCAGCGCCGCGGTCAGGTCGAACTGATCGCGGGCGACGCGGAAGAGCGGGGCGTTGTCGGCGCCGGGCGCAAGGTCGCCCAGCATGGCGACGAGCGCGGCGATGTCGCGCGTGGTGGCGGCCGAGAGCTGGCGCGTCACGGTCTGCCAGTGCTGCTCCATCACGACGAAGGCGACCACCGCCTGGAGCAGCACGATCGGCGCGATGATGATGATCAGCGAGCGCTGGTAGAGGCCCTTCGGCATCGCCAGCGCGAGCTTGCGCACGCCGCGGCGATAGCCGGCATAGAGCTGCGAGACACCGGGGATGGCGTCGAGGACGACATGGATGCCGTCCCGCGTCGCCCGCAGCATCGCGCCGACGCCGCGCACCGCGCCGTCGAGCACGCGGCCGATCGCGGCAAAGACCGCCGCGATGCGGTTGCGCGATGCCGCGCCGGGCTGGGTGACGACGGCCATCGCTACGCCCCGGCCGGGCGACATGGCGCCCATGCCCCTCCTTCGTCATTCCGGCGAAGGCCGGAATCCAGAGCCGGGAACGCGGCGTATGGGGCTCTGGACCCCGGCCTTCGCCGGGGTGACGAACGGTGGAGGAGGCCCGGACCCAGACCCATCGTCACGCCTCGGTCACGAGGCGGTAGCCGACGCCGCGGACGGTCTGAAGGTAGAGCGGGTTGGCGGGGTCGTCCTCGATCTTGCGGCGGAGGCGGTTGATCTGGACGTCGACGGTGCGGTCGCCGGCGAGGCCGTCCTGGCCGAGCAAAGCGAGGCGGTCGACGGTCTGCCCCGGCGCTTCGGCGAAGGCCTTGAGGATGCTCTTCTCGCGCGCGGTCAGCGGCACAGGCTGGCCGTTCCGCGTCAGGTCCTGGCGCTGGAGGTGGAAGACGAACGGGCCGAAGCGGACCTCCTCGATCAGCGGCGCGTCGGACGTACCGGTGCGGCGCAGGATGTTGGCGACACGCAGCAGCAGCTCGCGCGGCTCGAAGGGCTTGGCGAGATAGTCGTCGGCGCCGCTTTCGAGGCCCTCGATGCGGGTCTCCGGCTCGCCGCGCGCGGTGAGGATCAGGATCGGCACGCCCATCTCCGCCCGGAGGCTGCGCGTCAGATCGAGGCCGTTCTCGCCCGGCATCATCAGGTCGACGATGAGGAGGTCGAAGGCGAGGCCGCCGAGCTGGCGGCGCGCGTCCTCGGCATTGGCCGCGACGGTGACGCGATAGCCGTGCTCGACGAGATAGCGCGACAGGAGGGCGCGAATGCGGCGGTCGTCGTCGATGACGAGAAGGTGCGGGGCCTCGTCCTGCGGCGGGCCGGGCTGGGTCGGCGGGCGGGCGTTCACGGCGTCACCGCGCGATCAGCCGCGCCACCTTGGCGCGCTCGCCGGTGTCGATCATGCTGCGCAGGAACTCCCGCGCGCCGGCGCGCTGCGCGGGCGGCACCGCCTGGAGGGCGGCGCGGATGCGACGCGACTGCATCTCCGACAGCCGCTCGGCGAGCTCCTGCCCGGTCGCGGTGGTGAAGAGGAGGCGCTGGCGGCGGTCGCGCGGTCCGGGGCGCTGCTCGATGAAGCTGGCGTCGACCAGCTGCTTCAGCACCCGGCCGAGGCTCTGCTTGGTGATGCGCAATATGTCGAGGAGGTCAGCGACCCGGATGCCGGGATTGCGGGCGACGAAATGGAGGACGCGGTGATGCGCCCGGCCGAAGCCGTAGGTCGCCAGCACCTCGTCGGGGTCGGAGACGAAGTCGCGATAGGCGAAGAACAGCAGCTCGATCAGCTCGATCTCGTCCGGTGCGGGCGGCCGGACGCTCCGCTTGCGCGGCGCGGCGGCGTCCGGCAGCATCTCGGAAATTACGTCAGCCATATTGACATATTTCGGCATCGGGGACTAGGGTCGGCCGTCGTCGCGCCAAGGTTGGCATCGGCGCCGTTTTCGGCCGATTTCTTCAGAGTCTACCGGCTGATTGACGGCAACGCAAAAGCCCGACATGGCTTGACGGCCCCAGGGAAAGCGCCGCGGTGCGCGGGATGGTCGCCGCGGCGGGACATTGCTCCGCAAGAGGTACGCCATGGCACCACAGCCCTTTGACGATCGCGACGGCGTCATCTGGATGAACGGCGACTTCGTGCCGTGGCGCGAGGCCAAGGTCCATGTCCTGACCCACGGCCTCCATTATGCGAGCGCCGTGTTCGAGGGCGAGCGCGCCTATGGCGGCGCGATCTTCCACCTCGACGAGCACACAAGCCGGCTCCACGAGTCGGCGCGGCTCCTCGGCTTCACGATCCCGTACTCGGTCGAGGAGGTCAACGCGGCGACGCGCGAGACGCTGGAGAGGGCCGGGCTCGCCGACGCCTATCTCCGCCCGATCGCGTGGCGCGGCAGCGAGATGATGGGCGTCTCGGCGCAGCACAACAAGATCAACCTGGCGATCGCCGCGTGGGCGTGGCCGTCCTATTTCAAGCCGGAGGAGCGGCTCAAGGGGATCCGGCTCGACATTTCGCAATGGCGCCGCCCCGACCCGGCCACCGCGCCGTCGAAGGCGAAGGCGGCCGGCCTCTACATGATCTGCACGCTGTCGAAGCACGCGGCGGAGCAGAAGGGCTATGCCGACGCGATGATGCTCGACTATCGCGGCCGCGTCGCCGAGGCGACCGGCGCCAACGTCTTCTTTGTGCGCGACGGCGAAATCCACACGCCGACGCCGGACTGCTTCCTCGACGGCATCACCCGACAGACCGTCATCGGCCTCGCGCGCCGCCGCGGCTGGACGGTCGTCGAGCGGGCGATCATGCCGGAGGAGTTGCCGACCTTCAGCGAGTGCTGGCTGACCGGCACGGCCGCCGAGGTGACGCCGGTGTCGGAGATCGGCCCGCACCGCTTCACGCCGGGCGCGTTCTCGCGCGCGATGATGGAAGACTACCAGGCGGCGGTGACGGCGCCGGAGCCGGCGCTCGCCGACGCCTGAAGCAACCGGCCGGCGCGAGGCGCCGGCCGATCCCATTTCCGAACCGATTGTCGCTCCGGTCTGGCCGCGTCCTGGCGCGGCAGCCGTCAGGCGCTTGCCTGAAGCTCGACGGCCTTCGGTCCCTTGCCCCGCTTGTCGGGCTCGGTCTCGAACGAGATCCGCATGCCGTCGGTGAGGCCGGCGAGGCCGGACTGCTCGACCGCGGTGACATGCACGAAAACATCCTTCCCCCCGTCATCCGGGGTGATGAAGCCGTAACCCTTTGCCGCGTTGAAGAATTTCACGGTGCCATTCTGACGCATCGTCTTTTCCCAGGTCTAATGTTCCAGGGCGACAGCCCCGAAAGAAGGAGCCGATCCGCGCTCCCTAGCCCTTGATGCGTCTTCCAAGTCCTGCCGCGCCGTCGAGTCCTCCCCCGCCGCCCCGGACCATCCTGAAAAGTCGCCCGCGTGCCGATCTTCCGAAGTCTTCTCCCCAATATAGTCTATGCATGAATGCTGTCGATTTCGCAATGCGCCACGCGCTTAACGTCGAAGGTTTGTCCTCCTACGTTGACAACATTGGTGCTGTTCTGGCGCCGATCCAGCTTGCCCAAGACCGCGCCAGCGAACCTCTTGAATTGCGACAAACGCTTGATGCGAGTAGTGTTCACGGCACTGTGATGAGGCGCTGGAGATTGACCGCTTCCTCGCGCATGTGCCGCCGCACCGCGTCGAGGATCAGCCGGTCGAGGACGGGTTTGAGCCACCGGCCGCGCACCGCGATGCGGTGCAGATAGCGGCACCCGCCGGGCTCCGGGATCGCGGCGAAGGTCATCCACGGCACCACCCAGCGCGTCGTGCGACGGAGCGGACGGCAGCGTGCGGTGAGCCCGCCGGCGCCGGGCTCCATCGTCATGTGCATCGCGATGCGCCGCCCGCCGATCCGCTCGTCGAAGAAGAAGCGGCGCGGACGGGCGCCGGGCGGATCGTCCCAGCGGAAGAGGACGTGGTCGGGATGCCAGTCGCGGTACCGGTGGTCGAGCGCCTCCAGGAACGCCGCGAGCGCCTCCGGCGGAGCCTCCAGATGCGCCGATTCCTCCAGAATGATCATGACGCTACGCCTCTTGCGGGAACCCGATCGTTCAGCCGCCATTCAGTTAAGCCCGGCTAGCACGTTGCCCTGAAATGGGCGGAGCTGTCGGGCTCCGTTCCGACTTCGCGACAGGGGGGCGACCTGAACCGAAGGATGCGTCCCCATGTCCTCACTCCGTACCACCGTCCTGGCAGGCATCGCGCTGGTCGGGACGTCGCTGGTCCCGGCGATCGCCAATGCCCAGGGCGGTCCGCCGCAGATCGGGCAGCCCAACCAGATCGCCGTGCCCGCCCCGCCCAATCCGGGTGGCGGGCAGGGGCTCCTCGCCTACACCACCGCCGACCTCAACATGCGCAGCGGCCCGGGCACGCAATATCCCGTCGTCCGGGTGATGCCGCGCGGCACGCAGATGGCGGTCCAGTATTGCGAGGGCTCGGGCAATTGGTGCTACGGCTCGTGGCAGGGTTCCAGCGGCTGGGCCTCGGCGCGGTACCTGTCGACCAATCCGCCGGTCTATCAGCCGCAGCCTGTGCCGCAGCCCCAGCCGGTGCCGCAGCCTCCGCCGCCGCCGGTCTACCCGGCGCCGCCTCTGCCGCCGATGCCGGGGCCGTACTACCCCTATTACCCGTACTATCCCGGCGGCTGGTGGGGCTTCTGGTTCGGCTACTAGTACCCGCGACAAGACGGGAGCCGGCTCCTCTGGGGTCACGACGAGCGGCGGCCGACCGGCCGCCGCTTCCGTTTGGCGCGCCATGATGGTCCGATGCGCGGAGTCCACGCATCGGAGGTCGAATGTCCCAGCCTGCCAAGTTCCGCGCCCTCGTCCTCAACGCCTCGCTCAAGCACGAGCCGCGCGCCTCGAATACGGAGGAGGTGACGGAGCTGGTGCTGCGGCACATGCGCGGCGTCGCGCCGCTCGACGCCGAGACGATCCGCCTCGCCGACCGCAACATCCCGGTCGGCCTCGGCTTTCGCGAGAGCGCGGACGACGACTGGCCGGCGATCGTCGAGAAGATCAAGGCGGCCGACATCCTGATCCTGGCGACGCCGATCTGGTGGGGAGCGCGGTCGTCGCTGATGCAGCGCGCGATCGAGCGGATGGACGCCTTCGACGAGGAGGCGCATGCCGGCGGGCGCAGCGTGCTGCTCGGCAAGGTCGCGGGCGTCGTCATCACCGGCAGCGAGGACGGCGCGCAGGCGACGCTCGCCGGCATCATGGAGGTGCTGACCTTCATGAACTTCACGCTGCCGCCGCAGTGCTGCACCTACTGGGTCGGCGAGGTCGGCCTCGACCCGGCGACCGACGCCGGGCGCCGCCGCGCCAATCCCGCCGTCGACCGCATGGCGCAGGCAACCGCCCGCGGCCTGATGCACGCCGCGCAGCTGCTGAGGGCGAACCCGTATCCGGAGGACTGACCCGACCCCCATCCCTGGGTCGTCACCCCGGCGGAGGCCGGGGTCCAGTGCCGCGGGCGCAGAGCAAGCGGTTCTGGATTCCGGCCTTCGCCGGAATGACGGAGGGAGTGCCTATGCGCGGCGCTTCTCCCGCAGCTCCGGGTCCACCTCCTCGGCGAGGCTGGGCGCGTCGTCGTCGAGGCCTTCGCGGCGGGCGGGGCTCGGTAGCGGCATGGCGCCGGCGCGGGCGCCGGTGAGGCCGCGTTCCAGCGCCGCCTCGGCACCATCGATCGCGGTGTTCTCCTCGGCGCGGGCGATCTGGAGATTGGCCTCGGTGATGTCCTCCGCCTTCTTCCCGGCCTCGCGGTCCTTCGGCTTCGCCATCGTCGTTCTCCTCGTTGCGGTGCTGGAGAACGCCGGTGCGGATGGCAAGTTCCCGCGGGATGTCGCTGCGCCCTGTTTCATGTGAAACAAAACAGGAACACGTGCTAGGCTGGCGACCTGCGCGATTCCCTCCGCAGGCTCTCGCACTCCGCGCCTCCGTCGCCCATATTCGCCCGATGCCCCGCAAGAAGACCCCCGGCTTTTCCGAAGCTCCCCAGCCCGATCTGACCGGCGCGCCGCTCTCAGGCCCGATTGCCGACTGGGCCGCGGAAATCGAGCGCGCGGCGGGTGAGGGGGCTGGAGCCGTTGGGGTGGGAACCCCCTCACCCGCGTCGCCCCCTGGCGGGCGCGACGCGACCTCTCCCCCCCGGGGAGAGGTGAAGAGCGCGAAGACCAAGCCCAAAGCCAAGGCGCTGCGCACGTCGCGCGGCACGTCGATGGGCGGGCCGGCTTCGGCGCGGGACCGCGCGGCGGCGGGGCTGATGCCGGTGCCGGGGCTCGACGTGACGCTGGAGGAGGCCGAGAAGCTGCTCGGCCAGCAGCCGGGTGCGCGGAAGAGCGGGCGGCGCAACGAACCGCTGCCGCCGCTCGACGGCGTCACCGCCACGGTCGCGGCGCTGTCGGCGCTGATCGAGAGCGGCAACCCGCTGCACAAGGACGGCAAGCTGTGGACGCCGCACCGGCCGCCGCGGCCGGAGAAGTCGGAAGGCGGTATCCCGTTCCGCATCGTGTCGGACTTCGAGCCGCGCGGCGACCAGCCCGGCGCGATCGCCGAGCTCACCGCCGGCGTCGCGGCGCTGGAGCGCGACCAGGTGCTGCTCGGCGTCACCGGCTCGGGCAAGACCTACACGATGGCGAAGGTGATCGAGGGCACGCAGCGCCCGGCGCTGGTCCTCGCCCCGAACAAGACGCTCGCCGCGCAGCTCTATGGCGAGTTCAGGTCGTTCTTCCCGGAGAACGCGATCGAATATTTCGTTAGCTATTACGACTACTACCAGCCCGAGGCCTACGTCCCGCGCACCGACACCTATATCGAGAAGGAATCCTCGATCAACGAGCAGATCGACCGGATGCGCCACGCCGCGACCCGGGCGCTGCTGGAGCGCGACGACGTCGTCATCGTCGCCTCGGTGTCGTGCATCTACGGCATCGGCTCGGTCGAGACCTACACCGCGATGACCTTCGCGCTGTCGGTGGGCGAGAAGATCGACCAGCGCCAGCTCCTCGCGGACCTCGTCGCGCTGCAATACAAGCGCACCGATGTCGGCTTCGGCCGCGGCACGTTCCGCGTCCGCGGCGACACCGTCGAGCTCTTCCCGGCGCATCTTGAGGACCGCGCCTGGCGGATCGCGCTCTTCGGCGACGAGATCGAGGCGATCACCGAGTTCGACCCGCTGACCGGACAGCGCACCGCCGATCTCGGCCAGGTCAAGGTCTACGCCAACTCGCATTACGTGACGCCGAAGCCGACGCTGGCGCAGGCGGTGAAGGGCATCCGCGAGGAGCTCCGCTTCCGGCTGGAGGAGCTGAACCGCATGGGCCGTCTCCTCGAAGCGCAGCGGCTGGAGCAGCGCACCCGCTTCGACCTGGAGATGATCGAGGCGACCGGCTCCTGCGCCGGCATCGAGAATTACAGCCGCTACCTCACCGGGCGGAAGCCGGGCGAGCCGCCGCCGACGCTGTTCGAATATCTCCCCGACAATGCGCTGGTCTTCGTCGACGAGAGCCACGTCACCGTGCCGCAGATCGGCGCGATGTATCGCGGCGACTTCCGCCGCAAGGCGACGCTCGCCGAATACGGCTTCCGCCTGCCGTCCTGCATGGACAACCGGCCGCTCCGCTTCGAGGAATGGGACGCGATGCGGCCGCAGTCGATGTACGTCTCGGCGACCCCCGGCTCGTGGGAGATGGACCGCACCGGCGGCGTCTTCGTCGAGCAGGTCATCCGCCCGACCGGGCTGATCGACCCGCCGGTCGAGGTGCGGCCGGCGAAGAGCCAGGTCGACGACCTCCTCGACGAGATCCGCCAGGTGGTACGCAAGGGCTACCGCACCCTCGTCACCACGCTGACCAAGCGGATGGCCGAGGACCTCACCGAATATCTCCACGAGGCCGGCGTGAAGGTCCGCTACATGCACTCCGATGTCGAGACGCTGGAGCGCATCGAGATCATCCGCGACCTCCGGCTCGGCGCGTTCGACGTGCTGGTCGGCATCAACCTCCTGCGCGAAGGCCTCGACATTCCCGAATGCGGCCTCGTCGCCATCCTCGACGCCGACAAGGAGGGGTTCCTCCGCTCCGAGACCTCGCTGGTGCAGACCATCGGCCGCGCCGCGCGCAACGTCGACGGCAAGGTCATCCTCTACGCCGACACCGTCACCGGCTCGATGGAGCGCGCCATGGCCGAGACCGAGCGGCGGCGCGAGAAGCAGATGGCCTACAACGTCGCCAACAACATCACGCCGGAATCGGTGAAGAAGAACATCGGCGACATCCTCGCCTCGGTCTATGAGCGCGACCATGTCCGGGTCGACGCCGGCATGGCCGAGGAGGGGGCGCTGATCGGCCACAACCTCCGCGGCACGATCGCCGAGTTCGAGAAGCGCATGCGCGAAGCCGCCGCCAACCTCGAATTCGAAGAAGCCGCCCGCCTCCGCGACGAAATCCGCCGGCTGGAGCAACTGGAGCTCGCCGCCAGCGACGGGGAGATCGGGGACGTCGCGGCGCAGGTGGAAGAGGGCGCCACTTCACCTCGCCCCAGCGGGGAGAGGTCGGCGCGCGCCCGCGCGAGCGGCGCGGGGGGTGAGGGGGGCCCGACCTCTCAGGACGACGCGACCGAAGAGGCGGACGACTTCTCTCCGCTCTTCACCGAAGCCGAACTCGGCGCCCCCTCCGACAAGGTCCGCAAGAACAGCCTCGACGAAATGACTGTCGGCCGCACCGAGAAACCCCTCCCCGGCACCCGCCCCCACAAACCCTCGCTGGACGAAATGGGCGGCGGCGCCGGCCACGGCATCCCGCTGCCGCCACGGGGGCGCTCCGTGGGTGGCCGCCCGGGGTCACAGGCGGGAAGGAGGGGGAGGCGGTAGCTTGACCCGCGCGCACGGCAGCCCGACATTCGCGCCCATGGACTATGGCGCCATCATAACCATCGAGCCAGGCAAGCGCGGCGGCAAGCCGTGCATCCGCGGCCTGCGTATCACCGTCTATGACGTGCTCGACTGCCTCGCCTCGGGGATGAGCGAGGACGCGATCCTGCGCGACTTCCCGGACCTCACCCGCGACGACATCCGCGCCTGCCTCGCCTTTGCCGCCGACCGCGAACGCCGGCTCGCCGGCGCGGCCTGATGGCGCGCCTCCTGCTCGACCAGAACCTGTCGCATCGCCTGCTCGCCGGCCTCGCGGATCGTTTTCCCGGTAGCGGACACGTTCGGGAGGTGGGCCTATCCCGCGCGACCGACTTCGAAGTGTTCGATCATGCGCGTCGCAACGGGTTCATCCTCGTCTCCAAAGACGGAGACTTTCACCACTTCGCGCTCCTCTATGGTTCACCTCCCAAGGTGGTCTGGCTGCGCGTCGGCAATTGCTCGACCGACGACATCCTGACCCTGTTACTGGACGAAGCTGATCGGATTGCGATGTTCGCAGCCAAGGACGACGAAGCGTTGCTTGTGCTCCCAGCGGACTAAAGGCAAAAGGCAGCGAGGATTCGTCTTGCAATGTCGCAGCGGTTTTTGCGGTGGGTGGATGGCTGGATCGGCGATCATGTGTGGCCGTATGCGGGGGCCGACGTCGAGCCGTATGGCGAGCGAGCCGCGAAGTTGGCTGCGGCGTGTACCCAGGATGCGCTGGCGGAGGGGTTCAAGCCTTACGAGGTCGAGGAGGATGCCGGGGCGGTTCCGGGGCTCATCCTCAAGGCGATGCAGGTCGAGACCATCCATCGCGGTGACGATCTGGAGAACGGGTAGCCCGTTGGATGCGTTTCCACGAGAGGCCGCGGCTTTCACCCGGCGGCTGCGCCGCCTGTCCTCTCCCCGGGGGAGAGGGGAACGGCAGCTCACTTCATCCGCTCATCCCCGGCGGGCAGCGAAGCTGCATCGCGTGATCGGGGATCCAGCGTAAGACTCGCGGCGAAGCCGCGCCTTGGGCACGGCAGTGCCGTAACGGGCGCTGGTCGCGCAGGTGGCGTCGCTGCGCGACGAGTTTTGCGCTGGGTCCCGGGTCTCGCGATGGCGCTGCGCGCCACGCGGCCCGGGATGAGCGGTGGTGTCGGCTGGAGAGAATGCTATGAGCGGGTGGTGATGAGGCGGTGGGTGTGATGGGCAATGTCCGCGAGGCGGGGCTGGCGGCGCTGGAGGCGGAGATCTTGGCCGAGCGGGCGGCGTCGCTTGCGCGGGCCGGGGAGCGGCTGGAGCGGGCGGTGGCCGCGCTCGGCGCTGCGGCCGGCGATGCGCCGGAGCGGGCTGCGCTTCGCGACGCGGCGCGGGAGGCGCTGTGGGCGCTCATCGTGCAGCGCGAGGCGTGCGGCTTTCGCGACTCCGACGGCGTGATCGCGGCCTATGGCGTGCCGGCGGAGGTGTCGGCGCTGGTGCTGCCGCCGCCGCTTCGCCGCTGGCGGCCGCGGCGGGCTTAGCGAGGCGCAGGCGCTGACGTCCCCCCGCAGCGTTCCAAATTCGTGCCGTCCCGGTCTCGCGATCGAGCATCGCTCGACGTGGCCCGTGGGGCGGCGCGGAGGAGCGGTGGGACTCGTGCTATACTTACTGCCTCTGGCGCTGGTCCATCTCGATGGGGATTGCCGAATGACCCGCTCGCGTCTCGTTCCGCTCGTTGCCGTGCTCGGCTTGGTGCTGCTTCTGAGCGCCTGCGCGGCCGGGGTGAATCCCAATGTCGACGTGCCCGACGCCGACGGTCTCGTCGCCGGCTTCTGGCGCGGGCTGTGGCAGGGGATCATCGCGCCGGTCACCTTCATCATCTCGCTCTTCACCGAGAGCGTGAACGTCTACGAGGTGCACAACAGCGGCGGCTGGTACGATTTCGGCTTCGTGCTCGGCGCCGGCATCCTCTTCGGCGGCGGCTTCCTCGGCATCTTCCGCGGGCGCGGGTAGGGCACGCCGGTGACGATCCTCGCGATCCGTCTTCTTCGGCGCATCTTCCGCGGGCGCGGGTAGAGCACTCGCGGGGTACAGGCCGCGATCGCGGCTGGACCCCGGCTCTGCGGCGCGGCAAGCCGCGCCTTGTCCGGGGAACGGGACGAGCAGGCTGAAATGAGCGATCGTGGCTGGACCCCGGCTCTGCGGCGCGGCAATGCCGCGCCTTGTCCGGGGAACGGGACGAGTGAGCTGAAAGAGTCATCGTTTCCCGGGCGCGGTGCAGCACGAAGTGATGCACCGCAGAACCGGGATCCACGCTGACGCCGGCGTCAGTCCGCCGCCGCCGTGAACACCGCGAGCCATACGGTGGGCGTCGCCGGGTCGGTCCAGCTGACGCGGTGGCGCTGGTGCGCCGGGAGGGTGACGTGGTCGCCGGGGCCGAGGGTGAGCTCGCGGCCGTCGTCGAAGGCGATGCGGGCGGTGCCGGACAGCACCAGCACCCACTCGTCCTCGGCCTGGTCGTACCAGAAGCCTGGCGGCGAGGCGTGGCCGCCGGTCGAGACGATGCGCTCGACCCTGACGCCGGGGCGCTCGAAGAGCGCGGAGAACGTTTCCGACGGCGGAAGGTTCCCGCCGTCGGAAGAAATAAAGACGTTCTCCGGCTCTTGCATCGATCTTCCTGAAATATCTGCAGCTTAGCCGCCGTTTCCACACAGTGTAACGCCGGGCAACCAGCTGTGAAGCGGCGGTCATAGTCTTGCCCGGCTTTGGCCGGTTTTCCCCAGCTATTTCCGGGGCGCGCCAGGGATCGACAAGGTCCGTAACGCACTGAACAGAAACAGGAAATCGACGCGCAGCGGCGGACGGTCGAGCCGGAGGTGTTGTGAATGCAGTGATCAAGGGGGCGGGCGCAATTGCGTTCGCGCTTATTCTATCGTGTTCGGCCGCAGAGGCGGCGAACGACCAGTGTGGACAGGCTTCCTGGTACGGCCCCGGATTTGACGGGCGTATCGCAGCGTCGGGTGAGCGGTTCGATGAGGACGCTCTGACGGCAGCGCATCGGAGCCTTCCTTTCGGTACCCGGGTCCGGGTCCAGAATCTCTCCAACGGACGCACCGTGGTCGTGGTCATCAACGACCGCGGTCCGTATGTCGGAGGGCGGGTGATCGACCTGTCGCGCGCCGCGGCCGCCGAGATCGGCATGATCCAGGCCGGCGTCACGCGGGTGCGCATCAGCATTGTCGGCGGCGGCGCAGACCTTCCCGGTTGCGCCTGACCTTCGACCGAACGCAATGGCGGCCGCCGATTTTCTTAAAGTCGGCGGCCGTTCTGTGGTTGATTTCAGTAGAGCGTCATCGCATATTATGCGCGCTCGGGCACATGGGCCCTGGAGACTGGAACTGAAGGCGCGAGGCGCAGCGACACCGCCCCGCAGTCCTGGCTGAAGCCGGACGATATTCGCGAGAACGAGCCGATTCCTTTCCCCGATGCACGACCCCGCAGCTTCACTTCCGTCGGCCATTGCGCCGCCGGGTCACTAACCAACGGGAAGGATTCCCTCTCATGGCTCGCCAGACTGGCACCGTAAAGTTCTTCAACACCACCAAAGGCTTCGGCTTCATCACCCCCGACGAGGGCTCGAAGGACGTGTTCGTTCACGTCTCCGCTCTCGAGCGCTCGGGCATCCCCTATCTCCAGGACGGCCAGAAGGTCACCTTCGAGACCGAGCCGGATCGCCAGGGCAAGGGCCCGAAGGCCGTGAACCTCCAGCTCGCGTAAGCTGGGCTGATCGCGGTCCGGTGAGCCGGGCCGCTTCACGAACGAGCCGCCGGTCCTGTCCCGGCGGCTTTTTGTTGCGCGCTATTCTTGCTTTGGCCATGACGCCCGCCTAGTTTCCCGCGCCTTTTCCGACCGGAGATCGCCCCCGATGGGCTTCCTTGCCGACTCGCTCGCCCGCATCAAGCCGTCCGCCACCATCGCCGTCACCAACAAGGCGCGGGAGCTCAAGGCCGCCGGCCGCGACGTGATCAGCCTCGGCGCCGGCGAGCCGGATTTCGACACGCCAGAGCACATCAAGGAAGCGGCGATCCGCGCGATCCGCGCCGGCAAGACCAAGTACACCGCGGTCGACGGCATCCCCGAGCTCAAGGACGCGATCGCCCTCAAATTCCGCCGCGAGAACCACCTCGACTACGAGCGGAGCGAGATCACCGTCGGCACCGGCGGCAAGCAGGTGCTCTACAACGCGCTGATGGCGACGCTAAATCCCGGCGACGAGGTGATCGTGCCGGCGCCGTACTGGGTGAGCTATCCGGAGATGGTGGCGCTCGCCGGCGGAACGCCGGTCGCGGTCGACACCACGATGGCCTCCGGCTACCGGCTGACGCCGGCGGCGCTGGAAAAGGCGATCACGCCGAAGACGAAGTGGGTGATCTTCAACGCGCCGTCGAACCCGACGGGCACCGCCTATGCGCGGGCCGAGATGAAGGGGCTCACCGACGTCCTCGTCCGGTACCCGCATGTCTGGGTGATGACGGACGATATGTACGAGCATCTCGTGTTCGACGGCTTCGTCTTCTCGACCGTCGCCGAAATCGAGCCGGCGCTGAAGGACCGCACGCTCACGGTGAACGGCGTCTCCAAGGCCTATGCGATGACCGGCTGGCGCATCGGCTATGGCGGCGGGCCGAAGATGCTGATCGACGCGATGGCGACGATCCAGTCGCAGTCGACCTCGAATCCGAGCTCGGTGTCGCAATGGGCGGCGGTCGAGGCGCTGACCGGCCCGCAGGATTTCATCCCGAAGAACGCCGAGCTGTTCCGGCAGCGGCGCGACCTCGTGGTGTCGATGCTGAACCAGGCGAACGGCATCATCTGCCCGAAGCCGGAGGGCGCGTTCTACGTCTACCCGACCTGCGCCGGCGCGATCGGCCGCAAGACCGCGGGCGGGCGGGTCATCGCCAATGATTCTGACTTCGCGACCGCGCTCCTCGAGGAGGAGGGGGTCGCGGTGGTGCCCGGCGTCGCCTTCGGCTCCAGCCCCGCCTTCCGCATCTCCTATGCGACGGCGACCGAAGTGCTGGAGGACGCCTGCGCCCGCGTCCAGCGCTTCTGCGGCGGGCTGCGGTAGGGATCCGCAACCAACGGAACAGAAGTCTCCCCATTTTCGTCATTCCGGCGGAGGCCGGAATCCAGAGCCACGCGCGCCGGCCTTCGTGTGGCGCTGGACCCCGGCCTTCGCCGGGGTGACGAGGTGGGGGTGGGCTGGGTGCGGCAGCCTCGCCCCGGTCAGGGTGTGTCTCGCCCCCCGCTAGCCGTTGGTGCAGCGGACCAGGCTGGCGGCGCTGTCGGCGCCGTCGGTGATGGCGATCGCGTCGGTGGTGCCCTCCGCCATCACGGTCCAGGTCTCGGTCTCACCGCCCACGCAGGTGAGCTGAAGCACCACCGAGCCGTCGGCTGCTTCCTCGCCGGTGAACGCGCAGTCGTCCTCCGGCGTGTTGAGGCGCGTCTCGCCGATCTCGACGACATTGTTGTTCGCCTCGCAGGAGGCGGTGTCGGGCGCCCAGTTGCCGACGAGCTGGCCGAGCGTGATCGGCACGGTCGGGCCGACGGGGGGATCGCCCGCGATCTCGTTCGCCGGCGCCTCGGCTTCCATCGCCGGCGCCTCCGCCTCCATGGCGGGCGCCTCGGCTTCCATCGCCGGCTGGTCGGGTTCGGCCACGGCCGGCGGATCATCGTCGTCGCCGCAGGCGGCGAGCGTGAAGGCGGCCATGAACGCGCCGGCCAGCGCAAGACGGTTCCACGTCATCCTGGGATCCTCCAACGGTGCGGAAATGCCCGCGAAACGGGCTGCGGCAAAGGCTTTTCGGTCAGCCAACGCGTCGCGTGGCACAACTGTTCCGCTGCAGCTTATGTTAATCGCAGGCCCGGGACGAGCCTCCCGGCCTTGCGAGGAACCGACCCGGTTTCCTACATTGACGGACCATTCTTCCGCGCGCGCCGACCAAGGGCGCGCCGCGCAGCAAGCGAGCGCTCCATGCACGCCAAGGTGATCATCGTCGGTTCCGGCCCGGCCGGCTATACGGCCGCGATCTATGCCGCCCGGGCGATGCTCGAGCCGGTGCTGATCGCCGGCATCCCGCAGGGCGGCCAGCTCACCATCACCAGCGACGTCGAGAATTATCCGGGCTTCGCCGAGGCGATCCAGGGGCCGTGGCTGATGGAGCAGATGCGGGAGCAGGCGGAGAATGTCGGCACCCGCATCGTCCAGGACATGATCGTGGCGGCCGACCTGTCGCAGCGGCCGTTCCGGCTCACCGGCGACAGCGGCGCAACCTACACCGCCGACACCGTCATCATCGCGACCGGCGCACAGGCGAAGTGGCTCGGCATCCCGTCGGAGGAGCGGTTCAAGGGCTTCGGCGTCTCGGCCTGCGCGACGTGCGACGGCTTCTTCTTCCGCGACCGCAAGGTGGTGGTGGTCGGCGGCGGCAACACCGCGGTGGAGGAGGCGCTCTTCCTGACGCGCTTCGCGTCCAAGGTCACCGTCGTCCATCGCCGCGACAGCTTCCGCGCCGAGCGCATCCTGCAGCGGCGGCTCTTCGCCTCGCCGAAGATCGAGGTGGTGTGGAACGCGGTGGTCGAGGACGTCATCGGCACCGACAGCATCCCGCCGACGGTCACCGGCGTGCGGGTGAAGAACCTCGTCACCGGCGAGGTCAGCGAGATCGAGGCCGACGGCTTCTTCGTCGCGATCGGCCACGCGCCGGCGACCGAGGTCTTCGCCGGAGAGGTGCGGCTGAAGCCGTCGGGCTATATCTGGACCGCGCCGGATTCGACGGCGACCAGCGTTCCGGGCGTCTTCGCCGCCGGCGACGTCACCGACGAGGTGTTCCGCCAGGCGGTAACCGCCGCCGGCATGGGCTGCATGGCGGCGCTCGAAGCCGAGCGCTATCTCGCCGAACGGGACGTGCACGCAGAGGCCGAAGCAGCGGAATAGGCCGCGGCCGGTTACACACTCCCGAGCGGGGGCGGGGGCGATGGACTGGGACAAACTGCGCGTCTTTCGGGCTGCCGCGCGCGCCGGGTCGTTCACCCGCGCCGGCGAGGATCTCGGCATGAGCCAGTCGGCAGTGAGCCGGCAGGTCTCGGCGCTGGAGCACGACCTCAAGGTCCCGCTCTTCCACCGCCATGCCCGCGGCCTGCTCCTGACCGAGCCCGGCGACCTCCTCTACCGCACCGCCAACGAGGTGCTGGCGCGGCTGGAGGCGGTGCAGGGGGAGCTCCGCGACAGCCGCGAGCGGCCGAGCGGGACGCTCCGCGTCACCTCCACCGTCGGCCTCGGCTCGACCTGGCTGACCGACCGCGTCCACCAGTTCCTCGAGCTCTATCCCGACATCAGCCTGGAGCTGATCCTGGAGAACGAGGAGCTCGACCTGTCGATGCGCCAGGCGGACGTCGCGCTCCGCCTCCACAAGCCGAGCCAGCCGGATCTCATCCAGCGGCGGCTCTTCACCGTGCATTTCCACATCTACGCGTCGCGCGCCTATCTCGACAGGCACGGCACGCCGCAGACGCTGGAGGATCTCGACCGCCACCGCATCATCACCTTCGGCCTGCCGGTGCCCGGGTATCTGCGCGACGTGAACTGGCTGGAGATGGCCGGCCGGACGCGCGGCAATCCGCGGCACCCGACGCTCCGCATCAACAGCGTCGTCGCGCTGCGCAGCGCGGTGCAGAACGGCGCCGGCATCGCCTCGCTGCCCGACTATCTCATGGCGAGCGACAGCACGCTGGTGCGCCTCCTGCCCGACGTCGAGACGCCGAGCCTTGCGACCTATTTCGTGTACCCGTCCGAGCTGAAGAACTCCGCCCGCATCGTGGCGTTCCGCGACTTCATCATCGACAAAGCGCGCGACTGGCAGTTCTGACGGCGCTATTCCGTCGTCATCACCGGGCTTGACCCGGTGATCCACAGGGACGGGCCGGATGGATTGCCGGATCAAGTCCGGCAATGACGAAGGGGAGAGGTGCCCACCGCACACTTCAACCTGGCACAACTGTGCTGGAAACCGTGGATAACGGTAAAGCGGCGCTGCACAGATTGCGGGCAGTCGTCATGCCGATACACTCGGCCCTGGTGCAGCGATTCGCACCGATCGCGTGTGTTTCCTCCTGATGGGTTGGCTGGACCTGTCGGCTTGATCCGATTGATCGCCGCGCACAAAGGTCAGCCCCGACTGCCGGGCGCCCGGGGCCCGGCCTCTTCTTCCAGACCGCCGCGCGACCAAGCGCCGGCGTTGCCAGCACGGACCATTCCCCCTTCGTCCTTCGCGGGACGGAGACTCTCAACACGGTTCCCTCCCCCTTTATGGGGGAGGGCAGGGAGGGGGTCCGCGGCGGTGCGTCCGGGCGCGGTGGTCGAGGTATTGCGGGGCGGAGCTGACATCCGGCGCGGTGCGGGAGGATAGGCCGAGGCCCCCCTCCCCATCCCTCCCCCACAAGGGGGGAGGGAGCCGCAAGCTGCACCTCCGTTGGCTTCGGTTGCCCCCGCAGTTCGACCTAGGCGGCCTTCTGCGCGGCGCGGGCGATGACGTCGTCGGCGATGCGGCCGGTGAGTTCGGCGAGGTGGTCGAACCGGGTGCGGAAGGTGCCGACGCCGGCGGTCGCCGAGCGGAGCTCGACGATGAGGTCGCGGATTTCGGCCTGCGGGATCAGCGCCTCGACCACGTCCCAGCCCGGCCAGTCGGGCCGCGCGTCGAAGCCCATCAGCTGGCCGCGGCGCTGCGAGACGATGGCGTTGGCGCGCGCCGTCGCCTCGGACGGGACGGCGATCTCGACATGGAGGATCGGCTCCAGCAGCACCGGCGTGCATTGCGGCATGCCCTCGCGCATCGCGATCTGCGCGGCGGTCTTGAACGCCATGTCCGATGAATCGACCGTGTGATACGAGCCGTCGGTGAGGCAGACGCCGACGTCGACCACCTCGAAGCCGAGCGGGCCGCGCTTCAGATATTCCACCACGCCGTTCTCGACCGAGGTGATGTACTGCTTCGGCACCACGCCGCCGGTGATGCGGTCGGTGAACTCGAAGCCGGCGCCGCGGGGGAGGGGCTTGATCTCGATCACCACGTCGCCGAACTGGCCGTGGCCGCCCGACTGCTTCTTGTGGCGGCCGCGGACGGTGGTCGAGCCGCGGATGGTCTCGCGATAGGGCACCGCCGCGTTTCGAGTGCTGACCGCGATGCCGTGGCGGCCGCTCAGCCGCTCCAGCGCGACGCGAAGGTGCATCTCGCCCTGGCCTTCGAGCACCAGCTCCGCGGTTTCGGCGTTCTGCGTCAGGCGGAGCGACGGGTCTTCCTCGGTCGCGCGGGCCAGCGCAGACGAGAGCTTGGCGTCGTCCTTCCGCTCCGCGGCGGCGACGGCGAAGGCGAGCACCGGATCGGGAATGGCGAGAGTGAGGATCTGCTTCGGCGCGGTCTTGCCGGCGCCGAGCGTGGTGCCGGTGGGTGCGCGGTCGAGCTTGCCGAGGCCGGCGGCTTCGCCCTCCTGCGCGGCGTCGCGCTTCGAGACGTGCTGGCCGTTGATGCGGAAGACGCCCGACACGCGGCCGGCGGGACCCTCCGGGCCGATGAGCTCGCTGCCGTCGGCGACCTTGCCGGCAAGGACGCGGACCACGGACAGCTTGCCGCCATGCGGGGCGTTCAGCGTCTTCATCACCTGGACCAGCGTCTCGCCATTGGCGGCGATGCCGAGGCGCTTCCGCGTCTCGGCGATACCGCCGCTGTCATGGCGGATCGCCTTCATCAGCCGGCGGATGCCGTAGCCATGGTCGGCCGAGCCGATCAGCACCGGACAGATGAGGCCGGCGCGGATGTCCCCGGTGAGGTCGCGGAACACCTGCTCGCGGCTCGGCTCGGCGTCCTCGAGGAGCTGCTCCATCAGGCTGTCGTCATAGTCGGCGAGGGTTTCGAGCATGGCATAGCGCGCCTCGACCTCGCGGGCCTTGTCCTCCGAGGTCATCTCGACGACCTCGCTCTCGGCGTGCTCGCGGTAGACGAAGGCGCGCTCCAGCGCGAGGTCGATGAAGCCGGTGACGATGCCGTCCTTGCGGGTCGGGATGTGGCGAAGGAGGAGGGGAACGCGGCTCGCCGGCTGGAGGGCCTTCAGGATGTCACGGACCGGGCCGGATTCGCGGTCGATCTTGTTCAGGAAGAGAAGGCGCGGAATCCTGCGGTCTTCGAGGCCCTTCAGGATCAGCTGCAGCGCGGGGATCTTCTTCGGGTCGGCTTCGGCGACGACCACCGCAAGGTCGACCGCGGCGAGGATGGCTTCGGCTTCGAAGGCGAACTCGATCGAGCCCGGGCAGTCGAAGAAGGTCATGCGGTCGCCGAGATATTCGGTTTCGGCGATGTTGACCTCGACGCTCATCTGGTGAGCGCGCGCCTCGGGCGAGGCGTCGCCGACGCGGTTGCCTTCGGCCGCGGTGCCCTGGCGGTTGATCGCGCCGGTGCGCGCGAGGATCGCTTCCAGCAGCGATGTCTTGCCGCTGGCGAATGGCCCCACCAGTGCTATGCAGCGCGGTCCTTTCGGCCTGTCGCTTTCGCTCCCCATTGCGGTGCCTCCCTGACCAACGCCGTCTCGGGAAGCCATGCCGACTTCCGGCGTGGTTCGCTTGCTCGGCAGGATCGTCTCAGGGAACCCGGAGGCTGGCAAGGGCGATTGCAGAAAGGCTCGCGAATCCGCGTAGATTGCGGAGCCGCGCCGGGAAAGGGTGCTCCATGCTGACTGCCTATGACGTGACGGAGACCGGGCCGAAGAAGATCGCGGAGAACCCCGATGCGGCGGCGCTGAGCAAGGCGCACTGGATCGACATCAAGGACCCGACGCATGAGGAGGACCGCGCCGCGGAGCGGTTTCTCGGCGTGCCGGTGCCGACGGCGGAGGAAGCGTCGGAGATCGAGTTCTCCAGCCGCTTCTACGTCGATGGCGGGGCGGTCGGCATGACGGCGACGATCCTTTCCGGCGTCGACCTCAACGAGCCGGCTCTGACGCCCTTCACCTTCGTCCTTCACGGCGACAAGCTGGCGACCGTGCGCTACGCCGATTTCGTCGCGTTCCGCCAGTTCATGGCGCGCTCGTCGCACCCGGAGAGCGGCTGCGACGACCCGATCGGCATCGTCTTCGCCATCACCGAGGCGATCATCGACCGCCTCGCCGACGTGGTCGAGAAGACCGGCGCGGAGATCGACAAGCTCAACGGCGAGATCTTCCGCCGCGTCACGCCCGGCGGGCGGCGCCGCGAGCGGCGGCTCGAAGCGATCCTCACCCAGATCGGCAACCAGAACGACATCGTCTCCAAGGCGCGCGAGAGCATCGCCTCGCTGGAGCGGATGATCCAGTTCATCACCGCCGGCCGCCCCGGGCCGCTGGCGCGGATCGACAAGGACGAGGAGCCGCGGCTCAAGCTGATGCAGCGCGACATCCGGTCCCTGTCCGACCAGACCTCGTACCTTTCCAACAAGACGACGTTCCTCCTCGACGCGACGCTGGGGCTGATCTCGGTGCAGCAGAACGAGGTGATCCGCATCCTCACGGTCGCCGCGACCATCCTCCTGCCGCCGACGCTGATCGGCACGATCTACGGCATGAACTTCACCTTCATGCCGGAGCTGGACTGGCCGTGGGGTTACCCGCTCGCCCTCGGCCTGATGGCGGTCGCGGCGCTGATTCCGTTCGTCTATCTCAAGCGGCGCGGCTGGTTCTGACGGCCTTTCCGGAATCAAAAGAGTCGGTTGCGCGGCTTTCCTTGCCCGGCGCGTAAGGGCCGGCTAGCAAGGCGCGGAACGACAACAAGAGGGGGATGCCATGGCCGACGGCGTGGTGATTATCGGCGGGGGCCATGGCGGGTCGCAGGTCGCGGCGAGCCTTCGCGCCGACGGCTATGACGGCCCGGTCACGCTGATCTCGGCCGAAATCGACCTGCCCTACCAGCGGCCGCCGCTGTCCAAGACCTATCTCAAGGAGCCCGAGCGCGGACTGCAGGAGCTCCGCCCTGCCGCGTTCTACGAGAGCCACGCTGTCGACCTCCGCCTCGGCACGACGGTCGAGGCGATCGACCGCGCCGGCGGCCGGGTGACGCTCGCCGGCGGCGGCTCGGTTCCCTATGCGAAGCTGGTGATCGCAACCGGGGCGCGGCCGCGGGTGCCGCCGATCCCGAGTGTCGAACTCGACGGCGTCTTCTACCTCCGCGACGCCGCGGATGCGCGGCGGCTCCACGACCGCTTCGTCACCGCCGAATCCGTCGTGGTCATCGGCGGCGGCTTCATCGGCCTCGAGCTCGCGGCGACGGCGCGCATGCTCGGCCGCACGGTCACGATCATCGAGGCGACCGACCGGCTGATGGGACGCTCGGTCGCGACGGAAGTGTCGCAGCATTTCCTCGACCTTCACCGCGGCTGGGGCGCGACGGTGCTGCTGCAGCATCCGGCGAGGGCGATCCTTGGCGAGGGTGGCCGCGTTGTCGCGGTCGAGGCCGGCGACACGCTTGTGCCGGCCGACATCGTCGTCATCGGCATCGGCGTCGTGCCCAATGTCGAGCTCGCCACCGCGATCGGGCTCGCCGCCGACAATGGCATCGTCGTCGACGACCACCTCCTCACCAGCGCGCCCGAGATCTTCGCGATCGGCGACTGCGCGTCGTTCCCGGAGCCGTTCGTCGGGCGCCGGCTGCGCCTGGAGTCGGTGCAGACCGCGGTCGACCAGGCGAAGACGGTGGCCAAGGCGATCGTCGGCAAGCCGGAGCCTTACCGCTCCGTGCCGTGGTTCTGGTCCGACCAGGCCGACGTGAAGCTGCAGATGGTCGGGCTGTCGCTGCTGGCCGACCGCAGCGTGGTGCGCGGCGCGATCGAGGAGGGAAGCTTCTCGGTGTTCCAGTTCGCCGGCGACCGGCTGGTGGCGATCGACTCGGTCAACCGCGCCGCCGACCACATGCTCGGCCGCCGCATTCTCGACACGCCGGACCTCCCGACGCCCGAGCAGGCGGCCGACCTCTCCTTCGACCTGAAGTCGCTGATGAAGCGCCCGGCGATGGCCGCGCGGGCCTAGCGACTGTATCCCGGCTGTTTTTCTTGAACCCTCCCCTCGTGGGAGGGTCGAAAGACGCAGGCTTTCGGGGAGGGGGCGCGGCCGTGCCCCCCGCCCC
>JAHCJZ010000010.1 GCA_026126025.1 Bauldia sp. | reverse complement strand
AGCGACCGCGACGGCCACGGGCGCGGGCACCGCGACAGCAGCGGGCGGCTGCGCCGCGGCAGAGCCGGGCTGGCCGACAAGGCGAATCCGGGTCGAGCGCGGTCCCCATTCGGCGATGATCGCGGCAAGGCCGGTCGTGTCGCCGAGGCGCTGGCGCGACAGGGCGATGCCGTAGGCGGCTTCCTCGTCGGTGGGGTCCCAGCGGAGCGCGGTGACGAACCACGCCTCGGCGGTGATGATCTGATCGAAGCCGTAGGCGTACCAGCCGAGCTGGCGCGCGGTGGTGGCGTCCTCGGCTTCCGCGGTGGTGTCGACGATGCGCGCGAGGACGTTCCGCGCCAGCTCGAGCGCCGGATCGAGCGCAAGGAGCTCGGCCACCGCCGCGAGATAGACGCCGAGCATGTTGCCGGAGGTCTCGCGCCACGGAAAGGCGATGTCCTCGGCTTCCTCGGCCTCGCCGAGCGCGATCAGCGACAGCGTCAGGCCCTCGGCGCTCTCGGCCGAGGGCTCCCGCTGATGGGCGAGGCGGAACCACTGCTCGGACGCCGTCACCTCGTCGCGGAGATAGTGATACCAGCCGAGGAGCGTTGCGTCCGCCGCGCCGGGGCCGGCGCGGGCGAGCGCTTCCATTCGGGTACGGTCTTCGAACGAGAGGACGAAGGCGACATCCTCGCCGCCCCGCGCCACGGCGTTGCGGGCGATCGCGATCCGGACGTCCTCGAACTCGGGGACGCCCGCCGCACTGGTCCGCTCGAACTGCCACAGCTGGTCGAGGCTCGCTTCCGGCAGCTCCGCCAGCGCCTTCTGCATCGTGGCGAAGCGGCCGGCCGGGTCGTCGCAGTTTTGGAGGAGATAGGCGTAGGCGTCGGTGGCGCGGTCGGGTCGGCCGGTGCGGGCGAAGGCTTCGGCGATGCGCCACATCACGTCGAGCTCGGTGCAGACGCGAAGCGCCGGCGTCGCCGCGCCGATGCGGATGACGGTCTCGTACTGGCCGGACTCGGAAGCTGCGATCAGCTGGTCGCGCGATTCGCCGATCGCCAGCAGCTCGATCAGCGTCCCCGGCGGCGTCCAGCCGGCGTCGCGGGCGCGCCGTTCGGCGATGGCGGCGCGGACCTCGGCGTAGCGGCCTTCGGAATAGAGCTCCCACATCCGGTCGAGCTCGGCATCCACCACTACGGGAGCGGCGAGCGGATCGGCGGGCGGCTCCCAGTCGGGATAGAGCGCGCGGAGGCGGGCGATCTCGGCCGCGAGCCGCGCGGCGTCGCCCTGCCGGGCGAAGAACCGCAGCGCGGATTCGTCCACCGCCGGCGCGCTGTCCGCGAGAGGAGCAGGCAGCGCCTGCGCGAGCGGCTGCTCCTCGGGAGTGGAGGTGAAGTCGAAGTCGACGCCCATCTCGGCCCAGCCGTCGGGCGAAGTCCAGGGGACATCGGGGTCGCCGCCGACGGCGGTCCAGTACGCCCCGCCCGCCTCGTCGGCGGCCGGCCAGAACCAGTAGACCGCGGCCGCGATGAGCGCGAGCGCGATCCAGGTTGCGGCGGGGGACTTCGTTACAGACATCCCGGCCTTTGCTCCGCGAGATAGAACCAGGCGAGGAGATGGAGCGTCGCAGGGTAGTAGAGGTCCGGCGCGAAGGTCCTGAGGTCGGAGGGAACGGGCGTGCCGTTGACGGCGCAGTCGACGGCGGCGAGCGCCATCCGGTAGCCCTGGTCGGACAGCGGCTCGAGCCGCGCGCCGCTGTCGAGGAGGATCACCGCCCCGGCGCCGGTCTCGTCGCGGCTCGCGAGGAAGGGCTCGACCAGCGCCGGCGTCGCGAGGCCCGCGCGCGCGAGATAGAGCGGAATGCGGATCGCGTTGTAGCCGAAGGTGCGGTCGAACCCGGCGGCCGGCCGCGGCGGCCCGTCGCCGAGCGCGCTCCATTCCGGCGGCAGCCGCGACGGGCCGACGCCCGACCGGGCGAGCAACTTGAGGCCGTTGTCGGCGAGCGCCGTCCAGTCATGCTCCGGGTCGATCGCGGCGAGCGCCGGGAACGCCTCGAACACCCAGTAGGAGAGGTTGACCACCGGCCCGTCGATCCGGTCGCCTTCGCGGAAGCCGGCGGCGCCGGGCAGCATGACGAGATCGTCGCCGGCGGGGATGATCGCGGCGGTCCACAGCGCGGAGGCGATGGCGGCGGCGGCCTCGGTGAGGCTGTCGTCGCCCCACGCCGCGCCGCCCAGCGCCAGCGCGTAGGCGATGAGGAGATCGCCGTCGCTGGCATTGTTGATGTCGGTGATGTTGGGCGAGGCGTCGGGCTCCCAGCGCCAGGCTGCAAGCCCGTCGTCGCGCACGAGGAGCTGCGTGCGCGTGAAGCTCCAGATGCGGTGGAACGTCACCGCGTCGCCGGCGAGCGACGCGAGGAGGAGGCCGTAGCCCTGGCCCTCGCTGTGGCTGATGCCGCCATTGGCGTTGTCGACGACGCGCCCGTCGGGCTGGACGAAGCGGTCGCGCCAGGCCGCCCATAGCGGCGCCGACAGCCCGGCCGGCACCTCGGCGACCGCCGGCGCGGCGACGACCAGGGCAGCGGCGCAAAGGAGGGCACGATGGAGAAGGCGGATCATTCGTGCCGTCCGAGCGACTTGAGGAGCCATGTGGTGGAGAAGGCGAGGATGACGCAGAGGCCGAGAAGGAGGCTGCCGTAGATGATGAGGTTCTTCGACAGCCAGTTGGTCGCGACGAGGCGAAGGTTCCGCGGGCTCGACGCGTCGACGATGGCGAGATCGGCGCCTTCGAGCGGCACGATCTCGACCGCGCCCGTCGCCGGCCGGTAGAGCGCGGCGCGGCCGGCGATCCGGTCCCAGGTCTCCGCCCGGACGAAGAGCTCGGTGTAGCTCTGCAGCGATTGCCGCGATGGCGCGGTGAGCACCGTCCACGACGTGCCGCTGCCGAGGCCGCCCTGCGCCAGCATCAGCCCGGCGCTCGCCGGCGGATTGGTGTTCACCGGCGACGCCGCCCCGAAGCGGAGGCTGGCGAAGGAGAAGTCGAAGGTGCGGCGCAGCCATTCCTCGAGCGAGCTGACCTGGCCGCGCCAGCCGCCACCGCCGGAGAGCGCATCGCGCCACCGCTCGAAGGTCGCTTCGGTGTCGGGCGCGGCCGCCGGCGCCGAGCCGCCCGGGGTCATGCCGAGCGGATCCTGCCATGCCTCGATCGCCACCGGGTCGATGCCCGCCTGGTCGGCGATGCGCGGCGGCAGCTGCGTGATGTCGCCGACGAAGACGCCGAACGGCGCGCTGACGGCGGCATTCGAGGCGGCGAGGACGAACTCGAACGGCCGGCCCGCCTGCATCGCCAGCTTCGCCAGCAGCGTCGCGGCGGCCGAGAAGGTGAACCCCCCGGCGCGGCCGAGCACCAGCGAGACCGGGGCGTCGCCGACCAGGGGATAGCCGGTGCCGGCCAGCACGGCGAGATCGGGATACTGCAGGGCGCGCCCGAAACTGGGCATCGAGAACTCGGTGGTGTCGAAGAGGACGAAGCGGTTGCCGCCGGCGGCGGTGGCGCCCGGGGCGCAGACCGAGTCCGAATGGGTCGGCACGATCGCTTCGATCGTGAGCCGGTTCACGCCGGGCGTGAAATGGCGGAGCGGCACCTCGATGGCGAGACGCCGGAAGATGCCGCCGCCGCCGTCGACGATCGGCGTGGTCGCTGCGATCTCGCCATTGACATAGACGTCGACATGGCTGCCCGGCAGGACGCCCGGCGCATAGGCCGCGTCGAGATAGATCGTGGCATAGCCATAGGCCTGCGCGTAGAGATCGGCCGGCATCGCGACGGCGAAGCTCGTCGTGTAGCGCCGCCCGGAAAACTCCACCGTGGTGATGCCGAGCTCGGCGAGGGTGAACGCCTCGCCGCCATGGACGACCGGCACCTCGGGCACCTGCCAGGCCGCGGTCGCGTAGAAGCGCCGCTCCTGGTTCGGCCCCGGCTCGAGCGGCGCGAGGATCGACTCCACCGCAGCCTCGATCTCGCTCCAGCTCGATCCGGTCACGACCATCGTCGGACCGGCGGTGTCGGCGAGGAAAGAGATCGCCGTGCCGTCCGCCGGGCGTCCGGTGATCGCTGCGATCTCGTCCCGCGTGCCGAGTACGACGGTGAGGATGCCGGGCCCGGCCTCGCCGGCATCCGACATCGAAACGCGAAAGAGCTGCGTCGGCGCGCCGATGCGAAGGGCGAGGCCCTGGGCGAGCCGGAACAGCGCCGCCGCCGCGGCGGGCTGGGCGAGCGACGGCATCACGATGTTGACCGTGGTCACCCCCGCCGCGTCGACGCCGATCGCGGCCAGGTCGCCGACGCGGTCGATCATGCCCGCGGTCGGATCGCCGAAGGAGATGTAGGTCCCGGCGGGGTCGATCTCGGTCCAGAGGTCGTAGGTCGATTCGATCGTGCAGTCGGTGCGGTGGCGCTGCGACGCCTCGATGCGGATGCGGTTGGCGCCGGCGCGCAGCAGGCCTTCGGGCAATTGGACGGAGAGCGTCGAGGGCCTTTCCGCCGCCGTCAGCTGGGTGACGAGCACCGGCCGGTCGTTGATGAGGACGCGGAGCGCCGATGCTTCCGGCGCCACCAGCAGCGCATTGACATAGCCGAGATGAAGCACCGCGGGCGCGGCGGCCTGGTCGTTGGTGAGATAGACCGACCACGCGCGGAAATCCCATTCGCCGGCGAGCGTCAGCCGGTCGAACGGGATGATCGGCCGCTGGAACGCGAGCGTCGACGGCGTCGCCACCGCGAGCGCGCCGTCGGGGCTCGCTGTGGCCGGCTCGTCGGGCGGAATGCCCGACAGCGGCACCAGGCGCAGCTCGCCGGCATCGATCACCGGCGCCGCGGGTGGCGCCGCCTCGACCGGCCGGGGCGGTGCTTCGACGCCCATGTCGAACGGCGCCGGCTCCTCCTGCGCCTGCCCGGGCAGGGCGGCCAGAAGGAGCGCCGCGGCCGTCGCGACGCCGCGGGCGCAGCCTGTCATGACTGGGCTCCGGCGGCGGCCTTCTTGCGGTCGCTCCGGCGGCGGCTCGGCTTCGCGGGGGAGACGCCGTCCTGCTCGCGCATGGTCTGCGCCATCAGGATCAGCTGCTTGACGTTGGGATCCTCGCGGCGCCGGATCTCGCGCATCAGGTAGCCGAGACCGCGGCCGGTCTGGTAGAGCGCGACGCCGTAGAACCAGATCGTGCCGCGCACCAACCCGATATTGACGCGCCGCGCCTTCTGGAACGACGTCCAGCGCTCCGAATTGGCGAAGACGAGGTCGGCCACCAGGCGATAGTGAGCCGGCTCATCGACGCGGAAGCGGCAGCCGATGAATGGCCCCTTCTCGTCGCGGCCGATGTTCTGGATCGTCAGCGGCAGCTCGGTCACCGGCAGCGGCGTATAGGGCGTGAAGCGGATCGCGCCGTCGACCGGTCCCTCGATCGTCGGCATCGCGCCTTCGCCGGCTAGCTTGATGCGCGCGCCATGGACCGAGACGTCCTCGATGGTCGCCGGAATCCACTCGCCGCCGAACAGGAACTCGCAGCGTCGCTGCACCGTGATGCGGCGGGTGCGCTGGCGCTCGCGGCGCTCCGAGACGACGCCGAGCGCACAGCCGACGAGGATGAGGTTGAGGAGGTTCCAGCCGCCGACCACCACGGTCACGTCGGCGGTGTGCGGCTCCACGATGATGCGGTGGACCGTCATCGCCACCGCGATCACCAGGAGCCCGAAGATCAGGTAGAACGGCCGCCCGATTTCCGAGACGCGCGCCTTGTCGATCGACTCGTCCTTGGCCGTCACCTTGAAGGTCGGCTTCGACGGGTTGCGGATGACCGAGACCAGCGCGGGCAGGAGGTGGATCGACTGGATATATTCGTAAAGGTCCGACACCCACGGCCATCGGTACGAGCCGTAGAGGTAGTTCTGCATGATCAGGTTCACGATCATGTAGGACGAGGTGTAGGCCAGGAATTCCTGGCCCGACGCCACAAAGATCTTGAGCCCGAAGAAGAGGTAGAACAGCGGCGCGATCAGGAAGATCGCGCGGGTGATCGGGAACAGCCAGAACAGCGTCGACGACATGTAGCAAAGGCGCTGCGCGAAGGTGAGCCCGCGCTTGAACAGCGGGAACTGGAAGCGGAGGATCTGGATCATCCCCTGCGCCCAGCGGCTGCGCTGGCCGATGAAGGACGCGAAGGTCGCCGGCTGCAGCCCGGCAATCAGCGGCTTGTCGACATAGATGCTGTTCCAGCCCCTGGAGTGGAGGCCGAGCGCGGTCTCGCAATCCTCGGTGATGGAGCGGCCGGCGAAGCCGCCGGTCTCGTTGAGGGCCTTCCGCGCCAGCACCGCCGCCGAGCCGCAGAAGAACGCCGCGTTCCACTTGTCGAGGCCGCGCTGGATGATACCGTAGAACATCTCGTTCTCGGACGGCATCTTCTCGAAGGTGCGGAGATTCCGCTCCAGCGGATCCGGGTTGAGGAAGAAGTGCGGCGTCTGGACGAGGAAGAGCTTCTCGTCCTCGGCGAAGAAGCCGACCGTCTCGCGGAGGAAGTCGCGCGCCGGCGCATGGTCGGCGTCGAACACGGCGATGAGCTCGCCGGTCGAGTGCTTGAGGCCGTTGTTGAGGTTTCCGGCCTTGGCGTGCTCGTTGCGGGCGCGGGTGAGGTAGCGCACGCCCATCGATTCGCACAGGCTCTGCAGCACCGCGTGGCGGCTCTGCGCTGCTACCGCGTCCTCGGCCTTCTCCGAATTCCGCTTCTGCTCGGTGCCGCCATCGTCGAGGAGCCAGACGGTGAACTTGTCCGCCGGGTAGTCCATCGCCATCGCCGCCGCCATCGTGGTGGCGAGAAGCCCGACATCCTCATTGTAGGTCGGGATGAAGACGTCGACGGTCGGGAGGTCCTCGTCGTCCTGCTGCGGCGGCTTGCGCGACGGCAGTGGCATCATCACCACGAACAGCGAGAGGAACAGCATGAAGACGCTGTACATCTCGGCGAGATAGAGCAGCAGGCCGGGGATGAAGTTCTCCGGCTGGTTCAGCGGCGGCAGCGTGCTGGTGGTGCGCCAGAACACGTAGCGCAGCACGATCGAGGTGCCGAGCGCGATCGCGATCATCCGCCAGATGCCGCCCTGGCGCGTCGCCTTCAGCAGCATCATCGCGCCGACGACGACGGTGCCGGCGATGAGATGCGTCTGCAGGCTGATCGGCAGCGTGATCAGCGTCAGGACCGCTGCCGCGCAGATCCCCCACAGTGCGAATACCAGCGTCTTGGTCATGAACGGTCACCGAGGCCCCGCACCCATTGGGGGACCAGAGGGTTGGGGCGGGTTTCCTCGAATCGTCCGATTGTCGTTCACGTCTGGCTATCAATGAGTTAAGCGGGCTGCGGCGTTTTGACCGCCGGCTAGGGCGGCGGCGGCACCAGCGGCAGCGGACCGCCACCGCCGCCGGACGAGGGGCCGCCCCCGCCGGGAGGCGGCGGCACGGCCGGCCCGCTCGGGTCGAGCGGCGTGGGCGTCACGACGGGCGGGGCAGGCTGCGGCGCTGGGGTCGCCGCAACCCGCGGCGCGCGCACCGGCTCGAGCACGTCGTCGGGCGGGTAGATGATCTGGCCGGCGCCGAGCACCGCGATGTCGCCCGGCCGGCCATAGGGGTTCCAGTCGCCGTCGGCGTAGTAGGCGTTGATGGTGAAGCCGTACATCGCGTCGAGGAGCTGGCGCTCGGTCGCGCCGGTCTTGCAGAGGCGGAGGCGAATGCCGACCGCGGCGTCCGCGGCGCCGGGCTGCAGCGTCAGGCTCACCTCGCCGACGCGCTGCCAGGCATAGAGGCAGAGATCATTGGCATAGCGGCCCATCGCATAGCCGAACGGGCCATATTTGTTCTGGACGAAGTAGGGCGACACCACCATGCCGACGCCGGGAAGCCGCTCGTCCATCTCCAGCCAGATCTTGCCCATGTCGAAGAGCGCGTTGTCGAGCGTGGCGTGGTCGGCGCTGCGGCTGATCGGCCGGCCGAAGAGCTGGACCACGAGCATGTTCTCGCCCGGCCGCTGCGACGCGCCGGCGAGGATGACGCGCTGCTCGATCGCGTTGGCGTAGTGCCGCTGCACCACCGCGGTCACCGCCGGTCCGCCGGGGCCGGGGATCGCGAAGGCATCCTCCGGCGCCATCAGCCGGGCTTCGCTCGCAAGCTGGATCGGGGCGCCCTGCGGCGCTGTCTGGCAGGCCGCGAGGAGCCCCGCGAGCGCGAGCGCCGCCCCGCCGCGCCAGCGCCGTCGCGGCGCCGGCGCCCGGGGGCGGCCAGCACTGGCCAAAGCACTTCCCCGGTCCATGATGAACTCGCCCAGCGGAGCGTCCGAAACGTCCCGCCGACTTCACCGGTTTATGGTTAAGGAAACGTATCCGCGGCCCCGATCACCGCGGAATTCCGCGGTGTTCCGGCACGCGGGGCAGCCGGCTGCCCCTCCCTGAGGTGCGAGCGTAGCGAGCCTCGAAGGACCGGCGGCGTCACACGGAGGGTCCTTCGAGGCCCGGCTGCGCCGGCCGCCTCAGGATGAGGTCGGGGGAGCCTGCAGAAGCCCGCCCGCAAAGTGCCCGCAACACCCCAGCGAAAAAATCTTTGACCCAGAAACCCGTGGGATTGCGCCGTTTCGCGGCCGTCGCAGCCACCTGAACAGAACATAACGACAGCCTCAGGTCGGGTTCAGGGCACGGACCCTAGAACCGCACCATCGAATTCAACAGCGGGCCGCAACACCCGCTCCAACCCTGAGGACAACCCCAATGCGCACCTTCTCCAGGATCCTGGTCGCCTCCGCCCTCTCCGTCGGCATGATCGGCGCCACCACCGCCACCTCCTCCGCCTCCCCCCTCATCGTCCGCTCGCCCACCGCCTGCGACAGCTACGCCAAGGACTATGCCAACCTCGTCGCCGGCCATCGCGGCGGCCGCATCCTCCTCGGCACCCTGGTCGGCGCCGGCGTCGGCTACTTCGTCGGCGGCAGCCTGTTCGGCAACCCGCTGGGCGGCGCCGCGGTCGGCGCGGGCTTCGGCCTTGCCGGCGGCGCCCTGATCGGACAGCCGCAGTGGCAGGCCGAGTACAACAACGCCTACTACGCCTGCATCACCGGCCAGCCCCTGCCCAACATCTACTAGGCCTTCCCTTCCCCCGGTCCGGCGGCCAGCCCCGCCGGACCGGCCATCCCCGACGCATTCCTCTTCCTTCGGTCTCTTTCCTCTCCCTCCTCCCGCGGACCCTCCTCCGCCACCTCGGCCCGCCTGCACAGCGCAGCGCGGGCCGCTTCTTCGTGGGGAGAGGTTTGCCGGCTTCGGCGCCGCCCGCTATCAACCGTGACCCGGAGGTCGCGGTCATGGCGCATCCCTGCTCCCATCTTCTCGAGATCAAGGACGTCGAGCCGAGCGCGCTCGGCTGCGAGGAGTGCCTGAAGACCGGCAGCGAATGGGTGCATCTCCGGCTCTGCCGCAGCTGTGGCCATGTCGGCTGTTGCGACCAGTCGCCCAACCAGCACGCCCATCGCCATTTCGAGGCGACCGGGCACCCGGTGATCGAGGCCTATGACCCGCCGGAGAACTGGGCGTGGTGCTATGTCGACGAGGTCTATATCGACATCAAGTTCCACAAGACGCCGCAGCGCGGCCCGATCCCGAAATTCACCGGAGACGACGCCTAGCGGCGATTCCGGTCACTCCGGATCGAGGAGCAGGCGGAACCGGTTCCGCGGGTCGCTGACGATGAGGGCCGGGACGGTTTCGACGCGGTCGTCGCGGATCGGCCGCGTCACCACGCCGCCCGGCGCCACCGATGCGAAGAACCGGCTCGCCCGGATCATCTCGCTGGGCGAGCTCCAGCGGGTCACGTAGAGGGCGGTCGCGTTCGGGTCGCCGAGCGCCGGGTCGTAGTCGAGATAGGACCAGCGCTCCGGTTCGTCGAGCTGGACGACCGGCACCGTCTCGCGGAGCTGGTAGCGGAGGATCGCGGCGGTCGCGTAGTCGGTCGTGACGAAATAGTCGGCGCCGGCTTCGCGGCGGAGCCGGTCGGCGTCCTCGGCGAAGGCATCCCAGCCGCGGAACCGCGCGGTGACGTCGGCGCCTGCGGGAAGCGGCAGGAAGGTCTCGACCAGCGCCAGATAGACGATGCCCGCGGCGGCGAGCCCGAACGGCACCGCCGCGCGGCGGCAGAACGCGACCAGCCGCCGCGCCGCCGGCGCCGTCCGCTCGGCCGCGAGCGCGGCGAAGATCACGCCCGACGCGACGATGGGCGACAGCCAGTGTCCGCCGATCCATTCGCTGAGCGAGTGCCAGGCGAGATAGAGCGGCAGCGGCACCATGGTGAGGAGGAGGAGCGCCTTCGCCGGATCGCTGCGCCAGCCGGCGCGCAGCGCCTGCCCCACCCCGAGGACGGCGAGGACGAAGACCGGCGGTCCCAGCATCAGCGGATAGAGGAGGAGGTGGACGCCGAAGCTGTCCCAGCGCCAGCCCGCGAAGCCGTAGCCGGTCCGGTTGAGATGGAGCGCGAAGGACGACCAGTCATGCGTCGCGTTCCACCACAGCACCGGCGCGAAGAGGGCCGTCGCCAGCAGCGCGGCGAGATAGGGCCACGGCCGCCGCAGCCAGTGCCGCTGCGACGGGATCATCACCAGCCACAGAAGCACCGCCACGGCGAGAAAGAGGAGCGTGTATTTCGACAGCGCCCCGAGCCCGCCCATCGCGCCGACAAGGAGCCACCACCATCCGCTGCCGCCGCGGGCGATGCGGACGAGCCCGTAGAGCGCGCCGAGCCAGAACACCATCATCGGCTGGTCGGGCACGGTCAGCACCGCCGCCGCGGCAAGGGTGGTGACGTTGAAGAAGATCGTTGCCCAGGCGGCGGTCCGCCGGCTGTCGGAAACGACGCGGGTGATCGCGTAGATCAGCCACGCATCGACCGCGACGCTGAGCGCGCCGACGATTCGGACGCCGAACGCGCCGTCGCCGAAAAGCACGGTGCCGAGCCGGATCGCGAACGCGATCAGCGGCGGGTGGTCGTAGTAGCTCGCGGAAAGATGCTGCGACCAGACCCAGTAATAGGCCTCGTCGAGGAAGAGGCCGAACTCGCCGATCACGAGGAGGCGGGCGGCGCAGAGGCCGGCCGTCAGCAGCACGGCGGCGATCACCAGCCGCCGCGCCCCCATCTCCACCGCAGCCGTCACCGCAACCAAGCCTTCCCTCCGTCGCGGCGCACTTGACGGCGGGCGGTGGCGAAGATCAAGGCTGCGGCATGCTGCTGCGTATCATTCTGGCCGCCATCCTCGTCCTGCCGGCCCAGGCCGTCCTCGCATCGACCGTGAGCGGGCGCCCCGTCGTGGTCGACGGCGACAGCCTCGAACTCCGCGGCGAACGCATCCGCCTCAACGGCATAGACGCGGTGGAGGGGCCGCAGGAATGCCTCGATGCCCGCGGCCGGCCCTGGGCCTGCGGCCGCGCCGCCGCGGCGGCGCTGCAGGCGTTCCTGGACGAGGCGCTGCCGACGGTCTGCGAGGAGATCGACCGCGACCAGTATGACCGGATGATCGCAGTGTGCTGGCGCGCCGACGGGGTCGAGGTGAACGCCTGGCTCGTCGCCAAAGGCTGGGCGCTCGATTATACGCGCCACAGCGGCGGCGCTTACGCCAAGCTTGAGGCGGCCGCCGCCGCCGAAGGCCTCGGCATCTGGGCCGGCAGCTTCGCCGCGCCCTCGCAATGGCGCCAGGGCCACCGGCGCTAGCGGCGCGCAATTCCGGGCGCGGCATGGCGCTCCGCTCCATTGACGCCCGGCGGCTATGGTGATCCTGTGGCGGCAGTCCTTAAAATGGGAGCTGTCACCGTGGAAACGTCAGATCGCCGTACGCCGCCGGAACTCGATTTGAGCCGCCTTGTCGGCTTCGACCAGACGGTCGACGGCGCGACGGACAGCGGCGAGGCCCTGGGCCGCCTCCTGAGCAAGGTGGGCGAGCTCCCCTCGGGGAGTCCTGCCTGACGCAGGTCCCCTATCCGCCGTCGCGTTGAGGGTCTTCGCCGATCCGGCCGAAGGGCGCCAGCGGCGCGAAATCCGACTCTGTCCCTGGGCGGCGCGCGGGGCTGTTGACGCCCGGCTGCGATGGTGATTCTGTGGCGGGCAGTCATTCCAATCGAGGAGCCATCACCGTGGAAACGTCAGATCGCCGTGCGTTGCCGGAACTCGATTTGAGCCGCCTCGTCGGCTTCGACCAGACGGTTGATGGCGGGCCGGATAGCGGCAAGACCCTGGGCCGCCTCCTGAGCAAGGTGGGCGAGATTCCGCCCAGGACTGCCTGACGCAGACCGCCCGGTCCGGATCGAGCCATCGCGTTGACGGTCTTCGCGTCGATCGCCGATCCGGCGGAACTTGATGCGGCGGTGCGGGGAAGGCTCGCGGAGAGCCTTGCCTATCTTGTTGCCAAGGCTGGCCCGGAGCTCGGGACGGATGACGCGCGCCTTGCGCCGGTCGTGGCCGCGCTCCGCGACCGGCAGGTCCATCCCGGTGTCTTCGCGCGCTATTACGACCTCGTCCCCGCGCTCCGATCGGGCGGCTTTGACCGCGCCGCGGCCCTGATGGACGAGATTCTGGTTCTCGCGGGCGAGCCGGTCGCGTTCGCGGTGGCGCCTTTCTCCCCTGACGAGCTGGGCGACGACGCCGAACGGTTCGCGCGTCTGATGTTCGCGGAAATGCCCGGGCCGAGCCCCGTCCTGCCCCCCGGGGACGCGTTCCCCGCGGCGGCCGACCATCTCGGCGCGGCCCGGGCGGTCATCGCCGCGGTCGATCCCGCCATCGAGCGGGAGGTCGCCGCCCTTCTGTCGCGCGTCTATGTCGGTGTCGGCAATCCCGACCCGGCGGCGCGGGGATTCGGCGGTGTCACGTCCTTCATGGTGTGGGGCGCCACGCTGGTGAATAGCGACGGCCATCGCAGCGTGCCCCGGATGGCCGAGTTCCTGGTGCACGAGATCACCCATGCGCTGCTGTTCGGCATCGCCGCGGCCGAGCCGCTGGTGCTGAATCCGCCGCACGAAACCTACGCCTCGCCGCTGCGCAAGGATCCGCGGCCGATGGACGGGGTCTTTCACGCCATGGTCGTATGCGCGCGGCTGATCGAGTTCTTTCGCAGCTGGCTCGCCGGCGGCGAAGGCGAGGACGCACCGGCCGTCCGCGACCGGATCGCCGACCTCACCCCGCGGTTTCTCGACGGCCATCGGCTGGTGGGGGATCAAGCCCGCCTGTCCGAGCGTGGCCGGCATATCCATGAGCTCGCCGCGCAAGCGGCGGCCGGAGGATGAGCGCGACCCTCACCGGACCGCCCGCCGCACCCGGCTCGGACGCGCCGGCCACGCTCGCCGACGCGATCCGCGGCATGGCGCCGGAAACCGTCCTCGTCGAGATCGATGCCAGCGGCCGCCGCCGCACCGGCATTCATGCCGAGCTGCTGGAGCGGTCCCTGACGCTGGAGCCGGCGCTGCGGGCGATCTCCCCGGATCGCCAGTCGCAGGTCGTGGTCTGCGCCGACTCGCTCCTCGACTACCTCGTGGCGGCGGGGGCGGCGGTATTCGCCGGGGTCGACATCCTCCCCTGGCAGATGAGCCGCACCGGGGAGGCCAATACGGCCATCGCGGTCCGACTTGCCCTGGTCCGGCGCCTGTCCCGGCCGGCGCTCGTCACCACTTCCCGCATCGCCGCGATCCTCGGCGATCGCCTCGATGCGTTTCCCGGCGGTGTCGTCCTCCTCGACCGGCCCGGCTCCGCGCCGGCGCCGGCCGGGCCTGACGCTGGCGCCGCACCGCGCGATGGCTCGTTCCTCGTCGCGACCTCCGGCACGACCGGCGACCCGAAGCTCGCCGTCATCCGCCACCGCACGGTCCTCGACCGCTCCCGGCTGCAGAACGAACGGCTGGCCGGACGCGTCGGGTTCAACCTTGCGCCGCTCGACACGGCGGGCGGTACGCTGTTCCTCTACCGGACGGCGCCGACCACGATCTGGATGCACCCGGAACGGTTCGCCGCGCGGCCGCTGGAGGCGCTGGCGGCGATCGCGGATCTCGGGGCCGACGCCATCGGGCTCTCCTCGTCGCTTGCCGCGATCATGCTCGACGCCCTCGACCGCACCACCGAGCGGTTCGACCTTCGCAGCCTCACCATCGTGGCGTTCGGTGCCGAGATGATCGTGCCGGACATCGTGCGCCGTCTCACAGCGCGCCTCCGCGAGATGGGAGCGGCCGGCGTCAAGGTCGCCTTCAACTACGGCTCGACCGAGGTCGGCGGCATGACGCGCACCGCCGATCTCGATCCGTTCGACATGGCGGTCGTCGCGCCCGGCGGCGCGCCGCCGCCGCCGGTCGGTTCCGCGCAGCCCGGCGTGTCGATCCGCGTCGTCGGCGATCATGGCGAGACGCTTTCCGCCGGCATGGTCGGAGCGATCGAGGTCTCGTCGCCGATCCGGATGTTCGACGGCTATCTCGGCGAGCCCGAGGCGACCGCCGCTTCCTTCACCGCCGATGGCTGGCTGAAGACCGGCGACCGCGGCGTGGTGCGCGACGGCGCGCTCACCATCGTCGGCCGCGGGAAGGCGACCATCATCGTCAACGGCCGCAACATCGCGCTGGAGGCGATCGAAGGACCGCTTCGCATGCTGGCGGGAATCGATCGGGCGATGGTTGCGGCCGTGCCGGTGCGCGGCCCGTCCAGCCACACCGACGAGCTGGCGGTGTTCTTCGTGCCGGTCGCCGCGGCCGACGATGCCGTGGCCGCGCTGGCGCGGACGATTTCGGGGGAGGCAGCGCGCGCGTCCGGCGTGGCGCCGCGCCACCTCGTGCCGGTTCCGGCCGCAGAGTTTCCCTTGACCGCGACCGGCAAGGTGCGGCGGGACGCGCTGCTCGACGCCTATCTCGCCGGCCGCTGGACGCCCGTCGGGCGGCAGCCGCAGGCTGCCGCGGCGAGCGCAGGCCTCGCCGAGGTCGAAGCCCGGCTGGCGGCGATCTGGCGCGCGGTGCTCAACCTCACCGCGCTCCCCGGGCCGCGCGACGATTTCTTCGAGCTCGGCGGCGATTCGCTGGCGTCGTCCGAGCTGGTGCTCGCGATCGAGGAGGCGTTCGGCCGCGACGTCGCGCCGCCGGCTCTCTTCGCCGTGCCGACATTGGCGGCGATGGCGGCCGTCGTTGCCGGTGACGGTGCCGCGGCGACCGACGCCGAGACCGCGCCGGAGGAGGCGCCGGTCCTGCCGCGCCTCACGGCCCTCCTCGCTAGCTGGCGCGGCGCGCGGGCGTTTCCGGAGGCGCTCCTCGTCGGCTCCAATCTGCACGGCACCCGCAAGCCCGTCTTCTGGGTGTTTCAGACCCAGGCCGAGTTCGAGGCGCTGGGCGAGGCGGTGGGGCCCGATCAACCGCTCTACGGCATGCGCTCGCTGGCCAGCGTGGGCCGATACTCGGCCGGCAATCTCGACGCGCTGACCGACCGCTATATGTGGGAGCTGCTGGTGCTGGCGCCGCGCGGCGATATCATCGTCGGCGGCAATTGCCAGGGTGGCGTCGTCGCGCTCGAGCTTGCCCGCAAGCTGATGCGAGTCCACCGCGCGCCGTCTCCTCTGATCCTGATGGAATGGGAGTTCGAGCGCGGCTTCTACGATCAGCCTGTGCATTTCCTCTACGGCCGCGAGAGCCACACCGCGGCGGTCTTCGGCGAGCCGCAAACAGCAGGCCCCGACTGGCGGACTGCGTTCCCCAACCACGCCGTCGGCGCGATTGCCGGCGGCCATGGCGAGTACTTCACGGCCGCGAACGTCCCGGTGCTGGCCGCCGCGATCGCGGCCATCACACGCGGCGAGTCCTCCGCCGCAGTCGAAGCGCTTCAGTCGTAGCCGAAGAGCTGAAAGTCCCGCGCATAGAGGCTTCGCAGGCTGGCTTCGGCTTCGGGTCCGAACGCCAGCGGCGTCTCGGCGCGCAGGTTCTCGTGACCGACCTCGGCCGGAACGCCGAGCAGCGCGGGAAGGTGCGCCAGATCCGCCTCCAGCCGCTCGAACCGCACGATCCAGTCGACGCGGCATTTGCCGGCGAGATGGGTGAAGTGATGCTGCGGGCAGAAATGCACGAACCTGAAGTCGAACCGCGCGCGGTCGGCGTCGAGGTGCCGCAGCACGAAATCGTCCGGCCCGTCGGCGGGAAAGCCGAGATAGCCCTTGGTGATGAACTCGCGGTAGGCCGAGAGGGCCCGCTCCAGCGGATGACGCACCACCGTGAAGACGAAATATTCGGCCAGCAGCGGAAAGTCCGGATAGCCCTCAAGGTCGCTCAGCGTGAGATGGGCGAGATCGACCCTCCGCCCCGCATGCTCCGCGAAGCCCCAATAGCGCCCGCCGCGGTCGTCATAGGGCGCCAGCGCCTGCCGAAGCGACGTGCCCGCGCATTTCGGGTTGTGAATGAAGACGAACCGGTGCCGGTCGCTGACGATCATGCGCGCAGGATGCCCGGCGAACGGAGCGGCGGGCAACACCGAAGACGGGTGCGGCGGCGACGATGTGGGATGAGACGTGTCCGTGATCCTCTCCCGCGAGGATGGCGGAGTCGTCGGCAGTTGAAGGGAGGGCAAGCGAATGGACGGACCGCAGCGCCCTATCGGCTGATGGCGGGTTGCGCGGTCCGCGTCCCGGCCACGGCGTCCAGCAGCAGCGCGACCAGCCGCTCGCCCGCCACCGCGATCGGTCCGGAATTGTCGAGCACGGTCACGTCCGCGCCGGAGGGCGCGATGGCGTCGGCGCGCTCCAGCCGTTTCGCCACGTCGTCGGCGGTCTCGCGGCTGCGCGCCAGGAGGCGGTCGCGTGCCACTGCGGGGGGCACGTCGAGCCAGACGACGCGGACATTGCGGTAGCGGTCGCGCGCCTGCGGAACCACGGCCCGCGAGGCGTTGGCGACGACCGCGTCGCCGAGCGAGAGCGCCGCGTCGGTCGATGCCGGCAGCGCGTAGGAGAGCCCGTGCGCGCGCCAGTGCAGGGCGAAGGCGTCGCGGGCGGCCGCTTCGTCGAACGCCGCTTCGCCGATGATGTCGTGATCCTCATGCGCGGAGGTGTCGCGGGTGATGATGCGGCGGCAGAAGACGATGCGCGGGTCGTCGATCCGCTCGCGGGCGTAGCGCAGCAGTGTGTCCTTTCCCGAGCCGCTCGGGCCGACCACCAGGACGAGGGCGCCGGGGCCGATGCGGGGGTCGGGCGCCGTGCTCATGCGACGCGCGTCCCCTCGCGCCAGACGCCGCGGACGACCGGCATGCCGTTGCGCACCGCGACGCGGACGAGGTCGGCGCGGAGCCCCGGCGCGATCGTGCCGCGGTCGGCGAAGCCGGCGGCCCGCGCCGGCGTCGATGTGACGAGCGCGATGGCGCGCGGCAGGCCGAACCCCTCCACCGTCGCCGCGGTCACGAAAGCCGCCTGGATGAGGCTGAACGGGATGTAGTCGGACGACTCCGCGTCGAGGAGGCCGCGCGCGGCAAGATCGCGCGCCGATACGTTGCCGGAATGCGAGCCGCCGCGCACCAGGTTCGGCGCGCCCATCATGATGGTCATGCCGGCGGCGCGCGAGGCTTCGGCGGCTTCCCGGGTCGTCGGAAACTCCGCGATCGCGATGCCGAGCGCCTGCGCCTCCGCGACATGCGTATCGAGCGCGTCGTCATGGCTGGCGAGGACGATGCCGCGGTCGAGGCAGCGGCGCGACAACTCCTGCCGCACGCCGTCGCTGCCGAGCGCGCCGCGCTCCTGCCGCCGCCGGACGAAATCGGCGAAGGCCTCGTCGGTCATGCCGGACTTGCCCTGGTAGTAGACGCGGTAGGCATCGAGCGAAGTGAACTGGCGCTGGCCGGGCGTGTGGTCCATCAGCGAGGCGAGCCGCACGCGCGGATTGTCCTCGAACAGCGCGAAGGCCTCCATCACGTCGGACGAGGAAACCTCGCAGCGGAGATGGAGATAGTGGTCGGCGCGCAGGTGCCCGTCCGCCATCCCGGCGAGAATGGCGTCGGCAAGGACGCGCATGTCGCCGCTGTCGAGCGTCACGTCCTCGTCCATGCCGACGCGGAGCGCGTCGAACACCGTGGTCACCCCCGACGCCGCCATCTGCGCGTCATGCGCCTGCACCGCCGCCATCGGGTTCCAGCGCACCGAGGGCCGCGGCGCGTAGTGCGTCTCGAGGTGGTCGGTGTGGAGTTCGACCAGCCCGGGGATGAGGATGTCGCCGCCGAAATCCTCGCCCGGCCCGCCGCCGGGCGCATCGATCGACACGATGACGCCGTCCCGCACCAGGATGTCAGCGCGGCGCACCTCGTCGGCGAGGACGGCCGCGACGTTGCGGATGACGAACTCGGTGCTCATGACGCATCGCCCCGCAGCTTGTGGCGGGCGTGGACCATGAAATCGGCCCCGTCCGTCGGCTCGACGAAGAGGGCGAGGCCGTCGATCAGGAGCGGCCGGTCGATGAAAGGAGCAAAGCGCGTGGCGAGAAGCAGCTCGACGGAGGCGCTTTCTTCGTCCGCGACGGGGCCGGTCAACGTCATGTGAAACCTGAAGTCCTGGTGCGTATAGGGGTAACCCCAGCGCATGAGGTTCGCGCGCTCCCGTTCCGAGAGTGGCGCCACTTCGCGCCGGGCGAGGTCGGCTTCTGATAGCGGCGCCCTGTGACGGTCGAACAACTCCACCGTCCGTGCCGCGAGGTCGTCGAGATCGGGCACCGCTTCCGACGGAACCAGGGCGAAAAAGCGGTCGAGCCGGGCGAGCCGGATCGCGGGGATGACCACCGGCCCCGCCTCGTCGCAGAACGCCGCCAGCGCCGCGTCGACGTCGGCGAGCGTATCGCCGTTGGCAAGGCGGAACGGCGCCTTCAGCGTCGCGTGGAAGCCGTAGCGCCGCGGCGCGGCGACGAGATCGTCCGGGCCCGGATCAGTCGCTGTGTCGACGGCCCCGCCATGCGGGTCGCGGCCGAGCCACGCCGCGGCCGCCGCCGTCAGGAGATCGGCCGGCGGCGGGGTGAAATAGATCGCGACGCGGTGGACCATCAGATCACGCGCTTCCGCAGCTGCTGGGAGATGATGTCGATGACGACCACCGAGAGCACGACGATGATGAGGATCGCCGACGCCGCGGGATACTGGAAACCGCGCAGCGTCTCAAACATGATCTGGCCGATGCCGCCGGCGCCGACGATGCCGAGCACGGTCGCGGACCGCACATTGGATTCGAAGCGGTAGAGGGTGAACGAGATCCACAGCGCGGTGACCTGCGGGATGATGCCGTAGACGATCTCCTGCAGCTTGGAGGCGCCGGTGGCGCGGATGCCCTCCACCGGACGCGGATCGACGGCCTCCACGGCCTCGGAGAAGAGCTTGGCCAGCACGCCGGTGGTGTGGATGAAGAGCGCCATCACCCCGGCGAACGGCCCGAGCCCGACGGCGACGATGAAGAGCACCGCGAACACCAGCTCGTTGATCGCGCGGAAGGCGTCCATGAGGCGGCGGACCGGGTGGTAGACCCACCACGGCACGACATTGTTGGACGAGAGGATGCCGAACGGCACCGCGGCGATGAAGGCCAGCACGGTGCCCCACGCCGCGATCTGCAGCGTCAGCACCATCTCCTGGAGGTAGTAGCGCCAGTGGCGGAAGTCGGGCCGGAGGAAGTCCGACGCGTATTCCACCATGTTGTTGCCGTCGGTGAAGAGCCGGGCGAAACGGTGCATCTGCGCCGGCGCGAAGCTCCACACCAGGAAGAGGGCGATCCCGCCCCAGATCAGGATGTTGAAGAGAACGCGCGAAAGCTCCCGAGGGTGCGCCTCGGGAGCTTTCCTGTCGGTTGTTGCCGGCACGTCGGCCATTGCGACGGCCGCCCGAAGGCGGCCGCGGGCCCTACAGCGGCGGGATGGTGTCGAGCAGCGCCTGGATCGCGTCGCGCTGGCCTTCGAGCTCGGCGATCGTCGAGGCGCGGGCCGCGTCGCTCAGCGTCGCATCGGCCTCGGCGGTGAACACCGCGCGGGTGAAGTCCATGATGCGGATCGGGTAGAGCTGCGCGTCCGAGGACGGACGGAACGGCGCCCAGCCCAGCGCGGCGAGGATTTCGCGCGCCGCCGCGATTTCCTCCGGCGTGCCGACGCGGCCGTAGGACATGAAGAAGCGCAGCAGCGCGTTCTTGACCTCGTCCTCCAGGTCCTTGTTCCAGACGATCGGGTCGGACGGGATCAGCGGCGACTGCCACAGCACGCGGATCTTGGCGTGAGCCTGGGGATTGGTCACCAGAAGCCGGTCCATGTTCTCGGTGTTGTTGGTCGCGATATCGACCTGGCCGTTGGCGACGGCGAGCGCGTTCGACTCGTGGTTGGAGTTGGTCACGGTGCTGAAGCAGTCGGCCGGCCGGATGCCGCGCTGGGCGAAGACGAAGGTCATCGGCACGAGATAGCCCGAGGTCGAGTTCGGGTCGCCGAGACCGAAATCGAGCGACCCGTCGCAGACCAGCGCGTCGTCGAGGGTCTGCAGCGGGCTGTCGATCGGCACGATCAGCACCGACCAGTAGCCGGGATTGCCCTCGACCGAGACGCTCTGGGCGAACACCTCGCCATTGGCGCGGTCGACGGCCTGGATCGCGGAGGCGTTGCCGTACCAGGCGATCTGCACCTGGCCGAACCGCATGCCCTCGACGATGCCGGCATAGTCGGAGGCGAAGAACGGGTTGATCGGCAGGCCGACCGCCTCGGCCATCGCCTCGAGGAACGGCTCCCAGATCGGGGCGAGGTTCACCTGCGACTCGGTCGAGATGATGCCGAAATTGATCTCGGTGGTCTGCGCCGATGCGGCGGTTGCCATGCTCGCGCCGAGCGTGGCCGCAACAAGGCTTCTGGCAAGAAGGTTCATGTGAGCCCCCAGGGTTTTGGCCGCTATCCGGCCGTTCAGATGGATGCCAGCGCGCCGGCGCTGACCAAGGCGGAACGGGGCGGTTCGACCGCCCGTTCGACATGCGAATCGGCGAAGATCAGCTCGCCGGCGTCGTCGCCGTAGAGCTCCTGCAGGAAGCGGTCGGTGAGGCTGGTGGACGGGCCGTCATAGACCACCGCGCCGTCGCGAAGCGCGATGGTGCGCGGGCAGTAGCGCCGGGCGTATTCGACTTGGTGCAGCGAGGTGAGGACGGTGATGCCGTCCTGGCGGTTGATCTCCGCCAGCGTCTCCATCACCCGCTTGGCGGAAGCGGGATCGAGCGAGGCGACGGGCTCGTCGGCGAGCACGAGGCGGGCGCCCTGGACGAGGGTGCGCGCGATCGCGGCGCGCTGCTGCTGGCCGCCGGACAGCGTCGACGCGCGCTGGCGGGCGGTCTCGGCGATGCCGACGCGGCCGAGCGCGTCGAACGCGGCGCGCCGCTCGGCGCGGCTGAAGAAGCCGAGCGTGCCGCGCATCCGCGGCACCCGGCCGAGGAGCCCGGAAAGGACGTTGGTGAGGACGCTGAGCCGGCCGACCAGGTTGAACTGCTGGAAGACGATGCCAACGTCGCGGCGGATGGCACGGGCGTCGCGGGCGAGGCGGCCGCTTGCCTGCATCGTCCGCTCGAAGACCGCGACCTCGGAGCCGGTGCGGTCGGAATGCTCCAGGCCGCCGATGTGGCGGATGAGCGTCGACTTGCCGGAGCCCGAGGCGCCGATCAGCGCCACCATCTCGCCCGGCTCGATGGAAAGGCTGACGCCGCGCAAGGCTTCCTTGCGGCCAAAATGCTTGCGCAGATCACGAACGGCGATTGCCGTCATTGTGGCCCCCCGGCTGTCCCGGGGTCGGACTATCGGGGGCGATCAACGTCACTTGGATGACGGATCGGCGACAGCCCGAAGTGGCTCGTAGGCGTCGAGGAAGGCCTCGACCGGAAGCCGGCGGAAGTCCGGCAGCGCGGCCTCCAGCGCTTCATGGCTCCAGTCCCACCAGGCGAGCGCCTCGAGCCGCGCGGCGACCTCTGTGGAAAACCGCGGCCGGATCGGCCGCGCGGGAACGCCGGCGACGATGGCGTAGGCTGCAACCGGCCGCGTGACGACCGCGCCCGCGCCGATCGCCGCGCCGGTGCCGATGGTGACGCCCGGCATGATCGTTGCGCCATGGCCGATCCACACGTCGTGGCCGATCGTCACCGGCGTGCTCCTCCGCCACTCGAAGATCCCGGCGTCGCGCTCCGCGGCGTCGAAATAGTCGTCGGAGCGATAGGTGAAATGGTGCTGGCTCGGCCGCGCCATCGGGTGGTTCGGCGGGTTGATCCGCACCGACGAGGCGATGGAGCAGAACTTGCCGATCGTCGCGTGGAGGATCTGCCCGTCCTCCATCACATAGGAATAGTCGCCGAGGCTCGACTCCTGGATGCGAGTGCGCGCGCCGACCTCGCAATAGCGCCCGAGCCGCGCTTCGACGAGCACGGCGTCCGCCGCGATCACCGGCGTCGGGCCAAGCCGCGTCACGCCGCTTCCCTGCCCGGCACGAAGGCGGTCACGTCGACATCGCGGTCGGCGACTTCCTCGCGCACCTCGTCGTCGTGGAAGACGCCGAGAATGGCGGTTCCGCTCGCCTTCTTCGCCTTGATCAGCGCGACGACCGCGGCGCGGTTGCGGGCATCGAGCGACGCGGTCGGCTCGTCGAGGAGGAGCAGCGGATGCGACGAGATGAAGCCCCGGGCGATGTTCACGCGCTGCTGCTCGCCGCCGGAGAAGGTCGCCGGCGGCAGGCCGAGGAGGTTCGGCGACAGGTTGAGGCGGAGCAGAAGATCGGTCGCGGCGTCGAGCGCGGCGGCCGCCTCTATGCCGTCGCCGCTGAGCGACGCCGCCACGATCTCCCGCGTCGACACCCGCGGGACGACGCGCAGGAACTGGCTGACATAGGAGATCGTGCTCCGCCGCAGCGCCAGTACGTCGCGCGGAGCGGCCGTGGCGATGTCGACCGTGCCGCGCCCGGAGCGAACGAGAATGCTGCCGGTGTCGACCGCGTAATTGCCGTAGACCATGCGGAGGATCGAACTCTTGCCCGTGCCGGAGGGTCCGCGCAGCACGACGCATTCGCCCGGCATCACGGTGAAGGCGACATCGCGCAGCACCGGCAGCTCCAGCCCGCCGCGCAGATGCATGCGGAACGTCTTCGACACGCCCTCGACGGCAACACGCGGCCCGCTCATGCCTGCAGCACCGAGGAGACGAGGAGCTGGGAATAGGGATGGCTCGGGTCGTCGAGCACCCGGTCGGTGAGGCCGGTCTCGACGATGCGGCCTTCCTTCATGACCACGATGCGGTCGGAGAGAAGGCGCGCCACGGCAAGGTCGTGGGTGACGAGGATCGCGGCGAGGCCGAGCTCGCGCACCAGCGTGCCGAGGAGGTCGAGGAGCCGCGCTTGGACCGAGACATCGAGGCCGCCGGTGGGCTCGTCCATGAAGACGAGGCGCGGGCCGGTCACGAGATTGCGCGCGATCTGCAGGCGCTGGCGCATGCCGCCGGAGAAGGAGCGCGGGTCGTCGTCGATGCGCCTGGCGTCGATCTCGACCCGCTCCAGCCAGTCGACCGCGGCGCTCCGGATGCGGCCATAGTGCCGCGCTCCCGTCGCCATCAGCCGCTCGCCGACATTGGCGCCGGCCGAGACCGTCATCCGCAGCCCCTCGGCGGCGTCCTGCCAGACGAAGCCCCAGTCGGTCCGCATCAGCGCGCGGCGGGCGGCTTCGCTGAGGCGGTAGATGTCCTCGGCGGCGCCGTCGCGGCTGCGGTAGGTGATCGTGCCCGAAGACGGCGGAAGCCGAGCCGCGAGGCACTTCAGCAGCGTCGTCTTGCCGGAGCCGGATTCGCCGACGATCGCCACCACCTCGCCCGGCCAGACCGCAAGGTCGATGTCGATGCAGCCGATGTGGTCGCCATAGAGCCGCGTCACCCCCGTCGCGGCAAGGAGCGGCTCGCCGGTCACCACGACGCCTCCGCCGCTGCGCCCTTGCCGGCGCGGACCGCCTCGCAATGGTCGGTGTCGGAGCACATGAAGAGCCGGCCGCCGCGGTCGTCGAGCACGACCTCGTCGAGATAGACGCCGCGCGAGCCGCACAGGCCGCAGGGCTCGGTGAACTCCTGGACGCGGAACGGGTGGTCCTCGAAATCGAGGCTGCGGACCGGCGTGTAGGGCGGCACCGCGTAGATGCGGCGCTCGCGGCCGGCGCCGAAGAGCTGCAGCGCGGGCGACATGTCCATCTTCGGGTTGTCGAATTTCGGGATCGGCGACGGGTCCATGATGTAGCGGCCGGCGACGAGCACCGGATAGGCGTAGGTGGTCGCGACGTGGCCGTGCTTCGCGATGTCCTCGTAGAGCTTCACATAGAGGAGGCCGTATTCGTTCAGCGCGTGGAGGCGGCGCGTCTCTGTCTCGCGCGGCTCGAGGAAGCGCAGCGGCTCGGGGATCGGCACCTGGTAGACCAGGATCTGCCCGGCGCGGAGCGGCTCCTCGGGAATGCGGTGGCGGGTCTGGATGATCGTCGCCTCTGCGGTGCGGGTCGTGGTCGCGATGCCGGCCGTCCTGGCGAAGAAGCCGCGGATCGCGACGGCGTTCGTGGTATCGTCGGCGCCCTGGTCGATGACCTTCAGCACGTCGTCCGGCCCCAGCACCGACGCCGTCACCTGGACGCCGCCGGTGCCCCAGCCGAACGGCATCGGCATCTCGCGGCTGGCGAATGGCACCTGGTAGCCGGGGATCGCCACCGCCTTGAGGATGGCGCGGCGGATCGAGCGCTTGGTCTGCTCGTCGAGATAGGCGAAATTGTACCGGATCGCCGCCGTGCCGCCGTCGAACCCCGCCTCGCTCACTCCGCGGCCTCGCTGGTCGCGGCGCTCGCGCGCGCGGCATGCTCGCGGCGAAGCCGCCGCACCAGCTCCAGCTCGGCCTGGAAGTCGACATAGTGCGGCAGCTTCAGATGCTCGACGAAGCCGGTCGCCTGGACATTGTCGGCATGGCTGAGGACGAACTCCTCGTCCTGCGCCGGCGCGACGCGGTCCTCGCCGAACTCGTCGGCGCGCAGCGCCCGGTCGACCAGCGCCATCGCCATCGCCTTCCGCTCGGAATGGCCGAAGGCGAGGCCGTAGCCGCGCGTGAACTGCGCCGGCACGTCCCCGGCGCCGCGGAACTGGTTGACCATCTGGCACTCCGTCAGCCGGATCGCGCCGATCGACACCGCGAAGCCAAGCTCCGGCATGTCGATCTCGATCTCGACGTCGCCCATGCGTATTTCGCCGGCGAAGGGATGGGTCCGCGCATAGCCGCGCTGCGTGGAATAGGCGAGGACGAGGAGGAAGCCTTCATCGCCGCGGGCGAGCGCCTGGAGGCGGAGCGGCCGGTCGGCCGGGAAGGACAGCGGCTCGCGCGTGAGATCGCCCGGCGCGTCGGCGGCCGCGGCGCTGTCGGGCTCGATCAGCCCCTCGCCGCCAAGGGCGTCGATGGCGCGGCCGACCACGCTGCCGTCGGCGTCGGCCTCCGCCGGCGCCTCCGCGGCGTCACCTGCACCCGGGTCGAGCAGGCGGTGGGTGTAGTCGAAGGTCGGACCGAGCAGCTGCCCGCCGGGGAGGTCCTTGTGGGTCGCGGAGATGCGGCGCTGCACCGCCATCCGCGCGGTGTCGACCGGAAGGGTCGCGCCGAAGCGCAGCAGCGTGGTGCGGTAGGCCCGCACCAGGAAGATCGCCTCGATCATATCGCCGCGCGCCTGGCGGATGGCGACCGCGGCGAGCTCGCGGTCGTAGAGCGATCCCTCCGCCATCACCCGATCGACCGCCAGCGTGAGCTGGGCGTCGATCTGCCCGGCCGTCAGCGCAGGCAGCTCCGGATCGCCGCGCCGCTCATGGGCGAGCAGCCGGTGCGCGTTGGCGATCGCCGTCTCGCCGCCCTTCACCGCGACATACACGGCTCAGATTCCCCCGATCCGGGTGGTCCGCGGCAGTCCCAGGAGGGTTTCGCCGGCCACGAAGACGACATCGACGCCGAGCGGAAAGCGCGCATGATTGGCGCGCCACTCCGCCAGCCAGCCGGACGCCACCGGCAGCGCGATTTCCCGCGCCGTCTTGATACCCGGGCCGGTCAGGCGGACGGCCGTCTCGCCGCCGAGCGCGGGTACCTGCACGATCACCGTGGTGGAGCGGTCCGGGTAGTCGTGGCTGCCCTCGGCGAAGGCGGCGAGGGGCACCGTGCCCGGCGCCGACAGCACCGCGAAGGACGCGAGCGCAGCGTCGGCGGTCAGCGGCGCGCCGGTGTGGAACGCGATCCAGTCGGCGACGTCCTTCACCCGCAACCGCTCGTCGAGAAAGACCGCGGCATCATGGTCGGCGAGCGTCGCCAGGATCGTGCCCGCGGCGGCGCCGAGCGGCGCCGGCGGCTCGGCCATGTCGGTCAGCGGCACGATGGTGCCGGGCTCCGACAGCGCCGCGAGGAGCGCGCGGAACGCGGCCTGCGCGCCGAGTACCGGCACCTCGAACCCGCCCGACAGGCCGGCCTCGGAGATCATGGCTCGTCCTCGCCGCGGACCAGGGTGAAGAACGCGACCTTGGTCGCCGCGGTGCGCCGCGCGGTGAGCTCCGACGAGGCGGCGAGCCGCGCGCGAACCGGGCCGAGGAGATCCGCCTCCACGAGGTCGCGGTGGGCCTCGGTCTGCCACGCCGCGTCGAGGAGCGCGGCGAACCCCGCACGCCGGAGGTCGCGGCCGAGCACGGTGGCGTAGCCGACCGCACCGCTCTTCAGGCGCGCGACCGCGCGGGTCACCGTCGCCTCGCCGAGATTGAACGGCGCGCCGCCGCCGCCGATCCGCCCGCGGACCATCACCATGCCGGCCTCGGGCGGGCGGACGAATTCATGCTGCGGCTCGGGATCGAGCAGCGACCAGGTGTGGCGCAGCTCGTCGAGCGTCGCGCGGGCGATCGTGCCCAAGGCCTCGCGGCGCTCGCCGGAACCGCCGCCATCGGCGCGCTCGACCGTCACGGACCGCCCCCACCATCTGTCGCTGGAGAGCGGATATGATCGGCCGCTCGTGACAATCGCGTGACGCGATGCCCGTTCGTGCGCCGCGGCCCTCGCGGCTTCCCGCCGGAGCTCTTCGCCCCGTCGCCCGCCGCCGGGTGAAAATGATGTTCCCGGTGCGATTCGAACGCGCGGCCTCGGAGATACTGCTGGAGCGTCGGCGTTCGGAGGCGTGCGGCACCCAGGCCGGGTTGATGCCACCTTGGCGCTGGTCAAACCGGGGCGGACGCTGTATATCGCCCGCCAAATCCGATCACGGCAGGGGCGCGGCGCCTGGAATGGCGCGGGCCGGCCGGTTTGAGTTGAGGGAGCCGAGATGGCCGTTCCGAAGAGAAAGACCTCGCGCATGAAGCGCGGTTTCCGCCGCTCGGCCGATGCGCTGAAGCAGCCGGTCTATGTCGAGGACAAGGATTCGGGCGAGTTCCGCCGCCCGCACCACATCGACCTCAAGACCGGCATGTATCGCGGCCGGCAGGTGCTCGAGCCGAAGAGCTGACGGATCGCCGGGGGTTTCCCGGCGACGCCCTTCCCGCCTTGCCGATTTCCGCTAGGATGCCGCCTCCTTCAGAGGGCCGGCCGATGGCGAGAATCCTGCGCAACACTCCCTACACGATCATCACGCTGATCGTGTTCAACATCGTGATCCTCTTCTCCGCCGCCGATGTGTGGGAGAACGAGATCGCGACGATCCGCCTCCTCTCCGACGCCCAGTGGACGCTGTCGCTCGGCGATCTGATGGTGGTCGGCGGTCTCATCGCGCTGCTCGCCGAGATGCTGCGGGCAACCTATGTCGCGGCCTTCGGCAACCACCTCGTCTCGATCATCATCCTCATCGTCTATGTGATCGAGTTCATCGCGGTGGCCGATGCGGCGAACTCGACCTTCTTCATCCTGACGGTCATCGCGCTGGTCGATGTCCTTGGCGGGGTGACCATCACCATCCGCCACGCCTCGCGCGACATCACGATGGACGGCAGCTACATGCATCACGGCCCGGGGCCGATACCGCCTCCCTAAACGCTTTGGCTACGGGGCATTAATCTCTTTCTGCCAACTCCTTGGGCAATCGCCGGGGGGCGAGGCACACTCCTGTCCATTCCCCGCCCGGCGTCCGTGCCGCTCATGGAGGCGGGGCGATCATGGCTGTGCCGGTGCGCCTTCCGAACGCCGACCGTGTGGCCGAACCCACCACGCTCGACCTCCTGTGCTCGGTCGGGGAGGTCGCCTATCGCTGGACGCTCGACGACGATGTCCTCAAATGGGACGGCGATACGGAGTCCGTCCTCGGCATCGCGGCCGACCGGCTCGCCACCGGCCGCGCCTATGCAGCCTTCCAGGACCCCGACAATGTCTCCAGCCGCCGCGACGCGGTGGTCGCCACCGACGCCGCGGACCGCGGCGGCGGCGTCTCGTTCCACGTCGAATACGGGCTGCGCCCGCGGGGCGCCGACGGCCCGACGATCTGGGTGGAGGATTTCGGCCGCTGGTTCGGCGATGGCGGGCAGCGCCCGGCGCGCCCCATCGGCATTCTCCGCGTCATCAACGACCGCCATGAGCGCGACCGCCGGCTCGCCTATCGCTCCTACCATGACGAGCTGACCGGCACCTTCAACCGCATCCACCTCCTCGAATGCCTGCAGGAGGTGCTGGACAACGCCAAGCGGCTGCGCACGCCGGCGGCGTTCCTGGTGGTGGCGGTCGACAATTTCCGCCTCCTCAACGACACCTACGGCTTCGACGTCGCCGACCAGGTGCTGGCGGTGGTGGCGAAGCGGGTGAAGACGCAGCTGCGCGGCGGCGATTCGATCGGCCGCATCGGCGGCAACAAGCTCGGCGCCATCCTCAATGACTGCGACGATTCCGCGCTCGCCTTCGCGGCGCAGCGTTTCCTGTCCTGCGTCCGCGACGAGGTCGTCACCACCGACCGCGGGGTGATCGCGGCGTCGGTGTCGATCGGCGGCGTCGCCCTGCCGCGCCACGCCCAGACCATCGGCGAGGCCACCGCGCGCGCCGAGGAGAGCCTCGCCGCGGCCCGCGCCCACGGCTATGGCCGGTTCGTCGCCTATGTCCACATGCCGGGCCGCGACGAGGCGCGCCAGGCCAATTCCGCGCTCTCGACCTCGCTGATCCAGGCGCTGCGCGAGCAGCGGATGCGCCTCGCCTTCCAGCCGATCGTCGACCTCGCGACGCGGCAGCCGGTGTTCCACGAGGCGCTGCTGCGCCTCGACGGGCCGGACGGTTCGACGATCGCCGCGGCAAGCTTCATGCCGCTGTCGGAGCGGCTCGGCCTGTCGCGCCTCCTCGACCAGCGCGCGCTCGACCTTGCCATCGCCGCGCTGCGCGACGCGCCGGCGGCGCGGCTTTCGGTCAATGTCACGCCGGACACCGCCGCCGATCCGGCGTGGCTGTCGCGGCTTTCCAGCGCGCTTCGCCACAATCCCGGTATCGCCAACCGCCTCACCGTCGAGATCACCGAGACGACGGCGATCCGCGACCTCGAGGAAGCCGCACGCTTCGTCGCGGCGGTGAAGGGGCTCGGCTGCCAGGTCGCGCTCGACGATTTCGGCGCGGGCTACACCTCGTTCCGCACGCTCCGCCAGCTCGAGATCGACCTCGTCAAGATCGACGGCGAGTATGTTCGGAACCTGCCGGAAAGCCCGGACGACCAGCTGTTCGTGCGCACGCTCGCCGACCTGGCGCGGAATTTCGCGCTGAAGACCGTGGCCGAATGGGTGCGCAACGAGGAGACCGCCGCCATCCTCGCCAGCTACGGCATCGACTACATCCAGGGCGAGCTCAGCGGCGGCCCGGTTCCCGCCCTGCCGAACGAAACGGCCGGAAGCGCAGGCTAGCGCTCCCGGCCGCCGATCATGTCCGCCGCCGACGCACCGCGTCAGATCGTCGGGAAGCCGTGCTCGCAGATCCGCGCCGCGAAGGCGTTGTCGGCGACCTTCTGCGGGTCGTCGCTGTCGGGCGCGGTGATGACGAGGCGGTTGTTGAGGTGGATGTAGGCGAACTGGACGAAGCCTTCCTCTTCCGTGTCGGTCACGTTGACCTCGCCGCAGGCGACCTCCTCGTCGACCTGCTCCAGATTGCGGATCGAGGCCGCTTCGGGATCCTCCAGCGCCCGGCCGAACAGCGTCATGATGCTGGCGAGCGTGGTGGGGCTGACCTCGGTGGCGCTTCTGTCGATGACGGTTTGCGCCGACGCCGGCGCGAGGGTCAGTGCGAGCGCGGCCGTGGCGACCGCTGCGATTCTGAAATTCACCCGTTCCTCCCGATTGATGCAGGCCCTTCCCTGACCGGACTCAACCCGGACCGGACTCGGTCGTCAACCGCGGCAACGAAAAAATGAAGACGGCTAAAGCCCCGACAGCTTGTCGAGCTGCGCCTTCATGCTGTCGAGCTGGCGCTTCAGCCGATCGAGCTCGGAGCCGCCCGGACCATCGGCGGGCACCAGCGCCTCGTCGTCATGCGCGGCCGGGGCCGCGCGCGCCGTGGGCCTCTCCGAGGGCGTCGCGCCACGGGCGGTCCCGTCGGCTTCGGCGCCGGCATGGCCGTGGACCCGGCTTCGCTCGCGCTTCAGCGCATCGAGCGAGCGGTTGAGGTAGGTCGGCACCAGCGCCTGCAGGCTGTCGCCATAGAGGCGGATCAGCTCGCGGAGGAAATCGGTGGGCAGGAGATGCGGACCCTTGCCCTCCTGCTCGACGATGATCTGGGTCAGGACCGAGCGGGTGATATCCTCGCCCGACCGCGCGTCGCGGACGACGAAGTCGTCGCCGGCGCGGATCATCTCGGCGAGGTCGTCCAGCGTCACATAGGCGGAGCGGCCGGTATTGTAGAGACGCCGGTTGGCGTATTTCTTGATCGCAACCGGCTCGGCCTTGACTGGCATCGACGCAACCGAAGTTTCCTCGCCCCGGCTTCTCGAACCGCCGCGGCTCTTTGTCGCCACGATACGGTCATTTTGCCGGGCAGGGCAATGATCTTGCGTCGGTCCACGCGCGAGACTCTCAACACAGCTCCCTCCCCCTTCATGGGGGAGGGTAGGGAGAGGGCCTGCGGCGGTGCGTCGGAACGCAGCGGTTGCGACATTGCGCGAGCGGAGCGGGACATCGGGCTCCGAGCGCGTGGATAGGCCGTGGCCCCCCTCCCCACCCCTCCCCCACAAGGGGGGAGGGAGCCGCAAGCGGTGCGGTTGCGCTCCTGCAGCTGGTCCTAGTCCTCGCGCGGTGGCGTGATCAGCGCGGGATTGCGGGGCCGGTCGGGGAGGAGGTCGGCCTCGGCGGCGGGGATTGCGGCGAGGACGATGGCGGCGTGGCCGGGGAGGTGCCAGCCTTCGCGGTGCTCGACGGGCGGGGTGCCGCCTCCGCCATAGATCGGATCCTCGCTCGACCATGCGATCGCCCACACCCGGCCCTCCGGCGGGGCGACGAGCGGGTCGGCGATGCTCGGCAGGTCGAGATCGATCGAGAGGTTGACGAGAAGCAGGCGATCGTCGCCGCCGGCGAGGAAGCGAAGCGTCATCGCATAGGTGCCGAGCACGACGCCGTCGACGCCGCCCATGCGCTGCGCGCGGAACGCCGCGGTGTCGCGGCGAAGCCGGATCAGGTCGCGATGGAGCGCCACGGCCTCGACGTTGCGGGCAAGCTCGCCCCAGTCCAGCGTCGACCGGGCGAAGGTGTGCGGGTCGCCGGGATTGGAGAGCCGCACCGACATGTCCTCGTCGGCAAGGCTCGGGAACTGGGCGAGGAAGGTCCGTCGCCCGGCGTCGATCGCGGCGGCGAGCTCGGGCTGGTGGTCCGCGAAATAGAGAAAGGGCGATGACGCCCAGAACTCCTGCCCCTGGAACAGCATCGGCGTGCCGGGCGAGAGCAGCATCAGCGCCGTCATCGCCCGCGCCTGGCCCGGCGAGGTGCGCTGATGGATGCGCTTGCCGTGGCCGGTATTGGCCACCTGGTCGTGGTTCTCGATGAAGGTGATGAAGCGGGCGGGCGGGATGTCGAGCCCGGGACGGCCGCGGCGGTTCGCCTGCCAAGCATAGAGCTGGCCCTGGAACAGGAAGCCGTATTTGGCCGCGGCGATGAACTCCTGTGCGGTGCCGGCATGGTCGCTGTAATAGGCTTGGCGCCGCCCGGTCATCGCGACCACGGCGGAATGGTGGAAGTCGTCGTTCCACACCGCGTCAAGGCCGTAGCCGCCGTCCCGCGCCGGCCGCACCAGCGCGGTGTCCTGCGGCTCGTTCTCGCCGACGACGAGCACGGATTTCCGCCGCGCGCTCGTGCGCGCCTCGCGCACGATGGCGGCGACGATGTGGTCGGGGCCGGAATCGAAGATCGCCTGGGTGGCGTCGAGGCGCAGCCCGTCGAAATGATACTCGGCGATCCACATCCGGACATTGGCGAGGAAAAAGTCGCGCACCGGGCCGGCATCGTCGCCGTCGAAGTTGATGGCGTCGCCCCATTCATTGGCGTAGCGGTCGGTGAAGTAGGCCGGCGCAAATTTCGCCAGGTAGTTCCCGTCCGGCCCGAAGTGGTTGTAGACGACGTCGAGGATCACCCCGAGGCCGAGCGCATGCGCCGCATCGACGAAGCCGCGAAGGTCGTCGGGCGTGCCGTAAAGGTGGCTCGGCGCGAAGAGGTCGACGCCGTCATAGCCCCAGCCGAAGCTGCCGGGGAACTCGGCGACCGGCATCATCTCGATCAGCGTGACGCCGAGCGCGGCAAGGACGGGAAGGCGGCTTGCCGCTGCCGCCCAGCTGCCCTCCGGCGTGAAGGTGCCGATGTGGAGCTCGTAGATCACCTGCCCTTCGAGCGCCGCCCCGGCGAAGCCGCGATCGCTCCATCTGAACCGCCGCGGGTCGACGACCTCGGACGGCCCGTGCGGACCCGACGGCTGATAGCGCGACGCCGGATCGGGGTAGAGATCGGGCGCGTCGTCGAGCCGGAACCGGTATCGCGTGCCAGCTTTCGCCGCGCCCACCAGCGCGGCGAAATAGCCGTCGGCCTCCGGCGCCAGCGGATGCTCCTCGCCGCCTTCGATCACCACCGTGACCGACCGGCGGGACGGTGCCCAGACGCGGAAATGCGTCCCGCCGGCGACGGGCTCGGCGCCGACCGGCAGGCGGCGGGAGGCGGAGAGCGGTCGTTTGCGGCGGGTACTGGCGGGAGGCGGGGTCACCACGCCAGAATGAACCGCGAGGGCCGGTTCTCCGTTCCATTCCGGACAGAGCGAGGACGAGCGAAGCGATGAACGACGAGGCGGCGGGGGCCGATCGCCCCGCACCATGGTGGGTCCGCGGGATCGTCTATCAGATCTATCCGCGGTCGTTTCAGGACACCAATGGCGACGGCGTCGGCGATCTTGCCGGCATCATCCGGCGCCTGCCCTACCTCCAATGGCTGGGCATCGACGCGATCTGGATCTCGCCCTTCTACCCCTCGCCGATGGCGGATTTCGGCTACGATGTCGCCGATTATTGCGACGTCGATCCGATCTTCGGCACGCTCGCCGACTTCGACCGGCTGGTGGCGGCGGCGCACGAGGCGGGCATTCGAATCATCCTCGACTTCGTGCCGAACCACACCTCGAACCAGCACCCATGGTTCCTCGAGAGCCGGTCGTCGCGCGATAATCCGAAGCGCGACTGGTATGTCTGGAAGGACCCGCGGCCCGACGACGGCGTGCCGAACAACTGGATCTCCAATTTCGGCGGCAGCGCCTGGACCTTCGACGCGGCGACGGGGCAGTACTACTACCACGCCTTCCTCAAGGAGCAGCCGGACCTCAACTGGCGGAACCCGGCGGTTCGCGCGGCGATGCACGATGCGCTCCGCTTCTGGCTCGACCGCGGCGTCGACGGCTTCCGCGTCGACGTGATCTGGCACCTCATCAAGGACGGCGAGTTCCGCGATAATCCGGTCAACCCGGGCTACGAGATGGGCCGGGCCGAGATCGAGCGCCTGCTCCAGGTCTATTCCTGCGACCAGCCGGAGATCCACCAGGTGATCGCGGAGCTCCGCGCCGTGCTCGACGCCTATGACGGCGACCGGGTGCTGATCGGCGAGATCTACCTGCCGCTGGAGCGGCTGGTCGCCTATTACGGCGAGAATCTCGAAGGGGCGCATCTGCCGTTCAATTTCCAGCTGCTGCAGGCGGCATGGGACGCCCGCCATATCCGCGCGCTGATCGCCGAATACGAGGCGGCGCTGCCGGATGGCGGCTGGCCGAACTGGGTGCTCGGCAACCATGACCGGCCGCGGATCGCCGGGCGGCTCGGCCCGGCGCAGGCGAAGATCGCTGCGATGCTGCTCCTGACGCTGCGCGGCACGCCGACGCTCTATTATGGCGACGAGATCGGCATGGAGCCGGTGCCGGTCACCGGCGCCGACATCCGCGATCCGTGGGAGCTCAACGAGCCCGATCTCGGCCTCGGCCGCGACCCGTCGCGCACGCCGATGCAGTGGGACCGGTCGCCCGGCGCGGGTTTCACTGAAGCGAAGCCCTGGCTGCCGCTCGCCCGCGACTGGCAGGACCGGAACGTCGAGGTCGCGATGAACGACCCCGATTCCCTCCTGTCGCTCTATCGCCGGCTGATCGCGCTCCGCCGCGAGGAGGAGGCGCTGTCGGTCGGCGCCTATCTGGAGCTCGCCGCCGAGGGCGACATCCTCGCCTATCAGCGGACCTATGGCGACCATGTGCTGGTGGTAGTCCTGAATCTCGGCCACCACGCCATGCCCTTCGATCTGCCGCCGGGCCTCGCCGGCGAGGTGATCGCGGCGACGCATGGCGCGCGCGACGGCGCCAGGCTGACCGGCCGGGTCGAGGTCGCGCCGGACGAAGGCTTCGTCCTTCGCACCGCGCCGCACTAGCGCCGGCTCAACAGGGAACGGACACCCATGAACGAGAACGAGAAACGGGCGCGGGCCTATCTCGCGGCGATCCAGGCGGGCGCGACCGGCGATGCGCTGGCGGCCCATTTCCATCCCGAGATCGAGCAGAACGAGTTCCCCAACCGCCTGACGCCGAACGGCGCGAAGCGGAACCTTGCGGGCCTCCTCGACGGCGCGATCCGCGGCCAGAGCGTGATCGCGGCGCAGAGCTTCGAGGTCCACAACGTGATCCAGGACGGCGACAAGCTCGCGCTGGAAGTGAGCTGGACCGGCACGCTCGCCATCGCCATCGGCTCGCTCGGCCCGGGCGACACCATGACCGCGCGGTTCGGCGTCTTCCTCGAATTCCGCGACGGCCGCATCTGGCGTCAGCACAATTACGACTGCTTCGACCCGTTCTAGAGCATGATCCGAGAAAGTGGATGCCGGTTTCTCGAGAAGATCATGCTCCAACAAAGACATAGCGCTAGAGCGTGATTCGACTTGGTCGGATCACGCTCTAGCGCCGCCCGTTGACTTCGCACCCGCCGCGCGGCAGGGCTGTCGCCGCCCCATCTCCGCCGCTTTCCTCGCGATCTTCCGCGTCTCTTCCCGCCCAGGTTCACGCATGATCGAAGCTCAGGGCCTGACCAAGCGCTACGGCGCCAAGACCGCCGTGGACGGCGTGTCGTTCCAGGTCGCCGCCGGCCGGGTCACCGGCTTCCTCGGCCCGAACGGCGCCGGCAAGTCGACCACCATGCGGATGATCATCGGTCTCGACCGACCGACGGCGGGGACGGTGACGGTCAACGGCAGGCCCTATGCCGAGCACGCGGCGCCGCTCCGCCAGGTCGGGGCGCTGCTGGAGGCCAAGGCCGCGCATCCCGGCCGCTCGGCCTATCATCACCTTTCGGCGCTGGCGGCGACGCACGGCATTCCGAAGCGCCGCGTCCGCGAGGTGATCGACATCGTCGGGCTCTCCGACGTTGCCGGCAAGCGCGCCGGCGCCTTCTCGCTCGGCATGGGCCAGCGCCTCGGCATCGCGGTCGCGCTTCTCGGCGACCCGTCGACGCTCGTGCTCGACGAGCCGGTCAACGGCCTCGACCCGGATGGCGTGCTGTGGATGCGCAAGCTCCTGCAGCGCCTCGCCGCGGAAGGGCGCACGATCTTCGTGTCCAGCCATCTGATGAGCGAGATGTCGCTGGTCGCCACCCATCTCATCGTCATCGGCCGCGGCAGGATCCTTGCTGACGCCGGCATCGACGCCTTCATCGACCAGGCGGCGCAGAACTACGTGCTGGTGCGCTCGCCCCAGGCGGCGCGGCTGTCGGAGGCGATCACCGGTCGCGGCGGGACGGTCCGGCCGGACGAGGGCGACGCGATCAACGTCGTCGGCTGGACGCCCGCGCAGGTCGGCGAGCTCGCGGCCGAGCTCGGCGTCGTCCTCCACGAGCTGACCGAGAAGCGCGCCTCGCTGGAGGCCGCGTTCATGAAGCTCACCGGGGATTCGATCGACTATCGCGGCACCGACGGCAGCGCGGAGCTCCGCGAGGCGATGGGCGGGAGGGCATGACGATGACGCTGATCCAGGCCTCCGCGACCGATCTTTCGTCCGCGCGCGTCAACTGGTTCCGGGTGCTGCGCGCCGAGTGGCGGAAGTTCCGCTCGATCCGCTCGACCTATGTGCTGGTCGCGATCACGCTGGTGGTGCTGATCGGCATGTGGGCGATCGTTTCGGCGGGCTTCGCCTTCGACGAGAGCGAGGGCGGTCCGCCGCCCGGCATCCGCGAGGCGCTCAACCCGGTGGCGATCAGCCTTCGCGTCTCGATCATGCTGACGCAGCTCGTCGTCGGCGTGATGGGCGTGCTGATCGTCACCAACGAGTATTCGACCGGGATGATCCGGTCGACGCTCGCCGCTGTGCCGCGGCGGATTCCGGTGCTGACCGCGAAGGCGGTGCTGCTCATCCTCGTCGTGGTCGTGGTCACGCTCCCCGCGATTTTCGCCGCCTTCTTCATCGGCGACGCGATGCTGTCGACCGCCAATCTCGGCCTCGCCCTGAACGAACCGGACGTGCTGCGCGCCCTCGTCGGCGGCTCGCTCTACATGGCCGGCGTCGGCATCTTCGGCTCGATCCTCGGCTGGCTGCTGCGGAGCGCCGCCGGCGCGATCGCGACGCTGGTCGGCGTCATCATCCTGCTGCCGGTGCTGCTGCCGCTGATCCCGCTCGGCTGGGTCGACACCGCGTCGGAATATCTGCCGAGCACCGTCGGCCAGCGGATCTTCATGCTGTCGAGCGTGCTCGACGAGCTGACCAACCAGGTCGACGTCGATCCCGTCACCGGCTTCGGCATCTTCACGGCCTACGCCATCGCCGGGCTGGTGATCTCGGCCTGGGTGCTGAAGCGCCGCGACGCCTGAGCCAAATGCAAACGGCCCGACCGCTGGGGAGGGTCGGGCCGTCGCGGACCGAGGTCGTTGTTTTCTCCTGCCGTCGGCCTCAGTCGGAGGGTCAGACCGTCGCGAAGATGATCGCCATCGCGATCGCCGCGGCGGTCAGGCAGACCGGGATGGTGACCACCAGGGCAAGGGCGCCCTTGCCGGTGATCGGGCCGGTCGCGGTCTGGAAATAGCCGTTGAGGAACTCGTTGAGGCCGGTGCCGTCGCCGCGCAGCACGCCGCCGGTCCGGGCCATCACCGCCGGCAGGCCGACGAAGGCCGCGAGCGTGACGGCGACGATGCCGAGCGAGACCCAGAGGTCGCGCGGGCCGGCAAAGCCGATGAAGAACGCCGCCACCAGCGCGACATAGGCGCCGACCGCGAGCCACAGCACGCCGGGATGCATCCGGGCGGTGACGAAGCGGTTGGTCGGGATGGCATGGTGGTCGTCGTCGAGGACGGCCGGGTGGCCGACGACGACGGTCGCCTCGAAGGCTTCGATCTGCGTGATGGCGTTCATCGCTCTCTCCTCATTCCTGCGCTGTCATGCGCCGTAGAAGGAAGGTTGCGGCTGGCGGGACGGTCCGACCTTGCGGTGGATCAAACGCCGCCCTGCGGCACAATGACCACCACTCTTCACACTCAACCCCTCGTCACCCCGGCGAATGGGAGGAGAGTGCGGAGGCCTAGCCCGGCACGATGCCGGCGGCGATGGCCATGCGGACGAGTTGCGACAGGCTGGCGGCCTGCATCTTGGTCATGACGTTGGCGCGGTAGACCTCGACGGTGCGCGGGCTGATGTCGAGGTCGAAGGCGATCACCTTGTTCGGCTTGCCGCCGACGAGGCCGTCGAGCACCTGGCGTTCGCGCGGCGACAGCTGCTCGAGCCGGGCGATGATCTCGGCGCGTTCGGCGTCGCGAAGGCCGAGCTCGCGGGTCTTGCCGAGGGCGCTCTCGACCGCGGCGATCAGCACGGTGTCGTCGAACGGCTTCTCGATGAAGTCGACCGCCCCCAGCTTCATCGCCTGCACCGCGAGCGCGATGTCGCCATGCCCGGTCATCACGATCACTGGCAGGCCGGGCCGCTCGGCATGAAGGCGGCCGAGGAGGTCGATGCCGCTCATCTCCGGCATCCGCACGTCGGTGACGACGCAGGAGGCCGAGAGTCCCGGCAGGGCCTTGAGGAACGCCATCGCCGATTCGTGGGCTTCCGCCTTCATCCCGGCCGCCGCGAGCAGGAAGGCGAGCGAATCCCGCATCGCGGCATCGTCGTCGACGATGTGGACGATCGCATCACTCATGGTGAACCTCGGACGGGGCGGCACGGAGGGTGAAGCGGAAGATCGTGCCGCCGCCGGGCGCCGCCTCGGCGGCGATGCGGCCGCCATGGGCCTCCACGATGGTCCGGCAGATCGAGAGGCCGACGCCCATGCCGCTCGGCTTGGTGGTGAAGAAGGGCTGGAACAGGCGCTCCGCGACCTCGGACGGAATGCCGATTCCGGTGTCGCGGACGCTGATCTCGACGAAGCCGCCTTCCGCCGGCGCGCTGGCGATCGTGATCACGCGGCGCTGCGTGCCCTCCATCGCGTCCACCGCGTTGCGGATGAGGTTGACCAGCACCTGCTGGATCTGGACCCGGTCGGCCAGCACGAAATCGGCCTCGGGATCGAGCGCGTAGCGGACGCTGACGCCGAGCTCCTTGGCGCCGACGAGCGCGAGCGCGGTAGCCTCCTCGACCAGCTTGCCGACGCGCTCGACCAGCGGCTCGCCTTCGCCCTTGGCGACGAAGTCGCGCAGCCGATGGATGATGTCGCCGGCGCGCAGCGCCTGGTCCGCCGCCTTGTCCAGCGCGCCGCCGAGGACACCGGGATCGGCGTCGCCGCGGTCGATCAGCCGCCGGCTGCCGCGGAGGTAATTGGCGATCGCGGAGAGCGGCTGGTTGAGCTCGTGCGCCAGCGCCGAGGCCATCTCGCCCATCGCGGTCAGCCGCGACACGTGGATCAGCTCGGTCTGGAGGTCGTGGAGCCGCGCCTCGGTGCGCTGGCGCTCGGTGACGTCGCGCACGAAGCCGGTGAAGTAGCGGCCGCTGCCGGCGCGCATCTCGGCCACCGCGAGCTCCATGGGGAAGGTGGTGCCGTCCTTGCGCTGGCCGACCACCACGCGGCCGATACCGATGATGCGGCGCTCGCCGGTCTTGAGGTAGCGCTCGATATAGGCGTCGTGATGGTCGCGATAGGGCGACGGCATCAGCATCGACACGTTGCGCCCCAGGACCTCGTCCGCGTCGTAGCCGAAGAGGCGCTTCGCCGCCGGGCTGTAGGTAAGGAGAAGGCCGCGATCGTCGATCACCATGATCGCGTCGGGGACGGTGTCGAGCACCGACTGGAGGAAGGCCGACTGCTCCGTCACCTCGGCGGTCCGCGCCGCGGCATCGGCGCGCGCCCGCAGCAGCCGCTCGCCGAACCAGGACGAGGCAAGGCCGATCGCGCCGAGGACGATGAGATCGACGGTGGAGGCGGTGTCGAAGCCGCCGGCGCGCGCGATGGCGATGGCCGCCCCGACGACGCTGGCGCCGCTCGCGATCAGTCCCGGCAGCGCGCCGCCGAGCGCTGCGGCGACGATCACCGCGGGGACGAAGAGCAGCGTCGCCGGGCGGCCGGCGATCTCGGGCTGGATCAGGAGGACCACGAGGAGCGACAGCGCGACGCAGGCGAGCGTCGCGCCATAGGCGAGAGCGTGGGAGGCCGGGCTCCGCATCGGTTTCTGTTGCCCCAGCGGCCCCACGCGGTCGCCTCCGTGAAACTACGTAAGGAGGTTACCTGAATTTCGCCGGTGCGGCAGCGCGACTAGGTCTCGGCCAGTCCCAAGAGACGAGGTCCTGCCATGAACGCCTTCGCCCGCATCGAGACGCCCTACACCCCGGTGACGCCCGCCATCGGCCGCGGCGCGGACCGGCTCGGCGAGACCATCGGCCTTGCTGGCGCGCGGATGCGCCTGGAGCGGAACGCCGAGATCTACGGCGAGGGCGACGCGGCGGAGTTCGTCTATCGCGTGGTGTCCGGCGCCGTGCGCATCAGCCGCGTCCTGATCGACGGCCGCCGGCAGATCGGCGCTTTCCACCTTGCCGGCGATGTCTTCGGCTTCGAGCCCGGCGAGGAGCATCGCTTCTCCGCCGAGGCGGTGAGCGATTGCGAGATCGTGCTGATCGGCCGCCCCGCGCTCCTTGCCCTCGCCGCCCGCGACGGCGAGCTGGCGCGGTCGCTGTGGGAGCACGCCACCGCCGACCTTGCCCGCGCCCACGACCACATGGTCCTCCTCGGCCGGCGGAGCGCGACCGAAAAGGTCGCGACCTTCCTCCTCGACATGGCCGCGCGCGAAGGAAGCCGCGACCGGATCGAGCTGCCAATGTCGCGATACGACATCGCCGACTATCTCGGCCTCACCATCGAGACGGTGTCGCGGACGCTGACCCAGCTCGAATCGCGCCGCGCCATCGAGCTCACCGAGGCGCGCCGCATCGCGCTGCGTGACCGCGGCGCGCTCGACCGCCTCGCAGCCTAGCGGAAAGGGAGAGACTGCGATGAAGGTTCTCGTCACCGCCGCCTCAAGGCACGGCTCAACCTTCGAGATGGCCGAAGCGATCGGCCGCACCATCGGCGCCCGCGGCTATACCGTTGCGGTGCTGCCGATCGAGAACGTCACCGGCCTCGACGGCTACGACGCGGTCGTCCTCGGCAGCGGCGTCTATATGAGCTTCTGGCTCAAGCCGGCGCGCGACTTCGTCGAGGCCAACGCGGCGGTGCTCCGCCGCAAGCCGGTGTGGCTCTTCTCCAGCGGCCCGCTGGGGCCGGCCAAGCCCGGCGCCGAACCAGTGCAGATTCCCGAAGTGATCGACGCCGTGCAGCCGCGCGACCACCGGGTGTTCGACGGCCGGCTCGACACCAGCCGCCTCGGCTTCGGCGAGAAGGCGGTGGTGTGGGCGGTCAAGGCGCCGGCGGGCGACTTCCGTGACTGGCAGGCGGTGGAAGCGTGGGCTGCCGGCATCGCCGACAGCCTCGCGCAGGAGAACGGCGCTGCTGCCTGAAGCCCTGGCGCTATTTCCACAGGCCGAGGATGAGGCCGATCACCAGATAGGTGGCGATCTGGTACCCGGCATTGATGAGGAACAGCGTCATCGAGCGGCGCTCGAAAAGGTAGACGACGCCGATCGCGGTCGAGATGAAACCCGCGCCGACCACGAGGCCGGCGATGAGGGCGTCGCCGAGCTCCGGCTCGGGGCCGAGATAGGCGGCAAGGAGGATCGCGCCGATCAACGTCAGCACGAAGGCCGAGCCGAAGGTGACCGCCATGTTGCCGGCGCGGATGTCCGCGTCGGTCAGCTTCACCTCCTGCTGCCAGATCCTGCTGAACAGCACCGGCGAGTACCACACCGACCCGACGATGAAGGCCGCAACGGCACCGACGATGGCGGCCAGCCAGTTGATGTCGAAGTTGAGTTCCATTGCAGTCCCCCCTTCCTATGCGGCGGTGAACGGCGCCCCTGCGCCGGACCGCAGCATCGTGAAATGGTGCCGCAGTTGGTCGACCGTGCGGTCGAACCGGGCGATGTCGCGCGCGGTGCGCGCCTGCATGACGCCGCCCTCCATCGCGGTCAGCGCGAACTCGGCGAGCGCGCGGCGGTCGATGTCCGGCGGCAGGCGGTCGGCGCCCGCCGCGAGACAGCCCTCGATCGCGCCGGTCCAGGCATCGAAATTGGCTTCGAGCAGCGCGCGCACGGCGGGATCGGGCTCGTGGAGCTCGAGGGCGAGGCTCCCGATCGGGCATCCATAGGTGCAGTCGCTCTCGACCAGCATGGTGCGGTAGGCACCCAGCAGCGCGAAGATGCGTTCGATCGGGTCATCTACCCCCTGCCAGGCCGGATCGAGAAGCATTTCGCGGATGCCGTCCCTGTAGAATTCGAGGACAGCGAGGAGAACGTCCTGCTTGCCGGGGAAGAAATGGTAGAGACTGCCGCTGTTGACCTGGCTGCGGCTGAGGATGTCGGCGACCGAGGTCGAGCCGAAGCCCTTGAGAAAGAAAAGGTCCATCGCCGCGAGGACGATGCGGGTGCGGGTATCCGGCGGCGCCATCTGCCTCGGCCTTGATTGATCATTCAACTAACCGAGGCGGGTCGAGTCGGTCAATTGCCGCAGCGGGGAACTTCCAGCAGCGCTTTCCGTTCGACAGCGGGCGGGGGATCAGAGGAGGGGATGATGCCGTTCAGCCTGACCAGCCCGGCCTTCGGCCATGGCGAGCCGATGCCGCGGCGCCACGCCAAGGAGGGGGAGAACCTCTCGCCGGCGCTCGCATGGACCGACCCGCCGGCGGGCACGCGAAGCTTCGCGCTGGTGGTCGAGGACCCCGACGCGCCGGACGGCACCTTCCGCCACTGGGCGGTGTTCGACATCCCGCCCGACCAGAGCAGCCTCGCCGAAGGCGCGCCGGTGGCCGCCTTCGGCCGCGGCGTCAACGACTACGGCACCGACGTCTATGAAGGCCCCAACCCGCCGAGGGACCACGGCGTCCACCACTACCATTTCCGCCTCGCCGCGGTTGACGTGCCGACGCTCGACCTCCCACTCGGCGCTACCGTGCTCGACGTCTGGGAGAAGGCGCGCGAACACCTCCTCGACGAGGCCCGGCTGACGGGCACGTACCGGCGGTGAGGGTTTGGTGAATGGTGAATGGGAATGTGCGGGAATCTCCACCGCCATTCACCATTTCACCATTCACCATTCACTTAGCCGGCAAACCGTGAGGCCAGGTGGTCCACAAGGTCGAGGTCGGTGCGGCCAGTCAGCGAGACATAGACGAAGGTGAGCGTCGTCCGTTCGCGCACCATCTCGCCGGGGAAGGGCAGGTAGACCAGCTCGCGGGTGCCGAAGCCGGGCGAGGCGGTGGCGACCTGGAAGCCCTCGACGATGGAGACGTCGACCAGGCGCTGCGTCAGCCCGTCGGGGCCGGGGAGATCGAACGGGACGCCGGCGACGCGGAGATAGCTCACCTTGTCCTCGGCGGCGCGGAAGCCCGCGATGAAGGTCTCGGCCAGTGCCTGCAGATCCTGCCGCGCGGCGGTCGCCGCGCCATGGAGGTGCGAATGCAGCGCGCCGCCGATCGGGTCGTTGTGGCCGGGGCCGTGATGGTGATGGCCGCCGCCGCCCATGTCGTCGCCATGCCGGTGCATCACGCCACCTCCGGGCCGGCGGGGATGGTCACGGGGCGGTCGATGATCGCGCGGTGGCTGCCGAGCTTGCCGGCGGAGACCATCGAGCCGAGCACATCCACGATGACGCGGGTCGCCAGCAGCGCGGTGATGTCGGAGGTGTCGTAGGGCGGCGACACTTCGACGACTTCGAGGCCGCAGATGCCTTCGGCCGCCACCTTGCCGACCAGCGCCAGCGCCTCGCGCGGCAGGAAGCCGCCGGGCTCGGGCCAGCCGGTGCCGGGCACGAAGCCGCAGTCCACCGAGTCTATGTCGAACGAGATATAGACCGCGTCGGCGTCCTTCCACGCCATCTCCAGCGCGATCTCGGCGGTCTTGTCGATGCCGAGCTCCTCGACGTCGCGCATGGTGAGGATCGTGGTGTTGCGCTCGCGCGCGACCTTCACGCCCTCGCGCGGCACCTGCCAGCCGCCGATGCCGACCTGGACGAGGTTGGTCGCCGGCACGTTGGGGAGGTTGGTGGCGTGAAACCACGGCGTGGTGTGCATCCGCTCGTCGAGATCCTTTTCCTGGATGTCGATATGGCGGTCGAAATGGACGATGCCGATGCGCCTGGAGGTGCAGGTCGCGATGCCGCGCACGCAGGGAAAGCCGATCGAATGGTCGCCGCCGATCATGATCGGCAGCGCGCCCGACGAGAAGACGTGGCTCACCGCGCGGCTGATCTGGTCGAAGCTCTTCTCGATATTGGCGGGAATGGTGAAGACGTCGCCGACATCGCACAGCGTCATCTGCTCGCGAAGGTCGATCCCCATCTCGTAATTGTAGGGCGTGTAGAGCGCGGAGATGCGGCGCACGCCCTGCGGCCCGAAGCGCGTGCCCGGGCGATAGGTGGTGCCGCCGTCGAACGGGATGCCGATCACCGCCGCGTCATAGGCGCCGACCTTCGTCGCATCCTCGATATAGGGCGCCTTGAGGAAGGTGTTGATGCCGGCATAGTGCGGCAGCTCGCCCCGCGCGAAGGTGGGGATCGACTTGTCGGTGAGGCTGTCGGCGCCGGTCAGCCCCATGCGGAGCGCCCATTGCCGCTCCTTCTGCCACGCCTTCTCCGGGATGGCGCCCTCCTTCTCCGCCGCCTTCCAGCCGCGCATCTGCAGCCGGTCGAAATCCGGGTGGTGGCGGCGTGCGGCGGGGCCGTCCGCCGTGGCGCGGTGCCGGGCGGTGCTGGTGACGGTGTGGCGCATCAGTGAGCTCCTTGGCGACTGCTTCTTGGTTCCATTGAACCTCCCCCTCGCGGGGAGGTCGGACTTTGCGCGAGCAAAGTCCGGGAGGGGGGCGGCCCATCAGCGACCGCCGCCCCCTCCCCGAAAGCGCTTTGCGCTTTCGACCCTCCCTCAAGGGGAGGGTTCAACAGTCGGGGTGGTGGGGCGGCGTCCTTGCGGGTGAGGGCGAGGTCGTAGGTGATTGTCGATCCGTAGGCTTCGGGAAAATCGGGGTCGTGGCGCACCTTGTCGAAGACGAGGACGCGGGTGGCGAGCTTGAAGGCCTCGCCGATGTCGTGGGTCACCATGAACACCGTCATGTTCTCCTCGCGCCACAGCTCGAGGAGGATGGCGTGCATGTCGGCGCGGATGCCGGGGTCGAGCGCGCCGAACGGCTCGTCGAGGAGGAGCACCTTCGGCTTCATCAGCAGCGCCTGCGCGATCGCGAGACGCTGCTGCATGCCGCCGGAGAGCTGCGCCGGGTAGCGGTCGCGCGCGGCCCAGAGCCCGATGCGCTGCAGCGTGTTCGTCACGCCCTCGCGCGCGCGGCGCCGGCTGCCGAGGAAGAGCCGGCCGAACAGCCGCGAGCCGGCGAGCTCGGCTGGCAGCATCAGGTTCTCGGTGACGGTGAGATGCGGGAAGACCGAGTAGCGCTGGAAGACGATGCCGCGATCCGGCGTCGGCTCGGCGGCGACCGGCTCGCCGTCGATCCGGATCGCGCCGCGGGTGGGTCGCTCCTGGCTGAGGAGAAGCCGGAGGAACGTCGACTTGCCGCAGCCCGACGCGCCGACGATCGCGGTGAAGGTGCCGTGCGCGACGGCAAGGTTCACCCGCTCCAGCACCGGGTTGCCGTCATACTCCATGAAGAGATTCTCGACCGTGACGGCGCTCATGCCGCTCGCTCCATTCCCTCTCCCCGGCGGGGAGCGATGAAGCCGCTGGTCCTTCGAGGCCCGGCTGCGCCGGGCACCTCAGGATGAGGTTGGGGTTGGTGTCCACGGAGGTCGCCGCTTAACTTCACAACGACCTCATCCTGAGGTGCGAGCGAAGCGAGCCTCGAAGGACCCGCGGCGGAGACGCGGCCGAGCAGCCGGCATCGGCGCGATCGAGCCTCACAGCCCCCGCCCCGCGCTGTTGGCCCAGCGGAAGGCGCGGGCGGAGAGGACGCGGAGGGCGAGGTCGAAGGAATAGGCGAGGATGGTGATCCACGCGACATAGGGCAGGATCACGTCCATCGCGAGATAGCGACGCACGAGGAAGATCTGGTAGCCGAGGCCGCTGGTCGCCTGGATCGCCTCCGCCGAGATCAGGAAGATCCAGGCCGGACCCAGCGCGAGGCGCGTCGCGGTGACGAGATGCGGCAGCGCCTGCGGCAGGATCACCCGGGTCACCAGCTGCCATGTCGAGGCGCCGAGCGTCTCGGCCTTGACGATCTGCTCCTGCGGGATCTCCGCCACGGCCCGCGCGACGCTGCGCGTCATGATCGGCGCGATGCCGATGACGATGAGCGCCACCTTGGCGGTCTCGCCGAGGCCGAAGATGATGAAGAGGATCGGCAGGATCGACAGCGGCGGGATCAGCGAGATCGCCGCGACTACGGGCGCCAGGGTCGCCCGCGCATGCGGCAGGAAGCCGATCGCGATGCCGAGGACGAGCGCGATGGTGGCGGCGATGGCGAGCCCGCCGCCGAGCCGGGTGAGGCTCGCGGCGGTGTCGGCCCAGAGGATGAGGTCGCCGGAGCGGACGTCGGGCGTGAAGGCGTATTGCACGATCGCACGGCCCATCGCCTCCAGCGAGGGCATCAGCTTGTCCTGCGGGTTCTCGGCGCGGCGGAGCGCGCTCGCGACGAGATAGCCGCCGACGATCAGGAGGAACGGAATGACGCCGAGAATGACGACCGCGCCGCGGCCCGGCTTGCGGTTGATCAGCCGCAGCCGGCGTCGCGGCGGTTTCGGGCGGGGCACGGCGTCCCCGCCCGCCTTGCCGGGCGATCCTGACAGGGTCGCGGTCACAGCGCCCCGTCGGCCGCCATCTGCATGTAGCTCGGGTCGAAGCGGAGCTTCACATTCGTGGTGTCGCCGAGGATCGAGCCGTCGGCGAATTCGATGCCGACGAAATCGGGGCTCGGCGCGCCGACGCCGAGAATGCCGTGGTCGAAGAGGAAGGTGCGCACATAGTCCATGGTGGTCGGCAGCTCGGCGCCCTCGACGAAGGCGACGGCGTCGGCCGGCGCGTAGAACATCTGCGTGGTCGCAAGCTGGGCCTCGAAGCCGGCGAGGTCGGTGCCGGCGGCGGCGGCCATCGCGGTGCGGGCGGCGACGCCTTCTGGCGTGTCGGACGACATGATCGCCATCGCCGCGTACCACGCGCCGACCAGCGCCTTGCCGAAGTCGGGGTTTGCGGCGAGCACATCGGTGTTCACCACCATCATGTCGATGATCTCGCCGGGAATCGCGGCGGAATCGAAGACGAGCGTCGCATTGGGCGACTGCAGGATCTCGGTGAGGAGCGGGTTCCACGTCACCACCGCGGTGACGCTCGATACCTGCCAGGTCGCGACCATGTCGGCGTCGGAGGTGTTGGCGACGGTGAGGTCGCGCTCCGCCGCGCCGATGCTGTCGAGGGCGCGGGCGAGGAGATAGTGCGAGACCGACAGCTCCACGAGGTTGACCTGCTGCCCGAGGATGGCGGAGAGCTCGGTCGCGCCCTTCAGCACGATGCCGTCATTGCCGTTGGAGAAATCGCCCACGACCAGCGCGGTGGTGTCGACGCCGCCGCCGGCAGGGATCGACAGCGCGTCCATGTTGGTCATCGAGCAGCCGTCGAAGGCGCCCGCGGTGTATTGGTTGATCGACTCGATGTAGTCGTTGATCTGCACGATCTCGACCTCGATGCCATATTTCGCGGCCCATTCGTCCATCAGGCCGGAATCCTCGATCCAGCCCCACGGCATCCAGCCGACATAGATCGACCAGCAGACGCTGAACTCGGTGCGGGGCTGCGCTACGCCAGTCGCGGGCAGCGTCAGCATGGTGGCGGAGGCGAGCGCGGCGGCAAGGACGGTGCGTTTCGGGCGGAACATCGGGACGTCTCTCCTGTTGGCGGCGGCCGCAACCGGGGCGTCCTCGAAAGAAAAGCCCGGGAGGTCGGTCCGCTGGGGCAAACCGTCGTGCAGGAACCTCCCGGGATTTTGGCCCGCCGTGTATCCGGGGCCTCGCAGCCGCGGACCCGCGTCTCTCGGACCAGACACCGGACGGCGGTCTCGCCCGGCCGGAACCCTAGACGCGCTGCACGGCATTGCTGATGCACCCGCCATGCCATGCGAGGCGGAGCGCGAGGTCCGGCTGCCCACGGCGCGAGCGTGCTCAGGGATTGAGCAGCGGGATGGCCAAGCGGCGGCTTTGCACCCTCGGTGGATTGACATGGGCTCCAGTCTGATGACAAGTAAGCTTGTCATTTAGCAAAGGACACATGTCATGTCTGAAGAGGTGCGCGCATGACCGCACGACCAAACGCGGCGCGGTTCGTCCTAGGGGTCCTGCCCATCGTGCTCGTCCCGGCCGCTTTCATCGCGGCCCGCTCATGGCTGGAGACCGCACTCGGCGACACGATGATGACCGTGGTCGCCGGGGCCGTGGCGATCTTCGTGATGGGCTACGCCAACTATTTCGCCTTCCGCTTCCAGCGGGGGCAGGACGAGGTGCGGCAGGCTGGCCTCGGGTTCGCCGCGCAATGGGGCGTACCGGCGGGGCAGGCTGCGTTCGTGCTGCTGCTGTTGCTGCCGCCGTTTCAGGACCTGGCGACGCGCCTCGTCGGCGACTTCGCCGGCGACGATGCGACGGGCGTGGATCGCAGCGTCGTTGTGTCCGCAATGACGCTGGGCTTCTGCGCGATCGTGCTGCTGCAGACGATCGGCCTCGCCGTCGTCAACTCGATCTGGTGGATGGCCAGACGGTGAGGCGGCGGCCGGTGACCGCGCCATGAAGAACCGCATCCGCGTGCTTCGGGCCGAGAAGGGCTGGAGCCAGGCCGAGCTCGCCGAAAAGGTGGGCGTCTCGCGCAACTCGATCAACGCGGTCGAGAACGGCAAGTTCGATCCGTCCCTGCCGCTCGCGTTCCGCATCGTCGCGGCCTTCGGCCTCAAGGTCGAAGAGGTGTTCCTGCAGGAGGACTGAAGCAAAGGCCCGCGCGGTTTCCCGCGCGGGCCTCAACTCGAACCGAAGCGCCGGCGCTATTCGGCGACGTACGGCACCAGCTCGCCATTGGTGTAGATGAACTCGCCATAGTCCTGGAACATCCGCATGCCGTCCTCGTCGAAGGCGAGGTTGCCGGTGATGCCGAGATAGGTCTGCGAGACCTCGTGCATCGCCTGGCGGATGGCGTCGCTGTCGGTCGAGCCGGCCGCGTTGATGGCGAGCGCCGCCAGCATTGCCGCGTCGTAGCCGAAGGCGCCGAACACGGTCAGCGGCTCCTCGCCATAGGCATCGACATAGGCGGCGCGATACTGGGTCTCGTAGAGCTCGCCGGCGACGGCGTGCTCGACGCCGCGGATGCCTTCGGCCACTTCCGGGATCGCCGCGACGTCGGCGACCCAGTTGGAGACCTCGGCGCCGAACCACGTGCCGGCGGCGTCGACGCCGAGCTCGAAGGCCTGGCGGAGGATCAGCGTCGCGTCCGCGCCATAGGCGAAGAACGCCACCGCATCGGGCTGCGGCGCGGTGAGCTGGTTGAGCTCCGGCCGGTAGTCGGTCTTCTGCTCCTCGTAGCGGATCGTCGAGACGCACTCGATGCCGATCGCCGCGGCCGCCGCGCAGGTCGCGATCTCCATGCCGACGCCGTAGGGGTTGTTCGGGAAGATCGTGCCGAAGGTGTCGACGTCGCCGATGGCGGCCTGCGCCATCGCGATGAGCTGCGGGCCCTGCAGGCCGGCAAGCGCGATCGCGTCGAAGAAATAGGGCCCGATGTCGCGCAGCGATTCGGCGTTGGCGCCGATCGAGATGTGCACGACCTGGTTCTCGTTGGCGTACTGGCCGACCGGCTGGGTGCGGCCGCTGGAATATTCGCCGATCAGCACCGCGACGCCGTCGACCTCGACGAGCTTGCGCGCGGCGTCCATCGCCGCCTGCGGCCGCGATTCGTCGTCCTCGACGATGAGGTTGATCGGCGCGCCGAGAAGGCCGGGGCCGACCGTCAGCGTGGTGCCGTCCTGCATCGGCACGTCGAAGCCGGCATTGATCCGGGCAATGGCGAGCTCGACGCCGCGCTGCATGTCGAGGCCGACCACCGAGCTTGCGCCGGTGAGCGGGGTGAACATGCCGATCTTGACGGCTTGCTGGGCGCTCGCCGAGCCGGCGCCGAAGGCGACTGCCATTGCGGTGCCCGCAAGGAGGGCAGTCGCGCGCAAACGATGCTTCATGACGAAGGACTCCCTGTCCGTTGGAATTGGATTCGGATGCTGCGGCGGCCAGCTACGCGCCAACAATCCCCCGCCCGGCCGCCGGCCTAGTATGGTCCGGAGCCGGCAGATTAGCTTCTGCCGCGCCCCGCGGGAATGGGGGACGCTGCCGATAACTCAGCCATTCGGCGGCGCGCCGTCGCCTGCCGGAGCGGCAGGCCGGCGTGGCGGCACCGGGCCGCCGAGAAACGCCGCGCGCACCTTCTCGTCGTCGAGAATGGTGCGCGCCGGGCCGTCATAGGCGTTGTGGCCGTCGACCACGACGTAGCCGCGATGCGAGATTGCCAGCGAGCGCGCCGCTTCCTGCTCGACGATGAGGATCGCCCGGCCGCCGGCATTGATCTCGGCCACCTTGGCAAACACCTCGCCCGCCATCAGCGGCGACAGCGCTGCCGACGGCTCGTCGAGAAGGAGCACCTCGGGCTCGGTCATCAGCGCGCGGCCCATCGCCAGAAGCTGGCGCTGGCCGCCGGAGAGCGTGCGCACCCGCTGGCCGCGCCGCTCGGCGAGGATCGGGAACTCAGCATAGACCCGCTCGATCCGTTCCGCGACCCGGCCGCGCGGCAGGGTGTAGCCGCCCATGCGGAGGTTCTCCGCGACCGTCAGCGAGGGGAACACATTGTCGAGCTGCGGGACATAGGCGATGCCGTTCCGCACCCGCTGGTCCGGCCGCTGCCGCGTGACGTCCTTGCCCTTGAAGCGCACAGTCCCCGATTTCGGGATGAGGTAGCCCATCACCACCTTGAGGAGGGTGCTCTTCCCCGCCCCGTTCGGCCCGATGATGGTGACGATCTCCCGCTCGGCGAGGGAGAGGCTGATGCCGTGCAGGATCTCGTTCTCGCCATAGCCGGCGACGACGGTGTCGACCTCGATCAGCGCGCTCATGCCGGCGCCTCCGCCGTCGGGCGGGCGAGATAGGCGCGCAGCACATTCTCGCGCGCCAGCACCTCGTCGGGCTCGCCCTCGGCGATCAGCCGGCCGGTGTCGAGCACGGCGACGCGGTCGCAGGTGGCGCGGATGAAGCTCATATTGTGCTCGACGATGAGGAAGTTGCGGCCGGCGTCGCACAGCGACCGGATCACGCTGCCGATCTCCTGGACGAGGATCGGGTTCACGCCGGCCACCGGCTCGTCGAGGAGGATCAGCTTCGGCTCGCTCATCAGCGCCTGGGCGAGCGAGAGGAGCTTCTTCTGGCCGCCGGAGAGATTGCCCGCCAGCTCGTCGACCTTCGCCGCGAGGTTCACCGTGGCAAGAATCTCCCGCGCGCGCTCGAGATTGGCGCGCTCCTCGGCGCGGACGCGGCGGAACTGGAGGATCGCCGCCCCGAGGCTTTCGCCCGACTGGTTGGCCGCGGCGAGGAGCATGTTCTCCATCACCGTCATGCGCTGCGGGCAGCGGCTCGACTGGAAGGTGCGCGACAGGCCGAGCCGCGCGATCCTGTAGGAGGGCAGGCCGCGGATCGGCCGGCCGTCGAACGAGACCGTGCCACGGTCGGCGCGCACGAAGCCGGTGATGATGTTGAGGAGCGTCGTCTTGCCGGAGCCGTTGGGGCCGATCAGCCCGAAGACGATGCCGGCGGGCACGTCGAGCGAGACGCCGTCGAGCGCGACGATGCCCCCGAAGCGGCGCGCCACGTCGCGGACCTGGAGCAGCGGCTCAGCGGCCATAGCGTCGCCGCCTTTCCGGCACCAGCCCGCGCGGCAGGTATAGGATGACGAGGAGGATCATCAGCCCGATCAGCACCATGCGGAGCGGCCCGAGCACCCGTGGCTCGAAGATGAAGCCGATGATCGGCGTCAGCTCGAGGTCGCGCTGGCTGGCGAAGGACGCGATGAAGCGCGTCGAATTGTAGATGGTGGTGATGATGACGGTGCCGACGACGGCGCCGAGGAAATTGCCGGCGCCGCCGAGGATCACCATCGCCCAGATGATGAAGGTCTCGATCGGAACGAAATATTCCGGGTTGATGAAGGCGTTGTAGTGGGCGAACAGCGCCCCGGCGAAACCGCCGACCGCGCCGCCGATCGCCATGGCGCGGAGCCGGAAGCCGCTCACCTTCTTGCCGAGCGCCAGCGGGACATGGTCGCCCTCGCGGATCGCCTTCAGCGTCCGGCCGAAGGGCGTTCCCGCCAGCCAGCGGAGGATGAGGAAGATGGCGAGGAGCGAGACGAGGACGAGCCCGAGATAGAAGAGATTGTAGTTCGACGTGGTGAGGCCGGCTTCGGTGAAGGCCCGGCGGTAGGGCTGCGGGATGCCGTCGATGCCGAAGGCCTGGCCGAAATAGGGGCTGCCGAAGGCGGTGTTGAGGAAGAACAGGCGGACGATCTCCGCCGCCGCCAGCGTCGAGATCGCCCAGTAGTCCTGGCGCAGACGCGCGGTCGGCAGCGCCATCAGGATGCCGAACAGCGCGGCGGCGACCGTGCCGCCGAGGATGCCGATCGCGATGGTCTGGCCGCCAAGCATCACGATGATGGCGGAGACGTAGCCGCCGATCATGAAGAACGCGATCTGACCGAGATTGACGAGGCCGGCGAGCCCGTATTGCAGGTTGAGGCTGAGCGCCAGCATCGCGGCGATGCCGCCCGTGGTGGCGAGATAGATGAGGAACTCGGTCATCGCCGCGCCCCCAATATGCCCTGCGGCCGCACCAGGAGGGTGAGGATCAGGATCGCGAAGGGGATCGCGGTCTTGTAACCGGTGGGGATGAAGACGAAGCCGCGCACCTCGAAGCCGAGCCAGGTCAGCAGCGGCGACCAGTTGATCGCAAGGCTGATGCTCTCGGCGAAGCCTATGATCGCCGCGCCGAGAAGCGCGCCATAGGGGTTGCCGATGCCGCCGAGAATGGTGGCGGCGAACACCTCGACGATCAGCGCGAAGCCGGTGTCGGCCTTCACCTGGGTGTTGAGGCCGACGAGGACGCCGCCGAGCGCGCCGAAGCCGGCGCCGATCAGCCACACCGTGGCGATGATGCGCTCGGTGTTGATGCCGCTCGCCTGCGCCAGCGGGGCGTTGTCGGCGGTGGCGCGCATCGCGGTGCCGAGCCGCGTCCGGCTGAGAAGAGCGTGAAAGACGAGGATCGCGACCGCGGCAGCGACGATGATGCCGATCTGGATCGGCGTGATGCGGCCGAAATCGCCAATACGGATCGGCCGCAGCACGCCGAGCTGGTAGAGATAGGGCGACGGTCCCCAGATGGCGCGGACGCTCTCGCGGATCATGATGCCGAGCGCGAAGCTCGCGATCATCAGCATCTCGGGCGGCGCCGAACGCAGGCGCCGGAAGATGGCGCGGTCGAGGAGGACGCCGACGAGGCCGGTGGCGACGATGGCAAGGAGCGCCGCCAGCGGGAAAGCGATGCCGAGCGCCGCCAGCGGCAGGACGAGGAACGAGCCGAGCGTGGCGAATTCGACATGCGCGAAATTGCCGAAGCGCAGGATGCCATAGACCATCGTCAGGCCCACGGCGATCAGCGACAGCTCCGCCGTGCGGATGAGCCCGTCGATGACTACCTGCAGCAAGAACGGCTCCGCACAACAACCTCATGGTCATCGCGGCGTGCCGCGGGATGCCGGCCCGGCCGGGCGGCGGTTCCGGCCTCTTTTCCACACTGCTTCGCCCCCAAGTGCAAGGCGCTCGGCGCGACGCTCCCCATACGCCGTTCAATGTGCTTGCTTTTCGCCCCGGACCCGATGTTAAGGTGCGCCGCCATGTCCTCCGGCGGCAAAAGGCCGCGCAAGAAGGGGACCGTCGCTTCAACGGCGGCGAGCAGAGCACCGGAGGGACTTCATGGGCCGTCGGCTGTTCGCCGTCGTTGCTATGTCGGTATGTGCGGCCGCCCAGCCCGCAAACGCCCAACCCGCCCCGGCAACCATCGAAGAATCGATCGCCGCCTGGGTGGGTGAGACCGCCGCGGGGATCGACGCGTTCATCGTCGCGGCGACGCAGGCCTGCTACGAGCGCCTGATCGGCGGGCTCTCCGACGCCCGGCAGCAGACGATCCTCGATGCCGGCGCCTTCATCGCCGGGATCAATGCGCTGGTCTCGGCCGAGCCGGATCTGCGCGAGACGCTCTTTCCCGGCCTCGACAATTGCGGCGGCACCGCCGCGATCGGCGAGATGATGTGGACCTGGGTGAAGGCCAATGCCGGGCTGTCGCTCGACGCGCGCCATGCCCTCGGCGAATGCCTCATCACCGGCGTCGACCGCCTCAGCCTCGACGCCAAGCGCGGCATTGCCTCGTTCCGCTACGGCGATTTCCGCGCCGCGGTCGAGACCATGCTCTACGAGCGGCCGGACCTTGCCGGCACCGTCCAGGAAGATTTCGCCGCTTGCGGCCTCATCGTCGAGCCCAATTTGCCGCCGATGCCCGGGGCGGATCAATGAGACTCGCCCACTGCATCAGGGCTTCGGAATGACCATGGCCTTCGCATCCCCGTCTTCCCTCCACACGGCGCGCAATGCTCTCGTCCTCGCGGTGTGGCTCTTTGCGCTCTTCATCGTCGCGCTCATCGACCCCGCCGCGGCGAACGAATATGTCGACAACCCGCCGCCTCTCATCGACCGGCTGACGCCCGAGGTGCTCGCCGTGGTGTGGCCCGGCGCGGTATCGCTGGAGACGGTGGAAGGCCCGCCGCCGGCGGTCGCCGTCCTCGACGAGGCGGGCGAGGTCGAGGGCTACATCTTCTCGACGCTCGACGTCATCCATGCCCGCGGCTTCGTGCCGACGCCGTTCGACGCCATCGCCGGCGTCAGGGCCGACGGCACGATCACCGGCGCGACGCAGGTCTTCAACCGCGACACCTTCGTCTATCGCGACGCCGAGCGCACCGCGCTCCTCGCCATCTACCTCTCGAGCTTCACCGGGCTCGCCTACAACCAGCTGACCGCGGCGCCGCGCGCGCCCGACTTCGTCGACGGCACCACCATCACCGCCCGCGCCATGCGCGGCGCCATCACCGATTCCGCCCGCATCGTCATGCGCGGCCTCTTCGGCGCGCCGGTGGTTACCGAGCCCACGCTCGACCGCGAGGTCTACCTGCCGCGGACGATGGACGAGCTGTGGGCCGACGGCTCGATCCGCAGCATCGCCCTCACCAATGGCGACATCGCCGCGGCGCTCGAAGCGGCCGGGGCAACGGGATACGACCTCGACACCAACCTCGCCGCCGACCCCGACGAGCTCTACATCGACTTCCGCTTCGCGCTGGCGACGCCGCCGACGGTCACCCAGAACATCCTCGGCAGCCGGACCCTCATCGACCGCATCGCGAGCGAGTATCCGGAAGGCACCAACACGATCCTGTTCGGCTCGAACGGGCGCTACAATTTCCAGGGCGTGAAGTTCCAGAACGCGTCGAGCGGCTACCGCCTCGAGCGCGTCGACGTCACCCAGGGCGACAACACGTTCGAGTTCTTCCGCGACACCTTCATCCGCGCCGGGTCGAGCGGTCTCGGCGCCTATACCGGCATCGTCGCGATCGCGCCGGACAGCGGCTTCGATCCGCTCCAGCCCTTCAGCGTCAACCTCCATGTCCTTGCCACCGCGCCCGACGGGGCGGTGACGACGCTGACCTTCCCGACCGCGTACCAGGTCCCGCCGCAATATGTCCTCCTGCCCGAGCCCGAGCCGGAGCCGCTCTGGGTGTCGACCTGGCGCGATGCGACGCCGCAGCTGATCGTGCTCGGCATCGCGCTCACCGTGCTCACCCTCATCTTCATCTTCCAGGCGCGGCTGGCGCAGTACCGCCGCCTGCACCGCTGGGTGCGGAACGGCTTCCTCCTCTTCACACTGGTGTGGATCGGCTACATCGCTGGCGCGCAGTTCTCGATCATCCACGTCATCAACTACCTCAAGGCCCCATTCGAAGGGCTCGACCTCGGATTCTATCTCCTGGAGCCGCTGATCTTCGTCCTCGCCATCTACATCGTGGTGTCGCTGATCCTGATCGGGCGCGGCGTGTTTTGCGGCTGGCTATGCCCGTTCGGCGCGCTGCAGGAGCTGTCGCACAAGGTCGGCCGCTTCCTCCGCCTGCCGGAATGGAACCCCTCGCCGCGGGTCCAGCAATGGATGTGGCTGCCGAAATACGGCATCGTCTTCTTCATCGTCGCCACGGCCTTCCTCGCGCCGGAGATCTCCGCGGTCGCCGCCGAGGTCGAGCCGTTCAAGACCGCGATCACCTCCACCTTCGGCCGGCCGTGGTTCTACGTCGCCTATGCCGGCGCGCTCCTCGTCATCGGGCTCTTCAGCGAGCGCTTCTTCTGCCGCTTCCTCTGCCCGCTCGGCGCCACCTTCGCCCTCCTCGACCGGCTGCATCTGATCGATCTCCTGAAGCGCCGGCCGGAATGCGGCAGCCCGTGCCATCTGTGCGAGCGCTCCTGCCCGGTGCGGGCGATCAAGCCGACCGGCGAGATCGTCACCGCCGAGTGCTTCCAGTGCCTCGACTGCCAGGTCGAGTATCATGACGACCGCCGCTGCCCGCCGCTCGCCAAGGAGCGCAAGGTCCGCGAGCGCGCCACCACCCGCCCGGCGCCCCCCCTCGGCCAGCCGGTCCCGGCCTTTGCCCGCACCGTGGAGGCCTAGGCGATGGCGCTTGTCGAAACCCTCGCTCCGACCCGGCCCACTGGCTTCTCGCGCCGGCAGGTGTTCAAGGTGCTTGCCGCCACCGCGGCGGTGCCGGTCGGCATTGCCGGCATGCGCTGGCTCAGCCCCGAGCCGACCTTCCACGAATGGAACGGCGTCGTCATGGGCGGCCTCGGCAGCCTCGCGCTCTACCATTCCGACGCCGGCTTCGCGCAGGCGACCATCGCCCGGATGATCACCGAGGTGCGCCGGCTCGAAGGGGTGTTCAGCCTGTTCGAGCCGGGCAGCGAGATCTCGCGGCTCAACGCCGACGGCGCGGTCGCCGCCTCGCGCGACCTTCGTGCGGTGCTCGACCTCTCGCGCGCGGTGTCGGAGGCGAGCGGCGGCGCGTTCGACGTCACCGTGCAGGCGCTGTGGCGGCTCTACGAGACGCATTTCGCTGAGCCCGGCGCGAACCCGGCCGGGCCGCCGGCGGAGGCGATCCGCGCCGCGGTGCGCCTTGTCGACTACACCGCGGTCGAGACCGCCGGCGGGCGCGCGCGGCTAGGCCGAACGGGCATGTCGGTGACGCTGAACGCCATCGCGCAGGGCTACATCACCGACCGCGTCGGTGATCTCCTGCGCAATGAAGGCTTCGACCATGTCGTGGTCCGCCTCGGCGAAACCCGCGTCCTCGGCGCACGGCCCGACGGCGAGCCATGGCTCGTCGGCGTCCGCGACGTGACCGGAACCGCGTCGCGCAACGTCGCGCTGATCGACCGCTCGCTGTCGGTGTCGGGCGGCTACGGCACAGTGTTCGAGGCGTCCGGCCAAGCCAACCACATTTTCGACCCCGACACCGGACGGAGCGCGGGCGACGGCGTCACCACCGTCGCCGTCACCGCCGACCGCGCCGCGATCGCCGACGGCCTCTCCACCGCGATCGTGGTGGCGGGCGAAGCGCGCGCGCCGGCCATCCTCGCCGCCTGGCCCGGCACCGAAGCGCTCGTCATCCGCGGCGACGGGACAAGCGCCGCGCTCTGAACGCAGGACCGCTCAGAGCGCCGCCCTTTCTCCGCAACCGATCCGCGTCTATCGTACCGGCGGGCGTCCCCGTAGCTCAGCAGGATAGAGCATCAGATTCCTAATCTGAGGGTCGCGCGTTCGAATCGCGCCGGGGACACCAATCATTTCAATCATTTAAGTGTGACGTCGGTGGCGTGTCCCAGCCCGAGCTCATCGCATGCCGCCAAACAAAAGAGGCGTGAACGCCTTGGGAACGTTCACGCCCGCAGTTGGCAGGACCCGTGCCAGAAGCACGGTCGGTAGGAAACCTGAGTGCAACACTCAACATTCGTACCGAACCAGCTTCGGTGCGCCCTGTCCAGCAGGGAAGCGGCCGCCGGTATCACGACCGCGTGTCCGGCCGGCCGCAGAAAAAGATGCGGCGGGTGGGACCCGCCGCATCGCAGTCATCCGCAGGAGCGGTCTAGTCTTCAGGCAGAGCGAAGACGACCACCGCATTGCCGCCCGAGGGCGGCGACAGGTCGGGGGTGATGCTGAGGTAGAAGCCCGACAGCAGCATCGAGCCGACCTGGACGGCAACGTACTGCCTGCCGTCCACCGAGTAGGTCATCGGGAAGCCGCTGACCTGCGCCGGCATGATCTGCTCCCACAGGACCTCGCCGGTCTCCTGGTCGAGTGCCCGGAAGCGCCGGTCGAGATCGCCGCCAAAGATGAGGCCGCCGCCGGTGGCGACGAGGGCCATGGTCGGCGCGCGGGTCTCGAACTTCCACAGCTCCTCGCCGGTCTCCACGCTGATGCCGCGGATCGTGCCGACATTCTCCTCGCCCGGCGCGATGAGCATCGGCGCGAGTTCGATGTCGGTATCGGTGGTGAGGTTCTGTGCGCAGGTGTTCTGCAGCGGGTAGTAGATCGCGTTGGTCAACGGGCTGTAGGCGCCCGCCGGCCAGTCCTTGCCGCCGGCCGCGGCCGGGCAGGTCACCATCTGCTGGCCGACCTCGGTCGGGATGAATTCCAGCGGATGCGAGGCACGGCCGGTCAGCGGATCGATGTCCGAGATGACGGTCTGGTGGACCGTCTCACGGGCCCACAGGAACTCGCCGGTCTCGCGGTCGATCGAGTAGAAGATGCCGGTCTTGCCCGGAATGCCGGTCAGGACGCGACGCTCTTCGCCAGGCACGAGGTTGGGGTTGATCCAGCGTACCTCGTCCGCATTGGGCGCGATGACCGTGTCCACCAGGATGCGCTCGAACGGATGGTCGAGATCCCACTGGTCGCGGATGTGCTGCTGGTACCAGACGAGCTCGCCGGTATCGGCGTCGATCGCCAGGGTCGAGGTCTGGTAGAGGAACTCCTGCGCCTCGAGATCGGCGACATCCGTGAAGTTGGCGAAGTAGAACTTCGAGTAGGGCGAGGTCACCGACGTCCCGAAATAGACCATGTTGAGCTCGGGATCGAAGCTCGGTGTGATCCAGCTGCCGACATGGTGACGAACGTCGTTGGGCACGCCGCCCCAGCTATCGTCGCCCGGCGCCCCGTCGGTCGGGATCATGTAGAAGCGCCAGAGCTCCTCGCCGGTCTCCAGGTCGTGGGCGGTGAGGAAGCACGAATCGTAGCCGCCGGGGCCGTCCTGCTGCGAGCAGGAGCGGCCGGAGATGGCCTTGCCGTTGGCGACGATCGGGGCGTTGGTCGACCAGCCCCAGGAGTTCTCGTCGCGGACCTGGGTTTCCCACACCAGCTGACCCGACGTCGCATCGAGCGCGACGAGGAAATTGTCCTTCGAGTTGAAGATGACGAGGTTGTCCCAGAGGGCGATGTTGCGCGTCACGATGATCGACGGCAGCCCCTCCTCGGGAAGGGCGCGACGATACTCCCACAAGAGATCGCCGGTCGTGGCGTCGAGCGCCTGGATGACGTCGCTCGGATGCGGCACGAACATCACGCCATCATGAACGAGCGGCGTGCCCTCCATGTTGCCTTCGGACAAGGTGCGCGACCACACGGTCCGCAGATCGCCGACATTGCCGGCGTTGATCTGGTCGAGCGGGCTGTAGCCCTGATTGTCCAGCGTACCGCGCCAGCTCAGCCACTCGCCGGCATCGGGGTTCTGCAGCATGGCATCGGTCACCGGCGTATAGCTGGCGAGCGGATTGTCCTGGGCCATGGCGGGCATGGCGAGGACGGCCACTGAGACAGAGCCCAGCAGCAGCGTCTTCAACGACTTCACGGTGGTTACCCTCCTTTTGTGTCGTCCCTCCCAGCACGACACTCCGCTCCCGGCGGACGGCCCTTCGGGCTCTTAAGTGGAGTCTTTAGTTCATGTTATCGGTGCGGGGAAGGCTTGCCGTGAACGTCAACTTCGGTTGACGACGAAACGTGCTGAACCGACTGCTTTTTGTTCGCCGGCCAAACCAACCGGCGCGCAAGGTCGTCGACTACGCCGTCCGCCCGGAGAGCGGCGATGGCAGGCCGACAATGAGAGACGCCAGTCGTCGCACCATGAAAATCCTCGAACGAGCGTGCGGCGGGACATGTCCCGCCGCACGCTTTGGTTTGCTACGCCGCTAGTCCTGCGGAAGCGCGAAGACGACGACGGCATTGCCGCCATCGCCGGGCCGCAGCTCCGGCGTCAACCCGAGATAGGCGCCGGAGAGCAGCATCGAGCCGATCTGCACGGCGATGTACTGCACGCCGTCGACCTCGTAGCTCGCGGTGAAGCCGCCGACCTGGGCGGGCATGATGTGCTCCCACAGGATCTCGCCCGTCACCTGATCGAAGGCCCAGAAGCGTCGGTTGAGGTCACCGCCGAAGACGAGGCCGCCGCCGGTTGTGGTCAGCGAGGTGACGCCGGCGCGGTTTTCGAAGAGCCAGAGCTCTTCGCCGGTCTCGACACTGATCCCGCGCACCGTGCCGACATTGGTCTCGTCGGGCGCGAACACGATCGGGCCGAGGCCGATGTCGGTGTCGGTGACCAGCGAGTCCATGCAGAGCTGCTGCAGCGGGTAGTAGATCGCATTGGTCAGCGGGCTGTAGGCGCCCATCGGCCAATCCTTGCCACCGCCCGCTGACGGGCAGACGAACAGCTGTTCGCCGACCGCAGTCGGAATGAGGTCGACATTCATCGTCGCCCGGCCCGTGGCGGGATCGATGTCCGTGACCACGTTCTGGAACACGGTCTCGCGTGCCCACAGGAACTCGCCGGTCTCGCGGTCGATCGAGTAGAAGAGACCGGTCTTGCCCGGGATGCCGGTGACCACGCGGCGCTCTTCGCCCGGTGTCACGTTCGGGTTGATCCAGCGCACCTCGTCGGCGTTCGGCGCAACCACCGTATCGACCAGGATGCGCTCGAACGGATGGTCGAGGTCCCACTGGTCGCGGATGTGCTGCTGGTACCAGACGAGCTCGCCGGTGTCGGCGTCGATGGCGAGCGTCGAGGTCTGGTAGAGGAACTCGTTGTCGAGATTCTCCGGATCGGCGAAGTAGAACTTCGAGTAGGGCGAGGTTACCGACGTCCCGAAATAGACCAGGTTGAGTTCGGGATCGAAGCTCGGCGTGATCCAGCTGCCGATGTGGTGGCGAACGTCGTTGGGCACGTCGCCCCAGGTTTCGTCGCCCGGCGCGCCGTCGGTCGGGATCGTGTAGAAGCGCCACAATTCCTCGCCGGTCGTGAGGTCGTGAGCCGTCAGGAAGCAGGAATCGTAGCCGCCAGGTCCATCCTGCTGGGCGCACGAACGGCCGGAGATCGCCTTGCCATTGGCGATGATCGGACCGGACGTGCTGATGCCCCAGTTGGTCTCGTCGCGAACCTGGGTCTCCCACACCAGCTGACCCGTGGTGGCGTCGAGGGCAACGAGGTAGTTGTCCTTCGAGTTGAAGACGATGAGGTTCTCCCAGATCGCCACGTTGCGGGTGATGATCAGCGACGGCAGGCCTTCCTCGGGAAGGGCGCGGCGGTACTCCCACAGGAGATCGCCCGTGGTGGCGTCGAGCGCCTGCACGACGTCGTTCGGATGCGGGACGAACATGATGCCGTCATGGACGAGCGGCGTGCCCTCCTGCAGCCCCGGTCCCATCGCGCGCGACCATGCGACCTGAAGTTGGCCGACATTGCTGGTGTTGATCTGGTCCAGGGGGCTGTAGCCCCAATGGTTCAAGCTGCCCCGCCACATCAGCCAATCGGCCGGGTCGGGGTTCTGCAGCATCGCGTCCGTCACCGGCACGAAGTCGGCAAACGGGTCGTCCTGTGCGACGGCCGGCAGCGAAAGCATCGCGACCGAAGCCGAGCCAAGCAGCAAAGCCTTCAACGATTTCATTGGGTCCCCCTTCTTGGACCCTCCCGGTGCGATTCGACCGCGCCCTTAGTGCGGTGGGCCTATTCCGGCTCCGTAAACATGAGTTTCTATTTCATGTTATGATGCAGGCCAAGCCACAATGCCCGCGGGGGCGAACACCATGACGGCGTTGCCATCCGAGCCGGGCTGCAGTTCCGGCGTAAGCCCGAGATAGGCCGCGACGCTTCTGCGGGTGACTTTCGCGCGGGTCGCCAGACCGCGGTCTATTCGGTGAGACCGAATTGCCGCGCGATGTCCGTGATCACGCCGTCCGCCACCAGCGCGGCGATCGCGCCATCGATCAGGCCGCGAAGATAGGTCTCGTTTCTCGGGAGGGCGACGCCGAACCGGACGGGCGCCAGCGGCACGGGCGGCGTGACGACGCTCATCCCCGCCGCGGCGAGATCGCCGCCGGTGGCGAGGCGAAGGCCGGGCTCCCAGATCAGAATGCCGTCGACATCGCCGTTCTCGAGGGCGTCGATCATGCGCTGATAGTTCGAGAAGAGAAGGCGGCCATAGGTGCGGGTGGATTGCGTGAGGACGCGCCACTGGCTGTCCGCGGGCGTTCCGAGCCGCGTGCCGATCACGTCGCCCGGCTGAAGTCCCTCCGTCCCGCGAACCGCGAGCAGGACCGGCGCTTCGTAATAGGCTGCCGTAATGGTGAGCCATTCGGGCATGGTGCCGGTGCGGGGCACCGGCCAGCCCATGATCGCGTCGCACTCATTGGTGACGACGAGGAAGAGTTCCGGAGGAGAAAGCCCGAAGATGTAGTCGAGCGGCAGAGGCGGATGCACATCGACCATGTCGAAGATTTCGGCGGTGACGAGAAGACTGTCGGCGATTGCGTTGGCAACCGCGCGGTCGAACTCGGCAATCGCGCTCGACATGTTGAGACAGAAGTGAATCTCGTCGCCGGGGCGCAGCTCGAAGTCGAGAAGATCCTCCGGAATGGCCGGCACGCCGGGGACCATCTGGCCCAAGGCGGGCCCGGCTGCCACTCCCCAACATAGCAGCGCCGCGATCAGGGGAGCGTAGCGTCGGATCATCGGACTCCCGGGATTGGCGCGGCGAGGACGAGCCCAGCCGCGCCGGTTGCGTTCAGGCCTGCCGTTCAGTCCTGCGGCAGGGCGAAGACCGTAGCGACCCCTTCCCTGCGATCGGCCGCGCGCGGCGCGCCGCACCAGTTTGCCCGGCTCCATAATATGAGTCTACAGGTCATGTTATCTATCGCGTCAGGTCGCAAGGGAACGGCGGGACCCGAGGGCCCCGCCGTTTTGCGATAGCGAGGTCTTTGCAACCGCGCGTCAGTCCTCGGGAAGCGCGAACACCACGATGGCGTTGCCGCCGCTGCCCGGCTGCAGCTCGGGCGTCAGCCCGAGATAGGCGCCCGAAAGCAGCATCGAGCCGACCTGCACCGCCACATACTGGCGCCCGTCGACCGCGTAGCTGATCGGATAGCCGGCGACCTGTGCCGGCAGGATCTGCTCCCACAGCACCTCGCCGGTCTCCTGGTCAAAGGCCCGGAAGCGACGGTTGAGGTCGCCGCCGAACAGGAGACTGCCGCCGGTCGCAACCAGCGACATCACAGCCGCGCGGTTCTCGAACTTCCACAGCTCCTCGCCGGTCTCGACGCTGATGCCGCGAACGGTGCCGAGGTTCTCCTCACCTGGCGCGAACACAAACGGGCCAAGCTGGATATCGGTATCGGTGAGCAGCGAGTCCATGCACATGTTCTGCAGCGGGTAGTAGATGGCGTTGGTCAGCGGGCTGTAAGCACCCGCCGGCCAGTCCTTGCCGCCGCCGGCCGAAGGACAGACCAGCATCTGCTGGCCGATCTCGGTCGGGATCAGGTCGAGCGGATGCGAGGCGCGGCCGTTCGAGGTGTCGATGTCGGTGATGACGTTCTGGTACACCGTTTCACGGGCCCACAGGAACTCGCCGGTCTCGCGGTCGATCGAGTAGAAGATGCCGGTCTTGCCCGGAATGCCGGTCAGGACGCGGCGCTCTTCGCCCGGCACGAGGTCGGGGTTGATCCACCGCACCTCGTCCGGGTTCGGCGCAATCGCGGTATCGACGAGATAACGCTCGAAGGGATGGTCGAGATCCCACTGGTCGCGGATGTGCTGCTGGTACCAGACGAGCTCGCCGGTATCGGCGTCGATCGCGAGCGTCGAGGTCTGGTAGAGGAACTCCTGCTGCTCCAGATCGGCGGCGTCCTCGAAATTGGCGAAGTAGAACTTCGAGTAGGGCGAGGTCACCGACGTCCCGAAATAGACCATGTTGAGCTCGGGATCGAAGGCCGGCGTGATCCAGCTGCCGACATGGTGGCGAACGTCGTTGGGGACGCCGCCCCAGGTCTCGTCGCCCGGCGCCCCGTCGGTCGGGATGGTGTAGAAGCGCCAGAGCTCCTCGCCGGTCTCCAGGTCGTGCGCGGTGAGGAAGCATGAATCATACATGCCCGGGCCGTCCTGCTGTGCGCAGGACCGGCCGGAGATCGCCTTGCCGTTGGCGATGATCGGGCCGTTGGTCGTCCAGCCCCAGGAGTTCTCGTCGCGGACCTGGGTCTCCCAGACGAGCTGGCCAGACGTCGCATCGAGCGCGACGAGGAAGTTGTCCTTCGAGTTGAAGACAACGAGGTTGTCCCACAGCGCGATGTTGCGGGTCACGATGATGAACGGCAGCCCTTCCTCGGGCAGCTGACGGCGGTACTCCCACAAGAGGTCGCCGGTGGTGGCGTCGAGCGCCTGGATGACGTCGCTCGGATGCGGGACGAACATCACGCCGTCATGGACCAGCGGCGTGCCCTCCATGTTGCCTTCGCTGAGCGCGCGCGACCACGCGGTCCGCAGATCGCCGACATTGCCGGTGTTGATTTGGTCGAGCGGGCTGTAGCCCTGGTTGTTGAGCGTGCCGCGCCAGCTCAGCCACTCGCCGGCATCGGGGTTCTGCAGCATGGCATCGGTCACCGGCGTATAGCCGGCAAACGGGTCGTCCTGGGCGAGCGACGGCGTTGCGAGCAACGCGATCGACACCGACCCGAGGAGCAGTGTTTTCAGAGACCTCACTAGGGAATCCCTCCTGTTGGGTTTCCCTCCCAGACGTCGCCAGCAGACGGGCGCGGCCGGTTCCCCGGCTCTAAAGCGGAGTCTCTATGTCAACATTTGATGATTCCCAAGAGCGAGGCTTGTTTGTCACGGATTGTTGACTAGCAGCCGTCGCAGGCCGTGGAGCTAAAAAATACATTCAGATCAGCGTATTATGCCAACCTGCCGCGCGGTGGTTTTGCCACGGATCGTCCGGCCGGGCTGCCTTGGGCCGTCGTGTTGCACCGGCTAGTCGGCGGGGCTGAGCCCGTGCTCCACGGCCAGCGCGTCGATCGTCCCGTCGGCCCGCAGGGCGTCGATGACGGGATCAATGAGGGACCGCAGGAACATCCGATTCGACGGCAGCGCGACCGCGAAGGCGACCGGCGGAATCGGGAACGGCGGCTCGGCAAGCGCGAGGCCGCTGGCCGCGGGGTCGCCTCCGGTGGCAAGCATCAGCGCCGGCTCCCACACGAATGCCGCGGCGACGACGCCGTCGACCGCGTCCTCGACCAGCCGATCATTCGCAGAGAATGCCCGCCATCGCCACGTCGACCCTGCCGAGTCGAGGAAGCCGCGCAGCAACATGGTCTCGGTCGCGCCGACCCGCGAGCCGATAGCGGCGCCGGGCGGAAGATCGCGAAGCGTGCGCCCGCGACTACCGACGACGAAGGCAACGCCGGTGAGGTGATAGGGCCGGGTGACCGTCAGCCAGTCGGGCACGGCGCCGACCTGCGGGAGCGGATAGCCCATCAGCGCGTCGCACTCGTTGTTGACCACGATGTAGAGCTCGATCTCCTCCAGAGTGAACCGGTAGTCGAGCGGGCGCGGGGGATCGAGGTCCGTGACCTCATAGATGTCGGGCTCGAGGAGGACGCTGTCGGCAATCGCCTGCGCCACCGCCCGGTCGAACGGCGCGGTGACGCTCGCCATGTTGATGCAGAAGCGGATGCGGTCGCCGGAGCGCCGCGAGAAGTCGAGGAACTCGCTCGGCACATCGGCGCCGACCTGGGCAAAGGTCGGCGGCGCTGCCATCGCGGCCGCCGTCGCGACAAGGATCGCGCGGATGCTGCTCCGGCGCCGGCACTTCCGATCGGGCAAGCCCATGGCGACACTCCGGCGCGAAACCGGCACGCCGGCCCGCGGCCGGCGTACCTCTTGGTGAAGGGGGCGTCGCGTCCGGGAGGGATCGGACGCGACGCGCGTGGTCCTATTCGTCGAGGGCGAACACGTAGAGCGTGTTGCCGCCCGTGCCGGGGCGAAGCTCAGGCGTCTGCCCGAGCAGGCCGGCGCTGTTGAGCGCGCCGCCGACCGAGACCGCGACGTACTGCCGGCCGTCCACGGCGTAGCTGATCGGCGTGCCGTTGACGGGCGAGCTCAGCACGACCTCCCACAGCACCTCGCCGGTCTCCTGGTCGAGGGCATGGAAGCGCCGGTTGAGATCGCCGCCGAAGATGAGACCGCCGCCGGTCGTGACCAGGCTGCCATGGGCCGCCCGGGTCTCGAACACCCACTCGGTCTCGCCGGTCTCCACATTGACGGCGAACACGTTGCCCAGATGGTCCTCGCCGGGCGAAATCTCGCGCGGGTTGAGCTGGATATCGGTGTCGGTCGTCAGCGTGTTCATGCAGGAATTATGCAGCGGATAGTAGATGGTGTTGGTCAGCGGGCTGAACGCCCCCTGATGCCATCCCTTGCCGCCATTCGCCGCCGGGCAGATGAAGATCTGCTGGCCGATCTCGGTGGGGATCGTCTCGATGGGGTGCGTGGCGCGCCCCGTGGTCAGATCGATGTCCGAGATCACGTTCTGGTAGGTCGTCTCCCTCGCCCACAGGAACTCGCCGGTGGCGCGGTCGATCGAATAGAAGATGCCGGTCTTGCCCGGAATGCCGGTCAGGACCTGGCGCTCTTCGCCCGGTGTGACGTTCGGGTTGATCCAGCGGACCTCATCCGGATTCGGAGCAATCACCGTGTCGACCAGGATGCGCTCGAACGGGTGGTCGAGATCCCACTGGTCGCGGATGTGCTGCTGGTACCAGACGAGCTCGCCGGTATCGGCGTCGATCGCGAGGGTCGAGGTCTGATAGAGGAACTCGTTGTCGAGCTCGTCCGGCTCCGCGAAGTAGAACTTCGCGTAAGGCGAGGTCACCGATGTCCCGAAATAGACGAGGTTCAGCTCGGGGTCGAAGCTCGGCGTAAGCCAGCTGCCGACGTGATGCCAGGTCTCGTAAGGCGCATCACCCCACGTTTCGGAACCGGGCTGGCCCTGCTGCGGGATGGTGTAGAAGCGCCAGAGCTCCTCGCCGGTGGCAAGGTCGTGGGCGGTGAGGAAGCAACCCTCGGCCCCGCCGGGGCCGTTCTGCTGCGAACAGCTGCGGCCGCTGATCGCCTTGCCGTTGGCGATGATGGGACCCTGGGTCGACCATGACCAGTTGTCCGGGCTGCGGATCTGGGTCTCCCAGACCAGCTGGCCGGTCGTGGCGTCGAGGGCAACCAGGAAATTGTCCTTCGACTGGAGGAGAATGAGGTTCTCCCATATCGCAAGACCGCGGGTGACGATGATCGCGGGGACATCGTCGGGCAGCTCGCGCCGATACTCCCACAGCAGGTCGCCATTGGTGGCGTCGAGGGCCTGGATGACGTCCGCGGGATGCGGCACGAACATCACGCCGTCATGGACGAGCGGCGCGCCCTCGACGAAGCCTTCGGTGATCGCACGCGACCACACCATCTCGATGTCATCGACATTGTCGCGATTGATCTGGTCGAGCGGGCTATAGCCCCAGTGGTTGAGCGTCGCGCGCCACGACAGCCAGTCTTCCGCCGGCGGGTTCTGCAGCATCTCGTCGGTCACCGGCGTGAAGCTGGCGAACGGATCGTCCTGCGCCGCGGCCGATCCCGCCATGATGGCAATCGAGACCGAGCCCAACAACAGTGCTTTCAGGTGTCTCATTTCCTGGAACCTCCTTGTTGAAGCCCTCCCAGCCGGTGACCCGCTCCTTCCAGCGGCGAGCCTGTTGCCGGCCCTTTGACCAAGCTCGACCGGACTCGACGCCCGGCCGGTTCGTTCCATCTCGCGTCCTGACCGAGGCGCCTCCCGTGCAAGCTCAATCGGCGGACGCGATGCCGTGCTCGATCGCGAGCGCGCGGAGCGTCCCGTCGGCCTCCAGCGCCGTGATCGCCTGGTCGAGAAGCCCGCGCACATACGCGCCGGCGGCGGGCAGGGCGACGGAGAACTGAAGGGGGGGCACGCTGAAAGGCGTCGAAGCGAGGCTGACCCCGGCCTCCGGGGGATCGCCGCCCAGCGCGAGATGGAGCCCGGGCTCCCAGATCAGGATGCCGGCGTATTCGCCGGAAAGAAGACCGTTCACGAGGTCGCCCGGGCTGGGTGTCACCGCGCGCCGCCATCGCGCGCTTGCCGGGCGGGTGTTGTTGTAGGTGCGGAAGGTCGCGTCCCCGGGCTCGCCGAGGCCGGTGCCGATCCGCATGCCGGGCGGGATGTCCTCGAGGCGCCGATAGGCCGGGTCGGCGACGGCGAAAACGGTCGGCGCGATCAGATAGGGCCGCGTCACGGTGAGCCATTCCGGCGGCGTGCCGTAGGCCGGCAGCAGATACCCCATCAGCGCGTCGCACTCATTGCTGACGCCCACGAAAAGGTTTAGCGCGCCGACCGTGAACCGGTAGTCGAACGGGTAGGGCGACATATAGGGGTCGATGATCTCGAAGAAGTTCGGCGGCACGAGCAGCGAGTCCGCAATTGCCTCGGCCACCGCGCGGTCGTACTCGACGATCGCGCTCGCCATGTTGAGGCAGAAATGGATGCGGCCGTCGGTGCGCCGGGTGAAGTCGAGGAAGCCGTCGGGCACCGCGTCGCGCACGTTGCGGCCGGGTACGTCCTGCGCAGCAGCCGGCGCCGACGCCGCCATCGCGCCCAGCGCGACGACGCCTGCCATCGCGACCCTCAAGACGGGCGACGGTTTCACCTCCCGGGATCCCTCCGGAGTCGGGTACGGCGAGGCTGAGCCCCGCCGTACCGATGCTTGCGGAATGCCGACGAGCGATCAGCTCTCCGGCAGGGCGAACACGTAGATGCTGTTGCCCGAGCTGCCGGGACGCAGCTCCGGCGTGACCGGGGCGTAGTAGCCGCCCGAGATCAGCGTCGCGCCGACCGGGATGGCGACATACTGGCGTCCATCGACCGCGTAGCTGATCGGGTAGCCGCCGACCTGCGAGGCGACGATCGTCTCCCACAGCACCTCGCCGGTGGTGTCGTCGAGGGCGCGGAAGCGACGGTTGTAGTCACCCTGGAAGATCAGGCCGCCACCGGTCGCCAGCACCGACGACATCGCCGCGGCGCGGGTCTCGAACTTCCACAGCAGTTCGCCGGTCTCGACGCTGACCGCCTGGATGGTGCCGGCATTCTCTTCGCCGGGTGCCATGACGAACGGCGTGAGCTCGATGTCGGTGTCCGTCACGACCGAATCCATGCAGAAGTTCTGCAGCGGATAGTAGATCGCGTTGGTGTCCGGGCTGTAGGCGCCGGCCATCCAGTCCTTGCCGCCGCCTGCCGCCGGGCAAACCAGGAACTGCTGTCCGGTCTCGGTCGGGAACAGCTCGGCGTTCATCGTCGCACGTCCGTTTGACGGGTCGATGTCGAGGACGACGTTCTGGTATGTCGTCTCCCTTGCCCACAGGAACTCGCCCGTGAGGCGGTCGATCGAATAGAAGATGCCGGTCTTGCCCGGGATGCCGGTCAGGACCTGGCGCTCCTCGCCGGGCGTCACGTTCGGATTGATCCAGCGAACCTCGTCCGGGTTCGGGGCAATCGCCGTGTCGAGAATGATGCGCTCGAACGGGTGGTCGAGATCCCACTGGTCGCGGATGTGCTGCTGGTACCACACCAGCTCGCCGGTTTCCGCGTTCAGGGCCAGCGTCGAGGTCTGGTAGAGGAACTCGTTGTCGATGTCCTCGATGTCGGCGAAGAAGAACTTCGGATAGGGGTTCGTCACCGACGTCCCGATGTAGATCATGTTGAGCTCGGGATCGAAGGCCGGCGCGGCGGCCCAGCTGCCGACATGGCGGCGGGCTTCCATCGGCACGTCGCCCCAGGTCTCGGATCCGGGCTGGCCCTCCTGCGGCAGCGTGTAGAACCGCCACAGCTCCTCGCCGGTCTCGAGGTCATGCGCGGCGACGAAGCAGTTCTCCGCGGTGAAGCAGCTGCGACCCGACACCGCGACGCCGTTGGCGACCGTCACCGTCGAGGTCTGGATGCCGCCGTCCGGGGCGCGGACCGCGGTTTCCCAGATGACCTCGCCGCTGGTCGCGTCGAGCGCGACCATGACGTTGTCCTTCGACATCAGGATGACGCGATCCTGCCAGAGGCCGAGACCGCGGGTCGCCATGATGCCGCCGACGTCGTCCGGCAGCTGGCGGCGGTATTCCCAAAGGAGGTCGCCGGTCGTGGCGTCGAGCGCCTGCACGACATCGTTGGGATGCGGCAGGAACATGATGCCGTCATAGACGACGGGCGTCGCCTCCTGGAAGCCGTCCTCCATCGAACGGGACCAGACATGGGTCAGCGATCCGGCATTGTCGCGATTGATCTGGTCGAGCGGGCTGTAGCCCCAGTTGTTGACCGTGCGTCGCCAGGAGATCCAGTCCTCGTCATCGGGGTTCTGGATCATCTCGTCGGTGACCGGAACGAAGCCGGCAAACGGATCGCTCTGGGCAAGCGCCGGCGCAGTGAGCACCGCCAGCGATACGCCGCCCAGCAGTAATGTCTTCAAGGATCTCATGGTTCTCCCTCCTTCTGGGTGTCTCTCCCCGTACGTCGCCGCCGGGGGCGGCCGGCCGGTTCGCCCGGCTCGTATAAGATGACTTTGTCACTCAACATTTTGGCCAGCCCAATGGCGATGGGCCGGCCGGTGTAGCGACCGGCGCGGGGAAAGCCCTTGGGAAGCCGCCCGCGCCGGTGCCCTTGGCGCGGCTGGCGGCCGAAGCCGCCCGCCGCGAAGCGGGGCCTATTCCTGGGGCGCGTTCTCGACGAGGATGTTCGCAAGCTCCTCGTAGACGAGCTCGTCGTCGCCGACGGGATAGCCGTTGGCGTGGAAGATGGCGGCGAGGATGTCCGTATAAGCCTGGTCGGTGAGGCTGCCGGCGGCGCCGGGCGGCATGTTCGCCTGCATGAACGCCATGACTTCCGTTGCAGGCTTGTCGCCCCAATGGAAGTTGAAGAGGAAGCCCTTCAGCGTCGGACCGCCGGGCGAGCCCTGCATCTCGTTGCCGTGACAGCCATTGCAGCCGCGCGACATGAACGTCGCGAGGCCGCGTTCGGCCTGCTCTTCGGTGTAGACGCCCACCTGAATGCTGACCATCTCGCCGGCGGCGGCCTCCATGGCCGGGTCCTCCGCCTCCATGGCCGGCTCGTCCGCATCCATGGCCGGTTCGTTCGCGCCCATCTGCGCGACCGCAATGCCGGTCATGGCGCCAAGCGCGGGAACGATCAGGGCGAGCTTCGCCCATCCGGGAACGCCTTTGAGCTTCATCAACCTCATCCTGTGCTCGATGACCGCAAGCGCCTGCGCGCCCGCGGGGTGAAAGGATGCTGAACCCGACACACGGGCTCTGCCTCTCACCGGAAGCCCAAGTTCATTCCGGTCCACCCACGGTAATGGATTTCCACGAATGGTCAAACAGGGACGCGCGCGAAAACGCGCGGCGCGGCCGCCAATCGGACTCACAAGTGCTTGAGTTCGAAACGATTTGGGTGCGTGTCGGGACGACCCGGCTTGATTCGATCGGTCATTTTATGAGTCTAATAGAAAAGAAATCGGTAACTAGCGGGCCTTGCTGGTTCGCATTCACAGCAAGCGAGGCCCACAATGTTCGACCTCACCGGCCAGCAGGTGCTGCTGCGGTTTGCGGCCCTCCTGCTCATTCTTGCGACGCACGGCTTCTTCGTGGCGTGGCTCGCCATGCTGATGGGCGACAAGGGACCGCGCTATGACGGCCGGCTCAGCCTGAACCCGCTGAGACATTTTGAGCCGATCGGCGCGCTATCGGCCATCCTCTTCCGCAGCCCGTGGCTGCGGCCGGTCGCCGTCGATCCCAAAGAGCTCCGGTGGCCGGTCGTCGGCATCGCCGTCATCATCCTCGGCAGCCTCGCGCTCACCGTCCTCGTCGCGCTCGCATTGTGGCTCCTCCGCCCGACGATCCTCACCACCTTCCCCGACACCAGCCTCGTGCGCTCGATCCTGCTGTGGATCGACACCACCGCGACGATGTCGGTGTGGTTTGCGGCGATCAACCTCATCCCCATCCCGCCCTTCACGGGGGGGCTCGTGCTGACGCTGATCGCGCCCGACCTTTACCGTCGGATCACCAAACGCATCATCATCCCGGCGATCGCGGTCGGCATCGTTCTCTTCGCCATCAATGCCGCCAACAACCTCAGCCCCGCCGTCCGCGCGGTCGCCAGATACGTGCTGAACTGACGCGCTCAAAGCGTCCGCCCGCCGGCCCCGCGGCTGGGGACCGGCGGCCGGCGAGCGCTATTGCGCGAGCTCGATGACGACCTGATCGAGGGTATCGAGCTGAAGCTGGATGGTCTCGCTGGCGGGGAAATTGTTGGCGCGCAGCACGGCCGCGACGATGAGCATGTATTGCTCAGGCTCGAGGCTGCCGGGCGCTGCGGGCGGCATGGCCGACTGCATGAACGCGACCAGCTCCGCAGCGCTGTCCCATTTGGCGATGAAGCGCCGGCCCAGCAGGCCTGGCGTGAAGCCGCTGCCCCGCATGTTGCCGGCGTGGCAGGCCGAGCAATTGCCGAAGTAGATCTCAAGGCCCGCATCCGCCTGCGCCACCGTGTAGACGCCGTCGAGCGCCGAGACCGGTCCGTCCGCTCCGGCGCCGGGCAGGTCGTCGCCGGCCTCGGCCTCCGCGGCTGCCTCTTCCTGCGGGGCGGGGTCGCTCGGCGGCGGGGCGGAGTGCTGCGCGGCCACATTGGCGCTGCCGATGACGGCCGCCGCACCGGCCATGAGGGCGGCGACGCCGGCCATGCGCAGCGTCCGCGACCGTCTCGTCTTTCCAAGCATGAGCATTCGTCCTTCCTTTCTGACGTGGAGATCGTGGGGCTAGGGGGGTGCCGGCAGGGCGAACTCGGCCGCCAGCTGCCGGAGCAGTCCGTCAGCCGCGAGCTCGTCGATGGCGGCGTCGATGGCGGAGCGCAGGAACGCGTCGCCGGCGCGAAAGGCGACCGCGAGCTCGACCGTCTTCAAGTCGACGGGAACCTCGACGACATGCATCGGCGGCGCGGACTGGCCCTCCAGCGCAAGATAGAAGGCGGACGCCGGCTCCCAAACGACAGCGGCCGCGACCGATCCTTCGATCACGGCTTCGAGGAGGAGGTTGTTGTGGAGATACGGCACGAGCCGCCACGACCGGCCCTGCGGCAGCGTGGTGAGGTACGCGCGGAACAGCGTGTCGTCGCGGATGCGCCCGCCGATCGGGCGGTCGTGGGGGATGTCGCCAAGCCGGCGAAAGGACTCGTCGGTCGCAACCAGCACGACGCTGGACGTGTAGTAGGGCCGGCTGACGGTGAGCCAGTTCGGCACCGTGCCGTCGGGCAGGGGGTAGCCCATCACCGCGTCGCAGTCGTTGATGACGTCGACATAGAAGTCGGGGCTGCTGCGGATGATGCGATAGTCGTACGGACTGGGCCGAAGATAAGGATCGACGATGTCATGCAGAGTCGACTCGACCAGCATCGTCTCGGCGATCAGATCCGCGACCGCCCGATCGAAGTCGGCCAGGATGCTGGCGGTGTTGATGCAGAAGCGGACCGGTCCCGAGCGCAGGCCCGGCTGCAGGAAATCCTGCGGTGCGAGGCGGATGCCTCCCTGGGCAAACGCGGCGTCGATCACGAGAGCGGCGAGAGCGAATGAGAGCCCGATGCCACGCCTGATTTTCACCATGTCCGACCGGCAGCGGTGCTGGAATGTTGGAGAATGGGTGGAGGCGACTGCGCCGACGCCTCCACCCGCTGTTGCGCTCTACTCGGAAAGCGCGAACGTATAGAGCGTGTTGCCAACCGTGGCCTGGAGGTCCGGGTGGAACTCCAGGATCCACGGATCGACCGGGAACGGCCCGGTCGCGACCGAAACGTACTGCCGCCCGTCGACCTCGTAGCTGACCGGCACGCCGACGATCGATCCGCCGAGGATGGTCTCCCAGAGAATGTCACCGTTCGACTGATCGAAGGCGCGGAAGCGGCGGTTGAGATCGCCGGCGAAGAGCAGTCCGCTGGCAGTGGCGACCACCGACCCAACCGGATGGGTCTGCTCGTAGCGCCACACCTCTTCGCCGGTCTCGACGTTGATCGCCCAGATCGAGCCGTTGTTCTCCTCGCCGGGCGGCAGGAACAGCGGACCGGGCTGGAGGTCGTCCTCCTCCACATGCATCACCATGCAGTGGTAGAGGAGCGGCACGAACAGCACGTTGCTGTCCGGGCTGTAGGAGCTGACGTGCCAGCTCTTGCCGCCGCCATAGCCGCCGGGGCAGATCTCGACGTCCTGGCCGACCGCGGTCGGGCCCACGCCCTCGCCGAGATTCATGGTGGCGCGGCCGGTGGCGGGATCGAGGTCGAGGATCGCGGTCTGGTAGATCGTCTCGCGCGCCCACAGGAACTCGCCGGTGGCGCGGTCGATCGAGTAGAACAGGCCGGTCTTGCCCGGAATGCCCGTAAGCACCTGACGCTCCTCGCCGGGCGTGAGGTTCGGGTTGATCCAGGCCACCGCGTCCGGATTCGGCGTCACCGCCGTATCGACCAGCACGCGCTCGAACGGATGATCGAGATCCCACTGGTCACGCATGTGCTGGAAGTACCAGACGATCTCGCCGGTCTCCGGATCGAGCGCGAGCGTCGAGGTCTGGTACAGGTAGTCGTCGTCGACGTCCTCCGGATCGGCGAAGTAGAACTTCGCGTAGGGCGACGTGACCGAAGTGCCGATATAGATGAGGTCGGTGACCGGGTCGTAGGACGGCACCATCCAGCTGCCGACATGGGCGCGGGAATCGTACGGCACGCCGGCCCAGCTTTCGTCGGCCGGATCGCCCGGGCTCGGAATGGTCAGCGTGCGCCACAGCTCCTCACCGGACGCGGTGTCGTAGGCCGCGACGTAGCAGGATTCGGGCGGACCCGCCTGCGGGCACGACTTGCCCGACACCACCATGCCGTTGACGATGAGCGGGCCGGCGTTGTTGGGGTTCTCGCCGGGATCGGCAAGCGCCACCTCCCACACCAGCTGACCGGACAGCGCGTCGACGGCGACGAGGAAATTGTCGGCGCTGATGGTGAAGATCTTGTCCTCGTACATCGCGATCGAGCGGTTTCTGCCGACCGTGCCTTCCGGCAGGGTGCGGCGGTACTCCCACAGCATGTCGCCGTTGCTCGCGTCGAGCGCGAAGATGACGTTGTTGGGGTTGGGCAGGAACATGACGCCGTCATGGACGAGCGGCGTGGTGGCGTTGTAGCCAGCATCCATGCCGCGCGCCCACACCAGGTCGAGGCCGGTGATGTTGTCCGGCGTTATCTGGGCAAGCGGGCTGAAGCCCCAGGAATTCTGGGTGCGCCGGAACGACAGCCAGTCGCCGTCGTCAGGGTTCTGCAGCATCTCGTTGGTGACCGGACGATAGTCGGAGAAGGCGCTGCTCTGGGCCCAGGCGGGCGAGGCAATGACCAGCGCCGAAGCGGAGGCGAGCAGGACTCGCCCTAGTGACGATCTCATTTTCAGTTCTCCCCATGTCTTGTGCGGCGACCGGCCGCCGCCCGTCCCTCGCGGGTTCGGCGGCGCGGCTAACAACGCGGCAGTCTGTCGGGACGGACGCGCCGCCCGATACCTCGGTTCGGGGGTTGCAGGCCGAGGAAAGCGCGCACCGCCGCCACCAATGCGTCACGACGGCTCGCGATGCACGTCGAGGTCGTAAAGGCTCCGGATCTTGCTCGACAGCAGGCCAAGCTCGGCCCGTCCGGAGATCTCGAGCTTGGCGTAGACTCGCTTGAGATAGGATCGCACGGTCGCCTCGGTGAGCTCGAGGCGCTCCGCCGCTTTGGCAGCGGATGCGCCGGCCCCGACCAGCGCAGCGACACGCGCCTCCGCCGGCGACAGGCCGAGATGGCCCAGCGCTTCTGCGCCGGCGCGATGGTCAACGCGCGGATCGATCGCGACCAGGATGAGGATGATCTCGATGCGGTTTTGGCTGAATACCCAGCCATTGGCCGGCGCGAGGCCGCTCACCGGAACTGCGCGCACGAGCAGCGGACGCCGTCCGATGGCGCGCGGCACCGTCGTTACCCCTTCGCGGCAGGCGACGAGACGCTCGATCCGCGCCTGGGCAACCGGCGACCGGCTGACGAGCCTGTCCTTGTCGACGCGCAGGTCATCGGCGAACAGCCGCTTCGCCGGCGTACTGACGGCGACGACGCGCCCCTTGCCGGTGAGGAAGACCGCCGCGGTCCCCGCCTCTTCGAGGGCTCGCAGCCACGCGCTCGCATCGTCCGCAACGCCGAGGACATGCTCCGCAAGGTGAAGGCTCGCCTCGACATGGCCGCGGATCGCCATCATGCGGGTGAGGTCATGACGCGAGAAGTCGGGGGCTTCCCTGTCGCGAATGAATGCCAGCACCCCGCAGCCGCCGTCGCGGCCAAGCTCCACCAGCGTCGCGGCGAAATCGCCGAGCGCGTGCCGGTCCAGGAAGCCGCGGCGGAAATGTCCCAGCGTGCCGGGGTCATACCGGCGTACCGTCTCGTCGGTCACCGTCTGGCGGCCACCGCGCTGGCGAAGGCCGCGGATCGCCCGGACGCGCGGATCGTTCTCGCGCCAGTCGGACGAGAACCAGTCCTCCACCACCGGCTCGAATTCCGGCGTGGCGAAGTACCGGTTCGCCTGGCATTGCGGGAAGGTATGGATCACCGCGATCCGGGCCGCGAAGGTTGCCGCCAGCGCCTGCATCGTGACGGTCCACTCGCTGCGGCCCAACGCAGCATCATAGAGGCGGTGAACGAGACGGTCGCTTTGGGGCGTGTCCATCATGTTCCTCGCCGCGCTTCAGCAGCCGCTTCGACCGATCGTCATGCGGGGGCAGGCCTTGGGGCCGCGTCGCGCGCGGCTCGCCGCCGGAGCGACATCAGGCCCGGCGCGTAGCGCACCACGAGGTCGGCGATGAAGAGGATCAGCGCGAGCACGATCCAGGGATGATCGTTCGGCACGAGCGCCCAGCGCGTCTCTGCGGCGCCCGCCAGCGGATCGGACGGGCCCGCGACGCCGCCGGTCGCGAAGGCGAGCGGCGACAATGCGGCAGCGTCGGCGCGCGCGAAGTTGAGCCGCGCCGGATAGCCGACATGGAGCGCCGCGCGCGTCGTAGTCTCGCCCATGGTCACCGTCACGCTGTGCGTGCCCGGCGGGAGCGCGCCGAGCGCGGCCTCGTAGCGGCCGGCCTCGGTCTCCATGAGCGCAACCGGCACCGCGTCCGCCGAAAGGGTGGCGGTGATGACGGCGTCGGCGAGCGGCGCGCCGTCCTTGTCGAGGGCATCGACGCGGAGCACCGCGCCGTCGCCGAGACGGGTCATCTCGGCATGAAGTCCCGGCCCTTCGGTGCCGCGCAGGAAATGGCGCGCGATCTGCGCCCAGAGCAGCGGGTAGTCCGGCAGCGTCAGCCAGTTCTGCGTTCCCGAGCCGGCGCCGTGGCTGGCGAAGGCCAGGACACGGCCATTGCCATAGCGCCACGACGCCATGATCGGCACCGTCTCGCCTTCCTCGTCGAGCGCGGCGAGGTGGAGCGTCGCGGTCTCGCGCTCGGTGGTACGCACGTAATTCTCGAGCGGCGGCAGTTGTTCGGGCAGGCCGGCGAGGAAGTCGGCGCCGCGGTCGATCCAGAACACCGGGGTCTCGATTACCTCGACCGGCGAGCCGGACATCATCATCGCCTCCTGCGACAGGATGCTCGGCAGCGCGCGGAAGTCCTGCGTGGAATGGAACGCCCCGCCGCCGAGGCGGGCGATGGCTTCGGCGCGGATCACGTCGGCGGTGCCGCCGATCGCGACGGCCGAGACGGTGATCCCGGCCTCGACCGCCTCGCCGAGGAGCGTGGGGAAATCGGCCGGCTCCAGGAGGCCGTCGGTCATGACCACGATGTGCTTGGCGAGGGCGTCGGTCTGCGACAGCTGCGCCACCGCCTCGGCAAGGCCGGGATAGAGGTCGGTGCCGCCGCCGGGCTGGACCGGGGCGAGCGCCGCCTCGATCGCCGGCAGGTTCACCCCCTGCTGCATCGGCACGATCACATGCGGCTCGGAGTCGAAGACGATCACGCCGACCTGGCTGTCGGGGTGAAGAAGCCCGATCGCCTGCACCGTCGCTTCCTTCGCGATGTCGAGGCGGTTCACGTCCTCGACCCGCGCCTGCATGCTGCCGGAGCGGTCGAGCACGAACATCAGCGCCGCGCCGGGCTCGTCCTGCGGCACCCGCGCCGACAGCGGCGACACCCGCTCGAGGTCGGTCTGGAAATAGCCGCCCGGCCCGAAGCTGCGCTCGCCGCCGAGAATGAGGAGGCCGCCGCCATGGGTCTCGACATAGTCGGCGATCAGCCGCTGCTGGCCGACGCTGAGATCGATGGCGGGGACGTTCATCAGGACGACGAGGTCGTATTCGAGGAAGCCGCTGATGAAGAACGGCGCGTCGTCGGGGAGGACGACCTCGGCCGTGAGGCCCTGGACCGCGAGGGCGCCGGCGAAGAAGTCGCCCCAGTCGACCTCGGGCGTCACGATGAGGATGCGCGGCGGTGCCTCCGCCCTCACCACGACGCCGTCGCGGTTGTTCGCGGCGATCACGTCGGAGGGCGCGTCGACCGCGACCTCGAAGAGGGCATCCCCGGCCTCGGCGACGTCGAACACCGCCTCGATGCGGTTCGTGCCGAGGGCGAGCGGCACCAGCTGGGTGGACACCACCGCGCCGTTCCGCATCAGCTCGATCGTGGCTTCGGCGGGGCCTTCGCTGTGAACGAAGGCGTTCACGGTGAAGCGGTCGCCGACATAGGCCGTGGCCGGCGCGTCGACCGAAGCGACGAGCACCTCGCCGACCGGAGCATCGACCAGCGGGACGGTGTCGAGCGGCACGGAGCGCGCGACCGCCGCGGAGATGCCGGCGCCGAGGTTCCCCGCCGTCATGTTGCCGTCGCCGGCGACGACCACCCGGCCGGGACGATCCGCCGGGAGCATTGCCACTGCGAGCGCCACCGCATCGCCGATATCGGCGCCCGGCGCCAACATCGGTGCGCCCGACGCCGCCCCGCTTTCCCCGAGGTCGACGGCGACCGCCGGCGGCGCCGCGGCGGCGACGAGCCCGATCCGGCCCGCCGATCCGTCGCGATTTTCGTCGATGGTGGCGAGGAGCATGCTCCGCGCGAGATCCTGGCGGCCGTCGGTAACCGCCTCCGCTGCGACGACGACGGTGGCCGAGGCCGGCTCCCGCGTCGGCACGACGAGCGGGACGATGGCGAGCACCAGTGCCACGCCCGCAGCGATGCGAAGGCCGAGATGCCAGCGCCGCTGCGTCGCGAAGGGAACGCCGCGGCGCAGCGCGCCGGGCCGCAGGAAGCGCTCGGAGCCGCGGCCGGCGAACCAGGTCTCGGCAGCAAGGACGACGAGCACGATCGCCAGCAGCCACCACGGCCGGGAGGAACCGGCGGCGAAGGCCGGAGCCTCGCCGGCGGACGCGGCGATGGCGAGGTTCCCGTCGGCATCATCCGCGCGGTTGACCGCGACGATCACCTCGCCCGCGGCGCCGGCGACGCGGTAGAAGCCGGCGCGGGCCGGAAGGAACCCGGCATCGGTGCCGGCGGCGAGCCACGCCGCATCGGCCGGAGCGGTCGACGGCAGAACCTCCCCGTCGGGTGCCACGATCGACGCGGCAACGAGGCTCGCCGGAAGCACGCACCATACGCCCACGATGCAGGGTGCCGGATCGGCCGGACCGGTTGCGATGTCGAGCCAGTCGATCACCGCTGCGATGAAGAGCGGGTAGCTCGGGTCGTTGAGCCAGCCGGACGCGTCGGCGGCGAGCGCGAGCCGCACTTCGCGGCCCGCAGGCGTGGTGCGCGCCTGGACCAGCGGATTGCCCGAGGATTCCACGACAACCGTCGCGCCGGGGAGGCTTGGCACCGCAAACGCCCGCGGCGTCGTCACCGCGTTCCAGTCGACGCCGGAGGATAGCGGGTGGGTCGCGTCCCACCCGGTGAAATAGGCGTCGAGGATCGGCTGGGGCTCCGTCTCGTCGGCGAGCCGCCCGCGCTCGACCCACAGGACGTTCGTCGCCGGCTTGCGCGCGATCGCGACGTCGTCGACCACCACGAGATCGTATCCGTCGGCATTGGCCGGCAGCGCATCGACCTGGAACACCTCGACGCCGTCGACCGCCGCGAGCGCGCGAAGAAGTGCCTCGCTCGGCCCGCCGACCACGAGGATGCGGGCGACCCGGTCGAGCGCACCTACATGGAAATAGGACGCGTTGTCGTGCGGCCCGGCATCGGGGCCGATCTCCAGGACCAGCGTCCCCTCGCCGGGAAGCTCGAGCCCGGCCTCGAACCGCAACGCCTCCGGCAATGCCTCGCCTTCGCCGATTTCGGGCGGAGCGACGGCGATGGTGCCGAAATCGAGGAGGCTCTCGTCGCCGCCCGGCCCGAAGCGCACGGCAATCTCGGTTGCCGCCGTCTCGGTGCCGAAGAACCGGACCGTGCCGGCGACGACGAGATCGCCGTCCGCCTCGGCCGACAGCGTCGCCGAAAGGGCGCGGTTGCCGGTGTCGGCCGCGCCGAGCGCGATCACTTCCACATCACCGTCGCCGAGCGTGGCGCTGGCCGGGTCGTCGCCGACGACAACGAGCCGCGTGGTCTCGCCGGCGCGCAGGAGCGACTCGACCAGCGCCGACGCGCCCGCCCAGTCTGCCGGCCCATCCGTCGGCGCCAGCGCGTCGAGGAGGGGGAGGATGCCGCCGGCATCGGCCTGCCGGGCGACCGCGACGCGCGCATTGCTCCCGACCTCGACCACCGAGATGCGCGCCGCGCCGGGCCCGAGGGTGCGCACGGCGTCGGCAACGGCATCGCGCGCGGCATCGAAACGCGACGGCGCGATGTCGGTCGCCTGCATGCTGCCCGAGGCGTCGACGAGGAAGACGACGTGCTCGCCCTCGCCTGCGGCGGCGCCGAAGCGCGGCTGCGCCAGTGCGACGGCGAGAGCGAACAGCGCGATCAGCTGCAGGACGAGGAGGAGTCCGACCGGAGGGCGCTGGAGCGAGCGCCGGCGGTCGGCAGCGAGGCCGATCAGCCGCCAGATGTGGACGCTCGCGACCTCGACGCGGCGGCGCAGCCGCGCGTGGAGGAGGATGATCGGGACCGCGAGGGCGGCGACGACGAGCCAGGCCGGCGAAAGGAAGGTCACTCGGCGGCCTCGGCGATCGAGCGGAAGTAGCGCGCGACGGCGTCGCGGTCGGCGGGCGGGATCCCGGCGCGCGAGACCTCGCTTTCGGCCATCGGCCGCCAGTCGCCAGCGACGATCTCGCCGGGAACGAGCACGACCGGCTCACCCTGCTGCGGCGGCACCTCGACGCGGATGCGGCGGCCCTCGCCGTCGATCTCGTCCTGGAGGAGCAGTTCGCCAGCCATGGCGAAGGGATCGTTCTCGGTGATCTCGCCGTCGAGCGCGCCGACGCCCTCGCCGGCGAGCCGGCTGTCGCCTGCTCCGGCCTCTTCGGCCGCGCCGGCCAGCATCGCGCCGTCGGGCAGCGCCCCTTCGGCCTGGCGCCGGGCGGCCGCCTCAGCGGCCTGCTGCGCGGCAATCGCGTAGTAGTCGCCGCCGAAGTAGCCGTCGGGCAGCTGGCGCTCACCGCGCTCGATCCGCGCCGCGTCGCTCGCCGCATCCGCCGCCTCGAACTCGGCCAGCATCTCGTCGAGGGCGGGCGCGTTGAGCGGCGGCTGTTGCGGCAGGTTCGGCGGCAGCGACACGTCGTCGGGCGGCGGAGCGGGACCGTCGGCTCCGGCCGCGGTCTGCTCGATCGGACGCGGCGTCTGCGGCTCCAGCGACAGCCCCACCGCCTCGAGAAGCTGCGACAGATCCTCCGCGCCGCCGATGGTCTCGCCGGCCGCGACATAGGCGTCGCCGGCGTAGTTGGCGAGACGGTCGAGCTCGGCGACGATCTCCGAGCGTTCGACAACCGCGCCCGATTCGATCCGCTGGCCGAGCGCGGCAACTTCGCGCGCGATGGCCTGGAGGAACGGATCGGAGCGCTCTTCGGCGTCGTCGGCAATCAGGGCCGCGACCCGCATCAGCTGCTGCGCGACCTCGGCCTGATCCTCGGTCGAGAGTGCGGCCGGAAGTGCCGTCGCCACCGGCGCGGTCCCCGGCTCGTCATAGGCGATCGCCTTCACGACAAGGGCCAGAGCGAGAAAGGCGATCGCGCCGGCGAGGATGAGCGCCACGCGATCCGGCCGGAGCGGCGCAAGACGCCGCGGATCTATCGCCGCGGCCTCGGCCTCGGCGTCGCGGAGCAGCGCCGTGCCGACCGCAGACGCCCCGTGACGGCCACGGCTCACCTGCAGCGCCGTCGACATGCGCTCGCGGAGCGCGAAGACGCGATCGGCATCGCGGGCAAGGTCGAAGGACGACCGACGCGTCGCGAAAACGGCAACCGCCGCGACGACGAAACCCGCTGCTCCCGCGCCGATCGCGAACCATAGGCCATCAGCCGCGATGGTTGCGCCGAAGCCGATCGCGAGCTGCGCGATGCCATAGACGACGCAAGCCGCCGAGACCGCGATCGCGCCTGCAAGGACGAAGCCCGACAATGTCGCGCGGCGGGTGGACTGGATCAGGCGCTCCGACAGGAGCGGCAGCGCGGACGGAAGGGCGAGACCGTCGAAAGTCGCGGCAGTCATGGCGTGGCGTCTCCCGGAATGCGGATTGCGATTGTCATTGCGGCACCGGCCGCAGGTGGTGCTCCACGGCGAGCGCCTCGACCGCCCCGTCGGCGACGAGCACGGCGATCGCCTCGTCGAGCGCGGTCCGCAGGAACAGGTCCTCGGCCAGCATCGCGAGGCCGAGCTGCGTCGGGCGCGGCACGAAGGGCAGCGGCAGGATGCGAAGTCCGGCGGATGCGGGGTCACCTTCAGTCGCGAAATGGACCGCCGGCTCCCACATCACCGCGCCGCCGACGGTGCCGTCGCGCAGGCGCTCGAGAAGGATCTCGTTGGTGAAATAGCCGATGCGCTGCCAGCGATTGCTGGCCGGCAGCGCCTGGAGGTAGGTGATCAGCGCGATGTCGCCATTGCTCATCGCACGCGTCCCCACCGCGCCGTCGCGCGGGATGTCCGTGAAGCCGGCGATCGCCGGATCGGCGACGACGAGCACCATGCGCGTGTCGAGATAGGGCCGGCTGAGCGTGATCCAGTCGCGATAGCTTCCGGCGAGCGCGAAGCCGAACATCGCGTCGCAGTCGTCGATCAGGACGAGGAATATCTGCTCCGGCAGCAACGGCAGGCGGTAGTCGAGCGGGATGGTGGGAAGCGGCGGATCGACATCGTAGATTTCGACCTCGACCAGCAGCACCTCGCCGATGAGCCGCGCAAGGTCGCGCTCGAAATCGGCCATCATGGCGTCCTGGTTGACGCAGAAGATGATCTTGTCGCCCTGGCGGCTGAGGCGGTCTTCGTAGAAGTTGCGGGGCAACGGCGCGGGAGCGCCGCCCCCGCCGCGCTGGGCGATGGCGGCATCGGCGCCGAGGGTGACGGCGAGCAGGACCGCTCCGACCAAGGCTGCCAGCCGATGCGGATCCCGACCGATCCGCGGGACGCTTCCGAAGGTCATTCTTCTTGTTGGTTCGGCTAGGGGAAGCGGAGGCCGGCGATGTGCCGCCGGCCCCCGCTGACTGGGTCTAGTTGCCGGGCAACGCGAACACGAAAAGCGCGTTGTTGCCGGAGACGCGGTCGGGGCTGTCGTCAAGCCCCTCGGCGAATGCGCCGACCAGCGCACCGCCCGAAGTGATGGCGATCATCTGACGCCCGTCGACCTCGAACGATGTCGGGTGGCCGCCGACCGACGACGGCAGGCGGGTCTCCCACACCGTGGTGCCGCTCGCCATGTCGATGGCGCGGAAGTGACGGTCCATGCCGCCCACGAAGAGCAGACCGCCGCCGGTGGCCAGCACCGGAGCGTACAGGCCGTTCCGGGTCTCCCAGCTCCACAGCGTGTCGCCGGTCTCGACGGAGATCGCGTCGATGCGGCCGACATTCTCGTGGCCCGGCGCGATCACCTGCTCGTCGGTCGTGTTGTACACGTCCGCCGGCGTCGGCTCGTCCTCGTTGGCGCTGATGTTGGTGCACCAGTTGTTCAGCGGGACGTAGAACGCGTTGGTCTCCGGGCTGTAGGCAGCCGGCGGCCAGTCGCGACCGCCGAGGAAGGTCGGGCACATGAAGTAGGTCTGGCCGACCACTTCAAGGATGACGTCCTCGTTGACCGAGACCATGCCGGCAGTGTCGATGGAGGCGATGAGGTTCTGTTCCGTCGTCTCCTTGGCCCACAGGAACTCGCCCGTGGCGGCATCGAAGGTCCAGGCGACACCGGTCTTGCAGGGAACGCCCGTCACGACGCGGCGGGTTTCGCCCGACACGTTGCCGACCGCGAGCATGCCGTCGGCATTCGGGTTCGGGTTCACCGGCGTATCGACGATGATGCCCTCATAGGTGCACTCCTGGTCCCAGTTGTCGCGCGGCAGGACCTGGTGCTGCCACACGATATCGCCGGTCAGCGGGTTGACGGCGAAGCGGGTGTTGGTGCCCGCCATGCTGCCGCCCGGCGAACCGCGCTGCGTCTCCGAAGCGGGGCCGGCGCCGGTCGAGCCGTAATAGACGAGGCCGGTGACCGGGTCGTAGGTGTAGCCACCCCAGGAACCGGTCATCCAGCGCGACTCGAACGGGGCGCCGCCCCAGGTCTCGTCGCCCGGCTCGCCCGGACCCGGAATGAAGTTGTGCCGCCACAGCTCTTCGCCGTTCTCGGCGTCATGGCCGGTCGCGTAGCAGCCGCGGCCGGCGAACTGGCACGAGCTGCCCGCGATCACCACGCCCTGGACCACGATCGGGCCGTTGGAGTTGGTGATGTCGGGGCTGTCGCCGCGATCGGATTCCCAGACCACCTGGCCTGTGGCCGCGTCGAGGGCAACGACGAAGTTGTCCTGCGACATGAAATAGACCTTGTCGTCATAGAGCGCGATCGACCGCTTGTTCTGGCCGATCACGTTGAGCTCCGACTGGTCGGGCAGCGTCCGGCGGTGCTCCCAGATCAGCGACCCGGAGGCGGCGTCGATCGCCTGGATGACGTCGTTGGTGGTACCGATGAAGATCACGCCGTCATGCATCAGCGGCGTGTCTTCGTTGCTCCCCGACTCCAGGGCACGCGACCAGACGAGCGTCAGGCTGCTGACGTTGTCAGGCGTGATGGCGTCGAGCGGGCTGTACCCCCAGCCCTGATAATTGCGGCGGTAGATCGGCCACTCGCCGGCCGGCGGATTGGCCAGCATTTCGTCCGTCACCGGCTCATAGTCGGCGATGGTGTTCTGGGCCAGGACGGGGCCGGCCAGCACGGCCATCCCGGCTGTCGCCAGAAACAGATTCCGAAGGCGCAGTTTCATTATCGATCGCCCTCCCTCGAGCGTGGTTGCGAGGGCGCTTCATCCAACAGCGGCACCTCGAAGTGGGGCAAACCGCCCCGCGCGTCCTCCCACCACGGTCCGGCCCCGGGGTTCTCCCGACCCCGTTGCGGATGGGTGTCCTTTGCGGCGGGCCCCCTTCCTGACCCGCCGCAGGGCCGGCCTATTCGGCCGGCGGCGGATCAGTGAACGTCACCTCCGCCCAAACCTCGTTGAGGGGATCGAACTCGGTATCGCCGGCGGGATAGCCGTTCTCCTGGAAGATCAGCGCCAGCAGATCGGCATAGACCTGGATCGGCAGCTGGCCGCCGCGACCCGCCGGCATGTTGCCGCGGACCCAATCGGAGAAGGCGCCCACCGACTCCCCCACCCACTTGTTGCGGAACGACGAGCCGACGATCCGCGGCCCTCCCGGTGTGCCGCGCAACGTGTTGCCGTGGCACTGCGCGCATTCGGCGAAGTAGGGCTCCCAGGCCCGCTCGGCCTGCTCCGCGGTGTAGATGCCGTCGTTGAGCGCCGGCGCTGCCGCGTCTGACGGCGCGGGCGCGGGCGCCGCGGGCGCGCCGCCGCCGTGAAGGGGGTCGTTCTGTGCGACCCTGGCCCCCGGATCGAACGTCAGAGCCGGTGCAGCGGCAAATCCGACGCCCGCCAGCAGGATGACAGCCCCCAGAAGATGAACTTTCCGCACGCAAATGCTCCCGGCTTGCCGTCCGAGAGAAATATGACTCCCAGACTCATAAATTGGCGATAGCATCGGCGTTGACGCGCTGTCCACTGGCCATCCGACGCCGCAGCAGTGCCGAGCGGAGCGACGCGGCGGGCGGGTTCAATGACCGGGCAAATGTGTGCGCACCAGATCAGACGATAAAAGATGAGGTCAACACTCATGTTTTTGTCTTTGCGTTTTGCTGTACCGGGCCGACGGGCACCTGCCGCAGGTCGGCTCGATCACAGAGCCGTGCTCGACCATCCCAAAATCGTGATCGGCGCCAATGCCTTGGGCCGAGGCGCCGCACGCTTGCTGGAGTTTCGGCCAAACGGCACGCCCCCCACACGGGTGACGGGCCGCCCTCCGATGCCTTCGGGAGACCGCTGCCGCCTTGACGCTCCACGGGTCGATCCATAGTGGTCCTAAAACCTGAGTATGGTACTCAGGTTTCCTCCCAGTACGGAACTTGGGCCGTCTACCTCCAAGTAGACGGCCCACTTTTGGGAGCGGCGAAACGGAATGGCGGGTCGTCAGGCGCCGACCATCCAGGAAGTGAGCGCGCACAGACGCGCGGAAGGGGTGGAAGCGATGGAGGGCGCAGCAACCGCGACCGGAGCGACGGGACGCCCGGCGTGACGGTGAATGCAGTCGAGATCGCCGGGTTGTCGAAGCGCTACGGGCGCACGCTCGCCCTCGACGACATCAACCTGACCATCGGCGCGGACGAAACGTTCGCTCTGCTCGGCCCTAACGGGGCAGGCAAGACCACCCTCATCCATATCCTCTGCACGATCCTGCGCCCCGATTCCGGGACGGCGAAGATCAGCGGCCATGACGTGGTCCGGCAGTCGCTGCGCGCCCGCAAGAATCTCGGCGTCATCTTCCAGGAGCCGAGCCTCGACGCCCGGCTGACCGTGCGCGAGAATCTCGAATTCCACGGCATGGTCTATCGCGTGCCCCGCGCGGTGCGCCGGCAAAGGATCACCGAGCTCCTCGAGCTGGTGGACCTCTCCGACTGGGCGGACAAGCTGGTCCGCACGCTCTCTGCCGGGATGAAGCGCCGCGTGGAGCTCGCCCGTGCGCTGATCCACGACGCCAAGGTCGTCATCCTCGACGAGCCGACGGTCGGGCTCGACGCGCAGTCGCGCAGCAACATCTGGACATATCTGCGCCAGTTGAAGGCGGCGCGCGGCTTCACCCTGATCGTCACCACGCATTACATCGAGGAGGTCGACGAGGCGGACCGCGTCTGCATCATCGACCACGGCAGGATTCTCGCGCTCGACGCGCCATCGACGCTCCGCGCCGAGCATGGCCGCGAGATCGTCCGCGTCGTGCCCCGCGACGCGGCGGCGACGGCCGCGATCCGCGCCCGCTTCCCGACCGCCGAGGAGCGCGACGGCGACATCGCGATCATCGGCGCCGACAGCACCGTCACCGAGACGCTGCTGCGCGATTTCGGGCCGCAGATCCGCAACCTGTCCTACGACCGGCCGAGCCTCGAAAGCGTGTTCCTCGCCCTCACCGGGCGCGAGATCCGCGATCAGCCGGCGACGCGCGGAATGCGCGGCTGATGATGAAATCCCGGACCTGAGGAGAGCGCGAAGTGGGGGCCCTCGTCGGCGTCTATGCAATCTGGCTGCGCGAGATCAAGCGGGCGCTGCGCGACCGCGGCCAGCTGATCGGCGGCGTGAGCCGTCCTCTGCTGTGGGTGCTGATCCTCGGCATCGGGCTCAACCCGTATTTCCGCGCCGAGATCTACGGCGAGGTCCGCTTCGTCGTCCCCTACACCTACCTTCAGTTCATCTTCCCGGCCGTCATCGTCCTCAACATCATGTACACGGCGGTACAGTCCGCGGTGTCGGTGATCGCGGACCGGGAGTTCGGCTTCCTGCGCGAGGTGCTGGTGTCCCCGATGCCGCGCAGCCTCGTGCTGATCGGCAAGGTGCTGGGTGGCGCGACGGTCGCGATGGTGCACGGCTGCATCGTGCTGATCCTTGCCGAGTTCACCGACGTGAACCTCCGGCTCGGCGATCTCTTCCTCGGCCTCGGGCTGATGTTCCTCCTCGCCTTCGGCCTCACCTGCCTCGGCATCGTCATCGCCAACCGCATCCGCAGCTTCGAGGGCTTCGGCGTCTTCTCCAATGCGGTGATCCTGCCGCTCTATTTCACCTCGAGCTCGGTGTTCCCGCTCGATCCGGCGCTGTCTGGCGCCCAGACGCGCGTCCTCTACCCCGAATGGCTGGTCACGCTCGTCGAGTGGAACCCGATCACTTACGCGGTGGATTCGCTCCGTGGCGTGTTCATCGGCTTCAACCAGTTCGATGAGTCCTATGGGCCGATCGTGATGGTGATCATGGTCGTCGCGTTCTTCGCGATCGCCCTCTGGGACTTCCGGCGGACCTGAGCGCAGCACCATGCCGGCACCGGGTCATGCTTCATGAGCGCCTCCGCGAAGCGGCTGGTCGACATCCTGACGATCTTCGTTGTCGTCGGGCTGTTCTCGCTCGTCTACCTGCTGCCGCCGGACACCTCGCTCGCCGAGGTCCGCCGCACCGGCGTGCTCCGCGTCTGCCTGCCGCCGGACTATCCGCCGCTGATCACAGGCAATCCGGAGGCGCCGGGGGTCGAGGTCGAGCTTTTGCAGGAGATCGCGGCGCGGCTGGAGCTCCGGCTCTCCTTCAACGTCAACTCGGCGATCGGCAGCGACTTCAACCCGCGCAACTGGCGGGTGACCCGTGCGCAATGCCAGATCATCGCCGGCGGCGTCGTCGCGACCAACACCACGCGATCCTTTCTCGACACCACGCCGCCGCATCTGGAAACCGGCTGGGTGCTGATCGGCCGCGACGTGCCGGCCTCGCTCGACGGGGTGACCGTCGGCTTCTTCGCGGGGCTTTCGGGGCGCGACCGTCTCGCTCTCAGCCGTCTGCTGCGCGAAGCGGGCGCGACCGCGCGGGTCGTCAGCAACCGCGCTGAGTTCATCGCCGGCCTGCGCGAGGGCACGTATGCGTATGGCGTCACCGACGGCCTCCTCGGGCGGCAGATTGCCGGGGCCGAGGACTGGGCGATCGCCTGGCTGAGCGGGCCGGCGGACCGCGACCCGATCGCCTTCGGCCTCTGGAAGGGCGACCTCACGCTGAAGCGCGCCCTCGTGCGGATCCTCGACGACCTTCGCGACGAAGGCGTCTTCGACGACCTCATCGAGCGCTACGACATCGCTCCGATCGAGGCGACCTTCGGCGAGGCCGCCCCGTGACGAGGACGATACCGATCGACCGGCGCAGCGCGCCACCGCAACCCGAACGACCCGGCGGACCCGGGTGACGAGAAGGAGACGTCACGATGGGAATGGATAGCGTGCCGGCTGCCGGCAACGCCAAGGGCGCCCGCAAGCCGCGCGAGCGCGCGGAGGTGGACGCCGCCGGTCTTGACCGGTTGCTCGCCGCGCTCAAGCGCACCCGCGAGGAGATCGGCAAGGCGGTCGTCGGCCAGAAGGAAGTGGTCGACCAGCTCCTGATCGCCCTCATCTGCGGCGGCCACGTCCTCCTCGAGGGCGCACCCGGCGTCGGCAAGACGCTGCTGGTGCGAACGCTCGGCGCCGCGACCGGCCTCAGTTTCGCCCGCGTCCAGTTCACCCCGGACCTCATGCCCGCCGACATCACCGGCAGCCTGGCGCTGACGCCGGACGAGACCGGCCACAGCCGGCTCCAGTTCCAGCCCGGCCCGATCTTCACGCAGCTTCTTCTGGCCGACGAGATCAACCGCGCCACGCCGAAGACGCAGTCCTCGCTGCTGGAGGCGATGCAGGAGCACACCGTCACCGCGGCGGGCCGCAGCATGGCGCTGCCGGAGCCGTTCTTCGTCCTCGCGACGCAGAACCCGGTCGAGATGGAAGGCACCTATCGCCTCCCCGAGGCGCAGATCGACCGCTTCCTGTTCAAGACGATCGTCGAATACCCGTCGGCGTCCGATCTCGACGCGATCCTCGACCTCACCACCGGCATCGAGCAGAAGACGCCCGACCAGGTGCTGTCGCCGGCCGACATCCTGCTGCTGCAGGATCTGGTGCGGCAGGTGCCGATCGCCGACCATGTCCGCGCCGCGATCGCGCGTTTCGCCATCGCCACGCAGCCCGATCAGGCCGCGAACGCCGACGAGGTGCGCCGCTATTTCCGCTTCGGCCTCTCGCCGCGCGGCGCGCAGTCGCTGGTGCTGGCGGCCAAGGGCAACGCGCTCCTCTCCGGGCGCTACAATGTCTCCTTCGACGACATCCGCGCCATGCTCGGCCCGGTGCTGCGCCACCGCTTCCAGCTCAATTATGAGGGCGAGGCCGAGGGCATCGATCCGCAGCGCGTGCTGAAGGGCCTCCTCGACGGCGAAGTGCGGAAGGCCGCGTGATCGTCTCGCCTGCCCTTCTCAACAAGCTGTCGCGCGCCAAGCTGCTGACGCGCTGGGCGGTGGCGTCCGTCGGCGTCGGCGAGCGCCGCTCGCGCACCAAGGGCGCGGGCATGGAGTTCGCCGAGCACCGCGAATACCAGCCGGGCGACGATCTGCGTTATCTCGACCCGCACCTCTATGCCCGTTTCGGCGCGCATTACATCCGGCAATACGAGGTCTATCAGCAGCTCCCGATCACCATCCTCCTCGACGCCAGCCGCTCGATGAATTTCGGGCATCCGAACAAGTTCGACTATGCGCGGAGCCTCGCTGCGCTGTTCGGCTTCGTCGGGCTTGCCGGCGGCGATCAGGTCCAGATCGGCGTCGGCGCCGGCCGCAGGCTGCACTGGTCGGTGCGCTACCACGGCGCCCAGCGCGCCCAGCGGATGTTCGCATGGCTCGGCGAGCGCACCGTGGAGAACGAGGGCGATTTCGGCGCCACGCTCCGTTCGGCCACCCGCAATCTGAGCGGCCGCGGCCTTCTCATCATCCTCAGCGACTGGTGGGAGGACGACATCGAGGCCGAGCTGGCGCTCCTCGTTGCCACCGGACAGGAAGTGTGGGGGCTCCAGGTCGTCTCGCCGGAGGAGCTCGATCCGACGATGCTCGGCCGCGGCGAGGTCCGCCTCGTCGACATCGAGAGCGGCCATGAGGTCGAGCTCGCCATCGACCGGGCCTCGATCGACCGCTACGAGCGCGCCGTCGCGGCCTGGCGGGCGCAGATCCAGGCGGTGCTCTCCCGCAGCCACGGCCGCTACCTGCTCGCGCCCACCGACGGCAATGTCGAGAAGCTCTTCGTCGAGGAATGGCGCGCCCGCGGCATGATCGGCTGACGCCGCGCTGAAGGAACGGCGCCTGCGCCTGCGGGCTTCAAGGGGAGAGCCCGAGGCATGACACGTCCGCGGCCCGCGACGCGATGCGGTCGGCAAGGGCGGAGAGGCCAGGACCGGGAGCGGCGGGATTGCGGCCGATCGGGTCGGGGAGCGTCACCGCGAGGAGCGCGGCCTGGCGGGCGGTCAGCGCATCGGGGGGGACGCCGAAATGGAACTGCGCCGCCCGGCCGGCGCCGAAGATGCCGGGGCCCCATTCGGCGACGTTGAGATAGACCTCCATCAGCCGCCGCTTGCCGAGGGTGAGGTTCGCCCACCAGGCGAGCGGCACTTCGAGCCCCTTCCGGAGCCAGCTCCGCCCCGGCCACAGGAAGAGGTTCTTCGCGGTCTGCATCGCGATGGTTGACGCGCCGCGGCTGTCGCCCGCCTGGATCACCTCGCGCACCGCGCCCCAGTCGATCCCGTGATGGCGGCAGAAGAACGCATCCTCCGACGCCACCACCGCGCGGATCAGCGCCGGCGACATCTGGTCGAGCGTCACCCAGTCGCGCTCGGCGCCGTTGCCGAACAGCCGCTCATAGACCATCAGCGTCGAGACCGGCGCCACCACCCGGTAGAGCGGCGTCAACAGCAGCGGGATCGCGGCGACGATCACCACCGCGATCACCACGCCCCGCAGCACCCGCCACCACAATGGCCGCGGCTTCCGCTCGGCGGTGCGCCGCGCTCGGCGCGGCCCCTGTGTCTCGTCCCCCACGGTCATGCCGCGCTTCTACCCGACAACATCCCCACAAGTACCCGACAACACCCCCACAAGCGTCATGCCCGCACTTGTTGCGGGCATGACGCTTCCTTCACAGCCAGGCAACAAGTCGTGGATGGCCGGGACAAGCCCGGCCATGACGCGGAGGTGGCGGGTTTCCCATCACTTCATCCGCTCCGGCTTGACCCGCCGGCCGCTTCGCCGCATCGGAGCGGGCGATGAGCGATACGTTCGAATCCCGCCTCGCCGAAGCCGCCGCCGCAACCGAGGCGACGCTCGCCGCGCTCCTTTCCGATGCGCCGGGCGAGGGCGAGCTGGCGCGGCCGGAGCGGCTTGTCGCCGCGATGCGCCATGCCGCGCTGGGCGGCGGCAAGCGCTTCCGCCCGTTCCTGCTGATCGAGAACGCGCGGCTGTTCGGCGCCGAGGGCAGCGGCGTCCTGCGCGCGGCGGCCGCGCTCGAATGCGTGCATTGCTACAGCCTCGTCCATGACGACCTGCCGGCGATGGACGACGACGACCTCCGCCGCGGCCGGCCGACCGTCCACCGCGCCTTCGATGAGGCGACCGCGATCCTCGCCGGCGACGCCCTGCTGACGCTCGCCTTCGACATCCTCGCGGACCCGGCGACGGACCCGGATCCCGACGTCCGCCTTGCCCTCATCGCCGGCCTCGCCCGGGCCGCGGGGATCGGTGGCATGGCGGGCGGCCAGATGCTCGACATGGCGGGCGAGGGGAAGGCGCTGCCGGCTGAGACGATCGCCGGCGTCCAGGCGATGAAGACCGGGGCGCTGATCCGCTACGCCGCGGAAGCCGGCGCGATCCTCGGTCGCGCCGGGCCGGACGACCGCGTCCGCCTCGCCCGCTTCGGGGCCGCGCTCGGCGCCGCCTTCCAGCTCGCCGACGACCTCCTCGACGCCTCCGGCAACGCCGCCGCGCTCGGCAAGGCCTCGGCCAAGGACGCGGCGCGAAAGAAGCCGACGCTGGTGGCTCTCCTTGGCATGGACGAAGCCCGCCGCCGCCTCGCAACCCACATCGCCGCCGCCGAAGCCGAGCTCGCCCCCTACGGCGCCGCAGCCACGCCTCTCTCGGCCGCCTGCGCCTTCATCGCCGCCCGCGGGGCCTAGGACCACGCTCCACCACGTCTTCTTCAACCTCCCCCTTGCGGGTTCGGGAGGGGTGCTGAGCTTCGGCAGAGTCTCAGCCTGCTGTCAGCACCCCTCCCCAAAACCGCTCCGCGGTTTTGACCCTCCCGCAAGGGGAGGGTTGAAAAAAAGGTGGGTGTCCGAGACCCTTAAGCTCTTCCCGTTTGCCGTTCGCGGACGCCGAGCATCAGGACGCCGCCGGCGACGAAGAACACGACCAGCACCGAAATGCCGATCCGCTGGCTGCCGCTGAGGGTGGTGAGGAGGGCGACGGCGAGCGCGGCGACGAAGGTCGTGAGCTTGCCGGTCAGCGCGTAGAGGCCGAAGAACTGGGTGATGCGCGGCCGCGGCGCGAGGCGGACGAGGAGGGCGCGGCTTGCCGCCTGGAGCGGCCCCGCCACCGCGCCGATCGCGGCGCCGAGGATGAGGTAGAGCTGCTCGCCGGTGCTGGCGAAGAGCCCGTCATCGGCGAGCGGCGGAGCGGAGGCGATGCCAAAGAGGATGCTGTCGGCGTCGATCGAGACCGCGAGCAGCGACGCCACCACCAGCACCGTCAGCGAGCCGAGGATGACCGCCTTGGAGCCGAGGCGGTCGTCGAGCCGGCCGCCGAGAAAGGCGCCGGGGATCGCCGCGACGATGACGACGACGCCGAAGAGCAGCGTCTCGGTGGTGCCCCAGTCGAAGGTGCTGGCGGCGTAGACGCCGCCGAAGGCGAAGAGCCCGGCAAGGCCGTCGGCATAGATCATCCGCGCGATCAGGAAGCGCAGCATGTTGTATTCGCCGCGAAGGCCCGTGAGGGTCTTGCGCAGCGTCGCGAGCCCCATGCGCACCGCGGCGCGAACCGGCATCAGCCGCGGCGTGTCGGGCACGTAGAGGAACATCGGGATGACGAAGACGACGAACCACAGCGCGGTGAGCGGGCCGGTGGCGCGCACGCCCTCATAGGTCGCCGGTTCGAGCCCGAAGAGCGGGGCGAAGCCGAAGAAAGTGGTGGTCTCGTCGGCGTTGGCGACGAAGAAGGCAAGGAGGATGACGAGCGCCAGCATGCCGCCGAAATAGCCCATCGCCCAGCCCGAGCCGGAGAGCCGCCCGAGCCGGTCGGCGGCGACGAGGCGCGGCATCATGGCGTTGTTGAAGACGGTCGCGAACTCGTCGCCGAGAGTGGCAATGGCGAAGCCGATCAGCGCGATGATGACCGCGCCGGGCGCCCCCGGCTCGGCGAACCACAGCGCGAAGGAGCCGAGGACGAGGAGCGCGCCGAAGGCGGCGATCCACGGCTTCCGCCGGCCGGCGGCGTCGGCGATGGCGCCGAGGATCGGCGACAGGATCGCGACGGCGATGCCGGCGAGCGCCGCCGCCCAGCCCCACCACGCCTGGCCGACCGCCTCCATGTCGTCGGCGGTCATGGTGGCGGCGGCGCTCGCGGGGTCGGACGCGGCGATCGCTTCGAGGAAGCGCGGCACCACCACGCCGACGAAGAAGGGCGGGATGACGAAGGTGGTGATCAGGGTGTTGACCGGCTGCGCCGCCCAGTCGAACAGGAACCAGGCGAGGATCGCGCGCCGGCCGACCGGCGCCGGCGGCCCGGCCTCGTCCGGCGCCACGGTATGCGGCGGGTCGCCGGCATGGGCCAGCGGCAGCGTCGACATCGGCAATCCCCCCTCGGCCGCGTTCGTGGCGCGAGTGTCAGCGTTTCGCCGTCGCAATCAAGGGCGGAAGGCCGCAAATGGGGGTATGGCGATTAGAAGATTAGACAGAAGAGAGGGGACATTGGGGTCATGGCAGACCATGTTATCCAATTGGATGCCTCTCAATGGAGGCGTCCGGCTGATGTCGACCAAGCGCTGAAGGCAGCGCTTGGCGCCCCAGAGGGGCACGGGAAGGGGCCAGACGCTTGGATAGATTCCATGGTGTATGGCGGTATGAATGCGATCGAGCCTCCGTATAGAGTTGACGTTGCGAATACCTCAAATTTGGATGAAGCCACCTGGTACTATCTGTTGCTGATTTCAACATCGGTGGCTCTCGCGCGTATGGAGAAGATGGCCCAAAGCGGCATTGACACAGATGTGTCCATCGCTGTCTTCCCGTGATCTGGATGTGATCCCTACCGGGTCGAAGCGCTCGCTTGACTCTCGACCGCGGCTCTGGAATCCATGGGAACAAATCAGGAACAATACCGGGCAGGCACAGCCATGCGCGAGAGCGCGACCATGGCACAGGCGCAGCTTCCCGCGCTTCGGCGCAGCATCGCTGCCATCGAGGGACGTCCCGTCTTCCTGGGCGAGGACGGTCGCGATGCGCGCGGCTTTGCCGAGCCCGATCAGGCCGGCTTCCGGCATCCCGAGGATGGCGACCGCCTCCCCCTCGGCATCGCGGCGCTCGACGGCAGGCTCGGCGGCGGGCTGGCGCTCTCCGCGCTCCACGAGATCCGCGTCGAGACCACCCGGAGCGGCGGCGCCGCGACCGGCTTCGCCGTGGCGCTGCTGGCGCTGATCGGCGCCCGCGATCCCCGCCCGGTGCTCTGGGTCGAGGAGGAGACGGCGCTGGCCGAGGCGGGCTTCCCGTTCGGTCCCGGCCTCGCGCAGTTCGGCCTCGACCCCGGCCGCCTCGTCATCGTGCGGGCGCGGCGCGCCGCAGAGGCGCTGTGGGCGGTGGAGGAAGGGCTGCGCTGCCCCGGCCTTGCCGCCGCCGTCGGCGTGACCCGCGGCACGCCCCATGCGCTCGACCTCACGGGCAGCCGGCGCCTCGCGCTCCGCGCCCGCGAGCGTCGCGTCACCGGGCTGATGGTGCGCCTCGCCAGCGACCCCGAGCCCGGGGCGGCGGTCACGCGCTGGCTGATCGAGCCGCGTCCGTCCGGCGTGATGGACGGCTTCGCCGGTGGGGTCGGGCGTCCGGCCTTTCGCGCGGTGCTGGAGAAGAACCGTCACGGCCCGACGGGCCAATTCGACCTGGAGTGGGATCATGCCAAGGCACGCTTCGCCCCTGCCGGCGCGGCGGGTGCTGGCGCTGGTGCTGCCGTTCCTTTCGACCGACCGGATCCTCCGGCAGCGGCGGGGACGGTCGTGGCGCCATACCGCCGCACCGCCTGACGCGCCGCCGCTCGCCGTCACCGACAGGCTGAAGAGCGCGGTCCGGCTGGTCGCGCTCGACGAGGTCGCGCTCGGCTGCGGCCTGTCGCCCGGCCAGACGCTCGCCGAAGCCCGCGCGATGATCCCCGCGCTCGAGGCGGTCGAGGCCGACGCCGACGCCGATGCGCGGCTCCTCGGCGGTATCGCCGACTGGGCCGAGCGCTATACCCCGCTGGTCGGCCTTGCCGGCAGCGACGGGCTGATGCTCGACATCACCGGCTGCGCCCATCTCTTCGGCGGCGAGGCGGCGCTGCTCCGCGATCTCCTCGCCCGCGTTCGGGCGGAGGGGTTCGCCGTCGCCGCGGCGATCGCCGACACGCCGGGTGCCGCCTTCGCCGTCGCCGCCTATGGCCGGCCGGGCGTCGTCCCGCCCGGCGGCTCGCACGAGGCGCTCCGCTGCCTGCCGCTGCCGGCGCTCCGCCTTCCCGCCGACATCGTCGCCGGGCTCGAGCGCGTCGGGCTGAGGACCATCGGCCAGATCGCCGAGGCGCCGCGGGCGCCGCTCGCCGTCCGCTTCGGCGCGGCGCTGCTCCGTCGCCTCGACCAGGCGTCCGGCCGCGAGGAGGAGGCGATCTCGCCGCGCCGGCCGATGCCCCAGCTCTTCGCCGAGCGCCGCTTCGCCGAGCCGGTGAGCCTTGAGGCCGACATCGCGGCGACGGTGCTGTCGCTGGCCGGGACGCTGGAGCCGCGGCTGACCGAAGGCGGCGTCGGCGGCCGGCATTTCGAGCTGTCGCTCTACCGCACCGACGGCGCGGTCGAGCGCGCCGAAATCGCCACCGGCCGCCCGCTCCGCGCCCCGCATCTCGTCGCCGAGCTCTTCGCCGAGAAATTCACCGCGATCGGCGACGATTTCGACGCCGGCTTCGGCTTCGACCTGATCCGTCTCGCGGTGCTTGCGGTCGATCGCGCGACCGCGGCGCAGATCGACCTCACCGGCGAAGCCGACGGCACGGCCGGGGTCGAGCGGCTGGTCGACCGCCTCGGCGCGCGGCTCGGTCTCAGCCGTGTGCTACGCCTCTCGCTGCAGGAGAGCCACATCCCCGAGCGCTCGGCGCGGGCGCTGATGGCCTCCGCCACCGTCGAGAGCGCGTCATGGCCGGAGCATGCCGCCGACGATCCGATCGACCGGCCGCTCCGCCTTCTCGACCGGCCGGAGCCGGTTGACGCGATCGCCGAGATTCCCGAAGGGCCGCCGCTCCGCTTCCGCTGGCGCCGCGCGCTCTACGAGGTCGCCCGCGCCGAAGGCCCGGAGCGGATCGCCGCCGAATGGTGGCGCGAGGACGGGCTCACCCGCGACTATTACCGCGTCGAGGACCGCGCCGGTCACCGCTTCTGGCTCTACCGCGACGGCCTCTACAGCGAGGCCGACAGCCCGCGCTGGTTCATGCAGGGGCTGCTGGCATGAGCGCGTGGCATTATCCACCCTTCCGCGCCCGCGCGACGGCCTTCTTCAGCGTGTCGTTGATGCGGCCCTGCCAGCCGCGGCCTGCGGCGCGGAAATGTTCGACCACCTCCCGATCGAGCCGCAACGTGGTCTGGACCTTGGTCGGCGCCTTCTGCGGCCCGCGGCTGCGCGGCTTCGGCATCTCCAGGCCGAGTTCGGCGAACACCTCGCGCGCCGGGCGCATCCGGGCAAAGTCCTCGTCGGTCAGCTCTGGGATATCGAGATCGTCCCAGTCTTCCCGGGAGATGTGGTCAGGCTTCTTTCGCTCGCTCATGTTTCACTCTCTCCCGGTCGTTCGCCCTGCGAAGACCGATTACTCGAATGCGATCACCGCGTCGGGTGTAGACCAGCACGTGGAGCCGGCCTTCGATCGGTCCAACCGCGATAAACCGGCTCTCGCCATAGTTCCTGCGGGCATCCTCTGTTGTCGTGGCTTCCTCCCAGCCGAAGCCCTGCGTCTGTTCAAAGGCGACGCCATGCTTGGCGAGGTTGCCAGCTGCCTTTACCGGATCCCACTCATACTCCATAGCATATTGTCGGTACGATCTGCTCCTTTTGCAAGGGCGGGGCAAGTCCCGTGACCGGCTTCGTGGAAATGGTCGTTGCGACCAATTTCTCGTTCCTGCGCGGGGCGTCGCATCCGGGCGAGCTGGTGGGCCAGGCCAGGGCTCTCGGGCTCGGCGGGCTTGCCGTGGCGGACCGCAACACGCTGGCCGGAATCGTCCGCGGCTGGAGCGAGGCGAGAAAGATCGGGCTGCCCTATCGCGTCGGCTGCCGGCTCGTCTTCGCCGACGGGACGCCGGACATCGTGGTCTGGCCGAAGGACCGCGCCGCCTATGGCCGGCTCTGCCGGCTCCTGACGCGCGGCAATCTCCGCGCCGAGAAGGGCGAATGCCATCTCGGCCTCGCCGATCTTCTCGACCATGGCGAGGGCATGGTGATCGGAATCATGCCGGAGCGGCTCGATGGGCGGCTCGATGATGTCCTGAGCCGGCTGAGAAACGCGTTCGGCCGGAGCGTCCGCATCATGGCGGCGATGGGTTACGGCCCGGGCGACCGGCGGCGGCTGGCGCGCCTCAGGGCGCTCGCCGCGCGGCATCGCATCCCGCTCGCGGCGACCAATGATGTCCGCTACCACCACCCCGAGCGCCGGCCGCTGCAGGACGTCGTCACCTGCATCCGCGAGCATGTGACGCTCGCCGAAGCCGGGCGCCGGCTCGCCGTCAATGCCGAGCGGTACCTCAAGCCCGAGGCCGAGATGGCGCGGCTCTTCCGCGACTGCCCGGCGGCGCTCGCCGAGAGCGCCGCGATGTTCGCCGAGATCGAGTTCGACCTCGGCGCGCTCGAATACCAGTATCCCGACGAGCCGATCGGCACCGCCGCGACGCCGCAGGAGGCGCTGGAGATCCTCACCTGGGAAGGCGCCGCCGAGCGCTATCCCGAGGGCGTGCCCGAGACGGTGCGCAAGACCATCGAGCACGAATTCGCGCTGATCCGTGAGAAGAAGTACGCGCCCTATTTCCTCACCGTCCGCGAGATGGTGCGCTACGCCCGCTCGCGGGACATCCTCTGCCAGGGGCGCGGCTCGGCGGCGAATTCGGCGGTCTGCTACTGCCTCAGGATCACCGACATCGACCCCACCCGCCACGACCTCCTCTTCGAGCGCTTCATCTCGGTCGAGCGCGGCGAGCCGCCCGACATCGACGTCGATTTCGAGCACGAGCGGCGCGAGGAGGTGATGCAGCATGTCTACGACAAATACGGCCGCGACCATGCCGGCATCGCCGCGACGGTCATCACCTACCGCACGCGGTCGGCGATCCGCGAGGTCGGCAAGGTGTTCGGCCTCAGCGAGGATGCGATCGGGGCGCTCGCCGGCTCGGTCTGGGGCTGGTCGGAGGACGGGGTCGGCATCGCCGATGCGCGGCGCGTCGGGCTCGATCCGCATGCCGCCACGACCGCGCAGGTGCTGGCGCTGACCCGCGCGATCATCGGCTTCCCGCGCCACCTGTCGCAGCATGTCGGCGGCTTCGTCATCACCCGCGACCGACTCGACGAGGTGGTGCCGATCGGCAATGCCGCGATGGATGACCGCACCTTCGTCGAGTGGGACAAGGACGACCTCGACGCGCTCAAGATTCTCAAGGTCGACGTGCTGGCGCTCGGCATGCTGACCTGCCTCCGCAAGGCCTTCGACATGCTCGACGCGCATTACGGCGCGCGGCCGGAGCTCGCGCGGATCCTGCAGACCGAGGAGCCCGCGGTCTACGACATGCTGTGCCGGGCGGATTCGCTCGGCGTCTTCCAGGTCGAGAGCCGGGCGCAGATGACCATGCTGCCGCGGCTCAAGCCGAGGAACTTCTACGACCTCGTCATCGAGGTCGCGATCGTGCGGCCCGGCCCGATCCAGGGCGACATGGTGCATCCCTATCTGCGGCGGCGGCAGGGCAAGGAGGATGTCGTCTATCCGCTGCCCGAGCTGGAGCCGGTCCTTTACAAGACCAAAGGCGTGCCGCTGTTCCAGGAACAGGCGATGAAGATCGCGATCATTGCCGCCGGTTTCACGCCGGGCGAGGCCGACGGGCTCCGCCGCGCGATGGCGACCTTCCGGCACAGCGGCACGATCGGCAATTACCGCGACCGCTTCATCGGCGGCATGGTCGGTCGTGGCTATCCGCAGGATTTCGCCGAGCGCTGCTTCCGCCAGATCGAGGGCTTCGGCGAATACGGCTTCCCCGAGAGCCACGCCGCCAGCTTCTCGCTCCTCGTCTACGCCTCGGCCTGGATCAAGTGCCACTATCCCGACGTCTTCTGCGCCGCGCTCCTCAACGCGCAGCCGATGGGCTTCTACGCCCCCGCCCAGATCGTGCGCGACGCCAAGGACCACGGCGTCGAGATCCGCACCGTCGACGTCAACCTCTCCGACTGGGACAACAGGCTGGAGCCGGAGGACGAGGATGCGGAGGACGCTGTACTATCCCCTCGTCATTCCGGCGAAAGCCGGAATCCAGAAGCCGCACACACCGAGCCTGCTGTCCTGGACCCCGGCCTTCGCCGGGGTGACGAGAGGGGGAGGGATGCCCTCACCCATCTTGCTGCCGCCGCCCCGACAACCGTACCGGCGGCGCAACGTATCCATTCCCTCCATGCCGGGATGGCGAAGGACATCCGCACGACCCACGCCGTCCGGCTCGGCTTCCGCCGGATCAAAGGCTTCTCCGACGAGGACGCCCTCGCGCTGATGGCGGTACGCGGGGAGGGCTATGATTCGGTCCGCGATCTCTGGCTCCGCACCGGACTGACGCGCGCCGCGATCGAGCGGCTTGCCGAGGCCGACGCCTTCCGCTCGCTCGGCCTCGACCGGCGCGACGCGCTGTGGGCGGCGCGCGCGCTCGACCCCGGCAGCGCCAAGCTCCGCCTGCCGCTGTTCGACCGTGCCGAGCTCGCCGGCGGCGCGGTCGCCCATGAGGCCGAGGTGAAGCTGCCGCCAATGCCGCTCGGCGCGCATGTCGTCGACGACTACCGCTTCCTCGGCCTGTCGCTGAAGGCGCATCCGGTCTCGTTCCTGCGGCAGCGGCTGGCGGCGCATGGCGTCCTGCCGAACGAGACTCTGCGGGACAAGCGCACCGGCCAGCGGGTCACCGTCGCCGGTCTGGTGCTGGTCCGCCAGCGGCCGGGCTCGGCGAGCGGGGTGATCTTCAAGACGCTGGAGGACGAGACCGGCATCGCCAACATCGTGGTGTGGCCGAAGGTGTTCGAGCGCTTCCGCCCGATCGTCCTCGGCTCGCGCCTCGTGATGGTGACCGGGCGGATGCAGGTCGAGAGCAGCGTCATCCACGTGGTCGCCGACACGCTCGTCGACCAGACCGCGCTCCTTGCCGATCTCGCCGAGCATGGCGCCGATCTGGAGAGCCTGTCGCGCGCCGACGAGGTCCGCCGTCCTGGCGAGGACCATCGCGTCGTCCGCCGCAATCACCTCCACCGCCACCCGCGCAACGAGCCGGTGGGCGCCGACCTCGCGGCACTGGCGCAGCGCACCAGCAGCGTGATGCCGAAGGGCCGCAATTTCCACTGAAGGGAGTAGCGAATAGCGAGTAGCGAATAGGGGGAAAGGGGACGGCTCCCTATTCGCTATTCGCTACCCACTACTCGCCTCCAACAGCCTCGGCGAAAAAATCTTTGGCCCTCGAAACCGCGGCGTTCCGCCGTTTCGCGGCCGTCGCAGCCACCTGAACAGAACATAACGACAGCCTCAGGTCGGGTTCAGGGCACGGACCCTAGAACCGCATCATCGAATTCAACAGCGGGCCGCAACACCCGCTCCAACCCTGAGGACAACCCCAATGCGCACCTTCTCCAAGATCCTGGTCGCCTCCGCCCTCTCCGTCGGCATGATCGGCGCCACCACCGCCACCTCTTCCGCTTCCCCCCTCATCGTCCGCTCGCCCACCGCCTGCGACAGCTACGCCAAGGACTATGCCAACCTCGTCGCCGGCCATCGCGGCGGCCGCATCCTCCTCGGCACCCTGGTCGGCGCCGGCGTCGGCTACTTCGTCGGCGGCAGCCTGTTCGGCAACCCGCTGGGCGGCGCCGCGGTCGGCGCGGGCTTCGGCCTTGCCGGCGGCGCCCTGATCGGACAGCCGCAGTGGCAGGCCGAGTACAACAACGCCTACTACGCCTGCATCACCGGCCAGCCCCTGCCCAACATCTACTAGGCCTTCCCTTCCCCCGGTCCGGCGGCCAGCCCCGCCGGACCGGCCATCCCCGACGCATTCCTCTTCCTTCGGTCTCTTTCCTCTCCCTCCTCCCGCGGACCTCCTCCGCCACCTCGGCCCGCCTGCACAACGCAGCGCGGGCCGCTTCTTCGTGGGGGGAAAGGTCCGGGGCAGCCTCGCGGCGCCGCCCCGGACCCCGGCTCCGGCTAGAGGCCGGCGCAGTTGGCGTAGTAGGTGACCGTCGCCGCCCAGTCGGAGAAGACGCCGAGGACGCCGACCTCCTGCGCGAGGACGTCGAGCACGGTGAACATGTCGCCGTCATTGTCGATCGCGTCCGAGATCGACGCGTAGTAGAAGCCGCCGCCGCTGTTGAGCGGGCCGGAGCGCTCCAGCGTCCAGGTGATGATGTCGAGGCCGGCTTCCTTCGCGGCGATCGCGTAGGGCGACGGCACGATCGCGCCGGTCTCGTCGAGCGTGAGGAGGATCGGGATCGGCGGTGCGATGATCCGCACACCCTCCGCGACGAGCTCGTCCATCGTCGGATGCCAGGTCGCCGGGTCGAGCGGGTTGAAGCCCTCATGGCCCGGACGCTCGTAGCGGTCGTCGAGATAGACCGCCTGCGCGCCGAACTCCGGCGCGTTCGCGATCCAGTACAGCACCGTGTCGATGTCGAAGGACTGCGCGAAGACCCGCGACGGGTCGATGCCGGCGGCGACATATTCGTCGATCAGCTGCTGGGCGTAGTCGGCCTCGGTGTAGTCGCCGTCGAACGGCATGGCGACGCTCGGCTCCTTCAGCTCGGGCGTGAAGTCGACGCCGAGCTCGTCGAAGAGCGCGATGCTCTCGGCATGGGTCATCAGCGTGCCGCCCTGCGATGCGTAGAGCTCGGTGCGGAAGCTCGCCGTGCCGAAGACATATTCCTCGACGGTGGCGGCGTTGGGGTTGAACTGAGCTGGCGGAACTCGCCCAGCGTGATGTCGCTGGTGCAGCACATCGCGGTCGCCGGCGTGCCCGCCGCGGCGTCGGCCGGCTGGAAGGGCTGGGTGCACCGCGCCGCAAGCTCGGGATGGAGCAGGATGTCGGTCGTGGTGTGAAGGTCGCACTGCGAGTGGCGGCACACCAGCTGGCGGTCCGCGGTGAAGGTCACGTCGCATTCGAGAATCCCCGCGCCCATCCGCGCGCCGGCCTCATAGGCCTCGCGGGTGTGCTCGGGGAATTGCAGCGGCGCGCCGCGATGGGCGATCGAGAACGCGGTGCGGGCGAACGGGCCCGCCTCGCATTGCTGGAGCATGTCCTTCAGCTCGCCCTCGTCCATGTTCTCCACCAGGAAGAACGGGCGGGGACCGAGCTGGATGGCCTCATCGGCCAGAGCGGGTGCCGCCACGCCGCCGACGGTCGAAACCGCCAGCAGGCCGGCGACGATCATCCTCGTAAGGGTGAGCATCCTTGCCTCCGGTTGAAGTCGCGCTCGCTTCGTGTGAGCGCCCCGGAGGAGAGCAGGCGCGCGTGACGCGCCCGCGAAGCTGGGATGACAATCGCCGCTGTCATGTCATGACGGCGGCGCGACGGATCGATGAAACGCCGGATCAGCCGGCGAGGCCGCCCATGATGCGGATGCGGCTCCATTCGGCCGCGGTGACCGGCTGCACCGAGAGCCGCGGCGCCTTGGCGAGCACCATGTCCTTCAGCTGCGGGTCGGCCTTCACCGCGGCGAGCGTCACCGGCCGCGGCAGCTCCTCGCGGGCGGCAAGGTCGACGCACTGCCACGCCGGATCCTTCGATTCGGGGTGGGCCTCGCCGATCACCTCGACGATCCCGATCACCGCCTTCACGTCACCGGTGTGGTAGAAGAAGCCGAGATCGCCCTTCCTCATCGCCTTCATGTGGCCCTGCGCCTGCGGGTTGCGGACGCCGTCCCATTCCTGCCCCTTGGCGCCCGCGGCGATCTGGTCGGTCCACGACCAGCTGCCGGGCTCCGACTTGAACAGCCAATAGGCCATCGTTTTCCTCCTTCTCGCTCACGCGATCCTAGAGTGTGAGCGCATCAGACTGACGCGGCTAACCCTCCCCTTGTGGGAGGGTCGAAACCGCGAAGCGGTTTCGGGGAGGGGGGCTGACTGAGAGGCCGTCCCCCCTCCCGAAATCGGCGGCGCTTCGCTTGCCGATTTCGACCTCCCCACGAGGGGGAGGTTAGCCGCCCAGTAGGCTGCGCATCGGCCGGACGCACCCTACCGCAGCGCGGCGATGAGGCCGGCGTCGGGGAAGCAGGTCACGGGCAGGCCGGAGCGGGTCTGCCAGTCGCCGATGGCGATGCGGGTGCGGTAGCCGATGAGGCCGTCGGCGCCGCCGACATCGTAGCCCATGCCGATCAGGCGCCGCTGCATCGCCTGCACGTCGGCGTGGGAGAAATGGCCGATGTCGCGCCACGCGGTGCGGAAGGGACGGTCGTCGAGCGTCATGCGGTCGGCGAGGGCGCCGACGAAGAGCGCGTAGAGGTCGGACTGGTTGTAGTCCTTCAGGACGTAGAAATTCGGCGTCACCAGGAAGGCGGGGCCGAGGCGGCCGGCCGGCATCACCAGATGGTAGAGCGTGTTTCCCGGGCGGGTGAAGGCGGTGCCGTCGGCGGGCGTGACGCCGAGGTTCTGCCAGGTGGCGAGCGGGATCGGCTGATGCTCGCCCTCCAGCATGCAGGGGACGCTCGCCGGGAGCGACACTTCGAGGCCCCAGCCACGCGTGCCGTCCCAGCCATGGCGGGCGAGATAATTGGCGATCGAGGCGAGCGTGTCGGGGACCGAGTCCCAGATGTCGGCGCGGCCGTCGCCGTCGAAGTCGACGGCGTATTGCAGGAAGGCGGAGGGCAGGAATTGCGGCTGGCCGAGGCCGCCAGCCCATGAGCTCATCATCCGCGACGGCGCGACGTCGCCGCGCTGCAGGATGCGGAGCGCGGCGATCAGCTCGGCGCGGAAGGCGGCGGGGCGGCGGCCGATGAAGGCGTGGGTCGCGAGCGTGACGATCGCGTTGTGCGGGATCGACGCCGCGCCATAGGCCGATTCGCGGCCCCAGATCGCGACGAGGATGCCGCGCGACACGCCGTAGCGCTGCTCGATCGCGGCAAGCGTTTGCGACCAGGTGGAAAGATGACGGCGGCCGTCGGCGACGAGGCGGGCGATGCTGGATTCGTTGAAGTAGAGCGCGGGGCTGCGGAACTCGGACTGGTCGATCGCCGGGCCGTCGCCGCCGCCGAGGTTGAGCTCCGGCAGCGTCAGGTCGGGCGCCATGCCGGCGAACGCCGCGTCGAAGGTGGCGCGCGACACGCCGGCGGCCGACGCCTCGGGCCAGAGGCTCTGGTCGAGCCAGCGGCGGAAGTCGGCATTGAGGTCCTGCGCGGTGGCAGGCACGGCCAGCGCGAGGAGGGTCAGGAGAAGGGCGAGGAGCCGACTCATCGGGGAAGTGTAGCCGCGTCGGCCGATGAGGGGCAGGCGGGGAACCCATCGTGCGGCGGGGCGTTTCAGAGGTCCCGCCGCACGATGCGCGGCTCACAAACGACGAGGAGTGAAGCGATGAACCGGGACCGTATCGAGGGCAACTGGAAGCAGTTCACCGGCAAGATCAAGGAGCAGTGGGGCAAGCTCACCGACGACGACCTCACGGTCGCCGAGGGCGATCTCCAGCAGCTCGCCGGCCGCATCCAGGAGCGCTACGGCATCGCCAAGGACGACGCCCGCCGCCAGGTCGACGAGTGGATGGCGCGCGTCAACTGACGCCGCCGCACCGCTCGTGAAGAAGGGGGCCGCACTTTGCGGCCCCTTTGTTTTGCACGCGCCCCTATTCTTCGCAGCGGTGGATCCCGGTTCTGCAGCGCACCACTTCGTGCTGCGCTGCGCCCGGGAAACGGCATCTTTCCCAAGAGCATTCCCCGGGCGCGGTGCAGCGTGAAACGGTGCACCGCAGAACCGGGGTCCAGCCCCGGGCGCGCTATCGGGCGACGATCCGGTACACCGCGCCACGGGCGGTGGTGATGTAGAGCTCCCCCGCGGCGTCGCGGCCGAAGGAGGTGATGTTGCCGATCAACCCGATGGCGCTGGTCCAGTCGGTGACCTCCGCCGGCGGGCCGCCGTCATAGACGAAGGAGCGCACCAGGCCGGTGCAGTAGTCGGCGAAGATGTAGTGGCCGGCGAGGGCGGGGACGGCCGCGCCGCGATAGACGTAGCCGCCGGTGATCGAGCAGCCTTCGGTGTGGCTGTATTCGTAGGTCGCCGGGGTGAAGGCCGAGAGGTCGCAGCCCTGCTGCTCGTAGCAGTGGTTCCCCTCGGCGACGTTCCAGCCGAGATTGGCGCCGGCATCGTCGAGCGAGATCACCGTCACCTCCTCCCACGCATTCTGGCCGACATCGGCGATGTAGAGGTCGTTGCCGTCGATCGCGTTCCGCCACGGATTGCGGACGCCATAGACGAACATTTCGGGCGCGCCGCCGCCGCCCGCGAAGGGGTTGCCCGGCGGGATCGCGTAGGGCGATCCGCTATCGACGTCGATGCGGAGGATCTTGCCGAGGAGCGCGCCGGTGTCCTGCCCGTTCCGCCGCGGGTCGCCGCCGCCGCCGCCGTCGCCGGTGGCGATGTAGAGGAAGCCGTCGGGACCGAACTCCATCCATCCGCCATTGTGGTTGCCGGCGAAGTCCTCGATCTCGAGCACCTCGCTCTCGCTCGCCGGGTCGGCGACATTGGCGTCCGCCGAGACGGTGAAGCGCGCGATCTCGGTGTTCCCGGCGCGGTTGGTGTAGTTCAGGTAGAACCGGCCGTTCGCCGCGTAGTCGGGATGGAAGGCGAGGCCGAGAAGGCCCTGCTCGCCGCCGGCGATGACCGCACCCGCAATGTCGAGGAACGGGGTCTGAAGGCGGGCGCCGCCTTCCATGATCCAGATCCGCCCGGTCTGCTCGACGACGAACAGCCGGTCGTCGCCGGCCGGTGCGGTGACGAGGATCGGGGAATCGAAATCGTCGGCGACGAGGTCGACGCCGATGCCCTGCGCCGCCGCGGGAGCGGCGAGGCTGAGGGTGATCGCGGCCGCGGCCAAGGCCGTCTGCCATGTCCTGTGCATGTGGCTTTCCTCCGGCTCGTCCCGGGGGGAGCCTAGCGCGGAGGTTGCGGCGAAGTCACGACCGACGGCCGCGGATGGTTGCCTCAGACTTTCGGCTTCGAGCCGCCGACCATCGTGCCGAGCTCGCCCGAGGCGAAGCCGGGAAGGAAGCCGAACCAGGCATCGGCGCGCGAGGCGACGTAGAGCGCCGGCGCGCCGGGCTCGGCGAAACGGAACGCGGAGTCGGTCGCGACGACGTACCAGGCGCCATTCTCCTCGACCATGAAGGGCGAGCCGGAGTCGCCCTTGGTGGTGTCGCAGTCATGGGCGAAGGTGTTGTCGTCGAACACCGAGACGATCCTGCAGCCGACATTGCCGGAGAGATTGACGCCGGTGTCCCAGCTGTAGCCGGCCTGGAGGAGGCGGATGCTGCCGAGGAGCTCCTGCGCGCTCCAGGTCGCGACCGGCGGGCGGACCTCAAGATAGCCGAGCTCCGTGCCGAGCGGCCGGTCGATGCGCAGCAGCGCCCAGTCGGTGCCCTCGGTGTCTTCGTTCTTGCTGGCAAGGTCCGCGGCGCGGTTGGGCGACAGCATGTAGCCGATCACGCGCGCGCTGCGCGGGCCGCCGGGGAGGCCGAAGCCGGTGGTGAATTGCTGGCTGACGTCGACCCCGCCCTCCTCGACCTCGATGCAATGCGCGGCGGTGACCAGCACGTCGGCGCCGATCAGCGTGGCGGTGCAGGAGCCGCCGTCATTGTCGGTCAGCGTGCCGACGACCGCCCAGGGCATCACCGCCGTGTCCATCAGCCTGCGGTCGTCGTGGCCGAAGAAGTGATCCATGATCCCCATCGGCCGCTCGCGGCCGATGCAGTCGGAGCGGTCGGTGCGCGGCTCGCAGGTGCCGTCGCCGACGCCGGGCACGTTGCACACGCCGTCGAAGGCGTGGATGCAGCTGTCGTTCTGGAAGCGCAGCGTGATCAGCGAGCCGCAGTCGGAGACGTCCGTCGCCTGGGCGCAGGAGCCGGTGCCGAGATGGGGCTCGTCGCACTCGCCGTCATTGGCCCAGCGGCAGGAATCGTCCTCGACGCCCTGCGCGATGCGCCAGCAGTCATTGTAGTCGGTGCCGGAGGCGCAGGCGCCGGTGCCGATGCCGGGCTCGTCGCACTCGCCGTCATTGGCCCATTCACAGGAATTGTTGCGGACCGCCGGGCCGGCCGGCTGCGGCTTCTCCGGCTGGTTCTGGTGGGTCATCGTCATGAGGAGGGCGTGGATGCGCTCCTCCTCGGTCCCGGACGCGTTGGCGGCGTTGCGAAAGGCGGCAAGCGCCGAGCTGGCGTTTTGCGCGGCCGCAAGGTTCGGCGCCGCGACAAGGCTGGCAAGCACGAGAACGAGACCGACGACAGATTTCCGCACGCGCACCTCCCCAGCGAACCCGTGCCGGTTACCTAGCCGAAATCACGTGGCGGCGACACGGGCGGCGCCGCGCCGCGAAAAAAGAATCGCGCGGCGTGTCGAAATCGGCGGCGGCCGTTCGTCGTTGGAGCAGGGAGCAGCCAGCGACAAGGGAGCCCGCCATGAACATCGCTGCGACGAGCCTGCCGCTCGACACGCTTGCCCGGCGGCTTGCCGGGCGTCTCATCCGCCGCGGCAACGCCGATTTCGACGCGGCGCGCGCCGTGTTCTATGGCGGCATCGACCGCCGCCCGGCCGCGATCGCGCGCGTCGCGCATGCGGCGGATGTTGCGGCTGCGGTCGCCTTCGCCCGCGACCACGGGCTCGAGCTGGCGGTGCGGAGCGGCGGCCACAGCGTCGCCGGGCACAGCGCGACCGAGGGCGGGCTGGTCATCGACCTTCGCGACATGAGCGCGATCGAGATCGACGCGGAAAGCCGCACCGCCTGGGCCGGGACTGGCGCCACGGCGGGCGCGTTCACCATCGCGGCGGCGGAGCACGGGCTCGCGGTCGGCTTCGGCGACACCGGCTCGGTCGGGATCGGCGGCATCACGCTCGGCGGCGGCGTCGGCTTCCTGGCACGCAAGCACGGGCTGACGATCGATTCGCTGATCGCGGCGGAGGTGGTGACCGCCGACGGCTCGGTCGTCTATGCCGACGCCAAGACGCATTCCGACCTCTTCTGGGCGCTCCGCGGCGGCGGCGGGAATTTCGGCGTGGCGACGCGGCTCCGCTTCCGCCTCCACGCGTTGACCGACTTCACCGGCGGCATGCTGATCCTGCCAGCGACGCCCGCGACGATCGCCGGGTTCGTCGCGACCGCCGACGAGGCGCCGGACGCGCTGTCGACCATCGCCAACGTCATGCCGGCGCCGCCGATGCCGTTCCTTCCGGCCGCGCTTCACGGGGCGCTGGTGATCTTCGCGCAGCTCGCCTTCGCCGGCCCGCCCGAGGAAGCCGCCGCGGCGCTGGAGCCATTCCGCGCGCTGGCGACCCCGCATGCCGACATGGTGACGCCGATGCCCTATGCCGGGATGTTTCCGCCGGAGGAGGGCGGCTACCACCCGACGGCGGTCGCGCAGACTATTTTCCTCGACCATGTCGGCCGCGACGAGGCGGCGCTGATGCTTGGCCGTCTCGCCGCCTCGGACGCGCCGATGCGGGTGGTGCAGCTGCGGGTCCTCGGCGGTGCGGTGGCGCGCGTGGCGAACGACGCGACCGCCTATGCCCACCGCCACAGCCGCATCATGGCCAATGTCGCGTCGTTCTACACCGGGCCCGACAGAGCGTCGCGCGAGGCCTGGGTCGCGGCGCTCGCCGGCGCGCTGCGCCAGGGTGACGACGGTGCCTATGTGAACTTCCTCGCCGACGAAGGCGCCGCGCGCGTCCGCGCCGCCTATCCCGGCGGCGCCTTCGAGCGCCTCCAGCGCATCAAGGCGGTCTACGACCCCGACAATTTCTTCCACCTAAACCAGAACATCCCGCCCGCGGAGTAGCGCTAGACGAAGAGCGCCTGCACCGCGGGGTCGGGGTGGTCTTCCGGCCGGGCCCAGATTTCGCCGAGCGAGACGCCGGCCTGGAAGGTCGAGCGCCAGACGAGGGAGGCGCGGCTGAAGACGCGCTCGCCGGGAATGTGGAGATAGAAGGAGGGCGGCACGATCCACTCGGGCGGGATATCGATCTTCGCGCCGCTGTCGGAGATGTCGACGACGCTGCAGGTCATCCGCTGGCCGAAGACGTGAATCGTCGCCACCGCCGTGGTTCTGCGACGCGGCGCGCGGCGGCGATCCAGTTCCTGCTTCCTGCGGGTCATCATTTGTCCACCACGATGACTCCGCGTGCCGCAAGGAACCGTTACGGCGCATCGGCAAATTGGACGCAACCCCGGACCCGGGCGCGCTGCCCGCCACACGCGTTAACGCCCCCGACCTCGCGCGGCCACAAATGAAAAGGGCGGCCCGAAGGCCGCCCTTTCATCAAAGCTTAGTCCGCGGACTAGCGCTTCGCGCAGGCATACATGTTGATTTCCATGCCGACGCAAACTTCCGCAATCTTCGGGGTCTTCCAGGACATTGTCGTTCTCCGGTTGGCCGGCGGGAGCGCCGGTATGCGATGAACGTAATCCGACCCCGGGAATGGCCAAGCTATGATCGATATCGGGTTTGCCTATATCGGTCACGGCGCCGTGAGGCCGCCCGTCGCGACCCTCCGACGGCGTGACCGCGCCGACGGCGATCCGCCCCGGTAAATCAACGCGTTAGCGTCGGCACGGCCAGCGTCGGCCGGGTGTCGTGTTCGTGCGGCTGGTAGCTCTGCGCCTTCACGAAGGCGTGAGACGGCCGGATAACAGTTCTGTGACAGCGGCCTGCGGTCCGGTTTGACCGACTCGCGTCGTTCACTCTATGTTCCGGAGGTCCGAGCCAGGCCCCCACCATGTCGTCCGCGACCATCCTCCATGCCGATCTCGACGCATTCTACGCGTCGGTCGAGCAGATGCTCGATCCGAAGCTGAAGGGGCGGCCGATCGCGGTGGGCGGCGGGGTGGTGCTCGCCGCGTCCTACGAGGCCAAGGCCTTCGGGGTGAAAGGCGGTATGCCCGGCCGCCAGGCCAGGGCGCTCTGCCCGGAGCTTCACTTCGTCACCGGGCATTTCGACCAGTATCAGCGGCTCGGCGACGCGGCGATCGGCGTCCTCAACGACTTCACGCCGGCGGTCGAGCGGATTTCGATCGACGAGGCCTTTGCCGACGTCGCCGGCTGCGAGCATCTCTTCGGCTCGCCGGAGGCGATCGCGGCGCGGGTGCGCCAGCGCGTGCGCGACGAGGTGGGCCTGCCGATTTCGGTCGGCGTGGCGCGCACCAAGCATCTGGCGAAGATCGCCTCGCAGGTCGCCAAGCCCGACGGGCTGGTGGTGGTGGATCCGGCGACCGAGCTCGCCTTCCTCCACGACCTCCCGGTGGGACTGATGTGGGGCGTCGGCCCCGCGACCCGAACGCGCCTCGCCGATGTCGGCGTCGCCACGATCGGGCAGCTGGCGGCGATGCCCGGCAATTCGCTGGAGGCGCTGCTCGGCCCGGCCGCAAGCAACAAGCTCCGCGCGCTTGCCTGGAACCGCGACGAGCGCGCGGTCGAGTCGGGCCGGCGGGCGCGGTCGATCGGGGCGCAGTCGGCGCTCGGCCGCAAGCCCGCGACCGAGGCGGTCTACCGCCCGGCGCTCCTCTACCTCGCCGACCGCGTCGCCTCGCGGCTTCGCGCCAAATCCTTCGCCGCGCGCACCGTGACCGTGCGCGTCCGCTTCGCCGACCTTCGCGCGATCACCCGCTCGGTCACGCTCGACAAGCCGATCGCGGCGACCGGGATGCTGGCGGAGGTTGCGACCGACCTCGTCGCGGTCGCCCTCGCCGACCACCCGGCGGAGGCGTTCATCTCGCTGGTTGCGATCGCCACCTCGCACCTGGAAGAAGTGTCGGCGCTGCAGCTCGACCTCCCGTTCGACCTCGGCGACGAGCGCCGCCGGCCCGGCTCGAAGCGCGGCGCGGCGCGCTGGCTGGTCGACCGCGCGATGGACCGGGTGCGCGAGCGCTTCGGCCGCGAGGCGGTCGGCTATGCCGCCATCGCGCTCGGCCGCGCCGCCTCGGTGCCCGACGGCTTCCGCGAGCTCGCGCAGCGCGAACTCTGAGCCGCGCCTCCGCCGAAAGCTCAAATTGGATGCGACGCCGGCCGCCGGTTGGCGTATCGTCGGCGCCGATCGGTGGCTGGAGGGGGCTCGGATGGCCGGACTGATCGACGAAATCGAGGACATGCTGACGGATCTCGTCGGAGGCGGCGGCGGCCTCTCGGTCGGCCTTCGCGCCCGGCTTCGCGAGATCCTCCAGAAACGGCTGCACCAGCGGCTTTCCGCGGTCACTGATTTCGGCGCGCGCACCACGGTGTTCGCCGCGCTGCTGGGCGATCTTCTGAGCGCGGAGAGCGAGGCGCGACCGCGACTGCGGCGCCGGCTGCGCGAGCTGATCGAGAAGATCGCGGACCAGCAGCGCCGCGATCACGACAAGGAAGCGCTGCGCTCGGCGCGCGATCCCGGCGAGGGGCTCGCGACCCGCGACAAGGACGAGGACCGCGACCCGCCCTCGATCGAGCCAGGGCCGCTGTCCATCGGCAATTTCCCGCCGATCCTCCAGCAGCCGGCGACCTCCGACGCCAAGACCTATGACGAGCTGAAGGACGAATATCTGCGCTTCTTCGGCGGCATGGCGATCCGCCAGGAGCGCGAGGGCGCGGTCGCCGCGCTCGCCGACATCGCGCTCGCCAATCGTGGCCGCTATGCCGCGGTGGGCGGGCCGCTCGGCATCCCGTGGTGGTTCATCGCGGCGGTCCACATGCTGGAATCGGGCTTCAACTTCTCGACCCATCTCCACAATGGCGACCCGCTGACAGCGCGCACGGTGCGCGTGCCGCCGGGCCGACCGTCGCAGGGGCGGGCGCCTTTCCGCTGGGAAGACAGCGCGGCGGACGCGCTCGCCGGCGAGGGCTTGGCGGGCCTCCGCGACTGGAGCCTGCCGCGCGCGCTCTACCGCTGGGAGCAATATAACGGCCTCGGCTACCGCCGGCACCGCATCCCGAGCCCCTATCTCTGGTCGTTCTCGACGATCTACGAGAAGGGGAAGTTCGCCCGCGACGGCGAGTTCAGCTCGGGGCTGGTGTCCGCGCAATGCGGCGCCGCGGTGCTGCTGCGCTTCCTGCAGCGCACCGGCGAGATCGCCGACACCCGCGACGAGGCCGGCGAGCGCGAGACGGTGCCGGAGCGCGGCTCCGCCGCCAGCGGCACCGGGCGGACGCCGTTCGAACGGTTCGTCACCAAGAACATCCCGTCGCTGCAGTTCTTCAAGCCGTCCGAGTTCCTGGTGAAAGGCGCCTCGCACAGCGCGGCGCATCCCAATTCCGATCCGCCGGAGGAGCTGTGGCCGAACCTCGTCAAGCTGGCGCTGGTGCTGGACGAGTTCCGGCGCCGCATCGGCAAGCAGGTGGTGCTGAGCAGCGTCTATCGCAGCCCGAGCTACAACAAGTTCGTCGGCGGCGCGACCGGCAGCCAGCATCTCCAGTTCAAGGCGGCGGACTTCGTCGTCAAGAACGACCGCTCCGGGCCGCGCGCCTGGGCGGCGGTGCTCGACGCGATGCGCCAGGAGGGCTTCTTCGCCGGCGGCCTCCACGCCTACAATACGTTCGTCCATGTCGACGTCCGCGGCTGGAACCAGAACTGGGAGTGACCGATGGCGCGCCGTCCGCTCGGCCCGCTGGTCCGCCTCGCCCGGCGGCACGGCCTCCTTCCCGACGCGCCGCGTGAGGAACGCCGCCGGCCGCCTGTCCTCGTCGTCTATCTCCACGGCTTCGGCGGGCACGTCGTCTCCCGGATCGACGAGACGCTGATCGCGCTCAGCGAGGAGCACGGCTTCGATCTCGAAATGCCGCAGGGCACCGGCTTCCCGCGGAGCTGGAACGCGGCGGGGTGCTGCGGCACCGCCGCGAAGAAGGGGCTCGACGATGTCGGGCGCATCGTGGCGCTGCTGGAGGACGCACGCGCCCGGTACAAGCGCGTCTTCCTCGTCGGCTATTCCAACGGCGCGATGCTAGCGACCCTCGTCGCCGCCCGGCGCGCCGACCTCATCGACGGGCTCGGCCTTGTCGCCGGCTGCATCTTCGCGGCGCCGCCGAAGCCGGCGCGTCCCGTCCCCACCATCATGGTCAACGCCGAGGACGACCGCATCGTCCCGGTCGCCGGCGGCAAGGCGGCCGGCTTCAAGCTCAGCGCCCGCCCCGCCAGCGACCTGGCGGCATTCTGGCAGGCCACCAACGGCACGAACGCCCCGGTCAAGGTGGTCCGCCGCACCTCCGGCGGCCACCTGATCAACCCGGCGCGCGAGGTGTGGCGGTTCCTGGCGGAAGCGGGGACGCGATAGCGTCGCGTCAGCCCCCGGCGAGCCGTGCCTTGAGCGCCGCGATGCGGCCGTAGCTTTCCGCGATGCGGGCAGCGAAGGCGGGGTCGCGGGCGGCTTCCGCCATGAGGATGGCGTGGACCTCGGCGGCGAGTCCCGGGCGGTAGTTCTCGAAATTGGCGAAGAGGAGGATGTCGCTGCCGGCCATCACGCCGCGGATGACGGTCTCGCGGAGGTCGAAGAGATCCTGCACCGCGCCCATGCCGAGGTCGTCGCTGATCACGACGCCGCGGAAGCCGAGCTCGGTCCTTAGCACGCCGCCGATCCACTGCGCGGAGAGGCTCGCGGGGAGCTGTACGGCGTCGTCGCCGGCATAGTCGGCATTATAGATGTGCGCGGCCATCACCATGTCGGCGAGGCCGCCGCGGATCAGGATGCGGTAGGGCTCGAGCTCCTGCGGCTGCCAGACCTCAGTGACATCGACGAAGCCTTCATGGGTGTCGCCGAGGCTCGAGCCATGGCCAGGGAAATGCTTCAGCGCCGTCAGCATGCCGGCGGCGTGGTGGCCGTTGACGAACGCTGCGCCAAAGGCGGCGACCGCCGCCGGGTCGGTGCCGAAGGAGCGTTCGAGGCCGCCGATGATCGGGTTGTCCGGGTTGAGGTCGAGGTCGACGACCGGTCCGAAATTGACGTTGAACCCCAGCGCCGTCAGCCGCCGCGCGAGGTCCGCGTAGATCGCCTCAGCGTCGGCGGGCGTGCCGGCGCCGAGCGCCTCGGCCGACGGGATCTGCCCGAAGCCGACCGCCTCGCCCAGCCGGTTGATGCGGCCGCCCTCCTGGTCGAGCGCGATCAGCGGCGGCAGGCCGGGGCCGGCGGCGGCGAAGGCGCGGTTCATCGCCGCCACCTCGTCCAGCGACTGGACGTTCCGGCGCAGATACATGACGCCGCCGATCGTGCCGGCCTCGATCAGGTCGCGCATCAGGCGGGTATCCGCCGCGTCGACCGTCGCGCCCTCGAAGCCGACCATGATCATCTGGCCGGCCATCTGGTCGAGGGTCTGCGCCCCTGCAGCGGTCGTGGCGACGCCCAGCGCGAGCGTGGCGGCGGCGAAGAGCTTCATCATCATCGGCCTCGGTTGGTTGTCGGCGCCGCGTGCTCGGTTCATCCATGCGTTGTCAACGAAGATGAGCGAGAATCGTTAGGCGGGGCTTGCCGAGGAGGCTACCATTCGATGACAGGCCGGACGATCCTCCGATCCCTCTGCATCGTCGCGCCGCTCGTCCTCGCCGCGATGCCGGCGGCGGGACAGGACTTCATCGCGCTGCCCGCTGCGTCCACGACGTTCCCGATCGAGGGCGAGGCGGTGCGGATCGACATCGCGGCGGACTACCGCATCCTTCCGCTCGGCGCCGCCAACCAGGTCGACCTCAGGGTCCGTCTCGGCCTCGGGGATCTGCAGGCGCGGGCGCCCGCCATCCTCACCGCGCTCGCCGCGCGCCGGGTCGACGCCGTCAGCTTCAGCTTCCCGCGGCTCGACCCGCCGCAGGCCGGCGACGGCGCGATCTGGCTCACCGGGCTCCTCCGTATCCGGACCGCCGATCCGCTGTTCGGCGCGCCGGTCGATGGCGTCGCGGCGTTCCGCCTGGCGCTGCGGCCCGAGGCGACCGCGACCTCAGTGGGCGTCGCGGCCGACCTCACTTATTTCGACCTCGGCAACGCGCTGATGGAGGCGCTCGGCGTCGAAGCGGCGCTTGCGGAGTTCGTCGAGGGCGAGCTCCGCCGCGGCTTCGCCGAGGTGGAGGCGGTCTTCACCATGCCGCCGGAGCTCGTCGCCCTCGGCGTCGCCATCAACGCCGTCTCGGTGGTCGACATCGGCGGCGGCGTCCCCGGGCTCTACGCCAGCGCCAGCGCGATCCTCGACGGCGCGCAGCTGATGACCGCGATCATCCAGCTGACCACCGCGTTCGGGTCGTAGCGCCGCGCTGCGATGCACATGACCATGAGTTGTGTCCCTGTAATCGGATCGTTTCACTATGCCCCTCGACCTGACGGTCGCCGGTCAGCGGACGCTTCTTCCTTGGTTATCAGTATCTTGCTTTCCTGCGTTTCATTGTGCGTACCAGTGACGCCTTCGATTTGCAGTCTCCGCGGAGTTGCGTGCTTGCAACAATGAGCAGTGAAATACTTGGATACAGGTGAATTTATATGCCAACCGCCCGAGGTTCGATGCTAGGCCTCAGACGAGACTGCAAGCAAAGGGGAATCTGCTCAAATCGAACGGGGGCGACCATGGCAAATGCGCGTCGCAGTATCCTGTTGCGATCAGTCGTGGCCGGGGCCATCGCTTCGGGCGCCACGCTGATTCTGGGAACGGTTCAGGCTCAAGCCGCGGATTTCGGCGTCCCAAGCCCGGTCTATTCGGCCGACGAGTGTGTCGACGCGGCGTGGGTCGCTCGCACCGGTGCGGTGATCCTCACGCGCGACGGTCCGCCCTTGGTCCCGCCTGCCGGGCAGTTCATCCTCGACAACAGCGGCTTCGGCTGGGTCGCCGGGCCCGACGTGTATGTGGCCCGGCGCATACACTGCGTCCATTGGATCGACGTGCGGCATTTCAGCGTCCAAGGCTGGCACGCCGACTACCTGCTCGACGACGGGTTCGGGACGGTCTTCGACGGTTCGTATGACGCCGGTCTCTACAGCACCGAAATCAACCTTCGGACCCAACGCAGCGACCGGTTCGCCTACCTGGTCGGCTTCCGCTGGATCGAATTGCACGAGCAGATCAACAACGAGCTGAGCGCCATCGGATTCGCTTTCGCCACCAGCACCGGCGCCCATTTGTATGGCGGCCAGGTTGGCGTCGACGCCGTGCTGTGGAGCGCCGGCCGCTTCAGCGTGGAAGGCTCGGCCAAGGCCGGTGTATACTGGACGCACAATCAGGGGCATTACACCAATACGGTCGGCTTCGATCAAACCGCCACGGAACGCTCGGTTGCGTTCGTCGGCGATCTGGGGGTCGCCGGCGTCTATCAGGCGACCGAGCGCGTTGGCGTGCGCGCCGGCTATCAGCTGCTGTGGATCAACAACGTCGCGCTGGCGGGCAATCAGCTGCAGTTCAGCGTCGTCCCCCCGCCGCTTCCACTCGACACCAACGGCAGCGTCTTCGCCCATGGCGCGTCGCTCGGCATCGAAATCAACTGGTAGCGTCCCGGTCGATCGGGCAGTCGTGGCTCCTCGCGAGCCACGGCCGTTCGAGCCATCGGATCCGGTTGGGAGAATTGGAGCGGGCGAAGGGATTCGAACCCTCGACCCCAACCTTGGCAAGGTTGTGCTCTACCCCTGAGCTACACCCGCTCGCGCCCGGCGTGGCCAGGCGGGCTCCTATATCGCGAAAGGCGCCGGGCATTGCAAGCCCGGCGCCTTGCGTGCGGCTAGACGCCCTGCTTGCGGAATTCCATCGTCGTGAACTGGACCAGCTCGCCCGTCTCGGGATGCTGGACCTCAAGGATCAGGTTGAACCGGTTGTCGGCGGGGCGGCCGACGGAGACCACGAGGTCGATGCGGCGGGTCTCGCCGTCGAGCTGGACCTGGTAGGCGGCGTCCACCTCGAAATAGGTCTCGTAGAAGCGCGTGTCGGACTCCAGCAGCACCGCGGTCTGGAAGCCGCTGAAGAAGCCGCCCGACACCGACCCGTTCGGCGCGACCTCCATGCGGCCGTCGAGCGCGATGCGCTGCTGGGCGGTGGCGGTGGCGCACTCGCCGCTGGTGACGAGGACGACGGGGTTCGGCGTGTACGAACCCTGGAGGCCGCAGGCAGCGGCTTCGAGATCGGAATCGAGGCTGTTGCGGGTCATGCCGCGGCCCGACCAGGTGCCGTGGAAGCCGGCGAGGAATTCGGCGATCGCCGCGGGGTCCGAAACCCCGGCCTGCGCTACGGCAACGCTGTTCGACTGGGCGATCGCCGCGGCCGACACGACGAGCGCGGTGGCGGCGGTTGCAAGGAAACGCATCAAATGGAACTCCGACTGAGTGACCCCACAGCCACCATGGCGTTTGAGGTGGGACAATTCATGGCGCGGATGAATGTGCGATGAAGGAACCGCACCGGCGGCGACGGTGACAAACAACCGCGCACAGGGGCCGCCGTTCCCTTTGCATGGCAAATCGCGCTGGATTATAGTCTCGCCGACTCCCCGAACCTAGGCCGAAGACCTTGTTTTTCTTACTTCTTCCAATTCTAACCCTCCTGTTCTGCGGCGCCTTTTTCCTCGGGGGGATCTGGCTGTCGGCGACCATCATCCTGATCTGGGTGATCGCGATCCCGGTCGACGAGATCGTCGGCGACGACTGGGAGCGCTACAAGGGCCGCAAGGGCGTCTTCCTCAGCCTCATCCTCTACGCCCAGCTGCCGACGCTGATCCTCGGCACCTTCCTCGCCGCGTACTATGTCAGCGACTGGACCTTCCTCGGCAGCGCGATCAACGAGGCGCGCGACACCTCCGCGCCGCGCCAGACCTTCATGGCGTTCTTCACGCTCGGCCTCTTCTACGGCATCGCCGGGATCAACGTCGCCCACGAGCTGATCCACCGCAACAGCAAGGTCGCGGTGAATGTCGGCCGCTGGCTGCTCTCCTTCTCGTTCGACACCGGCTTCGCTCTGGAGCATGTCTACGGCCACCATCTCCATGTCGGCATGCCGAGCGACCCGGCGACGGCGCGGCGCGGCCAGAATTTCTGGCCGTTCCTCGGCGGCATGATCTGGCGCGCCAACAAGAACGCGTGGGACATCGAGAAGCGCTTCCTCACCAAGCGCGGCCAGCGGGTGTGGAGCCTCAAGAACCGCTTCATCACCGGCCAGCTGATGTCGCTGACCTGGGTGGTGCTGTTCGCCATCGCCGGCGGCTGGCGCGGGGTGCTGGTGTTCCTCGCGATGGCGTTCGCCGGCAAGCTCTATCTGGAGATGACCAACTACATCGAGCATTACGGGCTGGTGCGCGCCGAGGGCACCCGCGTCGACGGCCGCCATTCGTGGAACTCCGGCCGCAAGCTCACCAATTTCATGCTCTTCAACCTGCCGCGGCACTCCGACCACCACGTCAAGCCGGGCAAGCCCTATTGGGAGCTCGACAGCCGCAAGGACGCGCCGCAGCTGCCCTACGGCTATTTCATCATGGCGGTGCTGGCGACGATCCCGCCGCTCTTCCACCGCGTGATGCAGCCCTATCTCGAATCCTGGGACCGCGATTTCGCCAGTCCCGAAGAGCGCGCCATCATCGCCGCCTCGGGCTGGAAACCGCGCCAGCAGGCCTCGGCGCCGCAGACCTAGCTCATAGTGGGTAGCGAATAGCGAATAGCCGGCACCGTTCCTTCGTCACCCCGGCGAAGGCCGGGGTCCAGCGCCATACGACGGGCAGTCGCAAGCGGCCCTGGATTCCGGCTTTCGCCGGAATGACGACGGATGCCGTTGGCGTTCCCCAGTCCCCAGCCCCTATTCCCCCGTCCCCATTCGCTACCCCCTATTCGCTCCCGCTGAGCCCTTGTGCTCCGCGGCCGCCGGCGATACCCACCTCGGCCGGTGGACAGCACGCCGGAACGCAAGCGGCCGTCGCTCGGTTTCGGCATCGAGCGGATCGGCCTGATCGCCGCCGATCATCCGCGGATCACCGCGGCGTTCCTCGTCATCATCCTCGGCGTCGCCGTCTACGGCCTCTTCAACATCACCATCGACCGCAATCTCCGCGAGCTCTTCAGCGGGGAGAGCGAGGCCTACCGCAACTACGTCACGGTGACGGAGAACTTCGCCGACCCCGAGAACCAGATCCTCGTCCTGGTCGAGGGCGCCGGGATCGCCGAGGGCGCGAACCTCCAGCGCCTCCAGTTCTTCCACCTCGACATGCAGCTCCTGCCCGATGTCCGCGGCGTCTTCTCGCTGTTCTCGCTGGTCGCGCCGCCAGGGGCCGACGGGCGCCTGCGGCCGGTGGTGGCGGACGCCGCGGCCGGGCTAGATGACACGCTCACGGCCGCAATCCGTGGGCACCCGATCGGCGGCAGCCAGCTCCTGTCCGCCGACCGCGCCGCGATGGCGTTCGTCGTCACGCCGGCGGCAGCGCTGGCGACGGAGGACGAGCACGTTGCGATCCTCGCCGAGATCGCCGCGCTGATCCCGGCGGTGGAGGCCGACACCGGGCTCGCCGTCACCGTCACCGGCTATGCGGCGCTCCGCATCGAGATCATCGAGCTGGTGCGGCGCGACCAGATCGTGCTGAACGGGTCGGGCCTCGTCCTCGGCTTCCTCCTCTCGCTCCTCCTCTTCCGCTCGCTGACCGCCGCGCTGATGACGGCGCTCCCTGCGGCGGCGGCGGGCATGACGCTCCTCGGCTGGACCGCCGCGCTCGGCATCGACGTGACGATCATGTCGAACGTGGTCCCGGCGGTGGTGATCATCCTCGGCTATGCCGACGGCATGCACATCACCTACGCCTTCCGGCGCCATCGCGACGCCGGCCTTTCGCCGGCGGTGGCGGTGCGGCGGGCGCTCGACGAAGTCGGCGCGGCCTGCGTGCTGGCGGGGCTCGCCACCGCGCTGGCTTTCCTGTCGATGACGATCTCGGACGTGCGCATGGTGCGCAGCTTCGGCTGGGTCGGCTCGCTCGGCACGATCACCGGCGTCCTCATGGTGCTCGTCACCCACGGCCTCGTCGCGCGCCTCATCGGCCGCTTCTGGGCGGACCGGAGCCGGATGACGACGCTGCCGATCAGCTGGCTCGCCGGCCCGCTCGCGGCGATCACGGCGTTCTCGGCGCGGCGGGGCCGGCTGATCACGCTGCTGTCGGTGCCGCTCACGCTCGGCTTCCTGTCGCTCTTCCTCGCGGTGCCGCCCGAGATCTCGACCAGCGAGAACATCCCCGCCGATAGCGCTGCCGGCCGCGCGCTCCGGGTGATGGATGCCGAGCTCGGCGGCGCCTTCGCGGTGCAGATCATCGTGCCGATGGAGCGCCTTGCGCCGACCTCCGACGACGGGCTGGCGCGCATCGGGGCGGTCCACCGCGCGGTCGCGGCGATCCCCGAAGCTGCGACGACGCTGTCGCTGTGGAGCTTCGTGGACTGGGCGGGCGCCGCGGCTGAAGGCGGCCTCTCGCCCGACACGCTGGCGGCGCTGCCCGACGAGGTGCAGCGGCGCTTCGTCGCCGCGCCCGGAGCGCTGGTGACAGTGACCCTCCACGAGATGCGGACCGCGGACACCAAGCGCGTGGTCGACGCCATCGCGGCGGCGGCGGAAGCCGCGGTGCCGGGCGCGATCGTCACCGGCGGCGTCGCGCTGTCAGCCCAGGAGGCGACGCGCTCGATCCGCGGGCTCAATCTCAGCCTCGCGCTCGACGTGGCGGTGACGATCCTCCTCATCGGCCTCGCCTTCCGGCGGCCGGCGATCGGGCTCGTCGCGCTGATCCCCAACCTCCTCCCGATCGCGGCGACCGGGAGCCTTCTCTTCTTCCTCGGCGACGGCATGCGCTTCGCCAGCGTTGTGTCTCTGACGATCGCCTATGGCATCGCGGTCGACGACACGGTGCACTACCTCAACACGCTGATGCACGAGACCCGGCCGGGGCGGCTCCGCGACCGGCTGGTCGAAGCCGCCCGGCGGGTCGGCCCCGTCCTCGTCGGCACGACCCTCGTCATCGTCATCGGCCTGACGATGACGCTCTTCAGCGGCCTCCCCACGATCGCGCTGTTCGGCACGCTCGCCATGGTGAGCCTCTCGGTCGCCCTTTTCGGCGACCTCCTCTTCCTCCCCGCCATCATGGCCGGCCCGGCGCGGCGCTGGTTCAAGACGAAGGCGGACGATGAGGAAGCGGACGGCCGGAGCACAAGCATGAAAGCGCGTAGCGACTAGCGATCCCTCTCGTCATTCCGGCAAACCCGGAGAACCCGGAGCGTGGACGCCGGGATGATGTCTCAGATGAACGGCCGGACCTGGTCGGTCGCGAAGTCCGATCCGGCGATCGCGATCAGCCGGTCGACGTCGACGATCTCCATCGTGCCGTCGGTCCAGCGGATGCTGCCGGTGGCGCGGAGCTTGCCGAGGGTGCGGTTGGTGTGGACCAGCGACAGGCCGAGCGTGTCGGCGAGCTGCTGCTGGGTGATCGGGAGGCGGAGCTTCCTGCCCTGGACGATGCCGGCCTCTTCGGCGCGGCGGTAGAAATAGAGGAAGATGAACGCCATGCGCTCGCGCGCGGTGCGGCGGCCGACCGAAAGGAGGTTGTCGTCGAGCAGCCGCTCCTGCCGCGCGGCGAGCCAGGTGATGTCGAAGCCGAGGCTCGGGCACCGGCGATAGACGTCGAGCAGCCGGTCGCGCGGGAAGACGCACAGCAGCATCTCGGTCAGCGACTCGATGCCGTGATCCATCATCTCGAACACCGAGGTCTGGAGGCCGACGAAGTCGCCAGGCAGGATGTAGTTGAGGATCTGGCGGCGGCCGTCGGCGAGCGTCTTGTAGCGGAAGCCCCAGCCCGACAGCACGGTGTAGAGGTGGGGGCTGGCCGATTTCTCCATCACGATCGCCGCCCCGCGCTCCACCGACAGCTCGCCGCGCTTCAGCTCGAGGACGAAGGCCAGCTCTTCGGCGTTGAACTCGCGAAAGCGGCTGAGCTTGCGCAGCGGGCAGGCCGTGCAGGGGATCGAAATCCCTCCGCTCTTGCGGGCGGCGACAGCGGTCAAGCGGGGCGCCTCCTGATGAAGGCTGGCGTGGCGGGGCGGCGGATCGCCATCCTTAGTCAAAGGAAAACGCGGCATGTTGTTCCCGAAGAGTGCGTTCCCGGGAACAGCGCGGGTCGCCAGCCGTTGCTGACGAGCGATTTCGGTTGTGACCCGGCATCCGGGCGTCTCCGGCGCTTTCGCGGCCGGCTTTCCGCGTCCAAGATCGATCGCAGGAGGCGCGCGCTTGCGCCGCTGACGGCGCTGAAGGAGTCCCGATTGGACAGTCTGCTGCAATCGATCTTCGGCGCGGCCGGGCCGGTTCCGCGGATAGAGACCTGGCCCGCCGAGCTGGTCGTCCTCCACGGCCTTGCGGAGGGCGCGATCGGCGTCGCGTCGCTGGTGATCGCTGCGGCGGTGCTCCTGCTCCTCCGGCGGGCGCCGCGCATGCCGCGGTCGCTGCGCATCATCGCGCTCCTCCTCGGCGCCTTCGTCTTTCTCGGCGGCGTCGCCTCGCTGGCCGGGCTGATGACGGTGTGGTTCGAGGTCTATAGCGGGGCGGGGTTCCTGCGCCTTGCCGCCGCCGTGGTCGCGGTCGCGGCGGCGCTGGTGCTGGTGCGCATGCTGCCGCGGCTTGCGGCGCTCCCCTCCCCCGAGGATCTGCGCGCCGCCAATGAGCGGCTGCGGGTCGAGGGGGCGGCGCGCGAGGACGCGTTCCGCCAGCTGGAGCAGGCACGCAACGCGCTCGAGGACGAGGTCAGGCGCCGGACGCGCGAGCTGGCCGAGGTCACCCAGCTCTTCGAGGCGGCGACCTCCGGCGCCGACGTCGCGGTGTCGGCGCAGGACACCGACCTTCGCTACAGCTGGGTCCACAACCCCTGGCTCGGTGAGCCCGAGGCGGTGCTCGGCCGCACCGACGAGGAGCTGCTGCCGCGGCCGGGCGCCGATCTGGTGATCGCCGGCAAGCGCGGCGCCATTGAACTGGACGAGCCGCAGACCTTCGAGGTCGAGCTCGGCGCCGACGGCGAAACGCTCTGGCGGCGCTTCGTGGTGACGCCGCTGCATGACGGCGAGGAAAAGGTCACCGGCCTGGTGTCGATCTCGTTCGACGTCACCCGCGCCAAGCGGCTGGAGGCGATGCGCGGCGACCTTTCGCGGCGGCTCGCCGAGACCGTGCAGTTCTTCAACCTCGCGCTCCGCTCGAGCGAGATCTTCGTCTTCAGCCTCGACCGCGATCTCAACGAGGTGTGGTCCAACCGGCTCCACAATCCGCTGACGGCGCTGATGGCGAACCCGCAGGCGCAGGAGTCGCGGCAGCAGCAGGCGCTGCGGACGCTGCTGCACGAGGCCGTGGAGGCGCAGGTGCCGCGCTACGCCGAGATCGACATCGGCGAGGGCGACGCGCGCACCTATTTCGACCTCCATATCGAGCCGCGGGCCCAGGCCGAAGGCGAGGTGTCGGGCGTGGTGTGCGCGGCGGTCGACGTGACCGAGCGCAAGCGCAACGAGCAGCGCATGCGCCTCGTCATGCGCGAGCTGTCGCATCGCTCGAAGAACCTCCTTACCGTGGTGCAGGCCATCGCACGGCAGACGGCGGACCAGGCGGAGAACGTGCCGAGCTTCGTCGAAGGCTTCGGCCAGCGGCTTCGCGCGCTTGCCGGCGCGCAGGATCTTCTCGTCGCCGACAATTGGGTGGGCGCCGACCTTGCGAGCCTGGTGCGCGACCAGACATTGCCCTACGCGCCGACCGAAGGGGACCGCGTGCTGGTCGAAGGGCCGGCGCTTCGCCTCAGCCCGCAGGCGACGCAGACCGTGGCGCTCGCGCTCCACGAGCTGGCGACCAACGCCGCCAAGCATGGCGCCTTCTCCAACAATGCCGGCATGGTCTCGGTCAGCTGGACGATAGAAACCGAGGGCCATGACGAGCCGATGCTGCGGCTCGCCTGGCGTGAGACCGGCGGCCCGCCGGTGGTGGCGCCGACGCGGCGCGGCTTCGGCCGGATCGTGGTCGAGTTCAACGTCTCGCGCTCGCTCAACGCCGAAGTGAAGCTCGACTTCGCCGAATCCGGGGTGCGGGCGGATTTCCTCATCCCGGCCTACCATCTCGTCGACGAACCGCGGCAGGCGGCGGCCGCGCTGTGACGCGGCTTCTTGCCAAGGCCGGGGAGGAGTGCATTCATTCCGCGAGGCATTCCCGCCGGAATCACCCCTCCGCGCGGTCTGGAGGATACGCCGATGAGCCGTCGTTTGATGAAGTTCATACGCGGGGCGGGCGTCGCGTCCGCGCTCGCATTCCTGCCGGTTGCAATGGTCGTCGCAGCGGTTCCGGCCGCGGCGCAGATGGGCCTGCCCGGCGAGCAGTACCTCCTCAGCGAGGAGGAGGTCGTCGCCTTCATCGCGAGCTATCCGGAGATCGCCGCGGCGATGGAGACGCTCGACGAGCGCTACGACCTTCCCGAGGACGAGGTCGATTCGCCGGCCGGTGCGATCGCGGCGATGGGCGCCTACCAGGAGGCGATGGCCGAACTCGACGGCGTCGTCGTGCCCTACGGCTTCGACGGCTTCCTGCACTGGACGCAGGTCTTCTCGGCGATCGCGGTCGCCTATGCCTACGCGATGAGCGGCGGCATGGACGCCCAGATGGCCGAGGCCCTCGCGCAGATCGAGGCCGACCCGAACATCCCCGAGGACCAGAAGGCGGCGATGCGGCAGATGTTCGCCAGCCAGGCTGCCATGCTCGCCGCCAACGCCCCGCCGCAGCAGAACATCGACCTCGTCACCGAGCACCTCGAAGCCCTCGACGCGATCATGACGGAGTAAGGGCGCTGCGGTCGTTCATCAGCCTCCGCCCTTCTTGTTGAACCTCCCCCTTGCGGGGGTCGAAGGTCGCGAAGCGAGCTTCGGGAGGGGGTGCTGCGGCTGCGTTCAGCCTCTGGCTCAGCACCCCTCCGCGAAACCGCTGCGCGGTTTCGACCCCCGCAAGGGGAGGGTTGAAGACAGCGTTGGACGCCAGAACATTGACTTTCCGTGGCGCGTGCCGTTAGTGGCGGCCACTTTCGTCGAACGATCGTGTCGATGAGCCACCGACCGGGCCGGGAGCCCGGAGGTCACCGTCCGCCAGCGCGTTGCGCCCGCGGGCGCTGAAACCTATTTCCGGCTCCCCGTCACGATCCCTGAGGCAGCGCCGATGTTCGAATCCCTCTCCAGCCGGCTATCGGCGGTCTTCGACCGCCTGACCGGACGCGGCGCGCTGTCCGAGGCCGACGTCAACGAGGCGATCCGCGAGGTCCGTCGCGCCCTCCTCGAGGCGGATGTCGCGCTCGACGTGGTGCGCTCCTTCACCGACAAGGTGCGCGACCGCGCCGTCGGCCAGGAGGTGATCCGCTCGGTCACACCGGGCCAGATGGTCGTCAAGATCGTCCACGACCAGCTGGTCGAGACGCTCGGCAAGGACCCCGCCCCGCTCGACCTCAACGCGACGCCGCCGGTCGCGATCATGATGGTCGGCCTGCAGGGCTCGGGCAAGACGACCACCACCGCCAAGATCGCCCGGCGCCTCCGCGACCGCCAGAAGCTCAAGGTGCTGATGGCGTCGCTCGACACCCGCCGCCCGGCGGCGCAGGAGCAGCTGCGCGTCCTCGGCGAGCAGAACGAGATCGACACGCTTCCCGTCGTCGCCGGCCAGACGCCGACGCAGATCGCGCAGCGCGCGATGACCGCCGGGCGCCTCGGCGGCTTCGACGTCGTCATGCTCGACACCGCCGGCCGCACCCATATCGACGAGCCGCTGATGCTGGAGATGGCGGAGATCAAGCGGACCGCCGCGCCGCACGAGATTCTCCTCGTCGCCGACAGCCTGACCGGCCAGGACGCGGTGCAGCTCGCCCGCTCGTTCGACGACCGCGTCGGCATCACCGGCCTCGTCCTCACCCGCGTCGACGGCGACGGCCGCGGCGGCGCCGCGCTCTCGATGCGCGCGGTCACCGGCAAGCCGATCAAGTTCATCGGCACCGGCGAGAAGGCCGACGCGCTGGAGGAGTTCAACCCGTCGCGGATCGCCAACCGCATCCTCGGCATGGGCGACATCGTCAGCCTCGTCGAGAAGGCGGCCGAGACGATCGACGCGGAGCGCGCGCAGAAGCTCGCCGAGCGGATGAAGAAGGGCGGTTTCGACCTCAACGACCTCGCCGACCAGCTGCGCCAGATGCAGCGGATCGGCGGCATGTCGGGCGTCCTCGGGCTTCTCCCCGGCGTCGGCAAGGTGAAGAAGCAGATCGAGGCGGCCGGCATCGACGACCGCATCTTCAAGCGCCAGGGCGCGATCATCTCCTCGATGACCGCGACCGAGCGCGAGAAACCGGACGTGCTGAAGGCGAGCCGCAAGCGCCGCATCGCCGCCGGCTCCGGCACGACGGTCGAGGAGGTCAACAAGCTCCTCAAGATGCACCGCCAGATGGCCGACATGATGAAGTCGGCCGGCAAGGGCAAGGGGCTGATGGGCCGGATGATGGGCGGCCTCGGCATGGGCTCGATGCCCAAGGTCGACCCCGCGGAGCTCGAACGCATCGCGCAGACCGGCAAGCTCCCGGGCGTGCCCCCCGGCTTCACCCTGCCGCCCGGTTTCGGCGGCGGCCTCGGCGGCCCGCGCCTCCCCGGCATGGGGAAGAAGAAATGAGGCAGTTCGCAATCGGCAATCGGCAGTCGTTCGCCGCCGTCCTTCGAGGCCCGGCTTCGCCGGGCACCTCAGGACGAGGCCGAGATTTTAATGCATCCCCCGACCTCATCCTGAGGTGCTCGCGCAGCGAGCCTCGAAGGATGGCGGCGGGCACCGTTCCCAACACGTCACCAACTGAAGGTCAGTAGACACATGTCCCTCAAGATTCGCCTTGCCCGCGGCGGCGCCAAGAAGCGCCCGTTCTACCGGATCGTCGTCGCCGACAGCCATGCGCCGCGCGACGGCCGTTTCATCGAGAAGCTCGGCACGTTCAACCCGCTGCTGCCGAACGATGCCGACCGCGTCGTCATGAATGTCGATCGCGTCAATCACTGGCTGTCCGTCGGCGCCCAGCCGACCGACCGCGTGCTGCGCTTCCTCGACGCCGCCGGCATCCGCAAGCGCGATCCGCGCAACAACCCGCAAAAGGCCGTCCCCGGCAAGAAGGCGCAGGAGCGCGCCGCCGCGGCGGCTGCTGCCGCCACCGCCCCCGCCGAGGCGCCGGCCCCCGCCGCCGAGCCCGCGGCGTAGTTTCCTGCGCGGCGCCCTAAAGACAACCTCCCCCTGGTGGGGAGGTCGAAGGTCGCGAAGCGAGCTTCGGGAGGGGGGCGCGGCCGTGGGGCCGGCCCCCACCACCC
>JAHCJZ010000001.1 GCA_026126025.1 Bauldia sp. | reverse complement strand
CGAGCTGGTCGGCACGACCGCGCGCCTGAACAATGCGCTGCGCCGTCTCGGCTCCGGCTGGGCGATCTTCGTCGAAGCACAGCGTCATCCCGCCACCGACTACCCGGAAAGCCTGTTTCCGGAATCTGCCTCGGCCCTTCTCGACATCGAACGCCGCGAGCAGTTCGAGGACTCCGGCGTCCTGTTCGAGTCGAGCTACTTCCTCACCTTCGTCTGGCTGCCGCCCGCCGAGGAAGCCTCGCGCATGGAAGCCTGGCTCTACGAGGGCCGTGAGCGCAGTGGGGTCGATCCCTGGGAACTGCTGAAGAGTTTCGTCGATCGTACCGACCGCGTGCTCAATCTCGTCGAAGGCTTCGTGCCGGAAGCCGACTGGCTCGATGACTCGGAAACGCTGACCTACCTGCATTCGACCATTTCGACCAAACGCCATCGCGTGCGCGTGCCGGAAACGCCAATGCACCTCGACGCGTTGCTGGCCGATCAGCCGCTCGCCGGCGGGCTGGAACCGCGGCTTGGCGACTTCCATGTCCGCACGCTCACCGTCGTCGGATTCCCGACCTCGACATTCCCCGGAATCCTCGACGACCTCAACCGCCTGGCCTTCGTCTATCGGTGGTCGACGCGCGCCATCATGCTCGACAAGACCGACGCAACGCGCCTCGTCACGAAAATCCGCCGGCAGTGGTTTGCAAAGCGCAAATCAGTCGCGGCGATCCTGAAGGAGGTGATGACGAACGAGCAGTCGGTGTTACTGGACACCGACGCCGCGAACAAGGCCGCCGATGCCGACGCGGCCCTGCAAGACCTCGGCTCCGATCAGGTCGGCCAGGTCTATGTGACCGCGACCGTCACGGTGTGGAACGCCGACCGCACCATCGCCGACGAACGGCTGCGGCTGGTCGAGAAGGTCATCCAGTCGCGCGACTTCACCTGCATCGTGGAAGGCGTCAATGCCATCGAAGCCTGGCTCGGCTCGATCCCCGGCCAGACCTACGCGAACGTCCGCCAGCCGCCGATCTCGACGCTCAACCTCGCGCACATGATGCCACTGTCGGCAGTCTGGGCCGGGCCGGCGCGGGACGAACACCTCGGCATGCCGCCATTGTTCTACGCCAGGACCGAAGGCGCGACGCCGTTCCGTTTCGCGCTCCATGTCGGCGATGTCGGCCACACCATGATCGTCGGGCCGACCGGGGCGGGCAAGTCCGTGCTGCTCGCTGTGATGGCGCTCCAGTTCCGCCGCTATCGCAATTCGCAAGTCTTCGTCTTCGATTTCGGCGGCAGCATCCGAGCCGCGACCTTGTCGATGGGCGGCGATTGGCAGGACCTCGGCGGCACGCTTACCGACGAGGCGGAATCCACGTCCGTCGCGCTCCAGCCGCTGGCTCTCATCCATCATGTTCTCGAACGGGCCTGGGCCGCCGACTGGCTGGTCGACATTCTCCTGCGCGAGGGCGTTACGATCACCCCGGATGTTAAGGAATATATCTGGGCGGCGCTGACGTCGCTGGCCTCGGCGCCGGTCGAGGAGCGCACCATCACCGGCCTGACGGTGCTGTTGCAGTCCTCAGTGCTGAAACAGGCGCTGCGTCCCTACTGCATCGGCGGCGCGCATGGTCGGCTGCTTGACGCCGAGCACGAATATCTCGGCACGGCGAACGTCCAGGCCTTCGAGACCGAAGGGCTTGTCGGCACCAGGGCGGCGCCGGCCGTTCTCTCTTACCTGTTCCACCGCATCGAGGCCCGCTTCGACGGTCGACCGAGCCTGCTCGTCATCGACGAGGGCTGGCGGGCGCTCGACGACGGTGGCTTCGCCGACAAGATCAAGGAATGGCTCAAGACGCTGCGGAAGAAGAACGTCAGCGTGGTCTTCTCCTCCCAGTCGCTCTCCGACATCGACGGTTCGGCGATTGCGCCCGCCATCATCGAGAGCTGCCAGACCAGGCTCCTATTGCCGAACGAGCGCGCGATCGAACCGCAGATCACCGCGATCTACCGGCGCTTCGGCCTCAACGACCGCCAGATCGAGATCCTCGCCCGCGCGATGCCCAAGCGCGACTATTACTGCCAGTCCCGCCGCGGCAACCGACTGTTCGAGCTCGGCCTGTCCGACGTTGCGTTGGCGCTGTGCGCCGCCTCGTCGAAGACCGACCAAGCCGCCATTGAGCGCACCATCTCCGAACATGGCCGCGAGGGCTTCCTGCCGGCCTGGCTGCGGCTGCGCGGCGTCGCCTGGGCGTCCGACCTCATTCCCGACCTTACCAACCTGGAGACCAAGCCATGATCTTCCGTCGCTCACGCGCGGCGTTTCTTGCCGCATCCATCCTTTCGATCCCCGTGGCGCTGTCGCCCGTGATGGTCCCGCCCGCATACGCACAGTGGATCGTCTATGACCCCACGAACTACGTGCAGAATGTTCTCTCCGCGGCTCGCGCGCTGGAGCAGATCAACAACCAGATCACATCGCTTCAGAACGAGGCGACGATGTTGATCAACCAGGCGCGCAATCTGGCGAGCCTGCCGTACTCCTCGCTTCAGCGCCTGCAGCAATCCGTGCAACGGACGCAGCAGCTCCTCGGCGAGGCGCAGCGCATCGCCTACGACGTCCAACAGATCGACCAGGCGTTCACATCCACCTACGGCAATGCGTCGATGTCGGCGTCTGACCAGCAGCTCGTGGCGCAGGCGCGCGAGCGCTGGCAGAACACCGTCGGCGGATTGCAGGACGCCATGCGGGTGCAGGCCGGCGTCGTCGGCAACATCGACACCAACCGCGCCGAGATGTCGGCGCTGGTCGCTCAGAGCCAAGGCGCGACCGGCGCATTGCAGGCGACCCAGGCCGGCAACCAGCTCCTCGCCCTGCAGGCCCAGCAGCTCGCCGACCTCACCGCCGTCGTCGCCGCCAACGGCCGGGCGCAGGCGCTCCAGTCGGCCGAACAGGCCACGGCCGCCGAGCAGGGCCGCGAGCAGCGTCGGCGCTTCCTGACTCCGGGCACCGGCTACCAGCCAGGCAACGCCAAGATGTTCTACGGCGGCAACTGAGGGGCAGCGTCATGGACGGAAAGATGCTGGCTCGCCTCGGCGCCGTGGTGTTCGTCGCGATCGCGGTCACCGCGACCGCGATCGAGCTGACCCGAAAGGAGGATGAGCCCGCCGGCTGGTCCACAGGGCGCGTCGAAAATTCGCAGGCCGATCTGCTCGGCACCGAGCTGATCCGTTGCCAGCGCCTCGGCGAGGCCGGCCCCCGTGACGCCGCGTGCCTGCGCGCCTGGGCGGAAAACCGCGAGCGGTTTCTCGCACCGGGCGCGCGACCCAAGGAGCGCTTGCCCGACGCGGCGACGGCCCCGCAGCCCCAGTTTGGCGCCGACCCGCGGAACACGACGCTGGACACCCCCCAGGAAACAACGCCGCAGCAAGACGAGGCCCGATAGCATCATGGGCGGCACCGGCGTCATCGACCATTTCCTCGAGGTCTTCACCCGCTACATCGATTCCGGGTTCGGTCTGCTTGGTGGCGAGGTCGCATTCATCGCGACCACCTTGATCGTTATCGACGTGACGCTGGCCGCCCTGTTCTGGAGCTGGGGCGCTGACGACGACATCATCGCGCGCCTGGTCAAGAAGACGCTGTTCGTCGGCGTCTTCGCCTACATCATCGGCAACTGGAACAATCTCGCCCGCATCGTCTTCGAGAGCTTCGCCGGTCTTGGCCTGAAGGCCTCCGGCACCGGTTTCACGACAGCGGATCTGCTTCGCCCCGGCAAGGTCGCGCAGACCGGCCTCGATGCCGGGCGGCCGCTGCTCGATTCGATTTCCAGCCTGATGGGCTACTGGTCGTTCTTCGAGAATTTCATCCAGATCGCCTGCATGTTCCTCGCCTGGGCGCTGGTGCTGCTCGCCTTCTTCATCCTCGCCGTCCAGCTCTTCGTCACCTTGATCGAGTTCAAGCTGACGACGCTCGCCGGTTTCGTGCTCATTCCCTTCGGCCTTTTCGGCAAATCGGCCTTCATGGCTGAGCGCGTCCTCGGCAACATCATCTCCTCCGGCATCAAGGTCCTGGTGCTGGCCGTTATCATCGGCATCGGCTCGACGCTGTTCTCCGAATTCACTGCCGGCTTCGGTGGAGCCAATCCGACCATTGACGACGCCATGGCGATCGTGCTCGCCGCGCTGTCGCTGCTCGGCCTCGGAATCTTCGGTCCCGGCATCGCCAACGGCCTCGTCTCGGGCGGGCCTCAGCTCGGCGCCGGCGCGGCGGTCGGCACTGGCCTTGCCGCCGGCGGAATGGTCGCAGCCGGAGGAGCCGCTCTCGGCGCAGCAGCCGGCGGCGTCGGCGCTCTGGCCGGCGGAGCGGCTGCCGCCGCCCGCGGTGGCGCCGCGATGGCAGGTGGCGCGGCCACTGCCTACAGCCTCGGAGCCGCAGGCCAATCGGGCGCAGCCGGCGTCGCTTCCGGCCTCGGCGGCGTCGCCCGCGCAGCCGGTGGCGCGGCGGCTTCGCCCCTCCGCCGGGCGGCCTCACGCACCGCCGACAGCATGCGGTCGAGCTTCTCGGAGGGCGGGAAATCCGCCTTCGAAGCCACCGGTGGCACCTCGACCATGGGCACGATCGGCGGGGGCACGGCCGAGGCGCCCGCACCGGCTGACGGACCACCGGCCTGGGCTCGCCGCATGAAGCGCTCCCAAACGCTGAGCCACGGCGTGACAGCGGCCGCCCATGCCGTTCGCAGCGGCGACAGCCACGGCGGCAGCTCCTCCATCAACCTCTCCGAAAGCGACCGCTGATGTTCAAACGACCCTCCACCCACTACGGCAAGACCCCCGAACCCGAGACGCCTTACCAGCGGGCCGCCCAGGTCTGGGATGACCGGATCGGCGCCGCGCGCGTTCAGGCAAAGAACTGGCGCCTCATGGCCTTCGGATCGCTGATCCTCTCGGCCGGATTCGCCGCCGCGCTCGTTTGGCAATCAGCGCGTGGGACGGTCGTACCCTGGGTGGTGCAGGTCGATCGGCTCGGCCAGGCGCAGGCGATCGCGCCGGCGGTCGCCGATTATCGCCCGACCGACCCGCAGATCGCGTTCCATCTCGCGCGCTTCATTGAGCAGGTCCGCTCGATCCCCTCCGACGCCATTATCGTCCGACAGAACTGGCTGCGCGCCTACGACTTCACGACCGATCGCGGCGCGATGGCGCTCAACGACTATGCGCGCTCGAACGACCCTTTCACCAAGGTCGGCCGGCAGCAGATCGCCGTCGACGTTTCCAGCGTGATCCGCGCGTCGCCGGATAGCTTCCGCGTTGCCTGGACCGAGCGGCGCTACGAGAACGGCCAGCTCGCCGAGACGACCCGCTGGACCGCCATCCTCACCATCGTCGTGCAGGTGCCGCGCAACGCCGACCGGCTGCGAGCAAACCCGCTCGGCATCTACGTCAACGCCATCAACTGGTCACGGGAGCTTGGGCAATGAAGCCGTCTTTCCGTAAAGCCGGAAACCCGGCTTCTCACACTTCCGCACTCGCGGCTCTGCTGCTTTCAGCAACTACGCTCGCCGGCTGCGCCACGACTCAGAAACCGCCGGAGATATCCTATGACGACGCGACGCCCGCCGTGCAGACGGTCGATCCACCGGGACCGGTGCAGGTAGTGGAGCTTCCACGTCCGCTACCGCTGCCGGGCCAGATGAAGCCCGTTGAAGAATCGCGCCGAACCCCAGAGCCGACCGATCCGACGGCCCGCGTCAATCAAGCCAACGCCGCCGCGCGCGTTCAGCCGGTGCGCGACGGCTTCATCAACGCCATGCAGGTCTATCCTTACACCAGCGGCGCGCTCTATCAGGTGTATACCGCCGTTGGTCAGATCACCGATATCGCCCTGCAGCCCGGCGAGCAGCTCGTGGGCTCCGGGCCGGTGGCCGCTGGTGACACGGTCCGCTGGATCATCGGTGACACGCAGAGCGGTTCGGGCGCGACTCTGCAAGTCCACATCCTGGTGAAGCCAACCCGCGCCGACCTGATGACCAACCTGGTCATCAACACCAATCTGCGGACCTATCACATGGAGCTGCGCTCGACCGAGCGCACCTATATGGCGTCGGTCTCGTGGCAATATCCGCAGGATCAGCTCATCGCCCTGCGCCGCCAGAACGCGCAGGCCGAGGCGGCGCGTCCCGTCGCCACCGGCGTCGACCTCGCGAACATCAACTTCCGCTATGCCATCGAGGGCGACCGTGCGCCGTGGCGGCCGCTGCGGGCCTACGATGACGGACGGCAGGTCTTCATCGAGTTTCCGCGCGGCATCGGCCAGGGCGAGATGCCGCCGCTCTTCGTGGTCGGCCCCGAGGGCAACACCTCCGAACTCGTGAATTACCGCGTCCGCGGCAACTACATGATCGTCGATCGTCTGTTCGCGGCCGCCGAGCTGCGCTTCGGCGCCGGTGGCCACCAGAAGCGCATTCGGATCACCCGCACCGACGGGAGGCCGGCGTCGTGAGCGAGCCTGAAACCCGGAAAGAGGATGAGGATGCGCCGCTGACCGGGTCGACCGCCGACGCGGCTGCCCCGATGCGGCTTCGTGCGGAGGCTCCGCGTGTTACGCGGCTGTCGCGCAAGGTGCTCGCCAGCATCGGTCTCGTGGCGAGCGTGGGCCTGGGCGGAGCGCTGATCTACGCCCTTCAGACGCGCGACGGCGGCAAGTCCGCCGAAGAACTCTATTCGACCGAAAACCGATCGACCGCCGACGGCCTGGCGGGCTTGCCCCGCGACTACAGCGGTGTGCCTCAGCTTGGTCCGCCGCTTCCCGGCGACCTCGGCCGTCCTATCCTTGGCGCGCAGAATCGCGGCCAGCCCATGCCCAACCCCGGCGGAGTAGCACCCAATCCCGGTCTCAGCGCCGAGGAGCAACGCCGCCTGCAGGAAATCGAGAGCGCCCGCACCGCCAAGCTCTTCGCCGGCACGGAGAACCGGCCGACGCCACCATCAGCCTCTGGCACGGCGACGGTTGTTCCGCCACCCACGCCTGACCTCGCCAGCCTCGGGCTTGCTCCCCAGCCAGCAACGCCGTCGGCCCAGGATCGGCAACTCGCCTTCCTCAATGCCGCCGCCGATCGCCGCACCGTCTCGCCGGATCGCATCGCGGCTCCGGCGTCGCCGAACATCCTTCAGGCGGGCGCCGTGATTTCGGCCGCGCTCATCACCGGCATCCGGTCCGATCTTCCGGGCCAGGTCACCGCGCAAGTGACGGAGAACATCTATGACAGCCCGACGGGCCGCATCCTTCTTGTGCCCCAGGGCACGCGCATCATCGGCCAGTACGACAACAATGTTCAGTTCGGCCAAAGCCGCGTGCTGCTGGTCTGGAACCGGCTGATCTTCCCGAACGGCCGCTCGATCGTGCTCGAGCGCCAACCTGGCGCTGATGCCGAAGGTTATGCCGGTCTCCAGGATGGCGTCGATTATCACTGGTGGGATCTCGCCAAGGCGGCGGGCCTGTCCACGCTGCTGAGCATCGGGGCAGAGCTCGCCACCAACGACGACGACCGCCTGATCCAGGCGATCCGCAACGGCGGGCAGGACACGATCAACGATGCCGGTCAGCAGATCGTTCGCCGCCAGTTGAACATCGCCCCGACCTTGACGATCCGGCCTGGGTTCCCCGTTCGCGTCATCGTTACCCGCGACCTTGTCCTCGAACCCTACGGAGGCTGACATGGCAAAGCTGAAGCTCGGGGCCGTTGCCGACGACAAGCCGGTCAAGCTCACGATCGAATTTCCGGCGGCCGTTCATCGCGACCTGGTCGCTTACGCGGAAATCCTGGCCCGCGAGACCGGCCATCCGGTAAGCGACCCGGCCAAGCTGATCGTCCCCATGGTGGAGCGCTTCATGGCCACCGATCGCGGATTCGCGAAGGCGCGGCGACCGCGTCAGTCGCCCGCGGGCAAGGAGGGATAGCGCTCTTGCAGCAGGTTGATGAACCCTGCCAACGCCGGATTGTCGTTCTGGCTCTGCCAATAAGCTGCGTAGTTGATCCGGCTCGGACCATTGCCGTCCCGCGCCTCGCGGTAGACTACGCCTGTATAGGAGGCCCCTATGCAGGCATCGCACATCAGGCTGACGCCGAAGCCCGCTCCCACGAGGCTCTTGATGTTCTCGCGGCTGACATCGTGACTGATGACCTTGGGCCGCTCGCCCGGCACGGCGAGCTTCGCCAGCAAGACTTCCTGGATCTCCGGCCCAGGATCACGCTGGCTGAAAAGGAAGGTCTCGTCTTTCAGATCGGTCCAATAGACGATGTTGTTGCCGGCCAATCGGTGACCTTCGGGCAGCGCGACCATGATGCGCTCGCTCCAGAGACCCATGACCTTCCCCTCGCGAGAGATCGGGTCACCTGTCACGATGGCGACATCGAGCCGGCCAGCATCGACGCCGGCAAACAGACATGCGCGTGCGCCCTCATATGTCTGGATTTCGACCTTCGGGAACCGCGACGCATACTCGATCAGGCTGGCCCGCAGGTTCCCCGCCGACAGCGAGGTGTAGAATCCGACCGTGAGGCGACCGGCCTCGCCCCTGCCCATGTCCTTGGCGGTAGCGGCCATATGATCGACCGTTTCGACGAGATGACGGGAGGTCCGCAATATCTCGACGCCAGCCGTAGTCAGCCGAACGCCCCCGCTGGTTCGTTCGAACAACACGACGCCCAGACGCCCTTCCAATTGCGAAATGCAGCGGCTCAGGGTCGATTGCTTGACCCCAAGCGCTTCAGCCGCCCGCCGAAAACTGCGGTAATGCGCAGCGGCGACCGCATAGCGCAGATGTCTCAGTTCGATTTGCGCTTCCAGCGATCGGAACTCCTCCTGTGATTCCGGCAACCTCCTGTCATGGCACCCCCGGAATTTATGTGCCCGGCCGAGCGGCAGCCGCCTCAACCAATATGGGAATTGTCCGCTGCAATTTTCACCGTGCGGGAGCACAACCGACTCGGATCGGCAGTACGGCCGATAGGACTGTAGTCGGACAGACAGGGTAATGCTATTGCGACGCGTTTGCATCAATTCGATCCGAAATGGATCAAAATGCCGGCTTGGCGGAGGCATGGCGGAGGCTTGGTTCCCCGCACCCAGGTCAGCGTCAACCGCCCTTCAAGCCGCCTGACGATCGGCCGCGCATACTGGCCATATCCGACCTTTACCAGCAGGCCCTCTTCGCATATGCGGGCCAAGTAACAGCGAGGGACGCCGATGTCCGTTAGATCGCGCGTCTGCAACACGCCGCGCTCATTGGCCAGGGCGACGACTCGGTCCCTCAGCGAGGCTTTTTGCTCGATCAGCAGGGGACCGGAAAAGCCCCATCGGAGTTAGGGCTGAAGTAGCCTGGCGCCACCGTCAGAGATAGGCCCCCGAAGATCGGATCGCAGCGCTGCGTAACATTAGCGTCTGCATCGTGTGAAAACTTGCGCAGGGCGGATTTATCCAGCGCAACAGGAAAGTTTGGCGACGTCCTTGCCAAACGACAGCGCCGCGAGCTTCAGCCCCTCGACAGTAGTGAGGTACGGAAAGATCGTATCGGCGAGGTCGTCGACGGTGAGGCCCTGCCGGATCGCCAGCGCCGCGGTCTGGATGCTGTCGGCCCCTTCGGGAGCGAGGATGTGCGCGCCGAGTAACCGACCGCTGCTGGCGTCGGCTACGAGCTTGATGAGCCCGCGCGTGTCGCGGGCGGCGAGCGCACGCGGCACTTGGTCGAGACCGATCGTCGAGACGCGGACGGGATACCCGGCCGCATGCGCCTTGGCCTCGGTGAGGCCGACGCTCGCAACCTGCGGGTCGGTAAAGACGATGGCTGGCATAGCACTATTGTCGTAGCGCAAGCTATCTCCGTTGAGCGCGTTCTTGGCCGCGAGCTTGGCGCCATAGGCGGCCATATAGACGAACTGGTCGCGGCCCGTGACGTCGCCGGCGGCGTAGGTGCCGGGCCGGGTCGTGCGCATGCGATCATCGATGACGATGCCGCCCTTCGGCGAGACGGCAATGCCGTGCTCGGTGAGCTCAAGGCCTTCGACGTTGGGCGTGCGTCCGGTGGTGATCAGCACCTGCTCGGCGTCGATCGCAATATCTTGGCCGTCGCGCGTAACGGCTAGTGAAACACCGCTCTCGGTCTTGCGGATCGCGCTATATGCGACGCCGGAGACGACGGTGATCCCTTCGTCCTGGAAATATGCCGTGAGCGCCGCACCGATCTCGGGCTCCGCCTCGGGGAGAAGACGAGACCGGCACACGAGCGTCACCTTGATGCCCGCACGGGCAAACATCTGGGCCAACTCAGCCCCGATATAGCCGCCGCCGATCACGAGCAGCGAGCGCGGCAGTTCCTCGAGGTCCAGCGCGGTAGTGCTGGTCAGGTATGGCACGGTTTCGATGCCGAGGATGGCAGGGACCGCCGGCCGCGCGCCGGTCGCGATGATGATCCTGCCGGCGGGAATGCGCGTGCCGTTCACCTCGACACCGCCGTCGACCAGACGCGCCGGCCCGTCGTGATAAGCGACATTATTGTAGGCGGGGAGCAGATCGACGTACTTGGCTTGGCGCAGTTCGGAAACGAGTGCGTCCTTCTGACGAATGGTTCCGCGCCAGTCAGTCAGTTCGGCTTCGGCCGTGATGCCGGCAAAGCGGGCTGCAGCCCGGGCGTTGTGAAGCGTCTCGGCGGCGCGGATCAGGGTCTTCGACGGCACGCAGCCAATATTGACGCAGGTGCCGCCGATGGTGCCGCTGCCGATGAGCGCCACCTGAGCGCCCTGATCGGCGGCCGAGATCGAGGCAGAGAAGCCGGCTGAGCCGGCGCCGATCACGACGAGATCGTAGGCGCCACCATTGCGGCCGTTGGCGCGGATGGGGCGGTTCGCGACTGCCTTGCTCTTCGGTGCCATATCGAGACCGGCAAGGCTCGGCCCGAACAGAGCGCGGCCGGCCTCAAGCCCTTCCTCGATCGACAGCCGAAAACCCGGCTCGCTGGCGGAATGTCCGCGGCGCCAGGCGGAGAGATGGTCGTCCGAGCAGAAAAAGGCGGTCGTTGCGCATAGCGAACTCGCGGCGCACGCGCCTTCATAGCGGACACTTTGCCACATGACGGCCGTCGGCAGCTCGATGTCGGCGAGTGCCCGGCCCCGACCCCGCGTGGCGATTCGGATCGGTGTGTCGCAATGGCGGCACTGCGAGACGATCGTGATGTCTTGGTCGGTCATAGCACCGATGCCGAGCGCGTCGACCGCGCACATGGCATTGAGAACACGTCCGTCCAGCGTGACCCGATGACCCGTGTCCTGGTCGGTGAAGGGATAGGCACCGACGATCCGCTCGCCGTCGAGCACGACAAGGTCGCGCCGGCGGAGTTCTTCTAGCAGAGGCCTGATGGCCATCTCGCTTAGACCCGCGCGCTCAGCGAGCGCGCGTATAGCCGGGGCTCGTCCGTCTTCGGCATAGAGCTGGAGCAACGCAATACGAACGCGGTCGCTGCCGGGATCGTAACCGCTCCAGCGAGTGAGCACATGGTCGGACCCGACCATGGCCAGCAGAGCTTCCTTCACGTCTGCCGATTTGACGACCGACCAGTCGGGAAACGTCACGCCTGGCCGCACGGCATAGCTCGACAGCGCCGCTGATTTGGAAGTCGCAGCCTTGTTCGCAGGCGAAGAAGATGCGCAGCAATCGTTCATGGCTTCACGCCCACCTTGTGAATCGTCGTCTCGCAGCCCGTGGCCTTCGCTCGTCGATGACGAACGCCCCATGCGACGAGAGCGAAACCCGCCACCATCAGGGGAAGCGCCACCAGACCCGCACCTGCCAGCCATGCGCCAAGGCTGGCCAAGGGCAGGCCCACAGCGAGGAGCGGCGCCGCGCAGCAGATCGCGGCGAGAACGCCGCCAACCAAGCCTACACGGATCGCGGCGCGGTCACTCATCTCAACTACCCTGCGCCCTAGGGTGGGCGGGATAACCCGCGTTCATGCTCGCAGCCGCGATGGCGTTCGGGTTCGTCTTCGCGTCGTCGAAGGTCACGGTCGCCGTCTTTGTCTCAAACGAGACGGCCACCTTGGTCACACCAGGGACCGACGCCATCGAGTTCTTCACGATGTATGGGCAGGAGGCGCAGGTCATATTGTCGACGGCGAAGGTGATGGTGCGTTCGGCGGCGAACGCGGCAGACGCGGTCATAACCGACGCGATCAAGGCGACAGCGCAAAAGGTCTTCTTCATAGGGTAGGTCTCCTCTTGGTATCAGGCGCGAAGCAGCAGCGGGGCGACGTAGTCGAAGGCGAAGGCGGCTAAGACGAGCGCTGTCGCAATCCAGAGCGCGAGTTGAACAAGACGGCTGGGGATGGCGCGTGCGCAGGCGGCACCATCGGCGCAGGCTCGTCGTGGCTTCCAATAGACGAGATAGAAGCCATAGCCGAGGACCCCTGCTGTCCCCGCGACGAAGAGCGGCTTGTAAGGCGCGAGCGCCGTCAAATTGCCGATCCAGGCGCCGCCGATGCCGAGGCTGAACAGGACGAGCGGAATGATGCAGCACGACGAGGCGGCGAGCGCGCCCAGGATACCGCCAACGGCGATCAAGCGCTGCCGTCCGACCTCGCGCCGTTCGGCCCCAGAGAGATCCGATGCAGCGGACGCTGCGCCTGCCGTTCCCGATTGCGATACAGCCATCTCTCACCTCTCTTCCCTTGCCGAAATCCCAAACGTGCCGTAGCATGCGGTCTGTAGTCACTACAGGGTCAAGAGGTTTTTGCGATGCGCGATCACGCCGCGGTGAAAGGCCTGCAGCGGGCCGAGCTCGCCCAGCGGACGGGCTGCAACCTGGAGACCGTCCGCTATTACGAGAAGGTCGGCCTTCTGCCCGAGCCGCCGCGCACGACGAGCGGCTATCGCAGCTATGACACAACACACGAGCGGCGCCTTCGCTTTGTTCTGCGGGCGCGTGAGCTAGGCTTCTCCCTGGATGAAATCCGTGAGTTGCTGCGTCTCGTCGACGAGCGCGACCAGCCGTGTGCTGAGGCGCGCGCCGTCGCCACCGCACACCTTGACGACGTCCGGGCGAAGATCGCCGATCTGAAACGCATGGAGCGGGTGCTGAAGGACGTGGTCGCGCAATGCGCCGACGGCACACGCCCGGAATGTCCGTTGATCGAGACGCTGTTTCAAAAGGGCGCTGTCAACTGATCGCACGCGCCTATGCGGCGTCCTGACTGCGAGCTGATGTCTGACGCCGACAGGACAAACACGCCGTTTCCACGCCGTGGTTTCTACTCCTGCGATCAGCCAATCATTGGCGTTGCCATTTGTCAAAAGCTCACCAAGATCGGATCAAGCCGCCTTGCGTTCGGCGGCACGATAGATTCCGTAGCCAACCTTGATAAGCAGTCCCTCTTCGCACATCCGGGCTAGGTAGCAGCGGGGAACCCCTATGTCGGTTAGATCGCGTGTTCGCACCACGCCTCGTTCATTGGCCAGGGCAACCGCACGGTCTCTCAACGACGGCTTCGGGCCGCCGGCAAGGCGTAGCGCCTCCGCGCGATCGCGGTCGCGCTTGCGCATTTTGGGTGGCTTTGGCGTAGTTGGGAGTAGGGAAATCGAGAATTCGTAGTTCGCATCTTCGCCGACCCCGGCGAGCCACTTCTATCGGTCATCCTCTTCGTAGAGAAAATCCTGGCTGCGCGCGGCGCTCGGACCGGCGGTCGCCTTGGCCGCGCCCTCGGCGCGCACTGCCTGCAGCAATGCCCGGCGAGATTCCGCAACAGACGCCGGACGTGCGGGAACCAGCCGCGCGACGGCGACGCCATTCCGGGTCAGAATCACTTCGCTGCCGGCCTCGGCACGGCGAACCAGTTCGCTCAACCGAGCCTTCGCCTCTGTCATCGACACCCGCATAGCCAACCTCAAGGGTCCGAACATTCTACTCTACAGCTCCGCCGATTCCCGCCACAGATCGACGCTGCCGTCGCCGGCGTGGTGGTCGATTTCCGCCAGTTCCTCCGACGAGAAGTCGAGGCGGTTCACCGCGTCGAGGGAGTTGTCGAGCTGCTCCATGGTGCGGGCGCCGATCAGGGCGGAGGTGACGCGCGGGTCGCGCAGCACCCAGGCGATCGCCATCTGCGCCAGCGACTGGCCGCGGCGTTTGGCGATGGCGTTGAGGGCGCGGATGCGGCCGAGATTGGCCTCGGTCAGCATGCCGCGGCTGAGCGACCCGCCTTTGGCGGCGCGGGCGTCGGGCGGGATGCCGTCGAGATAGCGCGATGTCAGCATGCCCTGCGCCAGCGGCGAGAAGGCGATGCAGCCGGTGCCGAGCTCGTCCAGCGCATCGAGAAGCCCGAACTCGATCCAGCGGTTGAGCATCGAGTAGTTGGGCTGGTGGATGAAGAGCGGCACGCGTTCTTCCGCGAGGATCGCCGCCGCGCGGCGCGTCAGCTCGGGCGAGTAGCTCGAAATGCCGACATAGAGCGCCCTGCCCTGCCGATGGAGATGGGCCAGCGCGCCCATCGTCTCCTCGAGCGGCGTCGTCGGGTCGACGCGGTGCGAGTAGAAGATGTCGACATAGTCGAGCCCCATGCGGCGGAGCGACTGGTCGAGGCTGGCGACGAGATATTTCCGGCTGCCGCCGATGCCGCCATAGGGCCCCGGCCACATGTCCCAGCCTGCCTTGGTCGAGACGATCAGCTCGTCGCGAAAGGGCCGGAAGTCGCTCGCCATCACGCGGCCGAAATTCTCCTCCGCCGAGCCGTAGGGCGGGCCGTAATTGTTGGCGAGGTCGAAATGGGTGACGCCGCGATCGAAGGCGCGGCGCAGCATCGCGCGGCCGGTCTCGAACACGTCGGCGCCGCCGAAATTCTGCCAGAGCCCCAGGGAGACGAGCGGGAGGTCGATCCCGCTGCGGCCACAGCGGCGATAGGGCATCAGCCCGTCATAGCGGTTGGCGGCTGGGCTGTAGGTCATGGTTCCCCCGGCGGACTTGGCGTCCGGAGGAGCCATCCTAGGTCGCGGAGGAGGTTTCGTCAGCCGGAGGCGTCGAGACGACCATCTGCAGCGCGCGCCTGGCGAGGAGGCGCGTGCGGAGCGTGCGCTCCCTGCGGCCCGCCGGCTTGGCATGATCGTCGACGCGGAACGGGAGGTCGGCGAAGGTCACGGCCACTTCGCGGCCGGCGCCGGTCCAGGCTGGAACCGGCTCGTCCTCGGCGGCTTCCCGCACCCACTCCACCATCGCCGTCCGCTTCCCCGGATCGACGACGGCAATCTCCAGCACGTCGTCGCCCGGATCGGCCGAAGGAAACATCGGCAGCGACGAGCCCGTGCGGGCGATGTTCGAGACCTCCACCATCAGCGCCGGGCCGTCATGGACGATCCTGCCATCGACCGCGACCTTCACGGGCCGCGCCTCGGCGGCGCCCAGCGCATCGGCGAGACGCTGCCGGCCCTTGGCTATGCGCTCGGTCCGAGGCCTCGGGCGCTCCTTCAGCGTCATCAGCGACGCCAGCGCACCGACGCCGATCCCTTCGAGAAAGCGCGGCGCAATGCCCGAGCCCGATACGCGGCCGATGGCGAAGCGGCGGACGGGGGCGGCGGGAAGCGCCGCGATCATCGCGTCGACGTCGTCGGGGAGGCCGAGCGAGGTCGCGATGTTGTTCGCCGTGCCGAGTGGCAGGATCGCGACCGGCATCGTCACGCCCTTCCACTGGAGGAGGTCGTTCACCGTGCCGTCGCCGCCGGCGATCACCAGGAGGTCCGGCTCGCGCGCCAGGGCCGGCTCGATCCGCGGGTCCTTCTTGCGCAGCGCCGTGACCTGGTACCCCGCCTTTCGCAGCGCCGCCGCAAGCTCGGCTCCGCTATAGGCCCCTTTGCCCGATTTCGGATTGTAGACCAGCAGCGCCTGCATCAAGCCCCCGTTCCAAGGAAAGGCCGGCTCGGAGGGCGTCCGGGCCGGCCCGATTGAGGATGGCACCAGGCCTTATTGCCGGCCGGCCATCCCCGACACGTCGAACGCAACATAGCCCTGTGCTTCGCCGGAGCGCACCAGGACCAGCACCGCATCGTCGCCGGCATTGGCCGCTTCGGTCAGCAGCCGGCCCAGCTCCTCCGGCGTCTCGACCGGCTCGTCGCCGACCGCGACAATCACGTCACCGGGCTGGAGGCCGACGGCGGCGCCCTGCCCGTCCGGCGCCACCTCGACGACCACGACGCCTTCGCCGACGCCGCGGACCTGGCTCCCCGGCGCGACCGCGAGGCCGAGGCCGGGCACGTCGGGCGTCGCCTCCTCGGCCGGCGGCGCGGCCTGCGCCACCACCGGCTCCTCGCCCGGGAGACGGCCGAGCGTGACGGTGATGGCCTCTTCGGCGCCGTCGCGCCACACGGTGAGCGCGACGTCCTCGCCGGGATCGAGCGAGGCGATGGTGCGCGACAGATCGCGCGGGCCTTCGACCGGCGTTCCGTTCACCGCGAGGATGACGTCGGTCGCCGCGATGCCGGCATTGGCCGCGGGCGTCCCCGGCTCGGCGCCGCTCACGAGCGCGCCGCGAACCTCCGGCAGATCGAGCGCGGCGGCGAGCTGGCTGGTGACGCCCTGGATGTTGACGCCGAGCCAGCCGCGCTCGACGACGCCCTTCTCCTGAAGCTCGGCGACCACGTTCTGGACGACATAGGCCGGGATCGCGAAGCTGATGCCGACCGATCCGCCGCCCTGCGGCGAGAAGATCGCCGTGTTCACGCCGACGACCTCGCCGGTGCTGTTGAAGGACGGGCCGCCGGAATTGCCGCGGTTGATCGGCGTGTCCATCTGGATGAAGTCGTCATACGGCCCGGCGCCGATGTCGCGGCCGAGCGCCGACACGATGCCGGACGACACGCTGCCGCCGAGGCCGAACGGGTTGCCGACGGCGATCACCCAGTCGCCGATCCGCGCCTGCTCCTGGGCGAAGCCGACGAAGGGGAATTCGCCGCCATCGACCTTGAGCAGCGCGAGATCGGTCCGCGGGTCGGTGCCGATGACCGTCGCGTCGTGCACCGTGCCGTCGATCCTGACGATGGCGAAGCGGTCGGCGTCCTCCACCACGTGGTTGTTGGTGACGACATAGCCGTCGCCCGAGATGAAGAAGCCCGACCCTTCGCCATAGCTGTATTGCGGCTGCCCCTCAGGCGCGCCGAACTGGTCGTTGAACGGTCCCAGCGGGCCGCCCTGCTGGTTCGAGGCGCTCTGCCGCACCGAACGGACCCGGATCGACACCACCGCCGGCAGCACCTCCTCCACCATGTCGGCAAAGCTGAAGGGCGCCGAAGGCAGCCCCGCGGCGTCGGGCACTTCACCGGGCTCGATGACGGGCGCCGAGTCAGGCGGCGCTGCGACCGGCGTGTCAGGCGATTCCTGGCCGAGCGCGGGAACGAGGACACCGGCGGCGAGCGCGACGACGACAATGCCCGCGATGAGCGCCTGGCGCGGGCGCGGCGGGTTCGGCTCGGGTGAAGGCGGCAGTTCGACTGGCATCGGGAGTCCTCCCTGCGACACGCGCGGGACGGCCCCAGGGGCGTCAAGCGCGCGCGGCAGACCGGTGGCGACCGCGCCCGACAAACGTTCGTGCGCCCCCGCCTGTTCCGCGGGAGCGTCGCCGGCCTGGTTCTCTCAGGCGGAAAGGGTGCCGTCAGACGTCGTCCGTCTCGGCGACGTCCTGGACGCGGAGGAACGGCCGCGCCACGCCCTGCCAGTGGTCGGCCGAGAGCGTGCCGGCGATGTGCAGCGGGCGGTTGTCGCGGGTGAGGAGCGCGGCGGCGAGCGGCGTGCCCGCGGCGCGAAACGCCATCGCCTTGAGGCCCTGCCCGCCGCCGTCGGCAGCGATCGTCGCCCGGATGTGGCCGCCCGACACTTCCTCGGCATAGGTGACGCGATGGCTGGGGAAGGCGATCACCGGCGCCGGGTGGCCCGAGCCGAACGGCCCGGCGCGTTCGAGCTGCTCGATCAGCTCCACGGTGGCGCCGGGCGCCGTCAGCGGCGCATCGATCGCGAGGTGGCGGTCCTCGGTCGACGCCGACGCGACCTGGCTGCCGATGGCGTCGGAGAGATAGTCCTCGAACCGGCCGAGCTCCCGCACATCCACCGTGATGCCGGCCGCCATCGCATGCCCGCCGCCGCGCTTCAGGATGCCCGCCTCGACGGCCCCGCGCACGGCCCGGCCGAGGTCGACCCCGGGGATGGAACGGCCGGAGCCGACGCCGACGCCGCTCGGCGTGACGGCGATGGCAAAGGCCGGGCGCGAGAAGCGCTCGCGCAGCCGCGCCGCGATCAGCCCCACGACGCCCTGGTGCCAACCGCCGCTTTGCGTGATCAGGACCGGCGGAGGCTTTCCCGAGGCGAACACCGGCTCAGCGGCGGCGATCGCCTCGGCCAGCATGCCGGCCTCGAGCGTCTGGCGTTCGCCGTTCAGCCGGTCGAGCTCGGCGGCGATCGCCTGGGCTTCCAGCGGGTCGTCGGTCGCAAGAAGGCGCGCGCCGAGACCGGCATTGCCGATCCGGCCGCCGGCATTGATGCGCGGCCCGAGCATGAAGCCGAGATGCTGCGCCTGGGTCGGGCCGCTGAGGCGCGCGGCGGCCGCAAGCGCGGAGAGCCCGGCATTGGACTGACGGCGCATGGCGAGGAGCCCCTTCACCACGAAGGCGCGGTTGAGGCCGGTGAGGCCCACCACGTCGCAGACGGTGCCGAGCGCGACGAGGTCGAGCCACTGGAGGAGATCGGGCTCGGGGCTGTCGTCGAAGGCGCCGCGCTGGCGCAGCTCGCGGTTGACCGCGACCAGCGTCATGAAGACGAGCCCGACCGCGGCGAGGTGGCCGAGATTAGAGAGGTCGTCCTCGCGGTTGGGGTTCACGATCGCCACCGCGGGCGGCAACTGCGGGCTCGGCAGATGGTGGTCGATGACGACGACGTCGACGCCGAGCTCGGACGCCCGCTTCAGCGCGTCGCTGCTGACCGTGCCGCAATCGACGGTGACGATCAGCGTCGCGCCGCCGTCGACCAGCGCTTCGACGGCGGTCGGGTTGGGACCGTAGCCCTCGAACAGGCGGTCTGGGATGTAGACCAGCGGATCGAGGCCGCGGCTCTTCAGAAACCGAGTCAGCAATGCTGCCGATGTCGCTCCGTCGACATCATAATCGCCGAACACCGCGATCTTCTCGCGGTCGATCACCGCGTCGGCAATGCGGGTGGCGGCGACATCCATGTCGGTGAGGATGCTGGGGTCCGGCATCAGGCGGCGCAGCGTCGGGTCGAGGAAGTCGCCCGCCGCCTCGGCGGCAACGCCCCGCGCAGCGAGGACGCGCGCCAGCAGCTCCGGCACCTCGTGGCGCTGCGCGATGTCGAGGGCGATGGCATTGGTGCGGCCGTCGAGGCGGTCGATCCAGCGGCGGCCGGTCACGGACGATTCCACGCGGAGGAACGCACGTAACCGCGCCCCCGCGTGCCGAGCGATCGCCTGGTCGAGGTCAGTTGCCAGCATGGTCGGTCTTGCCGCCCGCATCCCCCGCGGACGAGGTCAATCTATTCGATTCGGCGGGAGGCAAAGCAACCTCCTCCCCGTCATTCGCCTACGCATCGTCATTCGCCTACCCATCGTCATTCCGGCGAAGGCCGGAATCCAGGGCCACGTGCTCCGCCCGTCGTGTGGTGCTGGACCCCGGCCTTCGCCGGGGTGACGAATGAGAAGGAAGACCGGGCTCAGCCTACAGGACGAGGATCAGCGTGAAGCCGTCATAGCCCTTGACACCGACGGTCTGGATCGTCGTGGCGCTGACGCGAGCGTCGGTCTTGAGGCGGTCGTTGAGCTGGCGGATGGCGCGGACCGAGGGGTCGGCGCTGGCGGCTTCGGCGACCTCGCCGTCGCGGACGACATTGTCGATGACGATGAGGCTGCCGGGGCGGGTCAGCTTCATCGACCAGTCGAAATAGTCCGGGATGTTCGCCTTGTCGGCGTCGATGAAGACGAGGTCGAACGGTCCCGCGCCCTTCGCCGCGATGTCGGCGAGCGAGTCCAGCGCCGGACCGACCCGGACCTCGGCGACCGCGGAGAGACCCGCCTCATCGAGATTGGTCCGCGCGACGCGGGCATGCGCCTCGCTCAGTTCGAGCGACAGGACGCGGCCGGAGGGCGCCACCGCCCGGCCGAGCCAGATCGTGCTGTAGCCGCCCAGCGTGCCGATCTCGAGCGCGGCCTTGGCGCCCATCGCGCGGGCGAGAAGGCAGAGCAGCTTCCCCTGGTTGGGCGCGACCTGGATCGCCGGCAGGCCTGCGGCCTCGCTGCGCGCGACCGCGGCGTCGAGGATCGGATCGGGCGGGTTGAGCCGGTCCTCGAAATATCTGTCGACGGCGGTCCAGGACACCTGTGCGTCATCTGGCATTGCGAGCTACTCCTCTTGAACCGCCCCCTTGCGGGGCGGTCGAAGGTCGCGAAGCGAGCTTCGGGAGGGGTGCGGCGGTGCCGCGTAGGCTTCGGACTCAGCACCCCTCCCCGAAACCGCTGCGCGGTTTCGACCCTCCCGCAAGGGGAGGGTTGAAAAAGTATCGCCGAGGCAATCAGCCCAGCGGTTCGATGCGGATCAGCTGTGGCTGTGCTGCGATGTGGCCATCGCGGATGATCTCGGCAAGGGCGGCGCGGATCGCGTCCTCGGTGGTCTCGTAGGTGATGAGGATCACCGGCTGCGGCGCGGCGGGCGTCAGATGCTCGGGGGCGTCGGCGTGCGGATTGCGGCGGCGCTGGACGATCGATTCCAGCGAGATGCCGTGCTTCGCCATCCGCGTCGCGATCGCCGCGAAGGCGCCGGGGCGGTCGTAGACCGTGAGGCGGAGATAGTAGCCGCCGGCATGGGCGCGCATCGCGGCGCGTTTGTAGGGCTTCAGCGCCGAGGCCGGCCGGCCAAAGGTGCCGACGCGGCTGCCGCGGGCGATGTCGGCGATGTCGCTCATCACCGCCGAGGCTGTGGCGGCGCCGCCGGCGCCGGGACCCGACAGGACGAGCTGCGCGGCGAAGTCGGCTTCCAGCGCGACCGCGTTGGTCACGCCGTCGACATTGGCGATGACGGACGATTTCGGGATCATCGCCGGGTGGACGCGCTGCTCGATCCCGGTCTCGGTGCGCGAGGCGACGCCGAGGAGCTTGATGCGGTAGCCGAGCTCGTCGGCCGCTTCCAGATCGGCCGGGGTGATCGAGGAGATGCCTTCGACGTAGATCGCCTTGGCGTCGATCCGCGTGCCGAAGGCGATCGCGGTGAGAATCGCCAGCTTGTGTGCGGTGTCGTGGCCTTCGATGTCGAAGGTGGGGTCGGCTTCCGCGTAGCCGAGGCGCTGCGCCTCGGCGAGGCAGGTCGCGAAGTCGAGGCCCTCGTCCTCCATCCGGGTCAGGATGTAGTTGCAGGTGCCGTTGAGGATGCCGAAGACGCGGGCGACCTCGTTGCCGGCCATCGCCTCGCGCAGCACCTTCACGATCGGGATGCCGCCGGCCACCGCCGCCTCGAAATTGAGGCTGACGCCCTTGGCCTCGGCGAGCTCGGCGAGCTCCTGGCCGCAGTCTGCCAGCATCGCCTTGTTGGCGGTGACGACGTGCTTGCCCGCCTCGATCGCCGCCCGCACGGCGGTCTCTGCGACGCCCCCGGCGCCGCCGATCAGCTCGACGAAGAGGTTGTTGCCGGGATCCTGCGCCAGCGCGACGGGATCGTCGAACCATTGCATAGCCGAAAGATCGACCGGGCGCTGCTTGCCGCGGTCGCGCGCGGTGATGCCCGTGACCGTCACCGGCCGGCCGCAGCGCTCGGCGAATTCGCCGCCATGCCGCGCGATCAGCTGCAAAAGGGATGCGCCGACCGTGCCGAGGCCGGCAAGGCCAATGCGCAGCCCTTCCGACATGAATGATCCCGCCCGAATTCCGGCTAGCGACGGGCGCCGGCCATGGGGACGACGTTGTGCAATGTTTTGTCGGCGCTTTCAAGGAAGCGGCGGAGATTGCGCCCGGCCTGGCGGATGCGCTGCTCGTTCTCGACCAGCGCGATGCGGACATGGCCGTCGCCATACTCGCCGAAGCCGATGCCCGGCGCGACGGCAAGGTCGGCCTTCTCGATGAGGAGCTTGGAGAACTCCACCGAGCCGAGGGCGCGGAAGCGTTCCGGGATCGGCGCCCAGGCAAACATCGACGCGCGCGGCGCCGGCACGTCCCAGCCCGCGCGGGCGAAGCTGTCGACCAGCGCATCGCGGCGCTTGTGGTAGACCTCGCGCATCTCGGCGATGCACTCCTGCGGGCCGTTGAGAGCGGCGGTCGCCGCGACCTGGATCGGCGTGAACGCGCCGTAGTCGAGATAGGACTTCACCCGGGAAAGCGCGCCGATCAGCCGCTCATTGCCGACGGCGAAGCCCATGCGCCAGCCGGCCATCGAGAAGGTCTTCGACATCGAGGTGAACTCGACGGCGACCTCGAACGCGCCGGGCACCTGCAGCACCGAGGGCGGCGGCACGCCGTCGAAATAGATCTCGGAATAGGCAAGGTCGGAGAGGACGATCAGCTCGTTCCGCCGCGCGAAGGAGATGAGGTCGCGGTAGAAATCGAGGTCCGCCACCTCGGCCGTCGGGTTGGACGGGAAGCAGACCACCACGGCGAGCGGCTTCGGGATCGAATGCAGCACCGCCTGCTCCAGCGCGCGGAAATAGTGCTCGTCCGGCGCGGCCGGCAGCGCGCGGATCGCCCCGCCCGCCATCAGGAAGCCGAAGGCGTGGATCGGGTAGCTCGGATTGGGGCACAGCACGACGTCGCCCGGCGCGGTGATCGCCTGCGCCATATTGGCGAAGCCTTCCTTCGAGCCGAGGGTCGCGACGACCTGGGTGTCGGGATCGAGCTTCACGCCGAAGCGGCGCTCGTAATAGGCGGCCTGCGCCTTGCGGAGGCCCTTGATGCCGCGCGAGGCGGAATAGCCGTGGGTGTCCTCGCGGCGGACGGTCTCCACCAGCTTCTCGACGATGTGCGGCGGCGTCGGCTGGTCGGGATTGCCCATGCCGAGGTCGATGATGTCGGCCCCGGCGGCCCGGGCGCTCGCCTTGAGCCGGTTCACCTGCTCAAAGACGTAAGGCGGCAGACGCCGCACCCGGTGGAACTCGTTCATCGATCCGATCCTTGGTTGCCGAAGCGGGCCCTATACTCCCGGCCGCCCCTGCCCGCCAGCGGGCCCCGCGAAGCGGCGACCGATCAGCGTCGCCCCGACATGGTAATCGAAGGCTTAACCATACGCGCGGGTGCGGCGTTCAACACCTGACCATTCTCGTCACCCCGGCGAAGGCCGGGGTCCAGGCAAAGCACGCGGGGCCGGGATTGTGGCCCTGGATTCCGGCCTTCGCCGGAATCACGAAAAAGGGATCAAGCCAGCCAGTCTTCCGCCGGGCGTGGCACGCGGCGGATGAGGCGGGGATATTCGATGGCGGGGCAGCGGTCGATGACGACGGTCATCCCGGCCGCGGCGGCGCGGTCGGTCGCGGCGGGGTTGATGACGCCGAGCTGGGTCCACAGCACGTGCGGGCGGGGCGACAGCGCCAGCACCTCGTCGACGAGGGCGGGGAGCGCTGCGGGCTGGCGGAAGACGTCGACCATGTCGATCGGCTCGGGGATGTCGGCAAGCCGCGCATAGACAAGCTGGCCGGCGATGTGATGGCCGTCGTGGCCGGGGTTGACCGGGATCGCGTTGTAGCCGGCGGCGAGGAGGAAGCGCAGCACGCCGTGGCTCGGCCGCGCCGGATTCGGGCTCGCGCCGACGACGGCGATGGTCCGCACACGCTGGAGCACGTCGCGGATCAGGCCGTCATCGGGGTAGCCGACGGGTTCGGGGAGACTCATGGCGGCCCTTTCGCTTCGGTTGCCCTTGATGTGAGCCGCGGTGCCGCGATGGCAAGCGGTATCATGATACCGTATCCGTAAGCGCCTGAACGATCATGCATTTGCCGCAGGAATGCGGCTTGACCGCATCGGAGCCTTCCCGCTATATGCCGCCTCCAACGCGCAGCCTGACGGCGCGGCTCCCTCTTTCGAGTATCAGCGATGAAGACCTTCGTGGCCAAGCCCGCCGAGATCGAGAAGCGCTGGGTGGTGATCGACGCGGAAGACCTCGTCGTCGGCCGCCTCGCCGCCCTCGTCGCCACCCGCCTTCGCGGCAAGCATCTGCCGACCTACACCCCGCATGTCGATTGCGGCGACAATGTCGTCGTCATCAACGCCGGCAAGGTGAAGCTCACCGGCGCCAAGGTGCAGGACAAGGTCTATTACTGGCACACCGGCTATATCGGCGGCATCAAGCAGCGCACCGCGCGGCAGATCCTCGAGGGCAAGCACCCCGAGCGGATCGTCGAGAAGGCGGTTGAGCGCATGATGCCCGACGGTCCCCTCGCCCGCCGCCAGCTCAAGAATCTGCGCGTCTATGCCGGCGCCGAGCACCCCCATTCCGCCCAGCAGCCCGAGACGGTCGACGTCGGCGCGCTGAGCCCCAAGAACAAGAGGCATGCCTGATATGGCCGATCTGCAGTCGCTCCAGGACATCGCGCCGGCCGCAGCGCCCGCCGCTCCGGTCCACGTCCAGAAGCTGGATGCGCAGGGCCGCGCCTATGCCACCGGCAAGCGCAAGGACGCCGTCGCGCGCGTGTGGATCACGCGGGGCACCGGCCGCATCCTCGTCAACGACAAGGACTTCACGGAGTACTTCGCCCGCCCGGTGCTGCAGATGATCGTGCAGCAGCCGATCGTCGCGTCGAACCGCACCGGCCAGTACGATATCCGCGCCACGGTTTCCGGCGGCGGCCTCTCCGGCCAGGCCGGCGCGCTCCGTCACGGCCTCAGCCAGGCGCTGACCCACTACGAGCCCGAGCTTCGGCCGGTGCTGAAGAAGGGCGGCTTCCTCACCCGCGACTCCCGCGTGGTCGAGCGAAAGAAGTACGGCAAGGCCAAGGCCCGTCGCAGCTTCCAGTTCTCCAAGCGCTAGTCTGACCGATAGCGCGGCTGGATCGAAAGGCGGGCTTCGGCCCGCCTTTTTCATTCGGCCTTGAGAGACCCATATCCGGCCTTCCCCGCCTGCCGCGCGCGGGCTAGAGACGAGCGCTTCACTTCAGGGGCCAATGCCATGACCGACAGGATCAGGATCGGCGTTCTCGGCGCATCCGGCTACACCGGGTCGGACCTCGTGCGCCTGGCGCTCCGCCATCCGGCGATGGAGATCGTGACGCTGACCGGCGCGACCCAGGCCGGGCGGTCGATGGCCGACGTCTTCCCGCATCTCGCCTTCGCCCCGCTTCCCGACCTCGTCACGGTCGACGAGGTCGACTGGATGGCGGTCGACGCAGTGTTCTGCGGCCTGCCGCACGGCACGACGCAGGAGATCATCGCCGCAATCTTCGCCGCCAACCCGAAGGCCAAGGTCATCGACATGTCGGCCGACTTCCGGCTGCGCAATCCGGAGACCTATCGCGAGTGGTACGGCCACGAGCACCGGGCGCTGGCGCTGCAGGACGAGGCGGTCTACGGGCTGACCGAGCACTATCGCGACGCCATCGCCAGGGCGCGGCTCGTCGCCTGCCCGGGCTGCTATCCGACGGCGGCGTTGCTCGCGCTGATCCCGGCGGTGGCGAGCGGCGCGGCGGCGCCGGACGACATCGTCATCGACGCCAAGTCCGGCACCACCGGCGCGGGCCGGAGTGCGAAGCAGAACCTCCTCCTGGCCGAAGCCGGCGAAGGCCTCTCACCCTACTCCATCGCCGCGCACCGCCACGCGCCAGAGATGGAGCAGGAGCTGTCGGTCGCCGCCGGCCGGGCGCTGACGGTCAGCTTCACGCCGCACCTCATCCCGATGAGCCGGGGCGAGCTATGCACGGCCTATGTGAAGCTCTCGGGCGGCGCCTCGGCCGCCGACCTGCGGGCAGCGCTCGCATCGGCCTATCGCGACGAGCCGTTCGTGAAGGTGGTCGCGGAGGACGTGATCCCGAAGACGCAGAACGTGCGCGGCTCGAACTACGTGCAGATCGGCGTCTTCGCCGACCGCATTCCCGGGCGGGCGATCATCGTGTCGGTGATCGACAATCTGGTGAAGGGCTCCGCCGGCCAGGCGATCCAGAACTTCAACCTGATGTTCGGCCGCGTCGAGACCGAAGGGCTGCTGCAGCTCCCGATGTTCCCGTAGGCGGAATCCGCCTTGTCGAACCTCTCCCTTGTGGAGAGGTCGGAGGTCGCGAAGCGAGCTTCGGGAGAGGGGCACGGCCGCGCCCCTTCCCCGAAACCGCGATGCGGTTTCGACCCTTCCACCAGGGAAGAGTTCAACGAACGCGGCCTACGACCGGATCGGGATCGGCGGGCTCATGGCGCGGCGGTGCATGATGACGCCGGCGAGGAGGAGGATGGCGAGACCCTGATGGGCGAGGCCGAGCCCGATCGGCACGGCAGACATCAGCGTCGCGATGCCGAGGACGACCTGCAGCCCGACCAGCGCGACGACGCGATAGGACGACCATGTCGTGCGGCTGCCGGGCATGGTGCGGGCGAGATGGATCGCGTGCCAGACGACGAGGATGGCGATGCCATAGGCCACGATGCGGTGGAAGAACTGGGCGGTGATCGGGTTCTCGAAGAAATTCCGCCACCAGGTGTCTTCGGACCACATGCCCGCGGGCACCACCTGCCCGGCCATCAGCGGCCAGTCATTGTTCTGGAAGCCGGCATTGAGGCCGGCGACGAGGCCGCCGAGATAGAGCTGAAGGAAGACCAGCGCGATCAGCACCGCGCCGAAGATCTTGATGCCGCGCGCGGGATAGGTCGCCCGCGGCCGTTCGGGCACCAGCCCTCGCGCCACCCAGATCGAGTAGGCGAAGATCAGGCAGGCGACGATGAGATGCGTCGCGAGGCGGTACTGGCTGACGTCGGTGCGCTCGGTCAGGCCGCTCGCCACCATCCACCAGCCCACCGCGCCCTGGAGGCCGCCGAGAAGGAAGATGCCGACGAGCTGCGGCCGGAGCGCGCGCTCGATCCGCCCGGTGGCCCACAGCCAGATCAGCGGCACGAGGAAGGCGACCGCGACGAGGCGCGCCAGGAGGCGATGCGCCCATTCCCACCAGTAGATCTGCTTGAACTCGGACAGGGTCATGCCGAGGTTCAGCTGCTGGTATTCCGGAATCTGCTGGTATTTGAGAAACTCTTCCTGCCACTGCTCCTCGCCGATCGGCGGGATGATGCCGTGGATCGGCTGCCATTCGGTGATCGAGAGGCCGGACTCGGTGAGCCGCGTCGCGCCGCCGACCAGCACCATGACGAAGACCAGGAACGCGATGCCGTAGAGCCAGATGCGGATGATCCGGCGGTCCTTGTTGCGGTCGCGCGCAACGGGCGTTTCGGCAATGGGTGTGGTCGTCGCGGAGACGGTCATGGGGCGATGTCCTGGGGTTTGGCGACGGCTTACGCCTTCCCCGCCCTCCCCCGCAACTGCCCGGGCCGCGACATGATGTCGGGCGCCGGCGCAAAGACTTTGCCGCCGCTGTTTCTTCCCGCTATCACCATCGCCGCAAGGAGAAGCCGGACGTGACCCCCCGCACCCGCAAGTTCATCGGCGCCGTGTTGTTGGTGCTGTTCGTCGGCATCTACGCCGTGCTGGTGATGGCGCTCGGCTCGTCGCGGCTGATGACGCTCGGCTGGTTCGTCACGCTGATCTTCTACGCGGCGGCCGGTCTCCTCTGGGTGCCGCCGGCGGCGTGGCTGATCAGGTGGATGCAGAAGCCTTGAGCTGAACCTTGGGGCGGCCGCCGGTGATGCGGGCGGCGAGGCCCTGCAGCGCGAAGGGGACGCCCGAGAGCAGGACGTCGACGTAGCGCAGCTCCTGGAAATGCCCGTTCATCGAGATGCGCGGCAGGCCGGTGGTCTGCCGGGTGCTGGCGGACGACAGCACGCCCGGCTCGGTCCGCACCGCGGAGGCGAAGCCGAGGTCAGCCAGGATGCGCCAGTCGCGCTCGGTGACCATCGGATCGAAGCCGTAGGGATAGGCGAAATGGCGCGGCCAGGCGCCGAGCCGCTCCTCCAGGATCGCGGCGCCGTCGAGCACCTCGCGGCGCACGTCCTCCTCGCTGAGCTTGCCGAGCGCGACATGGTTGACTGTATGGGCGCCGATCGTCACCAGCGGCTCGGCGGCCACCCCGGCGAGCTCGTCCCAGGTCATGACCGCCTCGTCGACCATGGCGCGGACATCGAAGCCGTAGCGGCGCGCGAGATCGTCGGCCGCGGCGCGCTGCTGGACCTCAGGGATCGATTCAAGCCAGTCGCCCAAGGCATCGTATGCGCTCGATTTTTCGGCGACGGTCGTGGTAGTGAAATCGCCAGCGCCGGGGATGGCGACGCGGTCGTTGCGGCGGATCACCTCCTCCAGCGTCATCCACCAGGGATTGACCGCACGGTCGATCAGGCCGGTCGGGACGTAGATGATGAAGGGCGCGTTGCGCGCCTTCAGGACCGGCAGCGCGTGGTCGCGGTTGTCGCGATAGCCATCGTCGAAGGTGATGACGGCGAAGCGCCGGGGGCTTCCCTCCTTCAGGCGGCGGAGGGCCTCGTCCATCGTGACGATGTCGATCTCGCGTCGCCGCAGCCAGTCGATGGCGTCGGCCAGGAATTCCGGCGTGACCTCGAGATTGGCGTTTGGCTGGAAGGCCTCGCCGGTCGGCGGGCGGACGCGGTGGAAGGTGAGGATGGCGCCCATGCCGCCGGTCAGCGGCCGCAGCAGACGATGAAGGCCGGTCAGGCGAAGGCCGTTGAGGACAGCCTTCTTCGACCCGATGCCTTTCGTCATTCGCGCCTCCGCAGGCTCGCGTGATCGTTCGCCGTACCGCGGGCGGACTACAGGCTTCGGTACACACCGGATGTTTACACGCGGTTGCTAGCGTCGGCCCCGCTTTCCTACCGAAAGGTAAACATGGCCGAAGCCGCGCCGTCGCTCGCTCCCGCCGATACGGTTCACCGCCACGGAGCGGCGGCCAGGGCTGGCCTCGACATGCCGATCGCGGATATCGCGCTGTCGGTCCACACCGATTTGCGGGGCGCGGAAACCGACTGGCGCGCGCTGGAGGCGGTCGCGCCGCGCGCGATCTATCAGCGTTTCGACTGGCTGGATGCGTGGTACGGGACGCAGGGCCGCGCGCTCGGCATCGAGCCGGCGATCGTCATCGGCCGGATCGGCGCGCGGCCGGTGATCGCCCTCCCCTTCGGACGCCGGCGGTCGCGGCTGGGTCGGAAGCTCGTCTGGCTCGGCGGCACCCATGTCAACTCGGCGATGGGCCTGTTCGACCCCGGACTTGCCGCCGCGCTCGACCGCGACGCGGTGCGGCACCTCTTCCGCCGCGCGACCGCCGCGATCGGCGGCTTCGACTATGCCGTCCTCTGCAGCCAGCCCTATAGCTGGGCCGGGCACGCCAACCCGCTGCGGCACCTTCCCGGCCTCGTCGAGGACCAGCCGGTACTGGTGATCTCGCTCGAAGGCGGCTTCGACGCGGTGCTGAACCGGCATTCGGGTGCGCGCAAGCGCAAGAAGCTGCGCTGGCAGGAGAACACGCTCCGGCCGGCCGGCGGCTACCGCTACCGCAAGGCGGCGACGCCGGGCGAGGCGCTGTCGTTCCTCGATACCTTCCTCGCCCAGAAGACGGCGCAGTTCGCGCGGTCCGGCGTCGACAACGTCTTCGCCGAGCCGGGCGCGGTCGATTTCCTGCGCCAGCTGGTCGCGCGATCCTTCGCGCTCGGCGAGCCGCTCATCGAGCTCTATGGTCTCGAGATCGAAGGCAAGGTGCGCGCGACCTTCGCCGGCGGCGTCGAAGGCGGGCGCTTCCAGGGCTATTTCAGCGCCATCGCGCTGGACGACTGGCAGCGCGTCAGCCCGGGCGACCTTCTCCTTCACCACCTCGTGCGCAGCTGCTGCGAGCGCGGCTGCGACGTACTCGATTTCGGCATCGGCGAGGAGCGCTACAAGGCCTCGTGGGACGCCCTGCCGCAGCGCCAGTTCGCCACCTATGCCGGCCGCACGCTCAAGGGCCGCGCCATCGTCGCCGCGCTTCGCGGCATCCAGGCCGCGCGGGTGCGCATCCGCTCCAACAGGACCGCGTGGGCGGCGGTGAAGAAGATTCGCCGCGGCATGGCGCGGCTTCGCGGCGGTGAACCCGAGTAGCACGCTCACCACTCAGTTTGACACCGTCCCGGGCTTGATCCGGGACCCATTGGCGGTCGCCGCGCGCGGATGCGGAGAGGCGGCCAACCGGCCTACCCACCTGGGCAAGTAGCGAAGCCAATAGGTCCCGGGTCAAGCCCGGGACGGTGTGTGATGTTCTGCCCCTACGCCGCGGCGCCGGCGGGGAGCGGGTCGGCGATGAGGAGCATCACGTCGGCGGACGAGGCGGCGGTCACCGCATCGTAGGCGCGGACGGTGCGCGGATCGGCGGCGCCGACCTCGGTGACGACGATCGCGGCGCCTGCGCCCGGACCGAGGGCGGGCACGAGCTCCTGGTCGATGTCGAAGACGATGTGGTCGTAGGTGTGGTCGAGCGCGCCGAGGAGCGAGGTGAGCCGGTCGCCCTCGGTAAGGTCGGCGGGGCGCTGGCGGCCGGCGGGGATGAAGTGCGCCGGCGAGCTGCGGTCGCGGAAGATCACCTGCGCGAACGACGCCTCGCCGAGGAAGAGTTCGCCGATGCCGGGCAGGCCGCCTGCCTCGCCCATCGCGATGCGGTCGGCGTCGTCGCGGTGGAGGTCGACGAGCAGCACCCGCGCGCCGAGGCGGGCCAGCGTCCGCGCCAGCGCCACAGCGGCGAGCGGGCGGCCATTGGCCGAGGTTCCCTCGGCGATGGTGATGAGGATGCGCTTCGCCTGCTTGGCGCGGATCTGGCCGGCGATCGCGGCGAGCGACCGCTCGGCCTGCGCGGCGAGTCCGTGGGCCGAATGCGGATCGTGCGGCATCATGCGCCGCACGTCGCCGTCGTCGGACCAGCGCACCCGCGCGCCGACCGGCACCTCGCCGGGAACGATCGGGATCGGCGCCAGCAGCGCCGCCGGCCGCGTCGCGCGGCCGCTCGCCAGCTCGCGCACCAGCGCGACCGCGGCGGCGAGGATGATGGTGAGGAGCATCGCCCCCACGGTCATCGGGATCTTGTTCGGGAACACCGGCTCCGACGGCACGGCGGCCGCGGAGATCACCCGGGCGTTGACCGGCTGGTACTCGGTGTTGAGCCGCGCGATCGCCTCGCGATAGCGCGAGAGATAGAGCTCGAGGAAGGCGCTGTCGGCGGCCGCGACCCGCTCCAGCGCGTTGAGCTCGACGGTCGCGGCGTTGACCCGCGCCACCTCGATCTTCAGCGTGTCGAGCGTGGTGGTGAGCTCGGCTTCGCGCTGCCGCGACAGCTCGGCTTCGGCCTCGATGCTGGCGAGGATGCGCCCCGCCTCGTCGCGGATGTCCTCCTCGAGGTCGGCGACCTGGGCGTTGAGCTCGCGCAGCCGCGGATGGCCCGGCAGCAGCGTCGCCGACGCCTCGGAAATCTGGGTGCGCAGCGTCGCCTGCTGGCCGCGGAGGCTCTGGATCAGCGGCGAGGCCAGCACCTCGGGGACGTTGAGCGCGGCGCCGGAGTCGAGCTGGGCGCGGATCTGGCCGGCGCGCGCCTCGGCTTCGATGCGCGCCGCGGTCTGCGCCGACAAGGCGGTGGCGATGTCCGCCATCCGCTGCTCGGCGAGCGTCACCGCATTCGGGCCGATCGCGTAGAGGTCCTGGCTGGAGCGGAACGCCTCGACCTCGGCCTCGGCCTCCTGCACCCGCTGGCTCAGCGTGGCGATCTCGTCCTGCAGCCAGGCGGTGGCGCCCTCGGTCGACTCCTGCCGCAGCGAGCGCTGCATTGCGATGTATTGCCGCGCCACCGCATTTGCGGCGTCGGCCGCGAGCTGCGGGTCGGTCGAGGTGAAGGAGATCGAGATGACGCGGGTGCGGTCGATCGGGCCGACGGCGAGGCTGGCGAGGAACGCGTCGATCACCAGCTCCTCGGTGGAGGTGAGCGGCGCCGCGTCGTCACCAAGCCCGATGCGGCTCAGGAGGCCGTCGAGGAGCGACGGCGACTGCTGCTCGGGGTCGAATTCGGCGTGGGTCCAAAGGTCGAGCTCGTCGATCACCGCGCGGGCGATGTCGCGCGAGCGGATGAGCTGGACCTGGCTCGCGATCCCCTGCTCGTCGAGGAGCGTCGCGGTCTCCTGCGGGTTGGCGGCGTCGATCCGGGTCAGGTCCGATTCGCCCGGCTCGATGAGAATCGTGGTCTCCGCGGTGTAGCGCGGGTCCATCGAGGAGAGGAGCGCATAGACCCCCGCCCCGACGAGAAGCGCAAGCAGGATAAACAGCGGGAATCGGCGGCGAATGGCCCGGAACACGGCCCGCAGGTCGACCTCGACGTCGGTCGCGTGGGGAATCTGGAAACTCATTCGTCCGACCCTGGGGCACCCGTCCGGCCAGTGTGGCGCAACATGGTGAATGAAGTGCTGACGGGCCTGCGCGCCCTCAACAGCCTATTCACGCCGATTAATATTTGGTGAATCGGCCGCTCGGCTTGGCGGCGCAAACCGGCGCGTTCCCTAGCCTTTACCGGCCGTTAACCATGATCGCGAACGATGTCGGGGAGTGCTTCGCCTCTCCTGCCGCGCGACCCGATGACCTTCTGCCGCCTGCTCTCTGCCGTCGTCGCGCTCGTGGTCCTGGCCGGCTGCGCCGGCACCCCGCCGCCGCCCACCGCCAGCGGTTCGCCGGACGCGCCGATCGAATATCTCCTAGGCGCCGGCGACCAGCTGCAGATCACCGTGCTCGGCCAGGCGGACCTGACGGGCGCCCACACCGTTGACCCGAGCGGCGCGATCTCGATCCCGCTGGTCGGCCGCATCGTCGCGGCGGGGACCACGACGCGCGGGCTCGAAGCGACGATCGCGGCGCGGCTCGGGCAGAACTACCTCCGCGACCCCAACGTCACCATCCAGGTCACGCAGTACCGGCCGTTCTACATCCTCGGCGAAGTGAACAATGCCGGGCAATACCCCTACTCCGCCGGCCTCACCGTGCAGCAGGCCGTCGCCGTCGCCGGCGGCTTCACGCCGCGCGCGGCGCAGATGTCGGTCGAGGTGGTGCGCCAGACCGCGACCGGAACCGCGGTGCTGATGCTGCAGCTCCTCGACCAGGTCTATCCCGGCGACACGATCACCGTCCGCCAGAGACTGCTCTGACGATGGCGCGCGCGCCTCGCCCCGCTGCGGCCCGCAACCCGGCGACCGCCGACTCGCTCCGCATCGTCCATGTCTTCCGCGATCCGGTCGGCGGCCTCTTCCGGCATGTGCGCGACCTCTGCCGGGCGCAGACCAATGGCGGCCATCAGGTCGGCATCATCTGCGACGCGACGACGGGCGGCGCCTTCGAGGAGCGCCTGTTCGAGGAACTGGCGCCCGACCTCGCGCTCGGCCTTCACCGCCTTCCCATGCAGCGCGAGATCGGCCCTTCCGATTTCGCCACCGCCCGGCGGGTCGCCGCCGTGGCCAGGACATTGTCGCCGGACGTCCTTCACGGCCACGGGGCCAAGGGCGGCGCCTATGCGCGCATCGGCGGCACGCGCTTGCGGGCATCTGGTGTGCGCGTAGCCCGCATCTACACGCCCCATGGCGGCAGCCTCCACTACGACCGCCGTGGCCTCCGGAACCGCGTCTATTTCGCCGCCGAGCGCTGGCTCGGCCGGCGGACCGACGGGTTCCTCTTCGTCAGCCGCTACGAGGCCTATGCCTTCACCGACAAGGTGCACAAGCCGCGCGTCGTCTCCGATGTCGTGCCGAACGGGCTGCGCCCGGAGGAGTACGAGCCGATCAGCCCGGCGCCGAACGCGCGGCCGTTCGTCTTCATCGGCATGATGCGCGACCTAAAGGGGCCGGACGTCTTCATCAAGGCGCTGGCGCAGCTCCATTCGGTCGGGCTGCCGGTCGCGGCGCATATGGTCGGCAGCGGGCCGGACCGCGATACCTATCGCGATCTCGTCGCCGCGCTCGGCCTTGGCGAGGTCGTCACCTTCCACGAGCCGATGCCGGCGCGCGACGCCTTCCCGATGGGGAAGGTGCTGGTCGTGCCGTCGCGCGCGGAATCGATGCCCTACATCGTGCTTGAAGCCGCAGCCGCCGGGGTGCCGATGATCGCGACCAAGGTCGGCGGCATTCCCGAGATCTTCGACGAGCAGTGGAAGCGGCTGGTCGAGCCGGGCGACGTCGAGGCGCTCGCCTCCGCGATGGAGGAAGCACTCGCCGACCCGCAGCCCCTCCTCGACGCCACCGCGGAGCTGCGCACCGAGGTGCGCCAGCTCCACACCGTCGAGGTGATGGCGACCGCGGTCGAGGCGCTCTACCGCGCGGCGCTGCAAGGCACGCCGGCGCGCTGAGCGGACGTCTTAACCAACGTTGAAGAAAAGAGGTCGTTTCGACCTCGTTAAGCATAATGGAGGCTGGTCTATCCGGTCGCCGCAAGGCTTCGTTAGCGCTCGCTGTTCTAATGAGCGATGGCGAAGCTCCGGACCAAAGCGGCGATGACACAGGCACAGGTGGATCGCGACTACGCGACCCGATCGAAAGTCGCGAGCGCTGCCCTCGCCCAGCCGACCTCGCCGGCGGCCGACGCGACGCTGAGCGACCACGCCAGGCTGATCGCCGCGAGCCTCTCCGACCAGTCGATCTCGGTTTCGCTCCTCACAGGCGCGGTGCGGCTGTTCGAGTTCCTCGCCGTCGCGCTGGTCGGCCTTGCGATCTACCTCGCCTATGTGCTGCCGGTCGAAGGCATTGCGCTGCGCTACGGCATCCCGATCATCGGCGGCGCGGCGGTCGCGGTGCTCCTGATCCAGACGGCAGACGGCTACACCATCCCGGTGATGCGGAGCCTGACGGCGCAGTTCGTCCGCGTCCTCGTCTCGTGGACGCTGCTCTTCGCCTTCTTCGCGGTGGCCGCGTTCCTCACCAAGTCCGGCGCGTTCTTCTCGCGCGGCTTCTTCCTCGCCTGGTTCGCGATCGGCCTCGCGGTGCTGATGACGTTCCGCTTCGGGCTGACGGCGCTGATCCGGCGCTGGACGAAGCTCGGCCGGCTCGAGCGCCGCGCGGTCATCGTCGGCGGCGGCGCCAATGCCGAGGAGCTGATCCGCGCCCTCGAGGCGCAGGCCGACAACGACATCCGCATCTGCGGCATCTTCGACGACCGCGGCGACGCCCGGTCGCCGGCGATCGTCGCCGGCTACCCCAAGCTCGGCACCATCGCCGAGCTCGTCGCCTTCGGCCGGCTGGCGCGGATCGACATGCTGATCGTCACGCTGCCGCTGACGGCGGAGAACCGCCTCCTCCAGTTCCTGCAGCAGCTGTGGGTGCTGCCGGTCGACATCCGCCTGTCGGCGCACAGCGCCCGGCTGCGCTTCCGGCCGCGGTCCTATTCCTTCGTCGGGACGGTGCCGTTCCTCGACGTCTTCGACAAGCCGATCGCCGACTGGGACGGCGTCCTCAAGCGGGCGTTCGACATCGTCTTCGCCTCGTTCCTCATCGTCCTCTTCTCGCCGGTCATGCTGGCGACGGCGATCGCCATCAAGCTCGATTCCCGCGGCCCGGTCTTCTTCAAGCAGCACCGCCACGGCTTCAACAACGAGCTGATCAAGGTCTTCAAGTTCCGGTCGATGCATCAGGAGGCGACGGACCACGACGCCAAGGTCGCGGTGACCAAGAACGATCCCCGCGTCACCCGGGTCGGCCGCTTCATCCGCAAGACCTCGATCGACGAGCTGCCGCAGTTCTTCAACGTCATCCGCGGCGACCTGTCGCTGGTCGGGCCGCGCCCGCATGCGCCCACCGCCAACACCGGCACCCAGCTCTACAACGAGGTCGTCGACGGCTATTTCGCGCGCCACCGGGTGAAGCCCGGCGTCACCGGCTGGGCGCAGATCAACGGCTGGCGCGGCGAGGTCGACACGCCGGAGAAGATCCGCAACCGTGTCGCGCACGACCTCTACTACATCGAGAACTGGTCGGTGCTGTTCGACCTCCGGATCATCGCGCTGACGCCGATCCGCCTCTTCACCACGGAGAACGCGTATTGACCGTCGTCGCCGTCGCGCCGGCGCCGGCCGGCCACACGGTCTCGGCGGCGAAGATCGGCGACCGGGCGATCGCCCTCCTCGTCTTCCTGGGCGCGTTCGTCATCTACGAGCCGGCGCCCTATGAGCTCCTGCTCTGCGTCGTCCTCTTCGCCTGGCTGATCGCGGGGCTGCGGATCAACCGCTACATCCTGCCGCTGGTCCTCCTCTTCCTCGCCTTCATCGTCGGCTGTGCCCTGTCGCTGACGCAGCTGCCCGACCCGCCGAGCGGGATCCTCTATCTCGCGGTCTCAGGCCTCCTCGCCGTCTCGGCGATGTTCTTCGCCGCGGTGATCCCTGAAGCGCCGGAGCGGCGCCTCAAGCTGATCGTGAAGGCCTACACCGCCGGCGCGGTAATCGCGGCGATGGTGGGCATCCTCGGCTATTTCGGGATCATCCCGGGCGGGGAGTTCTTCACGCTTTACGGCCGCGCCAAGGGGCCGTTCCAGGATCCGAACGTCTTCGGTCCGTTCCTCGTCCTGCCCTTCGTCTATCTGGTGCACACCATCCTGACCGGCCGTCCGCGCGACATGCGCTGGCAGGCGCTGTTCGCGATGGTGATCCTGACCGCGATCTTCCTGACGTTCTCGCGCGCCGCCTGGGCGATGACCGCGCTCGCGCTCCTCATCACCACGACCGTCGCCTACATCAACCAGCGGAGCGGCGCGGGCCGGGTGCGGATCATGGGCTACATGACCGCGGGCTTCCTGCTGGTGATCGTCCTCGTCGGCGTGATGCTGAGCCTTCCCGGCACCGGCGACCTCTTCAGCCAGCGCGCGCAGCTCGTCCAGTATTATGACGGCGGCGAAGGCGGGCGCTTCGACCGCTGGATCCAGGGCTTCATCATGATGCTCGACCACCCGCTCGGCATCGGCCCGCTCGAGTTCGGCGCCCGCTATTTCGCCGAGGACGAGCACAACACCTGGCTCAAGGCCTTCACGACCTATGGCTGGCTCGGCGGCGTCGCCTATGTCGCGCTCGCGATCTGGACGGTGATCATCACCGTCCCGCTCCTCTTCAAGCCGCGGCCGTGGCGCGCGGTCGTGGTCTGCGCCTTCGCGGTCTTCATTGGCCAGCTGTCGATCCACTTCGTGATCGACAACGACCACTGGCGCCACCTCTTCCTGCTCTACGGCATCCTGTGGGGCGCCTACGCCGCCGAGCGCATGTATATGCGCGGCTCCGCCGCGATGCCGCGCGTGCCGCCGGTACCGACGTTCCGCGTCGCACTGGAGCGCGGGCCGGGACAGGCACTGCCCCGGCCGCTCTAGCTTCGATCCCCGCGCCGATAGACAAGCCCGCTCCCCTCCGGGATACGATTGGCCGTTGAATCCCGACCGGACCGAGGCGTCGTGACCATCGAGAGCGTGGCGATCGCAGCAGGGGACCGCTCGACCGACGCCCGGCTCCTGCGGGCCGCCATCGGCCTGACACTCGGCCTTCTTGCCCTGCGGCTGCTGGTCATCGGCCAGTTCGGCCTGTTCTTCGACGAGGCCTATTACTGGCTGTGGTCGACGCAGCCGGCGGCCGGCTATTTCGATCATCCCCCGGTCGTCGCCTTCGCCATCAGGCTCGGAACGATCCTCTTCGGCGAGACCGAATTCGGCGTGCGGTTCTTCGGGGCGGTATCGCTGGTTGGGATCGTCGCCCTCATCTACGCGATCACGCGGACGCTGACGGACAGCCCGCGGGTCGCGGCATGGGCCGCGATCTTCGCCAACCTGACCACGATTTCAGCCCTCACGATCGTCTCCGTTCCCGACCAGGCGCAGATCCTGTTCTGGCTGGCGGCGATGCTCGCGGTGGCGAAGCTGGCGCGCGGCGGCGATCCGCGCTGGTGGCTTCTCGCGGGCGCGATGTTCGGCCTGTCGGTCCTGTCGAAATACGCGGCCTTCTTCCTGGCGGCGGGCGTCTTTTTGTGGCTGATCGCGGTCCCGTTGATCCGGGCGAGCCTCCGCGGGCCGTGGCCCTATCTCGGGGCCGCGCTCGGCCTTCTCGTGCTCGCACCCAATCTCGCCTGGAACGCGAGCCATGGCTGGGCGTCGTTCGTGGTGCAGTCGCAGCAGAACGCGCTCGACACGGCGATCCCGCTCAGCATCGCCGGCTACCTCGCGCTGATCCCGCTCGTCGCCTCGCCGCCCATCTTCGTGCTCGCCGCGATCGGCCTCGTCCGAACCCTCCGCGCGCCATGGCGGCGCGACCCGGTCGCAGCGCTCCTCGTGCTCCTGCCCTTGCCGCTCCTCCTCTACCTCCTCTTCCACGCGGCCCGGGACGAGGTCGAGTTCCACTGGCTCTCGCCCGTCGCGTTCTGGAGCTGCATCCTCGCCGCGAGGGTCCTGGCCGCACCGCTGACGCGCGTGGTCGCGGTCATGCGCGTCATCGCCGTCGGGCTCGGCATCGCGGTCACCGTCCTCATCTATTTCCTGATCGCGCAGCGCTTCATCGCCATGCCGCCGGCGATCGACCTCGGCGCACGCTTCAGCGGCTGGCGCGAATTCACCGAGCGCGTCGACGCGCTGCGGATCGAGACAGGCGCCGACTACATCATCGGCAACCGCTACTACTATCCCGGCTATTTCCGGTTCTATCTCGACGACCCGCCGCCGGTCTTCCATCTCCACAACCCGGACGTGGACGGCACGTTCGGCGTGTGGTCGCGCTGGGCCGACTTCCCGGCCGCCGACCCGGGCCTTGCGGACTCCACCGCCATCTTCATCGGCAAGGAAGGCCGGGGGGTCGCGTACTACGCCTCGCTCTACTTCGACGAGGTCGAATTCCTCGGCCGGGTCGAACGGCCGACCGGGCGCGACACGGTCGACATCGAATTCGCCTATGCGGTCCGCAACCCGAAGCCGTTCACCGCCCCGCTCTTCAATGGCTGGCAGGAGACCGGCGATTGACGCTGCGGCCGTTCCGGCCAATCGTCGGGGCGGTGATCGTGCTTTCGACGCAGGATCGGCAAGCCGTTGCCCGGCGTCACGCCGACCTCGAAGCCGCGTTTGATGGCGTACATCGGCTGCTCCCCGCGCTGGATGCGTCGCGCGAAGATGGTCCGGGAACCAGAGCCGCGAAATACGCCGACCGGCGTAGGTGGCGGACTGCCTGCTGCGAGGGAATTGCATTTGTCCAGAGGGCGAACGCCGGGCGCCACCGCCATCGGCCTGCGGCGTCAGGCTCCCGCAGTAAGGCGCGCCACGATCAAATCCTTGTGGTCCTCGGAGAGCGTTTCGGCGATCCGAACGGCTGCGCACAGCGCCTCCGTCTGCTCATCATCAAGGCGCCCGAGCGGCGCTGCGCGTGAAATCTCGTACGCCATGTGCCGCACAAGCTGGCGAAGCTCGACATAGCTGTCGTGCGCGATGAACCGGACGCCCGGGGCCGCCTTGATCAGGTGACTGGGCGTCCATATCGGCTTCGAGTTGATCCGCAGGAAGAGCTGGCGCCCGGGGTCGACGCAGATATGCCGTTTGTCCTTGGGCGGCCTCGTGCCGCGGTCCCAAAGCAGGACGACATCTCGCGGCCGAAGCGGTGCCATTCAGAGAACAGCAAACGGCGCGACCTCGCTGAGGTCCGCTGCCTTCTCCTCACGATGCGGGTCATCCTCCGGGATGAAATCCCGGTAGTCCATCCGACCACCATCGGCGTTGAGGTAAGCCGGGTCGGCGTGGGTCTCGTTGAAGATGTCGTCGAACGAGCGGCCCCGGACGTGGGCGTGCCCGTAGCGAAGCGCTTCGACATCGCTTGGTGAGAGCAGTCGACTGTTGGCCTCGCGTGACGCGTAGATGCGGTGCGCGTCATCAATGGTGAAAGGCAACGGCCCATTGGTGGCCAGCGCGAGCATCTCAAGCGGATCGCGGCGAATCAGTCGGTAGAGCACCTGAGGCAAAGGGCCCCACGCGTCAGCAATGTAGTCGTCGCCGACAATCGGTCGCCCGTACTCGGCGACATGCCGTTTGTCCGCGAAAAACAATGACTTGACGGCATGGTAGACATCGATGCCAGGCTCTTCATTGGCAAGCCAAAGCAGAACCTCCAACGCCTTCGCGGCGCTCGGCGCGTATCGAGGCATTCGCTCCATCGTCTGGTTCTTACACCCGTTCGTGCGAAGCTGTGACTCACTGCACATCGGACAAAGACTGCGCAGGGATGTCCCCCCGTTCCGCTCGTCCGTCGTTGCCAGGTATCGTCGCGAAAGGGGAGCCGCGCATCACGCCCCGCGATGGGCCTGCCTGCCGCTGACGTCGACGGACACGTGCAAGAGAGATGGTCGGAGCGAGAGGATTCGAACCTCCGACCCCCTGAACCCCATTCAGGTGCGCTACCAGACTGCGCCACGCTCCGACGGCGCGGACTATAGGGATGCGGGTTGGGCCGCGCAATTGCGGCAAGGCCGCGCGATCAGCGCGCCTGGTCGAGGAGGCGCTTGCACTCCAGGAGGTCGGCGAGCACGGCCTGGAGGCGCTGCTTCTCGCCGGCGGCAAGGGCCGGTGCGAGGCGGGGTTCTGGTGTGAGGCCGATGTCGGGTTCCCAGTCGCCCATCTCGGGCGCAATCCGTTCGTCCGGGCTTTCGTCAATCTCGGTCTCGTCGGCGGGCCGGAGGCGAAGGCCCGGCGGGTGGGAGACGCGCGACGCCGGGCGGCGGCGTTCGGTTGCTGCGACCGGGCGTTCGTCCTCGTCCGCGGCGGGGTCGACCGGGATCGTGACCGTGCCGTTCGCCGCCGCAGCGACGAAGCGGAGCCCCTGCTCGCGCAGGAGCCGCTGGACGCCCTTGATGGTGTAGCCCTCGTCGTAGAGGAGGTGGCGGATGCCGCGCAGCAGCTCGACGTCGTTGGGGCGGTAGTAGCGCCGGCCGCCGCCGCGCTTCATCGGCCTCACTTGGGTGAAGCGGGTTTCCCAGAAGCGGAGGACATGCTGGGGGAGGCCGAGATCCTCGGCCACTTCGCTGATGGTGCGGAACGCGTCGGGGGCCTTGCCGCCAGCGCCGACGTCGTCGTCAGCGTCATCGCTCATCAATCGTCGGAATCGTCGGATTCGTCCGATGTGTCAACGGCGACGCCGCTGCCCACCAGTGCGCCATTGACCCGCTGCTTCAGCACGTTGCTCGACTTGAACACCATGACGCGGCGCGGGGAGATCGGCACCTCCTGCCCGGTCTTGGGATTGCGTCCGACGCGCTGGCCCTTCGGCCGCGACACGAAGGTGCCGAAGGACGAGAGCTTCACCGGCTCGCCGCGCACGATGCAGTCGCTGATCTCGGCAAGGACGGATTCGACCAGCGCGGCGGACTCGGTACGCGACAGACCCACCCGCCGATGGACCGCATCACAAAGATCGGCCCGCGTCACAGTCTTGCCGCTCATCGCCCCGCTTCGTCCCACGAAGGATGCTGGCCTCGCAAAGCGCGACAGCCGGCTCCCCCCTGCCCCGACAGAAGGGTGTGACCCTATTGGTTCACAGGTTCGTGGTCAACACGAACCGGCCTGCAACCGCTGGCGGCAAAAGAGGATTCTGCCTCTCCGCTACCAGCGGAGGAGGAGCGAGCCCCAGGTGAAGCCGCCGCCCATCGCCTCGAGGAGCAGGAGGTCGCCGGGCTTGAGCCGGCCGTCCGACGCGGCGGTGTGGAGCGCGAGCGGGATCGAGGCCGCGGAGGTGTTGCCGTGGTTCTCGACGGTGCGCACGACGCGCTCGAGCGGGATGCCGAGCTTCTTGGCGCTGGCGTCGATGATGCGGATGTTGGCCTGGTGCGGAATGAACCAGTCGATGTCGGACGCCGACAGGCCGGTCGCGGCGAAGCAGGCCTCGATGACATCGGTGATCATGCCGACGGCGTGCTTGAAGACTTCCTTCCCCTCCATGCGGAGATGGCCGACGGTCTGCGTCGTCGACGGGCCGCCGTCGACATAGAGCTTCTCGCGATGGCTACCGTCGGAGCGCAGCTGGGCGTGGAGGATGCCCTTCCCCGCGGGCTTGGCCGGCTGGCTGTCGATGCCGAGCACCACCGCGCCGGCGCCGTCGCCGAAGAGGACGCAGGTGGTGCGGTCTCCCCAGTCGAGGAGGCGGGACATCGTCTCGGCGCCGATGACGAGCGCTCGCTTCGCCTGCCCGGCCTTCAGCATCGCGTCGGCCATGGTGAGGCCGTAGATGAAGCCCGAGCACACCGCCTGGAGGTCGAAGGCGGCGCCATGGGTCATGCCGAGCTTCGACTGCACCAGCACGGCGGTCGCCGGGAAGGTGAGGTCCGGCGTGGTGGTGGCGACGAGGATGAGGTCGATGTCGGCGGGGGTGAGCCCGGCATTGGCGAGCGCCTGCCGCGCGGCGGCTGTGGCGAGGTCGGAGGTGGTCTCGCCTTCCGCCGCGATGTGGCGGCGGCGGATGCCGGTGCGCTGGACGATCCACTCGTCCGACGTGTCGACCATCTTCGCAAGGTCGTCATTGGTCAGCACCTTCTCGGGAAGGTAGCCGCCGGTGCCGAGGATGACCGTCCGCGCTTCGGTCACAGCGCACCCGCCGCGGTCGCGGCGATCGGCAGGGTCCGGCCGGCCTGGTGCAGCGCCCCGATGTCCTGCCTGATCTTGTCGAGGAGGCCGTTCCTCACCATTGCCGCGGCGTTGCGGATGGCAGCGGCGAAGCCCAGCGCATCCGCGCCGCCATGGCTCTTGATGACGATGCCGTTGAGGCCAAGGAAGACGCCGCCATTGATGCGGTTGGGGTCGATCTTGCGGCGAAGGCGGGTGAAGGCGGGCCGGGCGAGGAGATAACCGAGCCGCGCCCGCCAGTTGCGGCTCATCTCTTCGCGGAGATAGACGGATATCTGCCGCGCCGTGCCCTCGGCCATCTTCAGCGCGATGTTGCCGGAGAAGCCCTCGGTGACCACGACGTCGACCAGGCCCTTGCCGACATCATTGCCCTCGATGAAGCCGACATAGTCGATATGCGGATTGTCGATCTCGCGAAGGAGGCGCCCCGCCTCCCGCACTTCCTCAAGGCCCTTCACCTCCTCGACGCCGATGTTGAGGAGGCCGACCTTGGGGCGCGGCTTCTGGAAGAGCGCCCGCGCCATCGCGCCGCCCATCAGCGCGAAGTCCACCAGCTGCCGCGCGTCCGCGCCGACGGTGGCGCCGAGGTCGAGGACGATGCTCTCGCCGGCCAGCGTCGGCCAGAGGCCGGCGATAGCCGGTCGGTCCATGTCGGCGAGCGGGCGGAGGCAGAAGCGCGCCATCGCCATCAGCGCGCCGGTGTTGCCGGCGGAGACCGCGACCGCGGCCTCCTCCTTCTTCACCGCCTCGATCGCGCGCCACATGCTGGAGCGCCAGCGGCCGCGGCGGAGCGCCTGGCTCGGCTTGTCGTGCATCTGCACGGTCACGTCGCAGTGGATCGCGGCCGAGACCGAGGACAGCGCCGGATGGCGGTCGAGCCAGGGCCGCATCACCGGCTCCTCGCCGAAGAACTGGAACCGCAGATCCGGGCTCTCGCGGTAGGCGAGATCGGCGCCGGCGACGGTCACCTCGGGGCCGTGGTCGCCGCCCATCGCGTCGATGGAAATGGTCACGCTGTGTGGCATTGAAATCCGGCGGCCCGGTTGATCCGGCCGCAATTGGCCCCGGGGCGCTTCATCGGGCGAAGGGTGCAAACATCGTGTTTCGAGCCGGCATAGAACGCGCCTTGGCGGTCCCGTCAATGGTCGCGGTGGAGCTTCATGCCAGCAAGGGCGGCGAAAGGCGAATCCTCAGGATTCGGCTTGTCCGCGGCGGCTTCCTCCGGCAGTTCGGCGCCCGGCGCGCGCGGATAGGGGTCGATGCGGAGCGCAAGCTCCTCCACGATGGCGGCGCCGACATCGATGCGGCCGCCGGCGTAGGTGTCGGGCGGCTCGTCGGCCTCGGGATCGACGACGATCTCCGCGGTCGCCCGGGCCGCGTCGTCCTCGGGCACGAAGCGGCGCTGCATGGCCTCGTCGATCGCCTGCACGACCGGCACCAGGGTCACCACGCAGGCCTGCGTCAGCTCCGCGGTCAGCCGGCCGTCGAGGCCGATGACGTCGCGCTTCCCCCGCTCCAGCGTCAGCTCCGCCGAGAGCCGGCGCAATTCCAGCAGGCCGAACGCCCCGGCGATAGCCGCCCGCTCCTCGTCGGTCGCGACGACGTCGACCTTGAGGCCCTCGGCGGGGATGGTCGCGACCGGTATCGGCCGCGACAGGAGGACCGGCTCGCTCACGACGCGACCGCCGCGTTTGCGGGCGCGAAGACGACGCGCCCGTCGAGGACCGGCGGAAGCTCCTGCTCGCCGAGGAATGCCGCCTCCCCGAAGGCGTAGTCCGCCAGGCCATCCATCGCCGGCGGCGCGCTGTCCTCGGGGAAGAGATTGCGCTGCAGCGCCGCCGCGAAGGACGCGCGGTCGCCATTGGCGAGCGCGGCGCCATAGACGTTGAGCCGGCCGTAGAAGCTCTTGCCCACCGCCTTCATGCGCTTCGGCACGCCAAGGTCGCCGATGCCCATTTCGCGCATCGAGCGGTCCATGTCGGTGGCGAAGGTGTCGAACACGGCCTGGGCCATCGCCTGCGCCTCGTCCCCCGCCCCGCCCAGCCGGCGGAACAGGAGGACGAGATGGAGCACTACCATTTCGAACCGCCCGGCGACGGTGTCCGGGACGCCGAACGCGGAATAAAGGCGCGGCTGACGCGCCTGCGCCACGATTGTCTCGTAGAGAGCGCGCGAAGCTTGGTTGAGTCGCTTCCGGTCTTCGCCTCTGTGGCCGAACAGACGGGTCAGCATGTCGATCCTGGGGTTCGGGCGGGGCCGGCGGGGTGCGGGCCGGGCCGTCGTTGCGTCGAGCCCTAGCGCAGGCTAGGAGGAATGCCAAGAATCTGGGGAGTCTTGCTCATGGTGTCCACCAGCCGCGCCACCTTCCGCCGCGCCGTTCCGCTGATCGCGGCGGGCGCCACGGCCTTGCTCCTGGCGGCCTGCGGCGCGACCGGCGGCGGCTTCGGCCAGACCACCCAGCACGGCCACATCCTCAGCGACACCGCGCTGCAGCAGGTGCCGATCGGGGCAAGCCGCGAGCAGGTGCTCGTCGCGCTCGGCACGCCGTCGACCACGGCGAGCTTCGGCGGCGAGGTCTTCTACTACATCAGCCAGACGCGCCGGCAGGCGGTGCAGTTCGTCAATTCTCAGGTCGTCGACCAGCGCGTCGTCGCGGTCTATTTCGACGGCAATGGCCGCGTCACTCGCGTCGCCGATTACGGCCTCCAGGACGGCGTGGTGTTCGACTTCGTCACCCAGACGACGCCGACCGGCGGCGAGGACCTCAACTTCATCCAGCAGATCCTGCGCGGCATCAGCAGCCGGTAGACGGCTCCCTCACCTCCCTGTCGTCACCCCGGCGAAGGCCGGGGTCCAGAGCCGCGTGCCTCTGTGTTCGTGGTCTGGATTCCGGCCTTCGCCGGAATGACGGGGGGCGACCCACGCCCGGGGAAATGACAAAGGGGCGCCGGCATGGCCGACGCCCCTTCGATCACGCGAAGGTGGGTCCTACTGGTGGGCGAAGACCGCCAGCAGCAGGAGCGCCACGATGTTGGTGATCTTGATCATCGGGTTCACGGCGGGGCCGGCGGTGTCCTTGTAGGGATCGCCGACGGTGTCGCCGGTGACGGCGGCCTTGTGGGCGTCAGAGCCCTTGCCGCCATAGTTGCCGTCCTCGATGTACTTCTTGGCGTTGTCCCAGGCGCCGCCGCCCGCGGTCATGGAGATGGCGACGAAGAGGCCGGTGACGATGACGCCGAGGAGCATGGCGCCGACCGCCGAGAAGCCGGCCATCTTGCCCTCGACCCCGCCGCCCGCAATGAAGTAGATCGCGAAATAGACGAAGACCGGCGACAGCACCGGCAGGAGCGACGGGATGATCATCTCGCGGATCGCGGCGCGGGTCAGCATGTCGACCGCCTTGCCGTAATCCGGCTTGTCGGTGCCCTGCATGATGCCCGGCTTGGCGCGGAACTGGCGCCGCACCTCCTCGACGATGGCGCTCGCCGCACGGCCGACGGCCGTCATCGCGATGCCGCCGAACAGGAACGGCAGGAGGCCGCCGAAGAGGAGACCGACCACGACGTAGGGGTCGGCAAGCGAGAAGGTGAAGGCGGACAGCCCTTCGAAATAGCCGTACTCGGCCGAATTGTCGGCGAAGAACTGCAGGTCCGAGGTGTAGGCCGCGAACAGCACCAGGGCGCCGAGGCCGGCCGAGCCGATGGCGTAGCCCTTGGTGACGGCCTTGGTGGTGTTGCCGACCGCATCGAGCGCGTCGGTGGTCTTGCGGACCTCCTTCGGCAGGTCCGCCATTTCGGCGATGCCGCCGGCATTGTCGGTGACCGGGCCGAAGGCGTCGAGCGCGACCACCATGCCGGCCAGCGAAAGCATCGTCGTCACCGCGATGGCGATGCCGAAGAGGCCAGCCAGGTTGAAGGTGAGGATGATGCCCGCGATGATGACGATCGCCGGCAGCGCCGTCGCCTCGAGGGAGACCGCGAGGCCCTGGATCACGTTGGTGCCGTGGCCGGTCTGCGAGGACCGGGCGATCGACTTCACCGGGCGGAAGCCGGTGCCGGTGTAGTATTCGGTGATCCAGATGATGAGGCCGGTGACGGCGAGGCCGACGAGGCCGCAGATGAAGAGGTCGAGGCCGCTGAAGGCCGCGCCCTCGATGTCGCCGAAGCCGATGACCGCCGCCGTGACGATCGCGAGCGCCCCAACCGAGAGCACGGCCGTGGCGATGAAGCCGCGATAGAGCGCGCCCATGATCGAATTGCTGCGGCCGAGGCGGACGAAGAAGGTGCCGACGATCGAGGTGACGATGCAGGCGCCGGCGATCGCCAGCGGATAGAGCATGATCGACTCGGTGATCGCGGCGCCGCCGAAGAAGATCGCGCCGAGCACCATCGTGGCGACGACGGTCACGGCGTAGGTCTCGAAGAGATCGGCCGCCATGCCCGCGCAGTCGCCGACATTGTCGCCGACATTGTCGGCGATGGTGGCGGGGTTGCGCGGATCGTCCTCGGGGATGCCGGCCTCGACCTTGCCGACGAGGTCGCCGCCGACGTCGGCGCCCTTGGTGAAGATGCCGCCGCCGAGACGGGCGAAGATGGAGATGAGCGAGGCGCCGAAACCGAGGGCAACCAGAGCGTCGATGACCTCGCGGCTGTTCGACGCGTAGTCCATCGGGACGGTGAGGATCCAGTAGTAGACGACGACGCCGAGAAGGGCGAGGCCGGCGACCAGCATGCCGGTGACCGCGCCTGACTTGAAGGCGATCGAGAGACCCGAAGCGAGGCTGCGGCTCGACGCCTGGGCGGTGCGGACATTGGCGCGCACCGAGACGTTCATGCCGATGAAGCCGGCCGCCGCGGAGAGGATCGCGCCGATGGCGAAGCCGATCGCGACCGTGAAGCCGAGGAGCCAGGCGCCGAGGGCGAAGATCAAAACGCCGACGATGGCGATGGTGGTGTATTGCCGGGTCAGGTAGGCGGTGGCGCCTTCCTGGATGGCCGCTGCGATCTCCTGCATGCGGGCGTTGCCGGCATCGGCGGCGAGGATCGACCTCGCCGTCCATACCCCGTAGGCGACGGCCAGCAAGCCAGCCACGAAAACTGCATAGATCACTGCGTCACCTCTCCATAACGAAACGGTTCGCAAGACTGCCGCTCGGCAGCTGCGTCCGCTTTCCGGCCGACCATGAAGGACAGGAAGGCAAAACCCCCCGCGACAGCCTTCCGAAATCGCGCGGGCTCGGTATGGCTTGCAGGTCAGGGACAGTCAAGATGCCGAAAAGTGTTGCACAACAAACAATTCAGGCGGGCTGACGACGCTGCCTCATCACGAGGAACAGGAGGAGGGCAAGGACCGTGGCGACGATCGGAAGGACGGTGATGTTGACCCCGGTCCAGCCCGCGGAATCCAGGAGCTCGCCGGACAGCAAAGAGGCGGCGGCCATGGTGCCGAACACCACGAAATCGTTGAAGCCTTCGACCCGGCCGCGCTCGGCGGAGGTATAGGTCTCGGCGAGGAGCGCCGTCGCGCCGACGAAACCGAAATTCCAGCCGACGCCGAGGACGATCAGCATCGCCCAGAAGTGAAGGACGGCGGTGCCGGCGATCCCCACCAGCGCGCTGACGAAGAGAAGCCCGAGGCCGACCGCAGTGATGAGCTCCTTGCCGTACCGCGCGATCAGGCGGCCGGTGACGAGGCTCGGCGCGAACATCGCCAGCACGTGCCACTGGATGCCGAGGACGGCGTCCGACTGGCTGTGATGATGGTGCTCGACCATCGCCAGCGGCGCGGCGGTCATCACCATCGCCATCAGCGCATAGGACGCCGCGGCGCAGAGGAGCGCGATGAGGAAGCGCGGCTGGCGCGCGATCACCGAGAGCGGCCGCGCGTCGGGGCCGACCGCGCCGGTCGCCGTCCGCGGCGGCGCGAGGCTGAGGCGACGGAGGACGACGAGCGACAGCAGGGCGACCGCGATCAGGGCAATGAAGGCGCCGGCGAAGGGAAGGCCGGGGCTGAAGAGGTCGCGGGTGGCGAGGATCACAGGCGGCCCCACGGCCGCCACCGCCAGCCCGCCGATGAGGACGCGCGAGATCGCGAGCCCGCGATGCGCCGCCGGCACGGTCTCGATGGCGGCGAAACGATGCTGCTGCGCGAACGAGCCGGCGCAGCCGATCAGGAGCAGCGCCGCGGCGAACAGCCAGAAGGAGGACAGAAGAAGCGCGCCCATCGCGAGCAGCGAGCCGGCGACGATGATGCTGCCGCCCGACATCAGCCCGGCGCGGCGTCCGAGCCGCTCGGCGAGCCGCGCGGCGGGAATGGCGAAGAGCGCCTGGCCGACATTGTAGCCGGCGACCGGCAGCGTCGCGAGCGACTTGTCCGCGCCGAGGAGGTCCTCGCCGGCCAGCCCGCCCAGCGTCACCACGACCAGCGGCGCCAGCCCGACCAGCGCGAAGGAGGTCGTCAGCAGCCACACCGTCCGCGATGCGTGCGGGTCGAGCGACTCGGGCGATGCGGGGCTGGCCATGGCGCCGGACCCTGCTCCCGGCGCCACGCGGCGGCAAGGAGGGCGCCAACCACCTCCCGCTCATCCCGGGCCGCGTGGCGCTAAGCGCCATCGCGAGACCCGGGACCCAGCGTCAGATTCGCGGGCGAAGCCCGCGCCTTCTGCGCGACCAGCGCACGGTCGGCTGTGCGACGCTCGTGGTACGGCCAATGGGTCCCGGGTCAAGCCCGGGACGGTGCAGTTGGTTTGGGTTCAGGCGAAGTGGTCGAAGCCGCTGCGCTGGAAGTGGAGCGGTTGCCCGTCATGGCCGCGGATGGTCGGGGGCCCCTCCCCGGCGACGATGCGGCCGATCGGCGTCACGGTGGTTCCCGCCGCGGCGCAGGCATCGGCGTCGGCCGGGGCGATGGCCATCAGGAGCTCGTAGTCGTCGCCGCCGGTGAGCGCGGTCGCGAGGAGCGCGGGCTCGGCATCGATGAGCGCGGCGGCGTCTGGGGAAAGGGGAACGGCGGCAGCGTCGATCTCCACCGTGACGCCCGAGGCGCGGCAGAGATGGCCGAGGTCGCCGACCAGGCCGTCGGACACGTCCATCGCCGCGTGGGCGAAGCGGCGGACGAGCGGCGCCAGGGCGACGCGCGGCTCAGGATAGAGGAAGCGCCGGTGGAGCGCGACGGGCGCGAGCCGGCCGGCCTTCTGCTGATGCAAGGCGAGCGCGGCGTCGCCGATGGTGCCGGTCACCATCACGACGTCGCCGGGGCGCGCGCCGGAGCGGTGCACCATCGTGCCCGCCGGCAGGCGGCCGAGCGCGGTGATGGATACGATCGTGCGCTCGCCGGCTCGCGTGGTGTCTCCGCCGAGCAGCGCGACGCCGAAGGTCCGCTGGTCGGCGGCGAGGCCTGCGGCGAATGCGGCGACCCAGTCCTCGGTCCAGCCGTCGCGGAGGCCAAGGCCGAGGAAATAGCCGAAAGGCCCGGCGCCCTTGGCGGCGAGGTCGGAGAGGTTCACCCGCAAGGCCTTGGCGGCGATCGCCGCCGGCGGGTCGTCGGGGAAGAAGTGGACGCCCTCGACGATCATGTCCTTGGTGACGACGATCTCCTCGCCCGGGCGCGGCGCGACCAGCGCGGCGTCGTCGGCGAGGCCGAACGCCCCCTCCCCGGCCAGCGGCCGGAAATGGCGGTCGATGAGAGCGAACTCGCCGGGCCGGGTGCGGTCGCCGGCCATCGGCTCAGGCGCGGCCGGCGAATTCGCCGGGGCGAAGGCGCCGGGCGAGCGCGTCGAGGACGCCGTTGACGATCCGCGGCTCGTCGCCGTCGAAGAACGCCTTGGCGACGTCGACATATTCGGTGATGACGACGCGCGCGGGAACGTCGGCCTTGCCGGACAGCTCCTGCGCCGCGGAGCGGAGGATCGCCCGCAGCGTCACGTCGATGCGCGCCAGCGGCCAGCCCGCCGCCAGCGCGTCGTGGATCATCGGGTCGAGCGCGCGCTGGTCGCGCACGACGCCGGCGACGAGGTCGCGGAAGAAGGCGGCGTCGGCGTCGCGGTAGGTGACGCCGTCGAGCTCGTGGCCGAGGCGCCAGGTCTCGAACTCGGCCATCACCTCCTCGACCGACGTGCCGCCGACATCCATCTGGTAGAGCGCCTGGACCGCAGCGAGGCGCGCGGCGCCGCGGGCGTTAGCCGGTCGGGCGGACGGGGCGTCCGGCATCAGAGGCCGGCCTCGATCCGGGCGCGGAGCGCCACCATGGCGAGCGCCGCCCGCGCCGCGCCGCCGCCCTTGTCCTCTTCCGACACGCGGGCGCGCGCCCAGGCCTGGTCGTCATTCTCGACCGTGAGGATGCCGTTGCCGAGCGCCAGCCGCTCGTTCACGGCGAGGTCCATCAGGGCGCGCGCAGATTCGCCGGCGACGACATCGTAATGCGTGGTCTCACCGCGGATGACGCAGCCGAGCGCGACGAAGCCGTCGTAGTAGGTCGGGCCTTCGATCGCCATCGCGACGGCCGCGGGGATCTCCAGCGCGCCGGGCACCGAGACGCGGTCATAGCGCGCGCCGGCGGCGTCGAGCGCGGCGGTCGCGCCGCGCAGCAGCTCGTCGGCAAGGTCGTCGTAGAAACGCGCTTCGATGATGAGAAAGCGCAGCGGGTCGCTCATCGGCTCCAGTCACTCGTCTTTGGATGGCGCCTGTCCAATCACGCCGCGGCCACGCTTGTCCAGCGGAACGGCGTCGCGGCTAGACGCGTTCCGCCAGGCGCGCGGCGTAGCGGGCCATCACGTCGACCTCGAGATTGACGCGGTCGCCGATCCTGCGGTCGCCCCAATTGGTCACCGCGAGGGTGTGGGGGATGAGGTGGCAGCTGAAGCCAGCGCCCTCCACTGTGTTGACGGTGAGCGACGTGCCATCGAGCGCGACCGAGCCCTTCACCGCGACGAAGCGCGCGAGATCGGGCGGCGCGGCGAAGGTGAAGGCGACGGTTTCGCCATGATCGACGCGGTCGGTGATGGTCGCGACGCCGTCGACATGGCCGCTGACGAGGTGGCCGCCGAGCTCGTCGCCCATGCGGAGCGAACGTTCGAGGTTGATCCGCGTGCCGGCGCGCCAGTCGCCGGCGGTGGTGACGCGCAGCGTCTCCGGCCCGACATCGACGGTGAAGCCGCGATTGGCCGGGAGATGGCCGGTGACGGTGAGACACACGCCGGAGCAGCTGATCGACGCGCCGAGCGCGGCGTCGACCGGCTCGGCGGTCGCGATGGCGATGCGGCGGATATCGCGCACGGCCTCGACCGAGGCGACCTCCCCCACCGCGGTGACAATGCCGGTGAACATCAGGGAGTCCGGAGGTAGCGGCGCATCCGCTCCTCGCCCAGCGGCTGTTCGGCGACGAGCTGATAGCGCGGGCTGCGCTCGATGGCGGACAGCGCATGGCCGCCGAGGGCGCGCACGCCGTCGGGGCCGACCACCACCGGCGCGCGGAAGAGGATCACCTCGTCGGCGAGGCCGGCCGAGATCAGCGACGAGGCGACGCGCGAACCGCCCTCGACCAGCACGCGAGTGAGGCCGCGCTCGGCGAGCGCGGAGAACACCGCCTCGATGTCGAGCCCGCCCGAGCCTTCGCGGACGCGGACCACCACGGCGCCCGACGCCTCCAGCAGCGTCACGCGCTCGGCCTCCGCGGTTTCGGACACCATCAGCCAGAGCGGCACCTCGCGCGCGGATTTCACGAGGTTGGTGTCGAGGCCGATCACCGCGTTGGTGTCGAGGATGATGCGGATCGGGTCACGCGCCTCGGCGCCCGGAAGGCGCACCGTCAGACGCGGATCGTCGACCAGCACGGTGCCGATGCCGACCATCACGGCGTCGCATTCGGAGCGGATCGCCTGCACCCGCTCGAAGGCCGGGCGCCCGGTGATGATCATGCGCTCGCCCTCGCGGCGGCCGATCATGCCGTCGGCCGACACGGCGAGCTTGAGGATCACCCATGGCCGGCCGCGGGTGACGCGGCTGATATGGCCGCCATGGGCGAGCCGCGCGTCGGCGGCGAGAACGCCGGTCGTCACGGCGATGCCGGCGGCCTCGAGGATGGCATGGCCGCGGCCGGAGACGCGGGGATCGGGGTCGGCGATGGCGGTGACGACGCGCGACACACCCGCCGCGACCAGGGCGTTGGCGCAGGGCGGAGTGTGGCCCTCATGGGCGCAGGGCTCCAGCGTGACATAGGCGGTGGCGCCGCGGGCTTCCTCCCCGGCCTCGGCGAGCGCCTCGACCTCGGCATGGGGGCGGCCGCCGGCGGCGGTCCAGCCGCCGCCGACGATGCGCGGGCCGGACGGCTCGTGGCGGACGATCAGTGCACCCACCGCCGGATTGGGGAAGGTGCGGCCGAGATTGGCGCGCCCGAGCCGCAGCGCCGCGGCCATGTAGCGGCGGTCGAGGCCAGCGTCCGGCGCGGCGTCAGCCATCGGCTTTGGCCGGGGCGATCGCCGGGCCGCCGGCGGCTTCGCCGGAGAGCTCGTCAAGGAGGGTCTCGAAATCCTTGGCTTCGCGGAAATTGCGATAGACCGAGGCGAAGCGGACATAGGCGACGTCGTCGAGCCGCTTCAGGCCCTCCATGACCAGCAGCCCGATCTGCTCGGAGGGAACGTCGCCCTCCCCGAGGCTTTCGAGCTGGCGGACGATGCCGTTGATCATGCGTTCCACGCGATCCGGCTCGACCTGGCGCTTGCGGAGCGCGACCTGGACCGAGCGCACCAGCTTGTCGCGATCGAACGGCACGCGCCGTCCGCTCCGCTTGATCACGGTGAGCTCGCGGAGCTGGATGCGCTCGAAGGTGGTGAAGCGCCCCCCGCAATCGGTGCAGACGCGCCGGCGGCGGATTGAGGTGTTGTCCCCGGACGGCCGGGAATCCTTCACCTGGGTATCGTCACTGCCGCAATAAGGGCACCGCATCCGCCTGATCCCGCTCGCCTCGCCGGCAGCTTAGCGGATTCGTCCGCCGCTTGCCGAGCTAGCGTCCCCTCGTCATTCCGGCGAAGGCCGGAATCCAGCGCCCCGGCTTCGGCCTTCGTATGGTTCTGGACCCCGGCCTTCGCCGGAATGACGAGGGTTGGGTGCGGCTCGTATCCGCGCCAAACTAGCGGGCATAGATGGGGAACTGCGCCACCAGCGCCGCGACTTCGGCCTTCACCGCGGCTTCGACCGCGCCGTTCCCCTCCTCGCCATTGGCGGCGAGGCCGTCGAGGACGCGGCGGATCATCCCGCCGATCTGGCGGAACTCAGCGACGCCGAAGCCGCGGGTGGTTCCCGCCGGGGTGCCGAGGCGGATACCCGAGGTGACGGTCGGCTTCTCCGGGTCAAACGGCACGCCGTTCTTGTTGCAGGTGATGTCGGCGCGGCCGAGCGCGGCTTCCGCCGCCTTGCCGGTGAGCTGCTTGGGACGGAGGTCGACCAGCATCAGGTGGGTGTCGGTGCCGCCGGACACCACCTCCAGCCCCGCCTCGTACATCGACGCGGCGAGCGCCTGCGCGTTCTCCACCACCTGCGCGGCATAGCGCCTGAAGTCGGGACGCAGCGCTTCGCCGAACGATACCGCCTTGGCGGCGATGACGTGCATCAGCGGTCCGCCCTGGAGGCCGGGGAAGATCGCCGAGTTGATCTTCTTGGCGATGTCCTCGTCATTGGTGAGGACCATGCCGCCGCGGGGGCCGCGGAGCGTCTTGTGGGTCGTGGTGGTCACGACATGGGCGTGCGGGAACGGGCTCGGATGGACGCCGCCCGCGACCAGCCCAGCGAAATGCGCCATGTCGACCATGAGATAGGCGCCGACGGAGTCGGCGATGCGGCGGAAGGCAGCGAAGTCGATCACCCGCGAATAGGCCGAGCCGCCGGCGATGATGATCCGCGGCTGGTGCTCCTTCGCCAGCGCCTCGACCTCGTCGAGGTCGATCCGGGCGTCCTGGCGGCGGACGCCGTAGGACACCGCCTTGAACCACTTGCCCGACATGTTGGGCGGCGCGCCGTGGGTCAGGTGGCCGCCGGCGGCGAGGCTGAGGCCGAGCAGCGTATCGCCGGGCTTTGCCAGCGCCATCAGCACAGCCTGGTTGGCCTGGCTGCCGGAGTTGGGCTGGACGTTGGCGAAGCCGCAGCCGAACAGCTCCTTTGCCCGGGCGATCGCGAGCTCCTCGGCGACGTCGACCCACTGGCAGCCGCCGTAGTAGCGCCGCCCGGGATAGCCCTCGGCATATTTGTTGGTGAGGACCGAGCCCTGCGCCTCCAGAACGGCGCGCGAGACGATGTTCTCCGAGGCGATCAGCTCGATCTCGTCCTGCTGGCGGCGGAGCTCGCCCTTCAGCGCCCGGTCGAGCTCGGGGTCGGCCTCGGCCACGGACCGGGTGAAGAATCCCGGGAAATGCGCGCCGTCGGTCACGCTCATGCGGTTCGATCCTTCGGGAAAACGAAAAGCGCCGCAGGCCTTAGCATGGGCCTGCGGCGCGTGGAATGCGACGGGAATGCAGCCAGCGCGGGGCTGGTCCGCGGTTTCCTACTGGAGGGAGGCGACGTCGCCGATGCCGTCCATCGCGTAGATGTCCTCGCGGAAGTTCACCACGCCGTCCTCCATCGCCCATGCAGTGACATAGGCGAAATAGAGCCGCACGGGGCTGGTGAGCTGCACGTCGATGCGCTGGCCGGACATGAAGACGCTGTTGATCTGGGTGGCGTCCCAGCCGGGATTGTCGCGCAGCAGCCACACGATCAGCCCGCGGATGTTCTCGACGCGCACGCAGCCCGACGAGTCGAAGCGGTACTCGTTGCCGAACAGGGTCTTGTTCGGCGTGTCGTGCATGTAGACCGCGTGCGGGTTGTGGAAGTTGATCTTCACCGAGCCGAGCGAGTTGAGGTCGCCCGGATCCTGGCGGAACACGTAGCGGGTGGCCTCGTCGCTGTACCAGTCGACGGCCTCCGGCATGATCTCCTGGCCCTGCTGGGTGTAGATGCGGATGCCCTGGTCGCGAAGGTAGGTCGGATGCTGCTGCATCAGCGGGATCAGGTCGCGCCGGATGATCGAGACCGGCACCGTCCAGAACGGGTTGAAGTTGATCTCGTGGATCTGCGAGGTGAGGATCGGCGACGGCCGGTCGACCTTGCCGACCACCGCGGTGTGGCGCGACACCACCACGCCGTGCTCGACTGCCTCGATCTCCGCGGCCGGCAGGTTCACCATCACGTAGCGCGGGGTGGTGGTGGCCGCGAGCTCGCGCAGCCGGTCGCGGTTGATGATGAGCTGGTTGAGCCGCATCGCCGCGGCGACGTTGAGCGCAGAGAAGGTCGTCGGCCCGACGATGCCGTCGGCCGGGATGCCGTGGCGCGCCTGGAAATGCCGGACCGCCGCTTCGACATAGGAATCGAAGATGGTGGACGTGCCGGCGGAGGCGACGAGGTCGCCGCTGACGATGAGGCGCTGGCGCAGCACCGACACCGAGGGCGAATCCATGCCGAGGCGGAGCGTCTCGGTCGCGGGCACGACAGGCCAGCCGCCGGACGACACGATGTCCTGGTAACGCAGGATCGCAAGGTCCATCGCCGCCGCGATTTCGGGCGACAGGATGGGGCGCGAGGTGCGGACCGCGTTCTCGTCAAGGATGGCGTCGAAGCCGGGGCGCCAGTCGACATTCTGCGCCGTCGCCGGGGCGGCGCCGGAGATAAGGACGACCGCCGCCATCGCGGCGAGTGCCGAGCGGACGCAGCGGGCCGATCCGGGCATGCTTGCTGATTTCGTCAAGAATTCACTCCCAGCCCTCGCGCCGTCGCAACGCGCCATCGGGTCCGATCACGCCGCCCCGCCGACCGAAGCCGAATCAAGGGCAGCCAAAGCTTGTCGCGGGCCGATTAACAATCAGCCGCACGCCGCCGAACTGCCGGTCCAATATGGCGCTTTGATGATTCAAGCGGCCCCCGACGCGCCAAGCCCGGCCGCTGTTGCGGCCGGGCCACGGTTGGCGCGCGTTGATTGGAGTCTTGTTGAACCGCCCCCTCGCGGGGCGGTCGAAGGTCGCGAAGCGAGCTTCGGGAGGGGGGCGGCCGTGCCCCCTTCCCGAAAGCCTTCGGCTTTCGACCCTCCCACGAGGGGAGGGTTCAAGAAATTGGCTCCGATTTGGACATCCTCTTCAACCGCCCCCTTGCGGGGCGGTCGAACCGGCGCAGCCGGTTCGGGTGGGGGTGCTGAGGCCGTGTCTGGCTTCGGAGGCAGCACCCCTCCCCGAAACCGCTTCGCGGTTTCGACCCTCCCGCAAGGGGAGGGTTGAAGGGAAGGGACCCGCCGACAGGCCTAGAGGCGGTAGAGGATCTGGTCGGTCCAGAAGCGCTCGAGGCGCTGGAGGGAGCGGTTGAGGGTGTTGAAGTCTTCGGCGCCGATGCCGCCGACCTGGTCGATCGAGCGGATGTGGCGCTCGTAGAGGCGGTTGACCACGTCGGCCACGCTTTGGCCCTTCTCCGTCAGGCTCACCCGCACCGAGCGCCGGTCCATTCGCGAGCGCTGGTGGTGGATGTAGCCCATCTCGACGAGCTTCTTGAGATTGTAGGAGACGTTGGAGCCGAGATAGTAGCCGCGGGTCCGCAGCTCGCCCGCCGTCAGCTCGGCATCGCCGATGTTGAAGAGGAGGAGAGCCTGGACGGCGTTGACGTCGGACCGGCCGGCCCGGTCGAACTCGTCCTTGATCACGTCGAGCAACCGCCGGTGGAGGCGCTCGACGAGCGTCAGAGCCTCAAGGTAGAGCGGCTTGAGGTCGGTGGCGGCGGGCTGCGCGGGCGCAACCTGCACAGCCTCGACGCTGCGCTTGGGGTTCATCATCACTATCGCCTCACTGTTGCCGGCAGGTTGTTTCCCCCGCCTCATTTCTCCGCGAACCCTAACCACCCGCAATTGAAGATGACCTTAAACGGCACGCTTAATGGCGGCTTAGCGCGAAGCCCTCATTTCAACGCGGTTTGCGAATGGTTTCCGCGCTTTCTGCCGATACCCTCCGCCTTGTGCCCCCCGCCGCGGGTGATAAGGTCCGCGCACTTCAGGGAGCGCCGGTAAGGATGAACCAGGAGCGGCCGGGTCCGCGCCGCATTGCGGCCGAGCCCGACATGGATGCGATCCTCAACGGACGCCGGATGCGACGCACCCGGCGAACCGACTGGATGCGCCGCCTGGTGCGCGAGACGACGCTCTCGACCGACGACCTGATCTGGCCGCTCTTCATCATCGAGGGCGACAACCAGCGTGTGCCGGTGCCGTCGATGCCGGGCGTCGAGCGGCTGTCGGTCGATCTTGCCGTGAAGGCCGCGGAGGAAGCGCGCGCGCTCCGCATCCCGGCGATCGCCCTCTTCCCCAATGTGCGGCCCGAGCTGCGCGATGAATCCGGCACCGAGGCGCTCGATCCCGACAACCTCGTCTGTGCCGCCTGCCGCGCGATCAAGCGCGCGGTGCCGGAGGTCGGCCTCATCACCGACGTTGCGCTCGACCCCTATACCAGCCACGGCCATGACGGGCTGCTGCGCGGCGGCGAGATCGACAATGACGCCACCGTGCGCCAGCTCGTGCTGCAGGCGCTGATCCAGGCCGAGGCCGGTGCCGACGTGATCGCGCCCTCCGACATGATGGACGGCCGCGTCGGCGCGATCCGGACAGCACTCGACGCCAACGGCTTCGCCGACCGCGCCATCATGGCCTACAGCGCGAAATATGCCTCGGCGTTCTACGGGCCGTTCCGCGATGCGATCGGCACGGCGAAGACGCTCACCGGCGACAAGCGTACCTATCAGATGGATCCGGCGAACGGCGCCGAGGCGCTCCGCGAGACCGAGCTCGACATCGCCGAGGGCGCCGACCTCGTGATGGTCAAGCCCGGCATGCCCTATCTCGACATCGTGTGGCGGGTGAAGGAGGCGTTCGGCCTCCCCACCTTCGCGTACCAGGTGTCCGGCGAATATGCGATGATCAAGGCCGCCGCGCAGAACGGCTGGATCGACGGCGAGCGCGCGATGATGGAAAGCCTCGGCGCCTTCAAGCGCGCGGGCGCGGACGGCGTTCTCACCTATTTCGCGCCCGAGGCCGCGCGGCTGCTGCGGCGGCAGTAGCCCCTCTTGTCGAACCCTTCCCTGGTGGAAGGGTCGAAACCGCATCGCGGTTTCGGGGAAGGGGCGCGGCCGTGCCCCTCTCCCGAAGCCCGCTGCGCGACCTTCGACCTCTCCACGAGGGAGAGGTTCAGAAAGCGTACCGCGTTGGCGGCCGGGTTGCCCTTGCTGCGCGGCGGGATCATCCTACGTGTTGGCGTAGGCGCCCGGCGAGGCGCCGGTGTGGGAGGTTCCGATGACGGTCACCGACAATTCCGGACAACCCGGCGCGAGCTATGACGTGTTCGTCCAGGACCGCCACCCGGCGTTCTTCGTCGACGTGCTGCCGCGGCGGCTGATCGCCTTCGCGATCGACATGGTGATCGTGATCGTGCTGATGCTGCCGGTGCTCTTGGCGGTGCTCGTCCTCGGCATCCTCACCTTCGGCCTCGGCTGGGTGCTCTTCCCGTTCGTGTTCGGCGTCGTCGGGCTTGGCTATCTCGCGCTGACGCTCGGCGGCGAGAACTCGGCGACGGTCGGCATGAAGACGGTGGGCATCGAGCTGCGCACCATCGGCGGGCAGAAGATGTACCCGCTGCTCGCCGTGCTGCACGGGCTCCTGTTCTGGACGTCGGTCAGCCTCCTGACGCCGCTGATCCTGATCGTCGCCTTCCTCAATCCGCGCAACCGGCTCCTCCACGACATGCTGCTCGGCGTGGTGATGGTGAACTCCGATGCGCTGCCGAACGTAGCGGTGGCTGCCGCCTGATTTCGCTTTCCGCCCGGGCGTGCGGAGGCGTATCGTGTGCTTCGACGCGTCGAGGCGAATGCCGGCCTGAATGACGAAGCATCAGTTCGATACCCCGCAGTTCTACCTCACGGCCCCTTCGCCCTGCCCTTATCTGCCGGGCCAGAGCGAGCGCAAGGTGTTCACCCACCTCGTCGGGCCGCGCGCGCCGGCGCTCAACGACATCCTCACCCAGGGCGGCTTCCGCCGCAGCCAGAACATCGCCTACCGGCCGGCCTGCGAAGGCTGCCGGGCCTGCGTCTCGGTGCGCGTCGCGGCGGACCTCTTCAAGCCCGGCCGCAGCTTCGAGCGGGTGATGGCGAAGAACGCCGACCTCGTCGGCAGCGAGATCACCGCCAGCCCGACGTCGGAGCAATATTCGCTCTTCCGCCGCTATCTCGACGCGCGCCATTCCGACGGCGGCATGGCCGACATGACGGTGCTCGACTACGCGATGATGGTCGAGGACAGCCACGTCGAGACCGCGATGATCGAGTACCGGTTCCGCGGCCCCGACACCGCGATCAACGGCCGCGGCCAGGGACCGCTGGTCGCCGCGAGCCTCACCGACACGCTCCGCGACGGGCTGTCGATGGTCTACTCGTTCTACGATCCCGATCTGGCGTATCGCAGCCTGGGCACCTTCGTGATCCTCGATCACATCCGCCGGGCGCGGAAACGCGGCCTGCCGTACGTCTATCTCGGCTACTGGGTCGAGGGCTCGGCCAAGATGGACTACAAGACGCGCTTCCGGCCGCAGGAGCGCCTCGGCCCCCGCGGCTGGGTGCGCGTCCGGTAGACCGCGCGACCACTCCCACCCCTCGTCACCCCGGCGAAGGCCGGGGTCCAGCGCCACACGACGGGCGGAGCAAGTGGGGCTGGATTCCGGCCTTCGCCGGAATGACGGAAATACGACAGACGCTACGCGGCGACCTTTTCCGCAGCGTCCGCTTCGCGGGCGTTCTTCAGCGCCGCGGTCCACCAAGTCAGCTGGTTGAGCAGGTCGTCGACATTGGGATTGAGGAAGTCGAAATCCTCGAGCTTCGCCTGCCCCATCAGCACCGACATGAAGACCTGGCCCTGGATGTGCACGCCGACGCGGATCGGCGCCATCTGCAGCTCGATCGCGTTGGTGCGGAGTTGCTCGATCGCGCGGGCGGCGCCGGTGCTGCCGTAACCGACGAAGCCGATCGCCTTCTTGTTCCACTGCGGATAGGCGTAATCGAGGGCGTTCTTGAGGACGGCGGTCGGGCCTCGATTGTACTCCGCGGTCACGACGATGAAGCCGTCCTTCTCCTCGATCTTCTTCTGCCATTCGAGGGCGACCGGGTTCTGGCTCGGCGCCCAGGCCGGCGACATCGCCTCCTCGAAGAACGGCATGGAGTAGTCGCGAAGGTCGAGCACCTCGATGTCGAGGTTGTTGCGGGCGGAAGCCTTCTCGACGATCCACTTCGTCGGCGTGTCGGCGAAGCGGTTGGGGCGGGTGCTGGAGACGATGACACCGATCTTGAGCATTGCAGTCCTCAACAACGGCGCCGGGGAGGCCCGGCGCATGAAGGTTCGAGGCAGGAGCCCGCCTCGCGGCACTATGAATCCCGTCGCGCTTGTGAGCGCGTAGCGCAATACATATTATAGTGCTACGTAACGTCAAGTACCGAAGGCGCGCGCGTCCCCCGCGAATCCGGATTACAATGGAAGACATGACCCCTGCCCCTCACCGCACGCCGGTGGACGACCCCTGCGTCGTCCCGGAGAAGCTGCAGGCCGCCTTCCAGGTGCTGCAGGAGAAGTGGGCGCTGCCGATCGTCTATGTGCTGCTGAAGGGGCCGGTCGGGTTCAACGATATCGGCCGCCAGGCCGGGGCGGTGAATCCGGCGACGCTGACGCAGCGCCTGCAGCGGCTGGAGCAGGTCGGGCTGGTGGCGAAGACCGTGCAGTCGACCATGCCGCCGCGCACCGTCTACCGGCTGACCGACGCCGGCCTCGCGCTAGACCCGGTGATCAAGGCGTTCGAGGTCTGGGCGCGCGCCCACCCGCTCAAGGCCGAAGCGGAATAGCGCCGGCGTCTGTCGCGCAGTTGACGCCGACTAGGCGCGGACTGTCACCACCTCCACGTCGTCGCGCTGGCGGCCGCCGAGGGCGGCGGCGACGCAGGCGATGAAGGCACCGACCAGGAGCGAGAGGAAGGTGTAGATCGCCAGCGACGCGGCCGCGTCGGCGGCGTCCTCCGCGACCTGCGCCGCTTCGGCCTTCACCTCTTGCGCGCCGGCAATCACCTCGTTGACGCGGACCTCCGCTTCGTTCGCGGGGAGACCGGTCTGGTCGGCGACCAGGTCCACCAGGTAGACGCGGTCGTCTTCGGGGAACTCGTCGGCAAGAACCCCACGGGCGAGGATGCGTCCTGCCTCGGCCACCCTTGCGGCCCCGTCGTCGGCGCCGGCGCCGAAGGCGCCCGGGGCTGCCGGGTCGACCCGGAACAGGCGGTCGGTGAAGTAGGCGTTGTCGGCAAGGCCGCCAGCGGCGGCGCCTGCACCCTCGGCCGCGCCGGCCGCGACGGTCGCCGCGGCATCGACGGCAGTGCGCGCCACGCCGGCGATCGACATCACGATCAGCGCGGCGACGAAGAGCGTGCCCACGGCCCACGCCAGGAAGCCGTGCGCGGTGTCGCGGAAGAACACCTCGTCGGTATGAACGCCGACCCATTTGGTGCGGAGCCGCCCGGTGACATAGCCGCCAAGGCCGGACGCCACCCATTGCACCACGACGAGCCAGATCGCGGCGCCGACGCCGAACGCGGCGATCGTGCCGCCGGTCCCTTCCGGCCAGGGCGAGATCGCGGCGAAACCGAAGGACGAGCCGAGGAGAAGGAGAATGATCGAAACCGCGGCGGCAACGACGCCGCCGGCGAAGACGGCGGACCACGTCACCGCGGAGACGGGCGCCTCGTTGGCCGCCGTCGTCGCGACCGGAATGGACTGGGCCATCGTGTCCTCCCGCCTAGGTCAGGAGAAGGATGAGGATGATGATCGGGATCGGGATCCCGAGGAGCCACAGCAGAATTCCCTTGCCCATCCAAGCCTCCCGGCGCGGTGCGATGTGGAGGAGCAACTCGCGACGGGCGCGGCGGGTTCCAAATGCGGCGATGATGCGGCAGCGCTACCGCGCGGCGGCGCGCTCGGCGAGGAGCGCGTCGAGCCGGCCGAAGCCGTATTCCATCCCTTCGGTCATGCCGGTCCGGAGCGCGCCGTCGCGCGCCTCCTTCGAGGCGTAGCGCGAGGTCTGGCGCAGCAGCGTGCCGCCGCCCTCCTCCGTCAGGACGATGGTCGAGGTCGCCTCGCCGCCGGTCCAGTCCTCGTCGAAGAGCTCGACGCTGCCGAGGCGCTCGGGCCGGACGATCTCGCGATACTCTCCGCCCATGCCCATGACGCTGCCCTCGGTGCTCCGCCATTCGTAGCGGTAGCGGCCGCCGACGCGGAGGTCGACGGTGCACACCGTCATCGTCCAGCCCTCCGGGCCGAGGAGCCAACGCCGGATCAGCTCCGGCTTCGTCCAGCAATCGAAGACAAGGTCGCGCGGCGCGGCGAACCACCGCGTGATCAGGACCTCGCGATCGGAGGGAAGCGTGACCGTCAGCTTGCCGGGTGCGTTCATGGCCGCCTACGTTCTCTTCTCCGGCGGCTTGATTGCCTGGAGCTCGCCGAGCAGCGCGTCGAGGCGCCCGAAATTGACCTCCCAGATCGCGCGGTAGCGCTCCAGCCAGGCGCTGGCGCTCGCCAGCGGCGCGCCCTCGATGCGCACCGGGCGGCGCTGCGCGTCGCGGCCGCGCGACACGAGGCCGGCCCGCTCCAGCACTTTGATGTGCTTGGAGATCGCCGGCTGGCTCATGGCGAAGGGCGCGGCGAGCTCGTTCACCGACGCCTCGCCCAGCGCGAGGCGCGCGAGGATCGCGCGGCGGGTGGGGTCGGCGAGCGCGGCGAAGGTGGCGTCGAGAGTCTCGGCTGAGGCCATGTGCATAACCGGGGCGTTTCAGAACCACGCGGTTATGTGTTGCGCCCGTGGTGTTGTCAATCGGATGCGCGGCGTCCGGCGCCATCCTTCGAGGCTCGCTTCGCTCGCACCTCAGGATGAGGCCGAAGAAGATGAAGCCCGGCGCCCTTTCAACGACCTCATCCTGAGGTGCCCGGCACAGCCGGGCCTCGAAGGACCGGCGGGACGACGAGCCTATCCCGACGGCACCGGCGGGGTGCCGAAGCTGTTGGAGCGGGGGAAGCCGGTGGGCGGGAGGCGGCCGGCCTGGGCGCGGTCGCCCTGCCAGTCGCGCAGCTCGTCGAGCGAGCGGGCGAAGGTGCGGCCGGAGCTGTCGATCCAGGTGAGGCCGGCCTTGCCGTCGAAGATTCGTGCGTCGGCGACGCCGCCTTCCTTGTAGCGCTGGAGGCGAACACCCTTGCCGCGCGGCATCTCCGGCACCTGGTCGAGCGGGAAGATGAGGAGCTTGCGGTTCTCGCCGATGATGGCGACACGGTCGCCGGCGGCGGCGACGCAGATGCGCGCCTCGTCGGCGCCGTCGACGTTCAGCACCTGCTTGCCCTTGCGGGTGTTGGCGGCCACCTCGCCCTCGGAGACGACGAAGCCCCTCCCCTCGGTCGAAACGAGGAGGAGCTTCCGCTCGGGGCGGTGGGTGAACATCGTCACGATGTCCTCCCCGTCGGCGAGGTCGGCCATCAGCCGCAGCGGCTCGCCATGGCCGCGCGCGCCGGGCAGCTTGTCGGCGGCGAAGGTGTAGAAGCGCCCGGCGGTCGAGAAGGCGAGCAGCCGGTCAGTGGTCTCGGCGTGGAAGGCGGTCTTCAGCGCATCGCCTTCCTTGAAGGAGAGCGCCGAGAAGTCCGCGAGGTGGCCCTTCATCGCGCGGATCCAGCCCTTGGCCGACACGACCACGGTGATCGGCTCGCGCTCGATCATGGCGTGCTCGATCGCCTTCTCGTCATGCGCCGGCGCATCGGCGAAGGAGGTGCGGCGGCGGCCGAGCGCGGTGTTCGGACCGAAGGTCTTCCGGACCTCGCCGATCTCCCAGCCGATGGTCTGCCACTGCTTCGCCTCGGAGCCGAGAAGCGCGTCGATCTGGCTCAGCTCCCCGGTCAGCGCCTCGTGCTCGGATTTGATCTCCGTCTCCTCGAGGCGGCGGAGGTTGCGCAGCCGCATGTTGAGGATCGACTCGGCCTGGAGGTCGGTCAGCCTGAAGGCGCGCATCAGCTCGGCCTTCGGCTCGTCCTCGTGGCGGATGATACGGATCACCTCGTCGAGGTTGAGATAGGCGACGAGGTAGCCGCCGAGCACTTCGAGGCGGTGGCGGATCTGGCCGGCGCGGTGGCGCGAGCGGCGCAGCAGCACCGTGCGGCGATGGTCGAGCCATTCGCGCAGCAGCGCGGCGAGCGGCATCACCGTCGGCGTCACGCCCTTGGACAGGACGTTCATGTTGAAGGAGAAGCGCGTCTCCAGCTCCGTCAGCTTGAAGAGCGACTCCATCAGCAGGGCGGGGTCAACGGTGCGCGCGCGCGGCTCCAGCACGATGCGCACGTCGTCGGTGGACTCGTCGCGGACATCCTCGAGGAGCGGCAGGCGCTTCGCCTGCAGCAGCTCGGCGATCCGCTCGATGAGGCGGGACTTCTGCACCTGGTACGGGATCTCGGTAACGACCACCACATAGGTGCCGCGGCCCTGCTCTTCCTTCTCCCAGCGCGCGCGGAGGCGCACGCCGCCGCGGCCGGTGGCGTAGGCCTCGCGGAGCGCGGCGCGGTCCTCCACGATGACGCCGCCGGTCGGGAAGTCCGGCCCCGGCACCATCTCCATCAGCTTGTCGACGCCCGCGCCGGGATGCTTGATGAGATAGAGCGCGGCGTCGCAGAGTTCGGCGGCGTTGTGCGGCGGGATCGAGGTCGCCATGCCGACGGCGATGCCGGAGGCGCCATTGGCGAGGAGATTGGGGAACGCACCGGGGAGGACGATCGGCTCGCGCTCCTCGCCGTCATAGGTCTCGCGGAAATCGACCGCATCCTCGTCGATGCCGTCGAGGAGAAGCCTAGCGACCTCGGTGAGGCGGGCCTCGGTGTAGCGCATCGCGGCGGGGTTATCGCCGTCGACATTGCCGAAATTGCCCTGCCCCTCGACCAGCGGGTAGCGGGCGGCGAATTCCTGGGCGAGGCGGACGAGCGCGTCGTAGACCGCCTGGTCGCCATGCGGGTGGTATTTGCCGATGACGTCGCCGACGACGCGGGCGGATTTCTTGAACCCGGCGCCGGGGTCGAGCCGGAGCTGGCGCATGGCGTAGAGGAGCCGGCGATGGACGGGCTTCAGCCCGTCGCGCGCGTCCGGAAGCGCGCGGCCGGTGATGGTCGAGAGCGCGTAAGCGAGATAGCGCTCCTCGAGCGCGGCCCGCAGGTCGACCGGCTCGATGCCGCCCGGAATCAGCTGTTCACCCATCGTTCCGGATTAGCGGCGGCAGGGGGCCGACTCAAGGCGGGATCAGGCGGCGACTTCGGCTATCTCGGCGACGGAGATCGAATCCTTCAGGGCTCCGATGGCTGCGCGCGCCTCATCCGCCGTGGCATAGGGGTCGGACACCATCACTTCATTGCCGTTCTCGGCGCGCATCCGCCAGCGGAAGCCGCCCGAGCCGTCCCGGAAGACCTCGAAGCGGACGAAACCGTCCGGAGCAACGACGCGTCTCGCCTCGGCAAACTCCGATTCGAGCGCCGCATAGGCGGCCCGATAGTTCGGGTCTTCCAGCCATTTGCGGTGGAGGTCCGCGATCCGGGTCATGGGCGTCTGCCTTCTTCCAGCTCTCTCAAGCGCTGCCTCGCGAGGTCAAGCTCGCGCCGCGGCGTTGCCTCGGTCTTCTTGACGAAGACCCGCAGGATAATGATCCGCCTGCCGACCCGTGTCACGTAGAACGCGCGGGCGATGCCTTCCCGCGCCTTGGGCCGCATCTCCCATATCGGCCCGTCGATGTGTTTCACATAGGGTTCTCTGAGCCGCTCCAGCCCAAGCTCCTCAACAAGCTCTGCAATGCGAGCCAGGGCCGCCCGCAGCCCGACCGGTAACTCCTCGATCTCGCGGTCGACTCTCGCATCAAGCGTCTCGACAACCCAGCCGCTCACACGACCGCTCCATGCCCCGCAATCAGAGCCAGCAGCCGCTCGCGGGCCGGCGGAACCGTGATTCCGCGGGGCTCGTAGACATGGCGGTCGAGGAAATAGCCGGAAAGCGAGAACGCGGCCGCGAGGTCGTGCGGGGTCGGCTGCCCTTCGGCGCGGGCGGACAGGAACCGCGGCAGGGGCAGGAGGCGGTCGCGGTAGGGCTCGCCCGCGGTGCGGCTCACCGCGCGGCCGGTGCGCGGGGAGACGAAGGCGAGGTCATCGGTCGCGCCGGTGGCGGCGCAGCGCGCAAGGTCGAGCCCGAAGCCGAGGTCGCCGAGCACGGCCAGCTCGAACCGCGCCACCAGCTCGCCGGCCGAGATCGGGTCGCCGAGGTCGTCGAGCACGACGGCAAGCGCGGTGTAGAGGGCCGGATGCGGGTCGCGCTCCGGCAGGAGCCGCAGCAGCGCGGTGAGCACCTGAAGGCCGTAGATGCCGAGGGCGCCCGCGATCAGCCGGCTCGCCCGCTCGGTCACGGGCTCGGCGACGACGGTGCCGAGATGCTCGTCGAGCCGGGCGCGCCAGGTCACCGACACCGTGTTGCCGGCCTGGAGGAAGGGCTGCAGCCGCCGCGACCGCCCGCCGCGGACGAGGCCGAGATGCCGGCCATGGCCCGGCGTCATCAGCTCCAGGATGAGGCTGGTTTCGCCGTGCTTCCGCGTTGCGAGGATGATTCCCTCGTCGGCCCACTGCATGGTGGCAGAGTTAGCATGGAGCGTGGCCGTCGGAACCGCAATCCGCGACGGTCATTGACCTCCGGCTCAACCGGGAGACAGGCATGCCGACACGGATCGAGAAGCGGACCCAGGCGTTCTTCAAGGCCTACAGCAAGCGTAGCAACGACGCGCTGAAGGACCCGCTGGTCGAGGATATCGACGGCGTGGTCGCGTCCTTTGCGCCCTACTTCGTCGAGGCGAGCCCGGCCGGTGTGCAGGGCGGCAAGAATGGCTGGTCGTTCCGCCGCATGATCCCCAAGGGCTTCGCCCGGTACCGCGCCGCCGGCGGCAAACGGATGGAGGCCGTGGGCGTCGAGGTCACCCCGCTCGACTCATCGAATGTGATGGCGCGGGTCGACTGGGAGTTCGACTATGTCCGACCGAAGGACGGCAAGGCCGGGACGATCGCATTCCAGAACATCTATTTCCTCAATTTCGCCGACGGCGACCCGAAGATCTTCGCCTACATCACGCCGGACGAGGCGGCAGCGATGAAGAAGGCCGGGCTCGCCTGACGTCAGTCGCCGGGGAACTCGATGCCCATCTCGCGGTAGCGCTCGGGGTCGTCGGCCCAGTTCTTGCGGACCTTGACGAAGAGGAAGAGGTGGACCGGCTGCTCGGCGGCCTCTGCGATCTCGCTGCGCGCGGCCATCGAGATCGCCTTGATGGTCTGGCCGCCGGCGCCGAGCACGATCTTCCGCTGGCTCTCGCGGGCGACGAAGATGGTCTGCTCCACCCGCGCCGAGCCGTCGCGGCGGTCCTCCCATTGGGTCGTCTCCACGGTCGCGTCGTAGGGAAGCTCGTCGTGGAGGCGGAGGAACAGCTTCTCGCGTGTGATCTCGGCCGCGAGGCTGCGCAGCGGCAGGTCGGAGACCTGGTCCTCGGGATAGAGCCACGGGCCGGCGGGCATCGCGGCGCCGAGGCGGTCGAGGAGGTCGTCGCAGCCGTCGCCGGTCAGCGCCGAGACCATGAAGGTGTCGCCGAACGGGACCGCGGCGTTGGCCTCCTGCGCCAGCGCCAGCAGCGTCGGCCGCGGCACCATGTCGATCTTGTTGAGGATGAGGTCCTTCGGCTGCGCGATGTCGCGGAGCTTGTCGAGGATGTCCCGCGTCTCGTCTCCCAGCCCCTTCGCGGCATCCACCAGAAGCGCGACGCGGTCGGCGTCCCGGGCGCCGCCCCACGCCGTCTCCACCATCGCGCGATCGAGGCGGCGCTTCGGACGGAAGATGCCGGGCGTATCGACGAAGATGATCTGCGACCGGCCGCGGAGCGCGATGCCGCGGATGATCGCGCGCGTCGTCTGCACCTTGTGGGTCACGATCGACACCTTGGTGCCGACGAGGCGGTTGAGGAGCGTCGACTTGCCCGCGTTCGGCGCGCCGATCAGCGCGACGAAGCCGCAGCGCGTCTCTTCGCCCCCGGTCATGGCGCGACCTTCCAGATGCCCTCGCGGCGGAGGAATTCGGCCGCCGCCTGCTGCTCGGCCTCGCGCTTGGAACGGCCCTCCCCGCGCGCCGGCTGCACGCCGGAGATCACCGCCTCGACAATGAAGCGCGGGGCGTGGTGCGGTCCGCTCTGATCGGCCACGACATAGGCGGGCGTCGGCAGGCCGCGCCCTTGCGCCCATTCCTGCAGCGTCGATTTGGCATCGCGCGGGGGTACCACCATTTCGGCGATGCGCGGACGCCAGTGCGTTTCCACGAAACGCCGGGCGGCTTCGAGGCCGCCGTCGAGATAGAGGGCGCCGATCACCGCCTCCGCGGTGTCGCCGAGAATGGTGGCGTTCCGCCGTCCGCCGAGGCGCTGCTCGCCGGCGCCGATACGCAGCGCTTCGCCAAGGTCGATGTCGCGGGCGACGGAGACGAAGGTGTCGTTGCGGACGAGCGCCGCAAGGCGCCGCGCCAGCTCGCTCTCCGCCTCGCGCGGGAAGGTCGCGAACAGCATCTCGGCCACGATCAGCCCGACCACGCGGTCGCCGAGGAATTCGAGCCGTTCATAGGTGCCGACCTGCCCGAGGCCGGCTTCCGCGGCCGCGCTGGAATGAGTCAGCGCCGTGGCCAGCAGCGCCGGGTCGGAAAAACGGTGGCCGAGCGCGGCCTGGAGACGGGCAAGGACGGCGTCGGCGGTCACAGGCCGTTGAAGAGCCGCTCGCCGCGAACCGTCCAGGGCCAGCGCCAGAATTCCCAGGCGCGCGCATCCTCGTCGACAGAGAAGAAGATGATCTCGGCGCGGCCGATGAGGTTCTCGAACGGCACGAAGCCGACGCCGCCACGCTCGGGCGGCACGCGGCTGTCGGTGGAGTTATCGCGATTGTCGCCCATCATGAAATAGTGCCCCTCGGGCACCACGAATTCCGGGGTGTTGTCGGTCGAGGAATTCTGGATCGCGTCGAGGATCTCGTAGCTGACGCCGTTCGGCAGCGTCTCGCGGTAGCGCGTCACGCGCCCGAACGGGCCGCCCGCCGTTTCCTCGCCGAGACGCTCCAGCTCGGTCGGCTCGCCGTTGATGTAGAGCTGGTTGTTGATCATCTGGATGCGGTCGCCGGGAAGGCCGATGACGCGCTTGATGTAGTCGGTCGCATTGTCGCGCGGCAGCTTGAAGACGACGATGTCGCCGCGCTCCGGCTCGCTGGAAAAGATGCGGCCGTCCCAGAGGTTGGGCGAGAAGGGCAGCGAATAGCGGCTGTAGCCGTAGGCGTATTTCGACACGAACAGGAAATCGCCGACGAGGAGGGTGTCCTCCATCGATCCCGAGGGGATGGAGAAGGGCTGGAACAGGAAGGTCCGCACGAGCAAGGCCAGGATGAGGGCCTGGATGACGATCTTGATCGTGTCCCACATCCCGCCGCCGCTCTTGGCCTTGGCCTTTTTCTCCTCGGCCTTGGGTTGCTCGTCGGCCACGCTCATCGCCCTTTCGCTCCTCAAATGCCCCGGCGAAAGGGCCGGGTGGTGATACAGGCTAGGCCTGCGGCGCGCAACGCGGTCACCCGCCAAGGCGGCGGTTTTGCGGCGGCGCCGGGCCGGCGACCGCCTCGATGATCACGAAGGCCTGAGCCAGGGGGAAGTCGTCGGTGATGGTGACGTGGATGACGGCATGGTGGCCGTCCGGGATGAGGGTCTTCAGCCGCTCGGCGGCGCCGCCGGTGAGCGCCATGGTCGGCTTGCCCGAGGGCAGGTTCACCACGCCCATGTCGCGCCAGAACACGCCATGGCTCATGCCGGTGCCGAGCGCCTTGGCGCAGGCCTCCTTGGCCGCGAAGCGCTTGGCGTAGGATGCGGCGCGCTGCTTCCGCCGCTCCGACCGCCAGCGCTCGATGTCGGTGAAGACCCGGTCGAGGAAGCGCTCGCCATAGCGGTCGAGCACCTTCTCGACACGGCGGATGTCGATCATGTCGTTGCCGATGCCGACGATCACTTGAGCGCGGCCCCGACCTCGGCCCGCGCTTCGTCCATCAGCCGCCGCATGGTGCGGATGCTTTCCTCAAGGCCGACGAAGATCGCCTCGCCGATGATGAAATGGCCGATATTGAGCTCGGCGATCGGCTTCATCTTCGCGACCGGCGCGACGGTGTCGTAGGTGAGGCCATGGCCGGCATGGACCTCGAGGCCGAGGCTCGCGCCATAGTCCGCCGCCTCGGCGAGGCGAAGCCGCTCGGCCTCGAAGGCCTCGCGATGGTGCAGCCAGGCTTCGCAATAGGTGCCGGTGTGGAGCTCGACCACCGGCGCGCCGATCCGCACCGCGGCGTCGAGCTGGCGCCGGTCGGGCTCGACGAAGAGCGAGACGCGCACGCCCGCGTCGCGAAGCGCCTGCACCACCGGCGCGATGTGCTTCTCGCCGGCGACGACGTCGAGGCCGCCCTCGGTGGTGCGCTCCTCGCGTTTCTCAGGCACGAGGCAGGCGGCGTGCGGCCGGTGGCGCAGCGCGATCGCGGTCATGTCCGGCGTCGCGGCCATTTCGAGGTTGAGCGGAAGGGGAATCTCCTTGCTCAGGAGCTCGATGTCGCGGTCGGAGATGTGGCGGCGATCCTCGCGAAGATGCGCGGTGATGCCGTCGGCGCCGGCGGCGACCGCGATCTCCGCGGCGCGCAGCGGATCGGGATGGTCCCCGCCGCGGGCGTTCCGGATCGTGGCGACGTGATCGATATTGACGCCTAACCGCAAGGCGGGCGCGGGTCTCATGCTCCCCTCCGAGGTGAACGGCCGGAGCCGTGTGATACGCCCGGCGCGACGCCGCCGCCAGCCTTCGCGCTATACGCGGCTGCCGGGCTTCACGGCGGGTATCGCCGCAAGCTCCGGCGGCAGCGCGTCGGCCGGGTAGGTCGGGATTTCGAGGCGGGCGAGCGACACCAGAGGCACGCCAACATCGGCCCTGCCGCCGGAGCGGTCGATGAGGCAGGCGCAGCCGACGACGTCGCCGCCGGCGGCGCGAACGGCCTCGACGGTCTCGCGGCTCGACAGCCCGGTGGTGACGATGTCCTCCACGATCAGGACGCGCGCATTGGCCGGGAGCTCGAAGCGGCGAAGCCGCATGGCGCCCTCCTCGCGCTCGACCCACATCGCCTGAACGCCGAGCTGCCGCGCGGTCTCGTAGCCGGGCACGAGGCCGCCGAGCGCCGGGGAAACGACGACGTCGAGCGGTGTCAGGCCGGCGGCGCGGACCTTCTCGGCGAGCGCCTTGCAGAGCTGCTCCGTGCGGTCGGGATACTGGAAGACCCGCGCCTTCTGGATGAAGACAGGGCTGCGGAGGCCCGACGACAGGATGAAGTGCCCCTCCAGAATGGCTCCGGAGCGGCGGAAGACGTCGAGAGCTTCGGCTTCGGTCATCCCGGTTGCATAGCCGGCCGGGCGCTGTCCGTCATCCGTTCACCCGGTGCGCGGACGAGACGACGCGCTGCGCGCGGAGGCCGGCGATCACCTGCGTCAGGTGCTTCAGGTTCATCACCTCGACGTCGATGATGATCTCGGAGAAGTCCTGCTCGTTCCGCTTGATGTGAAGGTTGGAGATGTTGGCGTCGGCGGTGGCGATCACCTGCGTGATCTGCGCCAGCGTGCCCGGCTCGTTGATCGCGGTGAGCGCGATCCGCGCCGGGAAGCGCTGCGTCGAATCGAGGTCGACCTCCCAGCGCACGTCGATCCAGCGCTCGGTCTCCTCGTCGAACTCCTTCAGCGCCGGCGACTGGATCGGGTAGATCGTGACGCCCTCCCCCGGCGTCATGATGCCGATGATGCGGTCGCCCGGCACCGCGCCGCCGTCCGGCGCGTAGCGGATCGCCACGTTCTGGGCGAGGCCGCGGATCGGGATTGCCTTCCGCGCGGTCGTGCGGCCCGTATTGCGGCGCCCGAGGCCAAGCCGGCGGCGCGGCGCGTTTTTCACCTCCTCGCGGTGCTCGGGGTGGACGGCGCGCAGCACGTTGGCCGAGGGGATCTCGCCGCGGCCGACCGCGGCCAGCGTATCCTCCAGATCCTGCTGCGCGAGGCGATGGAGCGAGGTCTTCAGCTGCTCCTCGCTGAAGGCGAGGCCGACGCGCTCGAAGGCGCGTTCCAGGATCTGGCGGCCGAGGCCGGCATATTGCTTCCGCGCCGCGACGCGGCTGGCGCGGCGGATCGCCGAGCGCGCCTTGCCGGTGATCGCGACATGCTCCCACGCCGCCTGCGGCACCTGGCCGGTGGCGCGGACGATCTCGACCTCGTCGCCGTTCTGGAGCTCGGTTGTGAGCGGCACCGGGCGGCCGTTGACCCTTGCGCCGACCGTGGAATTGCCGATGTCGGTGTGGACCGCATAGGCGAAGTCGAGCGGCGTCGCGCCCCGCGGCAGCGCGATCAGGCGGCCCTTCGGCGTGAAGCAGAACACCTGGTCCTGGAACAGCTCGAGCTTGGTGTGCTCGAGGAATTCCTCCGGCGTGTCGCCCTCTGCCAGCATCTCGATGGTGCGGCGCAGCCATTCATAGGCCCGCGCCTCGGCGGCGAAGCCGCTGAGCTTGCCGTTGCCGCCGCCATTTGCAGCGCCCGCGAGCGGCCCGACGCCGTCCTTGTAGAGGGCGTGCGCGGCGATGCCGTATTCGGCGACGCGGTGCATCGCCTCGGTGCGGATCTGGAGCTCGACACGCTGGTGCTGCGGCCCGACGACGGTGGTGTGGATCGAGCGGTAGTCGTTCTGCTTGGGCGTCGAGATGTAGTCCTTGAAGCGGCCCGGAACGCTCGGCCAGGTCGAATGGATGACGCCGAGCGCGGCGTAGCAGTCCGGCACGGTCGCGACGACGACGCGGAAGCCGAAAATGTCGGAGAGCTGCTCGAAGCTGACGGCCTTCCGCTCCATCTTGCGGAAGATGGCGTAGGCGCGCTTCTGACGACCGAGCACCCGGGCGGTGATGCCGCGTTCGGCGAAGCGCGCGGCAAGGTCGGCCTCGATCTCGCGGATGAGGTCGCGGTTCTTCTCGCTGATACTGGCGAGGCGGCGCGAGATCGTCCCATGCGCCTGCGGGTTCACGACCTTGAAGGCGAGCTCCTCGAGCTCCTCTCGCATGTCCTGCATGCCCATGCGGCCGGCGAGCGGCGCATAGATCTCCAGCGTCTCCTCGGCGATCGGGACGCGGCGCTCGGGCGGCATATGCGCCAGCGTGCGCATGTTGTGGAGGCGGTCCGCGAGCTTGACCAGGAGGACGCGGACGTCGGCGGAAATGGCGAGGAGGAGCTTGCGGAGATTCTCGGCCTGCGCCGCCTTCTTGGAGACGAGGTCGAGCTTCTTGATCTTGGTGAGGCCCTCGACCAGCCTGCCGATATCCTCGCCGAACAGCGCGTCGATCTCGCCGCGGGTGGCGTCGGTGTCCTCGATCGTGTCGTGAAGGAGCGCCACCGCGATGGTGGCGTCGTCGAGCCGGAGATCCGTCAGGATCGCGGCGACCTCCAGCGGATGCGAGAAGAACGGATCGCCATTGGCGCGGAGCTGCGTGCCATGCTTCTGCATGGCATAGACATAGGCCTTGTTGAGAAGCCCCTCATCGGCCGCCGGATTGTACCGGGTGATCCGCTCGAGGAGCTCATACTGACGCATCATCGGAGAGCACCCGGCACCGACCCGGCGATCCGAGCCGCCGGGTCACGTCCAGGATATTAGTACAGCCGCTATTGATCCGGCACTAACGCGCCGGAGATCCTAGAACTCTTCCGTGCGGTCGGGCGGGACCATGCTCTCGAGGCCGCGGCGGAGCTCCTCCTCCGACATGCTGCCGAAGGAGAGGTTGGCGTCGTCGTCCAGCGCCGCCGGCCGGGCGGCATCGCCGTCGCCGGAGGCGAGCAGCGGGACCGGCTCGACCTCGGGCTCGTCGACCTCGACATGCTTCTGCAGCGAGTGGATCAAATCCTCGCGCAGATCGTCCGGCGAAACGGTCTCGTCGGCGATCTCGCGGAGCGCGACCACCGGGTTCTTGTCGTTGTCGCGGGCCACCGTCGCCGGCTGGCCGGAGGCGATCATGCGCGCACGGTGGCTGGCGAGCAGCACCAGATCAAAGCGATTCTCGACCTTGTCGACGCAGTCCTCAACGGTGACGCGCGCCATCGGCAGTCTCCTGACATGGAAGGGTTGCCCGGATGAATAGGTGTGGATGCCGGCGATTGCAAGGCAGACGACGCCGCACCGCACGGCGGAAGCCATATTTCAGCAACAATGCCGGCAGACCTTTCACCAACTTGCAAGGGCCGGCGCCGATACTCGCCGGCGGGCCGATGCCCCAATTGCCGCCCGGCCAGGAACTGCACCCACCGGGACCCATTTCAATCGTACAGCTATTTCAGAGGAACCGTTGCGTATGATGTTCGACCCCCGCGAAAAGATCGCCTTGTTCATCGATGGCGCCAACCTGTATGCGACATCAAAGACGCTCGGATTCGACATCGACTACAAGCGGCTTCTGAAATACTTCCAGGAGCACGGTTATCTGCTCCGTGCCTATTACTACACGGCGCTCGCCGAGGATCAGGAATATTCGTCGATCCGGCCGCTGATCGACTGGCTTGACTATAACGGGTTCACCGTCGTCACCAAGCCGACCAAGGAGTTCGTCGACCAGGCAGGGCGCCGGAAGATCAAGGGCAACATGGACATCGAGCTCGCGATCGACGTGATGGAGATGTCCGCAACGGTCGACCACATCGTGATCTTTTCCGGCGATGGCGACTTCCGGTCGCTGGTCGAGGCGGTGCAGCGCCGGGGGCGCAAGGTCAGCGTGATTTCGACGCTCGCGACCCAGCCGCCGATGATCGCCGACGAGCTGCGCCGCCAGGCGGACCACTTCGTCGATCTGGTGTCGCTGCAAAGCGCGATCGGCCGCGACCCGGCCGAGCGCGCGGCGCGTCAGGCCGAGCGCGCCGCGGTGGCGCCGCCTCCGCCCCCTCCCCCGCAGCGCGGCCCGCACCATCTGTCCGAGGAGGAGTACGAAGAGGGGATGTGAGGAGACCGGCGATGACCGAGCCTTCGCTCAACAGCGCCGAACCGGATCGCGACTGCCCGCTCTGTCCGCGTCTCGCCGCGTTCCGCCACGAGTGGCGGGCGGCCGAGCCGGCCTGGTACAATGCGCCGGTGCCGACCTTCGGCGCGCTCTCCGCCCGGCTTCTCGTCGTCGGGCTCGCACCCGGACTGCGCGGCGCCAACCGCACCGGGCGCCCGTTCACCGGCGACTATGCCGGGCAGCTGCTCTACAGCACGCTCCTGTCCTTCGGCTTCGCCCGCGGCACCTACGAAGCGCGGCCGGACGACGGGCTGGAGCTCGTCGACTGCGCGATCACCAATGCCGCGCGCTGCGTGCCACCGGAGAACCGCCCGACCCCAGGCGAGGTCGCAACCTGCCGGCGCTTCCTTGCCGCAACCGTCGACGCGATGCCGCACCTCGTCGCCATCCTCGCGCTCGGGTCGATCGCCCATGATAGCGTGATGGCCGCGCTCAACGCGCCACGGTCCGCGTTCCGCTTCGCCCATGGCGCGCAGCACCAGCCCGGGCCGCTGGTGACGGTGTTCGACAGCTACCACTGCTCCCGACTCAACACGAACACCGGCCGGCTGACCGAAGCGATGTTCCGCGACGTCGTCGGCGCGATCCGGCACCGGATGGATGCGGCGTGATGCCCACGGTCTTGCGCCTTGCCGGTTATCGCTTCTATTTCTACAGCCATGAGCCCAACGAACCGCCGCATATCCATGTTGACATGGGCGGAGGAACGGCAAAGTTCTGGCTCACGCCTGTTTCGCTTTCGCGGAGCGGCGGCTTGTCGGCAGAGGAACTAAACCGGTTGCATCGACTGGTGCGAGACCGGCAGGCACATTTTCTTGAGGCTTGGCATGGCTTTTTTGGCACCCATCGCTGATATCCGAGTGAAGGCGATCACGGTCACGTCCGATACCGTCTCGGTCGACCTGCTGGACGGTCGCACCATCGCCGTGCCGATCGCCTGGTATCCCCGGCTTGCCGCCGCGACGCCCGAGCAAAGGCAGCATTTCGAAATCGCCGGCGCGGGCTATGGCATCCACTGGCCGGACATCGACGAGGATCTTTCGACCGAGGGCCTTCTGCGCGGCGCGCCGGCGCCGGTCGGCTAGCCCGCATCAGCCCTTGTCGCGGAGGAGCCGCGCCCGTTCGCGGTTCCAGCTCCGCTCCTTCTCGGTCTCGCGCTTGTCGTGGAGCTTCTTGCCGCGGGCGAGCGCGATCTCGACCTTCGCGATGCCCTTGTCGTTGAAATAGACCTTGAGCGGGACGATGGTCATGCCCTCGCGCGACACGGCGTTGGCGAGGCGGGCGATCTCGCGCTTGTGGAGGAGGAGCTTCCGCGGCCGCCGCGTCTCGTGCTGGAAGCGGTTGGCCTGGAGGTATTCCGGAATGTGCGCGTTGTAGAGCCAGATCGCGCCGTCATGCTCGGCGGCGTAGGAATCGCCGAGGCTGCTCTTGCCGCCGCGCAACGACTTCACCTCGGTGCCGGTCAGCGCGATGCCGGCCTCGAAGGTCTGTCCGAGCTCGTAGTCGAACCGCGCCCGGCGGTTGACGGCCGCCGGGCCGCGCTGCGGCTCCTTCTTCTTGGCAGCCACGGCAATCGTCCGTCAGTTGATGAGGCCCGCATGACGCATGGCGTCGCGGATCTCGGCGCGCGTCCCCTCGCCCGGCGGTAGCAGCGGCAGCCTGAGGTCCTCGGCCATCCGGCCGAGCACGGAGAGCGCATATTTCGGGCCTCCGGGATTGGGCTCAAGGAAGAGCGCGCGATGGAGCGGCATCAGGCGGTCCTGGAACGACAGCGCGGCGGCATAGTCCCCCGCGAGGCAGGCTTCCTGGAACTGCGCCACCATGCGGGGCGCGACGTTCGAGGTCACCGAGATGCAGCCATGGCCGCCCTGCGCCATGAAGCCGAGCGCGGTCGCGTCCTCGCCGGAGAGCTGGATGAAGTCCGGCCCCATTGCCATGCGCTGCAAGCTGACCCGGTCGAGCTTGGCGGTGGCGTCCTTGACGCCGGCGATGTTGTCGAGCCGGTAGAGCTCGGCCATCGTCTCGACCGACATGTCGACCACCGAGCGCGGCGGGATGTTGTAGATCAGGATCGGGATCGAGACCGCGTCGTTGATCGCCTTGTAGTGCTGGTAGAGGCCGCTCTGGCTGGGCTTGTTGTAGTAGGGGACGACGACGAGAAGCCCGTCGGCGCCGGCCTTCTCGGCGAAGCGGGCGAGGTCGATCGCCTCGGTCGTGTTGTTCGAGCCGGCGCCGGCGATCACCGGCACCCGCCCGCGCGCGACCTCGACGGTGAGCTCGATCACCCGCCGATGCTCGGCATGGCTCAGCGTCGGGCTCTCGCCGGTGGTGCCCGCCGGCACCAGGCCGTGCGTTCCCTCGGCGATCTGCCACTCCACGAAGTCGCGAAAAGCCGCCTCGTCGATGGCCCCGTTTCGCATCGGGGTCACCAAGGCAGTGTAAGAGCCCTTGAACATCAGCCGTCGCTGTCGCCGGATTAACCGGGGATTCTGAAGGGGTTGAACATAGTCCCCGGCCGGAGTCGCGGCAACACGCGACCGCGTGCGGCGTTGACCCCTGTGGGGGACCGTTTATGCCCTCCGGGCGCAGGAAGGACCGCGATCGGGTGAGTGGGATGCACAGACCGCCGTTCCGGGCGACATTGGCGTTCGCCTCGGGACTGTCGCTGGCGATGCCGGCGGCGCTGGCGCAGGACGCGCCGGTCCCCATCCCCAATCCGCTCCGCGACCTCCATGCCGCGGCGGCCGTCGAGGCCGCCGGCCCGCCGCTCGATCCCGCGGTGCAGGCGTTCCTTGACGCGCTGCCCGAGCCCGACCTCCTCCTCCGCTCGGCCTACCGCCAGCTGCGCGCCGGCGAGGTTGCGACGGCAACGCGGATCGCGCGGTCGATGCCGGACAAAACCGGGGGCATGCTGATCGACTGGCTGATCGCCAGCGAGGGGCTCGCGCGCGCCGACTATGCCCGTATCGCCGAGGCGATGGTCAATGTCGCCACCTGGCCGGGGCAGGTGCTGATGCAGCTCCGCTACGAGCAGGCGCTGCTGCGCGGCGAGCCGGACCACGCCACGGTGATCGCGGCGATGGAGGGCCGCCAGCCGGTGCTCGACGTCACTAAGCTCGCCCTCGCCGCAGCGCTGCGGGCCGGCGGACGCGACGGCGAGGCCGCCGAGCTCATTCGACCGCTGTGGCGCGACGGCAACCTCGCGCGCTCCACGGAGGACAGGATCCTCGAATCCTTCGGCGACCTGCTGACGACGGAGGATCACCGCTTCCGGATGCAGCGGCTTCTTTATGACGGCTTCAACGACGAGGCGCTGCGCACCGCGGAGCAGCTGAGCAGCGAGACCCAGGCCCTTGCGGCGGCGTGGGTCGCGGTGAACCGCAATTCGGGGAACGCGGCGAGCCTGATGGCGGCGGTGCCGGAGACGCTGCGCAACGACCCGGGCTACCTCTATGCACGCCTCCGGATGCTGATGCGCGCCGGCGAGCGAAGCGCCGCGGTGACCCTCCTTGCGGGCGCCCCGCGCGATCCCCTCGTGCTGGTCGATCCCGACGCGTGGTCGCAGCAGCGGCGCACGCTGGCGCGATCGCTGGTCGATCGCGGCAACCCGCAGGCCGCCTACGAGGTGCTCGCCGGCCATTCCGCGGTAGACCGGCTCGAAGTGGTCGAGGTCGCGTTCCAGGCCGGCTGGGTTGCGCTGACCCAGCTCGACCGGCCCGACCTTGCCGTCGCGCATTTCGCCGCTCTCGGCGACGCGTCGTCGCTGCCGCTCAGCCAGTCGCGCTCGGCCTACTGGCTCGGCCGGTCCAACGAGGCGCTGGGCCAGATCGCGGACGCGACCGCGGCCTACGAGCGCGCTGCCCACTACGCGACCACCTTCTACGGCCAGCTGGCGGCGGGGCGGCTTGGGCGGACCACGCTCGACATCGCGCCGGCGCCGGCCATCGACGAGGCGGCCGCCACGGCGCTGCTCGACAGCGGCCCGTTCAAGGCGATGGTGTGGCTCGACGCCTTCGACGAAGGCAGCGACGCGGCGCTCTTCGCCCGCTTCCTCGCAGACACCCTGCCCGACGCGGCGAGCATCGCGCTCCTCGCGGCGACGCTCGAGGCGGAGGGCGAGCACCAGCTCGCGGTCCAGGTCGGGAAGCTCGCGGCCAATCGCGACCTCCCGGTCGATGCCATCGCCTTCCCGATGGCCGCGATTCCGGCGACCGCGCTCGGCGCCCATATCGACGTGCCGCTGGTCTACGCCGTGGCGCGGCAGGAGAGCTCGTTCAACAGCGACGCGGTCAGTTCCGCCGGCGCCGTCGGCATGCTGCAGCTTCTGCCGAGCACGGCGGAGGAGATGGCGCGCGCGGTCGGCCTCCCCTTCTCCGAAGCGCGGCTCGCCAGCGATCCGATCTACAACGCGACGCTCGGCTCGGCCTATCTCGGCCGGCTGATCAGCCAGTATCGCGGCAGCATCGTTCTCGCGCTGGCCGCCTACAATGCCGGCTTCACCCGGGCCGACGCCTGGATCGCGACCTATGGCGATCCGCGCGATCCATCGGTCGACACCATCGACTGGATCGAGCGCATCCCGTTCGACGAGACGCGCAACTATGTGCAGCGCGTGCTGGAGAACCTCCAGGTCTACCGCGCGCTCCTCGGCGACCCGACGCTGTGGCTGCCGGGCGCGATCGGCGCCCGCTAAGTCCCACGCTGGAATGAGGATCGTGGAAGAGGCGGCGCCCCCTTCCCCAGTTGGGGACTAGCGTTTTGCCCGCAATGCCGGCGTCGTCGCTTCGCGGCGCCCTCTACTCATTCGGGTAGGGAGTGGTCTTGCCGGATATGCCCTAGCTCCGGTGCCTTTTGGGCTGCCGCATCGATGACCGATCACGGCCGGGGCCAAAAGCATCGGAGGAAACGACACATGTCTCACACACTGATTTCGCGCCGCTGGACGCGCCTTGGCGTCGTCGCAGCAACGCTGCTGGCGGGCACGTCGCTCGCTTCGGCGGAGGTGACCTATGAGCGCCTGCTCAATCCCGAGCCGGAAAACTGGCTCATGAATCACCGCACCTTCGACTCGAACCGCTACTCGCCGCTCGACGAGATCAACACCGGGAATGCCGGCGACCTCAAGATCGCGTTTGCCGTCGCGCTCGCTCCCTCGCAGGAGGTCTTCCTCGGCGGCGGCCTGCAGGGCACGCCGGTCGTCGACAACGGGATCATGTACATGGTCGACAGCGTCGGCCGCGTCTATCGCATCGACCTGACCGCGGGCGATCGCGGCTTCATCAACTGGATCATGGATCCCGAAACCGATCCGGAAGTCGACGGCATCCAGAACAACCGCGGCGTCGCCCTCTTCGGCGACAACGTCTATTCGGTGACCCGCGACGGCTTCTTCGTCTCGACCGAGGCGGCGACCGGCGAAGTCGTGTGGCAGGTCGCCACCGAGCAGAATCCGGTCGAGTATTTCACCATGGCGCCGCTGGCGCTCGAAGACCGGCTCATCATGGGCCCGGCCGGCGGCGACGGCCCGATGCGCGGCCGCATCGAAGCACGCAGCCCCGACGACGGGTCGCTGCTGTGGACGTTCTGGACGATCCCCGGGGAAGGCGAGCCCGGCAACGAGACCTGGGGCGACGGCTGGGAGACCGGCGGCGTCGGGCTGTGGGTCACGGGCTCCTACGACCCGGCCACCAACACGCTGTTCTATGGCACCGGCAACCCGTCGCCGTTCGGCGACCCGACGCTGCGCCCCGGCGACAACCTCTATTCGTCGGCGACCGTCGCCCTCGACGCGGAGACGGGCGCGCTCAAATGGTACTTCCAGTACACGCCGAACGAGCAGTGGGATTATGACGAGGTCGGCGTCAACCAGATCTATACGATCGACGGCGAGACGGTCATCGGCCACTTCGCGCGCAACGGCTTCTACTACAACCTGAATGCGACCGACGGCACCTACTTGAACGGCGCGCAATATGTCGATCAGGTGACCTGGACGGCCGGCATCGACCCGAAGACCGGCATGCCGGTCGAGTACAACCCCGACCTTCGCTCGGGCGGCGTTCAGCAATACGCCATCGACCCCTATGCCACTGACAACCCGACGCTGATCTGCCCGAACATCCAGGGCGGCACCAACATGTTCCCGACGACCTACAGCGAGCGCACCTCGCTGGTCTATGCGTCGGCGATCGAAGGCTGCAACGCGGCCGGCGGACCTGACCCGCGGGCCAACCTGCAGACCGGATCGGTGATCGCGGTCGACATCACCACCGGCGAGGTCGTCGAGAAGCACAGCCTGCCGTTCGTCGCCTATGGCGGCAACGTGTCGACGGCGGGCGGCCTGGTGTTCGGCAATACCATCAATGGCGACTTCTTCGCCATGGATGACGAGACGCTCGACATCCTGTGGAACATCAACATCGGAACCCCGATCGAGGCCGGCCCGATCAGCTTCGCGATCAACGGCAAGCAATATATTGCGGTTGCCGCCGGCGCGGGCTCGGTGTCGATGAACTTCAGCAACTACCCGGCGCGCGGCGACGACCCGAATGCCGCCTCGCTGGCCAATATGCAGCGGGCATCGATGCTGTATTTCTTCTCGCTCTGAGGAGCATGGCCGGCGCGGTTCTCCGCGCCGGCCATTTTGCGTCCCCCGACGGATGCCTGGCGGGCCGTCGCTGTCCAGGATCGAGTTGTGAGCAGACAATCCAGGGTATCGGCCTTCGCCCCCCGCCTTGCGGCGCTGGCGGTTGCCTTGTCCGTTCTATCGGCTCTGGCCGCGTCGCCGCCCGCTCGCGCCCAGATGGCGGAAGCTTCCGGCGGGCGACCGACGGTCTTCGATCTTCGCCTCGGCGAGCCGTGGACGGCGCAACCGGTCGACTTCCAGGAGTTTGCCTGCGGCACCAATGGCGGCCCGCCCTCGACCCGCCTCGCCGGCTTTCATGACTTCGCGACTTGTGCAGCCGAGGAGACCGGCCTTCACGAGGTCCAGTTCCGCTACGATGACGAGCGCTACCATCTGGCCCTGGCGCGCAACGACCTCGCGCGCGCGGACTTTTTCGCGGGCACCCGCTTCGGCAATTTCGACGTGCTGGTGGCCGGGCTGTTCGATGCCGCGGGCATCCTGCGCGGGCTGCGGATAACGACGGACGACCGGGTCTCATCCGGCGCGCGCCAGCTGGCCTATTCGATGGTGGCGTTCGTCCGCACGATCTACGGCGAGGATGGCTGGATATGCGTCGATCTCCCGGTCGGCGCCGGCGAGGAGCCGGTCGGCAATCTCCTGGTGAAGCAGGATTGCGAGAGGACCGCGGACGGCCTCGGCGTATTCACCCAATCCCGCCTGCTGCGCCGGCCGGGCCAGTTGCTGGTCGATCCGAGGAACGGGCAGCTGCGCGACGGACTGTTCGAGAGCACGGCGCGGGTCGAGGTCTATGAGATCAATGGCGACGGCGAACTGGTCCTTTCCGATCCCGACGCGTCTCCTGCCGAGGCACAGCTTGCCGACGACGCATTGGACGATGCTCGCGCCGCGTTCCTCGCCGGCGCGTCGATCGATTGTCCGGGCTGCGACCTTCAGGGGGTTAGCCTGAAGCGCCGCAATCTCAGCGGCGCGGACCTTTCCGGCGCCGATCTCACCGGAGCTTCGCTGCACCGGGCGGTTCTGGCGGGCGCCGACCTTGCAGACGCGAACCTCACGGCGGCGAATCTCAATCTTGCCGACTTCCGCCGGGCAAGCCTTCCCGGCGCGAAACTGTCCGGGGCCTATCTTTTTCTCGCTGATTTCGGCGGGGCCGACCTCAGCGGTTCGGAACTCGATGGCACACGCGCGCGCGATGCGCGCTTCACCCAGGCCACGATGACGGGAGCGATCTGGCGCAACTCCGATGCGACAGGCGTCAACGCGGCCGGAGCGAACCTGACAAACGCCGACTTGTCGGGCACCTTCTTCGGGGATGGCGACATGCAACGCGCGATCCTCACGCGAGCCACCCTGACCGACGCGTCCTTCTTCGGGACGCGCCTCATCGCCGCCGATCTAAGCGGCGCTCTCGCCGTCAATGCCGACTTCCTCGAGGCCGATCTCACGGATGCGCGGCTGACCGGCGCGGATCTGAGCGATGCACGCCTCACGCGCGCCCGAATGCGCGGCGCGGATTTGACGGATGCGCTTTTGACGGGCGCCACGATGCCGGATGGCAGTGTGGTTCGCTGACCGACGACCGCCGGCCGAACGGTGCATCGTGGCAGCGGCGTGAACAACGCCGGGCCTACCCCTCCGCCGGCGGCAAAGGCGCGGGGCGCGGGGCGGCCTTCGGCTTCATCAGCTCGGTCGCCTGGGTGACCCAGTGGTCGCGCTCGATGCGGCCGCTGGCGCCGAGCGCGGTGCCGATCCAGCGCTGCTGCTCGGGCGTCCAGCTCGCGATCTGCGCGTAGCGGTAGATGCCGAGCTCGTGGAGCCGGGTCTCGAAGCCCGGGCCGATGCCCTTGATGCGCCGCAGCGCGTCGGGGCGCGCGGGCGGCGACAGAAGGCCCGGCGGCCGCTGGCCGTTGGCTGGCGAGGACGGCGGCAAGGCGGTGGCGGATTTCGGCCGCGTCACCCCCTCGCCGGGCGGTCGGGTCGGCGGCTTCGCGGCCGCGGGCAATGGCGGCGGCTGTGACGGCGGCCTGATCCGCACGGTCGGGCCGCTCGCCGGGCGCTTCGACGTGGCGCGCGGCGGGGGCATCGGCGTCGGGCCGCGGGGCGGCTCGGGGGCGCGCGGACGGCGCGGCTCCGGCCGCGGCTCAGGAATTGGCGCGATGACATCGGGGGCGACGGCGACGGCCTCGATGAAGAAGGTCTCGTCGTCGTCGAGGAAGGTGGGCAGTGGCTCGGGCGCTTCGGCCTCCTCCGGCACCGGGAGGTCGACCGGCGGCGGGATCTCGATCGGCGCGGGCGCCATCTCCACGACCGGCTCGGGCAAGTCCACCGCGGCCTCGAACGCCTCCTCCAGCTCCTCGCCCCAGATGTCCTCGGGGCGGGGCGGGACCGCCGCGGCAAAGGACGGCGGCGAGCCGGGCGGCGGCAGCAGCACAATGGGGCGGCCGGGAATCTGCGGCCAGGACCGAATGCCGGGCCACGTGACCGGCGCCACCGGCTCCCAGGTCGCGTCGTCGGCGCCATCGTCGAGTTCGGGCTCCGGCGCGACCGCCGCGGGCGGCGGCGGAGGCGCGGCGGCAGCGGGCGGCGCGGGACGCGGCGGCGTGGCGCCGTTCGCGGCGGCGGCTGGCTGCTTCGGCAGAATCTCGCCTTCGATCGGTGCGATCGGCCTGGTGATGACCGGCTCGGTTCGCGTCTCGACCGGCTCGCCATGGCGACGCTGCCGCCAGGCGGCCGCAAGGCTGCTGGTCTGGACCCGTTCGCGCAGCACAGCCGCGCCGTCGGGGGCGCCACGGCGGCGGTAGCGGCGGCGGATGCGTTCGCCGCCGGCGGCGAGCAGCGCCTCGCCGGGCTCGACCGCCTCCTCGCCGGCGAGGCGATCGACCCGGCCGAGGAGCCGCGCGACGCGCCGGGCGAGCTCATGCTGGTCGTAGGCGTAGTCGGTGCGCTCGATCCAGCGATAGACGAGCCAGCCGAGAAGGCTGCCGAGCGCGAAGACGCCGAAGACCGTCACCCAGACTTCGAGGAGATGCCGGGTCACGCGGCGTCTCCCCCGCCCCGCCGGCTGCGGCGCGGCGCTGCCGCGAAGGGCGACGCAAACCACCAGCCCAGCAGAAGGCCTATGAGCGCGGCCCCGATCAGGAAGGGCCAGTACTGGGTCAGGACGAAGAGCACCTTTGCCTCAGGGCTCCTGAATCGTGAATTCAATCCGCCGGTTGCGTGCGCGCCCCTCTGCGGTGTCGTTGCTGGCGACAGGGCTTGTCTCACCATAGCCCACGGCCGAAAGCCGGTCACCCTGAACCCCGGCCTGGACGAGATACTCGACGACCGCCTCCGCGCGCGCCTGGCTGAGCGTCAGGTTCACGGCGTTGGAGCCGCCCGCATCGGTGTGGCCGCCGATCTCGACCTCGGCGTCGGGGCAGCGCTGGATGATGGCGACGAGGCGATCAAGGCGGCCTTGGCTTTCCGGCGCGATCGTCGCGGCGCCCTCGGCGAACTTGACGGTGCCGGCGCCGAGTTCCTGGTCGAGCAGCGACTGGCACTCCGCCGGCGTGACGCGGCTTTCGGGCGGCTGCACGGTCAGCGCGGCCTCGCGCGTGAAGCCAGCCGGGAGAGCCGTCGCGAGCTGCTGCTCGATGCGATCCACCGCCGCTTCATGGGGTGCGAGCCCATCGACCGAGACCCTCGTGTCGACGATCTCGAGCCGTCCCGCCCCCAGTCGGCTGATCGCCTGGAGGCCGGCGAGCACCGCGGCGTCGAAGCCGGCCGGCGCGCCGCTGGCGAGGCTGATCGTGCCGTTGACCGGCAGCGGATCGAAACGGATCGCCGCCGCCGCCACGAAAGCCTCGCGGATCCGGGCCGTCGGCGCATTGCCGCCGAGCGTCACCGCGTCGGGCCCGACGGCGGCGGTGAACCGGTAGGGTTGGGCAAGCGGCGCCAGCACCAGCGATTCATCGAGCTCCAGGCTGGCGGGAAGCACGGCGGCGAGCTGGTTGGTGATGGTCTCGTATCCCTCCGAGGTCGCCGCCGAGCCGGTGACGAAATAGCGGTGATCGGCGATCCGCGCCGATCCGACGCCGAGGCGCGAGACCTGGCCGAGCGCGAATTTGGCGGCGCCGATCCAGTCCATCCGCGGGGCACCGTCGGCGATCTGGAGGTTGTCGGTGACCGCGCCGCCGAACAGGGCATTGGCCTCGGCGAGAACGTCGGCGCGCGCCTGCTCGGACGGCATGAACCCCATGACCTGAACGCCGATGCCGTCGCGGACGGCCTCGAACACGTAAGCGGGCGCCAGCGCCGGGACGATGTCGAAGGTGATCGACATCCCCTCGGGAGACGGTTCCGCCAGCACCGCAAGGAGGGTCTCGTAGCTTTCGGGCGTCCGGGCGCGGCCGTAGATGCCGATCTGGGTGCCGGTCAGCGTCACCTCGCCATCGACGAGGTGGGCGGCGAGCGCCAGGGCATGGCGCGCCACCGCCTCGAACCGCTCGGGCGCCCCCGAGGCGAGCTGCGATTCGTCGACCACGGGCTTGTCCGGAACTGCGACCGACACGGCGGCGGCGAGCGAGGTCGCCAGCAGGTTACTCGGTACCGCGCCGCGGATCACGACGCGGTCGCCGAAGAAGGTCAGCGACCACACATAGGGGTCGGCGCGCGGCGGCAGGATGGCGTTCCGCGCCAGCGCGTAGCCGGCAGGCCGCGCCGATTCGGCCAGCTCGAGCACGTTCTCGTAGCGCGGGGTGTCGATCGACAGGCCTTCCGCCGAAAGCTCGGTGCCCAGCAGCGCAACGGTGCCGTCGACGAGGTTCGCCAGCAGCCTCAGCCCAAACTCCGCCGCCTGCTGGAAGTCGGGCGGTGCGCCGCGCGCCAGCGTCGTGCGGTCCTCGACAAGGCCCTGCGGCTGGTTTGCCGCCACGAGCGCGTGAAGGGCGGCCCGCACGCTCTCGGACGGCACGTGGCCGGACAGGGTGATCGTGTTGCCGGCGCGGGCTGCGGCCCAGTCGAACGGGTTGACCAGGGGAATGAGGTCGGTGCGGTCGTCGATGGCGCCGACGCCCCAGACGGCGGCGACTGCGTCGCGGACGTCGCTCTGCTCGACCAGCGACGGCGCCGTGCCGCTCAGCACGATCGCGCGGCCGTCGACTTCCACGGTGAGCCAGGAGTAGCCGCCCTGATCGAGGCGGGCCATGACGCGTTCGGCAAGGTCGGCTTCGACATCAGAGAGCCGCAGCGCCACCGCGCCCCCGGCAAGGAGGGTGGAAGCGACCGCCGCCGGCAGCAGCCAGCCGCGGATGAGTCGCACCAGGCCCGGAAAGAACCCGGTGGCCTCGTCTTCCCCCTGCTCCGCACCGTCCGACATCCGGTGTCCGATTACGCGCCATCACACGCGGCGCGACGCGCCGCAAGGCTTGGGAATAGGACCCCCGGCCGGTCCTGTCGAGCGGAAGGAGGCCGGCGCCTGTGGCAAGCCGACCCAAATGAAAAGGCCCGGCGGGATACCCGCCGGGCCTCTGTCTCTTGCAGTGAAGGTCGGACTAGAAGCCGACGCTGACGCCGAAGTCGGCGCTCGCGGCAGACACGCCGGTCTGCGTGCGGCTCCAATCGGCCCCAAGGGTAACCTCGAGGTTGCCGAAGGGGTTGAAGGTCAGCCCAGCGCCGAGCTCGATGACACCGTCGTTCGCGACCGGGCCGCGATCGAAGCTGGCGTCGAAGCCGAACGCCCACTGCTCAGTGATGTCGACCTCGAAGCCGCCGCCGACGTTCAGGTAGTTGCCGGCCGGCTGATCGTCGTGGTGGTAGCCGGTGTAGGCGCCACTGTTACGACCGAAGGCAGCGTTGACATACACGCTGGCGCGATCGCCGACCGCGAAGCTCACGCCACCGCCGACGCCGAAGGCGTTGCCGATGACCGGAGCGAGGCCGCTGGCGATACCGAGCGGATCGATGACCGTGTGGTCAACACGAGCCGCGAAGGTGACCGTGGCCGGGCCGACGACGAAGCCGGTGTCGATCAGCGCGCCGTAGATCAGGAAGTCGGTAGCAGCGAGTTCACGCTGGCCGACGTAGAAGCCGCCACGAACCATCGGAGCGCCCGCAGCCGGGGTACCGCCCATGCCGAAGACGATTTCGAGATCCGGCAGCCGCGGAACATCGTTCTGCAGGTAGCTGATCGCGCCATCGTCGGCGAAGGTGGTGTGGAGCCCGCCGCCGATGCTCGGCGCACCGAAGACCGGACGCAGGAAGAAGTTCGACGTGTCACCCGGCTCGACGACGTTGAAGCCGACGAAGAACGAGCCAACCGCCCGCCACATCGAAACGTAGCTGTCGGTGAAGGTGAAGCTGCCGATGGTGAGGAACTCAACACCGCTGCCGTCGATCGGGATCGAGATGATCATCGGACCGGCCGGGGTCATCGTGAACGCCACCAGGCGAACCGAGTTCGAAAGGTTGAACCCGCTCCAGCCGCCGGTGCCGATCGGAACCGAAACCGCGTCGGTCGGAACGTCGTCGTAGTCGATGTCCATGCCGAACGACGAGCTGAAGCTGGCGCCGCCCGAGAAGGTGAGGCACCATTCGAGAGCACCACCGACCTTCAGCCAGCCGGAGTTGTTGGTGCCGCACTGCGGGACATAGCTGGTCGTCGGAACGACTACGCCAGGTGCGCCCGGATCGGCGGCATAAGCTGCCCCGCTGGCGAACATGATCGCCGCAGAGCCGAGAAGAAGCTTCGTAAGTCTCATTGCCTGACCTCCAAAGGTTCAATTCAGGGGCAGATTTGTCTTCTCAAAGCTCCCGGACGGATCCGGTAATCAGAGCGCCTGTGAAGGTATCCCAGTCCCCTACCCATTCGCCGGATTACGATCCCCACCCCCGGGTGATCCGAACCGCCGAACACGAAGCGCAGGTCGCCCCGCGATTTGCACTCCGGAAGATAGCCGAGCGTGGGTTGCGCGCAACGACGAAACGCCCGGTTTTGCCCAGCATCACAGCAATTGCCGGACGTTGTTGCACTAATATCACTGGCCGCGAAGCGGACCCGCCGATGTCGCTGGACGGCCCGGCGCGATCCTTTCCATTCCGTTACCAAAGCGGGAGATGAGGCGGCTTCGATGGACTTTTTCTTCGCCCCGACGCCCCCGGAAACCGCGGCAATCTCCCGCCGGCCTTGATCGAACGGGCACCGGAAGCTAAGTCCCGCCGAGGGAGAGGTGGCCGAGTGGTCGAAGGCGCTCGCCTGCTAAGCGAGTATACGGTCAAAAGCTGTATCGAGGGTTCGAATCCCTTCCTCTCCGCCATCCCGGAAACCGGCGGCCCTGTGGACAAGTTGCGAAGTCTAAGACTTCGCTGGCCAAGCGGACGTGCTGCAAGTCCGGGTGATTCTGGGGGTGCTGAGTCGGCCGGCGCCCTGTGCGCGAGAGGTGGGACGCCCGCGACCGCACTTTCTACGATCAAGATTCCGATTCTGTAACCAGCGGCGGTGCATGGTGGCCGCGCGAAGCTGACTTCGCCCAACCGCGAATTCCGCATGACTTCAGTACGCCCCTTCGCCGCCGGTGACGTTCCGGCGGTCGCCGCGCTCTTCGAGAAGACGTTCGGCGACGGCCGCCGGGCTGCGCCGGCTTCGCTGGCCGAGCATCTGGAGACGGTGTTCCTCCGCCACCCGTGGCAGGAGGAAGGAATCGCGTCCCACGTCCATGTCGCGCCGACCGGCGCGGTGAACGGGTTCATCGGCGTGATGCCGCTCCGGCTCGTTCTCGACGGACGTCCGCTGAAGGCGGGCATTGCGGGATCGCTGATGGTCGACGCGCCGCGCGAAGATCCGCTCGCGGGCGCGCGGCTCCTGCGCGCCTTCCTCACGGGGCCGCAGGACATTTCGCTCTCCGAGACGTCGAACCCGCTGTCGCAGCGCATGTGGGACAAGATGGGCGGCACCACCATCGCCGCGCTCAGCATGGACTGGATGCGCGTCTTCCGGCCCGGCCGCCTCGCTTCGGCGCTTGCGGAAGGCAGAACCAGGGCCGCCGTCGCGCTCCGGCCGTTCGCCTGGGGCATCGACCGCCTCGCCCGTGCCGTCGCGCGCGGCGCGCTCGTCCCCGAGGAGCCCGCGCCGAAGCATCCGGGTCACGAGGTCAGCGAGGAGGAGTTGGTGCCGCAGCTGATCGCGCTCGCCGACAGCCTGAGCCTCCACCCGGGCTGGGAGCCCGACGTGCTGCGCTGGTTCCTCGGCCAGGCCCGGCTGAAGGAGCATCGCGGCACGCTGCATCGCCGGCTGGTTCCGGGTCGCAAGGGAGAGCTCGCGGGCTGCGTTCTCTACTATGCCGAACCGCGCGGAATCGCCTGGGTGATGCAGATGATCGCGCGCCCGGGCGAAGCCGAGCGCGTCGTCGAGGACCTCTTCGCGCACGCTTATGCGGAAGGCTATGCCGCGGTCCGCGGACGGACGCAGCCCGCCTTTCTCGAGGCGCTGCTGCGCCGGCACGCGATCCTCTACCGCCGCGCGGCGATGACCGCGGCGGCGCGCGACCCGGCGCTGGTCGCCGCGCTGTCGCGCCCCGACGCGGTGGTCACGGGGCTTGCGGGTGAGTCGTGGAGCCGGCTGATCGGCGGCGCATTCAATTGAATCAAAAGCACTTCGGCAATCGTTAAAACCGCGAATTAGTCCAGAAGTTTACTTTGATTTCGATCTGTCGTTGCCGGGAAAATTGCGCGGCGTAAGAGTTCGCCTGTCCTGCTGGGCACGCGGGATGATGAGGCGGAGTTAATCATAAATGTGCGGCATTGCAGGGTTCTTCGGCCCGTCAGTGCCGGCGACCCCGCCCGGGCGGCTTCTCCAGGACATGATCGGCGCAGTCCGCCATCGCGGGCCGGACGGCAGCGGCGTGTTCGTCGACGGCCAGGTCGGTCTCGCGCATGCCCGCCTCAGCATCATCGACGTCGCCGGCGGCGCGCAGCCGATGGCGAGCCATGACGGCCGGCTGACCATCACCTTCAACGGCGAGATCTTCAACTATGTCGAGATCCGCGACGAGCTCGTCGCGCGCGGCCACGTCTTCCACAGCCGCTCCGACACCGAGGTCATTCTCGAGCTCTATCGCGCGATGGGGCCGGACTGCGTCACCCGGCTCAACGGTGACTTCGCCTTCGCCCTGTGGGACTCGCGCGAGCAGCGGCTCCTGATCGCGCGCGACCGGATGGGCGTGCGCCCCCTCTTCCACACGAGCCATCGCGGCTGTCTCTATTTCGCGTCGGAGATCAAGGCGCTGCTGGCCGTGCCCGGCATGCCGGCTGCGCTCGACCCGGTTGCGCTCGATCAGATCTTCACCTTCTGGTTCCCGCTCGCGCCGCGAACGCCCTTCGCGGGCATCGAGGAACTGCTCCCCGGCCATCTCATGGTGGTCGAGAACGGCGCGACGAGCATTCGCCGCTACTGGCAGCTCGACTATCCCGATGCCAGCGACGCGGACGCCTATGACCGGCGCGACGAGACGGAGATCGCGGCGGAGCTCCGCTCGCTTCTCGATGATGCGTGCCGCATCCGCCTCCGCGCCGACGTTCCCGTCGGCTCCTATCTCAGCGGCGGCCTCGATTCCTCGATCGTCGCGGCGATGGCGAAGAACGAGGTCGCGGACCGGCTCCGCACCTTCTCGGTGACGTTCGAGTCGCCCGAATATGACGAGACCGGACCGCAGCAGGAGATGGTCCGCGCACTCGGCACCGACCACACGTCGCTCTGCGCCACCACCGCCGCGATCGGCGCCGCCCTCCCCGACGTGATCCGCGCCACCGAGCGGCCGATCCTGCGCACCTCGCCGGTGCCGCTGTTCGCGCTGTCCGGGCATGTGAGGGCGAGCGGCTACAAGGTTGTCCTCACCGGCGAAGGCGCCGACGAGGTGTTCGCCGGCTACGACATCTTCAAGGAAGCGAAGGTCCGCCGCTTCAACGCGCGGCAGCCCGGCTCGGCGTGGCGGCATCTCCTGCTGCAGCGGCTCTATCCCTATCTGCCGCGGCTGCAGAGCCAGTCGCCGGCCTATCTCCAGTCCTTCTTCGGCGGCGGCGCGAACGATCTTGCCGACCCGCTCTACTCGCACCTGCCGCGCTTCCGCACGACGGCGGGGGCGAAGGTGTTCTTCGGCGAGGCGCTGCGCGGCCGGCTCGCGGGCTACGACGCGCTGGAGGATTTCCGCAACCAACTGCCGGAGCGCTTCGCGCGCTGGCATCCGCTGGCGCAGGCGCAGTATCTCGAAACCGCGCATCTCCTCCCCGGCTACATCCTGTCCTCGCAGGGCGACCGGGTGTCGATGGCGCATGCCGTCGAGGGCCGCTTCCCGTTCCTCGACCACCGGGTGGTCGAGTTCGCGTCCCGCATCCCGCCGCGGCTCAAGCTCCGCGGGCTGCGCGAGAAGCACATCCTCCGCGAAGCGGTGAAGGACATCCTGCCGCCCGCGATCGGCAACCGGGTGAAGCAGCCCTATCGCGCGCCGGAGACAGTGCCCTTCGTCGGCGCGACCGCGCCGGCCTATGTCGCCGAGCAGCTCGCGCCGGCGGCGATCGCGGCCGGCGGTGTGTTCGACCCCCGCGCCACCGAACGCCTCGTCGCCAAATGCCGGCGCCAGGGCGAGGTCGGCTTCCGCGACAACATGGCGTTCCTCGGCATCCTCACCACCCAGCTTTGGCAGAGCGCTTTCACGAGCGCCGGCGCGGCCGGCCTCGGAAGCGCGGCGGCCTGACCACGGGAGCACGACACATGGACATCAAGGCCCAGATCCGAGCCTTCATCGCCGACAATTTCCTCTACCGCGACGACCGCGAAACGGTCGCCGACGACGAGTCGCTGCTCGATGCCGGGCTCATCGACTCCACCGGCGTCCTGGAGCTCGTCGCCTTCCTCGAAGGCACGTTCGGCGTGGCGATGGCGGACGCCGACATCGTCCCCGAGAACCTCGATTCGATCGATGCCATCGCACGCTATGTCGACCGCGCGGGCGGCGCTTCGGCGGCGGCTGCCTGAGCCGCGGACTGACTTCGGGTGCACGAGATGCGCGTTGAAGACTTCCTCAAGGACAGCGCCCGGCGCCACCCGGACAAGACCGCCCTCGTCGCCGGCCCGAACCGGCTGAGTTATGCCGACCTCGACCTCGCCTCCGACCGGCTTGCGGCGACGCTGGCGGCGCGCGGGATCGCGCGCGGCGACCGCGTCGTCGTCTTCATGGACAATTGCTGGGAGGCCGTTGTCGGCTTCTTCGCGGCGCTGAAGGCGGGCTGCGCGTTCAGCCCGATCAACCCGACCACCAAGGCCGACAAGCTCGCCTATGTCCTCAACAATTGCCGCGCCGCCGCGATCGTGACGCAGGACAGGCTGATCCCGGTCGCCGCCGCCGCGATCGCCTCCGCGCCGTCGGTGAAGCTCGCCGTCGTCGCGGGCGGTGCGGGCGAGACCGACCTTCCCGGCAATCTCCGGCTGGTCGAGGCGCTGGCGGAGGGCGCGGAGGCGCTTCTCCCCTTCGCCGGCATCTCCATCGACCTCGCGATGCTGGTCTACACCTCCGGCTCCACCGGCCAGCCCAAGGGCGTGATGATGACGCATGACAACGTCATCGCCGCCGCGACCGCGATCACCACCTATGTCGAGAACACGGCGGACGACGTCATCCTCGCGGTGCTGCCGCTGTCGTTCGACTACGGCCTCTACCAGGTGCTGATGGCGGCGAAGGTCGGCGCGACGCTGGTGCTGGAGAAGTCCTTCGCCTTCCCCGCCGCGATCCTGGAGAAGGCGAAGGCCGAGAAGGTGACCGGCCTGCCGCTGGTCCCGACCATGGCGGCGATCATCCTCCAGATGAAGGACATAAGACCCGGCGACTTCCCGGACCTTCGCTACATCACCAACACCGCCGCCGCGCTGCCGCCGGCGCACATCCAGCGCCTCCAGGCGCTCTTCCCGACGACGCGGCTCTATTCGATGTACGGCCTCACCGAGTGCAAGCGCTGCACGTATCTGCCGCCGGCGGAGCTGGCGCGGCGTCCGGGTTCGGTGGGCATCGCGATCCCCGGGACCGAGGCCTATGTCGTGGACGAGAGCGGCGTCCGGGTCGCGCCGGGCGTTATCGGCGAGCTGGTCATCCGCGGCCCGCATGTGATGAAGGGCTACTGGGAGAACCCCGAAGCCACCGACCGCGCGCTGAAGCCGGGGCCGTTCCCGTGGGAGAAGGTGCTCCATACCGGCGACCTCTTCCGCACCGACGACGAGGGCTTCCTCTATTTCGTCGGCCGCAAGGACGACATCATCAAGAGCCGCGGCGAGAAGGTTTCGCCGAAAGAGGTCGAGGCGGTGCTCTACGCCCTTCCCGGCATCCGCGAGGCGGCGGTGATCGGCGTGCCCGACCCCATCCTCGGCGCCGCGATCAAGGCGGTGGTGGCGCTGGAGCCGGGCTCGCCGTTGACCGAGCGCGACATCGTCCAGCACTGCGCGCGGCACCTGGAGGACTACATGGTGCCGAAGCACATCGCCTTCCGCGCCGAACTGCCGAAGACCGATTCCGGCAAGATCAGCCGCCGGCTGGTCGCCGAAGACGAAATGCCGCCCGTCGTGGCGGCCTGAGGACCGAACGATGCTGACCACGGCCGTCGAGTTCGCCACATCCGCCCTCGCAGAGATCGAGGCGTTCGTCTTCTCCGCCGCCGCCCTCAGAATGGACGCCGCAGCGGAGATCAAGAAGATCTCCGGCTCGATCCGGGAGAGCGTCCTCAAACGCTTCCGGCGGCGCGGCGTCGTCCTCGGGCTGTCGGGCGGCATCGATTCCAGCGTCACCGCCGGTCTTGCCGCGGAGGCCGTCGGCCCGAAACGCGTGCTCGGCGTGCTGATGCCGGAGAAGGACTCCGACCCGGAGAGCCTTCGCCTCGGCAAGCTCGTCGCCGACCGGTTCGGCATCGAGACCGTGGTGGAGGACATCGCGCCAATGCTGGCGGCCGGCGGCTGCTACCAGCGCCGCGACGCCGCGATCCGCGAGATCGTGCCGGAATTCGGCGAGGGCTGGGGCTGCAAGGTCGTCATCCGCAACGCGCTCGAAGGCAAGGGCTTCAACATCACGTCGCTGGTGGTGCAGGACCCGGCGGGCAACCAGCGCACCGAGCGAATGCCGCTCTCGGTCTATCTCGCGGTCATCGCGGCGACCAATATGAAGCAGCGAACGCGGAAGCTCCTGGAATACACCCATGCCGACCGGCTCAACTACGCGGTCGCCGGCACGCCAAACCGCCTCGAATACGATCAGGGCTTCTTCGTGAAGAACGGCGACGGCGCGGCCGACTTCAAGCCGATCGCGCATCTTTACAAGACGCAGGTCTACCAACTCGCCGAGGCGCTCGGCGTACCCGAGGAGATCCGCGTCCGGCCGCCGACCACCGACACCTGGTCCCTCGCGCAGGGCCAGGACGAGTTCTACTTCTCCCTGCCCTGGGACCGCATGGACCTCTGCCTCTTCGGCCTCAACCACAACCTCCCGCTCCAGGTCGTGGGCGCCGCGGCGGGCCTCACCGCCGAGCAGGTCCGCCATGTCTGGGACGACATCGCGGCCAAGCGCAAGGCGACCGCCTATCTCCACGAGCGACCATTGCTGGTGGAGCCGGTCCTGGCCGCCGCCATGGTCGACGCCTAGGCGGGACGCACCCCGCTCCCTTCACGCCCCCTCTTTCGCGACCCAAATCCTCGTCACCCCGGCGAAGGCCGGGGTCCAGAATCACACGAAGGCCGGAGCGTGTGGCGCTGGATTCCGGCCTTCGCCGGAATGACGAAAGAGGGGTTGCTTCGTGGTCGAGCACCGACGCTGGTTTTCGCGAGTCACCCTGGCGAAGGAAACCAAACCGCTGGGCTGGGTTCCCTATCTGAGGGTCTCGCCGCGGGCCAGCATCGCGACATATTGGGCGATGCGTCTGGCGCGGGTTTCCGGCTTCTTCGCGTCGTGGACGCGGTAGAGGATCGCGTAGCGGTTGGTGCCGGTCAGCGCGGCGAACGCTGTGCCGGCGGCGAGGTTGGCACCGAGCGCAGCCCGAAGATCGTCCGGAACGGTGATCGATTTGGGGCTGGCATAGGCGGCGGCCCAGCGGCCGTCGGCCTTGGCCGCCTCGATCGCGGCAAGTCCGGCCGGCTGCATCCGCCCTTCCGCGATCAGGCGCTCGGCGCGCCCGACATTGATGGCGGACCATTTGCTGCGGGCGCGGCGCGGGGTGAATTTCTGTTTCCAGCTCGCCTCGTCGACCGGCTTCACGTGGCCGTCGATCCAGCCGTAGCAGAGCGCCACCTCGACCGCCTCGGCATAGGAGACGGTCGCCTTGCCGGAGGCCTTCTTGGCGAGTTGAAGCCAAACGCCTTCGGCCGTGGCGTGGTTCTTCGCGAGCCAGGTCTCGAAGGCCGTCGCGGTGGCAAATCGCCGGGTGGGATAGTCCGGCTTCTCCGCCATCGCGTGTCCTATCGGGCGCGCATCCGGTTGTTGCGCGGGTTGTCTTCGACCTCGGCGAGGCCGAGAACCGCGAGCACGGGCGGAACGTAGACCGCGAACCGGCCGCGAAGTCCCTTCTTCAGACCGTACCAGCCCTTCACCGGATTGGCCGCGCTCCGCGCCCAGGCCTCCACAGTTCCGTCCACAACCGGCTTCTGCTCGTCCGCGCCGCCGAGCGGCACCCAGTCGCCCGCCCCCTTCAGCATCGCGTGAAGATCGTCGATGGCGCGGAGGTGATAGCGGAGCTCGGTCTTGCCGGCGCGCACCACGAGCGCAGGCGGATCGAGCGCGGGATCGCGGAACGCCTCGAAGTCGGCCTTTCCGCCCGGCGTCTTCAGCTGCCAGGGCGATTCGCGCGTTCCGTTGCCTGCTACGCTCATCATCGTCCCTCCGTCCGCGGCCGTGTGGTCCTTGGATACCACGCAGCGCAGGCGGCGGATGGGTAGACCGTTACCAATGGTGGAGATGCAGATGCCGATCAATGCGGCTTGGCACGAGGCGAACCCGATGCCGAAAAACGCCACGCTCGACCAGCGGGTGGCGTGGCACATCGCTCACGCCAAGGCCTGCGGATGCCGGGAGATTCCGCCGTCGGTGATGGCGGAGATCGAGCGCCGGGGCCTCGAGGTCCCGACGAGGACCGATCATCGCTCCGGCTAGTGGGTGCGAATCCACTCGCGGGCAGCGCGCTGGGCTTCGGCGATCTGCGCGGTGCTGAGCTCGGCCGCCACTTCCTGGCGATACTGGGCCGCGTCCGGGTTGCCGCGGAGCGCCGCGAGGTTGAACCATTTGTGCGCCGAGATCAGGTCCGGGTCGCCGTCGCGGCCGGTCGAGGCGTCGATGCCGAGCTGAAACAGCGTCTCGTCGATCGTGGTGGTCTGCGCCATCTCGGAGGCGCCGCTGAGATCAATGCGAGCCATAGTCCGTCACTCCGTTGTCGGCTGGCCCGCCTGGCTCTTTTCCCGCCCGGTCGGGAGCCAGCGCTCCCATGAGTGCGATCCTGTCCAAACCCACCTGAACGCAGGCTTAAGCGTTTCGCTTAATTTTATTCGAACCTGCCTCAACCGGTCCGGATCGCCGTTCCCCGCCCATTGCCAAGCATCGGCAATTCGCGAGGAATCCGTAGTCGCTGCGCGGTCGCGGCAACCAACGGATAACCACGGGACCGGGATCCCGGTTCCGGCTATCGCCCGCCGGCGGCGGCGCGCTGTCCGAGGAGAAACGCCCGGGCCTGGCGATCGGCTCCACCGGGCCGCGGCGCCTCGATGGCGAGCGCGTGCTGCACGGCGGGACGGGCCGCGATGCGGTCGATCCAGCGCGCGACATTGGGGAACTCGTCGCGGTCGATGTCCTGCGCGTCGAGGCGGCGCGCCCAGGCGAAGATCGCGATGTCGGCGATCGAGTAGTCGCCGGCGACATAGGCGCGGCCTTCCAGACGCCGGTTGAGGACGTCGTAGAGGCGGTGCGCTTCCACGGCATAGCGCTTCACGGCATAGGGAAGATGCTGGGCGGCGAAGCGGGTGAAGTGGCCATATTGCGCGAGCATCGGGCCGAGCGAGCCGACCTGCCAGGCCAGCCATTCGTCGACGACCGTCCGCGCCCGCTCCTCGGCCGGATAGAAGCGGTCGAACTTCCGGGCGAGATAGCGCAGAACCGGTCCGGACCCGGCGACGGAGATCGACTTGCGGTCGGGCCCTTCGGGATCGACGATCGCGGGAAGCTCGCCGCCGGGCGACACCGCCATGAAGTCGGCGGCGTGGTGATCGCCGCGGCCGATGTCGACGAAGCGGATGCCGTAGGGAACGCCGAGCTCCTCCAGCATGATGGCGGCCTTCACGCCGTCGGGCGTCGGCCAGTAGTAGAGTTCGATCGGTGCGGTCTGCCGTGCGGTCATGGTGTCCTCGCGTGATCCGGCGCGAAGCGGATTGCCCTTAGAATCGGGTGAGTTGCTGCGCTGCACAAACGGCGTGTCGGCAAAGCCGCCATGCGCAATGCGTGAGGCTCGCTCCACAGTTCTGTCGTGTTTGCGGCAGCAGACTGCGCTGCTATGCCCGACGCGGCCGTGCGATTCGCGCGACCGATTCCGCCGAGGCCCCGTGAGCCAATCCGACGATCTCTTCTCGACCGAAGGCCGGCGCGCCGTGCGCGGCTCCGGTGCGCGCGCGGCGAAGCCCGCGGCGGCCAATGCGAGCTATGGCGCGGCCGACATCGAGGTGCTCGAGGGCCTCGAGCCGGTGCGCCGCCGCCCGGGCATGTATGTCGGCGGCACCGACGAGAAGGCGCTTCACCACCTCTTCGCCGAAGTGATCGACAATGCGATGGACGAGGCCGTCGCCGGGCATGCGTCGTGGATCGACGTGGAGCTCTTCGCTGACGGGTCGGTCGCCGTCACCGACAATGGCCGCGGCATCCCGGTCGACCCGCACCCGAAATTCCCGAAGAAATCGGCGGTCGAAGTGATCATGACGACGCTGCATTCGGGCGGGAAGTTCAACTCCAAGGTCTACGACACCTCGGGTGGCCTCCACGGCGTCGGCGTCTCGGTGGTCAACGCGCTCTCCGAGCAGCTGACGGTCGAGATCGCGCTCAACCGCAAGCTCTATCGCCAGACCTTCGCGCGCGGCGTGCCGACGAGCGGCCTCAAGGAAGTTGGCGACGTTCACAACCGGCGCGGCACGATGGTCCGGTTCAAGCCGGACCCGCAGATCTTCGGTGCCGACGCGCGGCTCAAGCCCGACCGGCTGTGGGCGATGTCGCGGTCGAAGGCCTATCTCTTCGGCGGCGTCGAGATCCGCTGGAAGGTCGCGCCCGAGCTGAAGCGCGGCGAGGACGTCCCCCAGACCGCGGTGCTCCATTTCCCGGGCGGCCTGCGGGAGTATCTCGCGGCCGAGCTCGGTCCGGAGCAGACCGTCACCGAGACGATCTTCGCCGGCCGCACCGACCGCACCACGGGCCATGGCGCGGTGGAATGGGCGATCGCCTGGCATGCCGGCGACGGGTTCGTGCGCTCCTACTGCAACACCGTGCTGACCGCCGAAGGCGGCACGCACGAGACGGGGCTGAAGACCGCCCTCCTCCGCGGGCTGAAGGCGCATGCGGCGCGCATCGGCAACAAGCGCGCGGCGGTTCTCACCAGCGACGACGTGATGACATCCTGCGCGGCGATGCTGTCGGTGCTGATCCGCGAGCCGGAGTTCGTCGGCCAGACCAAGGATCGCCTCGCCTCGCCGGAAGCGACGCGCCTTGTCGACGCCGCGCTCCGCGACCCGTTCGACCACTGGCTCGCCGCGTCGCCGGTCGAGGCGGCCAAGCTCCTCGACTGGGTGATCGACCGGGCGGAGGAGCGGCTTCGCCGCAGGCAGGAGCGCGAGGTCAGCCGCAAGACCGCGGTGCGGAAACTCCGCCTCCCCGGCAAGCTTGCCGACTGCAGCCAGAACGCGGCGGGGGGCTCCGAGCTCTTCATCGTGGAGGGCGATTCGGCTGGCGGCTCGGCCAAGCAGGCGCGCGACCGCGCCTCACAGGCGGTGCTGCCGCTCCGCGGCAAGATCCTCAACGTCGTCAGCGCCGGCCGCGACAAGCTCGCCCAGAACCAGCAGCTCGCCGATCTCGTGCAGGCGCTCGGCGTCGGGCTCGGCAAGAACTTCCGCGTCGAGGATTTGCGCTACGACAAGGTCATCATCATGACCGACGCCGATGTCGACGGCGCGCATATCGCCTCGCTCCTCATCAGCTTCTTCTACCAGGAGATGCCGCAGCTGATCCGCTCCGGCCACCTCTACCTCGCCGTGCCGCCGCTCTACCGGCTGACGCAGGGCGACGTGACGCTCTACGCCCGCGACGATTCGCATCGCGAGGAGCTGATGAAGTCCGGCTTCAAGGGCCGCGGCAAAATCGAGGTCGGCCGCTTCAAGGGCCTCGGCGAGATGATGCCGGCGCAGCTTCGCGAGACGACGATGCGGCGCGACAGGCGCACGCTGCTGCGCGTGGAGATCGTCGAGGAAGACAGCACCCGCGGCGCAGTGGATCAGCTGATGGGCAACAAGCCCGAGGCGCGGCTCGCATTCATCCAGGAACGCGCCGCCTTCGCACCGCCGGAGCTGATCGACGTCTGACGATATGACGCTGGTTCATCGGGCTGGCTAACCTCCCCTTTGTAGCCAGGGGCGAGCCGCGTCGATCCGATCACGTGCGAGCGAAGGCCGGCGCGGACTTGATATCCGCACCGGCCAATTTCATTCCGACCTGGGTCGGGTCGGCCTGACTGGACTAGAAGTGCCAGTTCAGGCCGGCAGTGACCTGCACGCCGCCGGCGAGCAGCGGAACCTTGGCCTCCGCGAAGAGCGAGAGCGAGTTGGTCACGGCGAATTCGAGGCCGGCACCGACCGGGATGTAGAGGCCCGGTCCCGGGCTGAACGCCACGCCAGCCTCGGCGTAGAGCAGCGCCCGACCCGTCGAGCCGAGCGCCACGCCGGCGCGGGCGTCGAGGCCGACATCGAAGCCGGAGGTGGCGATCCAGCCGAGACGGCCTGAAACGCCATAGACCAGCGAGCCGCTGACGAAATTGTGGCCGATGGTCACCCCGGCCAACCACACGTTCGGGCCGAACCAGTAGCCGGCATAGGGGCCAGCATAGGAACCTGCCCAGGAGAATGCGGGAGCCACCGGCGGCGGGGCCGGCGGCGCAACCGGCGGAACGTAGATGTCGGCGGCGAGCGCCGAACCCGTCATGGCGGCCAGAGCAACGGCCGCGACTGCAATCTTCTTCATGGTACCCGTCCTTCTTTTTGACGCCCCGTAAGGCATTCCACACACCGGCCGCATCGGGCCTACTCACTCCGCGGACCCGCCGCGGCTACGCTTGGTCTAATCTCGACCGAAGTGCCAGTTGACGCCCGCCTGGAACTGGAAGGCGTCGATCAAACCCGGAGGACCGGGAAGGCCCGCGAGAGCCTTCGCCTCCGCGAAAAGCGAAAGAGAATCGGTGACGGCGATTTCCGCGCCGGCGCCGAAGCTGACATAGGGCCCGCCGGACGAGACGATCGCGCCGATGCCGGCCTCGGTGTAGAGCAGCACGCGGTCGGTCGTTCCTACGGCGACGCCGGCGCGCGCATTGAGGTCCACGGTGAAGGCGCTCCCCATCGGGTTGCGCACAAGGCCCGCCTGGATCTCCAGGCCGTAGATGAGCGATCCGCGCACGAAATTGTGGCCCAGCGTCACGCCGGCCTGCCACGCGAACGGGAAATAGACCCCGCCATACGCGCCGGCATACGAGCCCGCCCAGGAGAAGAGCGGCGCCGGCGGAGCCACGGGCGGCGCAGGCGGCGGGACATAGATGTCGGCGGCGAAGGCCGAACCTGTCATCGCCGCCAGAGCAACTGCTGCAGCAACTCCCTTAATGCGCAAACCCCAACCCCTCGTCGCTCGTCTCAAACCAATGCCGACCTCGACCGCGCTGTTCCTGCACGGTCAGCATCGCATCGGCAAGCCCACGCCGTCGCCGGCAGCCCGCGAACGATACAGTTTCAGCGCCGGCGGTCCAGCCGATCCCTGCGCCGCCGCCGACAATTCACCCGAATCCGGCCGATGTCGAGGCGCAGGCGCCGTCAGGGCCGGTTTTTAGGCGGCTGTTGCATAAGGCGCACGGACCGGGAACCCAGCGTGCCCATGGCCGACCGACAGGCAACCGATAGTTGCCTCCCCGTCGCGAGCGATTCGAATTCTACCAGAACCGAATCCCGACGCCCGCGCGAACCTCCTGGGTCGACAGCGTCGTCGCCCCGGCGCCGGTGACGGAGCCGTAATTGGCGTAGAGATATTCGAGACGGCCGAAGACGATGCTGTTGCCGATCTCGATGCCGCCGCCGGCGGTCCAGCCGATCTCGGTGGTGTAGGACGAGACCGCCGTGAACGACCCGCCGACGGCCACGCCGCCGGTGCCGTAGACCAGGATGCTGTCGGTGACGAGGTAGCCGAGCCGGCCGCGGCCATTGCCGGACCAGTTCACGGCGTTGGTGCCGCCATCGGTCCGGTTCGACCACATGAAATCGAACTCGGTGCCGAGCACGAACCGGCCGCGCTGGAAATTGTAGCCGGTGAAGGCGCCGGCGACCGCGCCGCTGAGCGGAGCGGTGATGCCGTCGGCGAACGAGCCCCAGCCCCACCCCGCGACCATGCCCGCATAGGGACCGGTCCAGTCGATGACCGCGGGCGGCTCGACATAGACCGGCGGCGGAGCCGGGGGCGCCAGCGGCGGAGGCGTATCCGCCGCGACCGCGATGCCGCTCAGACCGACAGACGCAACGATGGCGGCCGCGTATTTCCTCATCGAACACCCCCACTCAGCGGCTCCGGCCGCGGCCCCATACTACCAACCGGACGACGGGACCGGAAGGATGGCCTCGTGCTGCGCTGCATGCTGGGCGGTTATGCCGCGTAACCATTGACTTTGTTTCATGTTGACTCACAGACCGTCACACCTATGTTGCGCCGCGAGGCACACTTTCTCCCCGGGGCCGCGACACCGCGGATGCTTTCGAGCCCCCATTACCCGCAGTGGTGCCTATCTCAGATATGTCATTCGATACCCTAGGACTCAGCCCCAAGGTCCTCGCCGCCGTCGAGGCTTCGGGCTACACGACGCCCACACCGATCCAGACGCAGGCGATCCCGCACGTCCTCGGCCGCCGGGACGTGCTCGGCATCGCGCAGACCGGCACCGGCAAGACTGCGTCGTTCGTGCTGCCGATGCTGACGCTGCTGGAGAAGGGGCGGGCGCGGGCGAGGATGCCGCGCACCCTGATCCTGGAGCCGACGCGCGAGCTGGCGGCGCAGGTCGAGGAAAACTTCAACCGCTACGGCCAGAACCACAAGCTCACCGTCGCGCTCCTAATCGGCGGCGTCTCCTTCGACGACCAGCTGAAGAAGCTCGACCGCGGCGCCGACGTGCTGATCGCGACGCCGGGCCGCCTGCTCGACCATTTCGAGCGCGGCAAGCTCCTCCTCACCGGCGTCGAGATCCTCGTCATCGACGAGGCCGACCGCATGCTCGACATGGGGTTCATCCCCGACATCGAGCGCATCACCAAGCTCCTCCCCTTCACCCGGCAGACGCTCCTGTTCTCCGCGACGATGCCGCCGGAGATCCAGCGGCTGGCCGACCAGTTCATGTCGCAGCCGATCCGGGTCGAGGCCAGCCGCCCCGCCTCGGTCACCAAGACGGTGTCGCAGATCTGGATCGACGCCGACCGCGAGCCCGCCGCCAAGCGCGCGACGCTGCGCGACGCGATCCGCGGCGCCACCGACCTCACCAACGCGATCATCTTCTGCAACCGCAAGCGCGACGTCGCCACGCTGGCGCGCTCGCTGCAGAAGCACGGCTTCGACGCCGCCGCCCTCCATGGCGACATGGACCAGCGCGCGCGCATGCAGGTGCTCGACAAATTCCGCAAGGGCGAGCTCCGCCTTCTGGTCGCGAGCGACGTCGCCGCGCGCGGTCTCGACATCCCGGCGGTCAGCCACATCTTCAATTTCGACGTGCCCTCGCATGCCGAGGACTACGTGCATCGCATCGGCCGCACCGGCCGGGCCGGCCGCTCCGGCACGGCGGTGACGATCGCCACGCGTGCCGACAGCAAATATGTGGCGGCGATCGAGAAGCTGACCGGCGAAGCTGCGGCGCGCACCGGTGCTCCTGCCGCTTCGCGCGGCGCCGACGAAGCAGAGACGCCCCCGCGCGAGGATGGCGGCCGGCGGCGACGCGAGCGTCGGCCGGCGCGCGAGAAGGCGCCGGAGGCCACCACGCAGGCGGAAAGCCGGCGGCAGCGGCCGGCCGCGCCGCGCGACGAGCGGCCCGCGCGCAAGGACCATGAGCGCAGGCCCCGTGGCCGTGACGCCGATCCGCCGGTGATCGGAATGGGCGATCACGTGCCGGAGTTCATGCTGCGCCCGGTGCGGCTGCCTACTTCCTGAGCAGTCCGCCAAGTATAGTTGTCGGCAATATTCAATCGAATTTGATGCGTGGACCGCGGCGCTTAGCGAAACGCCGGGTTAATTCGCCGCCTCACCATTTAACTTCAGGTTAATCGACACGGCCCTACTGTCGGCGAAAAGGATTACGCGCCGGGCCTGCGGGGGGTGGATGGACGAGGACGATTCCGAGTTCGAGCGGACGATGGTGTTCGCCGAAGCGGCGCTGGCCCATCTGCGGCGCAACCGCGCCGACGCCGCGCAATTTCGAGGTCTGGTTCAACTATGCCCGCGGCGTCAGCCGCGCGCTCGACGAGGCCGTCGGCGACGCGGAGCGCCCGGTCGCACTCGACGCGGTCCTCGGCCGCGGACTGATCGATGAAGCGGAAACGCCGGCGCCGAGCACCGCCCGGCTCCGCCAGGTCGGCAACCGCGTCGCGGGCGAGATCGACGATGTCGAGCGGGTCATCAGCGAGGCGTTGACGGCCACCACCGGCTATGGCCGCGCCCTTCGCGAAGCGGCGGACGAGCTCGCGATCGACCTCGACGCCGGAACCATCCGCCAGATCGTGCAGCGTCTCGCCGCCTCGACCGGCGAGGTCGAGCGGCGGGGCGAAACGCTCCGCCAGCAGCTCGCCTCGGCCCGGCTGGAGATGATCGCGCTCTATTCCAGCATCGAGGCGATCCGCCACGAATCGCTGACCGACACGCTCACCAGCCTCGGCAACCGGAAGCTCTTCGACATCGCGCTCGACCACGCCATCCTCGAGGCGCGGTCGTCCGGGACGGAGCTGGCGCTCCTCCTCGCCGACATCGATCACTTCAAGCAGTTCAACGACACCTATGGGCACCAGACCGGCGACCAGGTGCTGCGCCTCGTGGCGCGCACCCTCAAGGGCTGCCTCCGCCCGCAGGACATCGCCTGCCGCTATGGCGGCGAGGAATTCGCGATCATCGCGCCACAGACATCGCTGGCCGACGCCCTCCTCCTCGCCGACCGGGTGCGCCACGCCATCGCCGGCCGCGACCTCATCCGCCGCGCGACCGGCGAACATCTCGGCCGCGTGACGGTGTCGATGGGCGTCGCCGCGCTGGCGGCGGGGGACGATCTGCAGGCGCTGGTCGGGCGGGCCGACGGGTTCCTCTACCGCGCCAAGGCGGCCGGACGGAACCAGATCGTCACCGATATTCCCGGCGCGCCGAAGCGTGACGTGGCCTGAGTCCGGATTCGATTGCGAGACCCCTCACTCTTTTCGTCATTCCGGCGAAGGCCGGAATCCAGAGTCACTTGCTCAGGCCGTCGTGGGGCGCTGGACCCCGGCCTTCGCCGGGGTGACGAGGGGAAAACATTGGGGAAGGCGTTGAGGCCGCGCCTTGGGCCGACGAGTGTCTAGGCGGGGGCGCGTTCGGCTGGCTTCAGCTGCACCGATTCGCCGCAGCCGCAGGCAGAGACCTGGTTCGGGTTGTCGAAGACGAAGCCCGAGGAGAGCGCGGTGGTGCGATGGTCCATGACGCTGCCGATCAGGAACAGCGTCGCCTTGCGGTCGATGAAGACGGTGACGCCCTTGTCCTCCACGACGTCGTCGCCGGGCTCGGGGGTCGCGACCGGGTCGAGGGTGTAGGCCATGCCGGCGCAGCCGGCGTTGCGGACGCCGACCTTCACGCCGATTATCGGCGTCGGCGAGCGCTCGACGATCTGCCGCACCTTGTCGGCGGCGGCGTCGGTCAGCGACAGAACCTGGAACTTCGGCCGGACACTCATGGCAGTCATCCTAATACCAGTTCAGCGCGACCCGCGCCTCGTCGGACATGCGGTCGGTCGTCCAGGGCGGGTCGAACACCATCTTAACATCGACCTGGCCGACCCCGGGAATAGCGCTCACCGCGTTCTGCACCCAGCCCGGCATCTCGCCGGCCACCGGGCAGCCCGGCGCGGTCAGCGTCATGTCGATTGCCACGTTGCGGTCCTCGTCGACGTCGATCCGGTAGATGAGGCCGAGCTCGTAGATGTCCGCCGGGATCTCCGGGTCGAAGACGGTCTTCAGCGCCGCGATGATGTCGCCGGAGAGCCGCTCCAGCTCCTCGGGCGGCAGCTCGCCCGCCTCGATCGGCGTGACCGGGCTCGCCGCGGCCGGGCTCAGCGCGGCGGCGTCTTCGGTGGCGTGGGCTTCGGGTCGGTCTTCCATGGGATGTATATAGGGTAGCCTCGTTAGCCTTTGGTACCGGCGCCGGATCGCGTCATGCGAACAGCCTCTGCGCCTTGACGAGCGCCTCCGCCAGCCGGTTCACCTCTTCGAGCGTGTTGTAGAGCGCGAACGAGGCGCGGCAGGTCGCGGTGACGCCGTAGCGCGCCAGAAGCGGCTGCGCGCAATGCGTCCCGGCGCGGACGGCAATGCCCTCGCGGTCGAGGATCATGGCCACGTCGTGCGGATGGGCGCCGGCGAGGTTGAAGGCGACGATCGCCCCCTTCCCTTTCGCCGCGCCATAGAGGGTGACGCTGTTCAGCGCCGACAGGCGGTCGTGCGCATGGCGCGCCAGCGCGGCCTCGTGCGCCGCGATGCGGTCGCGGCCGATGCTCTCGACATAGTCGATCGCGGCGCCGAGGCCGATCGCCTCGACGATCGGCGGCGTGCCGGCCTCGAAGCGGTGCGGCGGTCCCGCATAGGTCACCTCGGCCTCGGTCACTTCCCGGATCATCTCGCCGCCGCCCTGGTAGGGCCGCAGCGTTTCCAGCCATTCGCGCTTGCCATAGAGGACGCCGATGCCGGTCGGGCCGTAGAGCTTGTGGCCAGTGAGAACGTAGAAATCGCAGCCGAGCTCGCGCACGTCGACCGGCAGGTGCACCGCGGCCTGGCTGCCGTCGACCACCACCGGGATGCCGCGGGCATGCGCGATGCGGCAGACCTCGCGGATCGGGACCACCGTGCCCAGCACGTTCGACATGTGCGTGATGGCGACGATCTTCGTGCGCGGCGTGAGCGCCTGCTCGAAGGCGTCGAGCGAGAACGCGCCGTCGGGCTCGACCGGCACCCATTTCAGCACCGCCCCGCTGCGCTCGCGGTGGAAATGCCACGGCACGATGTTGGAGTGATGCTCCATCACGGTGAGGACGATCTCGTCGCCGGGCTGGAGCAGCGCGGCGCCGAGCGACGACGCGACGAGGTTGAGCCCTTCGGTCGAGGACCGGGTGAAGATGATCTCGTCGGCCGACGCCGCGTTGAGGAAGCGCCGCACGGTCTCGCGCGCGGCCTCATAGGCCTCGGTCGACACGGTGGAGAGATAGTGCAGGCCGCGATGGACGTTGGCGTAGTCCTCGCCATAGGCGCGCATCATGCGGTCGAGCACCGCCTTCGGCTTCTGCGCCGAAGCGCCATTGTCGAGATAGGTCAGCGGCTTGCCGTTGACGGTCCGCGCAAGGATCGGGAAGTCGCGGCGGATCGCGGCGACGTCATAGGTGACCGGCTTCGTTGCTGCGACCGCGTTCATGCCGCGCTCCTTGCGATGCGCGCGCCGCGCTTGCCGAGCCAGCCGGCGACGAGCGGCTCGATCGCCGCGGCGATCTCCTCGTCGCCCAGCGCCTCGACCGCTTCGGACAGGAACGCGGTCAGGAGCAGGCCCTCCGCCTCCGCGCGCGGAATGCCGCGCGCCAGGAGATAGAACAGCATGTCCTCGTCGATCTGGCCGGAGGTGGCGCCGTGGCCGCACTGCACGTCGTCGGCGTAGATTTCGAGCTCGGGCTTCGCCGCGAACTCAGCTGTCTCCGCCAGCAGCAGGCTACGGATCATCATCCGGCCGTCGGTCTTCTGCGCGTCGGGCCGCACGATGATCTTGCCCTGCAACGCCCCGGTCGCATCCGTGCCGACGGCGTTCTTGACGAGGACGCGGCTGGTCGCGGCCGGCACCTCGTGATCGATGGTGACCGCGACATCGCCATGCGCGCCGTCGGCGAGCATCGTCGCCGCCGCGATGCCGACGCGCGCACCCTCGCCCGCGATCGAAAGGAAACCCTGTAGCCGCGACAGCTTCGCGCCGGCGTTCACGGCGAGGAGGTCAAACGCCGCATCAACGCCGATCCGCGCCGACAGCGTCGCGACGAGTTGCGCGGCGTCGCCCTCGGTCTGGACGACCGCCAACTTCGCCCGCGCACCGTCGGCGACGGTGAGCGCAGTCGACGTCGTGGCCTGGTAGGCGATGGCGTCGGGCCCGGAATGGGAGACGATCAGGCGCGCCTCGGCGCCTTTGCCGATTGTGACGGCGCTTCGCGCATGCCACGACGCCGGCACGGCGCCGGTGGTCACATGCGCGATCTCGATCGGCTTAGACGGGCGCGCATTCTCCGCGACCAGCACGACCACGCCGTCGGTCGCCAGCGCGGCGTTGAGCGCGAGCATCGCATCATCGGCAGCAGCGGCCGGCGGCTCGAGGATCGCCGCGGCGGCCGGGAAATCGAAGCCGACGAACTCGGCGAAGGTCGCAACCTCCACGCCCTCGGCGAGGAGCGCCATGCGCTGCGACAGATCCTCCTGGTAGCGGCCGTCGACGATCACGAGGCGGTAGCGGTCGAGCCCCGCCAGGCGATCGGCCGCCGCAGCCTTCGCCGCGTCGGCCAGCGCCGGCGCCTCCGCCAGCGGGGCCGCGCGGCGCATCTGCGCGCGAAGGTCGGTGTATTTCCACGCCTCGATGCGCCGATGCGGCAGCCCCGCGCGCTCGAACAGCGCCATCGCATCATCGCGCTTCGCCAGCGCCGCCGCCGTCCCCGGCAGCGCCGCCCGCGCATCGCGATACTGCGCCGCGATCGCCTGCTCGGCCTCGGTCTTCATCACCCGCGGTTCAGCGGACATATCCTGCCCTCACGCGGCGTCGGCGCCGTATTCGGCGTAGCCGTGCGCTTCGAGTTCGAGCGCCAGTTCCTTGCCGCCGGAGCGCACGACGCGGCCGGCGGACATCACGTGGACGAAATCCGGCACGATGTGGTTGAGGAGGCGCTGGTAGTGGGTGATGACCAGCATCGAGCGGCCGGGCGCGCGCAGCGCGTTGACGCCGTCGGAGACGATGCGCAGCGCATCGATGTCGAGGCCGGAATCGGTCTCGTCGAGGATCGCGAGCTTCGGCTCCAGCAGGGTCATCTGCAGGATCTCGTTCCGCTTCTTTTCGCCGCCTGAAAAGCCGGTGTTGACCGGGCGGCGCAGCATATCCTGAGTCATCTGAAGGCGGTCCGAGGCTTCCTTGACGCGGCGCATGAAGTCCGGCGTCGTCAGCTCCGCCTCGCCGCGGGTCTTGCGGTGGGCGTTGAGGGCGGTCTTGAGGAAAGTCATCCCGGCGACGCCGGCGATCTCGATCGGGTACTGGAAAGCGAGGAACACGCCCTTCACCGCGCGCTCCTCCGGCTCCATGTCGAGGAGGCTTTCGCCCTCGAACAGGATCTCGCCGTCGGTGACCTCGTAGCCCTCCTTGCCGGCCAGCACATAGGCGAGCGTCGACTTGCCGGAGCCGTTCGGGCCCATCAGCGCGTGGACTTCGCCGGCGTTGATGACGAGGTCGAGGCCGCGGAGGATTTCGCGGTCCTCGTCCTCGATCTTCACTCTGAGGCCCTTGATCTCAAGCAGCGCAGTCATGTCCGTTCCTACTCGCCGTCCCAATAGTCGATCCCGCCGTCCGGCCGGCCGAGATAGCGAAAGCCGATCGACCCGTCGGCGTTGCGCGCCGTCACGCCGAACTTCCCCGAATCCGGGTATTCCACCACCTCGGCGACCTCCGGCCTGGTCGAGAAGCCGAAATAGCGGAGCGTGGCTTCGCCGGTGTTGATGATCTGATGCGCCACCTCCGGGCCGCCCGGCGGCGCGGCGCAGACATCGCCCGCCCGCAGCGGGTAGCTGTCCGGACCGAAGCGGTAGAGCCCCGTCCCTTCCAGGATCACGAACAGCTCGTGGATGACGCGATGGGCATGGAAGGGAAAGGCGCGCTTACCCGGCGGCACTTCGTAATAGCGGCAGCCGACGCCGGTACCGCCCAGCGCCGCGCCGATCATGGCGGTCTTGGCGGCGAACCTGTCGCCATGGGCGTGCTCGGTCATCGGCACGTCGGCGATGTTGACCACCGGGCGGACGTCGCTCATCGGCGGCCTCCCAGGCGGCCGGCGCGATAGTCCTCCACGGTGTGGTTCCGGTCGCCATGACGCACCACCGCGGAGAGGAGCCGCCACATCGCGAAAGCGGTCGCCACGATGAAGACGATGCCACCGATGATGGCGCCGGTGGCCTTGGCGGTGAGCACCAGGATCGCCCAGATCACCGCGCCCGCGAGCATGGCGCCGAGGAACCAGACGAAGGCCATGCGGCCTTCCCGCGTGACCGGCGCCATGGCGCTGCGCGGATGGCCGACCGGGAAGCGGCGGGCGAACCAGTATTCGGTCATGCGCCGGGCTCCCCTTCCCAATAGTCGCGCGTCGTCTCGGCGCGGCCGATGAAGCGGAGCCTGCCCTTGTCGCCCGGGCGACGGCTGGTGACGAGGAACTTGCCGGAATCGGGATACTCCACGACCTCGACCGGCGAGTTGGTCGAGATGCCGAGATAGCGGAGCGGCCCGGTGCCGGTGTTGATCAGCTGATGGGCGAAGGAGGCGTCGCCGGCGGGCGCGCCGAGCACGTCCCCCGCCTTCACTTTGTAGGTGGCGTCGCCGAAGCGGTAGTCGGCCTCCCCTTCGAGGATGACGAACATCTCGTCCTCGACATGGTGGACGTGGAACGGGCAACTCGACTTCCCCGGCGGCACGACATTGTAGCTCGCGCCGAGATTCCTGAGGCCGAGCATGGCGCCGAACGAGATGTCGTCGCCCTGGTAGAGGCTGCCCTTCGACCAGGCGTCGAGCTTGAGCGCCGAGAGCGTGACGACCGGCTGGAAATCGCTCATCCGACGCTGCCCTCCAGGCTGACGCCGATCAGCTTCTGCGCCTCGACGGCGAACTCCATCGGCAACTGCTGGATGACCTCGCGCACGAAGCCGTTGACGATGAGCGCCACCGCCTCCTCCTCGCCGAGGCCGCGCTGGCGGCAGTAGAAGAGCTGGTCGTCGGCGATCTTCGAGGTCGTCGCCTCGTGCTCGAAGACGGCGCTGGCGTTCTTGGCCTCGATATAGGGGATGGTGTGGGCGCCGCATCTGTCGCCGATGAGGAGCGAGTCGCAGACGGTATGGTTGCGCGCGCCGGTCGCCTTGCGGTGCGCCGAGACAAGACCGCGATAGGTGTTGGACGACACGCCCGCCGCGATACCCTTAGAGATGATGCGGCTGCGGGTGTTCTTGCCGAGATGGGTCATCTTGGTGCCGGAATCGACCTGCTGGTGACCGTTCGACACCGCGATCGAGAAGAACTCGCCGACCGATTCGTCGCCGCGCAGGATGCAGCTCGGATATTTCCAGGTGATCGCCGAGCCAGTCTCGACCTGGGTCCACGAGATCTTCGACCGCGCGCCGCGGCAGTCGCCGCGCTTGGTGACGAAATTATAGACGCCGCCACGGCCTTCCTTGTCGCCGGGGTACCAGTTCTGGACCGTCGAATATTTGATCTCGGCGTCGTCGAGGGCGACGAGCTCGACCACTGCGGCGTGGAGCTGGTTCTCGTCGCGCATCGGCGCGGTGCAGCCTTCGAGATAGGAGACGTAGGCCCCCTTCTCGGCGATGATCAGCGTACGCTCGAACTGGCCGGTGTTGCGCTCGTTGATGCGGAAATAGGTCGAGAGCTCCATCGGGCAGCGGACGCCCTCGGGCACGAAGACGAACGAGCCGTCGGAGAACACCGCCGAATTGAGCGTGGCGTAGAAATTGTCGGTCACCGGGACGACCGAGCCGAGATATTTCCGCACGATCTCCGGGTGCTCGCGGATCGCCTCCGACATCGACATGAAGATGACGCCGGCGCGCTTCAGCTCCTCGCGGAAGGTGGTGGCGACCGAGACGCTGTCGAAGACGGCGTCGACCGCGACCTTGGCAGGCACCGCGCCGCCGGGCTCGACGCCGAGCAGGATCTCGCGCTCGCGCAGCGGGATGCCGAGCTTCTCGTAGGTCTCCAGAATCTCGGGTGGGACGTCGTCGATGCTCTTGTACGAGCCGCCGGCCTTGGGGGCGGCGTAGTAGTGGATGTCCTGGAAATCGATCTTCGGGTAGTGGACGCGCGCCCAGGTCGGCTCGGTCAGCGTCACCCAGCGCCGGTAGGCGGAGAGCCGCCATTCCAGCATCCAGTCGGGCTCGCCCTTCTTGGCAGAGATGTAGCGGACGATGTCTTCGTTAAGGCCCTTCGGGGCCTTCTCCGACTCGATGTCGGTGACGAAGCCATATTTGTACTGGTCGACGTCGATACGGCGCACCGTATCGACGGTCTCGCGGACTGCCGGCATTGCCTACTCCATCCACCGCGGTTTCAAGGACCGCGGGTCGAGCGGTGTTCTCAAGCGGCCTTACCCTTGAGGATGCGGCCGACCACGTGCTGCCACGCGGTTTGGAACATATCTAGTTCGTTTTCGCCGGTTTCCCAACCATAGCTGATCCGCACGGCGCTCCGCGCCAGTTCCGGGGCAATTCCCATCGCCGCCAGGACGTGGCTGGGGCCGACCTTGCCCGATGAACAGGCCGCCCCCGAGGACACGGCGACGCCGGCCAGATCGAGGCCGATCACCGCGGTTTCCGCGGCGGCGCCGGCGAGGCCGAGGCATACCGTCTGCGGCAGGCGGTCGGCGCCTTCGGCGAAAACGACCACCGGCCCGACCGACCGGGCAGCGGCGATCAGCCGCTCACGCCAGGCGAGCCAGCGGTCCGCGGCGGAGAGGTCGCCGAGCGCGGCGCGGGCGGCGGCGCCGAAGCCGGCGATCGCGGCGACGTTCTCGGTGCCGGCGCGGCGGCCGCTCTCCTGGCCGCCGCCGCGAAGCAGCGGGAGAGCCTCGACATTCTGCGACCGGGCGACGATGGCGCCGGCGCCCTGCGGGCCGCCGATCTTGTGCGCCGACAGTGTGAGGAAATCGATGCCGAGCGCACCGATGGCGACCGGGATGCGGCCTGCGGCCTGGACGGCGTCGGTGTGGCTCAGCGCGCCGTGCTCGCGCGCGATCCGGGCGACCTCGGCGACCGGCTGGATCGCGCCGGTCTCGTTGTTGGCCAGCATCACCGAGACCAGCGCGCGCTCACCGGCGGCAGCGACGGCGGCGAGGCGCGTCGCGAGGGCCGAAAGATCGACGACCCCGTCGGCATCGACCGGGATGGGCTCGATGCAGTCCGGCGCAAAGCGGCCGCCCGCCGTCACCGACGGATGCTCGGTCGCGGCGTAGAGGAGGCGGTGCACGGGCTCGCGGCCGCCGCCGATCATCGCTTCGGGCGCGAGCACCGTAACGTTCGCTTCGGTGCCGCCGGAGGTGAAGGTCACGCGGCGCGGGTCGGCCCCGGCCAGCGCCGCGACCTCGGCGCGCGCCGATTCGATCAGCTGGCGGGCGCGGCGGCCTTCAGCATGGACCGAGGACGCGTTGCCGACCGCGCCGAGCGCCGCGACCATCGCGGCGCGCGCCTCCGGCCGGAGCGGCGCCCCGGCATTGTAGTCGAGATAGATGCGACGAGCCGTCACAACGCGCTCCAGCGACGCAGCACACGGAAAGCTTGAAACCTGACCCCTGCGTCGTGATATTCCTCGGGCGCAGCGAAGGGCTGCAGCTCTCTTCGAAGAAATCGACGTTGGTAGCCGATCAGCGCCCCTGTCAAGGCGCGCCGCGAGGGATCAGTTACGAGCGGCCCGCCAGGAGTCCACTCACGAATGCCTGAAGTCGTCTTCACCGGACCCGCCGGACGCCTCGAGGGCCGTTTCCAGCCGGCCAAGAAGCGCAACGCGCCGATCGCGATCGTCCTTCATCCCCACCCGCAATTCGGCGGGACGATGAACCACCAGATCGTCTACCAGCTGTTCTACATGTTCGCGAAGCGCGGCTTCGCGGCGCTCCGCTTCAATTTCCGCGGCGCCGGGCGCAGCCAGGGCGTGTTCGACCACGGCGCGGGCGAGCTCTCAGATGCCGCCGCGGCGCTCGACTGGGCGCAGTCGATCCACCCCGACGCCAGCGGCTGCTGGGTCGCGGGCTTCTCCTTCGGCGCGTGGATCGGGATGCAGCTCCTGATGCGGCGGCCGGAGATCGAGGGCTTCATCTCAGTCGCGCCGCCGGCGAACCTCCATGACTTCACCTTCCTCGCGCCCTGCCCGTCGTCCGGGCTCATCATCCATGGCGACCAGGACAAGGTCGTCCCGCCGAAGGACGTGCAGACCCTCGTCGACAAGCTGAAGACCCAGCGCGGCATCAAGATCGACCAGACCATCATGAAGGGCGCCAACCACTTCTTCGACGGCCAGGTCGAGGACCTGATCGACATCTGCGGCAACTATGTCGACCAGCGCCTCGCGGCGCAGACGGCTGCCTGAGCACGTCCCTATCGGACGTGAAATCGCGGCGAAGGCCTGCTAGAACCCCGGCCTTTCCGGAACGCCAGGGAGCCGGCCGCGATGAGCGGGTTCAAGTCCGATCTGATGCAGGTGCTCAGCGAGCGCGGCTTCATCCACCAGGCCTCGGACGCCGCGGGCCTCGACGATCTCGCCGCCAATGGCCCGGTCACCGCCTATATCGGCTTCGACTGCACGGCGCCCAGCCTTCACGTCGGCAGCCTGGTGCAGATCATGACGCTGCGCTGGCTGCAGAAGACCGGCCACCGCCCGATCACGCTGATGGGCGGCGGCACGACGCGCGTCGGCGATCCGTCGGGCAAGGACGAGAGCCGCCAGCTCCTCAGCTACGAGCAGATCGAGGCCAACAAGCTCAGCCTTCGCAGCGTCTTCGCGAAGTTCCTCGTCTATGATTCCGGGCCGACCGGCGCGCTGATGATCGACAATGCCGACTGGCTCGGGTCGCTCAACTACATCGACTTCCTGCGCGATGTCGGCCGGCATTTCTCGGTCAACCGGATGCTGGCGATGGACTCGGTGAAACTCCGGCTCGACCGCGACCATGAGCTGTCGTTCCTGGAGTTCAACTACATGGTTCTCCAGGCCTACGACTTCGTGGAGCTCCATCGCCGCACCGGATGCGTGCTGCAGATGGGCGGCTCGGACCAGTGGGGTAACATCGTCAACGGCATCGACCTCGGCCGCCGCATGGGGACGGCGCAGCTCTACGCCGTGACGACGCCGCTGATCACGACCGCGTCCGGCGCCAAGATGGGCAAGACGGCGCAGGGCGCGGTCTGGCTCAATGCGGAGATGAAATCGGCCTACGAATACTGGCAGTTCTGGCGGAACACCGAAGACGCCGACGTCCGGCGCTTCCTTGCGCTCTTCACCGAGCTGCCGATGCCGGAGGTGGAACGGCTCGCCGGCCTCGGCGGCGCCGAGATCAACGAGGCGAAGAAGATCCTCGCGACCGAGGCGACCGCCCTCCTCCACGGCCGCACGGCGGCGGATGACGCCGCCGAAACCGCGCGCCGCACGTTCGAGGAAGGCACCCTTGGCGACGCGCTGCCGACGATCGCTATATCGCTGGCCGCGCTCGACGCGGGGGTGGGTGTCCTCGGCCTCTTCGTCGAGGCCGGCCTCGTCGCCTCGAACAGCGAGGCGCGCCGCCAGGTGCGCGGCGGCGGCCTGCGGGTGAACGACACACCCCTCGCCGACGAGAAGGCGACGGTCTCCGCCGCCGACCTCGTCGACGGGACGATCAAGCTGTCGCTCGGGCGGAAGAAGCACGTGCTGGTGCGCGTGGGCTGAGCCTCCGGGGGACGCGTCAGGGCCGCGGCGCGCCCGTCCTGGCGAGCACGATCACGGGCAGTATGCCGATGACCATGATGAGCAGCGCCGCGAGCGAGGCGTCCTCATAGGTGCCTCTCGCGGCTTCGCCGTAGAGGAGCGTGGACAGGCTCTCGAAGTTGAGCGGGCGCAGCAGCAGCGTCGCCGGGAGCTCCTTCATACAGTCGACGAACACCAGCAGGCCGGCGGCGATCGCGGCCGTTCGCGCCAGCGGCAGGTGGACGGCAACGAGCGCACCGGTCGACGACCGGCCGAGCGTGCGTGCGGCGTGATCGTAGGACAACGGAATACGGCTGAGGCCGGCCTCGATGGAGCCGGAGGCGATCGCGAGAAAGCGCGCCGCATAGGCATAGACCAGCGCCGCACCGGAGCCGAGCATCAGGAGGCCGATCGAGGTGCCGAAGAGGTCGCGCATGGCCCCGTCGATGAAGCGATCGAAGGCGGCGACCGGGATGAGGATGCCGATTGCCAGCACCGTTCCCGGGACCGCGTAGCCCAAGGCGGCGATCCTGGCCGAAGTGCCGCTGACATGGCCGGGTCGGAGCCGGGCGGCGTAGGCGACCGCAAAGCCGGCCGCGAGCACCACAAGGGTCGCGACGGCCGCCATGGTGACGGTGTTGAGCGCAGCGCGGACGAGTTGGGGCGACAGGCCGGCATAGTCGATCCGCTCGATCGCCTCGGTCAGGAGATAGAGCGCGGGGCCGAGGAAGCCGATGGCGATCGGCAGCGTCCCCAGGACGAGCGCACCGATCCCTCGCGCCCGCTTCAGTCGATGCGGCTGCATCGGCCGCGGCCGCTGGCCGTTATGGGCATAGCGCCGATTGCCGCGCGCCCACCGCTCCACGAGGACGAGGGCAATGACGAAGACCAGCATGGCGACCGCGATCTGCGCCGCGCCAGCAAGATCGGATCGCACGATCCAGGTTGAATAGACCGACGCCGTTAGCGTGCGCACGCCAAGGAACTGGGCGGCGCCCACATCGTTGAGCGCCTCCATGAGAGCGAGGGTCACGCCCACGGCTATCGCGGGCCGCGCGAGGGGCACGCCGATCCGCCACAGCATCGCGCGGCGCGACACGCCCAGCGTGCGGGACACCTCGACGAGGTTTGCGGCCTGCGTCAGGAACATCGCCCGCGTCGTCAGGTAGACATACGGATAGAGCGCGAAGCCGAAGACGAGGATGCAGCCCCACATCGCGCGGATGTCGGGCAGGCGAAACTCGCGCGGGCTGGAGTATCCGAGGATATCCCGGAGGACACCCTGCACCGGTCCGAGCGGGTGCATGATATCGAGATAGGCGTAGGCCATGATGTAGGTCGGCACGGCGAGCGGCAGCAGCAGCGCCCATTCGAGCACGCGCCGGCCCGGGAAATCGTAGGCGGTCACCAGCCAGGCCGCCGCCACGCCGATCGCGGTCGCGATGACGCCGGTGCCGACGAGAAGGACGAGCGTGTTGCGCGTCGCCTCCGGCAGAACATTGGCGATGATATGGGACCACAACCCGCCGGTGTCTTCGACCGCGGTGACGGCGATCGCCGCAATCGGCAGGAGAGCCAACGCGGCGATCGCGATCGATACGGCCAGCCACCCACGACCGGGGGCGCGCAGCCTGCGCCCGGTTCTGGTCGAGATGCTAGTCATTGCAGGTGATGGCTGGCGCAGGATGGGCGCCAGCCATCCGTCGGCTAGTTGTCGAAGCCGACCCGGTCGACCAGCTCGCTCGCCAGCGTGCGGAACGGCAGGATCTCGTCGAGCGACATCTCGTCGGGCTGCAGATCGCCGAGTTCGGCGATGATCGGATGCACAACTGCGGTGGCCGCGACCGGATATTCGTAGTTGGCCTCGGCGTAGATGCGCTGCGCTTCATCGGAGACAAGATACTCCAGAAGCTGGATCGCCTCGTCGCGGTTCGGCGAGTGGCGAGCAACGCTGGCCCCGGTGATGTTGACGATGGTCCCGCCGCCCTCGAAGGTCGGGAGGATCACGTCGATCGCGTCTCCCCAGGTCTGCTGATCCGGCCCGCCGGCGCCGCTGCGCATGAGGCCGACATAGTACGAGTTGGCGACGGCGATGTCGCAGATGCCGGCCGCGATGTCACGCGCACCGTCGCGGTCGCCGCCGGTCGCGGGGCGGGCCTGATTGTCCTTGACGCCCGCCAGCCAGGCTTCGGCTGCTTCCTCGCCATAATGCGCGATGTAGGAGGCGATCATCGCCGTATTGTACGGATGCTGGCCCGAACGGATGCAGAGGCGGTCGCGCCATTCCTCGTCGTCGAGCTGCTCGTATGTGAACTCCGTCAGGCCCAGCTCGGGATTGACGTAGAGTACGCGCGCGCGAAGCGACAATGCGAACCAGCTGCCGTCCTCGCCCCGCAAGGCCGGCGGTATGACGGCTTCCAGAATCTCGGATTCGACCGGCTGGGTCAGGCCTTGCGTCGTCAGATCGATCAGGGCGCCGAAATCGACGGTCATCAGGATGTCGGCCGGCGAGCTTTCGCCCTCCGCGCGCACGCGCTCGGCGATGCCATCCTGCAGAAACACCGTGTTGACGGCGACGCCCGTAGAGGCGGTGAACGCCTCGAGCAGCGGCTGGATCAGGCCGGGCTCACGCGTCGTGTAGATGTTCACGTCGGCCATGGCCGGGGCTGCCGCCGACAAAGCGAACAGACCGGCAAGGCCGGAACAAACTTTGAAACTCTTCTTCCTCATGGCGTACCTCATTTTCTGGACGAACCTGGTTGCTCGCCCGAGATTCCTGACGCCATGGCTCCAGTCAAAGGATATCCGGGGAATATTGTAATGATTATAGTTTGGATATCTAACCGGGAAATCCTCCCTACACTTACTTAGATCAATTCCAATCTGTTGGATAGACTCCGATCGTCTGTCTGGAACAGTTCAATTCAGCTACGAAAGACCAGTATCATCAAGAGCAAAGGCAAGGTGCCCGTCTGCCGCGACGGCGACCTTGACCGCGTCACCGATCGACACGCCGGACCGTCCCCGGGCGCGAAGGACGACAGGGCGCGAGAGCCCCGCGACCTCAAGACGCAGCTCTTCCTGCTCGCCCATGAACGCCAATCCGGCAACCCGCGCGCCGACGCCTTCCGATGTGAGGCGGATCGATTGCGGCCGGACGAAGAGCAGCATCTCCGCGCCGGCCGGCGCTCCCTCGGGAACGGCAAACCGGCCGAACACCGAGATCAGCTCGCCGGCGTCGCGGCGGGCAGGAATGCGATTGAAGCGGGAGAAGAAGCCGGCGGCGTACGCACTGGCCGGCGCGTCGTAGATCTCCTGCGACCGTCCCTTCTGGACGATCCGTCCGGCGCGCATGAGCACAACCCGATCGCCGGACGACAGGGCCTCTTCGGGGTCGTGTGTCACCATGATCGCCGTGATCCCGAGGGACCGCAGCAGATCGAGGGTGTCGGCGCGGATCGCGTCCCGCAGGACGGGGTCGAGATTGGAGAACGGCTCGTCCATCAGCAGCACTTCCGGCTGCGGCGCCAGGGCCCGCGCCAGAGCAACCCGCTGCTGCTCGCCTCCGGACAGCGTGTGCGGATAGCGATCGACCAGGTCGGCGATGCCCATTCGGTCGACGATCTCGTCGACGCGCCGGCGGCGCTCCCTTCGTTCCAGCTGCCGCAATCCGAAAGCGATGTTGGCGCGCCCGGTGAGGTGCGGGAACAGCGCGTAGTCCTGGAACATGAAACCGACGCCGCGATGTTCGGGCTCGACGAACGTGTCCGAGGCGGTCACCGGCCGGCCGCCGATGAACACGTCGCCGGCCTCAGGACGTTCGATCCCCGCGATCACGCGCAGCAAGGTCGACTTGCCGCAGCCGGACTGGCCGACCAGACACGTGATCTCGCCGCGAGCCGTCGCGAAGGAGACGTCATCGAGGGCCTGAAGGCCACGGAAGCGATGGGAGATGCCGCTGACGACCAGAGCCGGCTGGGTGAGGCCATCGACCGTGGCGCGGGGAACGTCAAGCAATGACATCAGTCCGTGGCGGGGTCGCGCCGGCTCGCTTGCCTCGCGGTGAAAATCCTCAGGCTTTATTTCGGACCGATCGAGGGCGGTCAAACATAAATATCAAGACTTTAGCCGTTCTAAACTGATGTATTGGACGATCGCGATCATCCGGATGTCACGGCGCGAACTCGAAGATCTTGCGCAGGATGCCCGGCGCGATCGCGGAAAGCGGGTTCACTTCCAGCTGAACCGAATCGAGCGGCCCCGAGACGCGGAAGGTGATGCCGAAGAGGCCCCCCTCCTGGCCGCCGCCGAGGGCGAGGCCGAGGATGGGGATGCGGCCGAACATGTTGTTGAGCTCGTAGGCCGGGATGTAGGTGCCGGTGAGGTTGAGCTGGCCGAGCGCCATGTCGAGCGAGCCGGCCCAGGTGGCGCCGGCGGTGCCGCCGCGCAGGAGCCCCTCCTCGACGAAGATGGTCGAGCCGCGCTGGGTGAAATCGAAGTCGAACGTGTCGACGGCTAGGTCGGTGGGCGGCGCCTGGCCGGCAGGTGTCGACGGCGCCATCAGCCGCACCAGCGCCGGCTCGTCGACGATGCTGAAATTGACCATCTCCAGCCGGCCCTGCAGCGGCGCTTCAGGCGCCGCCGACCGGCCGACGATCGACAGCGTGCCGCCATGGGCCCGGGTGTAGAGGTTGACGAAGGCGAGGAGCGCGCCGCCATCGGTCGAGGTGACGTTGATGATGGCGTTGGCGTTCGGCGGGTCGCCGTAGACCGCGGTCAGCGGGGTTCCGTTGAGGGTGCCGGTGATCTCGGCGTGGAGCATGGTGCCGTCGTCGATCACCAGCGACAGCGAAGCGTCCTCGATGGTCTGGCCGTTGAAGCCGATGAGGCGATCGACCTCGCCCTCGATGACAAGATCGGTTCCGCCGCCGGCAGCGCCCGTGAAGCTCGACCCGATCTCGGCGACCACGCCGCGCACGTCGAGCGCTTCGCCCTCGGCGTCGATCCGCCAGCCCTCGCCCTCGCGGGTAAGCGTGAACGAGATGTTGTCGTCGCGCCGCAGGTGGAAATCCTCGATCCGCGCACCCAGCACGCCGTAATTGGCGTCCATCCACGCTTCGCCGGAAAAGCCGAAGCCGTCGCCGGTGAGGACGATGTCTTTCACCCAGAAGCCGTCCGGCGTCGTGACCAGGTCGAACGCCATGGTGGCCGGGACGCCGATGCCCTTGGTCCAGCCCAGCGGCGTCAGCATCACCCGCGCCTGCCGAAGGTCGAGCTCGTAATGCTGGCCGCGCGCGGGGTCGCCGCTGTCGCTCATTGACGCCAGCACCGTGCCGCCGAGGAAACCTTCGAGGTTGAAGCCGAGGCGGCTTCGCGACTCCTCGTCGAGGACCAGCCTGATCTGCTGCCGCCCGCCCGCGCCTTCAAGGAGCGGGAACGCCAGGTCGACATCCGCCGGGGTGCCGTCGACGAGGCCGCGGCCGGCGATCGAGAACATCGTCGGGTCGATGCTGAGAACGAGCTGCCCCTGCGTGATCGTGCGGCCCTCGATCGGGACCGTGCTGGCGAAGTCCGACAGGTTCAGCGTCACCTGCCAGTCGACGCCCTCGAAGTCGACCGCCTCGTCGAGCTGCCAGCGCGCGGAAACACGCGCATTGCCGTCGCCGGCCACGTCGCCCGGCTGGATACCGTAGGTCTCCAGCGCGTTGAGCGGATCGAGATTGGCGAGCTCGGCAAAGGCGCTGGCGCTGCCGATTCCGGTCGCCTCGAGCTGGGCGAGCGAAATGCCGGAGCTGGTGTCGGGAATGGCGAACGCCGCCGCGGTGATCTCAACCGTCTGGCCGAGCGGCGTCGTGATCGTTCCCGACGAGAGATCGACGCCGAAGGTCGAACCCGACAGCACCGCCACGCCGTTGGCCCCGGTCACCTCGGGAAAGCCGTCCACGGCGATGAACGAAGTGTCGGCGAGATCGACCTGGACGCGGAGCATGTCCGGCGTCAGCACGGCGGGCACGCCGACCTTCATCGTGCCGGCCGGAATGGCGACGCTGATGCTGCCGTCGAGGACGCGCCCGCCCCGCAGCGCGCGGAGCGCCCAGCGGCGGCCGCCATCGGCAAGGCCCACCGGCCAGATCTGCTTGAGGACGGTGATCGGCATCTCGGTCAGCGAAGCGGAAAGCGCGACGGAGGCGCCGGCGTCCTCGAACCCGATGCTGCCGGCCGCGACGAGCGACCCTTCGCGCGACGACAGCGCCGCCGTATCGAAAGTGAGAAGCCGCCGCGACAGGTCGATATCGCCGGCGAAGCGGATCGAATCCACCGCGAGCGGCGGCGCATCGGAATCGCGGGGGGCAAGAACCGCGTCGCGCGCGACGAGGTCGAAGGCGAGGCGCTGGCTGTCGCGACCGCCGAGGGGTCGGATCCAGCCGGTGAAGGTCGCCTGGCTGGGGCCGAAATAGAACGGCGACTGGCCGACCGCGATCATGTCATTGGCGACGTCCCACGAGAGGCGGATCGTCGCCTCGTCGAGAAGCATCGGGTCGGCCTCGCGGCCGAAGGCGAGATTGCCGGCGCCGAGGTCGAGCCGGGCGCTCGCCGATTCGAGAGCGCCTTCCGGATCGAAACGGGCCGAGATCCGCCCGTAGAGGGGAATGTCGGTGATGATCGCCTCGCCGCCGCCGAGCGTCGGGAAGATGTCGGTGAGGGTCAGCTGTGAGAACACGACCGACAGCGACCGGCTGCCGGTGGTCGGATTGACCATCCGCTCGGCCGTCGCCGTCCAGCGCCCGGAATAGCCGGAAGTGGTCAGGACCGCGGTCACCTCGCGGGCGTCCGGGTCGATGTCGAGGCGCACGTCGGTGCGGGTGAAGCGCTGCGGCTCGGGGCTGCCGGCGTTCCAGACCTCGATGGTCGCGCGATAGGCCGCGAAGCTCTCGAACCCCGATTCGGTGGCGACGCGGAGCGCCTCCTCAAGGCTCTGCTCGAGAGCTTCCACCGACGCGGCGAGGGAATCGAAAGCGCCGGCCGGCGGCGCGTCGGCGGCCGCCGGGTTCGGATTCGCGACCGGCGCCGCGACAGGCGGCAATGCCGGCGCTCCCGCGCCGTCGATCAGCCGTCCGATGTCGTCGACGGGACCGGGCTGCCCGGCCACGATGGCGGGCACGGGCGCGGCGCGGCCGAGCGCCACGAGCGAGCCGTCCCGCACCACGGAAACATAGAGATCGTCGACCTCGACCGCGCGGATGACGGCTTCGGAGTTGAAGATGCCGGCCGGGTTGATGACCAGCAGCGCCGAGGGGACGCGGGCGACCGGCCGGGCGCCGCCGGCGACGACCGAGATGTCCGAGAGGCGCAGCACAAGGCCCAGCACCGGGTCGATGTCGAGGGCCGCCCCCTCCACCGTCGCCTCATAGCCGGGCCCGAGGGCGCGTTCGATGGCGGAATCGACCTGACCACGGAGGAAGCCGAGCTCGACCGGACCGCTGAGGATCAGGACCACGGCCGCGACGACGAGGATGACCAGCGCGAGGAGGACGAAGAGCCCGATGCGCAGCGCCAGACGCAGCCGGGAGCGCCGCGCCGGCGTGGCCCCCGGGGCGGCTACGCCCGGCGGCACCGTCGCTACTGCGGTTCCCGTGCGGCGGGGGTCGTTCAACATGCGTCGGGGTCTTGCCTGCGGTCCGCCAATCGCGTCATCCTGACCAAACCTGACCGCACCCGGTTCGTTGCGATCAGCGTCCCCGACCGCCCCGCTCGTCGCCACCCGTCGAACGCGCGGCGCACCGCGAGAATCCTCAGCCAGGAAAACTACCGAAAGGAAGGCCGTTGAGCGAGATCACAGTTGGCGCCCCCGCCCCCAATTTCGACCTTCCGGACGACAAGGGCGGCCGCATGCGGCTGTCGGACATGAAAGGCCGCATCGTCGCGCTCTATTTCTACCCCAAGGACGACACGCCCGGCTGCACAGCCGAAGCAATCGCCTTCTCCGGTCTCCTGAAGGACTTCGCGGCGATCAATGCAACCGTGGTCGGCGTCTCGCCCGATTCACCGGATTCGCATGCGAAATTCAGGGAGAAGTGCAACCTCACGGTGCCGTTGGCCTCCGACGAGGAGCGCGCCCTTGTGAACGACTTCGGCGTCTGGGTAAAGAAAGTCAATTACGGCCGCGAATATATGGGGGTGGATCGCTCCACCTTCCTCATCGACCGCGACGGCAAGATCGCGCGCATCTGGCGCAAGGTGAAGGTCGACGGGCACGCCCAGGCCGTGCTCGATGCCGCCCGCGCCCTAGGCTAGAGCGTGATCCGACCAAGTCGAATCTCGCTCTAGCGCTATGTCTTTGTTGGAGCATGATCTTATCGAAAAACCGGCATTCGCTTTTTCGGATCGTGCTCCAACTTCGGCAAAATCGCGGCAGCGCAACACATCATTAACCTTAACCACCTCAAATAGGCGGGTTCCGGCCCCTTACCCCCGAGCTTTCCGGAGCCCGTTAATGAGTCGCGCCAAAGGCCACGGCCATCGCCCCCCGAGGGCCGCTGCCAGGAAAGAACCGCATCACCTCATCATCGCCCGTGGTGAGCGTATCCGGTCCTACACGATCCGGCCGAAGCTGATCCTGACGCTGTGCGCGCTGGGACTGGTGCTCGCCGTCGGGTCGGTGGGCGCCGCGGGCTACTATTACCTCCAGGGCCAGTCCGACACCGCCCTCGCCCATCAAGGCGAAATCCGCGCCACCTACGAGGCGGAGATCGCGGAGTTGCACCGGCAGCTCGACAGCGTCGTCAGCCGCAGCCTCGTCGAGCAGCATTCGGTGGACCAGCAGATCAGCGAGCTCGTCGCCCGGCAGAACGTCCTCAACGAGCGGCAGCAGCTTCTCACCGGCGTCGCGACCGACGCGATCCGCGTCGGGATCGAGGTTCTCCCCGCCCTCGTCCCGGCGCCGACCGCCAATCCGCTGCGCCTCGACGGGGAAGGCCGCGTGCTCGATCCGCTGATCACGGGCGCGATCGACATCGCGCCCGGCAGCATCGACGTGGACGCCACGATCGCGTCGATCGAGGCCGCGATGACCGCGCTGGAGGCGGACCAGGAAGCCGCCGTGGCCACGCTCGCCGAAGCCGTCACCGAACATAATGGCCGCGTCGCGAACGCGCTGGAATCCATCGGCTACGACCCGGACGTGGCGAGCAATGTCGGCGGTCCGTTCGTGCCGCTCGATCCGGCCGAAGCGTTCCACGACAACCTCGCCTATGTCGCGGGCGAACTCGAAACCTTCGCGAGCCTCCAGGCCTATGCGCGCGACCTGCCGCTCGCGCAGCCGCTCGCCAATCTCCAGATCACCAGCAATTTCGGGCGCCGCCGCGATCCGTTCCTGGGTCAGGTCGCGACCCATACCGGCGTCGATTTCGGCGCCGTGACCGGCACCATCATCCGGGCGACGGCGCCCGGCCGGGTCGTCTCGGCCGGCACCAATGGCGGCTATGGCCGGATGGTCGAGATTGACCATGGCAACGGGCTCACCACGCGCTATGCCCACATGTCGTCGATCGCCGTGCGCGTCGGCGACGTGATCGAGACCGGGACGATGGTCGGCCGCGCCGGCAGCACCGGCCGCAGCACCGGGCCGCATCTCCACTACGAGATCCGCCGCAACGGCCAGGCGATCGACCCCCTGCCCTTCGTCCGCGCCGGGCAGCAGATCAGCTCGATCCTGCGCTAGCGCTCGGCCTGGTGCCGACCACGCCTTTTCTCCCTTTCGTCATTCCCGGCGAAGGCCGGAATCCAGGGCCACACGCTCCGGCCTTCGTGTGGCGCTGGACCCCGGCCTTCGCCGGGGTGACGAGGGTTGGGTGGGTGGTGTCCGCGCCCTAGTCGAGATCGGCGATCGGCGCGACGGCGCCGCCGCCGACGCGCTGGGCCAAAGCGGCTTCGAGGAACGAATCAATGTCGCCGTCCAACACGCTCGACGGGCTGGTGCTTTCGGTGCCGGTGCGCAGGTCCTTCACCAGCTGATAGGGCTGGAGCACGTAGGACCGGATCTGGTGACCCCAGCCGATGGCGGTCTTCGACGAGTTCTCGGCCTGGGCGACCGCCTCGCGCTTTTCCAGCTCCAGCTCGTAGAGGCGGGCCTTCAGCATCTTCCACGCGGTGTCGCGGTTCTTGTGCTGCGACCGCTCGCTCTGACACGCGACCGCGATGCCGGTCGGGATGTGGGTCAGCCGCACGGCGGAGTCGGTGGTGTTGACGTGCTGGCCGCCCTTGCCCGACGCGCGATAGGTGTCGGTGCGCACGTCGGCCGGGTTGATGTCGATGTCGATCGAATCGTCGACCACCGGGAAGACGCCGACGCTGGCGAAGGAGGTGTGCCGGCGGGCGTTGCTGTCGAAGGGCGAAATGCGGACCAGCCGGTGGACGCCGGACTCGGTCTTCAGCCAGCCATAGGCGTTGGCGCCCTTGATCATGATGGTGGCGCGCTTCAGCCCGGCTTCCTCGCCCGCCGCCTCTTCGAGATACTCGACCTTGAAGCGATGCTGCTCGGCCCAGCGGGCATACATGCGCAGCAGCATCTCCGCCCAGTCCTGGCTCTCGGTGCCGCCGGCACCGGCATGGACCTCGACATAGGTGTCGTTGCCGTCGGCTTCGCCGGACAGCATCGTCTCGACCTGGCGGCGCTGCGCCTCCTCGAGGAGCGCGCGGAGGGACGCTTCGGCCTCGGCGACGACGCCGGCATCGTCCTCGGCCTCGCCGAGCTCGATCAGACCGAGCGCGTCGGCGACCTCGCGATCGAGCCGTTCGACCGCTTCGAGATTGTCGGCAAGAAGCTGCCGCTCGCGCATCACCTTCTGCGCGCGCTGCGGATCGTCCCACAGCGTCGGATCCTCGGCGCGGGCGTTCAGCTCCGCGAGGCGGGCCTTGGCGCGATCCCAGTCAAAGATGCCTCCTCAGCAGGCCCATGGCCTGCTGGATTTCTTCGGCGATCGCCTGGATTTCCGCGCGCATGTCGTCTCCGAACGGCGCCGCGAAGCGCGGCGCAGGCGCGCGATATAGGGGCGGCGGCCGCCGCTGTAAACCGTCGCGACCCGCGGGGCGCTAGAACAGGCCGCCGAGGCCCTGCACCACCGCGCGGTCGGCTTCAGGCCCGACGACGAAGGGCTGCCCCAGCGCGTCGAGATTGCCGATGATGGCGTAGTTGTCGGGCGGGCTGGTGCCGGGCTTGAAGGCCTCGAGGATGGTGCCCGATTCGCCGCCGGCGACCCGGAGGCCGGTGGTGCGGTCGATCGGGATCAGCGACATGCCGGGCGGCACCGGGAACGGCATCGGCGGCTCGTCGGCAAGCGCGACGCGCATCACGTCGGCGAAGATCGGCGCGGCGAGCGTGCCGCCGGTGTTACCGGAGCCGAGCGAGCGCGGGGTGTCGTAGCCGAGATAGACGCCGATCACGAGGTCGGTCGAATAGCCGATGAACCAGGCGTCGTGATAGTCGTTGGTGGTGCCGGTCTTGCCGGCGACCGGGTGGTTCACCGCGCGCACCACCGTGGCGGTGCCGCGCTGGACGACGCCTTCCATCATCGAGGTGATCTGGTAGGCGGTCATCGGGTCGAGCACCTGGTCGCGGTTGTCGACGATGAGGGGCTCGTCCTGGCCGGTCCACGCCACCGCCTGGCACGCGTCGCAGGTCCGCTCCTCGTGCTGGAAGATCGTGTTGCCGTAGCGGTCCTGGACGCGGTCGATCAGCGTCGGCGTCACCCGGCGTCCGCCATTGGCGAGCACCGAATAGGCCGACACCATGCGCATCAGCGTCGTCTCGCCGGAGCCGAGCGACATCGCCAGCACCGGCAGGAGGTCGTCATAGATGCCGAAGCGCTCGGCGTATTCGGCGACCAGCGGCATGCCCATGTCCTGCGCGAGGCGGACGGTCATGACGTTCCGCGACTGCTCGATGCCGGTGCGCAGCGTCGAGGGGCCGTAGAATTGCTGCGAGTAGTTCTCCGGCGTCCAGGACGAGCCGTCGCCCTGCGCAATCGTGATCGGGGCGTCCATGACCACTGACGACGGGGTGTAGCCATTGTCGAGCGCTGCGGCATAGACGAACGGCTTGAAGGACGAGCCCGGCTGGCGCTGCGCCTGGGTGGCGCGGTTGAACTGGCTCGCCGAGTAGGAGAAGCCGCCGACCATTGCGAGGACGCGGCCGGTGTGTGGGTTCATCGCGACGAGGCCACCTTCGAGCGCCGGCGTCTGGCGGAGGCGGTAGTTCCCCTCACCCAACGGCTCGACGAACACCACGTCGCCGACGCTGACCGCGCCGCTGCCGGCCCAGGACATGTCGCCCGGACGGATCAGGCCGGTGACGCGCTCCTCGACGAAGCCGCCGGCGGGGGCGCGGGCGGGCTGAAGGCCGATCCGCGCGCCCTCGCCGGTCATTTCGAGAATGACCGCGAGCTGCCATTCGAAGACGTCGGAGAGCCTTGTAACGTTGCCCAGCGCGACGCCCCAGTCGTCGCCGATCTCGATCGTGGCGACCGTGCCGTGCCAGCCTCGCGGCTCGTCGAACGCGACCAGGGCGTCCATCAGCGTGTTGCGCGCGACGACCTGAAGCTGCGGGTCGAGCGAGGTGCGGACCGACAGGCCGCCGCCATAGAGCTCGTCCTCGCCATACATCGCCAGCAGCTCGCGCCGCACCTCCTCGACGAAATAGTCCGCGGTCGAGACCGGCACGCCGCCCATCTCGGCGATGGTGTCGGCGTAGAGCCCCTCGATGACGGACTGGTAGGGCGAGGTGAAATAGTCGGCGGCGAAGACGCGCGGCCGCTCCGACTGCGGCACCACGCCGAGCGGCTCGGCCTTGGCGGCGGTGGCCTCGGCGGGGGTGACGTAGCCGTTCTCGACCATGCGATCGATGACCCAGTTGCGGCGCTCGATCGCGGCCGCGGTATTGCGGAACGGGTGGTAGTTGTTGGGGCCTTTGAGGAGCGCGGCGATATAGGCGCACTCCGCGATGGTGAGCTCCTGCACCGACTTGTTGAAGTAGATCAGCGCCGCCGCCGCGACGCCGTAGGCCCCCATGCCGAGATTGTTCTCGTTCATGTAGAGCTCGAGGATCTCGTCCTTGGTGAAGGCCTGCTCGATGCGGATGGCGAGGATCGCCTCCATCACCTTGCGGTCCCAGGTCTGGTCGGCGGTGAGGAGGAAGTTCTTCGCCACCTGCTGGGTGATCGTCGAGGCGCCGACCAGCGTCGACCCGCCGCCGGTGAAGAGGTCCTGGACGTTCTGGAACGCGGCGCGGGCGATGCCGTAATAGTCAAGCCCGGCATGCGAATAGAAATTCCGGTCCTCGGCCGAGAGAAACGCGGCTTTCAGCCGCTCGGGGATCGCCTCTATCGGAAGATAGAGCCGGCGCTCCCGGGCATATTCGCCGATAAGCTGGCCGTCCGACGCGTGAAAACGCGTCATCACCGGCGGCTCGTAGTTGTTCAGCACCTCGTAGCTAGGAACATCGGCCGAGATGTCGGAGATGTACCAGGCAAGACCCGCTGCAATCGCCAGAAAGAGCACGGCTCCGATCCCGAAGATATAGCCGAACAGCCGAAGGAACATTGCGCCCCGAATCCAGGCAGCTTACGCCGCCTTCCCTACTATGTTCCCACCAGCGTCAAAAATCGCCGCGAAGGCCGGCTGCGAGGCCCACCAGCCTCGCCGCGCGCAGGCATAGGGGCTTCTGATCCCGCCGTTTTGTGAAAAAACTGGGGCGCTGGCAAGGCGCTTTCAATGCGGCGACCGTTTGTGCCCTCGGGGTCACAGCTACGGGCCGCTCTGCCGCGCCACCCGCGTCGCGAAATAGCGGTCAATCGCCTGCACCATCGCGGCGGCCGTGCGGCGCTGCCATTCGGTCGACAGGAGGTTCCGCTCGTCGTCGGCGTTGGAGAGGAAGCCGAGCTCGATCAACGCGGACGGAACGTCCGGCGCCGTCAGCACGACGAAACCCGCCTGGCGATGCGGGCTGCCGGTCAGCGTGGTCACGTCGTCGATGCTGTCGAGGAGGTCGCGGGCGAGCAGGATGGAGAAATTGTTGGTCTCGCGCCGCGCGAGGTCGATGAGGATGTCGGCGACCTCGTTCGGCGCGTTGGCGAGTTCGACGCCGGCGAGAAGATCGGAGCGGTTCTGGCTGTTGGCGAGCGCGGCGGTCACCGCGTCGGACGCCCGCTCCGACACGGTGTAGACGGCCGTCCCGCGGACCGAGCGGTCGTTCAGCCAGTCGGCATGGATCGACAGGAAGAGATCGGCGCGGCGCTCGCGGGCGAAGGCGACGCGGTCGGTCAGGCTCGGGAAGGTGTCGCCGGTGCGGGTCATCGCCACCTCGTAGCGGCCGGTGGCGCGCAGCTGCCCGGCCAGCACCGTGGCGAACTCCAGCACCACCTCCTTTTCGAGCGTGCCGTCGGCGCCGACCGCGCCGGCATCGATGCCGCCATGGCCCGGGTCGATGACGATCATCGCGCGCCCGTCGCGGGAGTTGTCATAGAGCTCGACCGAGGGATTCTCCCGCGCCGGGGTCGCGGCCGCGATCGCCTCGCGATATTCGGCGGCGGCCGCCAGGAATTCGTCGAGCGGGGCGGGGACAAGGTCCACCACCAGCCGCGCCGGCTGATCGTCCAGCGGGGCAAGGACAAACGCCTCGTCGACCCGGACCGGGCCGGTCAGGTCGAGGACGATGCGGGACTTGCCGCGCGAGATCAGCCCGTAGCGATAAGCCTCGATGAGTCCACGGCCTTCGTCGCCCACCCCCTGCTCCAGCTGGAAATGCACTTCGGGGAGATCGATGACGATGCGGTGGGGGTCCGACAGCGCAAAGACGGTGAGATCGATCTCGTCGGTGAGGTCGGCGATGAAGCGGGTCCGCGTCGCGTCGCCGATGAGGCGGGTTTCCGTGACGACGTTGAGGCCGGGAATGTTGGACTGGGCGGCCGCGGGGTTGGCGAAAACCGCGACGGCGAGCGCCGCCAGCGCCCAGAAAACCGCCAATCCGGTGCCGCCTCGACGTCCCACTCTTCCCCCAGTCACCCGCTCTATGGCGGACGGTAATCCCTCGTAAACGATGTCTACCGTCTGGTTAACCCGCGCTTGGTTAACCGGGCCTTGATGCCCATATTGTGGCCAGCGGAACCTTGCCAAGGCCGGGTGCGGCGCATACAAGGGCCGCTGCGAGATTCCAGCCGCGTTGCGGCGAGTCTCCAAAACCCTGCTCTGGCGCAGGCGGCCTTCAGGGCCAGCGCCGTAGAGGGTTGATGGAGGAACGCACCCCCTTTCGGATCGGCGATCGCTCCATTTTCCGGGCACAAGACCGCTGAAGGCTTGCCTGCCCGGGAACTACCCCGAGGCTTCGGCCTCCGATGCGGCCCCAACGGCCTTTGACGTAAGGCTCACATGTCATTCTCGATCCAGACCGCAGCGTCTCTACCCGCGCCGACCCGGCGCCGGGGCACGACGTTCGGCGGCCCGGGCGAGCCCTTCTCACACCCAACATCAGACCGGTCCAATCGAGGGAAGCGCGGACCATCGTCCGCCGCAGACCCGCCGCGACCGGTCGCGGAAAGAACAGCCCATGGCCAACAAGATGCTCATCGACGCCTCCCACCCGGAAGAGACCCGGGTCGTGGTGGTGCGGTCCAATCGTATCGAGGACTTTGACTACGAGTCCGCCGCGCGCAAGCAGCTGCGCGGCAACATCTATCTCGCGAAGGTCACCCGCGTGGAGCCGTCGCTCCAGGCGGCCTTCGTGGACTATGGCGGCAACCGCCACGGCTTCCTCGCCTTTTCGGAAATCCACCCCGACTACTACCAGATCCCGGTCGCCGACCGGCAGGCGCTGATCGAGGCCGAGGAACAGGCGGCCCGCGACGAAGAGCGCGCCGAAACCGAGCGCCGCGGCCGCCGGCGCTCGCCGAAGCGTCGCACGGCGGAAGAGACGGTCTCCAGCGCGCCGGTCGACGAGACGGCGGAGACCGAGACCCTCTCGCCCGACGCCGCGGATCAGGCCGAGCTGGTCGCGGATGCCGTCGCGGACGCCGCCGAGAGCGACGAACCGCATCCGGAAGCGGCGGAGGACTCCGAGCCGGCCGGCGAGGCCGCTACGGAGGCCGAAGCGGGCGCCGAGGACGACGACCACCATGACGGCGAGGTCGAAGAGGAAGAGGTCGTCGAATCCGTCGGCGGCGGCGACGCGCTCGAAGAGCTCCCCGAGCGCCGCAAGCAGCGGGTGCGGCAGTACAAGATCCAGGAGGTGATCCGGCGCCGGCAGGTCCTGCTGGTGCAGGTCGTCAAGGAAGAGCGCGGCAACAAGGGCGCCGCCCTCACCACCTATCTCTCGCTCGCCGGCCGCTACTCGGTGCTGATGCCGAACACGGCGCGCGGCGGCGGCATCTCGCGGAAGATCACCAATGCGGTCGACCGCAAGCGGCTGAAGGAAGTCGCGACCGAGCTGGAGGTGCCCGAGGGCATGGGCGTGATCCTGCGCACCGCCGGCGCGAGCCGGACGAAGGCGGAGGTGCGGCGCGATTTCGAGTATCTGCTGCGGCTGTGGGAGAGCGTGCGCGAGCTGACGCTGCGCTCCACCGCGCCGACCCTCGTCTACGAGGAAGGCAGCCTGATCAAGCGGTCGATCCGCGACCTCTACACCAAGGACATCGACGAGATCCTCGTCGCCGGCGACGAGGGCTACCGCGAGGCCAAGGACTTCATGCGCATGCTCATGCCGAGCCATGCCAAGAACGTCCAGCCCTACAAGGAAGTCCAGCCGATCTTCGGGCGCTACGGCATCGAGGCCCAGCTCGACGCGATGTTCTCGCCGCAGGTGTCGCTGCCCTCGGGCGGCTATCTGGTGATGAACCAGACCGAGGCGCTGGTCTCGATCGACGTGAACTCCGGGCGTTCGACCCGCGAGCACAATATCGAGGACACCGCGCACCAGACCAATCTCCAGGCGGCGGACGAGATCGCGCGGCAGCTGCGGCTTCGCGACCTTGCCGGCCTCATCGTCATCGACTTCATCGACATGGAGGAGCGGCGCAACAACCGCTCCGTCGAGCGCCGGCTGAAGGACGCGCTCAGGAACGACCGCGCCCGCATCCAGGTCGGCCGCATCTCGCATTTCGGCCTCATGGAAATGTCGCGCCAGCGCATCCGCACCGGCGTCTTGGAGTCGACCAGCGAGGTCTGTCCGCATTGCGCCGGCACGGGGCAGGTGCGTTCCGCCGCGTCGGTGGCGCTCCACGTGCTGCGCTCGATCGAGGACCACCTCCTCAAGGGCGTCACCCACGACCTCATCGTGCGCACCCGCACGGCGGTCGCGCTCTACGTCCTCAACCAGAAGCGCGCCCACCTTTCGGACCTCGAGCGGCGCTTCGGGCTCTCGATCAGCGTCATGGCCGACGAGACCGTCTCGACGGCGGCGCACTTCGTGCTGGAGCGCGGCGAGCCGGTCGGCACCCGCCTCCCCGCCTCCGCCTCGATCCGTCCGACCTCGGTGATCCCGACCGAGCTTCCCGCTGACGAGGACGTCGTGGACGAGCTTGAAGACGCCGAGGTGGTCGAGGACGAGGAGATCGCCGACGGCGAGCGCGCGTCCGAGCATGCCGATGGCGGCGAAGGCGAGCGGCGTGGCCGCCGCCGGCGCCGCCGGCGGCGCGGCGGCGAAGGCCGCGGCAATGGCGAGGTACGGGTCGCCGCGCCGGCCATGACCAGCCCCGAGGAAGGCGCCGAGACGGCCGATGATGCCGAGGGCGACGAGGGCGAGGACGACGCCGAGGGCGTCGCCGAGGAGGCCGAAGGCGCCGCCGAGAACGGCGACCATCCGCGCCGACGCCGTCGCGGACGGCGCGGCGGGCGTCGCTCGCGGCGCGGCGCCGAGGCTGCAGCGCTTCCGGAGCGGCCCGCGGCCACCGAGATCCCGAGCCACGAGGACATCGCGCAGGAGATCGAGGCGGTGCTGGACGAGGTCGTTCCCGACCGCGCGCCGACGCAGCCGGCGTTCCGGCCCGATCCGGCCGCGGAAGCCGAGCCCGCGATTCCAGCCGTCTCCCATAGCGAGGCGGAGGCCATCGTCGAAGAACGCCCGGCCGAGCCGCCGCCGCCCGCACCTGCGCCGCAGGCCGAGGATCCGGCAAAGCCGCGGCGCGGCGGCTGGTGGCAGCGGCGCGGCTTCTTCTAGAGCGTGATCCGACCAGGTCGAATCACGCTCTAGCGCGATGTCTTTGTTGGAGCATGATCTTCGAAAAACCGGCGTCCACTTTTTCGGATCATGCTCCAGCCGCGTCCTCCTGCCGCTTTACGGCGACGCTTCGGCGGGCGATAAGCCTGCCGAGGGAAGGCGATGAAGCAGTTCATTCTCCAGTTCTTCACTTGGTGGAACGGGCAGACGCTCGGCACGCGGTTCCATACGTGGCGCCGCGGCAAGCTCGTTGGCACCGACGAGGCCGGCAACCGCTATTATCGCGATCCGCGCAACGACCGGCGCTGGGTGATCTATAATGGCGTCGCCGAGGCGAGCGCCATCCCGCCCGGCTGGCATGCGTGGATGCACCGCACCACCGACACCGCGCCGCCCGACAGCAACTACCGCCGCCGGAGCTGGGAGAAGCCGCACCAGCCGAACCTCACCGGCACGCCGCGCGCCTACCGTCCGCCGGGCTCGATCCTCAACCCCGCCGAGCGCCCCAAGGTAACCGGCGATTACGAGCCCTGGGTGCCGTAGGCCCACATCACCGCTCATTCCCGCGCAGGCGGGAATCCAGCCGCAAATGCAGGTCGTGCCGCATGGACTCCCGCCTTCGCGGGAGTGAGCGGATGTTGGGTGCGGTGCCCTTTACCTCGGCAATTGCCCGCAGGACGATGGGCGGTGTTCGATCTTCCGACCGAGACGGTCCTCCTCCTCGCCCTTGCCGCGCTGGTCGCCGGCGGCATCGATTCGATCGCGGGCGGCGGCGGGCTGATCACGGTTCCCGCGCTCCTCCTCGCCGGGCTCGGCCCGGTTGAGGCGCTCGGCACCAACAAGCTGCAGGCGCTGTTCGGGTCGGGTACTGCGACCTTCTCCTATGCCGCCAAGGGCCATGTCGACCTCCGCCGCCAGGCGCCATGGGCGGTGCTGGCGTTCGCCGGATCGGTCGCAGGCGCGCTTCTTGCGACGGTCGTCCCGACGGACATCCTCAGCGCGCTCCTGCCGGTGCTCCTGATCGCGGTCGCGCTCTATTTCGCGTTCAAGCCGCGGCTCTCCGACGTCGATCGCGCACAGCGCCTGTCGCCCGTCCTGTTCGGCCTCACCATCGTTCCCGCGATCGGCTTCTATGACGGCCTCTTCGGCCCGGGCACCGGTTCGTTCCTGATGATCGCCTTCGTCGCGCTGGCGGGGTTCGGCGTCCTCAAGGCGACGGCGCACACCAAGGTGTTCAACTTTGCCTCCAATGTCGGCGGCTTCGTCGCCTTCGCGGCGGTCGGCGCGGTGGTCTGGCCGGTCGGCCTTCTGATGGGGGCGATGCAGCTTATCGGCGCGCGGATCGGGGCGATGGTCGCGATGCGAATCGGGGCGTCGCTGATCAAGCCGCTGCTGGTGGTGGTGTGCGTCGCGCTGGCGGTGCGCCTGCTGGCCGACCCCGGCAATCCGGTCCGCGCGCTTCTCGGGCTGTGAATATCGGGCGGGAGCCGTGCTTGTGCTGGTGAATCGCGGTGACGACACTTTGATGACGCGACAGTCATGGTTGACGGTCCGAACGGACTCGCCTTAGCCTTCCCCCATCGTCGCGTTCAGGGGCGCCGTGACGGCGCCTTCAATCCAGCACATCGCGAGACAGCGGGCGGTCCGGGGGTTTCCCGGGCGGAGTGGGCTTCGGTGTCTCTGCAGCGATATTTGGTGGCGTTAACCGTTCGTCAGCACTATATATAGTAGCTTCAAACCAGCATCAGCTGCCTGGCGGGGCAGCGCGTTTATCGGTGGCGAAGGGCGCAGGATGCCCCTTGCCGCATCAACCATCGGGGGCATTTGGCAGAACCATGCGGATCGAGCGGCGTACCACCAAAGCCGGGGCTTCGGCCTATGACGGGATCGCGTTCCGGACCACCAGGAGCGAGATCAGGAACCCCGACGGCTCGGTCGTCTTCAAGCTCGACAATGTCATCGTCCCCGAGACGTGGTCGCAGGTCGCCGCCGACATCATCGCGCAGAAATATTTCCGCAAGGCCGGCGTGCCGACCCGCCTCAAGAAGGTGGAAGAGAACGGCGTGCCGTCCTGGCTATGGCGGTCGGTGCCCGACACGCTGTCGCTGATGAACCTTCCCGAGCCGGAGCGGAAGACCGGCGAGACCGATGCGCGCCAGGTGTTCGACCGGCTCGCCGGCGCCTGGACCTATTGGGGCTGGAAGGGCGGTTATTTCTCGACCGAGGGCGACGCCCGCGCCTTCTTCGACGAGATCCGCCACATGCTGGCGGCGCAGGAGGCGGCGCCGAACTCGCCGCAATGGTTCAACACCGGCCTTCACTGGGCCTATGGCATCGACGGCCCGAGCCAGGGCCACTTCTATGTCGACCACGTCACCGGCGCGGTGCTGCCGTCGCAGTCGGCCTATGAGCGGCCGCAGCCGCATGCCTGCTTCATCCAGTCGATCAACGACGATCTGGTGAACGAGGGCGGCATCATGGACCTGTGGGTCCGGGAGGCGCGTCTCTTCAAATACGGCTCCGGCACCGGCACCAATTTTTCGGCGCTGCGCGGCGAAGGCGAGCGCCTGTCGGGCGGCGGCAAGTCGTCCGGCCTGATGAGTTTCCTCAAGATCGGCGACCGTGCGGCGGGCGCGATCAAGTCCGGCGGCACGACGCGGCGCGCGGCCAAGATGGTGGTGGTCGACATCGACCATCCGGACATCGAGCAGTACATCAACTGGAAGGTGAAGGAAGAGCAGAAGGTCGCCGCCCTCGTCACCGGCTCGAAGAGCGTGTCGCAGCATCTGCGCGCCGTGCTGAAGGCCTGCGTCAATTGCGACGGCCCGGACGAGGCCTGCTACGACCCGGCGAAGAACCCGGCGCTCAAGCGCGAGATTCGCGCCGCCAAGAAGGCGCAGGTGCCGGAGAGCTACATCCGCCGCGTCATCCAGTTCGCCCGCCAGGGCTACACCGACATGACCTTCCCGGTCTTCAACACCGACTGGGACTCGGAGGCCTATCTCACCGTCTCGGGGCAGAACTCCAACAACTCGGTCCGCGTCACCGACGACTTCCTCCGCGCGGTGGAAGAGGACCGGCCGTGGGAGCTGAAGGCGCGCATCACCGGCAAGGTGACGAAGACGCTGCCGGCGCGCGAGCTGTGGGAATCGGTCGGCTATGCCGCCTGGGCCTCGGCCGATCCGGGCATCCAGTACCACACCACCATCAACGACTGGCACACCTGCCCGGAGTCGGGTCCGATCAACGCATCGAATCCGTGCTCGGAGTACATGTTCCTCGACGACACGGCGTGCAATCTCGCCTCGCTGAACCTCCTGCAGTTCCGCGAGGCGGACGGGTCGTTCGACGTCGACGCCTTCACCCATGCCTGTCGCCTGTGGACCGTCGTCCTCGAGATCTCGGTGATGATGGCGCAGTTCCCGGCGAAGAAGATCGCCGAGCTCTCTTACCGCTACCGCACGCTCGGCCTCGGCTACGCCAATATCGGCGGCCTCCTGATGTCGTCGGGCATCCCGTACGACTCGGCCGAGGGCCGCGCGATCTGCGGCGCGATCACCGCGCTGATGACCGGCGTCGCCTACGCCACCTCCGCGGAGATGGCGGCCGAGCTCGGGCCGTTCCCCGGCTATGGCCCGAACCGCGAATCGATGCTGCGCGTGATGCGCAACCACCGCCGCGCCGCGAAGGGCGAGGCGGCGGGCTATGAGCGGCTCGCCACCCTCCCCGTCCCGCTCGACCTCACCTCGTCCGGCGACACGCGCCTCGTCGAGGCGGCGGGCAAGGCGTGGGACGACGCGCTCGCGCTCGGCGAGAAGCACGGCTACCGCAACGCGCAGGCGAGCGTGATCGCGCCGACCGGCACGATCGGCCTCGTCATGGACTGCGACACCACCGGCATCGAGCCCGACTTCGCGCTGGTGAAGTTCAAGAAGCTCGCCGGAGGCGGCTATTTCAAGATCATCAACCGCGCGGTGCCGGCGGCGCTGTCGGCGCTCGGCTATGACGAGGCCGCCAGCAAGGCGATCATCGACTACGCGGTCGGCCACGGCACGCTGAAGGGCGCGCCGGGGATCAACCACGACACGCTCGCCGCCAAGGGCTTCACCGAGGAGAAGCTCGCCGCGATCGAGAGCGGCCTCGCCCAGGCCTTCGACATCAAGTTCGCCTTCAACAAATGGTCGCTCGGCGAGGCGTTCTGCATCGAGACGCTCGGCTTCACCGCCGAGCAGCTGAACGACCCGGCGTTCGACATGCTGACCGCGCTCGGCTTCACCAGGGCGCAGGTCGAGGCGGCCAACATCTATTGCTGCGGCGCGATGACCCTCGAGGGCGCCCCCGGCCTCAAGCCGGAGCACCTGCCGGTGTTCGACTGCGCCACGCCGTGCGGCCGGATCGGCACCCGCGCGCTGTCGGTCGAGAGCCACATCCGGATGATGGCGGCGGCGCAGCCCTTCGTGTCGGGCGCGATCTCCAAGACCATCAACATGCCGAACGAGGCGACGGTCGAAGAGTGCAAGGACGCCTACATGCTGTCCTGGCGCCTCGCCCTCAAGGCGAACGCGCTCTACCGCGACGGCTCGAAGCTGTCGCAGCCGCTCAACGCGCAGCTCCTCGCCGAAGACGACGAGGACGACGCCGACGAGGCCGCGGCGGAGCTGATGGCGAAGCCGGCGATGGCGAAGGCCGAAGCGCTGGCGGAGCGCATCGTCGAGCGCCACGTCGAACGGGTCGTGGAGGTGCGCAAGCGCGAGAAGCTTCCCGACCGCCGCACCGGCTACATCCAGAAGGCGGTGGTCGGCGGCCACAAGGTCTACCTCCACACCGGCGAGTATGGCGACGGCCGGGTCGGCGAGATCTTCATCGACATGCACAAGGAAGGCGCCGCCTTCCGCGCGATGATGAACAACTTCGCCATCGCGGTGTCGCTCGGGCTCCAGTACGGCGTGCCGCTGGATGAATATGTCGAGGCCTTCACCTTCACCCGGTTCGAGCCGGCCGGCATGGTGATGGGCAATGACCACATCAAGAACGCGACTTCGATCCTCGACTACCTCTTCCGCGAGCTGGCGATCTCCTATCTCGGCCGCACCGACCTCGCCCATGTGAACCCGGACGAGATCGGCTCGACCACGATCGGCAGCGGCGAGAAGTCGACCCGCACGCCGCCCGAGGCGGTGGTGAGCCACGGCCTCAACCGCGGCCGCCGCTTCGGCCTCGTCGATGCCGGCGGCACCGTCGCCGCAACCCCGCGGTCGGGCGGCGGCAACGTCACCGCCTTCGGCGGCGGCCGGCCGACGGCCTCGGCCCGCGGCGGCGCGGCGGCGCTCCGCAAGATCGAGGACGAGCCGGTCGAGACGGTGCGCGGCGAGGTCCGCGAGATCGCCGAACGCGCGGTGGCGGATGCGATCGGCGCGGCGGTGGCCGAGGCGCCGGCGCAGCGCGCAAAGCCCACGCTCGAGGAGCGCGCGGCGATCGCCCGGATGCGCGGCTATGTCGGCGAAGCCTGCCCGGAATGCGCCAACTTCACCCTGGTCCGCAACGGCACCTGCCTGAAGTGCGACACCTGCGGGAGCACCACCGGCTGCAGCTGAGCGGGGGCCGAGATTGGATAGTGAGGCTCACCCCGCTCGTCATTCCGGCGAAGGCCGGAATCCAGCGCCGCTTGCACCTGCCTTCGCGGCTTTCTGGACCCCGGCCTTCGCCGGGGTGACACAGGAGGGTTGTTGCGCGCCACCGGGTGGGCTTGAGAATGCGGGACGGACGAGGCAAAGACCCCACGCGGCCTCCCTCAGTTGGGCGGGACGCATCGATCGAGGGGTGATCCTTGTCCTCCGAGTTCCGGTTCGCTGTCGGCGATCCTCATGGTCCGCGCTCCTGCTCGTGGCGCTTCGCCGCCAAGGGCAGAGGCGCCTATCTCCTGCAGCGCAATGTCGGCCAGTCGGCGCGGCTCGACGTCGCGTCGAACGGCAATTGCCGCTGGGTGCAGGTCGCGGGCCTGCGCGACGGCGCCGACCGGACGCTGGTCGAGTGGCGGCGGGCGGCCGGCGCGACGGCCAACGATGCGCTGCAGCTCGTCACCGCGATCCGGTTTCCGGCGGCGCATCTGTCGACCGCCTATGAGGGAATCAAGGGCGCGGTGACGTGGCTCGACCCGCCGGCGGAAGGCGAGACGCTGGTGATCGAGGTGCTGTTCACTGAATCGACGGGCACCGTCGGAGCGGAGGTGTCGGCGCGCGGGCGCGCACTCCTCTTCGCCCTGCCGTTCATGCAGGGCACGCTCTGCCTGACGCGCCGCACCGAACCGGCGAGCCCGGTCGAGCTCCGCATCGAGCAGGAGGCGATCCTTCCCGGACAAAAGTCGGGCGCCCTCCTCTTCCCCGCCGAGGACGGCGCGCAAACCGGCCGGCCGCTCCGCATGGCGGCGGTGCCCCAGCGCGGCCAGCTGCCCCAGGTCTGGGAGCTCGGCGGCTTCAACCTCACAGCCGTGTAGCGCCGCCATCACCACGACGGCTCTCTTGTCACCGGATTGGTGACACTATATCCTTTTGCTCTGATGCAGATCATCGCGCGCAGGACGCTTGTTCAGTTCTGGACGCGACATCCGCAGGCCGAAGGGCCGCTGCGAGCATGGTTCGCCGTCGTGTCGACCGCCCGCTGGTCCGGACCGACCGATCTCAAACGTCAATTCGGCCCGAATGTTGATTTCGTTGCCGACAATCGAGTGATCTTCGACATCGCAGGAAACAAGTTCCGCTTGATTGTTCGCATATCGTACCGATACGGCCGTGTGCTTGTGAAATTCGTTGGCACACATTCTGACTATGACCGTATCGACCCGGAGACCGTCTCATGGCGAAGAAGCCGCTAGACCGCCCGCTCCGAACGGAGCGCGATTACGAGAACGCGCTCGCGGAGATCGAAGGCTATTTCGATCGCGAGCCGCGACGCCCCTCTGCGGCGGCGGATCGCTTCGACCTGCTGGCTCTCCTGATCGGCGACTATGAGAACCGGATATGGCCGGTGGACGCGCCGGACGCCGTCGACGCCATCCGGTTCGCGATGGAGATCGGTGGCCACAGCCGCGCCGATCTCGGGCGCCTCCTCGGATCGCGCCAGCGCGCATCGGACATTCTCTCCGGCAAGCGGCGGATCAGCCTTGCAATGGCGTGGCGGCTTCATCGCGAATGGGGCGTTCCCGCCGAGGCGTTGATCCGGCCAGTCGATGCGCCCGCGTCTCGCCACGCCGCGGAGTAGTGCGTCGTCGCGCGAAAATCTCGCGCGCGCCGTCGACACCGCCTAGCGAGCCGTCGTCGGCGGACGTATAGATTCCGCTGCCCGTGAACCGCCGCGTGGCGGAGGACGGTTTGGGGAGACTCACATGGCAGACAAAGGCAAGGCGATGCCCGCCAAAGGCGCGCCGGCTAAGGGTGGCGGGAAGAAGCTGGGCAATCCGGCGAAGCCCCTCCCGGGACTGAAGGTCGACAAGAGCGGCGGCAAGAAGAAATAGCCGCCGGCCGATGTTCGATCGCTCCTTCCTCCGCCTCTGCGCCGCCCTCGCCCCGCTCGCCCTCCTGACGCCGACATCGTCGGTGGCTCAGGACGGACCAATGGGCATCGGCTTCGCCCAGGCGGAGGAAGGCACCTGGTGGTGCCGCGACGGCGACCCCGGCGAAGCCCTCGCCTGCGCCATCGCGAAATGCGCCGCCGAAGGCCCGGGCCTCGACGGCTGCGTTCCGACGCAATGGTGCGCCCCGGCGCGCTGGACCGGGCTGATGACGGTGTGGCTCGCCGACTTCCACAGCACCCAGGTGCTCTGCGGCATCACCAGCCGCGAGGCGCTGGAAGCCGCGCTTGCGGCGCTCTGCAACGCCTCGCTCTACGCCTCCAGCTGCGACCTCTTCCTCGTCATCGATCCCGATGGCGGCGAAATGCCGGTCGACGGCGTCGGCTTTCCGGGCGGCGGCGCCGAGTAGTCAAACCCGATCTTTCCACTGTGACATATCGGCCGGCGCCGAGGTCATCGCGAGATCATCCCATCCGATATGCGAAAGATGACATATCGGGAATCTGGCGCTCCGACGCGATCGGCGGTGATGCAGCTTTGCCATTACTGCGGATAATTTGCATCGAATGCTAACCATTCGGTCACGGCTTCTGGCGTAGAGCGGGGTTCTGTGTCACGCGAAGTAGTGCAGGTCGTGCATGATTCGCATGTCCAGATCAGGTCCACCATCGCCTCGCGGAGATGACCATGGCTGTCGCCAAAGCCAAGACTGCTGCTAAGACCACCGCCAAGAAGGCGGCCCCGAAGAAGACTGCTGCCAAGGCTGCGAAGCCCGCTGCGAAGAAGACCGCTGCGAAGCCCGCTGCAAAGACCGCCGCCAAGAAGGCTCCGGCCAAGAAGCCGGCGGGGAAGAAGTAGAAGGCCTTCGCCTTCTCGAAGACGAGACGCGACCGGTCCATGACGGACCGGTCGACACAGGTTCAGCCGTCGTCGCCATCCGCTCGCGGGAACGCGACGACCTCATGAGCTGATCGGCCTCCGTCATGCCGGGACGTCGTTCCGGCATGACGGGCCGAATGGTCCCAGGACCAGCCAGCCCCGCGGCACTCCTTCCCCTCACCGCCTTGCCAGCGTCGCAAAGTGCCGCCAAGATGCGCGCGCTTTTGCGTTGCCAAATACTTCCATGTACTTGATTCGGCACGCCAATTTTCCGGAGGGAGTTCATGTTCGAGACGACGCCCGGTCGGGCCGCAGCCGGCCTCATGTCCGGGGCGCTGCTCTTCCTTGTCGCCGCGCCGGCGAGCGCCGCCGACCCGATCGCGATCGCCGACGACCTCGTCGCGCTGATGACGTCCGGGACGCGCACCGCCGCCTATGAGAGCGCGGTCGAGACCGAGCCCGGCATCGTCACCATCACCAATTTCTCGATCACCGACGAGCCGAACGGCGCGTTCGGCGAGGTCGCGACGATCGTTGTCACCAACCCCGTCGAGAGCGACGAGGGCGGCTTCAGCGCCGACAGCGTCCTTTTGATCGGCGGCAGCCTCACCGACGAGGTCAACGTCATCGAGTGGGAGGAGGCCGAGCTGACGGCGGTCGCCGTGCCGGCCGCGCTCGACGAGATCGCGGTCGAAGACGCGCCGCTCCCCGCCGCCGGGCTCACCGTGCGCGGCGTCGCCTTCGTGCCGCCGCAGGCGAATCCGCTCCTCATCGAATCGGTCACGCTCACCCTCGGCGAGGCGGTCGACGGCGTGCCCTATGCGGTCGCGGTGTCGCTCGGCGGCATCGAGGTCCCGACCGGCGTCCTCGATAATTCCGAGCCGGTCGCGATCCTCCGCAGCATGGGCTTCGACACGCTCTATCTCGACGTGTCGGTCGGCGGCTCGTTCGATTCGGAGGATGACGTCCTCACCCTCGACGACGTCGCCATCGGCATCCGCGATTTCGGCCGCATCGAGCTTGCCGGCATCCTCACCGGCGTGCCGCTCAGCCGGCTCGCCGAGCCGGGTGGGGTCGAGATCCTCCTCGGCACCGCAAAGGTCGTGGAGCTCCAGGCGCGCTTCGAAAATGCCGGCGCGGTCGAGGGCTTCCTCGCCGAGCAGGCGCGGCAGACCGACATGGCCGCCGAGGATGTCGCCTTCGGCCTCAGCACGGCGTTCCGCATCTTCCTGCGCACGTTCAACAGCCCCCAGCTCGAAGACCAGGTCGGCGATGCGGTCGGCGCCTTCCTGCTCGATCCGCGGTCGATCAGCCTCGTCGCGCGGCCGATGGAGCCGGTCCCGCTGCTGGAGGCGGTCGGGCTGATGATGAGCGACCCGACGCTGCTGCCGACGCTGCTCGGGGTCACGGTTTCCGCGAACGACTGATGATGACCGGCCGCCGTTGCGGCCGACGGAGGTTTCTCAAATGACGAAGCGCCTTTCCGCCCTGGCGTTGGCCGGACTGCTCGCCGCGACGACGATCGGCGGCCTCGCCGGGCCCGCGTCCGCCCAGAGCGCCGAGGACGCCGTCAAGGCCTGGATCGCGGCGCTCGACGCCGGCGACCAGTTCGACGCCCGCGCGGCCGAGGTCTCGGCCGACGGCGATCGCGTGACGGTCCGCAACCTCCTCATCCTCGACGAGGAGACCAATGGCGGCCTCCTCTTCGAGACGCTGATGCTGGACGGCTTCGCCACGCTGCCGCCGCGCGGCTTCTCCGCCGAGACGGCGGTCGCCGACCGCATCCGCATCCGCTCGCAGAACGCCGACTACACGCTGGTCGGCGTGCGCCTTTCCGGGCTGACGGTGCCCGACACCGCCTTCACCTTCGATCCCGAGGCGCCGGTGGCGTCGGTGATCGGCATTCTCGGCCTCGGCGCCCGCACGACGCTGGATGACGGCTTCATCGGCCGGATCGACGTCGCCCGCGGCGGCGAGGAAGCGGCGCTGATCTCCTACCAGAACTTCCATGTCTTCGGCGTCCGCGACGGCCGCGTCCAAGGCTATACGGCCGGCCCGTTCATCGTCGACGCGCCGGCCGCGGAAGGCCTCGTCACCATGACGGTGGACGAGGTGAAGTCTGAGAACCTCGACGCGGCCGCCCTCCTCCACCTCCTCGATCCGGGCGCCTATGCGCGCGGGGTCGGCGACCGGCTGAGGCGCACGCTGGTCGGCAACACCAGCTACCGCAACATCGTCATCGACGGGCCGGACATTCGCCTGCGCATCGACGCGATCGAGAGCGCCGACTTCGCGATCCGCCAGCCGGCGCGGCCGTTCGCCGGCACGCTCGACAGGCTCCTCCTCGGCGCGCCGGCAACGCCGGAGATGACGCTGGCGATGGACGAGATGGTCCTCGACCTCGTCTCCTCCTTCAGCATCGGCCATCTCAGCATCCAGGGCCTCGATGTCTTCGCCGACAGTATCGACCGCTTCCATCTCGGCGAATTCCACATCGACGACCTCTCGATCGCCGGGCTCGGCGAGATCGGCTTCGCCGACCTCGACCTTGTCGTCGGCGGTGTGGGATCGATCACGGTCGGACAATTCGCGCTTGGCGGCGTCGTCTTCCCCGACGAGGCCGAAATCCGCGCAGCGATCGCCGCGATGGGCGGCAGCGGTGATGTCGGGCTGTTCGATGTGGTTCCGTCGTTCAACTATATCGAGCTTGCGGGCGTCGAGGTCGGCGTGCCGGGCGAGCTGCCGATCGGGCTCGACCGCCTGCAGCTCCTCCTCGACGGCCATGTCGGCGCCATCCCGGCCTCGATCATTCTCGAGATCGCCGGCGTGACGGCGCCGATGTCGCTGCTGGAGGGCGACAGCCGCTCGCTGATCACGCAGCTCGGCCTTACCCAGCTCAGCGTCGATCTCGGCTTCGACGCCGCGTGGAACGAGGCGGCGGAAACGCTCGCCATCAACGGCGTTCATTTCCGGCTTGCCGGCGCCGGCATGATCAGCGCCGACGTCACGCTCGCCGGCGTCACCCGGGAGATGATGTTCGACCCCGAGGTTTCCGCGGCGGCCGGCATCGAAGATCTGGCGCTGGCGCGCCTTGCCGTGACCGCGGTGGACGAGAACCTCGTCAACCGCGTGTTCGCCTGGGCGGCCGAAGGCGACGAGACGCCGGTCGACGAGTTCCGCGAGCAGTTCATCCGCGGGCTGCCGTTCCTCCTCGCCTTCACCTTCGGCAACGATTTGTCGCGGCAGATCGCGCCGCCGCTGCAGGAGTTCCTGCGCAGCCCCGGCACGGTCGCCGTGATCGCCGAGCCGCCGGTGCCGATCCCGCTGGACGAGCTGTCGCGCTACCTGACCTCGCCGCCGGCGAACCTCCTCGAGGTGCTCGGCCTGACGATCGTCACCGAAGGCGCCGGCGTCGCTCCCGCCGAGGAAGGCGCTGCCGGCGCCATCCGCGAAGGCCAGGCGCAGCAGCGGCGCTGAGCGCTAGTCGCCGAGGCTTTTCATCGGCCGCGCAACGTTCCCCTCCCCCTGAAAGGGGGAGGCAGGTCCGAGTCAACGGCCGCCCGGCAATCTCCGACGCTGCGGCTGTCGCACCGCCGCGGGAACCACACCCCCTCCCCTTTTCAAGGGGTCGCAAGCGGCGCGGCGGCGACATCGACCCTGCTCAGCCACGAGCCTCTCCACCTTCGTCATTCCGGCGCAGGCCGGAATCCAGAGCCACACGCTCTGCCCTTCATGAGGTTCTGGACCCCGGCCTTCGCCGGGGTGACGAGTGCTGAAGGTTCGCGCCTAGGCTTCCGGCAGGTTGAGGCGGATGTGGAGTTCGCGGAGCTGGCGCGGGGTCACTTCGGACGGCGCGCCCATCATCAGGTCTTCGGCCTGCTGGTTCATCGGGAACATCGTCACCTCGCGCAGATTCTCTTCGCCGCAGAGGAGCATGACGATGCGGTCGACGCCCGGCGCGATGCCGCCATGGGGCGGCGCGCCATATTGCAGGGCGCGCAGCATGCCGCCGAACTTCTCCTCCAGCACCGTTTCGTCATAGCCGGCGATGGCGAAGGCCTTGCGCATGATCTCGGGCTGGTGGTTCCGGATCGCGCCGGACGACAGCTCCACGCCGTTGCAGACGATGTCGTACTGGAACGCCTTGATGGTCAGCGGATCGCGGGTTTCCAGCGCCTCGAGGCCGCCCTGCGGCATCGAGAACGGGTTGTGCGAGAAATCGACCCGCTTCTCGTCCTCGTTCCACTCGAACATCGGGAAATCGACGATCCAGCAGAAAGCGAAGCGGTTCTGGTCGATGAGGTTGAGCTCGCGCCCGACGCGGGTGCGGGCCTGGCCGGCGAAGGCCGCGGTCTTTGCCGGCACCCCACAAACGAAGAACACGGCGTCGCCGTCGCCGAGCTGGAGCTGCTCGCGGATCGCCTGCGTCCGCTCCGGGCCGATATTGTTGGCAATCGGGCCGGCGCCTTCGCCGTCGCCGCGGAAGAAGATGTAGCCGAGGCCAGGTTGCCCTTCGGTCTGCGCCCAGCTGTTCATGCGGTCGCAGAAGGCGCGGTTGCCGCCGGTCGGCGCCGGGATCGCCCACACCTCGACCTTGGGGTCGGCGGCGATCTGCCCGGCGAACACCCGGAACCCCGAGCCACGGAAATGCTCGGTCACATCCGCCATCTCGATCGGGTTGCGAAGGTCCGGCTTGTCGGAGCCGTATTTCCGCATCGCCTCGTCATAGGGAATACGCGGGAAGGACTGCGTCACTTCCTTGCCGCCGCCAAACTCCTCGAAGAGGCCGCGCAGCACCGGCTCGACCGCCTGGAAGACGTCCTCCTGCTCGACGAAGCTCATCTCGATGTCGAGCTGGTAGAACTCGCCCGGCGAGCGGTCGGCGCGGGCGTCCTCGTCGCGGAAGCACGGCGCGATCTGGAAATAGCGGTCGAAGCCCGCGATCATGATGAGCTGCTTGAACTGCTGCGGCGCCTGCGGCAGCGCGTAGAACTTCCCGGGATGGAGCCGCGACGGCACCAGGAAGTCGCGCGCCCCTTCGGGCGAGGACGCGGTCAGGATCGGGGTCTGGAATTCGAAGAAGCTGGCGTCGGTCATGCGGCGGCGGAGCGCCGAGATGATCGCCGAGCGCTGCACGACGTTGCGGTGCAGCCGCTCGCGGCGGAGGTCGAGGAAGCGGTAGCGAAGACGCGTGTCCTCCGGATATTCCTGGTCGCCGAAGACCGGCAGCGGCAGCTCGGCGGCCGTCGAGAGCACCTCGAGGTCGCGGGCGAACACCTCGACCGCCCCGGTCGGGAGGGCCGCGTTCACCGTCTCGGGCGTGCGCGCCTTCACCTCGCCATCGATCCGGATCACCCATTCCGACCGGACCTTCTCGGCGGCAGAAAACGCCGCCGAATCGGGGTCCGCGACCACCTGGGTGATGCCGTAATGGTCGCGCAGATCGATGAAGAGGAGCCCGCCATGATCGCGGACGCGGTGAACCCAGCCGGAGAGGCGCACGGTCTTGCCGACATCGCCCGGTCGCAGATCCCCGCAGGTATGGCTGCGATAGCGATGCATGCCCGTCTTCGTCCCGAGATTGTTGAGGATTTCCGGCCCGCCGGGGGGTTCCGCGGGCGGCGCGAGAAGCGCATGCACCCCCTCGCTTGTCAAGGCGAAGGGCCGGCTGGCGCGGACCCCTCCCGATCACCATTTCCCAATCGCCGCAGGGACATCGGCGCCCGAGTCGGTCTATAGGTCGCGCATGCGGATCATTTCCAGGACAGGGGAACTCGCCGAGGCGGTGGCCGGCATGGCGAACGCGGATGTCGTGACCGTCGACACCGAGTTCATGCGCGAGACCACCTACTGGCCGCGGCTTTGCGTCATCCAGATCGCCAGCGCCGACGACGTCGTCGTCATCGACGCGATGGCGCCGGAGCTTGATCTCGGGCCGTTCTTCAGCCTGATGGCCAATGAGCGCGTGCTCAAGGTGTTCCATTCCGGCCGCCAGGATATCGAGATCGTCTACCACCTCGCCGGCCTGATCCCGCACCCGGTGTTCGACACCCAGATTGCGGCGATGGTCTGCGGCTTCGGCGATTCGATCAGCTACGAGCAGCTGGTCCAGCGCCTTGCCGGCGAATCGATCGACAAGTCCTCGCGCTTCACTGACTGGGCGCGGCGTCCGCTGACCGAGCGGCAGCTCGCCTATGCCGCCGCCGACGTGACGCATCTTCGCACCGTCTACCGGGTGCTGGCGCAGCGGCTCGACGAGCAGGGCCGCGGCGACTGGGTCGAGAAGGAAATGGAGATCCTGACGTCGGAGAGCACCTACCGGCTGGAGCCGGAGGAAGCCTGGAAGCGCCTGCGCATGCGGGTCCGCCGCCCGATCGAGCTCGCGGTGCTGAAGGCGATCGCCGCGTGGCGCGAGCGCGAGGCGCAGACGCGCGACGTGCCGCGCAGCCGGGTGCTCAAGGACGACGCGATCTACGAGATCGCGGCGCAGCAGCCGGCCAGCAGCGAAGCGCTGGGTGCGCTGCGGACCATCGCCAAGGGCTTCGAGCGGTCGCGCGCGGGCGAGGAGATCGTCGCCGTGGTGCAGCAGGCGCTCGCCATCCCGCGCGACACGCTGCCCAAGATCCCGAAGGTGCGGCCGCCGGGGGAGATCAACCCCGCCGCGGTCGACCTCCTCAAGGTGCTGCTCAAAATGACGTCGGAGACGCATGGCGTCGCGTCCAAGGTGATCGCGACGGTCGACGACCTCGAAGCGATCGCGGCGGACGACGATGCGGACGTGCCGGCGCTGTCGGGCTGGCGCCGCAAGCTCTTCGGCGACGCCGCGCTGAAGCTGAAGCGCGGCGACATCGCCCTTCGCCTCGACGGGCGGCGGGTGCGTATCGTCGAGACCGGCCGGCGCGCCGCCGAAGCGGCCGAATAGGGGGAAGAGATGTTCAGCAAGATCCTGGTCGCTGTCGACCTGCTCGACCCCACCAAGGGGAAACGCATCCTCGAGGCCGCGGCGGGGTTCGCCGGTTCGGCGGAGATCCGCCTCATCTATGTCCGCTACATGATGGAAGCGGCGTTGAAATACATCGACCAGAGCAGCATGGCGGCGGAGGAGAACGCCGCGGTGGCCGAGCTGGTCGAGCTCGCGGCGCGTGCCGGCCTCCCCGCGGGCCAGGTCTCGGGCGCGAGCCCGATGGGCAGCCCGGCCGATCGCATCCTCGCCGCCGCCGCCGAGTGGAAGGCGGACCTCATCGTCATCGGCCCCCACAAGCCCAGCGCCGCGAAGTTCTTCCTCGGCGGCGAGGCGACGCGCATCGTCCAGCGCGCGGAAGTCTCGGTGCTGGTGGTGCGGTAGCGGGGCTCGACCCACGGCACTGTTCGTCACCCCGGCGAAGGCCGGGGTCCAGGGCAACACGACGGGCCTGCGCAAGTGGTCTGGATTCCGGCCTTCGCCGGAATGACGAAAGTGGGGAACGGACGTCGGGCCTTAAGCCTCGATCGTGACTTCGGCTTCGAGGTCGACCAGCTTGGCGAGCTGTTTGAGGCGGCGCATGACGCGGTCGCCGGAGAGCGCGGCGAGGTCGCGCGGCAGGACCAGCGTGAGCTTGCTGCCGCGGCGTTCCATGCGGGTGCGGTCGATGACGCCGGGCATCGCCGCGGAGATCATGTGAGCGACCCGGATCGCGCCGCCGATCGCCCGCGCCCGCTCGATCATGCGCACATTGACGATCTCGCGCAGCCCCGGCCATGCGGAATCCGCGCCGAGCCCCTCGTGCCGGTAGTAGACCGCGAGCGCCAGGAACGCGCGGCCAGGATGGTCGATGCCGATGAAGGCGGCGTTGGCGATGATGGCGAGGCTCTGCGCGCCGCGATATTCGGCATGCGCGCGCCAACCGATGTCGGCGAGGAGGCACACCGCCTTGCGGAGCCGGGCTTCGTACGCGGTCTCCTCCAGGCCGAGCGCGGCGAAGGCGCCGTCCGACCACACCGCGAGCTCGCGCGCATGACGCGGGGAGCGGGACCGCAGCAGGGCCAGCTCCTCGGACGCCGCGATGAGCGGGTCCTGCGCCTGCTCGGCCGGCGGAAGGAGCTCGTAGAGGTGCCCCTCGCGAAGGCCGAGCGCCGACATCACCACCTGCGACGGCTTCATCACCGAGATGATCTCGCCGAGCACGGCGGCGCCGAACGGCAGCAGCGGACGCCGGCTCTTCGACACCGCCTCGATCGAATCGAGCGATTCGGCGTCGTGGCGGCTGACCATGCGGCAGAAATCGGCCGCGTCGTCGGCCTTCATCGCGTAGTGGTGCATCACGCGGAGCGGATAGCCGGTCTGCTGCATGTGAAGGCGCGCCAGCGAGCGCCAAGTGCCACCGATGGCGTAGAAGGTCCGGCCCTTGCCGCTCTTGAGGACCGGCGAGCCGGCCAGGGCCTTGGACGCGATCTGCTCGGCCTTCGAGCGCGAGCCGCCCGAGGCCGCCTCGAGCGACAGGCCGCCGAGGGGATAGGTTTCCCCGTTGCCGATCGTATCGCCGCGGATGTCGACCAGCTCGAGGCTGCCGCCGCCGAGATCGCCCGAGACGCCGTCCGGATTGCGGAAGCCGGAGACGATGCCGAGCGCCGACAGCCGCGCCTCCTCTGGGCCGCTGAGGGTCGCCACTTTCGCGCCCGCCAGCGCTTCGACGTCGCGGATGAAGTCCTTGCCGTTGCTGGCCTCGCGCACCGCCGCGGTCGCCAGCACCTCGACGCGGTCGACGCCCATCTGGCGGTTGATCGCGGCGAACCGTCGGATCGAGGCCAGCGCGGATTCGATCGCGTCCTTCGGCATCTTGCCGCTTGACGACAAGCCGCGGCCGAGACCGCACAGCGCCTTCTCGTTGAAGAGCTGGGTCGGCGCGCGCGACAGCCGCTCGTAGATGACGAGGCGGACCGAGTTGGAGCCGATGTCGATGACCGCGATCGGCGCGCCGTCGTTGAGACGCCCGGGCGCGTGTTCCTTCACGCGGCGCTCAGCGCTTGGGGACTGTCCGCCGGATTGCCTTGGGCGCGTTGAGCTTGAGGGATTTTCCACGGCCCGACAGACTCGGATTGGTCATGAAATACTCATGGGCGTTAAAGCGCCTTTCGCCCTTCTGGGGCAAGACGCGCACCGAGGTTCCGTCGGGCATAACCCGCCAGCTCTGTTTGTTGTCCGCAAGGTTCGCGACCATGATCTGGTCGAGGATCTGCTCGTGGACCGTGGGATTCTGGATCGGCACGATCGCCTCGACGCGGCGGTCGAGGTTGCGCGGCATCATGTCGGGCGAGCCGATGAAGACGAGCGCGTCGGGCGACGGCAGCCCGGCGCCGTTGCCGAAGCAGAAGATGCGGGCATGCTCCAGGAAGCGCCCGATGATCGACTTGACCCGGATGCGCTCGGAAAGGCCCGGAATGCCCGGGCGGAGGCAGCAGATGCCGCGCACCACGAGGTCGATCTCGACCCCCGCGGAGCTCGCGGCGTAGAGCGCGTCGATGATCTGGGCATCGACGAGGGCATTCATCTTCATCCAGATCGCGGCAGGGCGCCCTGCCTTGGCGTGCTCGGCCTCGGCATGGATCAGCTCGATCATCCTGCGGCGGAGCATCGGCGGCGAGATCGCCATCCGCTCCAGCTCGGTCGGCTCGGAATAGCCGGTGATGTAGTTGAAGATGCGGCCGACATCGCGCGCGATCGCCGGATCGGCCGAGAAGAAGGAGAGGTCGGTGTAAATGCGGGCGGTGACCGGGTGATAGTTGCCGGTGCCGATATGGACGTAGCTCGCAAGCTGGCCGCCCTCGCGACGCACCACCATCGACAGCTTGGCGTGGGTCTTCAGCTCGAGGAAGCCGTAGACGACCTGGACGCCGGCGCGTTCGAGGTCGCGCGCCCAGCGGATATTGGCTTCCTCGTCGAAGCGGGCCTTGAGCTCGATCAGCGCGGTGACCGACTTGCCGGCCTCGGCCGCCTCGATCAGCGCCTTGACGATCGGCGAGTCCTTCGAGGTGCGGTAGAGGGTCTGCTTGATCGCGACCACGTCCGGGTCGGCGGCCGCCTGGCGCAGGAACTGCAGCACCACGTCGAACGATTCATAGGGGTGGTGGACGACGAGGTCCTTCTTGCGGATCGCGGCGAAGCAGTCGCCGCCATGGTCGCGGATGCGCTCGGGGAAGCGCGGCGTGTAGGGCTGGAACTTCAGCGACGGCCGGTCGATCGCGACGAGCTGCGCGGCGTCGTTGAGCGCCAGCACGCCGTCGACGAGGAAGACGTCCTCGAGCGGAATGCCGAGCGAGCGCGCCACGACCTCGCGCAGCGACAGCGGCATGTCGGCCTCGATCTCGAGCCGGATCACCGAACCGCGGCGGCGGCGCTTCAGCGCGGTCTCGAACAGGCGGACGAGGTCTTCTGCCTCCTCCTCCACTTCGAGGTCGGAGTCGCGGATGATGCGGAACACCCCCTCGCCTTCCACGCGGTAGCCGGGGAACAGGCGGTCGGTGAACAGCGCGATCGCATGTTCGAGGCTGATGAAGCGGTCGAGGCCCGGCTCGCCGCCGGGCAGATGGATGAAGCGGCTGAGCGTCGACGGAACGCGCAGCAGCGCCGTCATCCGCTTGCCGTTGCGCTGATGCTCCAGCAGCATCGCCAGCGTGAAGCCGAGATTGGGAATGAACGGGAACGGGTGCGCCGGATCGATCGCCAGCGGCGTCAGCACCGGGAAGATCGACTCCATGAAATAGCGGTCGATCCATTTCCGCTCGTCATGGGTGATCTCATCGGGGTTGACCAGCACGACGCCGGCGCGGGCCATCTCGCGGCGGAGCTCGGCCCAGCAGCGCTGCTGGTCGGAGGCGAGCGCGGCGACCGCCTCGGCGATCATCTTCAGCTGCTCGCCGGGCGACCGGCTGTCCTGGCTCGACGTGGCGATGCCCTCGCGCTGCTGGCCGATCAGGCCGGCGACGCGGACGGAGAAGAATTCGTCGAGATTGTTGGCCGAGATCGACAGGAACCGCACCCGTTCGAGGATCGGGTGGCGGGTGTTCGACGCTTCCTCCAGCACGCGGCGATTGAAATGCAGCCACGAAATCTCGCGGTTGATGAAGCGTTCCGGGCTGGTGCGCAGGCGCTCGCCTTCGCTGACGCGGGCATCGCCGCTGTCGGCGCCGGGGCTGACGGTCGTTGTCTGGTCCATGGCCAGCATTTCTACATGGCAATTGTGACTATTGCTTTGCCGTCGGAACCCTGGAGCGTGATCCGACCAAGTCGAATCACGCTCTAGGGCTATGTCTTTGTTGGAGCATGATCTTCTCGAAAAACCGGCATCCACCTTTTTCGGATCATGCTCTAGAACCGCAGGGGATCGGGCTCCCAGCCGGCGAGGATTTTCGCGGCGAGCGGCCGCGTCACCGGCCGGCGCTCGGCAAGGGCGGCCTGGTCGAGGCGGCTGACGAGGAGCATGGCGGCCTCGAACGACCGGTCCATCCGGGCGACAAGATAGGCCACGATGTCGAGATCGACCTCGATCTGGCGGTCGGCGAAGAGCTTGATGACCAGTCGGGCCAGCAGATCGTCGTCAGGCGCGGCAAGTGCCGCGGGCTGCGCGGCACGAAGCCGCGAGGCGAGGTCGGCCGGCTGGAGCGCGAAGGCCCGCGACAGGTCGCGCGCCGTGAGAAGGAGCGTCGCCCCCCGCTCCCGCGCGCGGTTGAGAAGGTGAAAGAGCGCCGTTTCCTGGCCGGCGATGCGGTCGATGTCCTCGACCGCCAGCGCGCCGCCTTCGGGCACGGCCTCCACGTCCGCTTCCGTCAGGCCGGGTCCGGCGATCTCGGCCGCGCCGCTGGCGGCGCGCCAGATCTGCGCGAGGTGGCTCTTGCCCGACCCGGGCGGACCGGAGAGCAGCAGGACGCCGCCCGCCCAGTCGGGCCAGGCGTCGATCGCCGCAAGGGCGGCGCGATTGGCGTCCCCGACGAGGAAATCGTCGCGGGACAGCGCGGGCGGCAGGTCGAGGCTGAGCCCGAGCTGGTAGGCGCCGTTCACGGCGCGGGCGTCCCGCCGGCCGGCGGCGGCGCGCCGCCGCTGTAATAAGGGCTGGCGAGATAGCGATAGAGCGCGAAGCGGACCAGCACGGCGATGACGGCGGCGACCGGGACGGCGATCAGCGCGCCGACGAAGCCGAACAGCACGCCGAAGGCGAAGAGGGCGAACATCAGCCAGACCGGATGCAGCCCGACGCTGTTGCCGACGAGGCGCGGCTGTAAGAAGTAGCCCTCCAGCACCTGGCCGATGATGAAGATGCCGGCGGTGACCGCGATCCACACCCAGTCCGGCCAGAACTGCACGGCGGCGACGCCAACCGAGGCGACGAAGCCGACCAGCGTGCCGACGAAGGGGATGAAGGACAGGAGCCCGGCGCCGAGGCCGATGAGGAGCCCGAAATTGAGCCCGATCGCGACCAGCGCGACGGAATAGAACACCGCAAGGATCAGGCAGACGAGGCCCTGCCCCCGCACGAAGCCGGCGATCGCCCGGCTCATCTGGCCGCCGAGCTCGCGGATCGTCGGGGCATGCTCGCGCGGCAGCCAGGAATCGACCCGCGCGATCATGCGGTCCCAGTCGTAGAGGAGATAGAAGGCGACCACTGGGGTGACGACGAGCAGCGACAGGATGGCGACGAGCGCGACGCCGCCGTTCCAGATCGAGCCGAGGATGGTCAGCATCCAGCTGGCGCCCTCGTCGACGAAGGAGAACAGCGAGCTGCGGACCTGCTCGGAATCGATGCCGAGACTCTGCGCGAGCTCGCCTTCGAGGAGCGGCCGGATCATCTCCTGCAGCTGGCCGACCAGCTCGGGCAGGCGCTCGATCAGGCCGAAGAGCTGGTTGATGAGCGCGGGGACCAGCGCCACCAGCAGGATGACGAAGAGGATCAGGAAGAGGACCAGGATGATCAGCGTCGCGGCGAGGCGGCTGAAGCCGCGGCGCTCGAACCAGTCGGCGACCGGGTCGAGGAGATAGGCGAGCGCCATCCCCGCCACGAAGGGAAGCAGGATGCCGGAGAAGACATAGAGCGCGACGAGAAGGACGGCGAGGATGCCGAGCCAGAACCAGACCTGGCGCTGGAAGCTCGGCCTCGCCGCTCCGGCGTCGTCACCGCGTTCGCTCAATCCCCGCTCCCCTCAGGCGCGAGCCATGTGGCGGACCCAGTCGACCAGATAGGCAAAGGCCGACAGGACGGTCAACACGCCGACCACGACCGCGAACCAGCCGCGCAGATCGTCGAGGCCGGTGTGGAAGGCGAGGTCGCCGATCACGAGGGCCGCATACATGATCTGGGCCGCGGTGTTGATCTTGCTGATCATGAGCGGCCTCACCTCGATCGGGCGATCGAGCACCCAGGAAAGGATGACGCCGCCGATGATGAAGAGGTCGCGGCTGACGACGATCATCGCCAGCCAGGCCGGGATCTCGGCGATGAAGGTCAGCGACAGATAGATCGAGACGAGGAGCGCCTTGTCGGCCAGCGGATCGAGATAGGCGCCGAGGCGGGAGCGCAGGTTGAACTGGCGGGCGATGAAGCCGTCGATGCCGTCGCTGATGCCGGCGAGCACGAACACCACGAAGGCCGCGCCGAACCGGCCGTCCGTGATCAGCCACAGGATCGTCGGCACGATGATGAGGCGGCCGACGGTGATCAGATTGGGCAGGGTCACGGCAAGGTCCGGGTGCGGGCGGTTCCGTCAGATAGCGCATGTGCGCGGGTGGGGAAACGGCGGTCGCCGCACCGCGTGCGACCCGTGTATATGTGCCGGCTGCGGCGCGAATCGAGGCGGCCGCCGGCGAGGTTTCCATGGCCAGTGAGGGCGGCGGCGCGCGCTACGCGGATGCCGGGGTCGATATCGACGCCGGCAACCGGCTGGTGGAGCGCCTCAAGCCGATCGTGCGGTCGACGCGGCGGGCCGGCTCGGACGCGGCGATCGGCGGCTTCGGCGGCCTGTTCGACCCGCGCGCGGCCGGCTTCAAGGACCCGGTGCTGGTGGCGGCGACCGACGGCGTCGGCACCAAGCTGAAGCTTGCGATCGAGACCGGGCGCCACGACACGATCGGCATCGACCTCGTGGCGATGTGCGTCAACGACATCATCGTCCAGGGCGCCGAGCCGCTGTTCTTCCTCGACTATTTCGCCACCGGCAAGCTCGACCCGGAGGAAGCGGAGCGCGTCGTCGCCGGCATCGCCGAGGGCTGCCGCCAGGCGGGCTGCGCGCTGGTCGGCGGGGAGACGGCGGAAATGCCGGGGGTCTACCAGCCCGGCGACTACGACCTCGCCGGCTTCGCCGTCGGCGCCGCCGAGCGCGGGACGCTGCTGCCGCGCGGCGACATGGCGCCGCGCGACGTCGTCCTCGGCCTCGCCGCGTCGGGCGTCCACTCCAACGGCTATTCGCTGGTCCGCCGGCTGGTCGCGCAGGCCGGCCTCAAATGGGACCGCCCTGCCCCGTTCGAGCCGGAGAAGCCGCTCGGCGAGGTGCTGCTGCGCCCGACGCGGATCTATGTGCGGCCGCTCCTCGCCGCCCTGCGACAGAACGCCGGCGTCAAGGCGATGGCGCATATCACCGGCGGCGGGCTGACCGAGAACCTGCCGCGCGTCCTCGACGACACGCTCGCCGCGCGGATCGACCTTCGCGCCATGCCGCTGCCGCCGGTCTTCGCGTGGCTGCGCGCGCTGGGCGGCATCGAGCAGGCGGAGATGCTGCGCACCTTCAACTGCGGCATCGGCATGGCGGTCATCGTCGCCGCCGAAGCCGCCGACGCCGTGACCGCCGCCCTGACGGAGTCCGGCGAAATGGTGCTGCGCATCGGAACCATCGAACCGCGGGCCGAGGCGGCAATGGTGTTCGACGGCTCGCTCATCGGGGGCGCGGTTTGAGCCGGCGCCGCGTCGCGGCGCTGATCTCCGGCCGCGGCAGCAACATGGCCGCGCTGATCGCAGCGGCGAAAGAGCCCGCCTATCCCGCCGAAATCGCCCTCGTCCTTTCCGACAAGCCGGATGCGGGCGGCCTAGGGTTCGCCGCGGCCGAGGGCATTCCGACGGCCATCGCCGACCGCAAGACGCTGGGCTCGAAGCCGGCCTTCGAGGCCGCGATCCAGCGCCACCTCGCGGCGGCGCGGATCGACCTCGTCTGCCTCGCCGGCTTCATGCGGCTCCTGTCGGCGGAGTTCGTCGCGTCGTGGCACGACCGGCTGATCAACATCCACCCGTCGCTTCTCCCGGCTTTCCCCGGCATCGACACGCATGCCCGGGCGCTTGCCGCAGGCGTGCGGCTTCACGGCTGCACGGTGCATTTCGTGCGCGCGGCGACCGACGACGGGCCGATCATCATCCAGGCCGCGATCCCGGTCCTGCCGCACGACACGCCCGACTCGCTGGCGGAACGACTGCTGCCCGTGGAGCACCAAGTCTATCCGCGCGCGCTCGAATGGGTCGCGTCAGGCCGCGCGCGCGTGGTCGATGAGCGGGTGGTCGTCGATGGTATCGAGGGCTCGACCGGCGTGCTGATCAGCCCGACTGCGGCTTCCTAGGGCGGCCAGCCGCCCACCTTCCCAACATCGTCACCCCGTTCCCCAACATCGTCACCCCGGCGAAGGCCGGGGTCCAGGGCCGCAGGCTCGGCGTCCGTGGTCTGGATTCCGGCCTTCGCCGGAATGACGAGAAAGAAGGAAGGCGGCGCGGGGACTTCGCGGCGGCCGCGTGCAGACCCTAGAACTGGGTGCCGACGCCGATGCGGAATTCGTGGGTCATCAGTTCGGTGCCGGCGGGCGACATCTTCTCGTCGAAGGTGAGCAGATAGTCGGCGCGGGCGAACAGGCGGTCGTTGATCGCGCGCTGGACGCCGATGCCGATTTCGGGGTGGAGCTCGGCATGGGTGGCGCCGGAGATCACCACGCCGGCATAGGAGAAGCCGTATTGCAGGAAGGGCAGCCATTGGCCGAGCGCCCAGCCGATGCGGCCGCGGAACGACCCGATCCAGGTGACCGCCCGGGCGCCGCCATCGTCCATCCCTGACCACGCGGCGTCGAACTCGACGCCGACGACGCCGGCGCCGTTCTGGAAATTGAAGCCGACATAGCCGCCGGCGATCGGGCCGGAGATGCTGCCGGCGGCGATGCCGCCGAAGGTGCCGAGGCCGTATCCGCCGAAGACGCCGACATAGGGGCCCCGCCAGGTGAAGCCCGCGGGATCGACCGCCTTCTCGACCCAGATCTGGGCGCTCGCCGCGGAGGCCATCAGCCCACCCGCCAGCGCAAGGCCCGCCAGACGCAACACGCCGACCTTCATCACGCGTCCCCCAAAGGAGGCCCGCTAGAAGCGGGCGCCCGCACCCATACGGACCTCATGGGTCGCCACCGGAAAATTGGTGCCGTTGAGGTCGCCATAGCGGGAGTAGAGATACTCCACGCGGCCAATGAAGCGGTTTCCGAGCCCGATGTCGAGGCCGCCGCCGATCGTCCAGCCGAACTCGGTCGAGGAGAACGGCGCCGTCGCGGTGTTGTTGACGTGCGTCGCCGCAGCGCCGCCGGCGCCGTAGAGAAGGAACCGCTCGCCGGCAATGCCCCAGCGCAAACGGAAGCTGCTCGTCCACGGTATGTCGTAGAACGTGCCTTCGCGGCCGGACCACATGCCGTCCGCTTCGACGCCCGTGACGAAGCGGCCCTGCTGCCGGTTGAAGCCGACGGCAAGGCCCGCGGTCCAGCCGAGGCCGCTCGACTGCGGGGTGAACATGTTCGCCCAGCCCTTCCCGACCAGGCCGATCGCATAGGCGCCGTGCCAGCGTTCCTCGAACGTATCCGCAGATACCGTGGGACCGGGCGGTGGAGGAGCCGGCGGGACCGGTTCGGCCGCGTGCGCCGCACCGATGGCAAGAACGCCCGCCACCAAAAGGGTAGCTCCAAATGCCTTCATCCCGACCCCGAGTCGGCGGCGCAGGTTGCGGTGCGCCGCTGCCTGACCCTAAGCCCGGTCGCGGTACCGCCTCAAGGCCGACATGGGGCGCGCGGGGATGGTTTGGCCCGGTTCACGGTGAATGCCAGGCGCTGTTGCCACCGGGCAACGAAAAAGCGCCCGGCCGAGGCCGGGCGCTGAGATTTCGCGGGTCTGGACTAGAAGCGGAAGCCGATGCCGAGGCGCACTTCCTGGGTGGAGAGCGACGAGGCATCCGGGATCGCGCCGTAGCTGGAATAGAGATACTCGGCACGGGCGAAGAGCGAGTCGGTAATGGCGAACTCGGCGCCGCCGCCTGCGGTCCAGCCGATCTCGGTCGAGGTGGACGGGCCGGGGGCGGTCGATACGCCCGCAACCGCGAGACCGCCGGTGCCGTAGACCAGGACGCGGCCGAAGGCATAGCCGATGCGGCCGCGGAAGCTGGAGGTCCAGTTGACGTCGTTGCCGGCGCCGTCGCTGCGGCCCGACCATGCGGCGTCCATCTCGGCGCCGTAGACGACGTTGCCGGCCTGGACATTGTAGCCGACGAAGCCGCCCGCCACGAAGCCGGTCGGGGCGCTGCCGATTGGCGCGCCGAACGCGCCCCAGCCATAGCCGACCAGCGCGCCCGCATAGGGGCCGGTCCAGTCATAGGCCCGCACCGGGGTCGTGTAGACCGGGGTCGGCACGGCCACCTGGGGCGGGGTGTAGAGGTCAGCCGCAAGCGCCGACCCGGCGGCGAGAGCGGCAACGGCCGTGGTGGCCACAAGAATACGCATGGTTCGCATCAGAGGTACCTCCTGAAACTCGCAACTGCTCGCAGCGGGCTTTCGTTCCGTCTGCCGATCGGCGCGTTGCAACGCATTAACGTGCCGATTGCGGCGAAATCTGACACAGAATGAGGCAATTGCCGGGCAATCGCAACAGTCTTCAGCGCAGTTGCGGAAAGATCACATAAAATCCGATCGGTTTAGATAACGAGCAGTAAACTATATCGACCCTCAGGCCGGCGCCGCAATCTGCAATGCTCTCACCATATTTATGGTTACTCCCCGGTTAATACTGCGAAAGCCGCGACCGGAGCCGAGAAGCCGGATCGTGAGGTCTCGCGGTCCGCCCAGTCCAGCGCCTGTGGTAGCGTCGGCGCGACTCCGCCAATCTGGGTCGTGCCGCCATGGTTTCTTCGCCGCCCCCTCACCGAACCGCCCTCGTGACTGGAGGTGCGCTGAGGATCGGCCGCGCCATCGTGGATGACCTTGCAGCGCATGGCTGGGGCGTCGCGATTCACTGTCGCGCCGCGCGCGCCGAGGCCGACGCGCTGGCCGCGTCGATCAGCGCAAACGGGGGACGTGCCGCGGTTGTCCAGGCCGAGCTCTCCGACCTCGCGGGGCTCCCCCTGGCGCTGAAGCACGCGAGCGCGGCGCTCGGTCCGATCGATCTTCTCGTCAACAGCGCGGCGATGTTCGAGGAGGACGCGATCGGGCGCCTTGATCCCGGCGCGTGGAACCGCCAGATCACGGTCAACCTCACCGCACCGGTGTTCCTGGCGCAGGCCTTCGCGGCGGCGCTGCCGGCCGGCGCGGACGGCAACATCGTCAACATCATCGACCAGCGCGTCTGGAAGCCCGTGCCGGCCTTCTTCTCCTATCAGATCAGCAAATCGGCGCTGTGGACCGCGACACGGACCATGGCCCAGGCGCTCGCGCCACGAATCCGCGTCAACGCCATCGGCCCTGGCCCGGTGCTGCCCAGCAGCCGGCAGACCCAGGCCGACATGGACCGCCAGGTCGCGACGCTCCCCCTCCGCCGCTCGCCGGCGCTGGCGGAGTTCGGGCGCACCGTCCGCTATCTCGTGGAGACGCCGTCGATCACGGGCCAGATGATCGCGCTTGACGGCGGGCAGCATCTCGCCTGGGAAACGCCCGACGTCGTCGGCACGCGAGAATGACGACCGCCCTCCCCGACGACGCCCCCGACATCGTCATCAGCCTCGACGAGCCGCGCAGGTCCGGCCCCGGCGGCACGGATGCGATCGCGGCCGTCGTCAAGCGCCTGCCCAACGCGCCCGGCGTCTACCGGATGATCGATGCCGGCGGCTCGGTGCTCTATGTCGGCAAGGCGAGGAGCCTGAAGAAGCGCGTCCTCTCCTATACCCGCGCCGCCGGTCTCTCGGCCCGGATCATGCGGATGATTGACGCGACCTCGACGATGGAGGTCATCACCACCCGCACCGAGACCGAGGCGCTTCTCCTCGAGGCGAACCTCATCAAGCGCCTCCGCCCGCGCTACAACGTGCTGCTGCGGGACGACAAGTCGTTTCCCTACATCCTGATCACCGGCGATCATCCGGCGCCGCAGATCGTCAAGCATCGCGGCCCGCAGAACCGGCGGGGCGACTATTACGGGCCGTTCGCCTCGGCGGGCGCGGTCGACCGCACGATCAACGCCATGGAGCGCGCCTTCCTGCTGCGCTCCTGCACCGATGCGGTGTTCGAGAGCCGCACGCGGCCGTGCCTTCTCTTCCAGATCAAGCGCTGCTCCGCGCCCTGCACCGGCGAGATCTCGCCGGACGGCTATCGCGAGCTCGTCCGCGAGGCGCGCGCGTTCCTCTCCGGCCGCAGCCAGGCGATCCGCAACGACATGGGCCGGGCGATGGAGGAAGCGGCGAACCGGCTCGACTTCGAGGCCGCCGCCGCCTATCGCGACCGCATCGCGGCGCTGTCGATGATCCAGGGCCACCAGGGCATCAACCCGCGCGGCGTCACCGACGCCGACGTCTTCGCCTGCCACCAGGAGGGCGGGCAGACCTGCGTCCAGGTGTTCTTCTTCCGCACCGGCCAGAACTGGGGGAACCGCGCCTATTTCCCGCGCGCCGACAAGTCGCTCGGTCCGGCCGAGGTGCTGGGCGCGTTCCTCGCGCAGTTCTACGACGACAAGACCGCGCCGCGGCTGATCCTCCTTTCCCACGCGGTCGAGGACCAGGCGCTGCTTGAGGAGGCGCTGTCGCAGAAGGCCGGCGCCGGCGTCGCGATCGGGGTGCCGCAGCGTGGCGAGAAGCGCGACCTCGTCGCGCATGCGCTCGCCAATGCGAAGGAGGCGCTCGGCCGGCGGCTTGCTGAATCGTCGACGCAGCGGGCGCTGCTCGCGGGCCTCTGCCAGACCTTCGGCCTGCCGCATCCGCCGCGGCGCATCGAGGTCTACGACAACAGCCACATCATGGGCACCAACGCGGTCGGCGCGATGATCGTCGCCGGCCCCGAGGGCTTCATCAAGAACCAGTACCGCAAGTTCAACATCCGCTCCGACGCGTTCGCGCCGGGGGACGATTACGGCATGATGCGCGAGGTGCTGCGGCGTCGCTTCGCCCGGCTCCTCAAGGAAGCGCCGCGGCCCGAGCTCCTCGGCAATGACGGCTACGACCTGGTGTCCCCTCTCCCGCAGGGAGCGACGGAGCCGGACGCGCCCGCGCCGGAGTCCGACGAGGAGCCGCAGGTGCCGGCGTGGCCCGACCTCGTCCTCATCGACGGCGGCGCCGGGCAGCTCGCCGCGGCGCGCGAGACGCTGGCCGAGCTCGGCCTCCACGACGTCGCCATGGTCGGCGTCGCCAAGGGACCGGAGCGCGACGCGGGCCTGGAGAAATTCCACATGCCCGGCCGCGAAGCGTTCATGCTGCAACCACGCGATCCCGTGCTCTATTTCGTGCAGCGCCTTCGCGACGAGGCGCACCGCTTCGCGATCGGGTCGCACCGGCAGAAGCGGAAGGCGCAGCTGGCGCGGAATCCGCTGGACGACATTCCCGGCATCGGGCCGACGCGGAAGCGCGCCTTGCTGCGCCATTTCGGCACCGCCAAGGCGCTCGGCCGCGCAAGCGTCCCCGACCTCACCGCGGTGGAGGGGATTTCCGAACAGATGGCCCGCACCATCTATGAGCATCTGCGCAGCGACGCGTGACGCGCCCTTCTTGCTTGACCGGGGCGTCACCACGCTGTCTTCTGCGCGCGATAGAGGAACGGCCCGATCCACGGGCCTTTTTGCCGTCGCCATGGTGCAACCCACGACCCCGGCAGGACCGGACCGCGTCAGCCCGACCTCGCTCCCGAATCTCCTGACGTTCGGGCGGATCGCGGCTGTCCCCGCGCTGGTCGCGTGCTTCTACATCCCCGGCGATGCCGGCCGGATCACGGCGCTGGTCGTCTTCGTCCTCGCGGCGGTCACCGACTTCTTCGACGGCTATCTCGCGCGCGCCTGGGGCCAGCAATCCTCGCTCGGCCGGATGCTCGACCCGATCGCCGACAAGCTGCTCGTCGCGGCGGCGCTTCTGGTGCTCCTCGCCGACGGCACGATCGGCGGCTGGTCGCTATGGGCGGCGCTGGTGATTCTCTCCCGCGAGATCCTGGTGTCGGGCCTGCGGGAGTTCCTCGCCGAGGTGCGGGTGTCGGTGCCGGTCAGCCGGCTCGCCAAGTGGAAGACCACCGTGCAGATGGTCGCGATCGGCTTCCTGCTCGTCGGGCCGGCCGGCGAGAAGCTCTTCGCCTACACCGAGGAGGTCGGGCTGACGCTCCTGTGGCTCGCCGCGATCCTGACGCTCTACACCGGCTACGACTACTTCCGCGCCGGCCTGAAGCACCTGGTTGATTAGCTATCCAGACGAGGCGTTCGTATGGCCATCACCCGAACTGGCACGAAGCAGAAATGGGCGGCAGGCGCACTGATCGTCGCGTTAACCTATCCTGCGCTGGCCGACCAGCTCGTTGCGACGTTCACCGGGAACGGGTCACAAACCACACGGCCGTTCACCGTCTCGGCCCCTTGGGAAATCCAATGGGACGTCGGTGACACGACTGCGTTCTACATCTACGACGACGCGACTGGTGACCCAGTGTCCTCGGCCATGCAGACCGGAGCGGGCACCGGCGCGTCCTACATCCGAGAGCCCGGGCGATACTACGTACAGGTAAGCGGGCGGGGACCTTGGACGGTGAACATCGTGCTGATCGAGTAGCGCTAGCCGACGATCTCGGTTTCCGCGAACCAGTAGGCGATTTCCTCGCGAGCGGTCTCGGGGGCGTCGGAGCCGTGGACCGCGTTCTCGCCGATCGAGGTGGCGAATTCCTTGCGGATGGTGCCGGAGTCGGCCTTGGCGGGGTCGGTGGCGCCCATGATCTCGCGGTTCTTCAGGATGGCGTTCTCGCCCTCAAGCACCTGGACCACGGTGGGGCCGGAGGACATGAACTCCACCAGCTCGTTGAAGAAGCCGCGCTCGCGGTGCACGGCGTAGAAGCCCTCGGCCTGCTTGCGGCTCATCCACACCCGCTTCGACGCGACGACGCGAAGGCCGGCCTCTTCCAGCTTGGCCGTGATCGCCCCGGTCAGGTTCCGCCGGGTGGCGTCCGGCTTGATCATGGAAAAGGTGCGCTCGACGGCCATGGTTCGGTCCTTGGGGTTTGATCGGGTGGCGGGGATATAGCCAGCGCGCGTGACAGCGGCAAGGCGCGGGCGGTCACGCCGCCGCGGTGATCGCGGCGGCGAGCGCGCGGAAATCCGCATCGCGCGGCGAGCCCTTCCGCCACGCGACGCCGATGGTGCGCCCGGGCTGCGGCTGCGTGAACTCGACGAGCGCGAGGCGGCGGTCGGCGCGAAGGCCGGGGTCGATCGCCATCTCGGGGAGGAGTGTCACCCCCTGCCCCGCCGCGACAAGCTGCAGGATGGTCGCAAGGCTCGTCGCGCCGAAGGTCCGCAGCCGCCGCGGATCGATCATGCCGCAGACCGCGAGCGCCTGGTCGCGGAGGCAATGCCCGTCCTCCAGCAGCAGGAGGTCGCCGGCGCGGACCTCCCCGGGCGAGACTTCGCCCGCTTCCGCCATCGGCGAACCGGCCGGGGCGGCGAGGAGGAAGCGGTCGACGAAGGCCGGCGCCTCGTCGAACTCCGGCTCGTTGAGTGGCAGGCTCGCCACCACCGCGTCGAGCTTGCCGGCCTTCAGCTCGTCCACCACGGTGGCGGTAACCGCCTCGCGCAGCAGGAGCCGCAATCGCGGGTGATGCTCGGCCAGCACCGGCATGAGGCGCGGCAGGAGATAGGGCGCGATCGTGGGGATGATGCCGAGGCTGAGCGGCCCCGTCAGCACCTCGCCGCGCACGAAGGCAAGGTCCTCCAGATTGCGCAGCGCCGTCAGAATGCCGGCGGCCCGCGCCGCCACCTCGGCGCCGAGCGGGGTCAGCCGGTGCGCGGTCGTGCCGCGGTCTACCAGCGGCCCGCCGAGCGCCGCCTCCAGCTCGCGGATCTGGATCGAGAGCGCCGGCTGGCTGACGCCGACCTCCTCGGCGGCGCGGCCAAAATGCCCGGTCCGCACCAGCGCGTCGAAATAGCGAAGCTGCCGGGTCGTGATCATAATCCAGCGTTATCACGACATACCGCGAATGCGATTGGAATTTATCGCCGGAGTTTGCGATGAACCATCGGACTCGGGCGCCGCAGCGGGGCGCCCGCACCTGAAACGAGGGGACCATCATGGCCGACAAGCCTACTTTGACCACGACCGGCGGCGCGCCGGTGCCGGACAACCAGAACAGCCTGACGGCGGGTCGCCAGGGACCGCTCCTCCTTGAGGACTACCAGCTGATCGAGAAGCTCGCGCACCAGAACCGCGAGCGCATTCCCGAGCGCCCGGTGCACGCCAAGGGCTGGGGCGCCTATGGCACGCTGACGATCACCGGCGACATCGCGCAATACACCAAGGCCAAGGTGCTGCAGCCGGGCGCGGTGACGCCGATGCTGGCGCGGTTCTCGACGGTGGCCGGCGAGCTCGGCGCCGCCGACGCCGAGCGCGACGTGCGCGGCTTCGCGCTCAAATTCTACACCGAGGAGGGCAACTGGGACCTCGTCGGCAACAACACGCCGGTGTTCTTCATCCGCGACCCGTACAAGTTCCCGGACTTCATCCACACCCAGAAGCGCCACCCGCGCACCAACATGCGCTCGCCGACGGCGATGTGGGATTTCTGGTCGCTGTCGCCGGAGAGCCTCCACCAGGTCACGATCCTCTTCTCGGACCGCGGCCTGCCGATCGGCGTGCGCCACATCAACGGCTACGGGTCGCACACCTATTCGCTGATCAACGCCGACGACGAGCGCGTCTGGGTCAAGTTCCACTTCAAGACCCAGCAGGGCCACCAGCACTGGACCAACCACGAGGCCACCGAGATCGTCGGCCGCACCCGCGAATCGACGCAGGAGGACCTCTTCACCTCGATCGAGAAGGGCGACTTCCCGCGCTGGAAGGTCCGGGTCCAGATCATGCCGGAGTCGGATGTCGGCAAGCACTGGTACGACCCGTTTGACCTGACCAAGGTCTGGCCGCATGGCGACTATCCGCCGATCGACATCGGCGTGCTGGAGCTCAACCGGAACCCCGACAATTATTTCGCCGAGATCGAGCAGGCGGCGTTCTCGCCCTCCAACAAGGTGCCGGGCATCGGCTACTCGCCGGACAAGATGCTGCAGGCGCGCGTCTTCTCCTATGCCGACGCGCATCGCTACCGGCTCGGCACGCATTACGAGGCGCTGCCGGTGAACGCGCCGAAGTCCGGCGTGGCGCATTACCACAAGGACGGACCGATGCGGTTCTTCCCCAACAACCCGAATGCCGACGCCTATTACGAGCCGAACTCGTTCAACGGGCCGGTCGAGCAGCCGTCGGCGAAGGAGCCGCCGCTCGCGCTCAGCGGCGCCGCGGACCGCTACAATCATCGCGACGGCAATGACGATTACCGCCAGCCGCGCGCGCTCTTCGAGCTCTTCAACAGCGCGCAGCGCGACCGGCTCTACCTCAACATCGCCGAGGCGATGTGGGGCATCCCGAAGGAGATCGCCGACCGCCAGATCGCGCATTTCGACAAGGTCCATCCGGACTATGGCGCCGGCGTCCGCGAGGCGCTCGCCCATATGGACCGCCGCCACGCCGCCGAGACGGCGCAGCAGCAGATGATGCCGGATTCGCCGCAGGCGGCCGCCGAGTAGCGGCGGACTACGCCGCGGCGGGAACGCGCTGGTCAATCCAGCCGATGATGTCCGCGATCACGCCCTCCTTGCCGTAGTCGGCGAGGAGGTCGTGGACGTGGCCGTCATAGAGCTTCAGCTGCTTGTCGCTCGAGCCGGCGCGGTCGAAGAAGAGCTGGCTTCCGGCCGGCAGCGTCACCTTGTCGGCGGTGCCGTGGAGGATCAGCACCGGAAGCGTGATCCTGCCAAGCTCGGCGAGCAGCCGGTCGTTGGCACGCACGAGGGCGGCTATGGTCGCCGCCGGCTGCGCCTCGTTGGCGATCAGCGGATCGGCGTCGAGCGCGGCGACGACTTGCGGATCGCGCGAGAAGTCGCGGCTCTTCAGCCTCAGCACCTTGGCGCGCGGGATGAGGCCGCTCACGCTTTTCATGACGGTGAGCACGATCATCGGCGCAGGAACCCGGAAGGCAAAGCTCTCGCTGATGAGGCCCGCCAGCTCCGACCCGTGGTCGAGCGCGTAGACGCAGGCGGTCACACCGCCGGCGCTGTGCCCGAGCAGGAAGACGGGAAGGCCGGGATGCCGGCTCTTCGCGGCCATCACCGTTGTGTGGACGTCGGCGACATAATCGGCGATGTCGCGGACGAGGAACCGCTCGCCCTCCGACCGGCCACGGCCGCGAAGATCGAGCGCGAAGACCGCGAAACCGGCCGCCGCGAGCTGCGCCGCGGCCCAGGCGTAGAGCCCGCTATGCGCGTTGAGGCCGTGGCAGATCACCACGACCGCGCGCGGCGCGGGCGCCGGCTCCCAGGACCGGACGAAGATCGTCACGCCGTCCTTGCTGGAGAGGGTTTCCTCGCTCGCTGCTGCACCCCGCGCTCTGCTGGCCATGGCTGGTCGCTCCCCGGTTGACCGCTGTGGGATCGCCCGATCGCGCCGGGCGACGACAAGTCGCGATGCAAGTTCCGATCCGTCGGCCGCTCGGGCCGCATGCTGACTCAACTGCATGACCGGCCGGCGCGCCGGGCGATGGCGATCGCTCCGCGACTGCGCTATGGGGCCGTCATGAGAGACTATCTCGCAATGATGGCCGGCTACAATCGCTGGGCGAACCGGCGGCTCTATGCCCGCGCCGCGGCGATGGACGACGCCGCCTATCGCGCCGATGGCGGCGCGTTTTTCGGCTCGGTCCACCGCACGCTCAACCACCTCCTCGTTGCCGACCGCATCTGGATGCGGCGCTTCACCGGCGCCGGCGACGCGCCGAACCGGCTCGACGCGATCCTGTTCGAGGACCGCGCCGCGCTGGCCGAGGCGCGCGCGGCCGAGGACGAACGGATCATCGCGTTCGTGGGTGGCGTCTCGGACGCGACGCTGGCCGGACCGATCACCTACCGCACGATCACCAACCCCGCCGAGATCACCCAGCCGCTCGCCCCCGCCCTCTTCCACTTCTTCAACCACCAGACCCACCATCGCGGGCAGGTCCACGCGCTGATGACGCAGCTCGTCGACCGTGACTTCGCCCCGCCGCTCGACCTCCTCCTCTACCAGCGCGAGACCGGCGTCGGCCTTTAGGCCCTCTCGCCTTCTCGCCCCCTCCCCCTCACGGGTCGCGGCCGCTCCGCAGCCGCTTGTCCTGCAGCGCGCTGCGGGTCAGGCGGCCGAAGCGCCGGAAGCGGGCGCGGGATTCGGCGAGCGTCTCGGTGTTGCGCCGGTCTTCGGCTTCGAGCTTGCGGTAGCGCTTGAGCCGCCCCGGTTCGAGGTCGCCGGCCGCGATCGCGGCTTGCACCGCACAGCCGGGCTCGGTCTCGTGGCGGCAGTCGGCGAAGCGGCATCGCGCCGCCAGCCGGACGACATCGTCGAACACCTGGTCGATGCCGTCGCCGACATCGGTGAGCTGGAGCTCGCGCATGCCCGGCGTGTCGAGAAGCCAGCCGCCGGCGGGAAGCCGCAGCAGCGACCGGCCGGTGGTGGTGTGCCGGCCGTGCGAATCGCCCTCGCGGATGCCGCCGGTCGCCTGCGCCTCCGCGGCGAGGAGCGTGTTGACCAGCGTCGACTTGCCGACGCCGGACGAGCCGAGCAGCGCCACGGTCTCGCCCGGTCCGCACCAGAAGCGGAGCCGGTCGACCTCGGCCGGGTCGCGCGCGTCGAGCGGCTCGACGAGGAGACCCGGCGCGAGCTTGCGGGCCTTCGCCGCAAGCTCGTCCGGATCGTCGGCGAGATCGGCCTTGGTCAGCACGATCAGCGGCGTGACGCCCGCCTCGCGCGCGAGCACGAGGTAGCGCTCCAACCGCGCCAGGTTGAAGTCGTGATTGCACGAGGTGACGATCAGCAGCGTATCGACATTGGCGGCGACGAGCTGGAGCTCGCGGCCGGTCCCGGCGGCGCGGCGCTTGAAGAGGCTCTTCCGTTCGAGGACGCGGCGCGATCGTCCGCTGCGGTCGAGCAGCACGAAATCGCCGACGGTGGCGCGATCGAGCGGATCGTCGGCGTCGAGCTGCGGCACGCGGCCGGTGAAGGCCGGGCCTTCGACGTCGATCGCACCGCGATGGACCGCCACGACGCGGGCGGGAACGAAGTCCGCCAGCTCGGTTTCATCGAGCCGGGCATGGAAATGCGGGGACCAGCCATAGGCGGCCAGCCCGCGGAAATCGGAAGACATTGGAGGATCACCATCCAGGAGCGCCGATGGGCGCGGGTCACGCAGACGCGCGTTCGGGCCGACATGGGTCGGCGCGATGCGCGGCCGGATTGCCCGGATGGTGCTGGCGCTGGATGTCCCTGCGGGACGAAGCTTGCGCTAGCGGGCCGGACAACCGACCGGACGGGCGACAATGGCTGTCATGAATACCCTCCCCGGTCCGGTGGTGGTGACAACGGCTATGTAGACCCGTGAGACCCACTGCTCAAGCCGCACCCGTGTCCTGTGCCTCCACCACGCAGCCGACCTCATCCTGAGGCGCCCGGCGAAGCCGGGCCTCGAAGGACCCGCTGGTGCGCTCCTGCCGTCCTTCGAGGCCGCCTACGGCGGCACCTCAGGACGAGGTCGGAGGAAGTCCAGGCTTCTGCCTCGATGACGTCGGTGGTGTGCGGCTACAGCGCCGGTTCGACGCGCGTGACCCATTGCGCGCGGGCGGGCTGCGCGGGGAAGGGCTGCATGAAGTAGCTCCGCTCGCGCCAGATCAGGCCGCCCTTGAAGGTGACGATGCTCACCACCAGCCAGCGCGAGCCGTCGCCATAGGTGATGATGTCCTCGCCCCACCAATGGTCGCCCTCGCCGTCCATCCTCAGGCCCTTGAGCCGGGGCAGCCCCTCGGGGCGGCTGGTGCGCATCGCCACGTAATTGTCGTGGCCGACGAAAACCTCGCCCGACTGCGGCAGCTCCAGCTGCCAGTCGGGGTGCTTCAAAGCACCCATCGTCGCGAAGTCGTCGACCTCGGACGCGGCGCCGTAGCGCCGCAATACTTCACCATTCGAAGACATTGCCGTTCCCACCCCGTTCGCGGCGGGCACTTTGCCGTCGCCGCGGCCGTTGGCAAGCCCTCTTGCTCTCGCCGCCCGAGGCACGGCAAACACGCGCCATGCTGCAGATCGGCAACCTCACCTACCGCATCGGCGACCGGGTCCTCCTCTCCGGCGCCAGCGTCAGCCTGCCCGCGGGCACCCGCGCCGGCCTCGTCGGCCGCAACGGCGCGGGGAAAACGACGCTGCTCAAGCTGATCACCGGCGAGCTCGCGCCGGAGAGCGGCGACATCGCGATGCCGCGCGGCGCGCGGATCGGCCAGGTCGCGCAGGAGGCACCGTCCGGTCCGGAGACGCTGCTGGAGGTGGTGATGGCGGGCGACCGCGAGCGGGCGGCGCTCCTTGCGGCCGCCGCGACCGAAACCGACCCGCACCGCATCGCCGAGATCCAGACGCGGCTGGTCGACATCGGCGCGCATTCGGCCGAAGCCCGCGCCGGCGCGATCCTCTCCGGCCTCGGCTTCGATGCCGCAACGCAGCGCGGCCCGTGCTCGGCGCTGTCGGGGGGCTGGCGGATGCGGGTCGCGCTCGCGGCGGTGCTTTTCGCCGAGCCGGACCTTCTCCTCCTCGACGAGCCGACCAATTATCTCGACCTCGAGGGCACGCTGTGGCTTCACGCCTTCCTCGCGCGCTACCGCCACACCGTGATCGTGGTCTCGCATGACCGCGACCTCCTCGACGCGGCGGTCGAGATGATCGTCCATATCGACGACGGCAAGCTCGTTCCCTATCGCGGCGGCTACACGCAGTTCGACCGCCAGCGCCGCGAGCGGCAGGCGCTGCAGGCGAAGGCGCGGGTCAAGCAGGAAGCGGCGCGCGCCCACATGCAGGCCTTCGTCGACCGCTTCCGGGCGAAGGCGACCAAGGCGCGGCAGGCCCAGTCGCGCCTCAAGATGCTGGAGCGGATGGAGCCGATCGCCGAGCTGGTCGACGAGCATGTCTACGGCTTCAGCTTCCCTGATCCGGCCAAGCCCGCCGCCCCGCCGCTGGTCGCGCTCGATCACGTCGCGGTCGGCTATGGCGAACGGGCGGTGCTGTCGCAGCTCGACCTCCGGCTCGACGTCGACGACCGGGTCGGGCTCCTTGGCCAGAACGGCAACGGCAAATCGACCTTCGCCAAGCTGATCTCCGGCCGCCTCAAGCCGATGGCGGGCGAGATGCGCGGCTCGCCGCGCCTTTCCGTCGGCTATTTCGCGCAGCACCAGCTGGACGAGCTCGATCCCGACGGCTCGGCGGCCGACCATGTCCGCCGTCTGATGCCGGGCGAGCTGCCGGCGCGGGTGCGGGCGCGCACCGGCGCGCTCGGCTTTCCCGGCGCGAAGATGGACACGCCGACGCGCGAGCTCTCCGGCGGCGAGAAGGCGCGCCTCCTCCTCGGGCTCGCCGCCTTCGGCGCGCCGAACCTCCTCATTCTCGACGAGCCGACCAACCATCTCGACATCGACAGCCGCGAGGCGCTGATCCGCGCCCTCAACGACTATGCCGGCGCCGTCATCATCATCAGCCATGACCGCCACCTCCTGGAGGCGACCGTCGACCGGCTGTGGCTGGTGGCGGACGGCACCGTCCGCCCGTTCGACGGCGACCTCGACGACTACCGCCGGCGCGTCCTCGACGATCGCGGCGGCGCCCGCGGCCGCGGCGACGACGCCGCGAAGCCGAACGCCGGCGAGCGACGGCGCGAGGCGGCGCAACGCCGCGAGGCGCTGGCGCCGATGCGCAAGAAGATCAAGGATTCCCAGTCCTTGATGGCGCGCCTTGAGAAAGAGATTCAGCGGCTCGATGCGCTGCTCGCCGATCCCGCCCTGTACACGCGCGACCCCGCTGCGGCCGCCGGGCACGCCCGCGCGAAGGCGGACGCCGGGCGCCAGCTCGCCCAGGCCGAGGAGGCCTGGCTCGCGCTCAGCGCGGAATACGAGGCGGCGGACGGCGCCGGCTAGGTCGATCCCGATCCAGAGGCCGGCGAAGCAAAAGGCCCGACGATGCCGGGCCTTCTGAGACTGGCGTCACGAAGATCAGAAAAGGCGGTTCACGCCAAGCCTGACCATGTGGAGCGACTGGGTCACGATCAGCTCGCCACTGAGCCCGTCATATGTATCGGTCCCGAAATCGACATAGCTGTATTCGAGGTCGATCGCCCAGTTGGTGCCGACGCTGAACTCGGCGCCGCCGCCGACCGTCCAGCCAAGATTCCGGACGGTGATGATGTCAGTCTCAACCGGCGTGATGTCGGTGAACGTTTCGTTTGCGACCGCGACACCGCCCTCGAGATAGAGCAGAGCCGGACCTGCCATGATGCCGGCGCGGGCGGTCCAGGTTGCGATCCAGTTGATCTCGGAGATGCAGGTGAACATGACCGGGCAGTCGGCGCTGCCAATGATGTTGCTCCAGTTCCAGTCGGCTTCGGCGCCGACGACGAGGTTGCCGCGCCGAACGTTGATGCCGCCCTGAACACCGGCCAGCAGACCGCGCACCTGATGCGTATTGGGACCGATGTAATCCCAGTCCTTGTAGCCGAGGCCGTAACCCAGCTGTCCGCCGATGTAGATCGTGTGCACCCAGCTGAACTGGGGTGCCGGCTCGACGACCGGTGGAGGCGGCGGTGCGATGTCCGCCGCCAGCGCCGGACCCGTGAAGGCTGCGGCGACAGCCGCTGCGACAAGGATTTTCTTCATGACACCCCCCCGGGACGAGCCGACGCCCCCGTGGGTGTCAGCAAGGCTCGCTCAGACTGTCGTCAAACCATGCCACAGAACGCTTTTTGCTGACCCCGAGCCGGATGAGGTGCAGCGACTGGGTAACGGTCGAGTCCAGCGCGGGGCAGCGGAGCTACGGACCGTTTCATGGCGCCGCCCCAGTTGCACACAAACCGCGCCGAACAGGCAGCCTACCGCCGCTTGGCCCGCCCTGTCTGTGTCCTCGCCACCACAGCCACGATTCGTTAACGGCTGGGAGGCCGAAACCCGGCGCTTGCGGCCTCGTCAGGCCTTTCTCGCCGCGGACGGCGGGGCGCCGCGAACCATCGGCCGGGCCGCGAGAATCCCCTCGGCCGCTTCGGTTCGGACCCGCGCGCTAGAACAGCCGGTTTACGCCGAACCGCAGCATGTGGAGGGACTGCGTCACGGTGAGCGGTGACGCGCCGACGATGTAGTCGTCGGTGCCGAAATTGACGTAGCTGTATTCGAGGTCGATCGCCATGGAAGAGCCGACCTTGAGCTCCACGCCGCCACCGACGGTCCAGCCGTAGTTCATCACGGTCTCCGCGGTAACGATCGGAGGGACGATTCCGGTGTAGGTGTCCACGAAGGTCTCGTTGGCTGCGGCGAAACCGCCTTCGACATAGAGGAGCGTTCGCCCCGCCATCACGCCGGCGCGGGCGGTCCAGGTCGCGATCCAGTTGATTTGCGACGTGCACATCAGGTCGGGCGGCGGACACAGAGCACTGCCCTCGACATTGCTCCAGTTCCAGTCAGCCTCCGTGCCGATCACGAAGTTCGCCCGCTGAACGTTGATGCCGGCCTGGACGCCCGCCAGCCAGCCGCGAACCTGATGGATGTTGTCGCCGCCCAGCCCTGAATTGTAGAGCCAGTCCTTGTAGCCGACGCCGTAGCCGCCCTGCAGGCCGATATAGATCGTGTGCTCCCAGCTGAATGCCGGCTGGGCTTCCGGCGGCGGTGGCGGCGGCGGAAGGTCTGCGGCCAGCGCCCCGCCTGCGAATACTGCGGTAGCGGCTGCTGCCAGAACGAATTTCTTCATGAGGGCCCCCTGTTGCCCGCGGCGATTCGCCGAGCTTTGGCGGGGACGCTAGCATTCACTGCCGCAGCCGACTGTCGCTTTTGTGCAAAAGCCCCAATCAAAAAAGTTGCCGGGCTTGCCGACCGCTTTCGCAAATCAGGCCTTCTTCTCCCAGCGACCGGCGTCGTTCTGCTGCCAGTAGGTCGCGTTGTGACCGGCGTCCTTTAGGCCCTTCCATGCCTCGCGGGCGGCGGCGACCGCGGCTTCGTCATTGCCGTCGAACATCAGGACGACGCGCTGATAGCCGTTGACAGTCCCCATGGCGGCGCCGTCGACGACGAAGCGGACATCGGCGCGGTTGGGGTTGATCTCGCCCTCGGTGAGGAAGACCGGCTGCTCGGCGGCCGTCTCGGCGTCGATGCCGTGCGGCAGGAAGGATTCGTCGCGATAGGTCCAAAGATGCGCGTCGAGCGCTTCGACGCGCTCGCGCGAGCCGGCCTGCACCACCACCCGCCATCCGCGCTCCAGCGAGCGCTCCAAGAGCGCCGGCAACACGGCCTCCAGCGGCTGGCGCTGCAGGTGGTAGAAGAGGACTTCGGTCATGACCTGATGCCCCGCCACGGACGGCGGGACGCGTGCCGGATGTGGAGAACGGTGACACCGTCGCGCTCGACACGCCAATACACAAGGTACGGATAACGTCGCAAGGCGGTGACGCGGACGCCGGGCAGGCACTCCCGTCCGGCGGCCGGAAAGACGCCGATGGCCTCGATCGATCGGGCAAGTGACTCCCGAAGGCCGATTGCGGCGGCGGGGCTCCGCTCCAAGAGATACGCCAGGATCGACTCAGTATCGCGCAGAGCTCGCGGCGAAAGCCGTATCGTCACACGAGCGGACGGCCGAAGACCGCGGCGATCTCGATGTCGGACGCGAACTCGCCGCGATCCGCCTGATCCAGTGCCTCGGCGATCGCGAGGCGGGTTTCCTCATCGAGCCCTTCGTCGGAGTGGGCGAGATTCATCAGCGACATCAGCGCCCCCGCGAGGTCGTCCTGCACCTCGTCGGGCAATTCGCGCAGCCGCTCGATGGCGGTTTCCAGAAGCCTCGTCATGGCCTCATCCTAGGTCTGCCTCGCCGATCCTTCAACGCCGCTACCCCTCATAGGTATCGGCGATGAGGCGGTCGAGGAGGCGGACGCCGTAGCCGGAGCCCCAAGATTTGTTGACGTCAGTCGCCGGCGAGGCGATCGCGGTGCCGGCGATGTCGATATGCGCCCAGGGCGTCTCCTTGACGAAGCGCTTGAGGAACTGCGCCGCGGTGATCGACGCCCCTTCGCGTCCGGAGCTGTTCTTGATGTCGGCGAAGCGCGAGCGGATCTGCTTGTCGTATTCCGGGCCGAGCGGCATGCGCCACACCCGCTCGCCCGTCGCCTCGCCGGCGGCGCTGAGATTGGCCGCGAGCTTGTCGTCGGTGGCGTAGAAGCCTGCATAGTGGTGGCCGAGGGCGACGATGATCGCCCCGGTCAGCGTGGCGAGGTCGATCATCACCCGCGGCTGGTACTCCTTCTCGACATAATGGAGGAGGTCGCAGAGCACGAGCCGGCCCTCCGCGTCGGTGTTGTTCACCTCGATGGTGATGCCGGCCATCGAGGTGAGGATGTCGCCGGGCCGCTGCGCGTTGGCGTCCGGCATGTTCTCCACCAGGCCGACGATGCCGAGCGCGTTGACCTTGGCCTTGCGGCTCGCCAGCGTCGCGATGGCGCCGACCACGGCGGCGGAGCCGCCCATGTCGCCCTTCATGTCCTCCATGCCGGCGGCCGGCTTGATCGAGATGCCGCCGGTGTCGAACACTACGCCCTTCCCGATCAGCGCGACCGGCTTCTCCTTCGCCTTGCCGCCGTTCCAGCGCATCATCACCATGCGCGGCGGGCGGGAGGAGCCCTGCGCGACGCCGAGATAGGCGCCCATGCCGAGCTTGCGCAGATCCTTCTCGGTGAAGATCGTCACCTCGACGCCGAGCGATTCCAGCTCCTTGACCCGCTCGGCATATTCGACCGGGCCGAGCACGTTGGCGGGCTCGTTGACGAGGTCGCGCGCGAGGTAGACCCCGCCGGCGGCGGCGAGCCGGCTCGTCCAGGCGCGCTTCGCCTTCGCCGGATCGTCGACGAGCACCGTGAGGGCGGGCGGCGATTCCTTGCCCTGCTCGGACTCCTCGTCGTCGCCGCCATTGCTTTTGTATTTGTCGAAGGTGTAGGCGCGCAGCGCCGCGCCGAGGCAGAAATCCGCGGCAGCCTCGGCCGGCACCGGCTTCCCGTCGGGCTGCTCGAGCAGCACCGTCGCCGGATGCCCGCGCCGCAGCTTGGCGATCACCGCGCCGCCGAGCTTCAGCCAGTCGTGGCTCGGCGCCTTGTCCGCGCCCTTGGCCAGACCGACGACGAGGAGCCGGTCCGCGCTCTCGACTGGCGGCGCCAGCATGTCGAGCGTGCTGCGCGGCTTGCCCTTGAAGTCGGCGGCGGCGGCGGCGCGCTCGACGACGCGCTGGAGCCTGAGGGCGCCGGCCTGCGGACCGAACCGGAATTCCTCATTGGTGAAGACGACGACGGTTCCGGACAGGGCCGATCCGGGCTTGGCAAAGGTGACGGTCGGAAGGACAGCCATGGATATCTCGCGGCGCGGGTTGGGGAGAGACGACGGGCTTTGCGACGAAAGCGCGCCAATCTCGCCGCGCATGGCAGCGAACGCAAGGGTTGTGCGACGGGTGCTGGCCTTCGGCGGCCCGCCGACCCCATAACATCCCCGGGAGGAGTCGAGGAACGGCCGTGAGCCTTGCCCAGCGTTACATCTTCAGGCGTCTGCTGGCGGCCTTCCTGGTCGCCTTCCCGGCGCTGGCCGCCTCGATCTGGGCGTCCCAGGCGCTGCGCGAGATCAGTCTCGTCACCGATCGCGGCCAGGGGCTGTGGGTCTTCCTGGAGGCGACGGTCCTCCTCCTGCCGAGCCTAGTGACGATCATCGCGCCGATCACGGTGCTGATCGCGGTGATCTACGCCCTCAACAGCCTCAACGCCGATTCGGAGCTGATCAGCCTCGCCGCGGGCGGTATCTCCCCCGCCCTCCTGATCCGCCCGATCCTGCTCCTCGCGATCCCGGTCGCGATCCTCGTCGCGAGCTCGTCGCTCTTCTTCGGGCCGGCGGCGCTGCGGGCGAGCAGCGACCTCATCGCCGACGTCAACGCCAATCTCCTGACGTCGGTGATCCAGCCGGGCCAGTTCCGGTCGCTCGATCGCGACGTGACGATCTATGTCGGCGACCGCAGGCCGGACGGCACGCTCCTCGACATCTTCGTCTTCGACCAGCGCGATGCCGACCAGACGATCGCCTATCTGGCGCGGTCGGGGGCGGCGGTCGAAGGATCGGGCCGCTCCTATCTGCGGATGACGGACGGCCAGGTGCAGCGGCAGGAGCGTGCGACCGGCACGCTCCGCGTCATCCAGTTCGCGGAATACGCGTTCGATCTCTCGGCGCTGATCGTGCGCGCCGAGCAGGCGACGGTCGGCCCGGCGGAGCGGCCGGTCGGCTACCTCCTCGACCCGGACCCAAGCGATCCGATCTTCGTGGCCAACCCCTATCGCTACACCGGCGAGTTGCACAACCGGATCACGACGCCGCTCTACGCGCTGGCGCTGGCCTTCGTGCCGGCGATGTTCCTCGGCACGCCGCGCTCCAACCGGCGCGGCCGCGGCTGGCTCATCACCGCCGCGGCGGCGGCGGGCGGCGTGGTCATGGCAGTCGGCCTCTCCCTCGACGGCGGCCTCGACGCCGACCCCGCCATGATGCCGCTCGGCTATGGGCTGCCGCTGCTGGCGACGATCGTGCCGATCGGCGTGATGGCGAGCGGCCGGCAGGTGACGGTCCCGTCGTGGCTGCGCATCCGGGCGCCCGGCCTCGCGCGACGGCGGGCGGCCGGACCGTGAGGATCGGGCTCACCCTGTCGCGGCACATCGCCTGGCGCCTGACGGTCGCCATCGTGGTTCTCTTCGTGATCGGGCTCCTTCTGATCACCATCCTCGACTTCACGCAGCTCGCGCGCTGGATCACGCCGGGCGTCTTCGACGTCACCGACGCCGCGCTGGCGGCCCTCCTCCGCGGCCCGTCGCTGGCGGACCTCCTGATCCCGTTCGCGACCCTCTTCGGCGCGATCATCACCTTCGTCTCGCTCAACCGGCGCCTCGAGCTGACGGTCGTGCGCGCGGCGGGGATGTCGGCATGGCAGCTGCTCGTGCCGGCGGTTGCGGTCGCCGTGCTCGTCGGCATCGTGATGATCGCGCTCTACAGCCCGGGCGCCGCCGCGCTTCGCGAAGCGTCGGTCGCCAAAGGCGTCGGCGAAAGCCGCTCGTCGCTGACGACCGACGGGCAGATCTGGCTCCGGCAGAACGGCGCCGACGGACCCTCGATCATCGGCGCGGCGCAGACCGCCCGGGAAGGCACGGTGCTGCGCGGCGTCACGGCGTTCGTGTTCAACGAGGACGGGACGCTCCGCGAGCGCGTCGATGCGCCCACGGCGCGGCTGCGTGAGGGGGAGTGGCTCATCGACGAGCCGCTCGTCTCCGCCGAAGGGCGCCTTCCGGCGCAGCAGGAGCGCTACCGGCTCCCGACCAACCTCACGCCCGCCCAGATCGGCGAGACCTTCGCCGACCCGGAGACCGTACCCTTTTGGCAACTCCCCGACCTCATCGCGATCGCCAACGCTTCGGCGCTGCCGGCGAACCATTTGCGCCTCAGGCTTCACGAGCTCCTGTCGCTGCCGCTCCTCCTGGCCGCCATGGTCCTCATCGCGGCCGTGGTTTCGCTGCGCTTCTCGCGAACCCTCGGCGTGGGGCGGCTCATCGTTGCTGGCGCGGTCAGCGGCTTTCTGCTTTACCTGTTGTTGGAGGTTTCCCGCGATCTTGGCCGGGGCGGGGTGGTCCCCCCGGCGGTTGCCGCGTGGGCTCCGGCAGTGCTTGCGACCCTTGTGAGCGTAACGGTCCTGTTGCACGAGGAGGATGGATGACCTTCCCAGCCATCCGCTTCCCGTGGCACCCCATGCGCGCGCTCCGCGCCGCGGCCGTGGCGTGTATCGCGGTTCTCCTCGCCATCTCGCCTGCCGCCGCCCAGGCCCAGATGGACCTGACCTCCGACGAGTTCGTCTTCGACTATGACAACGAGGTCCTGTCAGCCGTCGGCAATGTCCGCATCACCTATCGCGGCTATGTGCTCACCGCCGACCGCGTCACCTATTACCAGGCCACGGGACGCCTGATCGCCGCCGGAAATGTCCGCATCGTCGACCCCTCCGGCGACATCTACGAATCCCAATATGCCGACGTGACCGACGATTTCAGCGAAGGCTTCGTCACCGAGATCTTCGTCCAGACAGCCGACCGCACCTTCTTCACGGCGGAAACGGCGACCCGCAGCGGCGGCCGGATCACCGATTTCGACCGCGCGACCTACACCGCCTGCGCGATCATCGAGACGGCGGGGAAGCCGCCCCTGTGGCAGGTGCGGGCCGCCCGCATCGTCCACAACCAGGAAGAGGAGATGATCTATTTCGAGCGCGCGCGGCTCGAATTCTTCGGCGTGCCGGTCGCCTATGTGCCCTATCTCGCGATGCCGGACCCGTCGGTCACCCGCAAGACCGGCTTTCTCTTTCCCGAGTTCAGCTACAGCGCGCCGCTCGGCGTCGGCTTCGGCGTTCCCTATTTCTGGGCGCCGGCGCCGAACTACGACCTGACGCTGACGCCGACCTTCTTCACCCGCCAGGGGTTCCTCGGCGAGGTCGAATGGCGCCATCGGCTGAACCGCGGCCTCTACACCTTCCAGGCTGCCGGCATCTCGCAACGCAACGGCGCCGCCTTCGGCGACCCGCCGGGGCGGTCGTTTCGCGGCGCGGTGCGCACGACGGGCGACTTCGCGATCAACCGCTTCTGGTCCTTCGGCTGGGACGGGACGCTCCAGACCGACCGCGGCTTCACCAACGCCTATGACGCGGTCAATCCGGGCGGGCCGTTCATCACCTCGGAGATCTATCTCGTCGGACTGAACGACCGGACCTTCGTCGACGCCCACATCTACCATTTCGCCGATGTCCGGCGCGAAACGGCGCGGACCGACCAGGACCGCCAGGCGATCGTCCATCCGACGGTCGATCATGAATACATCCTCGCCACGCCCGTCCTCGGCGGCGAGCTGGCGCTGGCGGGCAATCTCACCAGCCTGTCGCGCGGCGCGAACGACCCCTTCACCATCGGCGCGGACACCTACCATCACGGGCTCGCCGGGACGTTCACCCGCCTCAGCGAGCAGCTGACCTGGCGGCGCCGTCTCTTCGGACCCGCGGGGATGGTGTTCGAGCCGTTCGTCTTCGCACGCGCCGATGCCTTCTTCCTGTCGCCCGACGCGCCGCCGCCGGGCTTCAGCACCGAGGCGGCGGCGTTCCGCGGCATGGCGGGCGGCGGGCTCGAATGGCGCTGGCCGTGGCTCCTCACCAATGGCGCGTCCCGGCACGTCGTGGAGCCGATCGCCCAGCTGATCGTGCGGCCCAGCGAAACCATGATCGGCGCCCTGCCGAATGACGACGCGCAGAGCCTCGTCTTCGACACCTCGAACCTCCTCGCCTGGAACAAGTTCTCGGGCTGGGACCGCGTCGAGGGCGGCACCCGCCTCAACCTTGCCCTGCGCTATCTCGGCCAGTTCGGCGGCACGCGCCTCGAGGCGATGGTCGGCCAGTCCTACCACCTCGCCGGGGTCAACTCGTTCGCAGTTCCGGATGTCGCCAATACCGGGGGCGACACGGGCCTCGAAGACAACGTCTCCGACATCGTCGCAGGGCTGAGCCTCACCTCGGCGCAGGGCCACAGCCTGGTGGCGCGCGGGCGGTTCGACCCGTCAGGCTTCTCCGTCGAGCATGCCTCGCTCGACGCCAACCTTTCGCTCGGCGCCCTCACCACCACGGCCGGCGTCGCGTTCGATCCGACCTATGTCGATATCGAGGGCACGCCGCGGGCCGGCTTCCTCATCAACGGGTCGGCGGCGCTGGAGCTGTCGCCGAACTGGACAGTCTTCGGCAGCCTCGGCTACGACGTGATCAGCAGCACGCTGGTCTCAAGCCGGCTCGGCGTACAATATGAGTGCGACTGCGCGTCATTCTCGGTGGTCTATTCTGCGCGCCGTTCGCCCGGCTCGACGGACGTCAACCGATCCATCATGTTCGGGCTTACGCTCCGGACCCTGGCGGATCTCGACGTGACGGTCTCGCCCTGAGGCTTCATGGTTTTGCCGGAATCCATGAGCCAGTGTGCGCCGGGCCGACTCGGAGCCGGCCGCCAGAACAACGGGGAGCGCCCAAACCGATGACCTCTTTCGCCCGCCGCGCAACGGCCGCCGCGATCGCCCTTGCCATGCTGCTCCCCGCCACGATGGCGTTCGCGGTGAGCCTCGTCGCCACCGTCAACGGGGCGGCGATCACCAGCTACGACGTCGACCAGCGGGTCGCGCTCCACCGCATTTCCGGCGGCGCGGGAACGCAAAGCGCCGCGCTCAACGAGCTCATCGACGAGGTGCTCCAGCTCGAGGAGGCGGAGCGCCGCGGCCTCTTCGTGTCGGCGAGCCAGGTCGAGGCCGCCTACGGGCAGATCGCGGGCCAGGTCGGCATGAGCGTGTCGCAATTCACCGGCGCGCTCCGCGAAGCCGGGGTCCATCCCGATACCCTCCGCAAGCGGCTGCGCGCGCAGATCGCCTGGGCCGGCGTGATGCAGACGCTGGCGCAGGCCGGGGCGATCAACCAGCAGGACATCACCCAGCAGATGCTCGGCCAGGGCCTGGAGACGTCGACCATCCGCGAATACATCCTGCTGCCGATCGTGTTCGTCGTCCCGGCGAATGCCGGCAACAACGTCCTCAGCCAGCGCCGCAGCGAGGCTGAGGCCTTCCGCCAGCGCTTCGCCGGCTGCGACGGCGTCGCGGCGCAGGCCGCCGGGCTGTCGGGCGTCGTCGTCCTCGACATGCTCCGCCGCGATTCGACGCAGCTCTCGGGCGAGCAGGGCAACGCCGTCCTCAACACGCAGGCCGGGCGGACCACGCCGCCGAGCCGCACCACCCAGGGCTACGAGGTGATCGCGGTCTGCTCCATCACCGAGATCCAGGCCAACGAGCAGGCCCGGTCTCAGATCGCGAACGAGCTCCTGATCCAGCAGAGCGAACAGATCGGCGAGGACTATCTTGCCGAGCTCCGGCGGAGCGCGATCGTCCAGCGCTACTGAGCCATGAGCGCCGGCCCGCCGAAGCCCGTCGCGGTCACCATCGGCGAGCCCGGCGGGATCGGGCCGGAGATCACGCTGGCGGCCTGGGTCCGGCGCGATGACCTCGCGCTGCCGCCGTTCTATGTCCTCGGCGACGCCGGCCTCCTGGCCGCTCGCGGCGAGCGGATCGGGGCCGACGTGCCGGTCGCCGAGGTCGAGCCCGGCGACGCGATCGCGGCGTTCGCCGATGCGCTGCCGCTGGTGCCGCTCCGCGCGGCCATGCGCGACGAGCCGGGTGTTGCGTCGCCCGCCAACGGCGCCGCGGTGATCGAGGCGATCGAGCGCGGCGTGGACGAAGTGTTCGCCGGCCGTGCCGCCGCGCTCGTCACCAACCCGATCAACAAGAAGGCGCTCTACGAGGCCGGCTTCGCCCATCCCGGCCACACGGAATTCCTCGGCGCGCTGGCCGAGCGGCGTACGGGCCGGGCGGCGCGGCCGGTGATGATGATCGCGGGGCCGGAGCTTCGCACCGTCCCGGTCACGATCCACATCCCGCTCGCCGAGGTGCCACGGCAGCTCTCGGCCGACCTCATCGTCGACACCGCGCGGATCGTCGCCGCCGACCTCGCCGCCCGGTTCGGCATCGCCGCTCCGCGGCTCGCGGTCGCCGGCCTCAACCCGCATGCCGGCGAAGGCGGCACGATCGGCCGCGAGGACGAGGAAATCGTGCGCCCGGCGGTCGAGGCGCTGCGCGCGCGCGGCATCGACGCGCGTGGGCCGCTGCCGGCGGACACGCTGTTCCATGCCGCGGCGCGGACGGCCTATGACGCCGCGATCTGCATGTATCACGACCAGGCGCTGATCCCGGCGAAGACGCTTGCCTTCGACGACGGCGTCAACGTGACGCTCGGCCTTCCCTTCATCCGCACCTCGCCGGACCACGGCACCGCGCTCGACATCGCCGGCACCGGGCGGGCGAGCCCGGCCAGCCTCATCGCGGCGCTTCGCCTCGCCGCGAGGATGGCCGCCGCCGAGGCGGCGCGGTGACGGCGGACGGCCTGCCGCCGCTCCGTGAGGTCATCGCCCGTCACGGCCTCGCGGCGCGGAAATCCCTCGGCCAGAACTTCCTCCTCGACCTCAACCTCACCGGGCGCATCGCCCGCGCGGCGGGGGCGCTTGACGGCGCCACCGTCGTCGAGGTCGGCCCCGGGCCTGGCGGGCTGACGCGGGCGCTGCTCGGCGAAGGCGCGGCGCGGGTCATCGCGATCGAGAAGGACGAGCGGTGCCTTGCGGCGCTCGCCGCGATCGCCGCGGCGTACCCCGGGCGGCTGGAGATCGTCGCCGACGACGCGCTCAACGTCGATCTTCGCGCGCTCGCGCCGGGGCCGCTCAAGGTCGTCGCCAACCTCCCCTACAATATCGCGACGCCGCTCCTGATACGCTGGCTCGTGATGGAGCCGTGGCCGCCGGTGTGGGAGTCGCTGACGCTGATGTTCCAGCGCGAGGTCGCGCAGCGCATCGTGGCGCAGCCGGGCGCGGCGGCCTATGGCCGGCTCGGCGTCCTCGCCGGCTGGCGCACCGAGGCGCGCATGATGTTCGACGTCGACCCCCGCGCCTTCACGCCCGCGCCGAAGGTGACGTCCTCCGTCGTCCGGCTCCTGCCGCGCGCCGCGCCGCTGCCGTGCCGCACGGCAACGCTGGAGCGCGTGACGGGCGCCGCTTTCGGCCAGCGCCGCAAGATGCTGCGGCAGAGCCTCCGCTCCCTCGGCGTCGACCCGCTGCCGCTCCTGGCCGCAGCCGGCATCGCCGAAACGAAACGCGCCGAGGAGATCGACATCGCCGGCTTCGTGGCGCTGGCGAACGCCCTGGATGGGCGGGGCTAGGGCTCCGAGAGGAGGCCGTCGACGAAGGCGGGGAGGCCGGGCTGGCGGGCGCGCTTGAGGCGTTCCGCGGCGATGATGGCCTGGACCGCCTCCAGCGAGCGCTGCAAATCGTCATTGACGAGGACGTAGTCGTATTCGTCCCAGTGCGCGATCTCGTCGCGTGCGGCGGCGAGGCGGCGGGCGATCACCTCGGGCGGATCCTCGGCGCGGCGGTCGAGCCGCGCCCTGAGCTCGGCCATCGAGGGCGGCAGGATGAAGACCCGGGCGAGGTCGTCCGCCATCTTCTCGGCCAGCTGGCGCGTCCCCTGCCAGTCGATGTCGAAGAGGACGTCGCGCCCGGCAGCAAGCGCCGCCTCGACCGGCTCGCGCGGCGTCGCGTAGCAATTGCCGTGCACCTCGGCCCATTCGAGGAGCTCGCCGGCGTCGCGCATCCGGTCGAAGCGCTTCTGGTCGATGAAGCGGTAGTGGACGTCTTCGATCTCGCTGTGCCGCCGCGCGCGGGTGGTGACCGAGATCGAGAGCTCGAGGCCCGAGCCCGGCTTGAGCAGCGCGCGCGTCAGCGTCGACTTCCCCGCGCCCGAGGGCGAGGACAGCACCAGCATGAAGCCGCGGCGGGCGATGGTGTCGGCGGGCGCGGTGTCGGCCATCGCTATTCCAGGTTCTGGATCTGCTCGCGGAGCTGGTCGACGACCGCCTTCAGCTCCAGCCCGGTCGCGGTGAGGCTCTTGTCGTTGGCCTTGGCGCAGAGCGTGTTGGTCTCGCGGTTGAACTCCTGCGCCAGGAAGTCGAGCTTGCGGCCGACCGGACCGCCGTCGGCGAGCAGCGCCCGCGCGGCGATGACGTGGGCGCGGAGGCGGTCGATCTCCTCGGCGATGTCGGCACGGGTCGCCAGCATCACCGCCTCCTGGTGAAGCCGCGCCGGATCGAGCGCCGGCGCCGCGCCGAGGAGCGTGCTTACCTGCTCGGCAAGGCGCGCGCGGATGGCCTCGGCGGTGCGGGCGGGATTGGCGTCGGCCTCGTCGGCAAGGTCGGCAATGCGGGCGAGGCGGAGCTCCAGCATCGCGCCGATCGCGGCGCCCTCGGCCGCCCGCATCGCGCCGAGCTTCTCCAGCGCCTCGTCGAGGCTCACCAGCAGCGAGGCGACCAGCGCCTCGCTCCGCTCTCCCTCGCCTTCCACGATGTCGACGACGCCGCGGACGGCGAGGAGCTGCTCGACCGCCACCGGCGGGCCGCCCGTGCGCTGCCGCACCGCCTCGGCCGCCGCAACGAGCTGATCGAGCGCCTGCTGGTTGACGGTGACGGTGGAGGCGGCGACCTCGCGGTCGAGCGTCAGCGTCGCCTGGATGGTGCCCCGGCTGAACCGCGCCGCGGCCCGTTCGCGAAGGGCGGCCTCGAGGTCGTCGAAGCCCGGCGGGCCGCGGAAACGCAGGTCCAGGCCCTTGCCGTTGACGCTGCGCAGCTCCCAGCTCCACCGGCAGCCGGGGCCGGCGCCGTCGGCCCGGGCGAATCCGGTCATGCTGCGAAGGACTTGCGGGGCCATCCGGGCTCGCGGCAAGAGGGATTCGGGGCGCGGGGGACAGTAAGGCGGCGGAGCCGGCGGCTCAACCGCCGCCGCGCCTAGTCCGCCGCCTCTTCCGCGGACGCCTCGTCGTCCTCGGCCGCTTCGGCCTCTTCCGACCGGGCGGCTTCTTCCGCCGCACGGGCCGCCGCTGCGGCGGCCGCGTCGGCCTGGATCTGCCGGTAGCGGGCGACGTTGCGGTTGTGCTCGTCGAGCGTCGAGGCGAAGGCGTGGCCGCCGGTGCCGTCGGCGACGAAATAGAGGTCGTTAGTGCGCGACGGATTGGCGACGGCTTCGAGCGCGGCGCGGCCGGGGTTGGCGATCGGCCCCGGCGGCAGGCCGGCGATGGTGTAGGTGTTGTACTCGGTCGGCCGGTTGACCTCGGCCGTGGTCAGCCCGATGCGGTTCGCCGGCATGCCCTGGCCGCCCCAGATGCCGTAGACCACCGTCGGGTCGGCCTGGAGGCGCATGTCGAGGCGGAGGCGGTTGATGAACACCGCCGCGACGCGGCTGCGCTCGTCGGCAATGCCGGTCTCCTTCTCCACGATCGACGCCAGCGTCACCAGCTCGGCCGGGGTCGAGATCGGCAGGCCCTCGACGCGGCGGCTCCAGATGTCGGCGACGACGCGGTCGCGCTCGCGCATCATGCGGTCGATGATCGCCTGCCGGCTCTCGCCGCGATTGAAGCGGTAGGTGTCGGGGAGAAGCGAGCCCTCCGGGGGAATCTGCGCGATCTCGCCGGTCAGGGTCTCGTCGGCGAGGAGCCGCTGGACGATCTGGTAGCTCGTCAGGCCCTCGGGAATGGTGATGTTGTAGACGATGGCCTGGCCCGAGACGAGGATGTCGACGATCTCGCGCATGCTCGCCTGCGCCGGGATCAGATACTCGCCGGCCTGCAGGCTGCCCTCCGCGCCGTAGAGCGTGACGCCGGCGCGGAACACCCAGCGATTGGTGATGATGCCGAGATTCTGCAGGTTCTCGGAGATGTCGCTGACGCCGTCGCCGGGCGAAACCTCGATGACCCGTGTCGCGGTCAACGGCCCGTCGCGGTCGAACTGCACCTTGGCGTAGAGCGCGATGCCGCCGATGATGAGAACGGCGACGACGGCGACGGTGATGAAGAAGTTGAAGAACACCACCAGCGGGTGGCGGGCGGCGCGCGAACGGACCGGCGGCGGCGGCACCTGCTCGGGCTGAAGCAGCTCGCGGGCGCTCCGCGGCGAGAGCGGCCGACGCGACGAACGGCCGCCAACGGCCTCGGTCGCACCACCACCGTCGCTCAGATCATTCATACGAGACCCTGCCCATACGCCCCCGAGCGCCGCGGTTCGGTGGACCATGCAATTCGACCGACATTAGGGCAAGCCCGAACTGTCAGGCCGCGTAGCGCCGGAACACCAGCGAAGCGTTCGTTCCGCCGAAACCGAACGAATTCGACAGCGCCACGTCAACCTTGCGCTGGCGCGCCCTGTGGGGAACGAGGTCCAGCTTCGTGCTGACCGAGGGATTGTCGAGGTTGAGGGTCGGCGGCACGACCTGGTCGCGGATAGCGAGGAGCGAGAAGATAGCCTCGACCGCACCGGCCGCACCGAGGAGATGCCCGGTCGCCGACTTGGTGGACGACATCGAGATCGTCTCCGCCGCGTCGCCGACGATCCGCTCGACGGCGTTGAGCTCGATCTCGTCGCCCATCGGCGTCGAGGTGCCGTGGGCGTTGATATAGTCGATTTCCGACGGTTCGATGCCGGCGCGCTTGATCGCCGCCTTCATGCAGCGATAGGCGCCGTCGCCCATCGGCTCGGGCGCGGTGATGTGGAACGCGTCGCCGGAAAGGCCGTAGCCGATGACCTCGCCGTAGATTTTCGCACCGCGGGCGAGCGCATGGTCGAGCTCCTCGAGCACCACCACGCCGGCGCCCTCGCCCATGACGAAGCCGTCGCGGTCCCTGTCATAGGGGCGCGACGCCCTGGTGGGCTCGTCGTTGAAGCCGGTCGAGAGCGCCTTGCAGGCGGCGAAGCCCGCCATCGCGAGGCGGCAGACCGGGGATTCGGCGCCGCCGGCTACCATCACCTCGGCGTCGCCGAGCGCGATCAGCCGCGCCGCGTCGCCAATGGCGTGCGAGCCTGTCGAGCAGGCCGTGACCACCGAATGGTTCGGTCCCTTGAGGCCGTGACGGATCGAAACCTGCCCGGAGGCGAGATTGATGAGCCTGCCGGGAATGAAGAACGGGCTGACGCGCCGCGGCCCCTTCTCGGCGAGGAGGAGCGAGGTCGATTCGATGCCCTGCAGGCCGCCGATACCGGAGCCGATCAGGACGCCGGTGGCGATCTGGTCGTCATAGGAGGCGGGACGCCAGCCGGAATCGGCGATCGCCTGGTCGGCGGCGGCCATCGCATAGATGATGAAGTCGTCGACCTTGCGCTGTTCCTTCGGCTCCATCCACTCGTCGGGATCGAACTTCCCCTCGGAGCCCGGCCCCTTGGGGATCTGGAACGCGATGTGGCAGGCGATGTCGTCGACCTGGAAATCGGTCACCCGGCGGGCGCCGCTCTCGCCGGCGATCAGCCTTTGCCATGTCGGTTCGACACCGCAACCGAGCGGTGTGACCATGCCAAGGCCGGTGATGACAACGCGCCTCATTCTGGGTCTTCAGCGGTCGGTCGGGCGGCGGCCGCTACCGACGCGGCGCGCGCGGGGCCCGATCAGCCCGAGGCCTTCTTCAGGAAGGTGACGGCGTCGCCGACCGTCAGGATCGTCTCGGCCGCATCGTCCGGAATCTCCACGCCGAACTCTTCCTCGAAGGCCATCACGAGCTCGACCGTGTCGAGACTGTCAGCGCCGAGATCGTCGATGAAGCTGGCATTGTCGACCACCTTCTCCGGCTCGACGCCGAGATGCTCGACGACGATCTTCTTCACTCGATCAGCGATATCGCTCATTGTCCGATAAACCTCGATTGCCTCAACAGATTGAACCAGAATCGCTCGGCGCGCGTCCAGTGACCCGCGGCATTCCTAGCGAATGTGCTGACCGAGCAAAACCGAAAACAGCGGGCTGACGGGAGCGCATCGCGCTTGCCGGTCGCGAAGCCGCGCGACCCCTTCCGGAGGCGCCGGCGTCCGGCGCGCGGCTGGTAGCACACCTTCGCACCGCTTGCCTAGACGGGCGCCCCGCCGCCGGTCCCGGTTCCCCGGCCGAAGCCTACATGTGCATGCCGCCATTCACCTCGAGCGTCTGGCCGGTGACATAGGCCGCCTCGTCGCTGGCGAGGTAGACGACCGCCGCCGCGACCTCGTCGGGGGTGCCGAGCCGGTCGGACGGCACGTCCTTCATGATGGCGGCGACCTGCTTCTCGTTGAGCTCGCTGGTCATCGGCGTATCGATATACCCCGGCGCGACGCAGTTCGCGGTGATCGAGCGGCTGGCGACTTCCTTGGCGAGGACGCGGGTCATCCCCATCAGCCCCGCCTTGGCGGCGGCATAATTGGCCTGGCCGGGATTGCCGGCGATGCCGATCACCGAGGAGATCGAAATGATGCGGCCGTAGCGGCGCTTCAGCATGCCGCGCATCGCGGCGCGGGTAAGCCGGAACGCCGCGGTGAGGTTGAGGGCGATGACGTCATCCCAATCCTGGTCGGAGAGGCGGATCAGGAGGCCGTCGCGGGTGATGCCGGCATTGTTGACGAGGATGTCGACCCGGCCGAACGCCGCCTCGACCGCCGGGATCAGCGTGTCGGCGTCGGCGTGGTCGGTGAGGTTGCACGGAAACGCGCCGCAGCGATCGGGGAACGCGGCGCACATCGTCTCCAGCGCCTCGCGGCGTGTCCCGGAAAGGGCGAGCATGGCGCCCTGCCGATGCAAGGCGCGCGCGATGCTGCCGCCGATGCCGCCGGTGGCGCCGGTGACCAGCGCTACCTTGCCGCTGAGGTCGAACATCCCGCCCGTCGTCATGCGTTCCCTACCCCCTTGAGGCGTTCCGCGAGCCCGTCGAGGTCGCCGGGCGCGCCAACGGACACTGTTTCGACATTCGCGGCAATGCGACGGATGAGACCAGCCAGCACCTTGCCGGACCCGACCTCGACGAAGCGGTCGACGCCCGCCGCCGCCATCCAGTCGACCGACTCCCGCCAGCGGACCATGCCGGTCACCTGCTCGACCAGCCGGCTGCGGATCTCCACCACGTCGGCATAGGGCCGGGCGGTGACGTTCGCGACCACCGGCACCGACGGCGCGGCGATGCTCACCTTCGACAGCGCCTCGGCCATCTCCTCGGCCGCCGGCGCCATCAGCCGGCAGTGAAACGGCGCGCTGACCGGCAGCGGCACCACCCGCTTCGCACCGCGGGCCTTTGCAAGATCGATGGCGCGCGCGATCGCCGCCGCGCTGCCGGAAAGGACCAGTTGCCCGCCGCCATTGTCGTTGGCGACCGCGCAGACCTCGCCTTCGGCGGCGGCTTCCGCGACGGCGCGGACCTCGGCCGGATCGAGCCCGATCACCGCGGCCATGCCGCCCGCCCCGGCCGGAACCGCGCGCTGCATGGCGTCGCCGCGAAGGCGCAGGAGCCGCGCGGTGTCGGCCAGCGACAGGCTGCCCGCCGCGGCAAGCGCGGAATATTCGCCGAGCGAATGGCCGGCGAGATACGCGGCGAGGCCGTCGAGCGGGCCGAAGCGCTCGCCGACGGCGCGGACCGCCGCGATGCTGACCGCCATCAGCGCCGGCTGCGCGTTCCGGGTCAGGGTCAGGGCATCTTCCGGCCCGTCCCACATCGTGGCCGAAAGCTTCTCGCCGAGCGCCTCGTCCACCTCGGCAAAAACCGCGGCGGCGGCAGGACTTGCATCGGCCAGGGCCTTGCCCATGCCGACGCTCTGGCTGCCCTGTCCTGGGAAGACGAACGCTGCCGTCATCGACGTGGCGGCGACCCTTGAGGGCTCCGACGAGCCCGGTGAAACGACGGGTGCCTTGTTTCCGGTCGAGGCCATACTGTCAAGGCGCGGCAACGGCTTTTACCGGCGCTTGTGTTCTGGCGGCGATGCCGTATAACGCCGGCCTCACAACCCGGTCGGGGGCTGAACGGAAGGCGGCGTTGCCGCAGGACCATGGGGTCCGGCTTCCGGTGTTCCCGCTCTCGAAGTGATCCGACCGCCTTTCCCTCGAAGGGCTTCGGTGAGGCTTGGCGCCGGCGAAACGGAAAGGCAGACGATGCCCCTTTACGAGCATGTGGTTCTGGCGCGCCAGGACGTCTCCGGCCAGCAGGTCGAGGCGCTGGTCGACCAGATGAAGTCGGTGCTGACCGAGAATGGCGGCACGGTCGGACGGGTGGAGTTCTGGGGGCTCAAGTCCCTCACCTACCGCATCCGCAAGAACCGGAAGGCGCACTACGCGCTCCTCAACATCGACGCGCCGGCGGCGGCGCTCGCCGAGATGGAGCGCCAGCTCTCGCTCAACGAGGACGTGCTGCGCTTCCTGACGGTGCGGGTCGACGAGCACGAGACCGAGCCTTCGGCGATGATGCAGAAGCGCGACCGCGACGATCGCGGCGACCGCGGCGGACGTGACGATCGCGGTGGCCGCGGCGGCTTCGGCGGCGGCGGGCGCGACCGCGATCGCGGCGGCCGCGACCGGCCGCGCCGCGAAGAGGGTGCCGAGGAGAGCGAATAATGGTCGACATCAACCAGCTGCCGACCCGTCGGCCCTTCTTCCGCCGCCGCAAGAGCGACCCGCTGTCGGGGTCCAACGCGCCGAAGATCGACTACAAGGACGTCCGGCTCCTGCAGCGCTATATTTCCGAGCGCGGCAAGATCGTGCCGTCGCGCATCACAGCGGTGTCCGCCAAGAAGCAGCGCGAGCTCGCGCGCGCCATCAAGCGGGCGCGCTTCCTCGGGCTGCTGCCGTATCTTATTAAGTAGGGGCAATCGGCAGTCGGCAATCGCGAGTTGATCGACTGCCTACTGCCGATTGCCGACTGCCGGGCTTTGTTGGTTGGGCCAGACCGGGGTTCTCCCGTGATCTGACTCTAACCGTCCAGCGGACGGGACAGCGGGAATGACACGGACGACGATCCCTGTTGGTGTCGGTGCCGGGCTGGCGGCGATGCTGCTGATGGCGGCGCTGCTGACGCAGACCGCCGTTGCCTTCCCGCTCTTCATTCTCTCTCCCCTTCCCCTCGCGGTCGCCGGCTTTGCGTTCGGGCCGCTGGCCGCCGCGATCGGCGCGGTCACCGTGACCGCAGGCGTCGCGTTCGCGGCCGGGCCGGCATCGGCCGTTGCCGCGCTCGTCCTCATCGCCGGGCCGACGGTGTGGATCACCTACGTCCTCGGCCTGTCGCGGCAACGCGCCGACGGCACGGTCGAGTGGTACCCCTATGGCCGCGCGCTGCTGCAGGCGAGCGTGATGGTCGGCCTCGGGCTGATCCTCGTCGGCCTCGTCACCGATTTCGACGCCGAGCGCCTCACCGCCGAGGCGGTCAGCGCGATGCAGGCGTGGCTCGCCGGCTCGCCGACGCCGATCAACCGCGACCAGATCGAGACCCTGATGAAGGTCTATGTCGCGGTGCTGCCCTACACCACCGCGGCGGGCGCGCTCGCGATGCTGGCGATCAACGGCTATCTCGGCGCGCGGGTCGCGGAAACCTCCGGCCGCCTCAAGCGGACGCGCGAGCCGCTGTGGACGACGCAGTTCCCGCCGGCCGCGGCCGTGCTCTTCCTCGTCGCGGCCGGGCTTGCCTTCCTCCCCGGCACGATCGGCGATGCGGCGGGCGCCTTCGCCGGCGCACTCGGCTTCGGCTTCGCGCTCGTCGGGCTTGCCGCGCTCCACGCGCTGACCCGCGACAGCCTCAGCCGCGGCTTCATCCTCGCGATGGCCTACGCCTTCGTCCTCCTTTTCGGCCTGTCGCTGATCCTCCTTGCCGTCCTCGGCATCGCCGACAGCCTGATCGACCTGCGGTCGCGGCAAAGCCGCCGGCCGACTTCCTGAACCCGAACGAACGATACGGAGAAACCCATGGACGTCATCCTGTTGGAGCGCATCCCGCGCCTTGGCCAGATGGGCGACGTCGTGCGCGTGCGCGACGGCTTTGCCCGCAACTTCCTTCTGCCGCAGGGCAAGGCGCTCCGCGCCTCCGAGGCGAACAAGGTGCGCTTCGAAGGCCAGCGCGCCCAGCTTGAGGCGCGCAACCTCGAGCGTCGCCAGGAGGCCGAGGCCGTCGCCGGCAAGCTCGGCGGCCACAGCTTCGTTGTCGTCCGCCAGGCCGGCGAGACCGGGCAGCTCTACGGCTCGGTGTCCACCCGCGACCTCGCCGAGATGATCACCGGCGCCGGCTTCAGCATCGCCCGCAACCAGGTGGCGCTGAACCAGCCGATCAAGACCATCGGCCTCCACACCGTGGAGATCGTCCTCCATCCCGAGGTCACCACGACGGTCAGCGTCAACATCGCCCGCTCCGCCGACGAGGCCGAGCGTCAGGCGCGCGGCGAGGATCTCACCCAGCGCGAGACCTTCGCGGCCGAGGTCGAGGAAGAAGCCGAGGAGGCCGCCGAGGGCGAGGCCGCGGAGGCTCCCGCCGAGGACGAGACCGAGGAAGCGCAGGGCTGACCGATCGGCATTTCAGGGCTGCACCGGGAGGGCTTTGCCCGGTCCGGTGCGGACCTTAAAATGATGCGAATCTGGAGCCGTCGATGTCTCTTTTTCCCCTCGACCTCTTGCTCAAGCGCATCATCCGCCACGGCACGCTCACCGTGGTCGACACCACCGGGCGCGCGCAGCGCTTCGAAGGGCGAAGCGCCGGGCCGCATGTCACCGTCCGCCTCGTCGATCCCAAATTCCCGCGCCGCATGGTGCGCAATCCCGGGCTCCTCCTCGGCGAGGGCTATGTCGACGGCGCCTATGTCATCGAGGAAGGGACGCTCCGCGATTTCCTCGAAGTGCTGATGGTGTCGACCGCGACGGGCGAGCCGGCCGGCATCGTAGGCGCGATCGCGTCACGTGCGGCGTCGGTGCTTGGCGGGCGCAACACGCTCGGCCGGGCGACGAAGAACGTCCAGCACCATTACGACATCGACCATTCGCTCTATGAACTCTTCCTCGACCGGGACATGCAGTATTCCTGCGCCTACTGGCGCCCGGGGGTGACCTCGCTCGACGATGCGCAGCGCGACAAGAAGCGCCACCTCGCACGGAAGCTCCTCCTCCAGCCCGGCATGAAGGTGCTCGACATCGGCTCCGGCTGGGGCGGCCTTGCGCTTCACCTCGCGCGCGAGCACGGCGTCCACGTCACCGGCCTCACGCTCTCGACCGACCAGTACGAGACTTCGCTTCGCCGCGCCCAGGCCGAGGGTCTCTCCGACCGCGTCACCTTCAAGCTCCTCGACTATCGCCAGGAGGCCGGCGTCTACGACCGCATCGTGTCGGTCGGCATGTTCGAGCATGTCGGCCGGCAGCATTTTGGCGAGTTCTTCCGCCATCTCGACCGGCTGCTGAAGCCCGAGGGGCTCGCGGTGCTGCACACCATCGGCCGCATGGCGACGCCGGGCGGGATCAACGCCTGGGTCCGCAAATACATCTTCCCCGGCACCTATCTCCCCAGCCTGTCGCAGCTCAGCCCCGAGCTGGAGAGGCGCGGGCTGTGGATGACCGATTACGAGATGCTCCGCCTCCATTATGCCGAGACGCTGAAGGCGTGGGACGAGCGGTTCCAGGCGAAGCGCGCCGAGATCGCCGCGCGCTTCGACGAGCGCTTCTGCCGGATGTGGGAGTTCTACCTGCAGAGCTGCGAGGCCGGCTTCCGCCACCGCAGCCTCGTCGTCTTCCAGCTGCAGATCACCAAGCAGATCGGCACCGCGCCGATCACCCGCGACTACATGTATGCCGACGCGCCGGCGCAGCCCGTGGCCGCGCCGCAGCCGGTCGCCGCCGCGCGCGCGACGGCGTCGGCGAAGGCGCCGCGCAAGAGCCCCGCCAAGGCGGCGGCGCCCGACGGGCACGTCAATGGCGCGAAGGCGAACGGGCACGCTCCGGCGCGCACCCGCGCCAAGCCGGCGCCCACCACCGCGGCCCGGCCGCGGTCGCGCGCCGCGCGTCCGGAGCAAGACGGCTAACGAAATCGCGCGGGCGCGACGCAAGCCGAAAATGAATCGCCCACCCTCGACACTGGGGATTGCGAGGGAAGGATCGCCGGCCGCGAGACGACGGTTAACGCGCCGTTAACGACGCGCTAAGCAGACGGTCGGTACAAGATCGGAATCAGATGAACCTTCCCGCCCGCAGGCTCGACGAGCCCGGCGAGAGCTATCGCTCGCCGCCCCATAACCTCGAGGCCGAACAGGCCCTCCTCGGCGCGATCCTCATCAACAATGAGGCGTTCTACCGGGTGCACGACTTCCTCGAGCCGACACATTTCGTCGAGCCGCTGCACCAGCGGATTTTCGAGATCGTGCGTGAGATCATCCGCACCGGAAAGACGGCGACGCCGGTCACGGTGAAGACGTTCCTTCCCGACACGCTGCGCGTCGCGGACATGAACCCGCAGCAATATCTCGCGCGTCTCGCGGCCGAGGCGACGACGATCATCAATGCCGGCGACTACGGCCGGACGATCTACGACCTCGCGCTTCGCCGCTCGCTGATCCTGATCGGCGAGGACATGGTCAACATCGCCTATGACGCGCCGGTCGAAATGGCGCCGCAGACCCAGATCGAGGACGCCGAGCGGCGTCTCTTCGAGCTCGCCGAGAGCGGCCGCTATGACGGCGGCTTCGCCAATTTCGAGACCGCCCTCACCCACGCCGTCGACATGGCGGCCGCCGCCTACAAGCGGGACGGCCATCTCTCGGGCATCGCCACCGGGCTCGACGATCTCGACCGGCTGATGGGCGGCCTCCAGCCGTCGGACCTCGTCATCATCGCCGGCCGCCCCGGCATGGGTAAGACGGCGCTCGCCACCAACATCGCCTTCAACATCGCCGAGGCATGGCGCGGCGAGGCCGCGCCGGACGGCAGCACCAAGACGGTCGACGGCGGCATCGTCGGCTTCTTCAGCCTCGAAATGTCGGCCGAGCAGCTCGCCACCCGCATCATCGCCGAGCAGACCGAGGTCGCCTCGCACAAGATCCGGCGCGGCACGATCGACGAATCGGAGTTCGCGCGGCTCGCCGCGTTCGCCAAGACGATGGCGAAGACCCCGCTCTACATCGACCAGACCGGCGGCCTGTCGATCGCGCAGCTCGCCGCGCGCGCCCGGCGGCTCAAACGCCAGCGCGGGCTCGACGTGATGGTGATCGACTACATCCAGCTGATGCAGGCCTCGTCGCGGCGCAGCGGCGACAGCCGGGTGCAGGAGGTGACGGAGATCACCAACAGCCTCAAGGCATTGGCGAAGGAACTGAACGTTCCGATTCTGGCGCTGTCGCAGCTGTCGCGTCAGGTCGAGCAGCGCGACGACAAGCGCCCCCAGCTCTCCGACCTTCGCGAATCGGGCTCGATCGAGCAGGACGCCGACGTGGTGATGTTCGTGTTCCGCGAGGAGTACTACCTCAAGAACCGGAAGCCGAAGGAAGGCACCGACGAGTACTTCAAATGGCAGGCCGAGATGGACGCGCAGCGCGGCCGCGCCGAGGTCATCATCGGCAAGCAGCGCCACGGCCCGACCGGCACCGTCGAGCTCCACTTCAACTCCGAGCTCACCCGGTTCGGCAACCTCGTGCGCCCCGACGCCTACCCGACGCGGTATGGGGACTAACACCGGCTCGCCGCGGCCCCGCCGCAAACCAGGCCTCATCCTGAGGTGCGCGGCGCAGCCGCGCCTCGAAGGATGGCAGCGTTCTCCGGCCGTCCTTCGAGGCTCGCTTCGCGAGCACCTCAGGACGAGGTTGTGACAGATGGCGACCGGCAAGTGATCGCCGACAACTCCCTCGCCGGCGGGCGGCTCACCATCGATCTTGCGGCGCTGGCGCGGAACTGGTGTTCGCTCGCCGCGATGGCGCCCGGCGCGGAGACCGGCGCGGTGGTGAAGGGCGACGGCTACGGCATCGGGCTTCCCGCCGCGGTGGCGGCGCTGTCCTGGGCCGGGTGCCGGACCTTCTTCGTCGCGCTCGCCGACGAAGGGCGCACGGCCCGGGCGATCGCGCCGGACGCCACGATCTACGTCCTCGACGGCCTGCCGCCGGGGGGCGCGGCGGCGCTCGCCGCCGACCGGTTGCGGCCGATCCTTTCCTCGCTGCCGGAGGTCTCGGAGTGGGCGGCGTGGAAGAACGCCGGCGGTGCGGGCGAAGCCGCCCTCCATGTCGACACCGGGATGAACCGGCTCGGTCTGTCGCCAGGCGAGGCGCGGAGGCTGGCCGGCGAACCGGCGACGGTGGCCGGGCTCGGTCTGATGCTGCTGATGAGCCATCTCGCCTGCGCCGATCAGCCCGGCCATCCGATGACCGAGCGCCAGCGCGCCGCCTTCGCCGCGCTCGCGCCGCTCTTCCCCGGCCTGCCGCTATCGCTCGCCAACTCGGCCGGCGTCCTGCGCGGACCGGCGTTCCACTTCGCCCTCACCCGGCCGGGCATCGCGCTCTACGGCGCGCGCGCGGCGGAGGATTACCCGCCGCTGGAGACAGTGGTCACCGCCGAGGGCCGCGTCCTCCTCGTCCGCGAGGCCGAGACAGGCGAGACCGTGGGCTATGGCGCAACGGAGACGCTCTGCCGGCGTTCGAAGATCGCCGTGCTCGGCATCGGCTATGCCGACGGCTATCACCGCCTCGCCGGGTCGGGCGACACCCGGAAGGGCGCGTCGGTGTTCATCCACGGCCGCCGGGCGCCGGTGGTCGGCCGCGTCTCGATGGACCTCATGTCCGTCGACGTCACCGACGTGCCGGGCGTCGAACGCGGCGACTATGCCGAGCTGTTCGGACCGAACATTCCCGTCGACGAGGTCGCGCACCACGCTGAAACCATCGGATACGAGCTCCTCACCAGCCTCGGCCGCCGCTACGAGCGGCGGTACCTGCCGTAATCAGTCTCCCGAGACCCCCTCTCCCGACCTCATCCTGAGGTGCCCCGGCGCAGCCGGGGCCTCGAAGGACCCGCTGGGGTGTTCCACCGACGGTCCTTCGAGGCTCGCTTCGCTCGCACCTCGGGATGAGGTCATATGTTCATGCCTTGTTCTCCTTTGCCGCATACGCTACCTTCAACGCGTCGCGACAGGGGGAACCGCCGGATGGCCCGCAACCGCATCAGTTATGTCTGCCAGGTCTGCGGGGCGGTGACCCATCGGTGGCAGGGGAAATGCGACAGCTGCGGGGAATGGAACAGCATTGTCGAGGAGGCGGTGGGCGGCGAGCCAAGCGGGAGGCCGCAGCCGGGTGCGGCCGGCACGATCCGCGGCCGGATCATCGAGCTTGAGGCGCTGAAGGGCGAGAGCGCGGACGCGCCGCGCACCGCCACGGGGATCGGCGAGCTCGACCGGGTGATCGGCGGCGGCTTCGTGCGCGGCTCGGCGCTGCTGGTCGGCGGTGATCCGGGGATCGGCAAGTCCACGCTCCTCCTCCAGGCCTGCGCCGCGCTCGCCCGGGCGGGGCGGCGCGCGGTCTATATCTCCGGCGAGGAGGCGGTGGCGCAGGTGCGGCTTCGCGCGCGGCGCCTCGGCCTTGCCGGGAACCCGGTGGCGCTCGCCGCCGAGACCTGCGTGGAGGACATCCTCGCCACCCTCCTCGACGGGCCGACGCCGGACCTCGTCGTCCTCGATTCGATCCAGACGCTGTGGACCGGCGCGGTGGAGTCGGCGCCGGGAACGGTCACGCAGGTGCGCGCCGCGGCGCAGGCGATGATCCGCTACGCCAAGACCACGGGCGCCGCGATCTGCCTCGTCGGCCACGTCACCAAGGACGGCCAGATCGCCGGCCCCCGCGTCGTCGAGCACATGGTGGACGCCGTGCTGTCCTTCGAGGGCGAGGGGGCGCACCATTTCCGCGTGCTGCGCGCGACCAAGAACCGCTTCGGCCCGGCCGACGAGATCGGCGTCTTCGAAATGACCACCACCGGCCTCGGCGAGGTGTCCAACCCGTCGGAGCTCTTCCTTTCCGAGCGGAACGCCGCAACGCCCGGCGCGGCCGTGTTCGCGGGCATGGAGGGAACGCGGCCGGTGCTTTGCGAGATCCAGGCGCTGGTCGCGCCCTCCCCGCTGGGGACGCCGCGACGTGCCGTGGTGGGCTGGGATCCGTCGCGCCTCGCCATGGTGCTGGCGGTGCTGGAAGCGCGGTGCCGGCTTCGCCTCGGCGCGAGCGACATCTACCTCAACGTCGCCGGCGGCCTTCGGATCGGCGAGCCGGCGGCGGACCTTGCCGTCGCCGCCGCGCTCGTCTCCTCCCTCGCCGGCGCCGCCCTTCCGGCCGACAGCGTCTATTTCGGCGAGGTCAGCCTGTCGGGCGCGGTGCGGCCGGTGTCGCATGCGCCGGCGCGGCTTCGCGAATCGGAGCGCCTCGGCTTCCGCCGCGCGATCGTGCCGCGGGCGACGGCGACGGACGGCAGCGGCCTTGCCGCGTCGCGGCTCGACGATCTCGCGGCGCTGGTTGCGGAAATCGCCGCGGACGGCCGGCGGGGGATCGTTGCCGTTCCGTCACATGTCCGCGCGACGAGCCAGGAAAATCGTGCTACCGGGTGAACCGGCTCGCGCCGCACCTCCGCTCCCCCGGGGCCCGGTTCATGAACTTCACCTTGTTCGACGCCATTGTCCTCGCGGTGGTGCTGATCTCGGCGTTGCTGGCGATGGTACGCGGCTTCGTGCGCGAAGTGCTGTCGGTCGCCTCCTGGGTGCTGGCGGCGCTTGCGGCGTTCTATTTCTACGAATCGCTGCTCGGCGTGATCTACCCGAACCTGATCGCCAGCGAGACGATCGCCACGATCGTGGCGGTCGCGGTGATCTTCTTCGTCGCGCTGATCATCGCCACTTGGATCACCATCCGGATCGCGGATTTCGTGATCGACAGCCGGGTCGGCGCAGTCGACCGGTTGCTCGGCTTCGTTTTCGGCGCCGCGCGCGGCGTCCTTCTCCTGGTGATCGCGTTCTTCTTCTTCTCCTGGCTGGTGCCGCTCGACGAGCAGCCGGACTGGATCGCCAATGCCGAGACCCGGCCGATGCTCGACAATCTCGGCGAGCAGCTGGTTTCCGTTCTGCCGGAGGACGTCGAGGCGATGCTGCTCGACCGGTTCCGGGGCGAGGAGGACGATGGCGGCGACGTTGAGGAAGGCGCGGAACCGGCCGCCGGTGCGGCAAACGATCCGGGCGCCGGGGCCTTATCCGAGGGTCAGGAAGCCCCCATTTACGACGACGACAGCCTCGACCGCCTCTTCGAAGGCATCGGCGAGGGCCAGTGACGGCTGAAACCGCCGGCCGGCGGATCGCGGAGCGGCAGATGGACGACCTTTCGACCAACCCGTTCGACGATGACAAGCTCCACGAGGAGTGCGGCATCTTCGGCATTTTCGGCCATCGCGACGCCGCCGCGCTGACCGCGCTCGGCCTTCACGCGCTGCAGCACCGCGGCCAGGAGGCCGCGGGCATCGTTTCCCTCGAAAATGGCCGGTTCTTCGCCGAGAAGCATCCCGGCCTCGTCGGCGACAATTTCTCCAAGGCGGCGGTGATCGAACGGCTCGCCGGCGACCGGGCGATTGGCCATGTCCGCTACTCCACCGCCGGCGGCACGCTGATGCGCAACATCCAGCCGCTCTTCGCCGAATTCGCCGCCGGCGGCTTTGCCGTCGCGCATAACGGCAACCTCACCAACGCCCTTTCCCTCCAGCGCGAATTGCAGCTGCGCGGCTCGATCTTCCAGTCGACCTCCGACACCGAGGTGATCCTCCACCTCATCGCGACCAGCCGGAAGGACCGGGTGGTCCCTAAGGTCATCGAGGCGCTGCAGCGCGTCGAGGGCGCCTATTCCCTCGTCTGCCTCACCAACAAGAAAATGATCGGCTGCCGCGACCCGCTGGGCGTCCGGCCGCTGATCCTCGGCCGGCTCGACGATTCCTGGATCCTCGCCTCGGAGACCTGCGCGCTCGACATCATCGGCGCCACGCATGTGCGCGACATCGAGCCCGGCGAGATGGTGGTGATCACCGCTGACGGCCTGCAGAGCTTCCGGCCGTTCGCGCCCGCCCGATCGCGCTTCTGCATCTTCGAGTATGTCTATTTCGCCCGGCCGGATTCGCGGGTCGAGGGCCGCATGGTCTATGCGGCGCGCAAGAAGATCGGCGCCGAGCTTGCCCGCGAGGCGCCGGCCGACGCCGACATCGTGGTGCCGGTGCCGGACTCGGGCGTGCCGGCCGCGATCGGCTTCGCCGAGGCGGCAGGACTGCCGTTCGAGCTCGGCATCATCCGCAACCATTATGTCGGCCGCACCTTCATCGAGCCGACCGATTCGATCCGCCACATGGGCGTGCGGCTCAAGCACAATGCCAATCGCGAGATCCTCGCCGGCAAGCGGGTGGTGCTGGTGGACGATTCGATCGTCCGCGGCACGACCTCGTCGAAGATCGTGCAGATGGTGCGCGACGCCGGCGCCGCCGAGGTGCATTTCCGCATCGCCAGCCCGCCGACCCGCGATTCCTGCTTCTACGGCGTCGACACGCCGGAGAAATCGAAGCTGATCGCCTCGCACATGTCCGAGCAGGAGATCGCCGACTTCATCAAGGTCGACAGCCTGGCGTTCCTGTCGATCGACGGCCTCTACCGCGCCGTCGGCGAGGCGCGCCGCGAGGGGGCGGCCCCGCAATTCTGCGACGCCTGCTTCACCGGCGAATACCCCACGCAGCTCACCGACCGCGAACAGACCGACCGGGCCGGCATCAAGCCGGTGCTCGCCGAGGTGCGGTGATGGCCGGCACGCCTGCCGGGCGCGTCGTCCTCGTCACCGGCGCCTCCCGCGGCATCGGCTATGCTGCGGCGCGGGCGCTGGCCGAGGCCGGCGCGCACATCATCGCGGTGGCGCGCACCGTCGGCGGGCTCGAGGAGCTCGACGACGAGATCCGCGCCGTCGGCGGCGAGGCGACGCTGGTACCGCTCGACCTCGCCGATGGCGCCGGCATCGACCGCCTCGGCGCTGCGATCGCAGAGCGCTGGGGCCGGCTCGACGGCCTTCTCGGCAATGCCGGCCAGCTCGGCCTCATCACCCCCCTCGCCCATCTCGACGTGGCGGTGTGGGACAACGTCATGGCGATCAACCTCACGGCCAACTGGCGGCTGATCCGGTCGCTCGACCCACTGCTGCGCGCCTCGACCGCCGGGCGCGCGGTGTTCGTCACCTCGGGCGCGGCCTGGCATTTCCGGCCCTATTGGGGCCCCTATGCAGTCTCGAAAGCCGCGCTCGAAGCGCTGGTGCGGACCTATGCCGCGGAGACCAGCAAGACGCGGCTTCGCGTCAACCTCCTCGCGCCCGGCGTGGTGCGCACCGCGATGCGCGCCAAGGCGATGCCCGGCGAGGACCCCGAGACGCTGCCGCCACCGGAGAAGGTCGCGCCGGCGATCGTCCGGCTGCTGTCGCCCGCCTTTACCGAGACCGGCGTCCTCTACGACGTCGGCCGCGACGAGATCGTCCGCGTCGCTTAGTCTTTACTCGGCGAGCTTCTTCTTTCGCGAGGCGAAGGGATTGTCGCCCTTGCGGAGCGTCAGCCGGATCGGCACGCCCGGCAGGTCGAACGCGTCGCGGAGCCCGTTCACCAGATACCGCCGATAGGAATCGGGCAGCGCCTCGGGCCGCGAAGAGAACAGGACGAAGGTCGGCGGGCGGCCCTTCGGCTGCGTCATGTAGCGCAGCTTGACGCGGCGGCCGGACACCGCCGGCGGCGGGTGCGATTGCGTGACGCCTTCGAGCCAGCGGTTGAGCGCGGCGGTCGGCATGCGGCGGTTCCAGGTTTCGTAAGCGGCGACGACCGCGCCGAGCAGCCTGTCGACGCCCTCGCCCGTGAGGCCCGACACCGGCACCACCGCCATGCCGCGGAGCTGCGGCAACAGCCGCTCCGCCTCGTGGCGGAGCTCCTTCAGCCGCGCGTTGCGATCTGCGACGAGGTCCCATTTGTCGAGCGCGGCGACGATGGCGCGCCCCTCGCGCTCGACGAGGTCGGCGAGCTGGAGGTCCTGCTTGTCGAAGGGCTGGGTGGCGTCGAGCGTCAGCACCACCACTTCGGCGAAGCGGATGGCGCGGAGCGCGTCGGCGACCGAGAGCTTCTCCAGCTTCTCCTGGACCCTCGCCTTCCGCCGCATCCCGGCAGTGTCGAACAGGCGGAAGGTCCGGCCGCGCCATACCCAGTCGACGGCGATCGAATCCCGGGTGATCCCGGCCTCCGGCCCGGTGAGGAGCCGCTCCTCGCCGAGGATGCGGTTGATCAGCGTGGACTTGCCGGCGTTGGGCCGGCCGATCACCGCCACCCGCAGCAGCGCGTCCGGTTCCTCGGGCGCTTCGGTCTCTTCCTCCGCCGCGGGCATGTGCGCGGCGATCGCGTCGCGGAGATCGGCCATGCCTTCGCCATGCTCGGCCGAGATCGCGACCGGATCGCCAAGGCCGAGCGAGAAGGCCTCGATGAGCCCGGCCTCCGCGGCCCGCCCCTCGGCCTTGTTGGCGACGAGGATGACGGGCCGGCCGGCCTTCCGCAGCAGGGCGGCGAAGGTCTCGTCGACCGGCACCACGCCGGCGCGGGCGTCGATCATGAAGAGCGTCACGTCGGCCGAGCGGATCGCCGCCTCGGTCTGCTCCCGCATCCGCCCGGCGAGCGATTGCGGCGCGGCGTCCTCCAGGCCGGCGGTGTCGACGACGGTGAAGGCGAGGTCGCCGAGCCGGCCCTCGCCGAAGCGGCGGTCGCGCGTTACCCCCGGCGTATCGTCGACCAGCGCGAGGCGCCGGCCGACCAGCCGGTTGAACAGCGTCGACTTGCCGACATTGGGCCGGCCGACCAGCGCGACCTCGATGGGCTTCGCCATGGCATCCGCCGTCGTCCGGGCTATTCGCCCGCCGGCTCCTCGGGGGCAGGCTCGTCGGCGGGCTCGGCCTCGTCCGAAGACTGAGCCGCGGGCTCGACCGGGTCGAAGCCCGGCTGCTGGATCGGGATGACGCCCTCCGCCGGGGCGACGGGATCGCCGAAGCCGCCGCCGCCGGCCCCCGGATTGCGCAGCATCGCGCCGGGGTCGAGCGGGTCGAAGGCCGGCGCTTCCCCGGCGTCGGGCGCTGGGGTGTCGATCGCGACCGGACCGGCCTGGGGCAGGCCGCCGCGGCTTGCGATCAGCCCGAGCATCGCGTTGCCGCGCTGGAACGTCGTCTGCGGGATGTCGTTGTCGGAGAGCATGGTCAGCACCCAGTCGCGGGCGTTCGCCATGTCGTCATGGTGGATCGCCGAGACCGCCAGCAGCTCGCGGGCAAGGTGGCGGAACGGGTTGCCGTCCGCGGTCAGCGGCGTCAGCCGCGACAGCAGCGTGGAGAACGGCGCGGTGTCGACGAGGAGGAGAGCCGCCCGCAGCGCGGCGACGTCGCGCAGCGGCGCCTCGACGGCCCGGTCCGCCACGATCGCGTCGTAGCCGGCGACGGCCCCCTCGATATCCCCGGTTTCGGCGAGGATTGCGGCCGACTGCATCGCGGCGAGCGCCGGATAGGCGTTGGCGCCGTTGGCCTCCAGCTCAGCCAGCGCGGCGCGCGCCTCGTCCGGCGATCCGGCCGAAGCCAGCGCCAGCGCGGCGTTGAAGCGGTCGCCGCTCTCTGCGGCGCGCCGCTCGGCCTGCGACTGCATGAAGGTCCACACCGCCACGGCGACGACCACGAGCACGGCGGCGACGATCACCCAGCGGCCGTAGCGCTGCCACAGCTTCTTCAGCCGGTCGCGGCGCAGGTCCTCGTCGACCTCGCGGAAAACATCGGTCATTGGCGGCAGATTTCCTGGATTTTCGGCCCGGACCTCCGGGCGCGGCGCGACATTATCGTCGGCCTCCCGCGCATGCAAACCGCGCGCGAAGAACGACGGCGCTACGACGTCGCGATGCCGATCTCGGCGCCCGACCGGGCGATCGCCTCAAGCGCCTGCGGGCCGGTGACGGTTCCCAGCCGCTCCACCTCACCGGCGACAGCCGCGATCGCCGACCAGATGGCGGGGATGTTCACCAGGCGGATCGCCTCGTCGATCGCGGCGTCGACGGCTTCCTCGATGCGGGCGGGCGAAAGCCCCGCCAGCCGCCCGTCCCGGACGGCCTCCTCGATGTCGGAATGGCAGATGTCGCTCCCCCAGAGCTCCATGACCGGCCGGTTGGTGAACCGCGCCTCGGCAACCGCCCCGAACACATGGATGAGCATGCGCGAGCGGCACCAGCCCGCGACATCGACGCCGGCGGCGCGCGCCGCCGCGATCGTCGTTTCGAGCTCCGCGCCCGTGACGTGGTGGCCGAAGGGAAAGGTCGCCATGTGGGCCTGGATGTTGCGCGACAGCATCGGGCCGAAGGTGGTGGCGAGACGGATGACGAAGACAGTCGCCGTGCCCTCGGTCCGCGTATCAATCGCGGGCTGGAACTCGATCCGCGACACCGCTTTCGCCGGCTCGATTCCCATTTCCGACGCAGTAAGAAAGCGGGCGACGGCGTGGCCCGCCTCGTGCACGGCCGTGATCCTGTCCTCGTCGGTCATGCGCGTCCCGGCGCACCCTGCCCGCGGCATCGATCCGGGCAGGGAGTTCGCCTGCCACCAATAGCGCCGGTGGCGCCGGCGCGAAATCCGCGGCCCTACGACGCCTTCGGCTTGTAGACGTGGTCGGCGTCGGGGAACCGCCGCTCGCGCACGTCGGCGGCGTAAGCATCCACCGCTTCGGCGATGTGGTCTGCCAGCGAGCCATAGCGGCGCACGAATTTCGGCACGTCGGGGCTGAGGCCCAGCATGTCTTCCAGGACGAGGATCTGGCCGTCGCAATCGGCCGACGCGCCGATGCCGATGACCGGCACCGGCACCTCCGCGGTGATCCGCTTGGCGAGCGGCTCGACGACGCCTTCCAGCACCATGGCGAAGGCCCCGGCCTCGGCGACGGCCTTCGCGTCGGCGACGATGGCATCGGCGCGGGCTTCGTCGCGGCCCTGCACCCGGAACCCGCCGAGGACGTTCACCGCCTGCGGCGTCAGGCCGACATGGCCCATCACCGGCACGCCGCGCTCGACGAGGAAGCGGATGGTCTCGGCCATGCGGGCGCCGCCCTCGAGCTTGATCGCGCCGCAGCCGGTTTCCTTCATCACGCGCGCCGCCGAGCGGAACGCCTGGGCCGGGCCCTCCTCGTATGAGCCGAAGGGCATGTCGACGACGACGAGCGCCCGCCGCGCGCCGCGGATGACGGCCTGCGCCTGCAGGATCATCATGTCGAGCGTGACCGGGATGGTGGTGCTGAAGCCGTGCATCACCATGCCGAGGGAGTCGCCGACGAGGATGAAATCCACCGCGCGGTCGAGGATCGCTGCGGTATGGGCGTGATAGGCGGTCAGCGCCACGATGGGCGTGCCGCCCTTCCGTTTGCCGATGTCGGCGGCGGTGATGCGCTGCGGGTCCGGCTTGATCGACAAGCGAAAGCCTCCTGTGCGGGTGGCGGCCAGCCCTATCCGATCGGATGACGGCGCGGAAGGGCCTGCCGGCCGCCTGCATTCCGGCTATGCACCCACGATGGCCTTCCCTCCCCTCGCGGCGGTCACACTTCGGTAAGGCTGTGGGCCGGCGACCACCGGTTGCAACCAATTCTTCACTTCGACCGACCTAGCGTCCCGCTGGACGGTGTCTTTCGTCACGGCGCGGGGGCGGCGCCGCTTTGGGCTGGGTTGTGCGATGCGTATCGTTTGCGTGGCGGCGGTTGCGGCCGCCCTGTTCGCCATGGGCGGCCCTGCGCTGGCGCAGAGTCCCGACCCCGCCGACATCCACCGCGCGGCGCTGACGCAGGGCGAGTTCGACCCGTTCACCCGGGTTCTCGCCCGCATCGATGTCTCCCAGCAGCGCATGTATGTCTATGTCGAGAACCGGCTGGTCCATGTCTGGCCGGTCTCGACCGCCGGCTACGGGTCATACACACCGCGCGGCCAGTGGAACGCCTACTGGCTGTCGCCCAACCACCGGTCGAGCAAATACAACAACGCGCCGATGCCGTGGTCGGTGTTCTTCAACGGCGACTACGCCATCCACGGCACAACCGCCGTCGGCCAGCTCGGCTCGCCGGCCTCGCATGGCTGCGTGCGCCTTCACACCGACAACGCCCGCATCTTCTTCGACCTGGTGGAGCGGTACGGGATGGCGTCCACGGTCGTGTCGGTGGTGGACTGAGGTCGCGCTTCCACGTCTTCAGCGGAAGGCCGCAACGACGGTTTCGATCGGCAGGAACAGGATCCGGCTGTCCGCCGGATATTCGATGAACTCAGCACGCCCCAGATAGAAGTGCCGGGCGCGCTCATCCTTGGCGTGGACCAGCACGGCGCCGATGCCGATGCTCTCGGAGGCAACGGCAATTCGATAGAGCGCATCGGCAAGGATATCGGTTCCGAGGCCCGACCCGGCGTGATCCAAGGCGACCGCGAGCCTTCCGATGATGGAGACCGGGATCGAGTCCGGTGCGTTGCGTCGCAGCCTGCCCGGCGCCGCCACGCGTTCCACGGCTCCCGCGGAAACGCTGTGATATGCGATGACACGATTGCCTAGGGCGACGACGTAGGTCCTGGAATAGCGACCTTCATTCCGGAGCGCTCTCTCTCGGAGCCACTCGTCCAGGACGGGGACGCCGCAGACAAAGCCGGTCACGTTGTGAGCGGGTGAAAGAGGGACCGGAGCGGACAGCCCGGGCGGCGTCAAGCCCAACCCTATGCCTCCCATGCCCGCCGCCTGCGCAGCAGGGCTTTCAGGCGCGGGCCAGGTGCGGGCGGATTGTCGAGCGCCGCGACAAAGGCGTCGTAACGCTGCGGCTCGAGCTCGAACAGCCTCCGGTCAAGCACGACGTCGATCGCCTGCCGGCGCGCGCTTTCGATCATGAAGTCGGTCCGGGTCTTGCCGAGGATTGCCGCAGCTTCGTCGATAAGGTGCCGGGTGCCGGCCTCGATGCGCAGGTTGATCGACCCTTTGGGTTCATCGGCGCTTGATCGGTCGGTGCTCGTCCGAGCGAATGCGGGATCGAGGGGCGAACGGCTTTTGGGCATGTTTGGCAATCTAACGTATCCACAACGTCAACACAAGCGCCGTCCCTAGTCCACTACTCCCACTCGATCGTGCCGGGGGGCTTCGAGGTCACGTCGTAGGTGACGCGGTTGATGCCGCGGACTTCGTTGACGATGCGGCCGGCAACGCGGGCCAGGAACGCCATGTCGAAATGGTAGAAATCGGCGGTCATGCCGTCGACCGAGGTCACGGCGCGGAGGGCGCAGACATAGTCGTAGGTGCGGTCGTCGCCCATGACGCCGACGGTGCGCACGGGGAGCAGGACCGCGAAGGCCTGCCAGATCGCGTCGTAGAGGCCGGCGTCGCGGATTTCCTGGAGGTAGATCGCGTCGGCTTTGCGGAGGATCGCCAGCTTCTCTTCGGTGACCTCGCCCGGGCAGCGGATGGCGAGGCCTGGACCGGGAAACGGGTGACGCCCCACGAAATGCTCCGGCAGACCCAGCTCGCGGCCAAGCGCGCGAACCTCGTCCTTGAAGAGGCTGCGCAGCGGCTCGACGAGCTTCATCTTCATGCGCTCGGGGAGGCCGCCGACATTGTGGTGGGACTTGATGGTGACCGACGGCCCGCCGGAGAAGGAGACGCTTTCGATCACGTCCGGGTAGAGGGTCCCCTGCGCGAGGAACTCGGCAGGCTCGCCGCCGGCGGCGAGCTTGGCGGCTTCCGCCTCGAACACCTCGATGAAGAGGCGTCCGATCGTCTTCCGCTTCGCCTCGGGGTCGGTGACACCGGCGAGCGCGCCGAGGAAGGCCGGTCCGGCTTCGGCGAGGACGAGGGGAATGTTGTAGGAGCCGCGGAAAAGCTCGACGACTTCCCGGGCCTCGTCCTGGCGCATCAGCCCATGGTCGACGAGGATACAGGTCAGCTGGTCGCCGATCGCCTCGTGGATCAGAACCGCCGCGACCGCTGAATCGACGCCGCCGGAGAGGCCGCAGACCACCCGCCGCGTGCCGACCTGCGCACGGATCGCCGCGACCGCGCTCTGGCGGAACGCTGCCATCGTCCAGTCGCCGCGAAGGCCGGCGACGTTGTGGACGAAATTGGCGAGGAGCTTCGCCCCGTCCGGAGTGTGGACGACCTCGGGGTGGAACTGGACGCCGTAAAGGCGCCGGCTCTCGTCGGCGATCGCGGCGAAGGGCGCGCCGCCACTGGTGCCGATCACCCGGAAGCCCGGCGGCAGGCGGGTGACCCGGTCGCCATGGCTCATCCACACCTGGTGGCGGGTGCCCTTGTCCCACAGCCCGGCGAACAGGGCGCTGTCATCGGCGATGTCGAGGAAGGCGCGGCCGAACTCGCGATGATGGCCGCTCTCGACTACGCCGCCCAGCGCCTCGACCATCGCCTGCTCGCCGTAGCAGATGCCGAGCACCGGAATGCCGGCCGCGAAGAACGCCAGCGCCGCGCGCGGCGTCCCGGATTCGGCGACGCTGGCCGGACCGCCGGAGAGAATGAGCGCCTTCGGCTTGGTCCGCTCCAGCGCCGCCTCGGCGGCGTGGAACGGCACGACCTCGGAATAGACGCCGGCTTCGCGCACGCGCCGCGCGATCAGCTGCGTCACCTGGCTGCCGAAGTCGACGATGAGGATTGTGTCGGGGGTCGTCATTGCGTGCGTCTAGAGAACGGCGCGAGTCTTCGCAACGGGTTGGGCACCGAAGTTGAGGGCAAGGTTCAATGGCCACAGGTGCGTTTTTCGCGGCCACGAACCACAGACCTCATCCTGAGGTGCCCGGCGCAAGCCGGGCCTCGAAGGACCCGCTGGGGTGATGCCGATGGTCCTTCGAGGCTCGCTGCGCTCGCACCTCAGGATGAGGTCTGGGGATGGCCCTTTCGACCCGTGGTCCGCTCGCGTTTCGAGAGGTTCAGCTCGGCTTCAGCAGCCCCTCTGTCGCCAACGCCGTGAGGCGGTCGACGGCTTCGGCGAGCTTCTCGTCGATGATGTGGAGGTACTCGGTCCAGTCGTGGAGGCCGGTGAGGTCGGCCTTGCCGTCGCTGATGCCGCGAAGGCCGATCATCGGCACGCCGAAACGATCGGCGGCGCGCAGGACCGCGAAGGACTCCATGTCGACCATGTCGGCTTCGATGCCGTCATAGGCGGCGCCGGAAACGATGCTCGCCCCGGTCGCGATCGACGCGACCGCAAGGCCGGGAATGCGGTGCGGGATTTCCACCACGATGGGCAGGTCGAGGAACGGCGTCTGGCCCTTGTCGAAGCCGAGGGCGGTGGCGTCCATGTCGCGATAGGACACCGCGCCAATCTGGTAGAGGCCGGCATGGTCGAGGGTGCGCGAGCCGGCGGAGCCGAGCGACACCACCCAGTCCGGCAGCCTGCCGTGCTCGGCGAGCGCACCGAGCTCCGCCGCGGTGACGACGCCGGCCTCGACCGGGCCGACGCCGGTGACGAGCGGCGTGATGCGCTGGCGGAGATGCGGGCCGTATTCGTGCGCGGTGGCCATGACGAAGAGCACCGAGGTGGCGCCATAGGTGGCGACCGGCGTGCGGGCGACGGGCCGCCGGCTCATGCGCTGGCGCGCTCCGCACCGTCGGGCCGGGCGAGCTCGCGCAGCGCGGCATCGGCGGCAAGGGCGATGCGCCGCTCGCGCCCCGCGGCGCCTCCCTCCTCCGCCGCAAGGCCGAGGAGAAGCCGCAGCACGAGATCGCCGGCGAGCGCGTCGACGAAGAGCTGCGCCGCGCCAGGAGCAAGGGCGCGCGACGCGGCGGCCTCGGGATGGACGCTGAGGAGCCAGAGGACCGTGTCGCGGAGCGCGCCGACCGTGGCGCGATAGACGATCGCGCCGAGCTGCGGGAAGCGCCCGGTCTCGGCGACGACGGCGCGGATCATCGCGATGCGCTCGGGCGCGAAGGTCGCGGCCAGCCGCAGCCGGCCGAGGGCGGTGAGCGCATCGCGAAGCGGGATCCCGGCGAACTCCGGCTGCTCGCGCGCCAGCGCCGTGCTGCTGCACTCGATCGCGATGACGGCCTCGAAGAGCTCGTCCTTGGTGCGAGCGTGGCGGTAGAGCGTCATGATCGAGACGCCGGCCTCCGCCGCCACCGCGTCCATCGTGGTGTCGCCGAAGCCCGAGGCGAGGAAGCGCGCGCGCGCCGCCGCCAGGATCGCGGCGCGCTTTCGCGCCAGCAACCCGGCCTTGGGGTGACTCTCGTCCCAGTCGCGCATCAAAAGGCCCGTTGCCGCCGGATCGATACGATACTATGGACTATCGTATCTCACCAATGGAGGCTTCCATGAAAGCAGTTCGACTCCACCAATACGGCGACGCGGATCAGCTCGTCTACGAAGATGCACCCGATCCGGCGCCCGGACCGGGCGAAGTGGTGGTGGACGTGAAGGCCGCCGGGGTCAACCCGATGGACTGGAAGCTCCGTTCCGGCGCGTATCAGGCCTTCTGGCAGCTGCCGATGCCGGTAACGCTGGGGGCCGACGTCGCCGGCACGGTTGCAGCGGTCGGGCCGGACGTGACCGGGCTCGAGATCGGCGACCGGGTGATGGTGATGACGCAGATGGGCGGCTATGCCGAGAAGGCGAAGGCCAGCGCCGCTGGCGTCGCCAAGGTGCCGGACGGGCTCGACTTCACCAGCGCTGCGGCGCTCCCCCTGCCCGGCCTGACGGCGCTGGCGGAAGTGAGCGCGCTTCAGGTCAAGGCCGGGGACAAGGTCCTGGTGACCGGCGCGCTGGGCGCGATCGGCCGCGTGGTCATCCACCTGCTGCAGAAGGCCGGGGCGACGCCGGTCGCGGGCGTTCGCGCGCGGCAGAAGGACGACGCGGCCGTGCTCGGCGTTCAGGTCGTGGCGCTCGACGACGCGGCGGAGCTTGCCGCGGCCGGGCCGTTCGACGGCGTGGCCGACAATGTCGGCGGCGAGGTCGCGGCGGCGACCTACAGCCATGTGCGCAAGGGCGGCCGGTTCGCGGCTGCCGTCGGCGCCCCGGCGAACGCGACCGACGATGCAGAGGTGATCAACGTCCAGGTCACGGGCGGAGCGGCGGATGTGCGGGCCATCGCCGAGGCCGCCCTTGCCGGCGCGGTGACGATCCCGGTCACGACGATGCCCCTCGCGGACGCGGCCAAGGCGCACAAGCTCGCGGAGGCCGGCGGCGCCGGCCGCATCATCCTGACGCCCTAGCTGTCGCGGCCCCTCCCTTCTTCAACCCTCCCCTTGCGGGAGGGTCGAAACCGCGAAGCGGTTTCGGGGAGGGGTGCTGCCCGTGAAGCTTGCCCGTTGCTGAAGCTCAGCACCCCTCCCGAACCGGCTGCGCCGGTTCGACCTCCCCGCAAAAGCGGGACGGCCTAGCCTAAAAGCGGCGGAGGGCGGCGACGTAGAAGCCGTCGGTGCCGGTGCGGAGCGGCGTCAGCTGGACGCCGACCTCCGGCCGGCCGACGGCTGCCGCGAATGCCGCGGCGCCATCGCCTAGCCCCGCGGACACGATCATCTCGTCGGCGGTGAGCGGCGCGAAGGACGGGGTCGCGGCGAGGAAGGCGGCAGCCTGGTCCTGGTTCTCCTGCGGCAGCATCGAGCAGGTGACGTAGACGAGGAGGCCGCCGGGCTTCACGAAGCGCGCGCCCTCCTCCAGCAGCGCGGCCTGCTCGGCGACGCGATCCGCCAGCGCGCGCTCCGTCAGCCGCCATTTCGTGTCGGGGCGGCGGCGCCAGGTGCCGGAGCCAGAGCACGGCGCGTCGATGAGGACGCGGTCCATCATCCCGGCGAGACCGTCGAGGGCCGCCCGCGCGGGGTGCATCTGGACGTTGCGGGTGCCGGCGCGGCGGAGGCGGTCGAAGATCGGCGCGAGGCGCTGGCGGTCGGCGTCGGTGGCGTGGATCTGCCCCTTGTTCCCCATCGCCGCGGCAAGCGCGAGGGTCTTGCCCCCGCCGCCGGCGCAGAGGTCGAGCACCTGCATGCCGGCATGGGCGCCGACCATCGCCGCCGCGAGTTGGCTGCCCTCGTCCTGCACCTCGAACCAGCCCTTGCGGAAGGCGGGCTCGGCGGTGACGTTGGGGTGGCGGCCGTCGCCTTCGGTCGGCGCGACCCGGAAGCCATCAGGAGCGAAGGGCGCTGGCACCGCGTCCGCGACGGCCTTCATGGCCCTGGCGCGATCGGCCTTGAGGCGATTGGTGCGGAGATCGAGCGGCGGCCGCAATGCCGCGGCTTCGCACTCCGCCACCCAGCCCCCGCCCAGGCCGCGTTCCAGCGAGGGCGCGAGCCAATCGGGCACGTCGGCGCGAACGGCGTCGGGCGCTGCGGCAATATCTGCCACGGCGAGGCGGCCGCGCTCCTCCACCGTCAGCGCACCGGGGCCGTGCGGGTCGTCGGCCACCATCGCGGCAACGCGATCGACGCCGAGCCTCCAACCGAGCGCGACCGCAGCCAACGCCAACGCACGCGGCGCGTCGCCGCCCATGATCCACCCGAACGAGCGCCGGCGGCGGAGCGCGTCATAGACGACGTTGCCGATCGCGGCGCGGTCCTTCGACCCGGCAAAGCGATGCGACAGGCCCCAGTCCTTGAGGGCATCGGCGACCGGCCGGTGGCGCGTATCGATATCGAGGAGGATCTCGGCGGCGGCAGCAATACGGGCGGCAGGAGTCACAAAATCACGCTGTGGTACGAGGGCCGCGGGCGAGCCTAGTTGAACTTCACGGTGCGGTTGGTGGCCGGGTTGCGGTTCCACACCTTGCGAATGACGCGGGCAAGCTCGTTGGCGACCGTCTTTATGTAGTTCGGGTTGAGCATGTAGGCGCGGATGCTCTCGACCCAAAGCTCCTCGCGGATCTCGCCGCCGGTGCAGCCCCGATCTTCCGGCCCGAAGAGAACACCGGACTCCATTTCCGTGCGCATTTGAGGGTCGTTGCGGCGGGCAGCAAGGACAGTCGGGTTGTTGAGGTCGTTGTAGACATAGCGGAGTTCGCCCTCGACCAGCGCCTCGTCGGCCGGCTCGATCAGGTGCTTGCCGCGGGCAAAGAGGAAATGCGCGGCGAAGTGCGCCATCAGGGATGGGCCGCCGAGACGATCCTCGGGCAGCTTCTGAACCTGATGCCAAATAGGGCAGCCGCCGAGGGACTCGGCAACAAGCGGGTCGTTCTCGACCGCCCACCATATGTCGCCCAGCCAATCGGCCATAGTCCGCTCCCAGCGCCCGCGTTGTACGCGACTTCCGGTTCTCAGGCCATGCAGGCTAGATTCGCCTGAGTCGATTGCGACGGCGATCTCGACCGCTGGGGAGGATGGATGAAGTTAGCGCTCACTGCCATCGCATTCGGGCTCGGGCTTGGTGCCACCGGCGCCGCAGCACAGGAGATCGTGCGATTCGGGCCGTTCTACTTCGAGGACCAGCCCTGGAACCGTACGCTGCATCTCGATGGTCCGATCGAAGAAGACGCGGCCTCCGACTTCCTCGAAGCTAAGCGAGAAATGATCATCATAGATACCCTGGTGATCGACAGTCCCGGCGGTGATCTCGACGAGGCGAGGGTCATCGCGGACCTCGTCTTCGGCAATGCGATCTCGACACGCATCCCTGAGGGCGCGTCGTGCTTCGACGCCTGCGTACTTGTGTTCCTGGCTGGCCTCGACCGCCGTGCTGAGGGCGATTTCGGTGTCGGGCCGGCGCTCTTCGGCACGTGGTCTGACCCGTTGGCCGGGTACGAGCGGTTCGAGACTCGATACCTCGCAATCGTGGATCGATTTCAGATCTATGACGTCGACCTGCGTCTCGTGCTCTTTGCTTTCAATCCACCCGCAGTCGAGGGCGAGGCCGATATCTACATCCTTCGGGCAATTGAGCTCTGGGATCTCAATATCGAAAGAAGCGAGCGCGACTACACCTCCGAGGCGTGGACCTTCTCGCTACGTTCGCCGCCCGACCTTGAAGCCCTGCTCCGAGTCCAACAGGAGCTGGACGTTTGGTGCAATGCAGGTTCGGCCGTTCCACTCGCTCCTCCCGCCTGCCTCGCGAGTAGCCTCTATGCCAGGCTGCTCCATGAGCAGGGTTGGTGCTATGGCCGGCGGGGCCAATCGACCTCTCAGAGTCTGTGGCACGTCTGCGGGCCTGACTCCCGCCGATAGTAGGAGGGTCTGGCATCAATGCGAAGATAACGCGACCCGCCTGACGCGACCCCGCTAAGGCCGGCCCTGGTAGTTGGGGCTTTCGCGGGTGATGGTCACGTCGTGGACGTGGCTTTCGCGGAGGCTGGCGGGGGAGACGCGCATGAAGCGGGCCCGATCGCGGAATTCCTCCAGCGTCGCGGCGCCGACATAGCCCATGGCGGCGCGGACGCCGCCGACGAGCTGGTGGAGGACGGCGCCGACCGGGCCCTTGTAGGGCACCTCGCCCTCGACGCCCTCCGGCACCAGCTTCAGCTGGTCGCGGACCTCGGCCTGGAAGTAGCGGTCGGCCGAGCCGCGCGCCATCGCGCCGACCGAGCCCATGCCGCGATAGGCTTTGAACGAGCGGCCCTGGTGGAGATAGACCTCGCCCGGGCTCTCGTCGGTGCCGGCCAGCAGCGAGCCGATCATCGCGCAGGACGCGCCGGCGGCGAGCGCCTTGGCGAGATCGCCCGAATATTTGATCCCGCCATCGGCGATCACCGGGATGCCGGCTTTGTCGGCGACCGACGCCGTGTCCATGATCGCGGTGAGCTGCGGCACGCCGACGCCGGCGACGATGCGGGTGGTGCAGATCGAGCCGGGGCCGATGCCGACCTTGACGCCGTCGGCGCCGGCGTCGATCAGCGCCTGCGCGCCGTCGGGCGTGGCGACATTGCCGGCGATGACCTCGACCTGGTTGGAAAGGCGCTTCACCCGCTCGACCTGCTCGAGGACGCGGGCGGAATGGCCGTGGGCGGTGTCGACCACGATGAGGTCGACGCCGGCGTCGATCAGCCGCTCGGAGCGGGCGAAGCCGTCGGCGCCGGTGCCGGTCGCGGCGGCGACGCGCAGGCGCCCCTGGTCGTCCTTCACGGCGTTGGGGTGAAGCTGGCTCTTCTCGATGTCCTTCACCGTGATGAGGCCGACGCAGCGATAGGCCTCGTCGACGACGACGAGCTTCTCGATGCGGTGCTGGTGGAGGAGGCGCTTCGCCTCGTCCTGCGCCACGTTCTCCTTCACCGTGATCAGCGCGTCCCGGGTCATCAGCTCGCTGACCGGCTGCATCGGGTCGGTGGCGAAGCGGACGTCGCGATTGGTGAGGATGCCGACGAGCCGGCCCGGCTCGCCATTGCTGCCCTCGACCACCGGGATGCCGGAGATGCGGTGCTCGCGCATCAGCTTCAGCGCGTCGGCGAGCGTGGCGCCCGGCGCGATGGTGACCGGGTTCACCACCATGCCGGATTCGAACTTCTTCACCTGGCGCACCGCCTCGGCCTGCGCGGTCGGCGTCAGATTGCGATGGATGACGCCGATGCCCCCGGCCTGGGCCATCGCGATGGCGAGGCGGGATTCGGTGACGGTGTCCATCGCCGCGGACATCACCGGGAGGTTGAGCTCGATGTTGCGGGTCAGCCGCGTGCGGACATCGACCTCGGTCGGCATCACGCGGGAGGCGCCGGGGAGGAGCAGCACGTCGTCGAAGGTGAGCCCCTCGGCGCCGGTGGAAGGTTGAACGATGCGGGCCATGGCCAACTCCGGGTATGCCGACAGGCTTCCGAGGATAGCGGCCTCGGGCGTCAGCTCTGTGTCCGACGGGGATTGGCGCGGGTCATTACCATGGCCGCTTGATTCCGCAAAGCGGGCGGGACGGGCGTTCCTCACCTCTCCCCGACGGGGAGAGGTCGCCGCGAAGCGGCGGGTGAGGGGTAAGGCGAGAAGCTTGCTCGGGGCGTACGCCGGGCGCGGGTGAAACCAACCGACGCCCCAGCCCCCTCACCCTCCGGCTCTAGGTTCGCTCCGCTCACCAAGCGCCGGAGCCCTCTCCCCACCGGGGCGAGGGAAGTAGCGACAATGGACAGGGGAACGGCGTGGGCATAAGCCAGTTCATCCTGCGCCATGCCAGACAGAATCCTCCTTCCGCTCATCGTCGCCTGCGCCCTTTTCATGGAGAACCTCGATTCGACGGTTCTCTCCACGGCGCTGCCGACGATCGCGGCGGATTTCGGGGAGAGCCCGATCCGGCTCAAGCTGGCGCTCACCAGCTATCTCCTTGCCCTCGCCGTGTTCCTGCCGGCCTCGGGCTGGCTCGCCGACCGGTTCGGGGTGCGGACGATCTTCCGCCTCGCGATCATCATCTTCACGCTGTCGTCGGTCTATTGCGGCCTGTCGGACAGCGTCGGCGAGATCGTCGTCGGCCGCGTCGCGCAGGGCATCGGCGGCTCGATGATGGTGCCGGTCGGGCGCCTGGTGATCCTCCGCTCGGTCAAGAAGAGCGAGCTGGTCGGCGCGATGGCGTGGCTGACGATCCCCGCCTTGATCGGGCCGGTGATGGGGCCGCCGGTCGGCGGCTTCCTCACCACCTATGCCGACTGGCGCTGGGTGTTCTGGATCAACGTCCCGATCGGCGTGCTCGGGCTGGTGCTGGCGACGATCTTCTTCCCCGACATCCGGAGCGAGACGCGCGAGCGGTTCGACATTCGCGGCTTCCTCCTCGTCGGGCTGGGGCTGGCGACTTTCGTCACCGGGTCGACATCGCTCGGGCTCGGCGTTCTCTCCCCGGCGGCGGTGGCGGGGCTCCTTGCCGTCGGCGCCGCGCTCCTTGCCGCGTATTACTGGTACTACCGCCGCAACGCCCGGGCGATCCTCGACCTTGGCCTCTTCCGCTTCGCGACGTTCCGCGCCGCCGTCCTTGGCGGCTCGGTTTTCCGCCTCGCCGCCGGGGCGACGCCCTTCCTGCTGCCGCTGATGCTGCAGGTCGCCTTCGGCATGACGCCGTTCGAATCCGGGCTGATCACCTTCGTCTCGGCCGCCGGCGCGATCGCGATGAAGTTCGCCGCCGGGCCGATCCTGAAGCGCTTCGGCTTCCGGACCGTGCTCCTCACCAATATTGGCATCACCGCGACCTTCACCGCGATCCCGGCGACGTTCACCCCGGTGACCCCGATCGCGGTGATGGTCGCCATCCTCCTTGCCGCCGGCTTCTTCCGCTCCCTCCAGTTCACGGCCGTCAACGCGATCGCCTATGACGAGGTCGAACCGTCGCGCATGAGCAAGGCGACCGCGATGTCGTCGGTGTTTCAGCAGCTCTCGCTCAGCGTCGGCATCTCGATCGGCGCGATCGCGCTGGAGCTGTCGGTCGGCGGGGACGAGATTTCGACCGGCGATTTCCTCCTGCCCTACCTCGTCGTCGCAGTGCTCTGCGCCTCGTCCTTCTTCTTCTTCGCCCGCCTGCCGCCGCATGCCGGGCACGAGATCTCCGGCCATCGCGCGCGCGACGTCGCGCCGAGGGACGCCGCCGATGTCGCGGTTCAGCAAGGGCTGGAGCGCTAGCCGCCACTCGACGTGGCTTCAGCGCAACACTCACAGTTTCATCCTGATCGGGCGCTCGGAGACCTTGGCGACGCACGCGGCGCGTGCAGAGTTGCGAAAAGCCGGTGCGGTCGAACGGCCGACTCGGTTCCGGGGTCAGGGGGCAATGATGACATCCAGGTTTCTCGCCGGCGTCGCGGGCGCTGCATTGATCGTCGCGGCCGGAGCCGCCAACGCCGCCGACGTGCCGCCGTTGGGCGCCGAGGCGACCGTCGCCGGTTCAGGCACGAAAGTGTCGGTGGCCGTGGAATCGGGGCTCTTCGTCGGCGTGAACAATTTCAGCCCGCCCTTCTTCGCGATCGACAATCGCGCCGGCATCGACGTGAGGTTCGCCTCCGGCTTCGGGGTGACGCTCTTCAGCGAAGTGGTGACCGAACTACAATCGCCGCCGGTGAGCTTCGTCATCCTCGGCGGGCGGGTGTACAAGTCCTTCGGCGCCTTCGAGGTCGGGTTCGGCGGCTCATTCCTCACCGGCATCGCCGGCTACGAGTTCGGCCCGGACGTCCGCTACGAGACCGACCGGCTGACGATCGTCAATGCGACGTCGTTCGGATTCTTCTTCGGCACGTTCGATCGCTGGGAGAACGAGACCACGGTCACGTTCAATCCGAACGACCGGATCGAGGTGTTCACCTATGTCGAGGTCGAAGGAGGCCCCGGCTTCCCGGTGTATATCGATGTCGCAAACGCCGTGACGATCACGGTCGCGCCGCACTTCGAGGTGATTCCGAACGCCGAGTTCGGCTTTGACACCACGGGCGGACGCTTCTTCGGCGCCGGCGTCGAGGCGCGCTTCCCGCTCGGGGTGCTCACACCCTATACCTCGGTGTTCTGGTCGCCGACCAACGACTTCATCAACGTCAATCTCGGCTTCGACCTCGAGAAGCCGATCGGGGCGACCCCGCTTTCGCTGATCGGCGGCGCCAATTACGGCGCGAGCTTCACCCCCGGATTCCCGACCTTCCACAGCTTCGATGCGCGGATCGGCCTGCGCTACCTCGCGGGCGACGATCCGCCCGATCTCAGCGGCGAGTTCTAGGCGCTGCACGCTGCACCCGATCGATCCGGACCGCGGACACGCGGTCCGGATCGCGCGATGACGATGCGCGACGCTGCCTGAAGGCGGCGTAGGGGCCCGCGCGAGTGTGTCTCATCTGCAACATGCACCGTTTCCAACCGCCAATGCTGGCGGAAGGGATTGGCGGCGCATGCCGGGCGTGCAGTATGGTGAAATCATGGAGCTGTGGCCGCGCAACCAGCGCGGCCGGGGGGTCGGGGGGCCGCTCATGTCAGCCAGATTTGTTGCGGGCGCGGCAGGCATTGCGCTGATGGTGGCCGCGGCGTCCGTCGCCCGGGCTGCGGACGCGCCGCTGCCCGGCGCCGAGACGGCGACGGCGACCAGCACCGAACCGAAGGTGTCGGTCGTGCTCGAAGCGGGCATAGAGGGCAGCGTCATCCTCGGAAGCCCGCCGCCGGCCTTCTCGCTCTACAGCTATGGCGAGGTGGATGTTAAGTTCGCCTCCGGCTTCGGTATCACTCTATCGGAACGCAGCAGCGTCCTGCTGTCGACGCCGCTCCTGGCATTCGTCGACGTCAACGGGCGGCTCTACAAGTCGCTCGGCCTTTTCGAGATCGGGATCCACGGCCATGTCGGCGTGTCGGTCCCGTTCGGCGCGCCGGTCAGCTCCTCGTTCGGCCCGGACATCCGGTACGAGACCGACCGGCTGACCGTCACGAACAGCACCTATTTCACCTTCTTCGGCGGCGTGTTCAGCGGGTGGGGCAACGGCACCGAAATCACCTTCGACGTGACCGATAGGGTCGAGATTCACGGGTTCTTCGGCGTCGATTTCGACGGTGGCGGTCCGTCCGTCACCGTCCTCGCCGAGGCGACCATCAAGGCCGGCAGCCGCCTCGAGGTCGTCCCGAGCATCGACGTCGTCTTCAGCGGCATGGGGACGTTCCTCAACACCGGCGTCATTCTTCGCGTGCCGCTTGGGGTCGTGACACCCTATGTCGGGGCGAACTGGTCGCCCGGCAATTTCGCCAATGTCGAGCTCGGCATCGACCTCGAAAGGCAGATCGGGACCGGGCCGCTCTCGCTCATCGGCAACGCCGAATACAGCGTCGGTTTCTTCGGCGGCCCGCCTTTGCACAGAGTCAGCGGGCAGATCGGCCTCCGCTACACCGGCGGCAGCGACTAGCTTCTTCATCGAAACTTCGGGCTGTTGCAGTCCTCCGTTCCACAAGAAACCCCGCCTCGATCGAGGCGGGGTTTCCTGTTTGCGGCGGCGCGCGGTCAGCGCCGCCGCTCCCGCGCGGGCGGGGCTAATCGCCCGACGCGAGTGCCAACACCTTGAGGTCCGGTCCGTTGTAGCGAACCGCCCCGTCGCCTTCGGCCTCCTGCAGCGCGGTGAAGCGGAAGGTCGTTGCGGCCACCGGAAAGCGGAGGCCGACCGAGCTCAGCTGCTGCCCCTGGTTGAGGAAGCCGTCCTGCACAAAGGTGGTCACGACGATGCCGGTGGGCGTGTAGGCGCTCACCGCGCCGTCGCCGTCATTGGCGCCGTCGAGCACGAGGATCGACGCGACCTCGTTGCCCGCCTCGTCGAGCGCCGCGACGAGGATGTCACCACTGTTGCCGCGCTCGAAGAGGAGGAGCGTATCGGTCGGGGTCTCGAACGACAGCTCGTAGACGACGGTGCCGACATTCTCGCGCACCGCGGTGATGCTGGTGAGGTTGAAATTGCCCTGCGCCGCGACGAGCGCATCGGCGTCCGGCGTGGTGCTCCCCACGCCTTCGTCGACCCAGCCGTCGAGGTCGGCGCCGATGCCGTAGCCGGTGGCGACGTTGTGGCCGCCGCGCTCGGTATCGGTCGCGTCGTCGACGACGATCGTCGCGGCGCTGACGAACTGGAGGCCGCTCTGCCAGATCGTCTCGCCGTCGATGACGACGCCATCGAGGCCAACGTCGCCGGCATTGGCGTTCACCTGGCCAGCGAGGTCGTGATTGTCGGGATAGGTGTAGGCGGAGCGGTCGAACGAGGCGTTGCGCGACGCGATCGCCTCGAAGGGAAACACGATCACCGCGTCCTGCGCGGCGGCAGGAAGGGCGACGATTACGGCCGAAGCCAGAAGCGCAAGAGGAAGACGGGATTTCATCGGGTGGACTCCGTGGGGGGGCATGACCCCCTGAGCGTGCCGCCTGCCGCCTTCCTGCACGAGCAAACCAATTCTCTATTTTGTAGATGGACTATATAGATAATCTGCCGCCACCGCACCCCCGCGGAAACACTCACCGCCGGTCAGTCCGCTTGCGGCCGGCCGCGGAAACCGCGGGCGAGGAGGTAGAGCTCGACCGATTCCTGGCGGCTCGCCTTCGGCTTTACATGCACGACGGACGCAAAATTGCGCTTGAGCTCGGCGAGAAGCGCGCCCTCGGTGCCGCCCTGGAACACCTTGGTCAGGAAATGGCCGCCGGGCCGCAGGGATTCCATCGCGAACGCCGCGGCGGCTTCTGCGAGCTGGGCGGTGCGCAGCTGGTCGGTGCGGCGGTGACCGGTGGTCGCGGCCGCCATGTCGGAAAGCACGACGTCCGGGGCGGCGCCCAGCGCGGCAAGGATCGCCGCCGGCGCATCGTCGGCGAGGAAGTCCTTCTCGAGGAGGACGACTCCGGCGATCGGTTCGACCGGCAGGAGGTCGATGCCGACGACGAGAGGCGCGGTGGCGGTCGATCCGACCCGCGCCGCCGCGACCTGGCACCAGCCGCCCGGCGCGGCGCCGAGATCGACGACGCGCTTGCCGCGGGCGAGGATCGGGAAGCGATCGTCGATCTCGATCAGCTTGTAGGCCGAGCGCGCGCGGTATCCCTCCTGCTGGGCGCGCGCGACATAGGGGTCGTTGAGCTGGCGTTCGAGCCAGCGCGTCGAGGATGCGGTCCGCCGGCGCGCGGTCTTGACCCGGACCTTCAGCGAGCGGCCGCCGCCCCTGCCCGACTCAGCCATCGACCGGGTCTCGCGCGCCGCGATCGCGCCGCCGCCACACGCCGTCGGCCGCCATCAGCTCGACGAGCATTCCCTCGCGGAGGCCGCGATCGGCCACGCGCAGGCGCCTCGTGCCCCAGCGGCGGCGGACCGCTTCGAGGATCGCACAGCCGGCGAGGACGAGGTCGGCGCGCTCGCGGCCGATGCAGGGATGGGCGACCCGGCCGGCATAGTCGGTGGCGACGAGCCGGGCGACCGACGCGGCGATCTCGTCGCCGGTCATCCAGAGCCCGTCGACGCGCCGGCGGTCGTAGCGCGGCAGGTCGAGATGGACGCCGGCCAGCGTGGTTACGGTGCCGGAGGTGCCGAGCATGTGCATGGTGCCGGAGGCGATCGCTGCGTCGAGCGCGGTCGCCTCGGGGAACGCATCGAGCATGCCCGCCACCTCGCCCACCATCCCCTCGAACGCCGCGGGACCGACATCGACGCCGCCATGGCGCTCGGAGAGGCTCACCACGCCGACCGGGAGCGAGACCCAGGTGCGGATTGCCTGCGACGGCCGCTGGCGCGGCCCGCCGCCGGCACGGCTGAGGTCGATCCACACCAGCTCGCTCGAGCCGCCGCCGATGTCGAATAGCAGCGCCCCGGAGGCCGCCGGATCGATCAGCGAGGCGCAGCCGACCACGGCGAGCCGCGCCTCGACCTCGCGCGAGACGATCTCCAGCTCCAGCCCGGTTTCCTCCTTCACCCGGGAGACGAACTCGCCGCCATTGTCGGCCATGCGGCAGGCCTCGGTGGCGATGAGGCGCTGGCCGGCGACGGCGTACTGCTCCAGCTTGCTGCGGCAGACGCGAAGCGCGGCGATGGCGCGGTTCATGGCGGGCTCGGCGAGCCTTGTGCTGGCGCCGATGCCCTCGCCGAGGCGGACGATGCGCGAGAAGGAATCGACCACGCGGAAGCCGCGGCCGCGCGGCGCCGCGATGAGGAGGCGGCAATTGTTGGTGCCGAGGTCGAGGGCGGCGTAGTAGCCGCCGGGCGGGCGCTCTACCGGCGCTGCGGCGGCAAGCGCCGGCGGCGCGGCCAACTGCGACGGCATCGGTCCGCGGCGTCGCCTGCGGCGGCGGCCACGCCGGCGGAGCGGCCGCTCGTCATCGGCGGACGATACCGGTCCGCCAGGCGGGGCTGGCAGCGGCGGCGCGGAACCTGCCGCCATCGGCTGCGCGCCTGCGTCCGGCAGGCCGTCGCCCGTGGCCAATCTCGGAACTCCCGGCGCGCGGCTCACCCGGACGACCCCCAGGGGCGCGCGCTCTTCGGATATGTCGTTGGGGCAACTCTATCAAAGCGCGGCGGAAGGACAAACCGCAGCCGCGGGGAACCGTTCGCGGCCGGATGCGTTGCGCGATTGGCCCTGCCGCAAATCGATCCGCAATTCTTCATGGCGCCGCCACGGTCGCGTCGCTTCGCCGACACCGTGGAGCGCGAGAAGGGAGATCGGCCGGGGGGCCCAGGAGGGCAGTCATGATCGAGCTGAGCCGAAGCAGCCAGTCCCCCGTCGCCGACGCGCGCGGCAACGTCCATTTCGCCATGACCGACGGCAGGCGCGACTATTCCTGCCGGGTGTCGCGCAGCTACCTCAGGGTGCTCACCGGCGAGGACGGGAGGACGACATCGTCGGACCTCTTCGCGCGGGTCCGCAACCTCGTCGAGGAGGCGGTGCGCGTGCGGGTCGATTTCGGCCTTTGCTGCGACGACGGGCTTACCGTTCAGCGTTGAGCGCCCTTTCCTCCATCCGGCGACGCCGGCGCGCGAGGAAGGCGAGCACGGCGGATTCGACTTCGCTGAGCCCCGCAACCGGCTTCGCGCGCGGCAGGGTGAGACCGCCGCCGAGATAGGCCTCGATCACCGCTGGGTGGACGTAGGACTGGCGGCAGATGGTGACCGTATTGCCGAGGCGGTCGGCTGCCTCGGCCACCGCGTTCCGCAGCACGCTCTTCCCCTCGCGGACGGTCGCAGGCGGCGGCATGCGCGCCAGCGCCTCGGCCACCATGACCGTGCCGTGCCAGGTGCGGAAATCCTTGGCGGTGACGTCGCGGCCGGTCGCTTCGCGGAGATAGGCGTTGACGTCCGTCGAGGTCACGGCGCGGAAGCTGCCGTCCTCGGCGCGGTACTGGAAGAGATGCTGGCCCGGCAGCTCCTGGCACTGCCGCACGATGCGCGCCAGCCGGCGGTCGCGGAGGCGAAGGCTCCACGCCTTGCCGCTCTTGCCCCTGAACAGGAAGCGGAGCTCGTCGCCGTCGATCCTGACATGGGGGTCGCGCAGCGTGGTCAGCCCGTAACTTCCGGTGGCGCGGGCGTATTCCGAATTGCCGACGCGGATCAGCGTGCGCTCCAGGAGGCCGACCACCGCCGCCAGCGCCTTCTCGCGCGGCACGCCGGGCCGGCGAAGGTCGGCCGCGACGCGCTGGCGCAGTTTCGGCAGGCCGCGGGCGAAGGCGACGAGATGGTCGTATTTGGTCAGGTCGCGGAGGCGACGGAACGCGTCGTGATAAATGTACTGCTTCCGCCCCTTGGCGTCGCGCCCGACGGCCTGGACGTGACCGCTTTCATCGAGACAGATCCACACGTCCGACCAGGCCGGCGGAATGCCGAGCGCCCGGACGCGATCGAGCGTCGCGCTGTCCTCCACCCGCCGGCCGTCGGGGTCGAGGTAGCGGAAGCCGCGTCCGGTGCGGCGGCGAAGCAGGCCGGGGATGTCGGTCGAAACATAGTGAAGGCCCGCGCCGGCCGGCGGCACCGCCGAGGGTTCACCCGTGATCGCCGCGTCGCTGAAGCCTTCCATGGGTCCGGTCCCCGCTGAACCGCAGGGAAACCCAGCCGGCGCCGTCAGGTTCCGGACCGTGGGGGTCGTTGACGTGTCAACGCTTAGCAGCCATCCTTCCTCATCGGCTGGGCGGTCGCGGCTGGGGTAATGCGCCCTTCGACCCCGGCCAGCGGCAAGCGTCTGAGGGCCAGCTGCTGATGCGCGTACTGGTGACGGGGGGAGCCGGTTTCATCGGCTCGGCAGTTGTTCGCCATCTGGTCGGCGACGGCCACGCGGTCCTCAATCTCGACTGCCTCACCTATGCCGGCACGCTGACCTCGCTCCGCCCGGTCGCCGATGACCGGCTCTACCGGTTTGCCAAGATCGACGTGCGCGACGCGGCGGCGCTGTCGCGGGCTGTGGACGATTTCTGCCCCGACGCGATCATCCATCTCGCCGCGGAAAGCCATGTCGACCGCTCGATCACCGGCGCGCGCGGCTTCGTCGACACCAACATCATCGGCACCTTCAACGTACTGGAGACTGCCCGCGTGTATTGGAGCCGGCTGCCGCCGGCGGCGGCCGATGCGTTCCGCGTCGTGTGCGTGTCGACCGACGAAGTCTATGGCGCGCTCGGACCCGACGGGCACTTCCGCGAGGAGACGCGCTACGATCCGAGCTCGCCCTATGCCGCAACGAAAGCCGCCGCCGACCACCTCGCCAGCGCCTGGCACCGCACCTACGGGCTGCCGGTCATCGTCACCAATTGCTCGAACAATTACGGGCCCTACCACTTCCCGGAGAAGCTCATCCCGCTGATGATCCTCAACGCCCTTCATGGCGAGCCGCTTCCGGTCTACGGCAACGGCCGGCATGTGCGGGACTGGCTCTTCGTCGACGACCATGCCCGCGCGCTGGCGCTGGTGCTGGAGCGCGGCGAGGTCGGGCGGAGCTACAATATCGGCGGGCGGAACGAGCGCAGCAACATCGAGGTCGTCCGCACCATCTGCGCCATTCTCGACGAGCTGCGGCCGTCGCACGGGCCGCATGAGCGGCTGATCAGCTTCGTCGCCGACCGTCCCGGCCACGACCGGCGCTACGCCATCGACCCGACGCGGCTCGAAACCGAGCTCGGCTGGCGCGCGGCGGAGACCTTCGAAAGCGGCATCGCCAGAACCGTCGCGTGGTACCTCGACAATGAATGGTGGTGGCGGCCGCTGCGCGACGGCGTCTACCAGGGCGAGCGCCTCGGACTGCTGCCGGAGCTCGACGCCGCGTCATGAAGGGCCTCATCCTCGCCGGCGGATCGGGGACGCGCCTCTATCCGGTGACGGTCGCCGTCAACAAGCACCTGCTGCCGGTCTTCGACAAGCCGATGATTTATTACGCGATCGCCAACCTCATGCTGGCCGGCATCCGCGAGATCCTCATCATCACCACGCCGCGCGACATCGCGACGTTCCGCAGCCTCCTCGGCGACGGCGCAAAATGGGGTATCGCGGTCGACTATGCGGAACAGGCGAGCCCCGGCGGGCTGGCCGAGGCGTTCCTCATCGGCAGGGCCTTCGTCGGCGCCGATCCGGTGGCGCTTCATCTCGGCGACAATCTCTTTTACGGCCACGGCTTCCCCGAAATGATGCGGCGCGCGGCGCAAACAACGTCCGGCGCCACCGTCTTCGCCTACCGTGTCGCCAACCCCGACGCGTTCGGGGTCGTGGAGCTCGACGCGAAGGGAGCGCCGCTGTCGCTGGTCGAGAAGCCGGTGGTGCCGAAGTCGAACTGGGTGGTCACCGGCATCTATTTCTACGGCAACGAGGTGCTCGACATCGCCCGGTCGATCGAGCGGTCCGCGCGCGGCGAACTCGAGATCACCGACGTGAACCGCATCTTCCTGGAGCGCGGCGCGCTTCGGGTCGAGCGCTGCGGCCGCGGCGTCGCCTGGCTCGACACCGGCACGCACGACAATCTGATCCAGGCGAGCGATTTCGTTCGCACGATCGAGCTCCGCCAGGGGCTGAAGATCGGCTCGATCGAGGAAGTGGCGTGGCGCATGGGCTGGATCGACACCGACGCTCTGCTGGCGCTCGCGGCCCCGCTCCAGGTGACGGAATACGGGCGCTATCTCGCCCAGCTCGCCCAGCAACCCGCCGAATAGCCCGAGCGGCAACAGACTCGAACCGGGAGCCATCGTGGACGTCACGCGCCTTGCCCTCGAAGAGGTGGTCGAGATCGTCCCGCGCCGGTTTCGCGACGAGCGCGGCTTCTTCACGGAGACCTACAATCGCGATCGCCTCCAGGCCGAAGGCATCGACCTCGCCTTCGTGCAGGACAATGTCTCCTGGTCCGCCCGGGCCGGCGTCGTTCGCGGCCTGCACTACCAGCTGCCGCCGCGGGCGCAGGACAAGCTGGTCACAGTGCTGCGCGGCGCGATCTTCGACGTGGCGGTGGACATCCGCAAAAGCTCGCCGCGCTTCGGCCAGTGGGTGGGTGCCGAGCTATCCGCCGAGCGCGGCAACCAGCTCCTGATCCCGAAGGGCTTCGCCCACGCCTTCATGACGCTGACCGACGACGTGCTCGTCCTCTACAAGACCACGGACACCTACGCCCAGCCGCTCGAACGCAGCATCCGCTTCGACGATCCGGCGCTGGGCATCGCGTGGCCGGCCGTGCCGGAGGGGTACCAGCTGTCGGACAAGGACCGCGCAGCGCCGCCGCTTGCGGAGGCGGAGGTGTTCGCCTGAGACGGGTGGATCCCTCAGTGGAAACGGTAGCGGCGATCCTCGGCGTGGCCCGTGTCCAAGTAGTGCCGACCCGGATCGACCATGGCCTCTGCCACGTCAGGATTGTGAAACAGGTACGCCGCGCCATCGAAGTCCGGTGGCAGGCGAGAGCTCTGTCCGACCGCGCGACGCAACCGCTCAACGAGGGGATGCAACGCTGACTTGAGCCGCAATGCCCGCGAAGGAGGCGGGTGCTTCTTCAGGAGATCGAGATGGAGTTCCACCTCGGCGCGACCGATCGAAAGCGGGATGTTCGGCCCAGGTCGCGTCTTGGTCACGAGCCGGTCGGCTTCAGGAAGATACTCGTTGATCTGGGCGATGACCGACTCGAAGCGATCCAGCAGGATCTGGTGCATTTCGCGGTCGTAGAAGGGAGCCTCCTCACGATGGGTTCGCGCGAGCGCCGATCGAATGAAGGTGGCGACGAAATCCGGGCGCATATGTGCGGCGAGCGTCGTCGCCATCAAGGCTTCCGAGCCGGTGAGAGATCTGTTGGCTTCTCTTGGGATCGCGATCGGCGCCTGGCCGAAGGTGTCCGCCAGCCCGGTAGCCTCGAAGAACGCCTTCGCGACATTGGCGCGATGGCTTTCATAGCGGACGACGACAAGCGGGACGCCAAGGGCCTTGAAACGGGGGAAGGCCTTGAACATGGAAAGAATTCGCCGATCCTCGAAAGCCCACCGGATATAGTCCGCCAACAGCTTCTTCCGAACACCATCCTTGGCCTGCTGCCGCCAGCACGAATAAGCGAAGTCAAACGGGTCACGAACGAAGCAGACGAACGTCAGATCATCGTCCGAGAAACCGGCAACAAGCTCCGCCAAGCTCTCCTGCGGCGCATTCGCCAACATCTCGGCCGACAGAAGGACCACGTCCTTCTCCGACGCCTTAACCACCTCGACGAGCCGTCGCGCAAACGCCGGGCTTATCCTCTGCCAGCCCTGTTCCCGCGTCCGCTGGAAGCCGCTCATAAACCCGTCGCGATAGAGAACCTGCACGACGTTGCCACTGCAAGAACCGACCGACACAACCGATTCTGGCTCCGGGTACGGGTAGTCAATGCCTGCCGCAAGAAGAGCGTCGACATTCTCCGAGAAGAACGTCTGAAGAGCGGATGATCCAGTCTTGTGGAATCCGATATGGATGATGACGCGCTTCTTCGTCATGGGCCTCAAAGTACCGAGCGCAGACTGTCGGCCGAGCGCGGTATGCAAGCCGCCGTTCAGTGCATCGATGGCTGGGGGACTAGGATTCGAACCTAGACTAGCGGAGTCAGAGTCCCGCTATCCCGTGTGCATCCGCGTTGGCAAATTACTCTTTAATAGCAGTCTGTTACAGCAGCGAGGAGAGGTCGAAACCTTGCCAAGCTCGGTCCTTTCATGTTGCAGACAAACCGGCTGGATTCCAACGAGTCCGAATGTGACGCGGCACGTCCATGCGACATGAATGCGACATGGGAGGGGGCCTTTCAACCCCCTCCCCGCGGGCGCCGGGTCAGCCGGTGGACGCCGGCGGTTCGTCGGCAGGCTTGAGCAAAGTGCCGATCATCTCGGTAGTCTTTGCCAGGTCGTCGATCGCCTCTTGGAGCTCGCCCATGGTGACATCGGCCGCAGCGTCATAGGCAAAGGCCGCAACAACCTCCCAAGGGTTCTCTCCCTCGAATTGCCCCTGCATGATGAGGTCGACGCCCTTCTTCACTCCGGCGCGGATCAGTTCGCTACGATCGGTCATCGGGTCGCGTCCCATGATGGTCACGGTCGACATTATGCCGCCACTTCGCGCGACTCGTCGAACCCGTCGTCTTCCAGTTCGTCATCCTCGCGGCCGTCATGCTCGGCCTCGGCGTCGAGCAGCCACGAGCCGCCGTTCCCGTCCGACCAGCGCTCCTGGTTGGGCATACGGTCGAGAGAACCAAGCGACGGCTCGTCGTCGCCCCCCGGCTCGTCGTCGGCGCCGTCGCCCTCAAGGTCGGGCTCGGTGGCGCCCCAATACGGGTAGCTGCCGAGGCTCGGTTCCAGGTCCGGGTCGGGCGCGATGCTGTCGAGGAAGCCGATCAGATCCTCTATCGTCGCCTCGACGAGCTCGCGCAGCCGGCGGCCGAGCGGATAGGTCAGGTGCTCGTCGCCGGCCGCGACCTCGGCGGCGAGCTCTGCCAGGTCGGCGGCAGTGGGTCGCCGTGACTCAGAAATAGGCCGTGGAGCGGCGGAAGGGTCGTGGCGGGTGTCATACAGCGGCCAGCGGCTTTCGGCCGTCAGCGAGTCTCCAATCGAATGCGGTTGGGCAACCATGGTTCGTGCTCTTCGGTATGGGCTGTTCAAGGCCCTGCACCGCGGGACAGCCGCGGCAGCCGGGAGTTGAACACCAGCCGAAGAGACTGGCCGGCGCGCTTTTAAGCCGAAGCTCTGGACATGGCACGCCGCTCCCGGCCATAGTGGCCAGGTCGACGCGCCCGCCAAGGCGCCGTCATTGCAGCTGGCCCGCCAAGGCCATCTGCGTCGGCACGGCCCCGCCGCCAAGCGGGAGCGTGTGCCCAATCTTCGGTCCGGGTGTTCAAGCCCACGGACAAGCTGAACCGATTTGCTTCGCCGATCAAGAACCGCCCTTTGGGGCGGGCGACCCGGTCGTTGAACAATTCGCAAACAGACTGCTGCAACGCCGTAGGAACGAGGTTTATTTTCACGTTCCGCGCCAAAGAGTTGAGTACAGTCTGTCAGAAGCCTGCGCGGCTTATGCTCTGCGCGCCCTGTTGACGGCTATCAGCCGGGGCGTATTATTGCCCTCGGATTTGAGCGAGCGGTTTCTCGCACCAGCGCCCCACAGCGCGCCAAGGACCAGGGCCCTACGGGGTGAGCGTCAAGAGCGCCATCGCGGCCAAGACGAGCCTCAGATCCAACCACCCTCACGGAGGGTGGTTCATGGCAAGGCAAGGCAACGCAACGGGCGGCTCCCTCGGGACCGCCCTTTTCGTTGCAGCCTCGACGGTGTTCCCTTCGCGCGCGGGGCTAAGCCTCCGCGACGGTGCTCGGCAGGGGCGGCAGCGCACCGAACCGGGACGCGAATTCCTCTGGCGACACGACATTGCCGCTGTCGGCAACCTCGGCTGGCTCGACTTCGGTCCAACCTTCGCCGGGCCCAAGGATTGCGAATGCGCGCACGCCGACCATCACCGCGGGCCGATATTCCCAATCGACAAGGATCATGGGGGATACCTCCAAGCCGAATATAGGCGCCGGCGACGCCGGGCTTAACCGTTCGTCGGCTTCGGCCGGGTCTTGGTGGCGGCCGCATGCTCGCCGGCGCGGTCGACGAACTCGTAACGGCCCATGCCGTTCTTGACCATCTCGTCGGCGTCGGCGCCGTGGCGCTTGTGAATTTCTCCGGTCAGGGTGTCTCGGATCGTGAACGCGATGGGCATCGGCGGTGCTCCGGGTTTTGCGGTGGTGATGGGGCGAACGCCTCAGGCCGTGAGGGCCATGAGGCGCTGGTGGTTCGCGCGCTGGATCGTCTCCAGCCAGGCGGCGAGCTGCTTGCGGCTTTCCTCCGCCGTCGAGCTGGCGCCGCCATGCATCAGCGCGAGCGACCCGAGGTGCTGCAGCGGCTGCACCTCGGCGTAGAGCGCGCCTTTAATGATCGCGCCGAACTCGTCGGCGGCGCGCTGCACGACGTTGGGGATGTTCGGATAGGCGCCCGGGCCGTCGACGACGAGCCGGTGCAGCGAGGCGAGGGCCTCGCTGCGGTCCCGCACGAGCTTCAGCGCCTCCGCGACGGTAACCGCGCATTCCCGCGCGGCCTTCTCCACGGCCTCATAGCAGGCGCCCAGCACCTCGGCCGTGTCGATCGCGACGTCGTGCAGCTCCCTGATGTGGTCCTCGCGCCGGCTGGCAAGGCGCTCGGCCTCGTCGACCGCGACAGCGCGCTCGGCATCGTCGAGGCCTTCGATGAGGCCTTCGAGGCGGGTGATTTCGGCATCTGCCGCCTTGGTCGATTTGCCGGCGACGACGAGCCGGCCGCGCTCCAGGCGCTTCTCGTCGAGCCGATCTTCGATACGCTTGCGTTCGGCGGTAAGGTCTTCCTTGCCCACGGCGATGTCTCCTGGTGAGAGGTTGGAATTGGAGGCGAGCTCAACGACTGCGATGGTCACGCCGAGCGCCTGCAGCCACAGGAACAGCGACACGCGCCCGGCATTGCGCCCGCCGCGGCGGCCGCCGATCTCCAGCTTGCCGGTGTAGCCGTCCTGCAGCCCGGCGATGTGGTCTATCTCCAGCTGCGGCTTGCCGAGCGCCCGCCTGCGCGCCGCGAGGATTCGGGCGAAGTCCTCGTAATTGTTGGCGAGGCCGAGGATGCGCGGGGCCGTCATCGCAGCGCGTTCCCGAAATCGGGCGCCCGCTGCGGGGCGAGCGTGCCCGGCGCCCAGAAGAAGCCGTTGCCGTATTCGCGCTGCATCCGCTGGACGAGCCGGCGGCGCGACGCTTCGTAATCGCCGTCGACGAGGCGCTGCACCTGGTCGAAGACATACCGGTCGATGATCCCGCGCACGAACCAGAGATTCGATCCCGGCGTGTTCGACTTGAAGAGCCGGTAGAGGGCGGCGCCGGGGCTGACTTCCTCGCCCTCGAAGGCCGACCGCAGCGTCGGGAACACGACCTGGCCGACCTGCTCGATCCGCGATCCGATCGGCCCGGCCAGGGTGGCGACGAGGCCGCCGCCGCCGCGGGTGTAGCCCTCATAGAGGAGGTCGCCGAAGATCCCGAGCCCGCCGCCCTGGATCAGCGCGGCGCCCCAGAACTCGGCATTGTTCATCGGCCGCGGATCGCGGAGCTGGAAGATGGACCGCGCCTGGACGACGGCGGCGCCGGCGAGCGTGCCGAGGGCCGCCAGCTTGGCGAGATAGGTGAGCCGGTTCACGACGCCTTCCTGCGTGAAGAGGCGCGAGCCGTGCATCAACATCATCGAAATCGGGAACGACTTGTACGCCAGCACCGAGGACAGCACCTCGCGCATCAGCGACCCGCGCGGCAGCGCCTGCGTCGTCCACTGGCGGACCCGCGCCGAGGGCTCGAGGATGGCGTAGCGGCGCTCGTCGACGATGGCGCCGAGAAGGCGTTCGCCGAGGCGGCGGTCGGCGACGCCTTCGATGTCGAAAAACTGCGCGCCGTCGATGTCGAGCGCCGGCGTGGCGCGCAGCGCGTCCCACTCCGCCGCGGTGAAGCCGTGGCTTTCGAGGAAGCGGCGGAACTCGACATCGACCCGGCTCATGGCGCGGCCGCGCTGCTTCGCGACGAGCGCCAGCATCTCCATCGAGAAGGCCCGCTTCATCGCCTCGGTCCAGGCCTGCAGGCCCTGCACGCGGATCACGAACTGCGCGGCGCCGGCGGCAACCTCGTTGAACCGGCGGGCGAGGCCGACGCCGCTCTCGCCGCGAAGGGCGGCGGAGAGCGCCGGGCCAAACGTGTCGTCGAGATAGCGGGCGCTGCCGGCCAGCGCGTCGGTCACCGCGTAGGCGGTGAGCCCGAGCCGCGCGGCGTCGGCCCGCATCGTCGGGTTGTCCTTGATCATGATCGCGACGGCGCGGGCGATGACGCGGGCGCCGGCGACGCCGTTCCAGTTGGCGGCGAGCTTGGCCGTGACGCTGTCGCCGAACACCGACGGCCAGACCGCGCCGCCGAGGTCCGCCGCGGCCTGCGCGGCGCGGATGCCGCCGAGGATGCCGGCCCAGGCTTCCGACTGGACCACGTTGGCTTCGCCGGTCAGCACCTTGAACGTCCGCTCGGCGGCGGCGGCGCTCTCGAAGCCGAACACGCGCGCCGCCGAGCGGCGGGCCTTCCCCGCCACCTCGTCGCGGCGCACGGTGTCGACCAGCGTGCGGAACGTCGCGTTGTAGTCGGGGCCCCACTGGTCGATGAACGCGATCTCGCGCGCCATGGCGGCGATGTGGCCGGTGACGATGCCGTAGATGTCCCGGCCGGCGCCGTAGCGCCCCTGCAGCTCGCGCCAGGCCGCGGCGCCGGCCTTGCCGGGAGCGAAGCGGATCGCGCGCATCTCCGGGGAGAAGGCGCCGGCAGCACCGCCGCGGCGGAGGGTGACGTGTTCGTGCATCTCGCGCAGCCGGGCCGGTGCGTCGGCGCGGGTGAGCGGGACGCCGTTCCGATCGAGGATCGCCGCGATGCCGCCGGTGTCGAGCTGCCGCATCGCGTCGGAGACCCACCGATCCGCGCCCCGGCTGCGCATCTGCCCGGCCGACCATGGCTGTGGCAGCCGCCAGTCATCGAGGGCGGTGAACACCTTGCCGCCGGCCTTGGCGCGGGCGACGCCCCACTCGTTGGCGTCCTTGAACCCCCGTGCCGCGGCGCGGATCGCGTCGTCGCCGCTGTCGACCTCGAACACCTCGTCGATGAAGCGCTCGGCGAAGGCGCGGTCCTGCACCAGGCCGGCGAACCGGCTTCCCATGCGCTCGGCGCCGGCCTTGAACTTCTGCATCATCTCCGCGGTGAGGACTTCGCTCAGGGATTCGACGTTGCCGCCCCTCGCCATGCCGCGGATGTCCGTCGTCATCTCGGCCATGAGGCCGGCCGCGCTGCTGTGGCCGTGCGTCGTCACCCGCGTTGCCGCTTCCCCGGCGCGGATCGCCTGGCGGGCGACGCTCAGCTTTCGCTCCGCCGCCCTGGCGACCATCAGCTTCGCCGTATTCAAAGCCGCGTAGGCCTCGGCGTGGACGGACGGCATCTCGGCGGCGAGGCGGCCGGCAAGGCCGTCATGGATCGCCTGCGCGGCGTCGGCCGTCGCCCGATCGATGCGACCGAGCCGGACGAGGCGGGCGAGGCAGTTCGCGATCACGCTCATGCTTCGTCTCCGACCACGCAGGCCTCGATCTCGCGGGCGGCGAGTGCGTCGGCCTCGAGCTCGTCCAGCACTTCGCGCAGCGGCCGGGTCACCACCATCGTATCGCCCGCGGCGTCGCGCACCGTGATCGCGATCGTCATGTCGGGGTCCGCGGTCAGCAGCTGGTCGACCTCGTGCAGCGTCGCGCGGGCGACCTCGGGATTGTCGATCGCCTTCTCGATCGCCGCGGGCCGCGTGAGCTCCACCGCATCGGCGTAGAGGTCCGCCCGGCCGGCCTTGGCGAGCGCCGTCGCCATCACCTCGTCGGCCCGCAGGGGGTCGCCGATCAGCCGCGGCGCCGCCGTGTTCCGCAGCGCCTCGTCGGCATAGTCGGTGAGGAAGGCGGACACCCGGCGCGGCGAGAGCTGCGCCGGCGAGCCGTCGCCGATGAGACCGCGCAGGATCTGCCGCGCCGCCGGAGAAGGACCGCCGAACATCGTGCCCTGGTCGATCGCGGCGGCGAGCCGTTCCGGTCGGCCGCCGGCCCGCGTGACGAGCTGCAGCGCCTCGATCAGGCTGCCGGTGATGTCCATGCCCGCCGGGATGTCTCCCGCCGCTGCCGCCTCGCGCATGCGCGCCCACGGTTCGGCGGCGTCCGCCATGCCGGCGGCGATGGCGCGCGCCGGGCTCCCGGGCTCGCGGAGCGCCCTGACGAGCGCCAGCGGCTCGCCATAGGCGCGGGTCAGCATTTGATCAGTCCGCAAATTTGCGGATTGAAGACGTTGCGGATGGGAAACTCCCTCAATTGAGGGAGTTTCAGATGGTCGGCCCGGAGCGGCGCCTTCGCCCGTCACCGCCGGGCGACGATCGGCGGGCATGGCCGCGGCCGGGGAAGGCGCCGGCGGTTCGGCGGCCCGTCCTGCCGACTGCGGAAACGGCAAGTCGAGCTGGCGCGGCCGGATGCCGGCGAGCATGTCGGCTTCGATGATGGCGGCGCGTGCGGCGTAGGCCGATTGCTCGGCGACCGTCGCGCCTGGCGGCGCGTGAACCGCCTGGTGCTCGACGACGATACCGGCGTCGCGCACCGAGGACGGCCAGGCGCGGCCGCGCACCGCGCTCCACAGCGCCGCGAGGGCGCGAATGCCGCCGCCGAAGACGGCGCCACCGCCCGCAGCGAAGGCCGCCTGCCCCATGATGTCGTCGAGCCCGTAGCCGGGATCGATCGCGCGAACGCCGCCGAGATGCGCCACGCCCGACACGATTTCGGCGCCGAAGCCGATTCCGGCCTCGATCAGGGCCGTCCGGAGGATGCCCGCGGCGAAGGGCGCGCCAAGGCCCAGACTGCCGCCGACGATCGGGTCGAGCATCACCGGAGCGGCGAGGCCGCCGAGGATGCGCCCGATCGCGGCGTCGGTGGTGCGCGCCGCGCCGAGGGTCGCCTGCGCTTCCTCGAGCTGGGCCTGGCGGCGGGCGCGAACCTCTTCCTCGATCGCCTCGTCGGTCGGGAACGGGTCATAGCCCGCCGGGACCGCCCAGGCGTCGTACCGCTCGCGCGTGGTGGCCCACAGCTCCGCTATGAGGTCGCGCGCCGGGGTGAAGATCGAGCGCCAATCGGTGCGGATCGACATGGGGGCGCCGACGGCCGGGTTCTCCAGCCGCTCGCCGGTCGCCGCGTAGAGACGGTCGAGGTATTCCTGCACAACATCGCGCCGCAGCTCCTCGGCGCGGAACCCGCTGATCCGCGCTTCCACCGCGCGGAAAGCAGCCCCGATCGCCCCGCCCAAGCCCGGATCGGGCGCGTCGACCGGACGGGCCGCGGCGAAGCGTGCGGCGTAGGCCTGGTCCGCGGTCGGGAGAGCGAGGGCGGCCATCAGTGCGCCCCCTCGATGAAGCGGCCGAGGACGCCGCCGGCGGCGCCGATCTGCCGGGCGATGTCGGCCGGCTCGGCGCCGTAGTGGTCGGCGAGGAAGCGCAGCAGCATGTCGTCCGGAACGCGCTGCGGCAGGCCCTCGCTGAGCGCAGCGGCGATGATGTCGAAATCGCCCCGCGTCAGCTGGTCGAGCGGCGGGAGGTTTTCGCGGATCGTCTCCCGGAGCACGAAGCCCTCGGCTGCGAAGGCTGCGGCGTCCGGGCCGGCCGGGTTCGGGATCGGTGGCGTGGTGTAGTACCGCCGCAGCAGCTCGTCGCGCGCCCGCGAGGAAAGGTCGAGGATGAAGGCTCCTGAGCCGTCGGCCGCCAGCGCGTAGAGCGGATCGGACGTCGGTCCGAACTCGATCAGATACCGGCCCTCGTCGTAGCTGCGCAGCCGCACGTCGTCCTCGCCGAAGATCGTGGAGGACCGGAGGTCGTCGATCGTCAGCGGCGCGCCGCTTGCGGTGACCGCGCCGGCCATCGCCTCCGCCGGCAATGCCGCGATCCGCCGGTCGAACGCGGCCTGGTTCTCCCCGTATTCCGGCGCGATCACGTCGTGCCCATGAAAGCTGACGGTGCCGCCGGTGATGTCGGCCACCGCGCGCTGCACAAGGTCGGTGGTGACGACCCCTGCGCCCAGGCCGGCGCGCGCGGCAAGGTCGATGAACCTGTAACGAACTGCCGCGACGATCGCCTGCCGCTGCCGCTCCAGCCCCCAGGCGAAGACGGAGGCCGGCAACGCCGTGTCGATCGCGCCCTGCCAGTCCGACGGCTTCGGCGCCCGGCTACTGTCCGCCGCTTCGAGCGCCTGGCCGCGCAGGATGCCCTCGGCGGCCTCCGGGTTGTCGGCGTACACCGCGCCCGCGACGGCCAGCATCGGCGCCTCGTCGGCGATCTGCGCCAGCGTCGCCACCAGCGTTTCCTGCCGCAGCCCGGCGCCGGCGAGCTGGCCGAGGATCGCGATCTGCTCGTCGGGCGCGGCGCGGCCGAAACGCGAAGCGAGCGCCGCGGCCTCGCTGGCGAGGAGCGCGCCCTGCGGGCCATAGCCCTGTGTCGTCTCCAGCGCGGCGACCTGCGCCTGGCGCTGCAGCAGCCCCTGGCGCGCGGTCTCCGGCGTCGTCCAGTCGATCGGCTCGACGGTGTAGAGGTGGCGCGCCTGCCCTTCGAGTAGAGGATCATCCTCGTGAAGGTCGGCGAGCGCTCCCTGCCGTTGCTGGAACCCCCGGTCGAGCGCGGCCTGCGCCGCGGCCGGCCCCATCACCGCGCCCTCGGCGAGAAGCGGCGCGGTGATCCTGATCACGTCGTCGACGGTGAGGCCGCCCGATGTCGGCGCCATCGCGCTCGCCACGCCGGCGGCCTGGAAGAGAACCCCGACGGTGCGTTGCACAAGGGTGGGATCGCCCGCGATCGCCGCGGCCTGGGCGATGTACGTCGCATCCGAAACCGAGACGCCGCCGCCGGTCGTGTTGAGGATCGCTTCGACATCGTCGAGCACCACGGGGAGCGAGGCCGCGACCCCCGACTGGATCGACTCCAGGATCTCCGTACGCACCTCGCTCGCGCCGCCGCGGCCGCCGGCGAGCTGCATGTGGCCCGGATCGCCGGCGCTGTCGGGCAGGAATTCGATGCCGAGCTCGGCGGCGTGGGCATGAAGCCAGTCCAGCACCGGCCCCGCGGCGAGGTCGACAGCGTTCCCGCCCTGGTGCCGGCTCTGGCCGGGAGGCGCGGCTGTGCCTTGCACGCCCGGCCCGACATTCGGGGTGTAGGTGCGGCCGTTGTAGGTGACGGGCGCTTGGGTGAAGTTGGCGTAGAGCTGGGCCTGCACCTCCGCGGTGCGATGCGCGCTGGTGATAACCGCTCGCTGCCCGGTCGCCTGTTCGGCTGCGGCGATGGCCTGCGCGAAGACGCCGGCCGCGTCGGGGTTCAGCCCCTCGATGTTGACGCCGCCACCGATCCGGCGCTCGGTCAGGAACGACACGACCTCCGGCGTGGGAACGCCGGTCGCTATCGCTTCGGCGTCGTTCCAAGTGTCAACCAGCGCCGGCAGCGGCGCAGCGCGAATCTCGGCGTCGAAGCCGGCCAGGTCGATCGCGAATTGCAGGCGCGCGGCCTGGACGCCGGCATTGAGGCCGTGAGCCTCGTCCATGAGCCGCGACACCGCCGCGGCGTTGTATGGCAGGTCTTTCTCGATCCGCTCGATAACGTCATCGACCCGGCCGGTGAGATCGCGCACCGCGACCTGCCACGCGGCGCCCTCGGCGGTGTAGCCGGTGCGGACCTGCCCCATGACCCGGCTCTGCTCGGCGAGCGACAGCCCCTCGATCCCGGCCAGCTGTTCCTCCGCCCAAGCGATGCCGGCGGCGGGGTTCATCGGGAAGCGCTGAAAGACCTCATAGGTGACGCCAGCGACCGCGACCTGCGCGTCGGCCTGTGCGTCGAGCCAGCTCACCGCCTCTGCCGAGACGGCGAATGCGGGGTTGCCGACGAGCTCCTGCCCGAGGGCGCCGAAGTCGGCCCGGAGGCGCGCCATCTCGGCGGTCGCCGCACCGCCGGTGGCGGCGAGCGATTGCATCTCGACGAGGAGACGTTCGCGCCGGGTTTCGAGCGTGTCGCGGAACTCGCGCGTGTCGCTGTCGAACCGTGCCGCGGAGATGCCGCGATGCTGCGCCCCGCCGATCGCGTCGAGCATCTGCTCCACGCCGCCACGGATTTCGTCCGGCACGAGCTGCAGGGTGCGCTCAGCATAGGCCACCCACGCCGCGTCATACACCGCGACATCGCCATTGGCCTGCTGGGCGAACTCCAGCGACCGGGTGCGCATGTCGCCGTCGAGCCGCGCGAGGAAGGCCTGCGACGCCGCCCGGTTGTAGGCGTTCGCCGCGGCCGACGTATTCGGCATCAGCCGGACCTGTAGGTTGCCCTCGGCATCCCGCGTCACCGCGTTCTGGCCTTGGGTCTGCAGCTCCGCGATACCGCGCTGCTCAAGCTTCTCCCCGAGCGCACCGAGCGCGTTGGAGATCGACGCGTAGGGCGCGGCGATCGTGCCCGGCGAGACGCCCGACTGCGGCGCCCGCAATGTCTCGCCGCGGCGAAGAATGGTCGGCAACTTCACCATCAGAATAGCCCCGCGATTCCAATCAAGGTGGAGCCCGCACCGATCGCACCGCCGATCAGCGACCACCGGGCGGCGCGCCGGTAGGCGATGGCGTCGAGACCGTGCTGCCCGGCCTGCAGGCGCGCCGACGCCACGGCCGTCGCCCGGTCGCCGTCGCTCGCCGCCTCCTCGCCGCGGAGGAAGGCCTGCGCCGACGGGCTGCCGACATTGACCCCGGCCGATGCCTGGATCGCCCGGATGTTCGACACCGTGGCGGCGAGTTCCTGCCGGTAGGCTGTGTCGATCTGGTCGGCCGCGACCATCCCCACGCGGGCGGCAAACTCCGCCTTGCGCTTCTGGTCCAGCGCGGCCGCTCGCTCGCCAAACGAACGGCCAAGGATCGACATGGCTTGCATGCCGATGCCGATCGCGGCGATCCCTCCTGGCGAGATCCCCATCTCAGCCCTCGCGACGGAACTGCAGGACCACCGCCGACGGCCGCTCAGGCCGGCGGAATCCGCGCTGGATCGCGGCTATGAGCTCGTGCAGCGGCGGACGCTCCGGCGCCGGCTTGCGGAGCGGCATGACGGGCGCGCATATTGGCCCCGGAGGCTCCGTACCACGGGGAGTTGCACGCTCGTCGCTAGCGACGGCGTTTCGCCCTGTCCCGGAGCCTCCGCCGTTCGCGATCGTCATCGCCGCACCTTGAGGCCGGTGATGCTGGCCACCGCCGGCGAGACCTTGCCGTGCACGACGTAGTCGAGCGTCGCGGCCCGCGAGACGTAGCGGTCGATTGTCGGCAGCTGGTCGACCTGGACCTCGCCGCGGTCGACCCGGTGTCCGATGGCCATCTTGTCCGACATGGCGGTGAGCATGTCGTAGCACTCGGCCAGGATGCGCTGTCCTTCGTTGCTCATGGCGTCGCGTGCTCCTCGTCTTCGGCTGCCTCGTCGATGGCGCCCGGGTCGAGATTGAGCGCGCGCCGTTGTTCGGGGCTCATGGAGCGGATCATCTCGGCGTCGACGTAGTGGGGGTTCAGGACAACCCGGTAGCCAGGGGTTTGCGTCTCGACCGCCACGCCGACGTTGTTGTGGATCGTGACGCCGGGCCGGTCGTCGCGGCCTTCGATCGCCGCGATCGCCTTGAGCTTCGCCGTCGCGCCGGCGGCGCCCTCCAGCGTCGCGTCGTCGCGGATATCCGTCGCCACCCGCAGGTTCCGCGGCTTCTCCGCGTTGCGGACAGCGGCGAGTTCGTCGTTGTACCAGCGCAAAACCGCAGGGTTTCGGAGCGCGCGATAGAGCCCGTTGTCAGTCAGGCCCGCCAATGCCGCGGCCTCAGGCCGCGGCAGACCCTCGTGGACCATCTTCTCCAGCGCCGCCCGCACCTTCGCGCTCGGCCCGCGCGACTTCGGCGCGACGCGCTTCCTCGGCCGGCCGGGCTTCAGGATCGGCGCCTGCCGTCGGACCAGCGGGGCGGTTTCACGTGGAACACTCACCGGCACCGGACCTTTCGCAACGGGGTGAAAAACGCGGGGGAACTCGAAGATTTGAGCGGTGTGGAACCGCTCTGACCGGACACGAACGCCACTTCTGACGCGAATTTTCGGGCCGGCCCGCCCGCAACGCCGTTACGCAACGAAGGGGGTGGGGGTCACGGTCGGTGCGACAAGCGACGCGACATAGCAACCGATCGGCCGAGGAAAGAGCATTCATTCCCTCGCTTTGTGCCATGTCGGACTATCGGTGTAAACCTCCGCTAGTCGTTCGGCGCGAATATCCTCGCCGCCGTCTCGCTCGCGCTCAGAACACCTATTCCGCCTCTTTCTCGGCAATCAGCTGTTCGACACGTTCGAAGAGGCGATGAGCATGGCCGCCGATCGGATCACCGCCCGCGGCGCCGTGGTCGTCAGAGATCCGGGACAGCTCCTCGCTCCACTCGTTGAGCTGATCGAGCGTCGGATGATTCCTCGGCGGCTTGTAGCCGGTCTCCAAGAGCCTCTTCTCGATCTGATGCAACCGCGTCGGCAAATGGCTCGAACGCTCACCGTCGCGGCCACGCGACGCTCTTGGAGGGTTCTCTTCCCCTTCAGGGTCTCTCTTCCCCTTCAGGGAATATATTGGATCGGGAGAACCGTTGAGCGCGCTGGGTTTTGTGGCCGCCTCAGGCAAACTATCTCGGCGGTCCGAATGGTCTCCAGGCAAACTATCTGCGGGCGATGGTTTGCGTGGAGGCAAACGACCGCGACGGGGATTCGGCAGCACCTTGGCATCGTCGTCGGTGTAAACGACCCGCCAAATACGGGCGCGGCCATCATCCTGCTGGCGAGCGCCCTCGAGGTAGCCGCACCGCATCAGGTGGTTCAGGGCAGCCGAGCACACTGTGTAGTCAACTCCCGCGAGCTCAGCGATCCGCGAGACCGAGGCCGTGCAACCAAGACCGTTGCGCCCCAGCCGGTCATGAGCCGCGACGACCATCAGGACAAGTTTGTGGCGGTCATCGAGTCGGCCGTCGACAAGACAGCGTAGCGGCACCGGGGCGAAGATCGGCTTGGCGGCCGCCATGCGCTCAGCCCCCTGCCAGTGGCAGAATGTCGTCGAGCGGATCGCTGAGCTCGCCGACCGAGGTGCGTTGCCCGGCGAGCTCGCCGGGCCCACTCGTGGGATAGTCGAACAGCTCGCCCGAGCCGTTGTTGATCAGCGAAGCCTGGGGCCAGGCGCCTCCTCCTGCCCAGGCCTCGCTATTCCCCCGCTGCGAAGGAGCCATCCGTGGGCGGCTCCATGTATGCCCGCGCTGCTGCGCGGGTGGTCTGGATCAGCTTTCCGACTCGCCGAACGGCCAGATAACCTTTGTCGGCTGCATAGTAAATCCGCCGTCGGTTCTGTTTACTGTCTTCTCCGAAGACGAACTCCGCAATCTGTTTTGCGTTTCTCAGAACCGGCTCGTCCTGATCGGATTTGGTTTCCACTGTGACCATCCGTTGTTGGGGGGGGGGGCACCGTGGGACAGTGTTGGGCTGATCCGAGTCAGCCCGCAACGCACTCTGCTCCGTCAGAAGCCGGCGGAGCTTTCCTATCTGCTTGAATTAGTTAGCTGGCGTTTCTGGCTTTTCTGGTGGATAACTCAACCTTTGCCGGGCGCCCGCGGGCCGAAACCGCTGTAACCGCAATAAGTTACTGATCGCGCACGCTGCGTGACTCGTCACGCAACGTGCCGCACGTCGCTTTTCGTTCACCGAACCCTTGCGTTTCTGCGACGGCCGCAACCGCTACATGGCGGCACGGGAAGCTGGTGTTGCGTACCCCGTCGCGCAGTACGTCGGGGACGACCCGCTTGGTTTCGTTGTCGCCAAGAACCTCGCCCGCCGGCACCTCAGCGAGAGCCAGCGCGCCATGGTGGCGGCGAGGCTAGCCAAGCTTCCGCACGGCGGTGATCGGCGCTCCGATCAAGCGGCAAATTTGCCGCTTGAAGCGGCTACGCAGGAGCGCGCGGCAGAGCTTCTCAATGTGTCCGATCGCAGCGTTCGCACCGCAAAGACGGTTCAGGAAGAGGGCGCGCGAGAGCTGGTCGCCGCCGTCGAGTCCGGCGCCGTCTCGGTGTCCGCCGCGGCCGATGTTGCGACTAGCGGATTTGTGCAACATGGTGCGACATGGTACGAGGTGGAACAAGGTGGTTCCAACCGGGGGTGTCGCAGATGTCAGTCCGCAAGCGCGAATGGAAGGCCGGATCGGGTGAAACCAAAACAGCCTGGGTCGTCGACTACCGCGACGGCGGCGGCGTCCGGCGGTTGCGCACCTTTGCCCGCAAGAAGGACGCTGACGCGTTCGCGGCGAGCACGAGCGTGGAGGTTCGGGACGGCACTCACGTAGCCGATCGCGCCACGGTCACGGTGGAGGAGGCCGGAAGGGAGTGGATCAAAACCGGAGAGAACAGCGACCCTCCCCTTGAGCTCAGCACCCTGGATCAACGTCGGCAGCACCTGGATCTCCACATCGCGCCCCTGATCGGCCGCGAAAAGCTCTCCAAACTGAACGTCCCGGGCGTGAGGGCCTTTCAGGATCGCCTCCGCGAAAAGGGCGCCTCGGCGGACATGGTGAAGCGGGTCACGGTCAGCCTCGGCAGCCTCTTCGCCGACGCCCAGGAGCGTGGGGTCGCCGCGCGCAATCCCGTCGCCGAGCTCGCCAAGCGGCGCGGCCGCGGCCGGGCGTCACAAGGCACGCGCCGCCAGAAAAAGCGCCTCGAGGTCGGCGTCGATATTCCCTCCCCGGCCGAAATCGGGGCGATCCTCAGACACGCGAAAGGCCGCTACCGCCCCCTCATCGTCACCGCGATCTTTACGGGCATGCGGGCGTCGGAGATTCGAGGACTGCGATGGCAGGACGTCGATCTCAAGGAAGGCAAAATCCACATCCGTCAGCGGGCGGACCGCTATCATTCGGCGCGGCACCGCGAGGCGGGTCACAACCCTATCGGCATGCCGAAGAGCGAGGACGGCCAGCGGACCATCCCGCTTCCGCCGCTCGTCTCGAACATCTTGCGAGAATGGAAACTGCAGTGCCCGAAAGGGGAACTCGATCTCGTGTTTCCGACGGGGGCCGGAGCGATCGAGTACCACAGCAACATCGTCAGCCGCGGGCTGCTTCCGGCCATGCTCGCCGCAGGCGTAACGGTCGAGACGGACGAGCGGGACGAAGCCGGCAACCCGATCCTCGCGCCGAAATATACCGGACTCCATGCCCTTCGGCACTTTTACGCCTCGTGGTGCATCAACCGGCGGGCCGATGGCGGTCTTGAGCTGCCGCCAAAGGTCGTGCAGACGCGCATGGGTCATGCGTCCATCACTATGACGATGGACGTGTACGGCCACCTCTTCCCGAGCACGAACGATGCGAAGGCTCTTGCCAAGGCCGAACGAACGCTCTTCGCAGCCGTCCATGCGACATAAACGCGACATGGCCGCCCAACTGAGCGGCCATGTCCTACCTAAGTAACTGATTTTATTTGGCTGGGGGACTAGGATTCGAACCTAGACTAGCGGAGTCAGAGTCCGCTGTTCTACCGTTAAACTATCCCCCAACGGCCGCCATGCGGCGTCGGATGCGGCCGAAGCCGGAGTGCCGGGTGAGGTATCGTCGGGGGGCCGGAGTGTCAATGCGCGGAAACGCGCTACTCCTTGGCGCGCTCGGCGTAGGTGCCGTCGGCGGTCATCACCACGATCCGGGTTCCGGCGACGATATGCGGCGGCACCATGGTGCGCACGCCGTTGGAGAGGATCGCCGGCTTGTAGGAGGACGAGGCGGTCTGGCCCTTCATCGTCGGCTCGGTCTCGGTCACCTCCAGCACGACGCGCTGCGGCAGCTCGGCGGCGACCGGAACGCCCTCGTGGATCGAGAGGCGGACCACCATCCCCTCCTGCAGATAGACCGCCTGGTCGCCGAGGACGTCGGCCGGCACGTTGATCTGGTCGTAGGTCGTCGGATTCATGAAGACGTAGCTGCCGTCGCCGTCCTGGTAGAGATAGGTGAAGTCGATGTCCTCGACGAAGGCACGCTCGACCTGCTCGGTGGTGCGGTAGCGCACGCTTACCTTCACGCCGTCCGACAGGCGCCGCATGTCGATCTGGGTCGTGGGCGTGCCCTTGCCGGGGAAGAAGCTCTCGGCCGAGAGAACGACGGCGAGTTGCCCGTCCATTTCGAGGATGTTGCCCTTGCGGACGGAGCTGGCGATGATTCGTGCCACGAAGAACGACCCTTTCCTGCGCGAATGGCGCCGGGACCATACTGATCGGCGCGAAAAACGCCAGCGGCGGCTGTCGTGACCGTTTCGCCCTCCCCGTGGTGGGACCGCGGGCGCCACCGCGACCGGCGTGCTCGTTTGCTCCTCCGCAATCGCATCGCCGCCGCGGTGCGGGCATGGTTCGCGGCCGAGGGTTTCGTCGAGGTCGAGCCGGCGGCGCTCCAGACCTCGCCCGGCAACGAGCTGCACCTCCACGGCTTCGAGACCCGGATCGAGGCGGCGGACGGGCGGTCCGCCCCGCTTCATCTCCACACCTCGCCCGAATTCGCGATGAAGAAGCTCCTCGCCGCCGGCGAGACGCGCATCTTCGCGCTCGCGCAGGTGTTCCGGAACCGCGAGCGCTCGGCGCTGCACGCGCCATCCTTCACGATGCTGGAATGGTACCGGGCCGGCGCGCCCTACGAGGCGGTGATGGCGGATTGCGCGGCGCTCATTGCCCTTGCGGCGAAGACGGCGGAGGCGACCGCGTTCCGGTGGCGCGAGGCGTCGATCGATCCGGCCCTGCCGCCGGAGCGGATCACCGTCGCCGAGGCCCTTGCGCACCACGCCGGCATCGATCTCCTTGCGACGATCCCGGCCGACGGCGCGCCGAATCGCGCCGCCCTGGCCGATGCCGCCCAGGCGGCCGGCATCCGTGTCGCGCCGGACGATAGCTGGATGGACATCTTCGGCCGCGTCCTCGGTGAGCGGGTGGAGCCCGCCCTCGGCCGCGGGCGTGCGACCCTGCTGACGGAATACCCCGCGCCGGCCGCCGCGCTGGCGCGGCGCGCGCCGGCCGACCCGCGGGTCGCCGAGCGGTTCGAGCTTTTCGCCTGCGGCGTGGAGCTCGCCAACGGTTTCGGCGAGCTGACCGATGCGGCCGAGCAGCGCCGCCGCTTCGCCGCGGAGATGGCCGAGAAGGAGCGGCTCTACGGCCGGCGCGCGCCGGTCGACGAAGACTTCCTCGCCGCGCTTTCCGCCATGCCGCCGGCCTCGGGCGTCGCGCTCGGCTTCGACCGGCTGGCGATGCTCGCCGCCGGCGCCGAGCGCGTCGAGGACGTGCAATGGACGCCGGTGGTGGACCCGTTCGCCTGAGCAGCGTGATCGGATCGGGCCCGTGGCTAACGTTCCCATCCGCAGGCGTCGAGGAAGGTGCTGAGTCAGTGACCCCCTCCCGAAATCGGCGGCGCTCCGCTTGCCGATTTCGACCTACCCACAAGGGGTAGGTGAACCGCGCATGTTGGGCCGGTCATATCCGATCGCGCGCCTACTGAGCGCGCCGTCAATGTGGCTTCAACCGTCCCCGAGTGCGGCGAGCCGCTCGACGACGTTCGACGAGCGGGCGGTGCCGGTGACGCCGAGGCGCTTCTCGATGTCGAGGGGCGCGCGCTTCCCTTGCAGCGTCAGCGGGTGTCGGAAGTAGAGCGTCCGGGCGCGAAGGAGAGGTTCCTGGTTGAGGTCGAGGGCGAGGAATGCCTTGCGCGTCGCGGCCGAGGGCGCCCTGGCGAGGAAGAAAACAGCCGAACCACCCGTGTCGCGGAACGGATTGTCCGCTGCTGCCCGCTTCAGCTCGGCAACCGTCCGCACGATCGCGACGGTGTTCAGCGCCGCGCCGATCCGGCGCTCCATCTCGGCCACCGTTCCGCCATTCGCGGTGAAGGCCAGATTGCCGGACATGCCGAAGCTGGTGACGCCGGTGTAGCCGAGCTCCTCCAGCGCCGCGCGGAACGGTGCCATGCTGACATTGCTGATGGCGCGCAGCAGCGCCACATAGCGGCCGGCCATCGGTCTCCCTTTCCCTTGTTGCCGCTATCCTCTACCGAGCGCGCCATGGGTGTCACCCTCCGCTCCATCGCCGATCTTGCCGCGGCCGGCCTCGCGGCCGACGACCCGGCGCTCCGCGCCGTGGCGGCGCGATATGCCGTGGCGGTCACGCCGGAGATGGCGGCGCTGATCGACGCCGGCGACCCGGCCGATCCGATCGCGCGGCAATTCCTGCCCGACCCGCGGGAGCTGACGACGCGTCCCGAGGAGCGCGCCGACCCGATCGGCGACCGCGCGCACACGCCGGTGAAGGGCATCGTCCATCGCTACCCGGACCGCGTGCTCCTGAAGCCGGTTCACGTCTGCCCGGTCTATTGCCGGTTCTGTTTCCGGCGCGAGATGGTCGGACCCGACGGCGACGGCGCGCTGACGCCGGCGGAGCTCGCGGCGGCGCTCGATTATGTGCGCGCGCATCCCGGAATCTTCGAGGTGATCCTCACCGGCGGCGACCCGCTGATGCTCGCGCCGAAGCGGGCGGCCGAGATCGCGGCCGCGCTTGGCGGCATCGCGCATCTCGGCGTCGTGCGCTGGCACAGCCGGGTGCCGATCGTCGATCCCGGGCGGGTGACGCCGGCGCTGGTCGACGCGGTCGTCGCCAGCGGCAAGCCGACCTGGCTCGCGGTCCACGTGAACCATCCGCGCGAGCTCACCGACGCGGCGCGCGGCGCGCTGAAGCGGCTGGCGGACGGCGGGGTCATCCTCGTTTCGCAGACGGTGCTGCTGAAGGGGGTCAATGACGATGCCGATGTGCTGGCCGCGCTGATGCGCGCGCTGGTGACGACCGGCGTGCGGCCCTACTACCTCCACCACGCCGACCTTGCGCCCGGCACGGCGCATTTCCGGACCACGATCGCCGAGGGACAGGCGATCATGCGCGCCCTGCGCGGCCGGCTGTCAGGCATTGCGCTGCCGACCTATGTGCTCGACGTGCCCGACGGCTTCGGCAAGGTCCCTGCCGGGCCGTCCTATGTCGCGGACGATGTCGTCACCGACGTCCGCGGCGACTGGCACGCCTATCCGCCGCGGGGATCGGGCGACGGCTAAATTTTCTGTACACTTTTAAGTGTTGCGATAGCACCGAATCCATCCTTCCGGTTGCATGATCGGAACGGGAGTTTGATGCATGGTCTACGGTCTCGAGCGGGTCGCCTGCGTGGAGGACGACCCGGACATTCGCGAGTTGATCCGCATCTCGCTGAGTGAGATTGGCCGCCTCAAGCTTGCGGTCTACGCCTCCGGCCCCGAGGCGATCGAGCAGTCGCCGCGCTTCGACCCCGAGCTCTTCCTCATTGACGTGATGATGCCCGGGATGACCGGCCAGGAAACGCTCGTGGCGCTGCGCGGCCTGCCGGCCTTCGAGGAAACGCCGATGGTCTTCATGACGGCCAAGGTGCAGGTCCAGGAGGTCGAAGACTATTACCGGCTGGGGGCCGCCTCGGTGATCTCGAAGCCGTTCGATCCGATCATCCTCGCCGACCAGGTCCGCGCGATCTGGAGCCAGGCGAAACGGCCGTCGCGGGGTGCGTGATGGAGGAGCGGGCCTCGCTGCAGGCGCTGATCGAGCGGCACTGCGCAACGCTGCGCGCCAACACCGAACTCATCGGCCAGCTGATCGGGAGCATGGCCGGGCCGGACGGCGGGACGGCGGCGCGGCAGGCGCTCGATCTGGCGCATCAGGTGGCGGGCGCCGGCGGCTCGATCGGCTTTCGCGCGGTCAGCACCGCCGCCAGGGCGGTGGAGCAGGAGCTGAAGCGGGCGATCCAGGCACCGGCCGCGTCATCGCGGGCGGCGCTGATCGTGCGCTTCCAGACGCTCCGCGAGACGGTGGCCGCCGTCCGACCGGAGGAATCCTCGCTCTACAAGCTCGATTTCGCCCGACTTGGCGCGCCGCGGCGCGACCGCCGCTGACGGAGTTTGTCGCGGGGCCGCGACTCGGCTTTCTTCATCCCGCGGTCGCGCTCGGAGGGGACGTCACCCCATGTCGCCGATGAACATCGTGTTCGTCGTGGCCCAGTTCGTCCGGTGGGGCGCCTGGGCGATGGCAGTCCTTTTTGCCGCCCTGGCGGTGGTCATCCTCTCCTCCGGCGCGGACAACTACCCCACCGCGCCGGACCAGCAGGAGGCCGGCCTGATCGCCCTTGCCTGGGCGATCGGCCTCGTCGTGCTGGCGGTGGTGATGGGGCCCGTGGTGCGCCAGCTTTCCGACGCGCGCCGCTTCTGAAGGGGGCGAAGATGGACTGGTACGACTATGTGGCGCACGCCTTCGCGGCGCTGTTCCTCGTCAACAGCCTGCCGCACCTGATCGCCGGGCTGACCGGCCGGCCGTTCCCCTCGCCCTTCTCCTCGCCGCCCGGGCGCGGCGACTCGCCGCCGGTGGTGAACGTCATGTGGGGGTCGTTCAACCTCGCCGTGGTGTGGCTGCTCCTGTGGCTGTCGCCGATCCCGGCGAACTGGCCGCTCGCCGACAAGCTGATCATGGCGGCCGCCGCCTTCGTAACGGCGGTGGGCCTCGCGAACTTCTTCAGCCGTCCCCGCGTTTAGCCGTCGTGACGGAAGCGCGGCGTTAACCTTTCGTTAACGCGACGCTCCCCACGCTGGGGACAGCGGAGATGCGGCCATGGCGCGACAGATTTCTGCCGACAATGCCGATGCCGGCGACCTCGCCCTCGACAGGATGATCGACCGGCAGATCGCCGACATGCGGCGCCTGCTCGCGCTGATGTCGGAGGCGAGCGCGACGGACGCGCTGCGCGCGCTACGCGCCGCCTTTCCGGACGCGAGCCTGGCGGCGCGGACTGCCGCCGTCACGGGCTGGCGGCTCTAGCTTCAGCGTTTCGGTCCTGACCGGCGCGGCCGCAAGGCGCGCGGCCTCGCGCTTGCGGTCCTGGTACGACCGCCAGGAGAGCGGCAGCGCGCCGAGATAGGCGAGGACACCGATCGTCAGCACCACCCAGGGGAAGCTCACCAGCAGAGCCGCGAACACCACGAAGGCGATGAGGAGCGGCGCGACGTAATCGCGCGGGATGCGCTGGCCGATCAGCTTGCCCGACCAGGAGGGCAGCGTGCTCACCATGAGGAAGCCGATCGCGAGGGTGTAGATCGCGACCACCGGGGCGGTCCAGAAGCCGTGCGGCGCGCCGAGGAATTCGAGGTAGATCGGCAAGAGGACGAGCACCGCGCCGGCGGGCGCCGGCACGCCGACGAAGAACGACATCTGCCAGTCGGGCTTGGCGGGCGCGTCGAGCGAGACGTTGAAGCGCGCGAGGCGAAGCGCGGCGCAGATTGCGAAGACCAGCGACGCCACCCAGCCGAGCGACCCCATGTCGCCGAGCGACCAGGCGAAGAGGAGCACCGCCGGGGCGACGCCGAAATTGACGAAGTCGGTGAGGGAATCGAGCTGGCCGCCGAAGCGCGATGTGGCGCGCAGGAGCCGGGCGACCCGGCCGTCGATGCCGTCGAGAACCGCGGCGAAGAGAATGGCGTAGATCGCCCATTCGAACCGCCCCTCGATGGCGAGGCGGATCGCGGTCAGGCCTGAGCAGAGCGCGACCAGCGTGACGAGGCTCGGCAGGATCTGGCGGATCGGCACCTGCGGCAGCGGCCGCGGCCGGCCGCGGGGCGGCGCCGGGCTGACGTCGGGGTCGAAGGGCGGGAAGAGACGGGCCATCGGTTCAGTCCACGCGTGCCGGCCAGCCGGCCGGCATCGTCCCGTAGTCGGCGATCGGGGTCTCGCCGGCGATCGCGCGCTGGCCGACGGCGACGAGAACCCGGGCGCTGGCGGGGAGATAGACGTCGAGCCGCGAGCCGAAGCGGATCATACCGAAGCGCTGCCCGGTCGCGAGCTCGGCATTCTCGGCGGTCCACGACAGAATGCGCCGCGCGACGAGACCCGCGATCTGGACGACGCCGAGCGCGCCATGGGCGGTCTCGATGACGAGACCATTCCGCTCATTGTCCTCGCTCGCCTTGTCGAGATCGGCGTTGACGAACTTGCCCGGCCGATAGGCGATGCGGGCGACGCGGCCGGCGGCGGGGGCGCGGTTCACATGGCAGTCGAAGAAGTTCATGTAGACCGACACGCGGGTCATCGGCGACGGGCCGAGCCCGAGCTCGACCGGCGGGATCGCCGGGCCGACCGCCGAGACCTGGCCGTCGGCCGGGCTGACGACGATGTCAGGATGCTGCGGGCTGGTGCGCTGCGGGTCGCGGAAGAAATAGGCCATCCAGCCGGCGAGGATGATTCCGATCCAGAAGAAGGGCGACCACAGGAGGCCGAGGAGGATCGCGACGATCACCACCACGACGATGATCGGCAGGCCTTCGTGCCGGACCGGCGCGAAGGCGTTGCGGATCGAGTCGATGATGGCTTCCATGTCGTGTCGTCGGCCTGTTGCTGCGCCCGAAGCTCTAAGCACGGAAACCCGGCAGGGTGAAGGCTTCGCCCCTACTCCGCGGCCGGCACGGGGATCGCGTCGGGCGGCGGGGGCGGGTCGAGGAAGCCTTCGGCGTCCGCCTCGCGCGCGGCGCGGAGCCGCTCCGCGGCTTCCGCCGCTTCGAGCTGGCGGTTCCACATCGAAGCGTAGAGCCCGCCGCGGGCGAGGAGCTCGCCGTGGTTCCCCTCCTCGACGATGACCCCGTCGCGCAGCACGATGATCCGGTCGGCGTGGACCACGGTGGAGAGCCGGTGGGCGATCATGATGGTGCTGCGGTTCGCGGCGACCCGCTCCAGCGCGCCCTGGATCTCGCGCTCGGTGTGGCTGTCGAGGGCGGAGGTCGCCTCGTCGAGGACGAGGATCGGCGGCCCCTTGAGGATGGTGCGGGCGATGGCGACGCGCTGCTTCTCGCCGCCCGACAGCTTGAGGCCGCGCTCTCCGACTTCGGTGGTGTAGCCGTCGGGGAGCGATTCCACGAAATCCGCGATCTGCGCCAGCTCGGCGGCCTGCCGCACCTCGCGGTCCGACGCATCGGTGCGGCCGTAGCGGATGTTGTACTCGATGGTGTCGTTGAAGAGCACGGTGTCCTGCGGGACCATGCCGATCGCGGCGCGGAGCGAATGCTGCGTCACGTCGCGGATGTCCTGGCCGTCGATGGCGATGCGGCCGCCCGTCACGTCGTAGAAGCGGAACATCAGGCGCGCGATGGTGGACTTGCCGGCGCCCGACGGGCCGACGATGGCGACGGTGCGGCCGGCGGGCACCTCGAAGCTGATGCCCTTCAGGATCGGCCGCGACGGGTCGTAGGCGAAATGCACGTCCTCGAAGCGGATCGTGCCGCCGACGACGTCGAGCGGCGGCGCACCCGGCTTGTCGACGATCTCGGCCGGCACGTCGAGGAGGTCGAACATCGCCTCGATGTCGGCGAGGCCCTGGCGGATCTCGCGATAGATGAAGCCGATGAAATTAAGCGGCACGGCGAGCTGCATCAGGAGCGCGTTGACCAGCACGAAGTCGCCGACGGTCTGGGTGCCGTTGATGACGGCGGCCGCCGACATCGCCATGGAGATCGTCATGCCGGCGGTGAAGATCGCGTTCTGGCCGAGATTGAGCCAGGCGAGCGAGGTCCAGGTCTTCACCGCGGCGGCCTGGTAGCGCTCCATCGAGCGGTCGTAGCGCTCCGCCTCCATCGCCTCGTTGCCGAAATACTTCACCGTCTCGTAGTTGAGGAGCGAATCCATCGCCTTCTGGTTGGCGTCGGTGTCGGATTCGTTCATCTCGCGGCGGATCGCGATCCGCCGGTTCGAGGCGAGCACCGAATAGGTGACGTAGAGCACCACCGTGATGGCGACGACGAGGACGTACTGCCAGCCGAACTGGTAGGCGATGACGGCGGCGGCGAGCGCGAATTCCAGCAGCGTCGGCAGGCTCGACAGGATGGTGTGGCGCACCATCGTCTCGATGCCGTTGATGCCGCGCGAGATCAGCCGCGTCAGGCCGCCGGAGCGGCGCTGGAGGTGGTAGCGCAACGACAGCGCGTGGAGATGCACGAACATGCGGAAGGCGAGCTGCCGCACCGCGTGCTGGCCGACCTTGGCGAACAGCGCGTCGCGCAGCTGGTCGAAACCGCGCCGCAGCACCTGGCCGACGCCATAGGCGACGACGAGCATCACCGGCGTCGCCACGGCGAGCGCGACGGCGGCGCCGGGGCCGGTGTCGACCGGGACGATCGCGTCGGTCGCCCATTTGTAGAGATAGGGAACGAGGACGGTCGCGACCTTGGCGAGGACCAGCGCCGCGAAGGCGAGCGCGACGCGCAGCTTCAGGTCGGGCCGGTCCGCCGGCCACATATAGGGCCAGAGATTGCGAAGGGCGGTGGCGGTGGAGCCCCGGTCGGCCGAAACCCGGCGCGGCCGGGAGGATTCGGCGACGGTCATCGGCCCCTATGTCGTCCTCCCTGGAGGCATTCTCAAGAGGCGATGTGGGGACGGCGACCCGCCAAGGCGCAGACAGGTGGCGGTGCTCGCTCTTCAGCGGCGATGGCTGGTGGCGCGGGGGAAAGCCGCGACTGCAAGCAAGCCCCACGCGATCAAGATCTCGATGATGAGCTTGGTGGTCTGCGCGACCATCAGCGACTGGTTGGCGGCGCGGACGGCGCCGTCGGGATCGAGCATGCCGCCTACGCTTCCGAGGCCGCACAGATCCCAGGTCGCAAGCGCGAAGAAGAAATAGCTCGCGACCTGCCAGTGCCCGCCCCTGAAAGCCGAGAAATGCGAGCCGGTCCGCGCCGCGTTGAGCGTCGCCCTGCCGAAGATCAGCACGATCATCACGAGGATCAGCATACCCAGCAATGCGAAAAGGATGGTGTAGGGGCCGGGTATCGAGGGGACGGTCCAAAGGCCCAGCCAGACCAGCGCGCCGATCGCGAACCACCGGCGGAAGGTACGGATCGCGTCGCCCTGGGCGGCCAGCGCTGCGATCGCCAGGCAGAAGGCGCCGACGTGGAACGACATCATCCACACGATCGTCCGGGTCGCGCCCCAAATCAGCGCGAAGTCCACTCCGGACTGGCCCTCGTTGGGACTGCCCCCTTCCAGAAACCGCCGGTAGCCCGGAAGCACGAGGTAGTTGCCGAGGACGGCATAGGCCAAGAGGGCAACCCCGACCGCGAACCAGATCAGCCTCGGCCGCGGCGAAGCGACCGGCGTGTCAGCGATGGCCATTGCCCTGCTCCTCTGTTGCGCTCGGCGCCGAGCGACCGAGACCGACCTCGACCTTCCTCAGCAGCTGGACCAGCGTGGTGAGTTCCTGCGCGGACAACGGGGCGACGATCTCCGCCATGCGCGCGAAGATTTCCGGAACGAGCCCGCCGAGCAGGTCTTTGCCGGCCGGCGTCAGCACGATGGCCTTCCTCCGCCGATCGCGGTCGTCGGCAGGGGCGGAGGCGACCAGCCCGTCACGCACCAATCCGGTGATCAGGTCCGTGACCGTGGCGCGGGTCACGCCGAGGCGATCAGCGATCTCGGAGGGCGCGAGCGACTGCCTTGCGGCGTAGAGACCCATCAGGAGCGCGTAGCGGCCGGGCGACAGGCCATGCAGGGCGAACTCGTCGGTGAACGCGCCGAGCAGCTTCTTCGAGACCCGCAGCAGATCCTGCGCCGCCGCGATGTGTTCGGCCCGGATATGGCCCAGCGCTTCGGGCTGTTGGCTCAGCACCGCAAGGGCTGGCGTGTCTCGGAGCTCAAGATCGGACATGGAGAGACCGATAGTTCGGATACCTAATTATAAGGCTCCTTATTATATACGGTCAAGGCGACACGGCAGGCGGTGGTCAGCCTTCCGGAACCCGGCCTTCGCCGGGGTGACGAGGGTGGTTGGGTACGCGAGTGAACCCGACCTCTAGTCCGGCGCCGGGATGACCAGCACCTGGCCGGGGTAGATCAGGCCGGGGTCGCGGATCTGGTCGCGGTTGGCGTCGTAGATCGTCGTGTAGCGGAGGCCGTCGCCGTAGAGCCGGCGCGCCAGCTCCCACAGATTGTCGCCGCGGCGGATGGCGAGGGTCATGACGTCGGGCGGCGCGTCGTCCATCGCGGCTACGAGCGCTGGCGACTGGCCGAAGGTGACCTCGGCGCGGGCGACGACGGTGGCGCTCCCCGGTTCGAGGCGGTCGGCGCGGATGACGTGCGGGCCGGGACCGTCCGGCGCCTCGGCGAGGATGGTCCACTGGCCGCCGGCGTCGGCGACCGCCTCGGCGATCATGGTCTCGTCGAGATAGACGCGGATCAGGCCGCGGCCTTCGCCGCCGACATAGAGCGCGGCGCCGTCGGCCTCGACGGTGCCGATGGTGACGACTGCGGGATCGCCGCGCACCGCGTCCTGCGCGCGGGGCTGCTGGAGGACCCGGCTCGGGGCATCGGGCCCAGCCAGGACGACGAGCGCGGGCGAGCCGGCCTCGACCAGCACGCCGATCCGCTCGTCGGCGACGACCTGGTAGCGGCCGTCGGCGCTGGTAGTGCGCAGCGCGAGGTCGTGGGTTCCCGGCGACAGCGCCCCGTCCGGCAGGAGCACCCACTCGCCCCGCCCGTTGACCTCGGCGACGCCGATGACGTCGAACGCGTCGATCAGCTCGATCCGCGCGCCGGGCGTGCCCTGCCCGGCGAGGATCACGGCGCCATCCACACCGACGCGCACGATATCGTAAAGCGGGGCGACATAATCGAACGGCGCGCCGGCGTCGGAGGCGCCGTCCGGTTCGGCCTGGGCGACCACGACCGGCGCGGGGCGATCGCCGGCGCTGGCCGCGGCGACCGCATCGGCGGGAACCTCCGCGAGGCCAAGCGCGTCCGCGGCACCGCCCGACGCAACGTCTGGGCTCCCGTTGCGGAGCACGACGAAGGCAACCGCGGCGACGAGCGCGGCGGCAAGCACCAGCATTGGCACCAAGGGGCCACCGCGACGCATGGCGAGGCACGCTCCTCGCGCCCGGACGCGATCCGGACGCCACCGTCCCAGCCGGACGGCCGGGCGGGCCGCCCTCCCCGCTCTTCTTACCACATCCGCGGCGCGGCGTCGGTCGCTTGACGGCCCGCGAGAGCCGATGCGACACCCCGGGCCATGAAGCTCTCACGCGTGTGCGTCTATTGCGGCTCGTCCGAAGGGGTCGACCCCGATTATGCGGCCGCCACGATCGACTTCGGCCGCCGCATGGCCGAGGCCGGCATCGCCCTCGTCTATGGCGGCGGCGCGGTCGGCCTGATGGGCATCCTGGCGCGGAGCGTCATGGAGAATGGCGGCACCGTCACCGGCATCATCCCCGGCTTCCTCCGCGACCGCGAGGTCATGCTGCGCGAGGCGACCGAGCTCGTCGTCACCGACGACATGCATCAGCGCAAGCGCCTGATGTTCGACCGCTCCGACGCCTTCGTGGCGCTGCCGGGCGGCATCGGCACGCTGGAAGAGACGGTCGAGATGATGACCTGGGCGCAGCTCGGCCAGCACGCCAAGCCGGTCGTCCTCGCCAACATCAAGGGCTTCTGGGACCCGCTGACCACGCTGCTGCGCCACATGGAAGCGCAGGGCTTCGTGCGGAAGCCCTTCCTCGGCGGCGCGCCGGCGGAGCTCTACACCGTCGTCAGCGAAGTTGCGGCGATCCTGCCGACGGTCGCGCGGCTGGTGGAGCTGCTGCCGGAACCCCTGCCCAGTGCGGCCGGGCCGGCTGCGCTGATGTAAAGCCTATCGTCTCCCGCGCGGCTAACCCTCCCCTCGTGGGAGGGTCGAAACCGCGCAGCGGTTTCGGGGAGGGGGACTGACTGAGAGGCTGCCCCCCTCCCGAAATCGGCGGCGCTCCGCTTGCCGATTTCGACCTCCCCACGAGGGGGAGGTTAACCGTTTCAATAACTTGCGCTACGCAGTTGGGCGCTACGCAGTTGGGCGCTACGCCGGGGCCATTTGGCGCGGGGCCGAGCCGCCGACGGGTTTCACGCCGTCCTTCATCAGCTTGAAGGCGATGGAGTCGAGGAGCGCTTCGAAGGAGGCGTCGACGACGTTGGCGGAGACGCCGATGGTGAACCAGCGCGCGCCGGAGGCGTCGGCGCTTTCGATCAGCACCCGGGTCACGGCTTCGGTGCCGCCGTCGAGGATACGGACCTTGTAGTCGACCAGCTCGAGGTCGGTGATGGCGTCCTGGTAGGCGCCGAGATCCTTGCGGAGCGCGCGGTCGAGGGCGTTCACCGGGCCGTTGCCCTCGGCGACGTTGAGGAGGCGCTCGCCGCCGACGATCACCTTCACCACCGCCTGCGAGACCGAGACTTCCTTGCCGATGGCGTTGCGGCGATGCTCCACGGTGGCCTGGAAGCCCTCGACCTCGAAATAGGTCGGGACGGTGCCGAGCCGGCGGCGCGCCAGCAGCTCGAACGAGGCGTCGGCGCTCTCATAGGCATAACCGCCGGCCTCGCGCCGCTTCACCTCGGCGAGGAGGCCGTCGAGACGCGGATCGTCCTTCGGCACGGCGAGCCCGATGCGGGCGAGCTCGGCGACGAGGTTCGACTTCCCGGCCTGGTCGGAGACGAACACCCGGCGGCTGTTTCCCACCGCGTCCGGCGAGACGTGCTCGTAGGTCCGGGTATCCTTGGCGAGCGCCGAGGCATGGATGCCGGCCTTGGTGGCGAAGGCGCTGGCGCCGACATAGGGCGCCTGGCGGTCGGGCGCGCGGTTGAGGAGCTCGTCGAAGCGGCGCGACAGGGCGGTGAGCCCGGCCAGCGCGTCGGCGTCGATCCCGGTGTCGTAGCGGTCGGCATAGGCCGGCTTCAAAGCGAGCGTCGGGATCAGCGTGGTGAGGTTGGCGTTGCCGCAGCGCTCGCCGATGCCGTTCAGCGTCCCCTGGATCTGCCGCGCCCCGCCCCGCACCGCCGCCAGCGAATTGGCCACCGCCTGGCCGGTGTCGTTGTGGGCGTGGATGCCGAGGCGGTCGCCGGGAACGACCATGGCGACGTCGCGGACGATCGCCTCGATCTCCTCCGGCATGGTGCCGCCATTGGTGTCGCACAGCACGACCCAGCGGGCGCCGGATTCGAACGCGGCCGCCGCAATGGAGAGGGCGTAGTCACGGTTCGCCTTCCACCCGTCGAAGAAATGCTCGCAGTCGACCAGCACCTCGCGGCCGGCCTCGCGAGCGGCGGTCACCGACTGGCGCACCGCCTCGAGGTTCTCCGCCTCGGTCGTGCCGAGCGCGACACGGACGTGATAGTCCCAGGCCTTGGCCACGAAGCAGATCGCGTCGGCCTCGGCGGCGAGCAGCGCGCGAAGGCCGGGGTCGTTCGACAGCGACACGCCGGCGCGCTTCACCATGCCGAATGCGGTGAAGGCGGCCTTCCTCGTCCGCTTGCGGCCGAAAAGCTCCGTGTCGGTCGGGTTCGCGCCGGGATAGCCGCCCTCGACATAGGCGATGCCGAGCTGGTCGAGCAGTTCGATGACGAGCAGCTTCTCGGGCAGCGAGAAATCGATGCCCGGCGTCTGCGCGCCGTCCCTGAGGGTAGTGTCGTAGAGGTAGAGGCGTTCCCTGCTCATGGCTTCGCTCGGAACCGGGCCGATCAGGCCGGCTTGTGACAGACCGCTTCGAGGTTGTGGCCTTCGGGGTCGATGACGAAGGCGCCGTAATAGTCGGGGTGGTAGAGCTTGCGGATGCCGGGCGCGCCATTGTCGACGCCGCCGGCGGCAAGCGCCGCGGCGTAAAAGGCCTCGACCTGCTCGCGGGTTTCGGCGCGGAAGGCGAGGTGGACGCGCGGCGTGGTGCGGCCCGCGGCGGTGATCCAGAAGAACGGCTTGCCGTCCGCGCCGATGCCGCAGGTGTCGGCGCCGCCGGTCATGCTCGCCGGGTATTCCTGCAGCAGCGTCATGCGCAGCGGCGCCAGCGCGGCGAGGTAGAAGGCCTTGGCCCCGGCATAGTCGCCGACATTGAGACCGAGATGATCGATTTCGATGGTCATGGCGTCGGGCTCCTCCAGAAGGCGGTGTCGTGGTCGGGGTGCTGGCGCGACTGGATGCCGGTGAGGAGCGCGTCGGCCAGCGGTTCGGTCCCCGGCAGGCGGGTCGGCAGGCCCGGGATGCGGTCGACGAAGGGAAGCTTGTCGGCCGGGTTGACCTGCAGCGTCGGCTCGGCGACGCGCGGGTCGTCGAAGGCGCCGATCGCAAGGTCGATGCCGCCTTCCGCCTCGAAGGTGAGCGGGGTGCCGCAGGCGGAACAGAAGCCGCGCCGCACCCGCTCCGAGCTCTGGAAATAGGCCGGCGCGCCGCGCGTCCACTCCACGCCCTCGGCCGTGACCAGCGGGCCGTAGAAGGCGCCGAACGCCTTCTGGCACATCCGGCAATGGCAGATCGTGGCGCGTCCGAGCCGCGCGGCGCGAAAGCGGACAGCGCCGCACTGGCAGCCGCCGCTATAGGGTCCGGTGGTTGCCGGTGCGCTCATGCCTTGACCTCCCAGGTTGTGACGAGCTCGCCGGTGGCGGGGTCGCGAGCGTCCTTGAGCTGGATGCCCTTCGCTTCGAGCTCGGCGCGAATGCGGTCGGCCTCGGCGAAGTTCTTTGCCTTGCGGGCGTCGATCCGCATGTCGAGCAGCCGCTCGATCTCCTCGACCGGGACGGCAGGCTCGGGCGCGCGGGATTCCTGCCACGCCGCGAAGCTGTCGCGGCGGAAGCCCAGGAACGCCAGCGACCCGGCCAGCGCCTTGTGGCCAGCGCGGCCCTTCAGGCCGTGGAGTTCGGCGATCGCCTTGGGGGTATTGAGGTCGTCGGACAGCGCCTCGACGATCTCGGCCGCCGGCCGCGGCTCGGCATCGTCGGAGGCGGCGTCGAACCACGATGCGAGCGTGCGCGTGCTCTCCTCGAGCCCTGCGACGGTCCAGTCGATCGGCTGGCGATAGTGGGTGCGCAGCATGTTGAGGCGCAGCACGTCGCCCGGCCAGTCGGCGAGGAGCTCGCGGATGGTGACGAAATTGCCAGTCGACTTCGCCATCTTCTCCCCCTCGACCTGGAGGAAGCCGTTGTGGAGCCAGTAGCGCGCCATCGTTTCGGTGCCGTGCGCGCAGCGCGACTGGGCGATCTCGTTCTCGTGGTGCGGGAAGATGAGGTCGAGGCCGCCGCCATGGATGTCGAAGGTGTCGCCAAGGTGGCGGCCGGCCATCGCCGAGCACTCGATGTGCCAGCCGGGACGGCCGAGGCCCCAGGGCGAGGCCCAGCCTGGGTCGTCGTCATGCGAGGGCTTCCACAGCACGAAGTCCATCGGATCGCGCTTGTAGGGCGCCACCTCGACGCGGGCGCCGGCGACCATCTCGTCCAGCGTGCGGTGCGACAGCTTCCCGTATTCGAGGCTGCCGTCATGGCTCTTCCAGGAGCGCACGTCGAACAGGACATGGCCTTCGGCGGCGTAGGCATGGCCGCGGGCGACGAGCGCCTCGATAAGCGCGATCATGTCGCCGATATGCTCGGTCGCCCGCGGCTGGATCGTGGGCGGCAGGCAGCCGAGCGCGGTCACGTCCTCCAGATACTGGCGCTCGGTGGTCTCGGTCAGCCGGCCGATCGCCTCGCCGCGCGGGAGGTCGGGGAAATCCTCCGCAGCGCGGGCGATGATCTTGTCGTCGACGTCGGTGATGTTGCGGACATAGGTGACGTGCTCCTCGCCATAGAGGTGGCGCAGGAGCCGGAACAGCACGTCGAACACGATCGCCGGCCGCGCATTGCCGATATGGGCGAAGTCGTAGACGGTCGGCCCGCAGACATACATGCGCACATGCGCCGGATCGATCGGGACGAAGTCCTCCTTCGCCCGGGTCAGCGTATTGTGCAGCCGCAGGCCGCGAAAGGCGGTGTCGGTCGAAGCGTCGGACACGCGAAAAGCTCCCTGACCCGCTGGCCGGGGGCGTCCATCTCAGATGATCCGATTGCGTAAGAGGGACGGCCTCAGCCAGCAGGGTTGCTAGCCGGTAATGATGATCCCGCAGATGTTAATCGCCCGCGAAGGCGCATGAGCCGTCATGGCGGTGCTCATGCGCCTTTGGACGGAAGCCGTCAAGCCGTCAGGCGTGGGCGGGCTGCGAGCCGAGGCCGCGCAGAATGGCGAAGACTACCGTGATCAGCACCGCGGCGGCGGTCGCGATATAGGCGATCTGCATGATCGCGACCGTGGTGCTGGCAAGCTCGACCACGCCGCTCGCCGGCTCCTCGCTGGCGAGGACGCCCCATTGCGCGAAGGCGGTCACGACATGGCAGAAGAGCGCCGCCACCGCGGTGCCGAGCGGCGCGAGGCGCAGCGCCTCCGGCAGCGGCAGGGCGAATTTCTCGCCGGGGCGGGTCACCCAGAGGAAGGTGATGGTCAGCGCGAGGAAGGCGGCGATCGCAAACACCAGCTCGGCGATGACCTGGTTGACCGCGTAGTAGAGGAGCCCCTCCTCGCCCAGCGCCTCGGCAAGCGCGTGGACCTCGTCATGGTCGAAGCCGTTCCAGTGGAGCGACAGCACCTGGAGCCCGCCGGTGACGTCGTCGATATGCGGGATGGTGCCGAACGCCATGAAGGCGGCGGCGGCAATGACGACGACCCACGCTCCGACGAGCTGCCAAGGCATCAGGTTCCGCTCGATGTCGCTGAAGATCACGCTCCCCTCCCTCGAAATGCCGTCGGCGCCCGCCCTGAGGCCGCCAAGGTTCGGTGTCCTTTTACTGACGGTCCCGGGGCTTGGCCAGTGCCGGGATGGGCTTAGCCACCGCCCGAAAGGTGCGGCATACGGACATCCATGCTATCGCGTCGCCGCGGCCGGAGTTGGCAGATGTCAGGGTTTTTCCGCCATTCCCGATGGCGACGCTGGACGAGGGGCCTCGCTTTCGGCCTCGGCGTCGCCTTCGCCGTGCCCGCGGCCGCGCAGAACTACTGCGCGCAGCTGGAGCAGCAGCTTGCCGCCCTCCAGCAGGGCCAGTCGGACCGGCAGTACCAGAACCTCGCCGCGCAGTACCAGCAGGCGCAGGTGGCCTACAACCAGACCTACCAGGCGGCTCAGCAGCAGGGTTGCATCCGGGTGATCCAGCGGCTGGTGCCGGCGACCTGCGCGGGCATTCTCGGCCAGCTGCAGCAGATGGCGGCCAGCATGGACGCCCTCGCCCGGCAGATGCAGACGCTGCCCGACCCGGGCAGCCGGGCCGCCGACATCAACAACGTGCTGCGCGCCCTCGGCAATGCGCAATGCGGGCCGCAATACGCGCCCTATGCCGACCGTCCCGGCGATGGCCGCCTGCTCGACCGGCTGTTCGGCAACGAGGTGATGGTCGATCCCAACGTCGTCATCGGCGCACCGGCGTCGCCGGCGCAGCAGGTCGCGACCTACACCACGGTGTGCGTGCGCTATTGCGACGGGTCGTTCTTCCCGATCAGCTTCTCGACCACCCAGTCGCGGTTCAGCCAGGACGCCGCGACCTGCCAGGCGCGGTGCCCCGGCCAGCAGGTCGGCCTCTTCACCTACCGCGCCGGCGCCGGGTCGATCGACAATGCGACCTCGGTCGACGGCCTCTCCTACGCGTCGCTCGCCAACGCGTTCGTCTATCGCGAGACCTACAATCCCTCCTGCGGCTGCGGTCCGCTCTCGACCATCGTTGCCGACGACCGCGGTGCCAGCGTGGTGACCGTCGACCTGTCGCAGGGCGTCCAGATCGCCGCCGGCGGCGGCGCGTCCTATCCGCCGATCCCGCGCGAGCGGCCGGACCCGAGCGAGGATCCCGAAACCCTCGCCAACCGGCAGGGCGGGTTCATTCCCGGCGCGATGGCCCCGCCCGATCTCGGCCCGGTCGCCCTCGTCAACGACGAAGGGATGCGGCTAATCGGGCCTGCGTATCTGTTCGCCCGATAAGCGGCAGCAAGGCCGCCAGCTCCGGCCCGTGGTCGAGGCCGGTCAGCGCGCGGCGGATCGGCATGAAGAGCGCGCGCCCCTTCCTCCCGGTCGCGGCCTTCACCGCATCGGTCCACGGCCCCCAGGTCGACCGGTCCCAGGGCTCGGGCGGCAGCGCCGCCAGGGCGGCGGCGATGACGGGCTCGTCCTCGGGCGGAGCCGGCGAGGCGGCGACCGGCCCCCGCACCACGCGCCGCCAGTCCGCGGCGTCGCGAAGGCGGGTGCAGTTCCCGCGCACCGCGAGCCAGAAGGCCTCGCCGCCATCGGCACCGATCGCCTGAAGCCGCGGCGCCGCATCGTCATAGGGCAGGCCGTGGAGGATGCGCGCGTTCAGCGCGTCGAGCTCGGCGGTGTCGAAGCGCGCCCCGCCATGCGACACGCGCCGCGGGTCGAAGGACGCTGCCAGCGCGGCGAGATCGGCGACGGGCTCGGCGGCGTCGGAGGTGCCGGTGCGCACCGCGAGGATCGCCACGGCAAGCGCCTCGTAGCCGGCGTCGCGGTAGCTCGCGACCGACTGCGCGCCGCTCCGCTTGGACAGCCCCTCCCCGCTCGCGTCGAGCAGCAGATTGTGGTGGCCGAAGACCGGGGGCGCGGCGCCGAGCGCCGCGAACAGGGCGATCTGGACGCCGGTATTGGTCACATGGTCGTCGCCGCGGATGACGTGACTGACCGCCCGGTCGATGTCGTCGACCACCGACGGCAGCGTGTAGGTGAAGCTGCCGTCCTCGCGCACCAGCACCGGATCCGACAGCGAGGCGAGGTCGACGCGCTGGCGGCCGCGGAAGAGGTCGTCCCAGGCGAGCTCCGGCGGACCGCCGGTCTCGAGCAGGAACCGCCAGTGCGGGCGGCGGCCTTCGGCCTCGAGCGCCCGCTTCTGCTCGGCGGTGAGCGCCAGCGCCGCGCGGTCATAGACCGGCGGCAGGCCGCGGCGGAGGCGCGCCTTGCGCTTGCGGTCGAGCTCCTCCGGCGTCTCGTAGCAGGCATAGAGACGGCCGGACGCCCGCAGCCGGTCGGCAGCCGTCTCGTAGCGATCGAGGCGCTCCGACTGGCGGAAGGTCTCGTGCGGCGCGATGCCGAGCCAGCGGAGGTCGCGGTCGATCGCCTCGGCATATTCCTCGCGCGAGCGCTCGCGGTCGGTGTCGTCGAAGCGCAACAGGAAGCGGCCGCCCTCACGCAGGATGAACAGCCAGTTGAACAGCGCGGTCCGCGCATTGCCGACGTGAATATGCCCGGTGGGCGACGGCGCGAAGCGGACGGTGGCGGGCATGGCGGTTGACTAGACGCCCTCTGCAGCGCGCGCAAAGGGAAACCTGGCGGAGCGGTGTGGCAAGTCGGCGGGGCACTGTTGCCCCACTGCAATAGCCCGACCTCGTCAAGTTGCTAAGATTGAGGAACGGCACCGACTCGCGGGCCGAATCCTGCCGAAAATGCTGGGGGTCGTGAATGTCGCCGGATGGCGTTGATAAGCCGGGGGCCATGGATGGCCGTTTGACGCGGCGGGCGTTGCTCGTCGGCATACCGGTGTTCCTGGCCGCGTGCCAGACGGAAGGTGTGACGACGGCGACGAGCCTTCTCGCCGACACCAGCATGTACGGGCCGGTCTTCGGCGAGCCGTTCCCGGTTCCCGCGATCGACACGGCGCTGATCAGCCCGCTGTACTATCGCCGCACGATCACGATGCTGCCGCCGCACATCCCGGACAATCCGGGCGAGATCGTCGTCGATCCGGCCAACCATTATCTCTACCACATCCAGGCCGACCGCAGCGCCGTGCGCTACGGCGTCGGCGTCGGCCGCGAAGGCTTCGGCTGGTCGGGCCGGGCGACGATCCAGCGCAAGGCCGAGTGGCCGACCTGGACCCCGCCGCCGGCCATGGTGGCGCGCGACCCCGCCGCCCGCCCGTGGGCCAACGGCATGCCGGGCGGACCGGACAACCCGCTCGGCGCCCGCGCGCTCTACCTCTACCAGGGCAGCCGCGACACGCTCTACCGCATCCACGGCACCAACGCGCCGGCCAGCATCGGGCAGTCGATGTCGTCGGGCTGCATCCGCCTCCTCAACCAGGACATCATCCACCTCTACGCGAACGTGCCGATCGGCACCCGCGTGACGGTGCTGTCGGGCTAGGACCGTCAGCCTTCTTCGCGGAAGCGGTTGGTGATGGGGTAGCGGCGGTCGCGCCCGAAATTGCGGCCGCTGATCTTCACGCCGGGCGCCGCCTGGCGGCGCTTGTATTCGGAGATCGCCACCATGTGCTCGACGCGGCGGACCGTCGCCGCGTCATGCCCCTTGGCGACGATCTCAGCCACCGAGCGCTCGTTCTCGATCAGGTCGAGGAGGATGGCGTCGAGGATGTCGTAGGGCGGCAGCGAATCCTGGTCGGTCTGGTTCTCGCGGAGCTCGGCGGAGGGCGCGCGGACGATGATCGCCTCCGGGATCACCTCGCCCGGCGGACCGAGCAGGCCGTCGGGCCGGTTGGCGTTCCGCCAGCGCGCGAGGCGGTAGACGTCGGTCTTGTAGAGGTCCTTGATCGGGTTGAAGCCGCCGTTCATGTCGCCATAGAGCGTGGCGTAGCCGACCGACACCTCCGACTTGTTGCCGGTGGAGAGGAGGAGCGGGCCGAGCTTGTTGGAGATGCCCATCAGGAGAATCCCTCGGGTGCGGGCCTGGAGGTTCTCTTCGGCAACGTCGCGCGCGCGGTCGCCGAACAGCGGCTGCAGCGCCGCTTCGGCCGCTTCAACCGGGCCTGCGATGGGCACGACGTCGTAGCGCACGCCCAGCACGCGGGCGCAGGCTTCGGCGTCGCGGAGGCTTTGCGACGAGGTGAACCGGTAGGGCAGCATCACGCAGCGCACCCGGTCGGGACCTAGCGCATCGGTGGCGATGGCGGCGACGACGGCGGAATCGACGCCGCCCGACAGGCCGAGGACGACGCCGGGAAAGCGGTTCTTGCCGACATAGTCGCGAAGGCCGAGGACGGAGGCGCGCCAGTCCGCCTCGTCGTCGGCCGGCGCCGCCGCGTGCGGCCCGCTGACGACGCGCCAGCCGCCGCCGTCGCGCTTCCAGTCGACGAATGCCGTCTCGGCTGTGAACTGCGGGAGGCGAAAGGCGTCGCTGCGGTCGCCATGAAGGGCGAAGGAGCCGCCGTCGAAGACGAGCTCGTCCTGGCCGCCGACCATGTTGGCGTAGACGACGGGGACGCCCGTTTCCGCCACGCGCGCGGCTACGACCGCATGCCGCTCGACCATCTTGCCGCGCCAGTAGGGCGAGCCGTTGGGGACGAGGAGCATGGTCGCGCCGGCCCGCACGAGATGATCGCAGAGCGCCGGCGTCCACAGATCCTCGCAGATCGGGACGCCGAGCGGGAGGCCGCGCACCGTGAACGGCTCCGGCAGGGGGCCGGCGGCGAAGACGCGCTTCTCGTCGAACACGCCGTAGTTCGGCAGCTCGACCTTGTAGCGCAGCGTTTCGACGCGTCCGTCGTCGAGGAGCGCCATCGCGTTCCGCACGCCGCCCTCATCGCGCCACGGGACGCCGACGAGCACGGCGGGGCCTCCGTCCGCGGTATCGGCGGCGAAGGCGGACAGCGTGGCGCGGCAGGCGTCGAGGAAGGCCGGACGCAGGACGAGATCCTCCGGCGGATAGCCGGAAAGGAAGAGCTCGGTGAAAAGGACGATATCGGCGCCGCCCGCGGCAGCCTCGGCCCGCGCCGCCCGCGCCAGCGCGAGGTTGCCGGCGAGGTCGCCGACCACCGGGTTGAGCTGGGCTATTGCGAGCCGGAAGGCGTCGGTCAGGCGTTGCGCCATCCGGCCCGTTTAGCGCGCGGCCGGTTGGCCGACAATCGCGGCAGAGCGGCGCAGAGGCTTATGCGGCGACGGCCGGCCTGAAGACGAGCGCGAGGCCGTTGAGACAATGGCGCTTGCCGGTCGGCGGCGGCCCGTCATTGAAGATGTGCCCGAAATGGCCGCCGCAGCGGCCGCAATGCACCTCGGTGCGGCCATAGCCGAGGAGGTAGTCGGTCTTGGTGCCGATGACCTCGTCCGAGATCGGCTGCCAGAAGCTCGGCCAGCCCGTGCCGCTCTCGTATTTGTGCTCGGAGGAATAGACGGCGAGATCGCAGCCCGCGCAGTGGAAGATGCCCTCGCGATGCTCGTAGTTGAGGAGGCTCTGCTCGCCCATCAGCTCGCCCGAGAAGGGCCGCTCGGTCGCTTCGCGGCGAAGCACGGCGAACTGGGCGGGGGTCAGCAGCGCGCGCCATTCCTCGTCGGTATGGGTGACCTCGAAGACCTCAGGCCCGGCGTCCTCGCCCTCGCCTTCCTGGGCATTGCCGGCGGCGATCCGCCAGGCGCCGACGCCAAGGACCGCAGCGCCCGCAACCGTCGAAAGCAACACCGAACGCCGGCTGAGCATCGGAATCCTCCTGCCGTTTTCTGCTTGTTGTATCCGCATCATCTCACGGACATACGGTGATGTCGGCCCGGCGGTTTCCCTCCGCAATTCAACGAGCCGTGATCAACCGGCGGCGTCGAAGGCCCGCTTCAGCCATCCCTTGAGGTCGCGATCGACCTCGGCGACGGTCGCCAGCCTCACCTTGTACTGGCACATGCCGCCCGGCGCCATCGCGACGAGCCGGCCGGTCGGCGGCACGTCCTTCATGTTGAGGCCGACCTCGATCTGCCCTTTGGTCGCCGGGCCGACCATGGCGAACTGCTTCTTCCGGCGAAGGCTCACATAGCCCTTCTTGGGCACGGTCTCGTAAGCGCCGAGGGGCGCGATCGCCGCGATGACGGCGTCGTGGACCGGACGGAGCGCGGCCTTCGACCCGGCATAGATTCCGGCGAGCACATCGTCGATCGACGCGCCGACCGCCGCGGCCGCGGTCTGGCCGTCCGAAGCAAGCGCGAGATGGGCGATCGTGTTGGCATCGCCGTGGCCGAGGCCGAGCGTCTCCTGAAGCATCCCCCGGATCTGGCCGTGCTTCGCAAGCCCGCTGGCCGCGATCATTTTCCTCAGCTCGTCCAGCGTCTTGCCGGTCTTCTTTTCGATGTTCCGCAGCTGCGTGTCGCGCGCGCGATCCAGCTCTCCAGTCATTCCACTTCCTCCTTGGTTGATCATTCAACTAACGTCGGAGTTGAATGATCAGTCAAGTCCGCAGAGGAATTGGGACCAGGCGAGATGCCCCCCCAACCAAACCCGTCACCCCGGCGAAGGCCGGGGTCCAGCACCACACGACAGGCGGCGCACCCGACGCGCTGGATTCCGGCCGCCGCCGGAATGACGACAGGGGGAGCGAAGCGGCCCCTAGAGGAAGCCTTTGTCGGCCATCTGCTCGGTGAGCATGCGGCGGAAGTTCTTCGTTACGTCCTCGATGAACGCCGCATCGTCGGGCGGGCGCACCACCTTGCGGGCCATGAAGGCGGTGTAGCGCGCGGCCGCGAACAGGAACGCCGCCTGGACGTTGGTCGGGATGGTCTTCTTGCCCTCGTCATTGGCGTAGCCGATGAACTTGTTGGCCAGCGCGACGTACTGGTCGTTGGTGTAGGGCTTGCTGTAGTCCTTGGGCGGCTCCGGCTGGGCCATTCTCAACTCCCTGAACATGTGTGAACCGGTCGGTCGCCGTCTTCTTAGCCGGATGCGGCTCAGCCTGCATCCCCGCCGCTGACGGCCGGCGCCGGCTCGGCGTCGCCAAGCCCGCGGCGGGCCAGCTGGCGCTCCCGCGCGAGGGTGTAAACGCCGGTGGCGACGACGAGCCCCATGCCGACGAAGGTGAGCCAGTCGGGCAGCTCGTCCCAGATGAGGAAGCCATAGAGCGTCGCCCACAGCACTGCCGTGTAGCGGAACGGGGCGGTGACCGAGATGTCGCCGATGCGCAGCGACACGATGATGGCGAAGAAGCCGACGAGGAGCATCGCCGACGCCGCCACGAGGATGGCGAGCATGCTCCCGCTCGGCCACAGCCAGGTCTCGAACGGGAACAGCAGGAGGCCGGTGATGCCAAGGCCGAAACACGCCCCCGCCACAACCATGGTGGTCGACACGCCGTGGCCGAGGCGCGCAGTGAGGATGTCGCGGATCGCGACGAAGACGACGGACAGCAGCACCAGCAGCGCATAGGCGTCGAAGCCTTCGACACCCGGCCGGATGACGATGATCACGCCGGCGAGGCCGACCAGGATCGCGGTCCACCGCCGCCAGCCGACATGATGGCCGAAGAACAGCGCGCCGCCCGCGGCGACGGCCAGCGGCACAGTCTGCATCACCGTGGTCGCGTTGGCGATCGGCATCTTGAACAGCGCGAGGAGATAGGCGACGGACGCCGCGACCTCGGCCAGCGTCCGCAGCAGGACCTTGCGCTCGCCCATGTGATGGAGCTGGCTCATCTCGCCGCGAAAGCGGATGATCGCCACCATGGCGATGCCGGTGATGATGCCGCGGATAAAGATGATCTCGCCCAGCGGCAGCGTCTCGCTGGCGAGCTTGATCAGGGCGTCATTGGCGATGAAACCGGCGATCGCCACGCACATTGCGGCGATGGCTCGCAGGTTTTCCTGGTAGGTGAACATGATGGAATCGGCGGCCTCCACCGCCTCGCGAAGGGGCTATCGCGCCGCGAGCCGGCGCGCAAGCACCGGCACGGGACGCGGCTGACATGGCGGAAACGAAGCCCTGGCCGACCGAGCTCCGGCTCAGCCGGGACAAGCGCACGCTCACGGTATCCTTCGACGACGGCCGGGAATTCGCCATCGCCGCGGAGATGCTGCGCGTCCTCAGCCCCTCCGCCGAGGTGCAGGGCCACAGCCCGGAGCAGCGGAAGACCGTGGCGGGCAAGGCGGCGGTGGAGGTCGCAGCGATCCAGCCGATCGGCCGCTACGCCGTGCGCCTCACCTTCTCCGACGGCCACAACACGGGGATCTTCACCTGGGACTATCTGCGCAAGCTCGGCGACGAGCGGGAGGCGCTGTGGGCGGAGTATGTCGCGGAGCTTGCGGCGAAGGGCCTGTCGCGGGGCTGACGCCCAGGGCGAAACCCACCGCTCGTTCCCGCGAAGGCGGGGAACCCTGCCACAAGCCCCATAGTCCGCAGCGTGGATTCCCGCCTTCGCGGGAATGAGCGGAGAGCGTGTGTGGGTACGCTTGAGCTAATCGAAGCGGTAGGTGTCCATGGCGAGGGAGCCGTATTCGATCGAGGCGTGGATGCGGGTGCCCTTCGCGTTGGGGCCGGCGGCGCCGAGGGCGACGAAGAACGGCAGGAAGTGATCGTCGTCGGGATGGGCGCGGACGCCGTCCGGCGCGAGCTCCATCGTGCGCAGCAGGTCGTCGACGGCGCCGGCCTTGGCCTTCGCCTCGATCCAGTCGGTGAAGGCGACGGCCCAGTGCTCCGGCGGGCGGGCGATGTCGCGAAGGCCGCCGCGCATCACCTCCATGAGGTTGTGCGTCATCGCGCCGGTCGCCAGCACGAGGATGTCGTCATGGCGCAGCGCGGCGAGCGCCGCGCCGAGGGCGTAGTGGTGGGTGGTGTCGCGGTCGGGCTGGATCGACAGCTGCACCACCGGGATCGTCGCGTCGGGGTAGATCAGCGACAGCGGAACCCAGCTGCCATGGTCGTAGCCGCGCTCCGGCACGATGCGGACCGGCAGCCCGGCCTCGGTGACGAGGTCGGCGACGCGGCGGGCGAGATCGGGATCGCCGGGAGCCGGGTAGACGATCCGCGACAGGGCCTCGGGAAAGCCGCCGAAATCGTAGATCATCGACGGGTGCGGGTCGGCGACGACCGCCGGCTGGTGGGTGGTGAAATGCGCCGACACCACCACGATCGCCTTCGGCCGCGGCAGGAGGCCGGCGAGCCGCTTCATGAACTGGTGCGCCGGCGTTTCCTGGATCGCCGTCATCGGCGAGCCGTGGGACACGAACAGCGTGGGCATGGTCATGGCGCGCGCTCCGTCTTCATGGCCCGAAGATAGAGGCGGCGCCGGAGCGGCGGTAGATGGCGGCCGCGACTCAGAAGCCCGCGACCGCCCTTCGCCCGTTCGACGTGCGATCCCGCTTCATCAGCTCGGAGACGAGAAAGGCGAGCTCCAGCGCCTGGTCGGCGTTGAGCCGCGGATCGCAGTGGGTGTGGTAACGGCTGCGCAGGTCGGCCTCCGAGATCGCCCGCGCGCCGCCGAGGCACTCGGTGACGTTGCTGCCGGTCATCTCGATATGGATGCCGCCGGGATGGGTGCCTTCGGCGCGATGCACTGCGAAGAAGGTCTCGACCTCCTTCAGGATCAGGTCGAACGGCCGGGTCTTGTAGCCGTTGGTCGCCTTGATCGTGTTGCCGTGCATCGGGTCGCAGCACCACAGCACGGTGCGGCCCTCGCGCTGGATGCGGCGCACGATTTTGGGCAGCCCCTCCTCCACCTTGCCGGCACCGAAGCGGGTGATGAGCGTCAGCCGGCCGGGCTCGTCCTTCGGGTTGAGAAGGTCGATGAGCTCCATCATGGCGTCGGGCGACAGCGACCCGCTGACCTTGAGGCCGATCGGATTCTGTACGCCGCGCAGGTACTCGACATGGGCATGATCGAGCTGGCGGGTGCGATCGCCGACCCACAGCAGATGGCCGGACGTCGCGTACCAGTCGCCGGTCGTGGAATCGACGCGGGTCAGCGCCTGCTCGTAGCCGAGGAGGAGCGCCTCGTGGCTGGTGAAGAAATCCGTGGTCTGCAGCGACGGCGTGGTCTGCGGATCGATGCCGCAGGCGCGCATGAAGGACAGCGTGTCCGAGATGCGGGTCGCGATCTCCTCGTAATGATGCGCCTGCGGGCTGTCCTTGACGAAGCCCAGCGTCCACTGATGGACGTGCTCGAGATTGGCGTAGCCGCCGCCGGCGAAGGCGCGCAGCAGATTGAGCGTCGCCGCCGACTGGCGGTACGCCATTTCGAGCCGCGCCGGATCGGGGGTCCGCGCCTCGGGCGTGAAATCGATGCCGTTGACGATGTCGCCGCGATAGGCCGGCAGCGCGACGCCGCCATTGGTCTCCATCGGATCGGAGCGTGGCTTGGCGAACTGCCCGGCGATGCGACCGACCTTCACCACCGGCATGGCGCCGGCAAAGGTCAGCACCACCGCCATCTGGAGGAAGACGCGGAAGAAGTCGCGGATGGTGTCCGCGCCATGCTCGGCGAAGCTCTCGGCGCAGTCGCCGCCCTGGAGGAGGAAGCCCTCACCCGCCGCCGCCTTGGCCAAGGCGCGCTTCAGCTTCCGCGCCTCACCGGCAAAGACCAGCGGCGGATAGGTCGCAAGCCGGCCCTCCACCGCGGCAAGCGCCGCGGCGTCCGGGTATTCCGGCATCTGCTGGACCGGCCGGCCGCGCCAGCTGTCCGGCGTCCATTGTCTGACCATGACGGTGCTCCGAAGCCCCGAAGGGCCGGCTTTATATACTCCCGGAGTGTGAAGAACCACACCCGCGCGGCGCGGGAAGCGCCTATTCCGCGGCCGCGCGGCGCACCCGCTCGGAAGGCTCGCGCATGGTGACGATCTCCTCCGCCGCGGTCGGGTGGAGCGCGATGACGGAATCGAGGTCGGCTTTGCGGCCGCGCATCTTCACCACGATTCCGACGAGCTGGATCAGCTCCGCGGCCTCGGGGCCGAAGATGTGGCAGCCGACGATGCGGTCGGTCGCGGCATCGACCAGGAGCTTGATCAGCGTGCGGTCGGCGCGGCCGGAGAGCCGGTTGCGCAGCGGCAAGAACTCGGCGCGGTAGATGTCGAGCGACGGATATTGCTCGCGCGCCGTCTCCTCGGTGAGGCCGACCGCCCCGATCTCCGGCGTGCCGAAGACCGCGTGGGGGATGTCGGCGTGGTCGACCTCGGTCTCGCGGCCGCCGAACAGCGTATCCGCCACCGCCTGGCCCTCGCGGACAGCGACCGGCGTCAGGTTCACCCGGTTGGTCACGTCGCCGACCGCGAAGATGTGCGGCACGGTCGTGCGGCAGTGCCGGTCGACCATGATCGCGCCTGCCGGGTCGACCGCGACGCCGGTCTCGGCAAGGCCGAAGCCGGTGGTGTTCGGCGTGCGGCCGATCGCCATCAACACCTGGTCGGCCTCGATCGCCGCGCCTGCGGTGGTGCGCGCCAGCAGCCCCGTCGGGGTGCGCTCGATCGCGGCGAGCTCGTCCCGGGTGCGGATCGCGATGCCGCGCCGTTCCATCGACTCATGCATCATGCGCTGCATGTCGCGGTCGAAGGGGCGGAGGATCTCCTCGCCGCGGTGCAGGACGGTCGTCGCGACGCCCAGCCCGGCCATCACGGCGGCGAATTCGATCGCGACGAAGCCGGCGCCGACGATGAGAATGCGCAACGGCAGCGTCTCCAGCCGGAACATGTCGTCCGAGGTGATCGCAAGCTCGCCGCCGGGGATGTCGTCGGCGCGATTGGGGCGGCCGCCGGTCGCCACGACGATGTTCCGCGCCTCGACCTCCTCGCCGGTCGCCTCGATCCGGACCACCGTCGGCGCCACGATCGTGGCGCGGCTGTGGATGATCTCGGCGCCCGCCGTCTCGAGCCCGCGGATATAGGCCTGGTTCAGCCGGTCGATTTCGCGGTCGATGTTGCGCAGCATCGTCGCCCAGTCGAAGGCGGGGGCCCCCGGGGTCCAGCCGAAGCCGACGCTGTCGGCGAACTCGTCCGCATAGCGGGCGGCGTAGACCATCAGCTTCTTCGGCACGCAGCCGCGGATGACGCAGGTGCCGCCGATGCGGCTCTCCTCCGCGACCGCTACGCGCGCGCCGTGGCGCGCCGCGGCCCGGGCGGCGCGCACGCCTCCCGAGCCCCCGCCGATGACGAACAGGTCGAATTCGCGCCGGCTCATGCCCTTCGCCCAGCCGCGAACGCGAACCTAGAATTCGACGCCCGCGCTTTCGAGGTTGGCCTGGGTGACCGCAAGCATCTCCTCGCCGAGGCGTTCCGACCAGTTCTGGACGGCCGAAACGGTGCTGTTGAGGAGGTCGGACCCGCTCACCGCAAGCTTCTGGCCGGCCGAGGTGCTGTAGAAGGCGATGATCACGTTCAGCTCCTCCTCGGTGAAGAGCCGGGCCCAAAGCCGGGCGATGTCGTTGTTGAGGTCGGCGCGCCGCACCACCAGGGCCACCGCCGCATCGTTCACCGCGGTCTCGATCTGGCGATAGAGGTCCGGCCGCTGCGAGATCAGAAGGCTCATCACCTGGTCGGCGATGTTCGGCAGCACCTCGTCGAAGCCTTCGCCCGACTGCGAGAGCTGGAAGGCGCGGAGAGCCGCCTGGAGGTGGCTGTCGCTGATTTCCTGCGCCCTGGCAGGAAGGACGGCGACGCTCATCGCGAGAACGATAGCAATCGAGCCAAGAACGGCGCGAACGGACTTCATCGAGAATCTCCTCAGGTTACGCTGGCTGCGGCGGGGTCAGCCGCCTCACCCCGTCGGCGCCGGCGAGGATCACCTCGCTCGCCAGTCCGATGAAAAGGCCATGCAGAACCACCCCGGGGATGCGGTCCAGCGCATCCGCGAGGGCTTCTGGGTCGGGAATGCGGCCAAACGATGCGTCGATGATCAGGTGGCCGCCGTCGGTGTAATAGGGCTCGCCGGTGGCGGTCTGGCGCACCGCCATCGCACCGCCGAGGCCGAGGCGCGCGGCGGCTTTGTCGAGCGAGGCGCGGATCGCGGTGACGCCGAAGGGGACGACCTCGATCGGCAGGGGAAACCGGCCAAGCTCGGCAACGAGCTTGCCCTCGTCGCAGATGACGATCATCCGCCGCGAGGCGGTGGCGACGATCTTCTCGCGCAGCAGCGCGCCGCCACCGCCCTTGATGAGGCGGAGCTGCTGGTCGACCTCGTCGGCGCCGTCGACGGTGACGTCGAGCTGCGGCAGCTCGTCCAGCGTGGCGACGTCGAGGCCCTCGGCGCGGGCCAGCGTGGTGCTGCGCTCGGAGCTCGACACGGTGCGGACCTTCAGCCCGGCCCGCGCCTTTTCGGCGAGAAGGCGGATGAACTGGTCGGCGGTCGAGCCGGTGCCGAGGCCGACGATCATGCCGGACTGGATGGAGTCGAGCGCCGCGGCGGCGGCGCGGCGCTTCAGCGCCTCCATCGCATCGGCCGGCGGCGGGTTTGTCGCGGGTGCTTCAATCATGCCTGTTTCCGTCAAGGTGCAGGCTTGTTATCAGAGCCCCCGTCGGGACGCTACCGCCCTCCCCCGCGGGCCACACGGCTACGGGATCGCGCTCCGTATTCCAATAACATCAAAGGCTTGCGATGGATTCCTCCCCGGTTCTCGCGCTCGATCTCGACGGCACGCTGGTGGATACGGCGCCCGATCTGGTCGCCACCCTCAACATGCTGCTGGAGCGCGACGGGCTGCGCACCCTTTCCATGGCCGAGGCGACCGAGATGATCGGTGCCGGCGTGCAGGCCCTGATCGAGCGCGGGCTGAAGGCCGTCGGCGCCGACCGCACGCCGGAGCAGATCGACCGGCTGTTCGACGAGTTCGTGGCCTATTACGAGCCGCACATCGCCGACGGCAGCCGGCCGTATCCGGGCGTCGTCGCGGCGATCGACCGGTTCCGCGCCCGCGGGTGGCGGCTCGCGGTGTGCACCAACAAGCTCGAAGGCCTCTCGCGCGCGCTGCTGCGCGACCTCGGGATCATCGACCGCTTCGCGGCGGTGTGCGGCGGCGACACGTTCGACATCCGCAAGCCCGACGGCCAGCATCTCCTGCGGACCATCGCCAAGGCCGGCGGCGACCCGATGGCGTCGGTCATGGTGGGCGACTCGGAGACTGACGTGAAGACGGCGCGCAATGCCGGCCTTCCCGTGGTGTGCGTCGATTTCGGCTACACGCCGGTGCCGGTCGCGACCTTCGGCCCGGACCGGCTGATCAGCCATTTCGACCAGCTCGACGAGGCCGTCGACGCCATCCTCGCGGCGCGGACGACATAGCGGCGGACCGGCCCGTTGACTCGGGATTCCGCCGAACCTTATATGCCGCGCCTGACCTGGAGCGTGATCCAACCAAGTCGAATCACGCTCCAGCGTTATGTCTTTGCTGGAGCATGGTCTTCTCGAAAAGCCGGCATCCGCTTTTTCGGATCATGCTCTGACGGGCGGTTAGCTCAGCGGGAGAGCACTCGCTTCACACGCGAGGGGTCACTGGTTCAATCCCAGTACCGCCCACCATTTCTCCCTATTCCGCAGGCGCCAGAACCTCGATCGGGCCGACGGTCCCGAGCTGCAGCGGCGCGAGGCCGAGATCGTCGCTCGACAGCGTGATCACGCCGTCGGCGATGGTGAGGTCGAAGTTCTGCGTCGTCTCGCCCGCAGCCTGGCGCTCAAACAGCGCGGCGACCCAGTCGGCGACCAGCGCCGAATCGTAGCCCTGCGCCACGTCGAACGGATCGATCGTCGCAAGGAAGTCGAAGATCGCCGCGTCCACCGCGAGGATCGGCCGCATCTCGGCGTCGAGGCCGAACGACCCGCTGCCGGTGAGGAGCAGGAGGCCCCACTCCAGGTCGATGTCGGACAGGGTCACGCTGTAGCCGGCGCCGGGCGTGGCGGCGGCCGCCGCCAGCGCTAGCCATCCGTCGAGCTCCTCGGCCAGAGCGAGGCTGTCGAAGCCGTCCTCAAGCGTGAAGTTCGCGGTGAGCCGCGCCATCGTTCCGCCGAGCGGCCCATTGAACTGGCCGGGCATCTTGAGCTCCTGGATGCGCAGCGTGCCGGTCGTGCCGTCGGGCAACAGGCCCGGCCCGGCGGCCGGCGCGAACGTGACCTGGAACCGCGCGGCGGTGGTCGGCGCCGTATCATCGGGCGGCTGGATCGTAAGATTGGTGGCGTCGAGCGTGACGCCGGTGACTTCGCCGGCATCGTTGCGGGCAAAGATGATGCGCGCCACGTCTGCGGTGAGGTTGTAGGTGCGCAGCGCCCCGTCACGGCTGAAGGTGAGCTGCATGCGCGCCGGCGTGCCGGCGGCAGGCTGGCCGGAAACCGTCGCGGTGACCTCGCCACCGTCGAGGCCGGTGACGGAGACATTCTCCGCCGCCCAGATCCAGCCCAGCGTGCCCTCGGGACCGGCGATCTCGACGCGGCCGAAGCTGGTCCCGTCGGCATTGCCGAAGGCGATCCGGTATCCGGCCGCGCGCAGGCCCTCGGCCCATTCCTGAAGCTCCGGCGCGAGGCCGGCATCGGCCGCCGGAGTCGCCTCGCCGCCCGCGGCCGGCTGGGCGGGGCCTCCATCGGCGCCGGCGAGAAGCGAGCCCGCGCCGACGTCCGGCGCTTCGGTATCGTCCGACGCGCCGCCGGAGATCGCCACGAACACGCCCCCAACCACCAGGAGGCCGACGGCAAGGACGGTGTAGATGACCAGCGGCGACCGGCGCTGCTGCGTCGCGCCGGACTGCGCTGTTCTTCTCGAAGGGCCGCGCTGGGACATTGGTCGCTCGGTTAGAAGTTGCCGGGCTGGGCGTAGGGGTTCGACTGATCGGGGTAGCGGATCGAGACGACGTCGCCGTCGCGCCACGTCAGCACCTGGCCATAGGTGAAGACGAGGGTTTCGCCTTCGATGTTCTCGCTCTCGCTGACCTGGACGATGGCGCCGTCGTCGTTCGTCACCAGCGCCATCGTGGCCAGGACATCGGCCGGGAAGACGAGGGACTGCCCCGGCATCATCGGTCCGGTGTAGATGTCGATGCCGTCGACGGTCACGACATAGGCCGTCCCTTCGAGGCCTTCCCTGTGCTCGATGGTGACGCCGCCGGCGGGGTTGTCGTCGCGCCATGCCGCGATCCAGACCGGATCGCCCTGGGCACGCACGACGAGCACGGGCTGCCGTCCCTCCTCGATGATCGGGGCCGCGGCCGCGTTGATCGCCGCGACATAGCGGTCGACATTGTCGGTCGTGAGTTCGCGCGCTACCCGGGCGGTGATTTCCGCCCAGACGGCGAGGCTGGCGCTCCGCGAGGCGGTCGCGATCGTGCCGGCGCGCCACCGCGAATAATCGTTGGTGGCGGCCTGCCAGTTGAAGATGCCGGGGGGCGGGACGGCGCTGAGAACGAAACCGACCGGGAGATCGCCGACCTCGGCCCGACGCTCGATGCCGTCCTCGGTGGTGGTTCCGATCTCAAGGTCCTGGAACATTGCCAGCTGCGGGCCGAGGGCGAGCATCGCGGCGTCGACTTCGGCGCCGATCGTCTCGTGGGCGCGCTGGCGGATGCGGTCCTCGCTCAGCGCCATGGTCTCGCGAAAGGTCGCGGGGGGGACGAAGATGCCGGCCCAGATGCCCTGGCGCGCTTCGCGCGCCCGGTCCTCGACGGCGGCGTACCGGTCGGTCTGCTCGCGGAGCGCGATCGCGAGGCCCTGCCGCACAAGCTCTTCGGCGAGGTCCAGCCCGCCGAGCTCGCAGACCGCCCAGACGAAGCCGCCGATTGCCTCGCCGGTCGGCTCGCAGGTGGTCCGGCCGAGCTCGGCCAGCGTCTGGAACTGGCGGATCGCCGGCGCGCCGCAGGCCCAGGGCTGACCGTCGACGTAGCAGAACTGGTGAAACTCGATGGCGTCGATGCCGTAGAGCCGGATGTTCTGGCCGTTGATGGAAAGCGTATCGCCGCCAAGGACATTGGCGCGACCGGATATCTGGGCCGAAGCCGGGTGCATGGCCAGAAGCGCAATAGCGCCGGCCATCAAGAATGTCTGCGTGACCCTCATTGGGGTTCTCGTCTCCTCACCGGGCGCGGACTGTATGTGCCTCCACCCATGCGGGCAAGCCGTCAGCTTGCATTTCCCGGCCGCTGCCACGACCTTCCGGGCGGCAGGGAGTCGCGATGACGAAGACAGAGGACTGGCGGCCGATGAACGCGGCGCCGCGCGACGGGAGCCGCATTCTGGCGGTGGTCCATCGCAGCGAGCAGTGGCCGGCCGAGGTGGAACTGGTCCGCTGGGGGACGCCGCGGCACGAGGCCGAGGCCTGCTGGTACACGGCCGATTCCGGGCCGAGCAGCACGGTCGTCTTCTCCGAAGGCGAGCTCGCCTGCTGGATGCCGCTGCCGCGCCCCCCGCCGGGCCTCTAGCCCGCGCGGCGGAGGCGGGTCGTCCCTTCCTCGCCCATCGGGGGCAGCGCTTCCATCACGCGTGACCGCGGGAAGGTGGCGGTGGCGACGGTGCCCTCGCGCAGCTTCGAGGTGAGCTCGAAGGTGCCGTCATGGGTGTGCATCAGCGCCTGGACGATCGAGAGGCCAAGTCCGGTTCCCTCCTCGGCCCCCTTGATCGCGATTGAGCCCTGGCCGAAGGCGGAGAGGACGATCGGGATCTCCTCCTCGGGGATGCCCGGGCCGTTGTCGCGGACCGACGCGTACTGCCCGCCCTTGCTGGTCCAGCCGACAGTGACCTCGATGTGGCCGCCGGGCTGCGTGAACTTCACCGCGTTCGACAGCAGGTTGAGGATCACCTGGCGGATCGCGCGCGGATCGGCCCATAGCCGCGGCAGATCGGGCTCGATTTCCTCGACGATCGCGATGTTCTTGGTCTTCGCCTTGAGCTGGACGAGGTGGCGGCATTCCTCGACGAGGTGGGCGAGGTTGAGCGGCTCCTCGTGAAGCTCGTAGCGGCCGGCCTCGATCCGCGACAGATCGAGGATCTCGTTGATGAGGTTGAGGAGGTGCTGGCCGCTGGCATGGATGTCGCCGGCATAGTCGCGGTAGCTGGCATTCTCGATCGGCCCGAGGACCTCGTTCTTCATCACCTCGGAGAAGCCGAGGATAGCGTTGAGCGGCGTGCGCAGCTCATGGCTCATGGTAGCGAGGAAGCGCGACTTGGCGAGGTTCGCCTCCTCGGCGCGGCGGCGCGATTCGTCCGAGATCGCCTTGGCGGTGCCGAGCTCGCCGATGAGGAGATCCTTCTCGGCACGGGATTCCAGCGTCGCCAACGTCGCCGAATAGAACCGGCCGGCAAGCACGAGGAAGAACACCTCCGCGCCGGCGGCGAGAAGGGCCATCGCGTAATAGAGCGGTGTCCCGTGGCTGGCGAAGACGACCACCGCGGTGAGGCCCATCGAGATGGTGCCGGCGACCGCGGCGGCCGGCACGGTCGACGCCAGCATCGTGCCGACCGAGATGATCAGGACGGTGGTGGAGAACTGGAAGACGTCGAGCCCCGGCCCGCCCTCGCCGACCAGCGACAGGGCGAGCATGCCGGACCAGGCGAGGCCATGCGCGATGTCGGCGCCGACGAAGCGGCGCACCCATTGCCGGACATTCACCTTGGCGGCGGGTGTCGCCAGGAACTGGCGCGACATCATCAGGGTGACGAGCTGAACCGCCAGCACGACGAGCGCCCAGGTCGCGACGAAGGCCACGTCGATCCACAGCAGCGCCGTCGCGCCCACCAGGATGACGAGCAGCGGCAGCACGAAGGTCGCGCTGCGGCGGTTGCGGGCATAGGTCAGGGCGAGTTCGTAGTCGAAGGCCGGTCGGGTGCCGGTGCTCGAGGTGAGCCTTTCGCGAAGGTCGTGGACGGTGCGCGCGACCGCGCGGCGCCGCTCGGCGCGCTGGCGGTTGATCGCTGTCTTGTCGGACTCGCCGGAGCGCACGGCAGTCATCGACGGCCTTCCCTGAACGCCTTTTTCCGCTTGGTTGACTAACAATTGCGGGGGAAGGCTTAAGATGGCTTTCAGGAGCGTGGTTAATGGCGGCGCAAGATCTGGAGGAACCGGCCGGCGCCGCGGCCGGGTTCGATGCGTTGCTGGCTTCGATCCGGTCCTGCCGGGTCTGCCGCGACGCGCCGCGCGGCGCGCCCCTGCCGCACGAGCCGCGGCCGGTGATCCGCGCCAAGCCGTCGGCGCGCCTCTGCATCGTCGGCCAGGCGCCGGGGACGCGGGTCCATGCGAGCGGCCTCCCCTTCACCGACCCGTCCGGCGACCGGCTCCGCAGCTGGATGGGTGTCGACCGCGAGACCTTCTACGACGACGCGCGGGTGGCGATCGTCCCGATGGGCTTCTGCTTTCCGGGCCAGGACGCGAAGGGCGGCGACCTTCCGCCGCGGCGCGAATGCGCCCCGCTATGGCGCCCGCAGGTGTTCCCGCACCTTCGGCAGCTGCGCGCGATCCTCGCCATCGGCCTCTACGCGCACGCCTATCACCTCGGCCCGCTGGTGCGCGGCAACCTCACCGACACCGTCGCCGCCTGGCGCGAGATCATGGAGGCGACGGCGCGGAGCGGCCCGCCGGTCATCCCGCTGCCGCACCCGTCCTGGCGCAACAATTCCTGGATCAGGAAGAACCCGTGGTTCGAGGCGGAGCTCCTGCCGGTGGTCCGGCAAGTCGTGGCGGAGGCGATTGGCGGCTGACAATCTCAGCCTCGTCGCCCCGGCGAAAGAAAGGGTGAGTACTCACTTACTCGCCGGTTTCCACCGGCAGTTCGGGGATGCGGCTCCAGGCGGCCATGGAGCCGGCGTAGAGGCGCATATCGGCGTAGCCGAGGAGCTCGTGGAGGACGAACCAGACGATCGAGCTCCAGTGGCCGGAATTGCAGTAGACGATCGCGGGTGTCGCCGGATCGCGCGCCGCGGCGGGAAGCAGGGCGCGGATCGCGTCGGGCGGCAGCAGGCGGTGCGTCGCTGCGTCGAAGGTGAGCGCGTTGTCGAAATTGACGGCGCCCGGGATGTGGCCGGGGCGGAGGACCAGCTGGCTCGTCTCCTCGCCGCGATATTGCGCCGGCGAGCGCGCGTCGATCAGGACCGTGTCGGTGCCGACGCGCGCGGCGACGTCCGCGGTGGCGACGAGGATTTCCGGCCGGAGCGATGCGGTGAACGATGCGGCCACGGGCGCGGCTGCGTCGGTCGCCACCGGTCGCGCTTCCTCCACCCACGCCGCCCAGCTGCCGTCGAGGATAGCGACGGCGTCGTGGCCGAGATATTTGAAGACGAAGTAGATCCACGTCGCGCCGCCGAGCTCGGTGGCGTCAGTGCCTGCCGGGACGATGACGACGCTGCTGTCCGGCCCGATCCCCAGCGCGCCGATCGTGGCCTCCAGATCCGGCACCGGCGGCATCGACCACGGGACGCCGTCGATCGTCGCCCGCCAGCGGCCGGGATAGTCGCTGCGGACCGAGCCGGGGACGTGGCCCGTCTCGAAAGTGCGGCCCCGGATGTCGAGGACGACCAGTCCGTCCGCGCCGAGATTGTCCTCGAGCCAGGCGGTGGACACCAGCGGCGTCACGGCCGGTCCGGCAGACGCAGCCGGGGCGGCGACCGAGACCGCCAGCGCGGCGGCGATGAGCCCTCGCACGACGCGGCGCCACGTCGCGGACATCCCTCTGGATCGCGCACGATTGGAATGATAATCTAATCTCGGCGCCAAATCAGGCGTTACGCGAAAACGCGTTCTCCAACCTGCCAACACCCGGGCCTCACCATGGTCGACCGCCTTGACCGCAAGATCCTGCAAATCCTGCAGGAGGACGCAACCATCCCCGTCGCCGAGATCGGCCGCCGCGTAGGGCTGTCGACGACGCCCTGCTGGCGCCGCGTCCAGAAGCTGGAGGAGGAAGGCGTCATCACCGGGCGGGTGGCCCTCCTCGATCCGCGGAAGGTCAACGTCAAGGTCACCGCCTTCGTGGCGATCACGACGAACCAGCACAATGAGGAGTGGCTGAAGCGGTTCGCGGAGGTGATCCGCGAGTTCCCGGAGGTGGTCGAGTTCTACCGCATGGCCGGCCAGGTCGACTATCTGCTGCGCGTCGTGGTGCCCGACATCGAGGCCTATGACGCGTTCTACCAGAAGCTGATCTCGAAGATCGCGATCGCCGACGTGTCGACGACCTTCGCGATGGAGCAGATCAAATACACCACGCAGCTGCCGCTCTCCTACGTCCAGCTGGAGCGCGAGAAGGCGAAGACCGCGTGACTAGCTCCAGCGCGACAGGCGCTGGAGCTGCTTCGGGTCGGTGAGCTCCTTCACCGCATCGCGGCCGATCCAGCGCGCGGTGCGGTCGGGCGACGCGGCGAGCTTTTCGGCGAGTGCAAGCGCGGGTTTGTGGAGGGCGATCGAACGCTTGCCGATCTGACGCAGCGCCCAGTTCACGGCCTTCTTCACGAAGTTGCGCGGGTCGGTCGCCTGCTGCTCGATGATCGGGAGGAAGGCGAGGAAGGCCGCGTCCGGCGCCTTCTTCGCAGCTACCGCGTAGCCGGCGATCAGCGCGAAGGCGGCGCGGCGGACGAATTCGCGCTCGTCGGCGGCCCAGGCTTGGACCTTCTCGCGGACGTAGGGCGTGCGGGCGAATACCTTCATGCAGACCTGGTCGCAAATGTCCCATGAATCGAAGGCGGCGACCCATTCCTCCATCAGCGCCGGCGTGAATTGCCTCGGATCGGCGATCTGCGCGGCGAGGATTCGCGCCTCGTGCATCCCGGTCGCCCAGAGCGCCAGCGCGAGCGCGTGGTCGCCCCTGAACCGCCGCATCAGCGGCTTCATCGCGGTCATCGAGACGCCATAGGCGCGGTCGACGTTGATGCCGTAGCGCGCCATGCCCGCGCGGTTCTTCTCCGACCCCATCGCCTTCAGCTCGGCGAGGACCTCGCGGACCCGCGCGGCGGTCTCGTCAGCCATCGCCGACGAGGCGGCTGATGAGGCTCGACGTGTCCCAGCGGCCGCCGCCCTTCTCCTGGATCTCGGCGTAGAAGCGGTCGACCATTTCGGCCAGCGGGAGGTCGGCGCCGTTGCGCCTTGCCTCGGCGAAGCACATGGCGAGGTCCTTGCGCATCCAGTCGACGGCGAAACCGAAGTCGAACCGGCCTTCGACCATGGTCTGCCAGCGGTTCTCCATCTGCCAGGATTGCGCGGCGCCCTTGGAGATCGCTTCAACCACCCGCTCGGCGTCGAGCCCGGACCGTTTGGCGAAGGCCAAACCCTCGGCGAGCCCCTGCACCACGCCAGCGATGCAGAGCTGGTTGACCATCTTGGTGAGCTGGCCGGAGCCCGGCGGACCGATCAGCGCGATCGACCGGGCGTAGGCGGCGAGCACCGGCTCGGTCCGCGCGAAATCCCGCTCGTCGCCGCCGACCATGACCGACAGCCGCCCGGTCTGCGCGCCCGCCTCGCCGCCCGAGACCGGCGCGTCGAGAAAGCCCACGCCGCGCGCATCGGCCAGCGCATGGAGCCGCCGCGCAAGGTCGGCCGAAGCGGTGGTGTGGTCGACCAGCACGGAGCCGGGTGCCATCGCCGCGAGCGCCCCGTCGGGGCCGGTCGTCACCGCCGCGACGTCGTCGTCATTGCCGACGCAGGTGAAGACGAACGCCGCCCCCGTAGCGGCCTCCGCCGGTGTCGTCGCGATCGTGCCCTGATGCTCGGTGGCCCAGCGCTCGGCCTTGGCGGGCGAGCGGTTGAAGACGCGGACGGCGTGTCCGGCGCGGGCGAGATGCCCCGCCATCGGGTAGCCCATCACGCCCAGACCGATGAATGCGACTTCTGCCATCGTAACCCTCCAGCGTCCGCGATGACTATCGGCGGCGCCGGAGCGAGACAAGGCGGCGGGCGTTGACCGGCCCATTGCCCGGGCCTATGCCGCGCCCGTGGCAGAACCCAGCAGAGACGCGATCGAGACCGCGCTTCGGTCCGTCATCGACCCCGCGCGAGGCGCCGACGTCGTCACGCTCGGCATGGTCTCGGACATCATCGCCGTCGGCGGCCAGGTCAGCTTCGCGCTGATGATCGACCCGGCGCGGGCGGGCGAGATGGAGACGGTGCGGCAGGCGGCGGAAGACGCGGTGCGCGCGGTCCGCGGCGTCACCGGCGTCAGCGCGGTGCTGACGGCCGAGCGCCCGCCTTCCCCTGCGCCACCGCGGCGCGCGGTCACGCCGGGCGCCCCGCCCCGCCGCGCCCCGGCACCGCCGAAGGCCGGCGTGCCCGGCATCGGCGCGATCATCGCGGTCGCCAGCGGCAAGGGCGGCGTCGGCAAATCAACCACCGCCGTCAATCTCGCGCTCGGCCTTGCGGCGAGCGGCCTTCGCACCGGCATCCTCGACGCCGACATCTACGGCCCGTCGCTCCCACGCCTGCTCGGGCTTTCCGGCCGGCCGGAGCAGGTCGAGGGCAAGCTGATGCGGCCGATGGAGCGCTACGGCCTCAAGGTCATGTCGATGGGCTTCCTCGTCGACGAGGAGACGCCGATGATCTGGCGCGGGCCGATGGTGATCTCCGCTCTCACCCAGATGCTCCGCGAGGTGGTGTGGGGCGAGCTCGACGTGCTGGTCGTCGACATGCCGCCCGGCACCGGCGACGCGCAACTGACGATGGCGCAGCAGGTGCCGCTCGCCGGCGCGGTGATCGTGTCGACGCCGCAGGATCTGGCGCTGATCGATGCGCGCAAGGGGCTGGCGATGTTCCGCCGCGTCGACGTGCCGGTGCTCGGCATCGTGGAGAATATGAGCTTCTTCGTCTGCCCGCATTGCGGCGAGCGGACGGAGCTGTTCGCCCATGGCGGCGCGCGGCACGAGGCCGAGCGACTGGGCGTGCCGTTCCTCGGCGAGGTGCCGCTTCACCTCGCGATCCGCGAAACCTCCGACGCCGGAACGCCCGTCGTCGCGGCGGACCCGGAGGGACCGCACGCCGCGATCTATCGCGTGATCGCCGACGCCACCTGGGAAGCGGTCCGGCATGAGCGCGAAGCCGGCGGGCGGCCGCCGCCGCGCATCGTGCTGGAGTAGGCGGCGCGTTCCGACTTCCTTAACCGCGCCGGCGAAATCACCCCGCCGCGCTTAACCCGGCCTTGGCATTGTTTTCCTAGAGTTCGCGCCGGTTCAGGCCGCGTCCGGCGGCCGTGCGAATGAAGGTGCGCCCGGTGGATTCACCTGCTCCCAGCCAGTTTGCCGCCGCCGATCCGGCGCCCCGCGGCAGGATCGTGTCGGTCAGCGGATCGAGCGCGGTCATGAGCCTTGCGGACGACCGCGCGACGGTCGCGGGCGAGGCGCCGCTGACGGTCGGCAAGCTCGTCGCGATCGCCACCTCCTCGTCGATCGTCGTCGGCGCGATCACGGCCGTCTCCGACGGCAGCCGGGGCCATGCGGGCGCCGACATCGACCTTCTCGGCGAGATCGCCCTTGCCGATACCGGGAAGCATTTCTTCCAGCGCGGCATCAGCGGCTATCCGGTGATCGGTGACGCGGTCGCGCTGATGACGACGGACCAGCTCCGCCTCATCTACGACCTCAGCGGCCAGCACACGATCGAGATCGGCAGGCTGTCGCAGGACGGCGCCATCCCGGCCTATATCGACGTCGACGAGATGGTGAACAAGCATTTCGCCATTCTCGGCACCACCGGCGTCGGCAAGTCGAGCGGCGTTGCGGTGATCCTGCGCGAGATCCTTCGCGCCCGGCCGCAGCAGCGGGTGTTCCTGGTCGATCCGCACAATGAATACGGCCAATGCTTCGGACCGGCGGCGCAGGTGCTGAGCCCGACGACGCTCCGCCTCCCATTCTGGCTCTTCAATTTCGAGGAGATCGTCGATGCGATCTTCCGCGCCCGCCCGGGCGTGGATGAGGAGGTCGGCATCCTCAGCGAGGCGATCCCCGAGGCCAAGAACCGCTTCGCCAGCGAGCGCGACGGCCAGAAGGTGAGCCTGCGCAAGGCCGCCGCCGGAGAGCGCGGCGGCTACACGGTCGACACGCCCGTGCCCTACCGGCTTTCCGACCTCATCGACGTCATCGACGACCGGATGGGGAAGCTGGAGAACCGCTCTGCGTTCCCGAAATACAACCGCCTGATCAGCCGCATCGAGACGCTGTCGAACGATCCCCGCTACGGCTTCATGTTCCAGAGCGCCAATGTCGGCGGCGACACCATGGTCGACGTGCTGACCCGCGTCTTCCAGCTCACCGAGGACGGCACCAATGTCAGCGTGCTGCAGCTCGCCGGCTTCCCGGCCGAGGTCGTGGACTCGCTGGTGTCCGTGCTGTGCCGGATGGCGTTCGAGTTCGGGCTGTGGAGCGGCGGCGCGGTGCCGCTGCTGGTGGTCTGCGAGGAATCCCACCGCTACGCGCCGGCGGACAAGTCGATCGGCTTCGGGCCGACCAAGAAGGCGCTGTCCCGCATCGCCAAGGAGGGCCGCAAATACGCGGTCCATCTCGGCCTTATCACCCAGCGCCCGGCCGAGCTCGACGCGACGATCCTCTCCCAGTGCAGCACGCTCTTCACGATGCGCATGGCCAACGACCGCGACCAGGACATCGTGCGCTCGGCAGTCTCGGACGCCGCGGCAAGCCTCCTCGCCTTCGTGCCGTCGCTCGGCACCGGCGAGGTGTTCGCGTTCGGCGAGGGCGTGTCGCTGCCGACGCGGCTTCGCTTCCATCGCCTGCCGAAGCACCTCCTGCCTCAGAGCACCACCGCCGGCGAAGGCGTCGGCGAGGCGAGCTCGGTCACGCGCCCGATGGTCGCGGCGGTCGTGGAGCGCTGGCGGAACGCCAGCATGAGCCGCGGCGTACCGCCGCCGATCGACGGGCTGCCGGGCCTGCTCCAGGACCAGGCAGAGCGGGCGCTCGCCCCGTCCGCGCCTCCCCGCGAGACCGCAACGCCGGACCGCAGCGCCCCCACTCCGCGCAGCGTGGAAGGCACCGGCCGGCCGCTCGGCTTCAACCGCGCCGCCTTCGGCCGCAGCGACGACGCCTAGGTCAGGCTGTGGGGCGCGCTTGAACGCTCCCCGAGCCGCTTGCGACCCCTCCCCTTGAAAAGGGGAGGATGGGTGGGGTTCCCGCGGCCGTGCGACAGCCATCGAATCTGAGGTTGCTGCACCGCCGTTGACCCCCACCTGCCTCCCCCTGAAGGGGGAGGGGCGTGTTGTCAGGCAGCGTTGGAATGCGAACCGCGGCGCTTGCGACCCTCCCCCCCAAGGGTGTCAGGCCGCCGCCACCATTGCCTTGATGGCCGCGATCGCCAGCACCGAGCCGATGCCGGGGCCGGCGGGGGCGGTGTCGAGGACGGGGCGTGCGCCGATGGCGTCGAGCAAGCGCCGGTGCACCCGGCCGGCGGCGGGCTGCGTGAAGCGGCAATGGTCGATCGCCGCCGGCGCGGCCGCCTGGAGGAGGGCGGCGGCGACTGTGGCGGCGAGGCCGTCGACCAGCACCGGCACGCGTGCGATCCGCGCGGCGAGGATCGCGCCGATGATCGCGGCCGTCTCGCGGCCGCCGAGGCGGCGCGCGAGGTCGACCACGTCGTCGGCAGCAGGGAGGTGGCGCCCCACGGCGTCCGCGACCTTCTCGGCGGTCCCGGCCCGCGCGCGCCGGTCGAGCCATGACGGGACCATGCCGCCAAACAGCGACCGCCCGATCGCGGCCGCGGCGAGCGCCGAGCCGTCGCCGATCCCGCTCACCGCGAGAAGATCGACATTGCCGGCTGCCGCCTCCATGCCGAAGGCGATCGTCGCGGCGCATTCGACCTCGCTCATCGCCGGCGCCCGGGCAGAATCGGCGGTCGCGGTCTCCAGCGCGAGGTCGAACGCCTTCAGGCCGATGCCGTTCGCCTGGCAGAGGCGGTTGAGCGTGGTCGTCCCCGCCGCGAGGGCGGCGATCTCGCGGGCGGCGCCGCCGCGCCGGTGGCGGGCGGCGACACCGTGATTGCCGGCAAACACCACGATCTGCGGCCGGCTGGCGGTCGGCGGATCCTTGCCCTGCCATGCCGCCAGCCAGGCGAGGATGTCCTCGAAGGCGCCCAGCTCGCCGGCGGGGCTGCCGAGCCGCCGCTCGCGAAGCGCAGCGACGGCCGCGCGGTCCGCCGCGGGCAGGCCAGCGATGATCGTACGGATGTCGTCGAGCGGCCGGACGGGCGGCGGGGGCATGGGGACTGCCGTTAAGTGAGGCATCAACTGGCGCGGCGGCGTCTCTGTACCGCCGCCCGCCGGCCTTCTATAAATCCCTGAAGTTGAACGACAAGCATCGTGGCGGCGCAGACATGGCCTCCGACGACAAGGCCGGCCCCGATCCGCGGGCCGCCGGGATTTCGGATCTCATTACCGGCCTCGCCTTCCTGACCCGCATCCCGGGCATGCCGCCGCAATGGGGCAGCGCGCCGCTCCCCGGCCAGGTCGCCAAGGCGGCATGGACCTTCCCGGTCATCGGCGCGGGGATCGGCATTGCCGGCGGCATCGCGCTCCTCATCGCCATCGCGATCGGCCTCAATTCGCTCGTCGCGGGCCTTCTCGCCATCCTGGTCGTGGTGACGCTGACCGGCGCCGTGAACGAGGCCGGGCTCGCCGCCACCGCGGAAGCCGGCGCCGGCGACACGCCGCCGGGGCGGATCGCCCGGCTCGCCGGCCCGCTCGGCGCGCGCGGCGTGCTCGCCATCGTCTTCGCGGTCTCCCTTTCGGCCGCAGCGCTTGGCGGGCTCGCGGTGCCGTACGAGACCGACGGGCTGTTCGTCCTGATCGCGGCGGAAGCGGTGTCGTTCGGGGCGATGGTCCGCCCGTGGCGGGCGCTCGCGCCGGCGACGCAGGATCCGGCGACCGCCGGCCTCAGCGTCCCCGACGAGCGCGGCACCACCACGGCCATCGCCATTGGCGCGCTCATCGCCGCGATCCTCACCGCGATCGCGGTCGGCGTCTGGCCGATGATCGTGGCGCTCGCCGGCGCGGCCGCCGCAACCTTCGCGCTCGAGGCATGGTGCCGGCGCCGTCTCGGCGGCTACACCCGCGAGACGCTGGGCGCGGTCCAGCAGGTGACCGCGGTCACCTATCTCCTCCTCGCCTTGGCCTTCGCGTGAAGAAGCCCCATCTTCAATTCATGTCGAAGTCTTCGCATCGTCGGGGGCCGTGAGGGATGGCGGTCGACGAGACCACGCCCCCGCCGCGACGCGGCAGGCCGGTCTTTCTCTGGCTCGCCGTCGCCATCATCGCGCTGGCGGCGCTCCTCCTCGTCTTTCGCGGCGGCGACGACGCCATCCTCGGGCTTGCCGACAACCGCTTCGCCCAGCTTGCCGGCCTCATCGCGATCTCGGCGTTCCTTTTCGCCGGGCTGATCGGGCGCACGCCGGTGGGGCGGCTGCTCCGCCAGGCGATCGCCTGGGCGGCGATCTTCATCGTGGTGCTCGTCGGCTACACCTATCGCGACGAGCTGGAATGGATGTTCCGCCGGGTCAGCTCGGAGCTCTTCCCCGGCACCGCGATGATGACGACCGACGGCGAGACCAACGAGGTCATCGTCACCCGCTCCGGCGGGCACTTCAATGTGCGGGCGACGGTCAACAACGCCCCGGTCGAGATGATGATCGACACCGGCGCCAGCGTCGTGACCCTCTCGGCCGAGGACGCCTGGCTCGCGGGCTACACGCCGCGGGCGCGCGACTATGTCGTGCAGGTCTCGACCGCCAATGGCGTCGCGCTCGCCGCGCCGGTGGTAATCGAGCGCCTCGCGATCGGCTCGATCCGGATGAACCGCGTCGCGGCGCTGGTGGCGCAGCCCGGCATGCTGGAGACGAGCCTCCTCGGGCTCAATTTCCTCAACGAGCTCCAGAGCTTCACCATCAGCGGCAACCGGATGACGCTGACGCCGTGATCAGGCCGCGGCGTCTGCCGTCGCCTCGCTCCGCGCCGCCTCGACGACCGCGAGGGCGGCGGCGATGACCTCCGGTCCCGCGCCTGGCTTCGAAGCGCCCGTGGTCAGCATCTGACGCCACGCGCGGGCACCGGGCTGGCCGTGGAAGAGGCCGAGCATGTGCCGCGTGATGTGATGGACGGGGACGCCCTCGGCGCATTCGGCACGGGCGTAGCCGATCATCGCCCGGGCCACCGCGAACGGATCGGCGTCCAGGCCGGCCGCACCGAAGAAGCGGCGGTCGACCTCGGCGAGGAGGTCGGGGCGGTGATAGGCGGCCCGGCCCAGCATGACCCCGTCGACATGGGCCAAATGCGCCTCCGCGCTGTCGAGATCCGCGATCCCGCCATTGATGCCGATGAAGACATCCGGCAACCGCGCCTTGAGGCGGTGGACGCGGTCATGGTCGAGGGGCGGGACGGTGCGGTTCTCCTTCGGGCTGAGGCCCTTCAGCCATGCCTTGCGGGCATGGACCCAGATCGCCGATGCGCCCGCCGCGACGACAGCGTCCGCAAGCGCATCGAGCGCGGTCTCCGCGTCCTGGTCGTCGACGCCAAGGCGGCATTTGACGGTCACCGGCACATCGACCGCCGCCCGCATCGCCGCCACGCATGCGCCGACCAGCGCCGGCGTCAGCATCAGGCACGCGCCGAAGGTGCCCGACTTCACGCGGTCGGACGGGCAGCCGACATTGAGATTGATCTCGTCATAGCCGAAGGCAGCCCCGATGCGCGCGGCCTCGGTGAGGCGCGCCGGGTCGGAACCGCCGAGCTGCAGCGCCACCGGATGCTGGAGCGGCTCGAACGCCAGGAGGCGTTCGCGGTCGCCGCGGATGATCGCCTCGGCGGTGATCATCTCGGTATAGAGCAAGGCATGCCGCGACAGCCGGCGATGGAACGAGCGGCAATGCCGGTCGGTCCAGTCCATCATCGGGGCAACGGCGAAGCGGCGGCCCAAATCGTTCATATCGCCATACTTCTCGTCATACCCGAAAGCATCTAGGCGAAAAGCGCCGCCAAGTCTGCCATCGGACGGAACAGCCGCATCGGCCGATCCGGAAACGGTATGAAGCTTTCGCGCTGGTAGAAGCGGCGCGCCTCCTCGCCCTTGGCGTCGACGATCACGGCAAACGAGGCGATCTCGCTGCGCACGGCGCGGTAGAGGGCATCCGCCAGGAGAAAGCGGCCATGGCCCCGACCTTGGTAACGCCTGTCGACCGCCAGCCGGCCGAGCAGCGTCGCGGGGATTTGAGGATAGCGCGGAAGTCGGCGGATGACCTCTGCGGGCAGCTCCCCCGGCGTCACCGACGTCGAGGAGAGCGTGTAGTACCCGATGACCTCACCGCCCGGCAGCGCCAGGACAAAGGGCGCAGCGATGTTCTTGCGGGCATCCTGCCCGGCCTGCACCTTCAGATAGCGGTCGAGCGGTTCGATGCCGCATTCGAAGGACGCACGGTTGTGGTGCGCGGCGAGGAGCTCGGTACGTCGCAGGCCCTCAGCCTCTCCCGCCACACCCTAGACGCCCGTCGCATTGCGGTAGCGGCGGATCGTCTGCTTCAGGCGGGCGTTGACGGGGCGGGGGTGGAGCAAGGCATCCACGAAGACCCGGCTGTCGGCGACCGACAACTCGATCTGGCGGTGCTCCTCGATGGCACGCCGCGCGGCATCCTGCACGCTGGTCAGCACGAAGTCCGTCACGGTCCTTCCCTGGAGCGCGGCCGCATGCTCGATGAGTTGCTTCTGTTCAACGGTAATGCGGGTTTCGAGCCGCTCGGCGCGCAGCCGGCCGCCGCCGGGTTTCTGTGCAGGTTCAGCCATCGGAGGTCTCCTGCCGGCAATGTACGGCCATTGGCCGGGCGCTTCAACCCTCCGACAGTTCGCCTACATGCGCGGCCGGCGCGGCGGGGGCCTGCAAGCCGGTGCCCCTGTTGCACTTTCCAGCCGGCCGGCGCATTCCTCCGCCAGGCAACAGGACGGAGCAGGTAGTGGCGGATCGGGTGCGCGGCGTGGCAGCGTTTCGCCTTCCGCGCGGCGTCTGGATGCTCGGCTTCGTCTCGATGCTGATGGACATCTCCTCGGAGATGATCCACGCGTTGCTGCCGGTCTATCTCGTCGCCGTGCTCGGCGCGTCGACGGTGGCGGTCGGCTTCATCGAGGGCATCGCCGAGGCCACCGCCTCGATCACCAAGGTGTTCTCCGGCACGCTGTCGGACTGGCTCGGCAAGCGGCAGGCGCTGGCCGCGATCGGCTATGGCCTGGCGGCGATCACCAAGCCGATCTTCCCGCTGGCGCAGACGATCGGCTGGGTGGTGACGGCGCGCTTCGTCGATCGCATCGGCAAGGGCATTCGCGGCGCGCCGCGCGACGCGCTGATCGCCGACCTCACGGCGCCGGAGGTGCGCGGTGCGGCGTTCGGCCTTCGCCAGGCGCTCGATACCATCGGCGCCGCCATCGGCCCGGTCCTCGCCATCCTCTTCATGCTGCTCAGCGGCGACAATTATGCGGTCGTGTTCTGGATCGCCGTGGTGCCGGCCTTCCTCTCGGCCGGCCTCATCACGTTCGCCGTCCGCGATCCCGAGGCCACCCGGACCATCGCGCGAAGCCCGAAGATGCCGCTCCGCTGGTCGGAGGTGCGCCGGCTTCGCTCGGCGTTCTGGCTCGTCGTGGGGGTGAGCGCGGTGTTCACCCTGGCGCGGTTCAGCGAGGCGTTCCTCGTGCTGCGGGCGGAGGACATCGGGATCGCGATCGCCTTCGTGCCGGTCGTGCTGATCGTGATGAACCTCGCCTACACCGTCTCGGCCTACCCGGCGGGCGCGCTCTCCGACCGTGTGCCGAGGACCACGCTTCTCGCCATCGGCGTCGGCCTTCTCATCGCGGCGGACATCGTGATGGCGACGACCTCCAGCATCGCCGGCCTCGCGATCGGGGTGGTGCTGTGGGGCCTCCATATGGGCTTCACGCAGGGCCTCTTCGCCGCGATGGTCGCCGACACCGCGCCTGCCGATCTTCGCGGCACCGCCTATGGCCTCTTCAACCTCGTCGGCGGCGTTGCGATGCTCGGGGCGAGCGTCATCGCCGGGTTCCTGTGGGCCGGTTCGGGCCCGCAGGGGATGTTCCTCGCCGGCGCCGGCCTGGCGACGATGTCGCTCGTCGGGTTCCTCTTCCTGCGCCGCCGCATGACGCCGCCGCGGCCCTCGCTGTAGGCGCGGGTGGCCTTGTTTCGGCAGACCGACTAGAAGCAGCGGACCCCCTGCCGTTCCGACCCCCGCGGAGTGCCATGAAGACCGACGCCGCCCCGGTGCGCCTCGAAGAGTACCGGGCCCCCGATTTCCGCATCGACACCGTCCATCTCGACTTCCACATCGGAGCCGAGACGACCCGCGTGATCGCGAAGCTCGCCATGCGCCGGGTGGTCCCGGGCACCGGCCCGCTGACGCTGATGGGCGACGAGCTGACGCTGGTCGGCTTCCGCTGCAACGGCGCGCTGGTGCCGCAGGACCAGTATGACGCCGCGCCGGACTTCCTGCGCTTCGATGCGGTGCCGGAGGGGCCGTTCGAGCTCGAGATCGTCACCGAGCTCGACCCGGCGGCGAACACCCAGCTGATGGGACTCTATCGCGCATCCGCGATCTGGTGCACGCAATGCGAGGCGGAAGGGTTCCGCCGCATCACCTATTTCCTCGACCGCCCGGACGTGCTGTCGGTCTACACCACCCGCGTCGAGGCGCCGAAGGCCGCCGCGCCGATCCTTCTCTCCAACGGCAATCTCGTCGAGGCCGGCGACGTGCCCGGCACCGACCGCCACTACGCGATCTGGCACGACCCGTTTCCGAAGCCGGCTTACCTCTTCGCTCTCGTCGCCGGCGACCTCGGCCGGATCACCGACACCTTCACCACCGCCTCGGGCCGCAAGGTCGACCTCGCGATCTATTGCGAGCACGGCAAGGAAGGCCGGTGCGGCCACGCGATGGAGTCGCTCAAGCACTCGATGCGCTGGGACGAGGAGGTGTTCGGCCGCGAATACGATCTCGACGTCTTCAACGTCGTCGCCGTCTCCGACTTCAACATGGGGGCGATGGAGAACAAGGGGCTCAACGTCTTCAACGACCGCTTCGTGCTGGCCGATGCCGACACCGCGACCGACGACGACTACGCCCATATCGAGGGCGTCATCGCCCACGAATATTTCCACAATTGGACAGGCAACAGAATCACTTGCCGCGACTGGTTCCAGCTCTGCCTCAAGGAAGGGCTGACGGTCTATCGCGACCAGGAATTCTCGTCCGACATGCTGTCGCGTCCGGTGAAGCGGATCGACGATGTGCGCACGCTCAAGGCGCGGCAGTTCCCGGAAGACGGCGGCCCCCTCGCCCATCCGGTGCGGCCGGAGGTCTATCACGAGATCAACAATTTCTACACGGCGACGGTCTACGAGAAGGGCGCCGAGCTGGTGCGCATGCTCCACACCATCCTCGGCGCCGACGGCTTCCGCGCCGGCATGGACCTTTACTTCGCGCGCCATGACGGCGAGGCGGCGACGGTCGAGCAGTTCCTCGCCTGCTTCGCCGACGCCACCAGGACGGACCTCAGCCACTTCAAGCTCTGGTATTCGCAGGCCGGCACGCCGGAGGTGGTCGCGCGCGGCGTCTATGATGCCGGCGCGCGGCGCTACACGCTGAGCCTTGCCCAGACCTGTCCGCCGACGCCGGGCCAGTCGACCAAGGCGCCGCTGCACATCCCGGTGCGGTTCGGACTGGTCGGACCCAACGGCCAGGATCTCGGCTTCACCGGCGTGAGCGGCGCGACGGTGACCGGCGACGTGATCCATCTCACCCAGGCGAGCCAGACGGTGGTGTTCGAGGGCGTCGCGGCGCGGCCGGTGCCGTCGCTGCTGCGCGGCTTCTCCGCGCCGGTGCGGCTGTCGATCGAGCTCCCGGCCGAAGAGCTGGTCTTCCTGATGCGCACCGACGCCGACTCGTTCAACCGCTGGCAAGCGGCGCAGACGCTGGCGATGCGGGCGCTGGTGAGCGCCACCGCCGCGGTCCGCGCCGGCCAGCCGGTGCGGCCGCCGGCAGAGCTCGTCGCGGCGTTCGGCGAGGTTGCGGCGAACGACGCGCTCGACCCGGCGCTGCGCGCGCAGGTGCTGATCCTGCCGGGCGAGGCGGAGATCGCGCGCGAGATCGGCCGCGACGTCGATCCCGATGCGATCGCCGCCGCGCGCCGCGGCATCCGCGCCGCCATCGGGAGCGAAGCCGGCGCAACGTTGCAGCGGCTTTATGCCGAGCTTGCCTCCACGAGCCCATACACGCCGGACGCCGCGAGCCAGGGGCGGCGGGCGCTCCGCAACATCGCCCTCGACCTGATGGTGGCGGGCAGCGTCGCCGGCGCCATCGGCACGGCCGCGCAACAGGCAGCCAATGCCGACAACATGACGGACCGGATGGCCGCGCTCGCCGCGCTCAACCAGACGCCGTCGCCCGAGCGCCGCGCCGCGCTCGACGCCTTCGAGGCGCGCTACCGCCACGACCCGCTGGTGATGGACAAATGGTTCGCCCTCGAAGCGACCCTTCCCGCGGCGATGACGCTCGACCGCGTCCGCGAGCTGATGAGCCACGAGGTGTTCTCGATGGCCAACCCGAACCGGGTGCGCGCGCTGATCGGGACGTTCGCCGCCGCGAACCAGACGCAGTTCAACCGCGCCGACGGCGCTGGCTACGACCTCCTCGCCGACGTCGTGCTGGCGCTCAATGCGCGCAACCCGCAGACCGCGGCGCGGCTTCTGGTCTCGTTCCGCTCGTGGCGGGCGCTGGAGGATGGCCGGCGCGCGAGGGCCGAGGCCGCACTGCGGCGGGTCGCGGCCGGCGACGATCTTTCCTCCGACGTGAAAGACATCGTCACGCGGACGCTGGCTTGACGCGGGACGATTAGCGCCGCGTTAACCCTTTTGCTCTGGACAAGCTGATTCGCCTCGATTCAAATGCACTGATTCGGGGAAGCGGACCCCGATGACGAAAGAAAATCGAGGGGGCCAACAATGGCGCCGGCACCACATGCCGATGCGTCCTCGGGATGGCTTGCGCCCATCCTGAGCAGGCTGGCCGGAAACCAGAAGACGGTTTCCGGGCACGCCCGCCTCCTCATCCGCCCCTCCTATCAGCGCCTCGTCGCCGCCGAGCCCGTGCTGCGGCGCGCGATCCCCGTGCTGATCGTCGTCTTCCTCGGCATCGTCGCCGCGACCCGCTACGTGCAACTGAGCGAGCTGCGGGTCGAGCGCGACGTGCTCGCCCGCGAGAACGCCGCGATGATCGTCGCGGTGATCGCCGAGGAGCTGAACGCGGCCGAGCCGACCCTTTCCGACGCAACCTTCCGCCTTGCGGTGCAGGATGCGCTCGCCGCGGCGCTGCCTTCCGGCGCGCTTCGCGACGGCCGGCGGCTCTATGTCGTCGACCCGTCGGGAACGATCCTCGCCACCGCCCCGCACCAGGCCGGCGAGATCGGGCGCGACGTGGCGGCGATGGTCGGCCAGGCGCAGCCGCTGATGCTGTTCGGCGTGCGCGCCGGCGTCCTCGACGTGGCGCTCGGCGGCACGGAGGCCGGGATCGCGGCGGCGCGCGTGCTCGAAGGACGGCTCGGCGCGGTCATCGTCGCCCAGCCCGCCGAAGCGATCCTTCGCGACTGGCGCGCGCAGGTGTCGCTCAACGTCCTCATCTTCGTCGGCACCAGCGCGATCCTTCTCGTCATCCTCTACGGCTACTTCACCCAGTCGTCGCGGGCGAACGAGGCCGACCGCATCTATAGCGAGACCCACAAGCGGGTGGACGCCGCGCTGGTGCGCGGCCGCTGCGGCCTGTGGGACTGGGACCTCGCCTCGGGGCGCATCTTCTGGTCGCAGTCGATGTTCGAGATCGTCGGCCATTCGCCGCGCGACGCGCTGCTCGGCTTCGGCGAGGTCAACGGCCTCGTCCATCCCGACGACGGCGATCTCCTGTCGATCGCCGAGCACCTCTACGAGAGCGGCGACACCACGGTCGACCGGCTGTTCCGGATGCGCCACACTTCCGGAGGCTGGATCTGGGTCCGTGTCCGCGCCGAGCTGGTCGGCGAGGACGGCGAGCCGCATCTCATCGGCATCTGCGTCGACACCACCGAGCAGATTCGCCAGGCCGAGCGCACGATGACCGCGGACATTCGGCTGCGCGATGCGATCGAGACGATCTCCGAGGCGTTCGTGCTGTGGGACGCGGAGAACCGCCTCGTGATGTGCAACAGCAAATATCAGCAGCTCTACGCCCTCCCCGACGAGGCGATGCGGGCGGGCCTGCCCTATGCCGAAGTGATGGCGGCGGGGAGGCAGCCCGTGGTGCTCGCCCAGGTGCCCTCCCCCGGCGCGATCGACGCGCGGGCGCGCAGCTTCGAGGCGCTGCTGGAGGACGGCCGCTGGCTGCAGATCAACGAGCGCCAGACCAAGGACGGCGGCTTCGTCTCGGTCGGCACTGACATCACCACGATCAAGCGCCACGAGGAGCAGCTGGTCGAGCAGCAGCGAGAGCTCACCGCCAACGTCCTCGACCTTCGCCAGTCGCGCCAGACGCAGGAGCAGCAGACCCAGAAGATGGTCGAGCTCGCCGACAAATATGCCGAGGAGAAGGACCGCGCCGAGGACGCCAACCGCACCAAGAGCGCGTTCCTCGCCAACATCTCCCACGAGCTGCGCACGCCGCTCAACGCCATCATCGGCTTCTCCGAGGTGATGCAGTCCGGGATGTTCGGCGCGCTCGGCTCGCCGAAATACGCCGCCTACTGCAAGGACATCCACGACAGCGGCACCTATCTCCTCGGCGTCATCAACGACATCCTCGACATGTCGCGGATCGAAGCCGGGCGGCTCAGCCTCGAGACCGAGCCGCTCGACCTCAGCGAGATGGTGGACGAGGCGATTCGCGTCGCCGCGCAGGCGAGCGGCAACGAGCTCACGGTCACCGACGACGTCGCCGACGGCCTCGCGATGGAGGGCGACCGCCGCGCGATGAAGCAGATATTGCTGAATCTGCTGTCGAACGCCGCGAAATTCACGCCGACCGGCGGCCGGGTCACCGTGCGGGCGCGGCGCTGTTGCGACGCGGTGGTGATCACCGTCGCCGACAGCGGCATCGGCATTCCGCGCGACGCGCTGGCCAAGCTCGGCAAGCCGTTCGAGCAGGTGCAGAACCAGTTCACGAAATCGCACAAGGGCTCGGGGCTCGGCCTCGCGATCACCCGCTCGCTCGCTGAGCTTCACGGCGGCGCGATGCGCATCTTCTCGCGCGAAGGCGTCGGCACCATCGTCTCGGTGCGCCTGCCGGCAAGGCAGCCGGCGCCACAGGCCGAGTCGGACGCGGCCTAGCACTCGTCCCGCATCCCGGTTTGTGTATTCTCCCCGACGCGGTGTCCCCCAGACAGGGCGAACCAGGTGAGTTCGGACGGCGCACCATCCGAGGCAGCCGACAGCCTGCGCGCGTTGATGATCGCGGCGCAGGGCGGCGATCAGGTCGCCTACCGGGCGCTTCTCTCCGCCGCGGTCCCGGTCGTCCGCCGCGTCGCCCGGGCGATCGGCGTCCCTCCCGCCAGCGTCGACGATGTCGTGCAGGAGACGCTTCTTTCCATGCACCGGCTCCTCCACACCTACGATCCCGCCCGGCCGTTCGCGCCGTGGCTCAACGCCATCGCAAGGCGCCGGTCGATCGACATGCTGCGCGCGCAGGGGCGTCGATCGACGCGGGAGGTCCACGCCCCGATCGCCTATGAAGCGCACGCCGAGGAGGAAGACCGCTACGTGGCGGTCGAGATGAAGGGCGACGCCGAGCGGCTGCGTCCCGCCATCAACGCGCTGCCCGAAGGCCAGCGCGAGGCGGTGAAACTCCTCGGCCTCGACGGTTACACCCTGGCCGAGAGCGCCGAATTGAGCGGGAAGACCAAGACCGCGCTGAAGGTCAGCTTCCATCGCGCGATCAAGAGCCTCAGGGCTCGACTGGAGGGTTCCGGATGACCGGGCAGCCGAATGGCATCGACGCGACGATCGCGGAGCTGACGGCGTCGCTCCAGCCGGTCCGCAAGCTGGCCCCGCCGTGGATCGGCGTGGCGCTGTGGCTCGCGGCGGTGATCGTACTGGCCGCCGTCCTCTACGCGATCCTGGGCGGCGAGCTCGACGGCCTGGTCGAACGGCCGTGGGTGTTGCCGTCGCTCATCGGATCGGCCGCCGCCGCCGCGCTCGCCGCGGTCTCGGCCTTCCTCCTCAGCAGGCCCGACAGGGCCGACGCGTGGATGCTGCTGCCGCTGCCCGCCGTGCTGCTGTGGGTGGTGTCGCTGGTCGCCGGCTGCATCGCCGGGGCGGGCGACCCGGAAACGTGGGGCACCACCGGCGCTGAGGTCCGCGCGTGCCTCACCATCATCATCGGGGCATCGGTGCCGCTCTCGGCTCTCGCCATTGTGATGATCCGGCGGGCGCGACCGGAGCGCTTTGCCCGGGTCGCGCTTCTCGCGGGGCTGGCGAGCGCCGCGGCCGCTTCGACGGTGCTGATCCTGGTGAACCCGCATAATTCCACCGTCCTCGACGTTGCCGTGCACACCGCCTGCGTCGCCGCGGTCGTCACGGCAAGCGCGCTCGTCGGCGGTCGCTTCCTGCGCAGCGCGTAACCGGCGCGGGTCTCCGCGCGAATGTCCGTCGACGGCGCGTGGCGCCGCCGAACACATTCGCAACCCCGGAGCCCCCCAATGTCACGTCGGATCGTTGCCCTTGCTTCTTCCACTTCGCTCGCGGTCGCGCTCGCCGCGAGCGGCCTGACTGCGTTCGCCCAGGACATGGCCATGGACCAGGCGCGGCTGGTGAAGATCACCATCGAGAACCTCACCACCGGCCAGAACTTCTCCCCGAGCTTCATCGTCAGCCACGGTGCGGCGACCCGTTTGTGGGCGCTCGGCGAAACCGCCAGCGACCCGCTCGTCGCGGTCGCCGAGGGCGGGAATGTCGGCCCCTTCAGCGGCGAAGCCGCCGGGACGATCGGCAGCGCATTTGGCGACGCCGTCATCGCCGTCCACACCCCGCCGGGCGGAACGCGCACGGTCTACGTCACCGTGACCGAGAGCCACCCGCTGCTGTCCGGCGTGTGGATGCTCGGGATGACCAATGACGGCTTCAGCGGCTTCGCGGGCGTCGACGCGTACGCGCTCACCGGCGCCGTCACGCTCGACCTCATGGGCTATGACGCCGGCTCCGAGGTGAACAACGAGCGCTCCGGTTTCCTCGGCGCCCTCGGCGCCGGGAACGAGCGTGACCCGGAGGGCGGGGTGATCGCCGTCCACACCGGCGTTCGCGGCGACGCCGATGCGCCGGCGGAGTGGAACTTCGACCCGCAGCTCGTCGCGCGGGTGACCATCACGCCGGTCGCCTGGGACGCCATGATGGAGCCGGCCGAGCCGATGCTGGATCCGGACGAGCCGGCCATGGACGCCGACGAACCGGCGATGAACTAGCCCCTCGCGAACGGGCCTCGCGATCAGCGGATCGCGGGGCCTTCCGCCGGCGTCAGCTTGCCGATCAGGCGCTCGAAAGCCTCGCGGACCGCCCGCTGCGTCGCGACGAGGTCGGCGTCGAGGCGGGCGAAGTCCGGCGCTTCGCCGATGCGGGCGAGGAAGTCGAGGAGTTCGCGGGGCGCCGTGGCGGGGTCGAAGACCTCGTCGACGCAGAGCCGGAGGACCTGGTGGAGGTTCTGGTAGAGGCGAAGCGCGGTGACGAGGAGGTCGGCGTCCTTGCGCGGCAGGAGCTTGGCGTCCCGCAGCGCGGCGAGGCTCGCCTCGGTCTCGACGCTGAGGATCGCCAGGTGGTCATGGGCGTGGAGGAGCTGGAGGTACTGGGCGACGAACTCGACGTCGACCAGCCCGCCGGGCGCCTGCTTGAGGTCCCAATGCCCCTTGCCGCCGATCTCCTCCTCGACCAGCGCGCGCATCTCGATGACGTCGGTCGTGAGCTTCTTCTTCGGCCGCGGCCGGATGAGGATGCCGGTGATCGCGCTGTCGACGCGCTTCTTCAGCGCTTCGGCGCCCGCGACGCAGCGCGCCCGGGTCAGCGCCATGTGCTCCCACGTCCAGGCCTCCTTGGTCTGGTATTCGGTGAAGGCGTCGATGCGGGTGGCGAGCGGCCCGGCATTGCCCGACGGGCGAAGCCGGAAGTCGACCTCGTAGAGCGCGCCTTCGGCCGTGGGCGCCGACAGCGCGGCGACGAAGCGCTGGGTGAGGCGGGTGTAGTACTGGCTCCCGGCGAGCGGCTTGGCGCCGTTCGAGGCGGATGCGCTGGCGGCGTGGTCGTAGATCAGGATGAGGTCGAGGTCGGAATTCGCCGTCATCTCGCGGCCGCCGAACTTGCCCATCGCGACGAGGACGACGGCGCCGCCGGCGAGGCGCCCGTGGACCTTCTCGAACTCCGCCAGCGTGCGGGCGAAGAGCTCGGCGGCGAGCACGTCGGCGAGGTCGGCATAGGCGGCCCCGGCCTGCTTCGCGGTGACGGCGCCGGCGAGGATGCGAACGCCGATCAGGAAACCCTGCTCCTGACCGAACACCCGCGAGCGGTCGAGGATGTCCTCGAAGCCGCGCGCTTCCGTCAGCGAAAGCCGCAGCCGCTCGCCCAGCGTGGCGCGGTCGGGCAGCCGGCCGAAAAAGGCCGGCTCGAGCACGCCGTCGATGACGTGGGGCCGCCGCGTCAGGATGTCGGCAAGGCGCGGCGCGGTGCCGAGGATACGGGCAAAGAGCGTCAGCAGGCCGGGATTCGAGCCGAGCAGCGAGAAGAGCTGCAGCCCCGCCGGCATCCGCGACAGGAAGCGGTCGAACGCGATGAAGGCGGTGTCGGCGCTGTCAGTGCCGGCGAGCGCCTGGAGGAGCGCCGGCGTCAGCTCGGTGAGGCGCTCGCGGGCGGTAGCCGAGCGCATCGCGGGATAGCGGCCATAGTGCCAGCCGCGCACGGTGCGGATCACCGCGGACGGGTCGCCATAGCCGAGGCCGGCCAGCGTGGCGACCGTGCCGGGGTCGTCGTCCTCGCCGGTGAAGACCAGGCTGCCGCCGGCCGCGCCGAGGCTCGGCGCGCTCTCGAACAGCCGGGCGTAGTGCTTCTCGACGCCCTCCAGGATCGGCCGGAGGCGCGCGGCCAGCCTGTCGCGGCCGGCAAGGCCCATGAGATGCGCGATGTTGGCGAGCGGCTCGGGGTCTTCGGGCAAAGTGTGGGTCTGCTCGTCCGCGACCATCTGCAACCGGTGCTCGACCGAGCGCAGCGCATGGTAGGCGCCGGTCAGCCACTCGGCTGCCGCGGCGTCGATCCAGCCGCCGGAGGCGAGCGCGGCCAGCATGTCGACGGTGCGGCGGCCGCGGAGCTCGGGATTGCGCCCGCCGGCGATCAGCTGCTGGGTCTGGACGAAGAACTCGATCTCGCGGATGCCGCCCCGGCCGAGCTTGAGATTGTGCCCCTCGATCGCCACGGTGGCGTGGCCGCGATAATCGTGGATCTGGCGCTTGATCGAGTGGATGTCGGCGATCGCCGCGTAGTCGAGATATTTGCGCCAGATATAGGGGGAGAGCTCGGCGAGGAACGCCTCCCCCGCCGCGATGTCGCCGGCGACCGGCCGTGCCTTGATGAGCGCCGCGCGCTCCCAGTTCTGGCCGCGGTCCTCGTAATATTGCAGCGCGGCGTCGACCGAGATCGCGATCGGCGTCGAGCCCGGATCAGGGCGGAGGCGAAGGTCGGTGCGCAGCACATAGCCGTCGGCGGTGTGCTCCTCGAGGAGATGCACGACCTTCCGCGTCATGCGCGCGAACAGCTTGCCGGGCTCGACCTCCTCGCCGCGCGGGAGGATGCGCGGATCGTAGAGCACGATGAGGTCGACGTCGCTGGAGTAGTTGAGCTCGCCCGCGCCGTGCTTGCCCATGGCGAGGATGATCCAGCCGCTGCCGGCCTGCGGGTTGGCCGGGTCGGGCAGGCGGACCTTGCCGTCGGTATGCTCGGCTGTGAGGGCGAAGCTGGCGGCGGCGCCGACCGCGGCGTCGGCAAAAGCGGTGAGCGCCGCCATCACGGCCTCGACATCCCAGGCGCCGCCGAGATCGGCGAGCGCGACGAGCAGCGCGAGCTCGGCACGGCCCTGTCGAAGCGCCGCCATCATCTCGGGCTCGGCCAGGGTCCAGGCCTTGGCGACACGCGCGATCACCGCATCGCGGCCCGCCTCGGGGGAAGCACCGAGCAGCCGGCCGAGGCGCGCGGGATCATCGAGCATCAGGCTGCGGAGGAACGGGGCGTCGTCCATCACCGCGGCGAGGAATTTCGCGCGGTCCGGATCGGCGAGATGTGGCGCCAGCGCCGCCTCCGCGCCCACCTCACGCGCCGCGGCATCGAGGTCGGCGAGCCAGCGTTTGGCGCGGCGCGCATCGCTCGCCCTGATCGACGGGCGGATGCGGTCGGCGAGAGCGCCCTCGCCGCCCGCCTTCCCGGCCTTGCCGCGACGCGGCGCCTTCACGGCGTGTCCACCGCAGCCGGAAGGCGGATCGCAACCGCGAGGCCCGGCGCAGCGTCGCCGAGGGTCACGGTTCCGCCGTGGAGCGTGACGACCGCCGCGACGAGGCTCAGCCCGAGGCCGGTCCCCGGCGTCGAGCGGCTTTCCTCCAGGCGCACGAACCGCCCGAAGACGCGCTCGCGGTCGCGTTCGGGAATGCCGGGGCCGTTGTCCGTCACGGTCACCACCACATCGCCTCCATCCCGCGCCGCCGTCACCGCGATACGCGGCTCGCGGCCGGCGCCGCCAGCATATTTCAGCGCGTTGTCGATCAGATTCGCCAGCGCCTGGCCAAGGAGCTCGCGATTGCCGCGGACATTGAGCGGCCCCTCCGCGGAGACGGTCAGCGTCGCGCCGGCCTCCTCCGCCGCCGGGCCGTAGAGCTCGCCGACATCGGCGGCCACCACCGCAAGGTCGACCAGCTCGCGCGCCTCCTGCGGGGCGCCCGCCTCGATGCGGGAGATCATGAGGAGGGCGTTGAAGGTGCGGATGAGCTGGTCGGCCTCGTCGATCGTGTCCTGCAGGACGGCGCGCTGCGCGTCGCTGTCGGGGGCGGCACCGAGTGCCGTCTCGATGCGGTTCCGCATTCGCGTCAGCGGCGTCTTGAGGTCGTGCGCGATGTTGTCGGAGACGCTCCTGAGGCCGCTGAGGAGATGCTCGATGCGCTCCAGCATCGCGTTGAGGCTCGCCGCGAGCCGGTCGAACTCGTCGTCGGTGCCGAGGACTTCGAGCCGGCCGGAGAGGTCGCCGGCCATGATGCGGCGGGTTGCGTCGGAGACGGCGTCGATCCGTTTCAGCACGCGGCGGCTGACGAAGAACCAGCTCCCCATCGCCAGCGCGATGAGGAGCGCGCCTGCGAGGATCAGCGCGGTGCGGATGACGCTGCCGAAGCGCTCGCTCTCGGCGATGTCGCGGCCGACGAGCAGCGTATAGCCGCCGCCGAGGCGGACGGCGCGGATGACCGCCTCGCGCTGGTTCTCCGCGGTGTCGAAATAGACCGTGGTGATCGGTCCCCGCACGGCGTCGGCGAGGAGATCGCCCGACACGCGGGTCACGTTGCCGGCGAGGAGCCGCCCCATCGGGTCGACGAGGAGGTAGAGCGCGGCGCCGGGCCGGCTGCTCCGCTCCTGGATCGCGGCGATCAGGGCATAGACGCCGCCGTCGTTCCAAGGATCGGCGAGGTTGAGGATCTCCTCCTCGACCGAATCGGCGAGCTGGCCGTTGAGCACCTCGCTCGCGGTGTAGCTGATCGAGAAGACGAAGATCAGCGCGAAGGCGGAGAAGACGAGGAGATAGACGGCCGACAGCTTGAACGCCGTCGTCTTGGCGATCCTAGCGACGGGGGTCACGGATCATGTAGCCGGCGCCGCGCACGGTCTGCAGCAGCGGCTCCTCGAAGCCCTTGTCGATCTTGGCGCGAAGGCGTGAGATGTGCACGTCGATGACGTTGGTCTGGGGGTCGAAATGATAATCCCAGACATTCTCCAGCAGCATCGTGCGCGTGACCACCTTTCCCGCGTTCTTCATGAGATATTCGAGGAGGCGGAACTCGCGCGGCTGGAGCGGGATCGCCTGGCCGGCGCGGGCGACGGCGTGCGAGAGCCGGTCGAGCTCGAGGTCGCCGACGCGGTAGACCACATCGCCATCGCCCTGGCGGCGGCGGCGCGCCAGCACCTCGATGCGCGCCAGCAGCTCGGACAGGGCGTAGGGCTTGGCGAGGTAGTCGTCGCCGCCGGCGCGAAGACCCTTCACCCGGTCGTCGACCTGGCCGAGCGCGGACAGGATGAGCGCCGGGGTGTGGTCGCCGGTGGCGCGAAGCTCCTCGATGATCGAGAGGCCGTCGCGGCCGGGCAGCATGCGGTCGACCACGAGCACGTCATAGCCGCCGCCGAGCGCCATCTCGGCGCCGCTGGCGCCGTCGGCGGTGTGTTCGGGAACGTGGCCGGCCTCGCGCAAGGCGCGCACGAGATAGGCGGCCGTTTCCCTGTCGTCCTCGACCAGCAGGATTCGCATCGGCTCTAAGATAGGACCCGCGCGGCTTCGGGTCAGCCGTCGCGGAAAGGCGGACGGCAGGCCGGAAACCGGCCTGCCGTCGTCACCAGCGGGAGCGCTTCGGGGGGCGACACGGGCACGCTCCCGCCCGGTCCATCGGCCGCGCCTAGAGCGGCACGGCGAAGTGAAGGGTCGTGCCGTTCCGCTCGACCCGGAAGAGGATCGCCTCGCGGCCGGCCTCCCGGGCGGCTTCGATGGTATCGACCACCTCCTGGGGCGTTTCCATTTCCTCGTTGTTGATGGCGATGATCGCGTCGCCGGGGCGAAGGCCGTAGGCGGCGGCGAGGCCGTTGCGGTTAAGGTCGGCCACCGTCGGCTGGCCGCCGCGGCCGGTGCCGACCGCCATGCCGAGGCCGACCGACTCCGCCGGCTCGTTCTGCACCGGCGGCCGTTGCACGGCGGCCTGGCGGTCCGCGCTCGGCAGGGTCCCAAGCACAACCGGCAGGGTGATCTCGGCGCCGTCGCGCCAGATCGTCAGCGTCACCTCGGTGTCCGGATCGATCGCGCCGATGGTGCGGGCGAGGTCGCCGGAATCGGCCACGACATGCTCGTCGACCCTGAGGATCACGTCGCCGATCTCGACGCCGGCTTCGTCCGCCGGGCTGCCGTCGGCCGGCTCGGAGACCAGAGCGCCGGACGCCTCGGGGAGGTCGAGCGCGGAGGCGATCTCGGCGGAGACCGACTGGATCGTCACGCCGAGCCAGCCGCGGAGCACCGCGCCATGGTCGCGAAGGTCGTCGATGACGGCTGCGGCGACGTCGGCCGGGACCGCGAAGGCGATGCCGACATTGGTGCCGGTCGGCGAGTAGATCGCGGTGGCGATGCCGACCACCTCGCCGGAGAGGTTGAAGGTCGGGCCGCCGGAATTGCCGCGGTTGATGGCGGCGTCGATCTGCAGGAAGTCGTCATAGGCATTGTTGCTGATCTGGCGGCCGTTCGCCGACACGATGCCGGCGGTCACGGTGCCGCCGAGGCCGAAGGGCGTGCCGACGGCGAGCACCCAGTCGCCGACGCGCGGCGTGTCGGGTGCGAACTGGACGTAGGTGAACTCGCGCTCGGCATCGACCTTGAGCAGCGCAAGGTCGGTCTGCGGGTCGGTGCCGATCAGCCGGGCCGGATATTCGGCGCCGTCATTCATGATGATGGTGAACTCGGTCGCGTCGTCGACGACGTGGTTGTTGGTGACGACATAGCCGTCCTCGGAGACGAAGAAACCGGAGCCGAGGCCCATGGTCGGGACCGGATCCTGCTGCATGTCGGGGAGGCCCTCGAAGAACCGCTCCAGCGGGGAATTCTCCGGCAGGCCCTCGAAATTGAAGATCGACCGCGGCTCGCTGAGGCCGCGGACGCGGATGCCGACGACGGCGGGCCCGACGGCCTCGACGACATCGGCGAAGCTCGGCAGCTCGACCGGCTGCTCGATGGTGACAGGCTCGGCGAGCGCCGAGGTGGCGGGGGGAAGCGCGCCGCCGATGACGGCGCCGGCGATCAGCGCGGCGGTGGCGGTGCCGAACAGCAGCGCCCGCGGAAAGCGCCGACGGGTGTCGGCAAGGGGGGTATAAGTCACGTCAGTCTCCCAAATTCGGTCGACGCCAGGCGGGGGGCGGCCCGGCGATCGCCGCGACTATGGGAGGGCCGACCTTACGGCCGCCTGTCGGGGAGATTAAACCTCGGTAATGTCAGGGGGCATTCCCGGACCTGCTCATTCCCGCGCAGGCGGGAATCCACCGGCGGGCACCGCGCTCGACGCATGGACTCCCGCCTGCGCGGGAGTGAGCGGGTGGTTTGCCCTGTATCCCCTGGCTACGCGGATGGCGGCTCGTCCATCAGGCGCTTGAGCCGGCGTTCCTCGTCGGCCGTCAGCTCGGGACCCGAACCCCCAGCAGCCCGCCGCCGCACCGTCGCGACGGCGAGGATGGTGCCGCCGACCAAAGCCACGGCGGGGGTGATCCACAGGATCAGCGTCGTGGCGCTGAAGCGCGGCTTGAGGAGGATGTATTCGCCATAGCGCGCGACGAGGAAGTCGAGGACCTGCTGGTCGGTGTCGCCGGCGACGATCCGCTCGCGCAGGAGGACCCGGAGGTCGCGTGCGATCTCCGCGGTCGATTCGTCGATCGAGTTGTTCTGGCAGACCATGCAGCGCAGCTCGGCCGAGAGATTGCGCGCGCGCTCCTCGAGGACGGGATCGTCCAGCATCTCGTCGGGCAGCACGGCGTAAGCCGGCCCTGCGGCAAGGCCGACGAAGAGTGCGAGCGCGGCGACGACGCGGCGCACCGCGCTACTCCGCCGGCGCGACGACATGGCCACCGCGGGCCGGCTTCGGCGCGCCGACCCGCAGCCGCCGGTCGGAAAGCGACAGGAGCCCGCCGATCGCCATCACGACCGCACCGAGCCAGATCAGGGTGACGAGCGGCTTCCAGAAGGCGCGAACGGTCAGGACGCCCTCGGCAGTCAGCTCGCCGCGCGACACGTAGAGCTGCGAGAAGCCGAAGGTCCGGATGCCGGCCTCGGTGGTGACCTCGCCGGGGCGCGACGTGAAGAGGCGGACCTCGGTCTCGATCGCGGAGAGGACGCGGTCGCCGTCGCGCAGGGTGAAGCGCGCGATCTGGCTGCTGTAGTTCGCGGTGTCCTCGATGCGGTAGCCGTCGAGGGTCAACGCCCTGCCGCCGACGATGATCGTCTCGCCCGGCGTCATGTCGACGATGACCTCCTCGTTCCACGTGGTGGAGGCGACGATGCCGAGGACGGTGAGGCCGACGCCGAGATGCGCCAGCGTCATGCCGAAGGCGGAGCGAGGCAGGCCGGCGAGGCGGGCGAGCGAGACCGACAGCGGGCGCTGGCCGAACTGGGCGCGGGAGGCGAGCTCGGACAGCGCGCCGACGATGAGCCAGATCGCGATGCCGATGCCGAAGGCGGCGAGCACCTCGTCGAAGCCGGCGAGCACCAGCACCAGGACGACACCCACCAGGGCGGCGCCGAACGCCACCATCAGGCGCTGCGCGGCGGCGTAGAGGTCGCCCCGTTTCCAGGCGAGCAGCGGACCGAACGGGACGGCCAGCAACAGCGGGACGACGAGCGGCGTGAAGACGAGGTTGAAGAAGGGCGGCCCGACCGAGACGCTGCGGTCGCCGGTGATCGCCTCGACGAGGAGGGGGTAGAGCGTGCCGACCAGCACGGTCGCCGCGGCGGCGGTGAGGAAGAGGTTGTTGAGAACGAGGGCGCCTTCGCGGCTGATCGGCGCGAAGATGCCGCCCTGGCTCAGCGACTGGGCGCGGAAGGCGAAGAGCGCGAGCGAGCCGCCGATGAAGATCACGAGGATCGCGAGGATGAAGAGGCCGCGGCTCGGCGATACCGCGAAGGTGTGGACCGAGGTGAGGACGCCGGAGCGCACCAGGAAGGTGCCGAGGAGGCTGAGGCTGAAGGTGAGGATGGCGAGGAGCACCGTCCAGATGCGGAGCGCGTTCCGCTTCTCCATCACCACGGCGGAGTGGAGGAGCGCGGTAGCGGCGAGCCACGGCATGAAGGACGAGTTCTCGACCGGATCCCAGAACCAGAAGCCGCCCCAGCCGAGCTCGTAATAGGCCCAGTAGGAGCCCATCGCGATGCCGACGGTGAGGAAGAGCCAGGCGCCGAGCGTCCACGGCCTGACCCAGCGCGCCCAGGCGGCGTCGATCTTGCCGTCGATCAGCGCGGCGACCGCGAAGGCGAACGAGATCGAGCAGCCGACATAGCCGATGTAGAGGAGCGGCGGGTGGATCGCGAGGCCGATGTCCTGCAGCACCGGGTTGAGGTCGTTGCCCTGGAGCGGCGGCATGGCGACCCGCAGGAACGGGTTCGACGTGGTCAGGATGAAGGCAAGGAACGAGACCCCGATCCACGCCTGCACCGACAGCACCGTCGCCTTGAGGCGCTGCGGCAGGTTGCGGCCGAATGCGCCGACCAGCGCGCCGAACAGCGCGAGGATGAGGACCCAGAGGAGCATCGAGCCCTCGTGGTTCCCCCACACGCCGGTGATCTTGTAGAGGAGCGGCTTGTCGGTGTGCGAGTTCTGGACGACGTTGAGGACCGAGAAGTCCGACACGATGTAGGACCGCATCAGCACCGCGAAGGCGATGCCGATGAGGAGGAACTGGGTGATCGCGGCATAGGGCGCCACGGCCATCAGGCGCTCGTCGCCGCGGCGGGCGCCGACGATCGGCAGCACGCCCTGCGCCAGCGCGACCGCCGCCGCGAGGATCAGCGCGAAATGGCCGAGCTCGACGATCATTCCACGGCCGGCGCCTCGGCGGGCATCGCCTCATCGCCGTACCACTCGCCCTGCGCCTTCAGCGCATCGACGACCTCGGCCGGCATGTAGGCCTCGTCGTGCTTGGCGAGGACGGTATCGGCGTTGAAGATGCCGTTGGAGCCGAGCGTGCCTTCGGTGATGACGCCCTGCCCTTCGCGGAAGAGGTCGGGGACGATGCCCTGATAGGTCACGGTGATGGTGGACGGGCCGTCGGTCACGTCGAAGGTGATGCGGCCGTTCTCCTCGCGCACGATGCTGTCGAGCGCGACGAGGCCGCCGAGCCGCACGCGGTCGGTCGGCGCCGGCGGGGATTCCAGCATGTCGGTCGGCGAGTTGAAGAAGGTCAGCCGGTCCGACAGGGCAAAGAGGATGAGGCCCACGGCCACCACCAGCACCACGCCGGCCGCCGCGATCAACACCATCCGCCGCTGCTTCCGGCTCATTCGGCCGGGACGGCGGCCTGCTGTCTGCGCGATCGTCATTCCGTCTGCTCCAAGGGCTGGGCGGCCTCTTCGACCACGGCCAGCGCTGCTTCGTCCCCCTCCAGCGCGGCCCTGGCATCCTCCAGCGCCGCGCGCGCCTCCCCGGTCCGGCCGAGGACAATATAGGATCGGATCAGGTCTGCCCAACCTTCGGGGTCATCGGGCTCGGCCGCAAGCCTTTCCGCCAGCCCTGCGACCATCTGCTCGATGAAGGCCGCCTGTTCCTCCGCGGTCATCGCGGCGACCGCGCCGGGATCGACCGCCGGCTCCTGCGGCGCGGCCTGTTCGGCCTCGAGCGCGGCGAGCTGCTGCCGGGCGATGTCGGCGAATTCGCCGTCCGGCGCGAGGGTCAGCACTTCCTGCCAGGCGAGGATCGCCTCGTCGATCAGACCGAGGCCGGTCAGCGTGCTGGCGATGAGATAGCGCGGGTCGGGATTGGCCGGCGCGGCGCGGGCGGCGGTGGTGAGCACCATGACGGCGTTGATCGGGTCGCCGCTCTGCAGCAGCGCGAAACCGAGATTGGTGCCGAGATTGCCGGTTGGGTCGGCGGCGGCTCCGTTCAGGCGGACCGTTTCGATGTAGGCGGCGGCGGCATTCGTCCCGTCGCCGAGGGTGAGGTAGAGGTTGAGCGCCTCCTCCCACAGCGCGGCGTCGTCCGGGCTCGCCGCGAGCTCTTCCTCCAGCGTTGCGATGCGCGCGACGGGATCGGCATCGTCCGCTCCGTCGAGGCGGCCGGCGACGGGGAGGTCCCCGCGATTGGGCTCGCCCCAGTAGAGATAGCCGCCCAGCGCGGCCGCGGGGATCAGGACGAGGACGACGACGATCGCCGCGTCACGGAGGCGGCGGGAGGCGCTGCGCCCGCGTTCGGGATCGTCCTCGGCCTGGAGCAGACGGCGGGCGATCTCGGTGCGGGCGGCCTTGGCCTCCGTCTCGACCAGCACGCCGCGGTCGAGGTCGCGTTCGATCTCGCCCAGCTGGTCGCGATAGATCGCGATCGCGGCGTCCTTGTCGGCGGCGCCGAGGCGCGCCCGGAACAGCGGTGCGAGCAGGGCAATGCTCGCCGCCGCGGTCAGGACCGCAATCGCTATCCAGAAGGCCATGCCGGATCGTTCTTCTCAGCGCTGGCGGCTTGTACCGGCCAGCCCGGGCGGGCGCAACGCGGCACGGCGCCCGCGAGGGAGCGATCGGGATCGATCGACACTAGTTCTGCTTCAACCCTCCCCTTGCGGGAGGGTCGACGCCGAAGGCGTCGGGGAGGGGTGCTGAGGGTCAGTGACCCCCTCCCGAAATCGGCGGCGCTCCGCTTGCCGATTTCGACCTCCCCGCAAGGGGGAGGTTAAACAACCCTTTTGAAGCCGCCATATCGGGTCATGCTCTAGATCACCGGCGACCAGTTGCCGTTGGGCTCGCGACAGGCGGTGCCGCGGGCAGCCTCGGTTCCGCTGGCGCGATAGATGGTGTGGGTATAGTCGCGGCACTCATATTCGTTGACGCGGTAGCGCGCGCCCGGGACGACGTCGCCGCGGACATTGCTGCCGGTCCAGCTCACGGGCGTGCCCGCGGTTCCGAGCTCCAGCGCGCGGTATTCGGCGAGGAGGCCGGCCTGCTTGTCGGCCGCCGGCAGGTCGATGCCGATGGCGTTGCCGATCAGGCCGGCGGTGAGCGTCACCGACCCCTCTGCCGCTTGCGCCAGTTGTACCGTCGGAACGCCGCCCGGCACGGTGTTGGAGGTGGCGCAGGCCGACAGCGTCGCCGCCAGGCCGAGGATCAGGACAGTCGCGGGAAGGAAACGGTTCATGCGCTCCGGCCGGCAATTGTGGCGAGGGGTCGATCCGCCGCGTGGGTGTCACCCCAGCGTGGCAAAAATGGGGTGTAGGGAAGGTTAAGCCGCCGGCAGCACCACTTCGGCGCGCAGACCGCCGGCCGGCGCGGTGTCGAGGCGGAACGAGCCGCCATAGAGCCCGACGAGGTCGGCGACGATCGACAGGCCGAGGCCCGAGCCCGGCTTGCTCTCGTCAAGCCGCCGGCCGCGCCGCGTCGCTTCCCCGCGCTGCTCCGGCGTCAGCCCGGGGCCGTCATCGTCGATGCGGATGATGAGCTGGCAGTCCTGGCCGGCTGGCGCTTTGGTCCGGGTGACCTCGATCGCAACCACGGTGCGGGACCATTTGCAGGCATTGTCGGCGAGATTGCCGACGATCTCCTCCAGATCCTGCTGCTCGCCGCGGAAATTGGCGTTGTCCGGCACCTTCGCGGTGATGGCGAGCCGCTTGTCCTCGTGGATGCGGTTCATCGCGCGCACGAGGCGCGTGATGACGGGCTCGGCCGGCGTGTTGGCGCCGATCACCTCCGAGCGCGCGGCGATGCGGGCGCGGTCGAGATAGTGGGTGATCTGCCGGCTCATCAGGGTCGCCTGCTCGCACACCTTCTCGGCGAGCGACCCCTTGGCGGCGCGCGCCTCGTTGGTGATGACGCTGAGCGGGGTCTTCAGGGCATGGGCGAGGTTGCCGACCTGGGTGCGGGCGCGCTCGATGATCTGCTGGTTGGAATCGAGGAGCGCGTTGAGCTCGCGGACCAGCGGCTCGATCTCGGCGGGGAGCTTGCCTTCGAACCGGCTCCGCTTGCCGCTGCGCAGATCGGCAAGGCCGCGGCGCACGCGATCGAGCGGCCGCAGGCCCCAGCGGATCTGGATGAAGGTCGAGACGACGAGGCCGAGGCCGAACACCGCAAGCGTCAGGATCACGCTGGTGCGGAAGGTGCCGATCTCGGCCTGAAGCTCCGTCGCATTGCCGGTGACGAGCACTTCGACCTCGCGGCCATCGGGCAGCCTGACCGGCCGCTGCAGGCCGCGCAGCGATTCCGAGGCCGGGCCTGCGATCGCGAACCGGCCGACGCCGTTCTCGTCGGTCATGATCGTGTCGGGGACGAGATTGTCGAAGCCGAGCGACTGCGAGGCGATGTCGATGCCGTCGCCGTCGACCTGCCAGTACCAGCCGGAATAGAGCTGCTCGAAGCGCGCCTCACCGAGATTGCCGGGGCTCTGCAGCGGGCCTTCTTCCTGCAGCGCCAGCTGGCCGACCAGCGTGTTGAGGTAGACGCCGAGGCGCTCGTCGAAGGTGCGCTCGACGGTGCGGCTGTAGAGCGAGGTCAGCACGAGGCCGGCGACGACGATCGCCGCCGCGGTCCACAGCGCCGCGCCGGTGATCAGCCGGAACGAGAGGGAGTTAGGCCACATTGCCCGGAGTGACGATCCGGTAGCCGAGGCCTCTCACGGTTTCGATCAGGTCCGACGGCACCTTCTTGCGAAGGCGCCCGACGAAGACCTCGATGGTGTTGGAGTCGCGGTCGAAGTCCTGATCGTAGAGGTGCTCGGTAAGCTCGGTCCGCGACACCACGCGGTCGCGGTGGTGCATGAGATATTCCAGCACCTTGAACTCGTGCGAGGTGAGCTTGATCGGGTTGCCGTTGACGGTGACGCGGCCGGCCTTGATGTCGAGCCTAACCGGGCCGCACTCGATCTCGTTGGCGGCGTGGCCGGCGGCGCGGCGCACCAGCGCCCGCAGCCGCGCCAGCACTTCCTCCATGTGGAAAGGCTTGGCGACGTAGTCGTCGGCGCCGGCGTCGATGCCCTGGACCTTGTCGCTCCAGCGGTCGCGCGCGGTGAGGAGCAGCACGGGCATCGCCCGGCCGTCGCGCCGCCACTGCTCCAGCACGCTGATGCCGTCCATGCGCGGCAGGCCGACGTCGAGCACCACCGCGTCGTAGGGCTCGGTGTCGCCGAGGAAGTGGCCCTCCTCGCCGTCATTGGCGGTATCGACCGCGTAACCGGCGTCCTTGAGCGCCGCGACCAGCTGGCGACTCAGATCCGCATCGTCCTCGACTACGAGTATCCGCAAGGTCCCCTCCGTCCGGGTGGCGACTCTGCCTCAGATGTCACGGCTGCCGGATGAACAGCACAGATCGCCAGTGTTGCCTAGGGAAAACGCCGTTTCTGCCCTGCCGGATCGTGGTTCGTCAGGCCGGGAGGATGGCGCCGCTCACGGCATCGACGACGTAGCGCGTGACGACGCCGCCGGGCCCGAGCACGTTGATCTGGTAGACATAGGCGCCGTTCAGCTGGCACAGCTGGTAGGAAACGACCTCACCGGAAATGCCCGCGATCTGAAGCGCTTGCGCGAGGTTCAGGACCGGCGCGTCGCGGTTGAGCGCGGCGCGGCCGGCCTCCTGCGACAGGCAGACGAGCTGCGCGACCTGCTGCTGCGCGATCAGCTGGGTGACCTGCTGCGGCGGCGGGATCTGGGGCAGGATACGCTGCTGCGCTAGCGCGGATGTCCCCGACGCTACCAGTGCGGCACCAATCACCAGAGATATGAGGCTTTTCTTGACCATGCCGCTGGAGATAGCGCCGGCGACATGAATGGGGCCTGAATGCGCCCTTCAGGCGATCCTGTCGCAGCCCGGCGCAAGCCCCGAAGACAATTGGCGTTCCGGCGGTGTGCATGCAAGGGATTGCCCGCCCGCGATCACGTCGCGGCCTCGGCGTCGACATGGCCCAGCGGCCGGTCCGGGGCGACGCGGTCGCGGACCCGCCGCTTCAGCTCGGCGGCCTCGGGAAAACGCCCCTCCTCCTTGCGGTCCCAGACCACTATGCCGTCGACGGCCACGCGGAAGACGCCGCCCGTTCCCGGCGCCAGCGTGACCCCGCCGATCTCCTCCTCGAACGTCGACAGCAGTTCCTGCGCCAGCCAGGCGGCGCGCAGCAGCCACCGGCACTGGCGGCAATAGACGATCTCGACCGCGGGAAGGCTCATGGCTCGTCGTCCCCATGCGGGTTCTCGCCCGGCCAGGTGACCAGGAACCGCTCCCATTCCTCGAACGGCAGGTCGGCCTCGCTCACGATCCGCCCGCGCACCGAGATGCCGGCGTCATGGACGGTCGCGGGATCGCCCGAGACCAGGGGGTGCCACCAGTAGAGATCGCGGCCCTCGGCGACGAGGCGGTAGGCGCAGGTCGGCGGCAGCCAGGCGATCGACCGCACCTTCTCCGGCGTGAGCTGGATGCAGGTCGGCACCGCCTCGCTGCGATGAGCGTAGTCGGCGCAGCGGCAGGTGCCCTCGTCGAGGAGTCGGCATGAGATCGCCGTCCACTCGATCGCGCCGGTGTCCTCGTCCTCGAGCTTGTTGAGGCAGCACCGTCCACAGCCGTCACACAGCGATTCCCACTCCGCCGGGCTCATTTCCTCCAGCGTGAGACGCCGCCAGAACGGCTCTTCCTCAGTCCGACTTGCCAAGCCCGCCTCCGTGACGGAAGAGTTTTGCCGCAACGACAGGATACCGCGCGTGCGCAGCCCCTTCGAGCAAGGCCGCCGCCGACCCAGCCGCTTCGAGGCCTTCGGAACGCGGTTCGACAGTTCGGTCGAACGCGGCGCGGCGCGGGTGCGTTCGGCCTATCGCGGTCTCGGCAGCGGCCTGTCGCGCTTTCGCGTGACCGGGCCGCTCCGCGTCGTCGTCGAGGTCGTGGGCGACGGCCTCACCCTCGTCAGCGTCGGGGCCGTGCTGCTCCTCGCCCTTGCGCTGCCGGCGATCGAGGCGACCCGGACCGACTGGCGGACCGAAGGCGATTTCGCCGTCACCTTCCTCGACGTCAACGGCGCCGAGATCGGCACCCGCGGCATCCGGCAGATCGATACCGTCGCCCTCGACGAGATGCCAGACTATCTGATCGAAGCCGTGCTCGCGACGGAAGACCGCCGGTTCTACAGCCATTTCGGCGTCGACATCTTCGGCACGCTGCGCGCGCTGATCGAGAACCTCCAGGCCAACGCCGTCGTCGAAGGTGGCTCGACCGTCACCCAGCAGGTGGCGAAGCTCCTCTTCCTTTCCAACGAACGCACGCTGGAGCGGAAGATCAAGGAGGCATTCATCGCCGTCTGGCTCAACGTGACGATGACCAAGGACGAGATCCTGAAGCTCTATCTCGACCACGCCTATATGGGCGGCGGCACGTTCGGCGTCGCGGCGGCGTCGGAGTTCTATTTCGGCAAGCCGGTGCAGGAGGTGAGCCTTGCCGAGGCGGCCATGCTCGCCGGCCTTTTCCAGGCGCCGACCCGCTACGCGCCCCACGTCAACCTCCCCGCCGCGCGCGCCCGCGCCAACGAGGTGCTCACCAACCTCGTGGAAGCCGGCTACTACACCGAAGGGCAGGTCATCGGCTCGCGGCGCAGTCCGGCCGTGGTGGTGCCGCAGCAGGCGCGGCCGACGCCGGACAATTTCCTCGACTGGGCCTACACCCAGGTCCAGCGGCTCGTGCCCGAGGGCGACCGCACGCTCCTCGTCCACACAACGATCGACATCGGCCTCCAGCAGGCAGCGGAGGAAGCGATCCAGACCGGCCTTCGCCAGTCCACCGACCGCTACACGGTCGGCCAGGGCGCGATGGTGGCGGTCGACCCCGATGGCGCGGTGCGCGCCATGGTGGGCGGGCGCGACTATGGCGAGAGCCAGTTCAACCGCGCCACCAATGCGCTCCGCCAGCCCGGCTCGTCGTTCAAGCCGTTCGTCTATGCGACGGCGTTCATGAACGGCTACACGCCCATGAGCGTGGTGGCCGACGCGCCGATCACGATCGGCGACTGGTCGCCGCAGAATTTCTCCGGCACCTATGCCGGCGCCGTGACGCTCACCACCGCGCTGGTGCAGTCGATCAACACGGTGCCGGTCCGCCTCGCGCAGGACATCGGCCGCGAAGCGATCGTCGACACCGCGCATCGCATGGGCATCACCTCGCAGCTTCTCATCACGCGCTCCCTGCCGCTCGGCAGCTCCGAGGTCAGCGTGATCGACATGGCGGGGGCCTACGCCGCCTTCGCCAATGGCGGCTTCCGCGCCGTGCCCTATGGCATCACCCGGATCACCGACTCCTCGGGCACGGTGGTCTACGACCACGACGCGCAGACCGGACCGCCCGAGCGCGTGCTGCCACCCGGCGTCGTCGCCGACATGAACCAGATCCTGGTCCAGGTCCCGCTTCGCGGCACCGGACGCGCCGCGCAACTCGACGGCATCCCCACCGCCGGCAAGACGGGGACGACCAACGCCTTCCGCGACGCGTGGTTCGTCGGCTTCACCGGCAACCTCGTCGCGGCGGTGTGGTTCGGCAACGACAACTACGAATCGACCGGCAGCCTCACCGGCGGCACGCTGCCGGCACAGACCTGGAACCAGTTCATGACCGTCGCCCATCAGGGCGTCCGGCTCGTGCCCATCCCCTTCATCGAAGACCCGGCCTATGACGCCGAGCCGCCCCTCCCCGTCGCCGCCGCGAACGTCGCGGTCAGCGCGGAGACCGCCCCGCTCAGCCGGGCCGTGCAGCGGCAATTGCTGGCGCTGTCCGCCCTGCTGCGCCCGCCAGTCGAGCAGGCGCGCGCGGACGGCGGAAACCTCGCGCCGATCGGGCCTTAGCGCGCGACGACCGAGGCGGGGCTGGCGTTCCTATAACCCACAATTGCCGGCATGACTGAGTTATAGAAACGGCGTCTATAGCTCAGCGCGTGGCGACCTGCGGGCCGGGGAGGCGATAGACGTCGTAGGTGGCGATCGTCAGGCTGCCGCGGCGGCGGACCACCGAGCCGATCAGCGTCGCCGTGCCCCACAGTTCCTCGAGGCGGCGCAGACCCTCGCCCTCGCGCACGACGGCGAGCGCCGGCCCGTCGAGGACGCTCGGGTCGGGCGGCTCCTCCTGCAGCCACCGGTCGGGCTCGTTCGGTTCGAGCACCGGCGGACGGCTCGGCAGGTAGTAGCTCAGCCACGACGCTAGCGCGTAGCCGGTGGTCAGGACGACCTCCGCGCCGGCTGCGATGCGCATCGCATCGACCTCGGCGGCGACCGTCTCCATGCCGGCGCCGATGTTCGAGGCGGTGGGATCGCTGGCGCCGAGCGGCGCCCATCCGACCAGCGCCTGTGCATAGATGCCGACCACGAAGATGATGCCGACCGGGATGGCGAGCGGCGCGAAGCGGTTGACGAACCATCCGGTCCGCCCGCGCCAGTCGATGCCGAGGACCGCGGCGGCCGCCGCGACCGAGAAGGCCGGGAAGATCAGCCCGGTCCAGTTGCCTTCGACGCGCGCATGGAGGCCGTGGAAGATGAAGTACGCCGTGGCGGGCCAGACCATCAGCGACAGGAGGACGCGGACGCCGTGGGTGCCGCCGCGCCCGCCGAGAAACGCGATCAGCCCGATCCAGCCGAGGAAGAAGACGACCAGCGTCGACATGCCGATCTGGGCGCCGAGATGCTCGGCGAGGTAGCCGAGCTGCAGCCCGTTGCCGTCGTCGACGCGGCCGAACTGCTTGATGAAGGTCATCCAGCCGTTCTGGGCGTTCCAGATGAAGTTGGGCAGGTAGATCAGGGCGGCGACCGCCGCGCCGGCCCAGGGCCATGGGGTGCGCAGCTGCCGCCGCAGCTCCGGCACGAGAAGCGCCCACAGGAAGATCGAGGGCAGCCAGAACATCGCGGTGAACTTGGCGAGGCAGCCGATGCCCACCGCCGCGCCCGCGGCGATCCACCAGACAGGGCGCCCGGTGGTGGTCAGCACCTTGGCGAGGAAGAGAAGAAGGAAGGCCGACGCCGCAAGGAGCGGGGCGTCCGGCGTCGCCAGGATCGTGCCGACCGACACGATGAGCGTGAAGCTGAAGAACACGGCAGCGAGCGCGGCAAGCCGCCGGTCCTTGAAGAGGATGTCGGCCGCGCGCCAGACCGCCCAGGTCGCGGCCACGCCGCCCAGCAGCGGAACGAAGCGGATGCCGAACAGCGTGTCGCCGAAGATCCCGGTGCCGAAGCGGATGATCCAGGCGATCAGCGGCGGGTGGTCGAGATAGCCGAAGGCGAGGTTCTGCGACCAGCGCCAGTAATAGGCCTCGTCGAAAGACAGCGGCACGAAAGGCGTGATGACGAAGCGCGCGATTGTAAGCGCGGCGACGAGCAGGAAGGCCAGCCGCTCCCACGACAGCCGCCGCACGCCCGCCAAGCCGCTTGCTTCGCTCGCTCCGGTCAACCCGCCGCCCCTGCCCCAAGTCCCGCGGTAGTCGGGTTCAATCGAACCCGGGTGCAAGTTGTTCCAATCGTCGCCGCAGACGGGGTTTCGTGGCAATAGCAGGGGAGACACAGCGGAGGCACCTTGCGGCTCCTCTCCAGCCTGGCGTTGGCCCTTGCGATCGCGATGGGTCTCGGCGTCGGTTCCGCCTTTCTGGCCGTCGAATATGGCAGCAATCTTACGGCCGTCCGATTTGGCCCGTGGTCGGCGCCCGCCGCCGAGGGTGCGGGCGCCGATCCCTACCGCGCCGCGATCGCCTCGCGGACCGACGAGCTCCGCCTCGGCGCGGCCGAAGGCATGGCCTTTTCGGCGGCGACCGATTCGGACGGCGAGCCGCTCACCGGGTCCTGCAGCTACCGGCTGGTGGGCGGCGGGATTCCCGCCCGGCTGTGGACGATCACGGCGCGGTCGGCGGACGGCGGCGTCTTCGGCAATCCGTCCGGCCGCATCACCTTCAACTCCGAGGACCTCCTTCGCGACGGCGCGGGGAATTTCGTGATCGCCATCGCGGCATCGGCGCAGCCGGGGAACTGGCTGCCCGTGGAGGCGGCGGAGCCCTTCGGCCTGACCCTCGTCCTCTACGACACGCCGATCGCGACCGCGCCGTCGCGCAGCGCCGAGCTTCCCCGGATCGTGCGGGACGACTGCGCATGATGCGGCTGTGGCTCATTCTCGCGCTGGGCGTCCTCGGCGGGGTCATCGTCCATATCGGCGCCATCCTGCTTTGGCCGGGCTTCGCCGGCGGCGACACCGCGCAGCTGATGCGGGAGCTGGAGCCGACCGCGGCCTTCGCGATCCTGCCGGACGATCCGGACCTTCCCGACGCCGACCCGTCGATGGTCTACGGCGTGTGCCGGTTCACGCTGAGCGGCGGTCCGGTGCGCGTCACCGCCGATCCGGCGGCGGACTTCTGGTCGGCTTCGGTCTTCGACATCCAGGGCCGCAACGTCTACAGCCTCAACGACCGTTCGACGGGCCTTGCGAGCCTCGACCTCTTCCTCGCGCGATCCGCCGACATCGAGGCGCTGCGCGCCAGTCCGCCGGCGCTTCTCGACGAGGTGGTGGTGGTCGAGATGCGCGGCGAGGAGGGGTTCGTGCTGGTGCGCGCGTTTGCCGGGCAGCCCTTCTCGCGCACCCGCGTGGCGCAGTCGCTCCAGACCGGGGACTGCGACGCCCCATTCAGCCTCGACCCGGCGCCGGCCGAACCGCAGGCTGAGATCGCGGTGCCGGTGCCGGAGCCCCGGCCCGTCGCCGAATGATCAGCTTGCGCGCGAGCGCTTCCGCCGCCGGGTCTGGCCCTTGCCGGAGCGATGGACCGGCGGTTCGGTGGTCGCGGCATGCCGCTCGATCCTCACTCCGGGGAAGATGAGGATGTGGCAGCCGGGGTCGGTCTTCGGCGGGCGCGGCGGGCGCGCCTCCGGATTGCGTTCGAACACAAGCACGGTTCCCATTCCAACCCCGCCATCGTCGCCAACTTGGCGCTTCGTCTCAGCAGGGCGATTAGGAATTGGCCAAGGTTAACAGTCCGCTAACGAATACTGCTGATGCTCGCGGCCAGGCGGTTCTCTTGCAAGGCGTGGCAATGGCGCACCGGACACCCTCCGAAGATTTGCTGGCATTGGCGCGGTCGGCGCCCGCCGACCGCGACGCGACGCTGCTGCGGGCGACCACCGCCCTCTTCTGCCAGGAACCGGCGCATGACCGCGACGGCGTGCGCCGCTACGAGCAGCTGGCGACCTACTTCCTGCCGAAGGCATCCGAGCCCGACCGCGCCTATGTCGCGTCGATGCTGGCCGGGCGCGCCGACGCGCCGGCCGCGGTGATGCGGCTCCTCGCCCGCGACGTGATCTCGGTTGCAGCGCCCGTGCTGCGCCAGTCGCCGGTTCTTTCCACGGTCGACCTTCTCGGCGTGATCGCGGTCACCGGCGCCGAACATCACCGGCTCGTCGCCATGCGCCCGCACCTTTCGCCCGAGGTGCTGCGGGCGCTCGAGATCGCCGGCGAATCGCTGCGCGTCGCGGCGGAGCCGGAGCCTGCCGCGCCCGAGCCCGAGGAGCGCTACGAGGACGATGACGGGATAGCGTGGAGCCCGCCGCTCCGCCCGCCGCATCCGATGGAGCCCCCCGCCCCGGAGCGCAATCTCGGCGTCTCGCCTAACGTCATGGCGCGCTTCCTCGACCTGCCGACCACGGCCCGGCTTCAGGTGATCGGGGAAGTCGCCGGGCGCCAGGGCGGCGGCCGGCCGCCAGGCTCACCCGCGGGGCAACTCGACCAGGCGGTGCGCAGCGCCTATGCGCGGGCGCAGATCGTGATCTGCTCGCGCCGCGGCGACCGCGCCGGCCTCGTCCAGGCCTTCGCCGAGGTCCTCCAGGTCGATCCCGAGCTCGTCGACCGCCTCATCGCCGATCCCTCAGGCGAGCCGCTGGTGCTGATGGTGAAGGCATCCGGTCTCAGCGATGCCGACGGCCGGTCCGTGCTCCTCCTCGCCAATCCCCAGATCGGGCAGTCGGTGGAGCGGTTCTTTCGCCTCGCGGAGCTGTTCGCGTCGGTCGAGCCGGCGGTCGCAAGCAGCTTCGTCGACGCCTGGCGCGCGCCGGCGTCGCGGCCGCAGCATGCCCCGGTCTATGCCGACGGGCGCGAGCGCCCGGTCCGCGCGCAGGAGAGAAGCGCACCGGCCGTGCAGCCGGAAACGCGGTGGCGGACCGGAAGCGAGGGATAGCTACCCCGTCGCAAGATCGAGGAAGCACCGCCCCTCGCGGTCCTCGACCGCGACGACCCACAGATCCGGATCGAACCGTCGCTCACGGCTCAGCCGCTCCTCGACATCGGCGGGCGTCGCGCGCTCGGCGACGCGCTGGAACAGCCGCTCGTCGGGCCGGTCGTCGAATGCGGTCTGCGGCGCCGGGGCATAGAGGTCGACGGTTCCGTCGAGGCGATCGACGGACACGAAGATTGCGCCCGCCTCCTCCGCACCGCGCTTCACCAGCGCGGCGGCCGCGCCTTCGAGATTGCAGCGGCGGATATAGGCGCTGACGAAGAGGGCCGAGGTGACCCGCATCCCTCAACGCGTCATCGCGCCGATGGCGATCATCCGGTCGATCAGCGTGGCGTCGACCGCGCCGCTGACGCCGAGGCCGTTGTCGAGCTGGAAGCGGCGGATCGCGTCCTGCGTGTCGGCATCGGCGGCGCCGTTCACCTCGATCGGGCCGTAGCCGGCTTCGTTGAGCGCGGTCTGCACGGCGCGGAGCTGGACCTCGGGCGGCGGCGCGACGGGCACCGTCTCGCCGGGCGATGCGGACGCCTGGCGCAGAGCACTGAGAAGCGACGCGTCGATGTCGCCGGTGACGGTCATGCCGCGATCGCGCTGGAAGGCCTCGATCGCCGCGCCGGTCTGGCCGCCGAGGAGGCCGTCCACCGTGCCCGGGCGATAGCCGAGATCGGTGAGGAGCTGCTGGACCTCGGTCACGGTCTGGGACACCTGCGGACCGCGGTTGACGGGGGCGGCGGGCGTCTCGGTCGAGGTCTCGACGAGGCGGGCGAGCTCGTCTTCGGCGGGAGCCGCGGCGCGCGGCGCGGCGACCGGCTCGGCTTCCTCGGCTGCCACGGCGGCCATCGATGCCGCGCCCTCGTCCGCGCCCCGGGTGGAGAAGAGCGGCGACGGATGCTCGCCGGTCTGGAAGAAGGTCGCGTTCGCCCCGATCACCCCGGTGCCGCCGACGATGAGAAGGATGGCCAGCGTCCGGCCCGGATTGCGCAGCGCACGGCCGGCGAAGCGGCCGAGGAAACCCCGCCGCTCGTCCGGTTCGTCGTAGTCGAAGTCGGGGTAGCGCGCCACGCGATCAAGCACTCTTGCGTTCCTCCACAGGCATGGCGAAGCCGGAACGGACGGTCGTCATGTCGGCCTTGCCGGCGCCGTCGGACGGCAGCTTCACGGTCACCACCGTGCCGGTGCCGAGCTTCGATTCGATCGAAACGTCGCCGCCGTGAAGCGCGGCGAGGCCCTTGACCACCGACAGCCCCAGCCCGGTGCCCTGATACTGGCGATTATAGGCGGAATCGGCCTGGAAGAAAGGCGTGCCGAGGCGCGCGAGGTCGCCCTCGGCGATGCCGATGCCGCGGTCGGCGACGCGGAAAAGATACGTGCCGCCAAAGCGATGGGCGCTCACCGCGACCTCGCCGCCGGCATTGCTGAACTTCACCGCATTGGCGATGAGGTTGAGGAGGATCTGGCGGCAGGCGCGCGGGTCGGCGACGAGGTCGGGAAGGTCCGCGGCGATTTCGGTCCGGATGGTGACGCCGCGCTCGGCCGCCTGCTGCGCGAGGAGTTCGGCGCAGCCTTCGACGAGAGGCTTCACCGCTACCGGCTCGGGCGAGATCGCCAGCTTGCCCGCCTCGATCTTCGACATGTCGAGGAGGTCGTTGACGACCTGGAGGAGATGCTGGCTCGACTTGCGGATCAGGCGGACATAGTCGGCGCGGCGCGCGGGATCGAGCGTGACCACCCCCTCCCCGCCGAGGATCTCCGAAAAGCCGAGAATGGCGTTGAGCGGCGTGCGGAGCTCGTGGCTGATATGGGCGAGGAAGCGGGTCTTGGCGGCGTTCGCCGCTTCGGCCGCTTCGCGCGCCTCGGCGAGGGCGGCTTCATTGGCGCGGCGGTCGCTGATGTCGCGGGTGACAGCGACGACGCCGGCGTCGGCCTCGCCGGCGGCAACCGGCCAGCAGCGGGTCTCGACCCAGATGAAGGCATCCTCGCCGTCGCCGGCGCGGCGGCTGCGGACGCGATACTCCACTTCGGTCGTCCGGCCGTCATGGACGGCGGTGGTCACCGCGGTGAGGTAGGCGGGACGATCGGCGACGTGGACAAGCTTGAAGAGGCCGTCGCCGTGAAGGTCGGCGGGGCGCGCGCCGAGGAGGCTGCGCGCCGCGGGCGAGGCGAACTCGACCTCGCCGCCGGTGTGGTGCCGGGTCACGAGATCGGCGGTGTGTTCGGTGACGAGGCGATAGCGCTGCTCGCCGGCGCCGACGATGTGCTCGCCGACGCGCTGCACCACGACGAGGCGGAGCCCGACGACCGCGAGATAGACGAGCGCCGCGACGGCGACCAGCGTCCCCACCGGGCCGTACCAGTCCCACTGCGGCACGCCGGCGGTGAGCCCGGCGACCTCGGCGAAGGAAAGCGCCGCGAGACCGGCGACAACGACGCCGCCGGCGCGGGCGACGGTGCGCAGCTTGCCGGCGAGCGCAGCCTCGGCGGGAACGACCGCGAGCCACACCAGCATCGGCGACGTCAGCCCGCCGGTCATCATCGCCACCCAGAGGACGAGGCCGGTCATGGCGATTGCGGCAAGGAGATGCGCTGCGTCGAGCCGGTGGCTCCGCGCAAGGAAAGCGGCGATCGGCAGCGGCGCGAGAAGCCACACGAAGGTCAGCGCCGCGAACACCGATCCCGGCGCGCCGAGCGCAAGCCAGAGCGGAAAGGCGGCGAGGCCGACGAGGCCGGCGGCGAGCCGCGCGCCGAGAAAATCGCGATGGCGCGCGAGTGCGACCGGATCGGCCGCCAGTTCCTCGAACTGGCCGTCGAGAAACCGCTTCAGTGCCGCAGGAATACGGATCATGCCGCCGCGCCGCCTCGGCCCTCTTTCCGGGGCCAGCCTTCAACGCGGCGACGGTCGCAGTGCCGGCTTAAGGCTTGCCTAAGGCGACGCGGCATTCGGCGCTGCACCGCGCGCTTTAGCTTCGCGAGGCGCGGGATTGTCGCGTTGCGGTTAATGAAACCTCGCCGTTCGCCGCCAGCAAAGGGCACGTCTGCCGTGTCGTGAAGGGCTTGCGATCGATTCGGTTGCGGATGATTCGAATTTTACGAAACCGCTGAACCGCCCTTTCAAGCCTCGGCGGTATGGGTCGGGCGTCGTCCGCGATGGATACGCTTCCCATGATGTTCCTCCTTCGGGCCGTGTTCTGGCTTTGCGTCGTGATCCTCTTCCTGCCGGCCAATCCCGACCGGCCGGCGGATGCGCCGAGCGTCACCGTGCTGGAGGCGTTCATGGCGGCCCGCGCCACCGTCGCCGACCTCGCCCAGTTCTGCGACCGCAACCCGGACGTCTGCGCGACCGGCGGCGCGGTGGTCGACGTGATGGTTGACAAGGCGAGCTACGGGCTGGAGCAGATCCGCCGGCATCTCGACGACGAAGGCACGCTCACCGAGGAGGATGTCGAGGTACCGTGGCAGGGCGCGGAAGCGGTCGCGGCGGTCGAGTAGCCGCGCCGTTTAACGCGCCCTCCGGCGGCGCTATATCTCCCCGCATGAGCGAAGAGCCCCTCCAGCGCATCGTCGACGATTTCGCCTATCTCGGCGACTGGGAAGACCGCTACCGCTATCTCATCGAGCTCGGCCGCGGCCTCGCCCCGCTGCCGGAAGCGGAGCGCACGCTCGCCAACAAGGTCCAGGGCTGCGCCAGCCAGGTCTGGCTGTGGACGACGGCCGAGGGCGACGGCGAGCCGCGGCTTCGCTTCGTCGGCGACAGCGACGCGCATATCGTGCGCGGGCTGATCGCGATCGTCCTTGCCATCTTCGACGGCAAGACGCCGGCGGAGATCGCGGCGATCGATCCGGAAGCGGTGTTCAAGGAGCTCGGCCTCTCCGAACACCTGTCGTCGCAGCGCTCCAACGGCCTTCGCTCGATGGTGAAGCGGATCAAGGCCGACGCCGCCGCGCTCCAGGCGGCCGCCTGAACAGCAAAACGCCGCCCCTGAAGGGCGGCGCTTTTCGAAGGATGCCGGACCTAACCGGAATCGCCAACCACGCCTTCAGGCTTCACCCCTTCGTCACCCCGGCGAAGGCCGGGGTCCAGAGCAGCTTGCCCGGTCGCGTTCGGGGCCCTGGATTCCGGCCTTCGCCGGAATGACGAAGAAAGAAGTACGCGGAGACGTCGTGTCCAGGCCTTAGCGCCGGCGGCGCTGCTGGCCGAGGCCCATCTGCTTGGCGAGCGCGGAGCGCGCCGCGGCGTAGTTCGGGGCGACCATCGGATAGTCGGCCGGCAGGCCCCACTTCTCGCGGTACTCCTCGGGCGAAAGGTCGTAATGGGTGCGCAGGTGCCGCTTGAGGGATTTGAACTTCTTCCCATCCTCCAGACAGATGATGTAGTCGGGGAACACGGACTTCTTCGGGTTCACGGCGGGCTTCAGCGGCTCCGGCTCGGGCTCGTTCAGCCCGTTATGGGTGCGCGCGAGCGCCTGATGCACATCGGCGATGAGGCCCGCGAGATCCTGGGCGGCCACGTTGTGATTGCTGACATAGGCCGAGACGATGTCGGCGGTCAGATCGATCAGATCGGAGGATGGGGTTTCTTCGTTCATGACTCACCTGGCTTGCTTGAGGGGCAACGCGAAACGTCGGAGCCGAAGCGGGATGAGGTGGGAGGCAGCATCGGCCCGCTTACATGGGAATCGCGAGCATTTCGAGCCGCGCGATCCATCAAAGCTCGCGGCTCCTATATGACTATTCTTCCGAGGCGACAAGAGGGTCGCAAGAATTTCCTCGGTTCGCTGGATATCGCAGCAAGGATAGTACGGCGCGGTGCACGCAAAGCGAGCAGCGAGGCAAATCGACGCGCATCGGCCGGCCGATCATAACCGATGCCGCGCGCCGGAGCGATTGTCCGACAGCCGACGTGACCGGTCGATTTCATGACAACTGCACGGGCGGCGCAGTACAGAACGGGAATCCCTGCGGCGGGACAGTCGCCTCCGCGGCACGTTCTTCGGAGCCGCCGGATCCGGCGAGGCCTCGTCTGCCGCTCTTGCCATCCGACCGAGGCGAAAGCGCGGCGATCCACTGCAAAGGAGGGCGACCGAGCGTATTCCACAACTTGGGCCGGTTCTCAACTCCTGTACGGGGCAATGCGAATCATTTCTTTGGTCGAGTCCGGTTGCCCGGTGCTTTCCACGACACCACCTTGACCTTGCGGAGGAAGACGATGGCGAGACCGGAAAAGATCAGGCGGACCGACGAGGAGTGGCGCGCGGAATTGACGTCCGATCAGTATCGCGTCGCGCGGCAGCAGGGCACCGAGCCGGCCTTCACCGGGCCGTGGTGGAACGAGAAGCGCGCCGGCACCTATCGCTGCGTGTGCTGCGGCGAGACGCTGTTCCGCTCGGAGACGAAATTCGACTCCGGGACCGGCTGGCCGAGCTTCACCGGGCCGGTCGACCCGGACGTCGTGGAGGAGCGCGCCGACAACTCGCACGGCATGGTGCGCACCGAAGCCCTGTGCGCCCGCTGCGACGCGCATCTCGGCCACATCTTCCCGGACGGTCCGCGGCCGACGGGCCTTCGCTACTGCATGAACGGCACCGCGCTCGACTTCGAGCCCGATGCAGCGGCGTCCTAACGCGTCTTCTCGAAGAGCTCGAGGACGTAGTCCCAGTCGACGAGCTGGTCGACGAAGGCCTCAAGATACTTCTGCCGGGCGTTGCGGTAGTCGATGTAGTAGGAGTGCTCCCACACGTCGCAGCCGAGGATCGGCGTACCGCCATGGACGAGCGGGTTCTCGCCGTTCGGCGTTTTGGTGATCTCCAGCCTGCCGTCCTTCACCGCCACCCAGGCCCAGCCCGAGCCGAACTGGCCCATGCCGGCCGCGACGAAATCGGCGCGGAACTTGTCGTAGCCGCCGAGGTCGTCGGCGATCGCCTTCTCCAGCGCGCCCGGCAGCCTGGTGCCGCCGCCGCCCGGCTTCATCCACTTCCAGAAATGAATGTGGTTGTAGTGCTGGCCGGCATTGTTGAAGAGCGCCTGGTTCTTGCCGTAGCTCCCCTTCACCACGTCCTCCACGCTCTGGCCTTCGAGGCCGGACCCGGCGAGGAGCTCGTTGCCCTTGGTGACGTAGGCCTGGTGGTGCTTGTCGTGATGGAACTGCAGCGTCTCGGCGGACATCGCCGGCTGCAGCGCTTCATAGGCATAGGGAAGGGCGGGGAGTTCGAAAGCCATCGGTGACTCCTTCAGGTCTCGGCGCGGCGAGGCGCACCGGCCCCGTCTTTCGCCGGGAACATAGGTTTGCCCCCCTCCCCCGGCAAGCAAAGATCGCCCGGTTTGCGCCCCACGCGCGGGATCGCTAGACCCCACGGGCCCGCCGCCGGAGACCACCATGGACGAACTGCTCGCACGCCTCGAAGAGAAAGCCGGGGTCGGTCCGGAGGCCGGCCGCAAGGCGATCCAGACGATCCTCTCCTATCTCGACAAGAACGCGCCGGCCGAGAAGATGGCCCCGCTCTACGCCGCCATTCCCGGCGCCCGCGAGCTGGCGGGAGAGAAGAAGGGCGGCGGCCTCTTCAGCATCCTCGGCGGCGGGCTGATGGGCGTCTATGCCCAGCTCACCGCTGCCGGCCTTTCCAGCACGCAGATGCAGGCGGCCGGCAACGAGATCCTCGCCTTCGCCCGCGAGAAGCTCGGCGACGCCGCCGTTGACGATATCGCCAATTCGGTGCCGGCGATCCGCCAGCTTCTCTAGGCCGAGACGGGCCGGCCGGGGTATCCTCGGCGAATGGACCGGCGCACCTTCCTCTCCCTCGCGGCGGCGGGAACCGTTGGCCTGCCGGCGGCGCTGGCGCAGCCGGCGATCGCGGCAGACGCTGCGCTCAACGCCGCGTCCCTCGGGCTGGTGCCGGGCAGCACGGACGACCAGAGCGCGCTGCTGCAGGCGGCGCTGCAGCAGGCCTCCGCCGAGGACCGCCCGCTGTTCCTCCCGCCCGGACGCTACGTCGTCGCCAACATCGCGCTGCCGACCCGCGCGCGGCTCGTCGGCATCCGCGGCGCGACGCATCTCCTCTATGGCGGGTCGGGCGGCTTCTTCTTCGGCCAGGGCCTCGACCTCGCGCAGATGGCGGGCATCATTTTCGACGATGGCGGGCGACCGCTCCCGGGCGACGCGCCGGGGCTCGTCTATCTCGCCGGCATCGCCGCGGTGCACATCGAGGGCTGCGCCTTCCGCGGCGGATCGACGGCGGCGCTGGCGATGGACGAGTGCGGCGGCCGCATCGCCGGCAACGACGTGACCGGCGCCGGCGAGGGCATCCGCGCGATCGGATCGACCGGCCTTGCCATCACCGGCAACACCGTCACCGATTGCAGCAATAACGGCATCCTCGTCTTCCGCTGGGAGGAGGGCGAAGACGGCACCATCGTCACCGGCAACCGCGTCGAACGGATCGCCGCCGCGGCAGGCGGCACCGGGGAGAACGGCAACGGCATCAACGTCTTCCAGGCGGGGAGCGTGACGGTCAGCGACAACCGGATCGCCGACTGCGCCTTCACCGCGGTGCGCGCCAACACTGCCGACAACGTCATCATCGCCGGCAATAATTGCAGCCGCCTCGGCGAGGTCGGACTCTATGCCGAGTTCGGCTTCCAGGGCGCGGTGGTCGCGAACAACATCGTCGACACCGCGGCGGTCGGGATCAGCATCGCCAATTTCAACGATGGCGGCCGGATCGCGACCGTGATGGGCAACGTCATCCGCAACCTCAGCACCACCGGGCCCTATCCCGAGGACGGCGCCGGCTTCGGCATCGGCATCGCGGCCGAAGCGGACGTGGCGATCAGCACCAACGTGATCGACGGCGCGCCGAAGGCCGGCGTCTGGCTCGGCTGGGGGCCGTTCCTCCGCTCGGCCTCGGTGGCGAGCAACATCATCCGCGACACGGCGATCGGCGTCGCCGTCACCGTGGTCGAGGGCGCGGGCTCGGCGCTGATCGCGGCCAACGTCATCTCGGCGGTGCGCCAGGGCGCGGTGGTCGGCATGAACTACGCCGAACCCGCGACGGGCGACCTCGTTCTCGGCGGCGCTGACGCCTTTCCCCAGCTCCGGATCGAGGGAAACCAGGTCGGCTGAGGCATTTCGGTCACGGCCTCCCGCGACCCGTCCCCCGACCCTTGATGACTCGGTTCGCGCTCGGCTAACCTCGACCCGCTTTGGCGTGGTGCTCGCACCTTTCACCACGCACGGCACCGGTAGCCAGAATCGCGACAAGTGCTGCGCGGTGCTTCACAAGGCTGGGGCCGCTTTATGCTTATCCCGGTCTAAGGGGGAGGTCGGTCGACCCATCGGGTCGTGCGCATGGCAAGGGAAGACGAGGCGGCCAGCTTATTGCGCCAGCCGCTCGCAACCCAGGTGACTGTCGCGCGCCAATCCGTCGGTTTTCGTCCGCCTCCCCTTCACCGGCCCCTGCCCGGCTTTCCTTCCGCCGCCAACCGCGCTGTGATCCGCCGATGTCGATTCGTCGGCTCTCCCCAGAGACCATCAACCGCATCGCCGCCGGCGAGGTGGTCGAGCGGCCGGCGAGCGTCGTCAAGGAGCTCGTCGAGAACGCGATCGACGCCGGCGCGACCCGGATCGAGGTGGCGACGGCGGGCGGCGGCCTTGCGCTCATCCGCGTCACCGACGACGGCGCGGGGATGGGCGCTGACGATCTTGCGCTCGCCGTCGAGCGGCACTGCACGTCGAAGCTCGACGGCGGTCTTGAAGCGATCGGGACGCTCGGCTTTCGCGGCGAGGCGCTGGCCTCGATCGGATCGGTGGCGCGGCTTGCGCTGGCGTCGCGCCAGCGCGGCAGCGCGGACGGCTTCGAGATCGCGGTCGACGGCGGCGCGGTCGGCGACCCGCGCCCGGTCGCGATGGCGCCGGGCACCCGTGTCGAGGTGACCGACCTCTTCTTCGCGACGCCGGCGCGGCTCAAATTCATGAAGTCGGAGCGGGCGGAGACGGCGGCGATCACCGAGACCGTCCGGCGGCTCGCGATGGCGCATCCCGAGATCCGCTTCAGCCTCTCCGGCGCCGACCGGACTGCGACCGACCTGCCGGCGACCGGCCCCAATGGGTGGCTCGACCGCCTCGACCGCATTCTCGGCAATGGCTTCCGCGCCGATGCGATGGCGATCGATTCGGGGCGCGGGCCGATCCGCCTCACCGGCTTCGCCGGCCTGCCGACCCATCACCGCGGCAACGCCGCGCAGCAATATCTATTCGTCAATGGCAGGCCGGTGCGGGACAAGCTCCTCGCCGGCGCGGTGCGGGCCGCCTATGGCGACTTCATCCCCCACGACCGTCACCCGGTGCTCGCGCTCTTCCTCGACGTGCCGCCGGCCGAAGTGGACGTGAACGTCCACCCCGCCAAGGCCGAGGTCCGGTTTCGCGACCCCGGGCTGGTCCGCGCGCTGATGATCGGCGCGCTGCGTGAAGCGCTCGCGGCGGCGGGCCATCGCGCCAGCGACCGCGGCGCCACCGCGATGATCGAGGCGCTGCGCCGGAGCGCGTTTGCGCCTCCGCAGGCGCCCGCCGCCCGCGGTGCGGAGCGCGGCTGGGAGGGCTTCGCCGAACCGGCGCAGGCCGTGCTCACCGATCTGCCGCGGAGCGCCGACCGCCGCGCCGCGGCCTATGTCCCGGCCGCCGCGCCCGCGGCCGCGCCGGTCGCCGCGCAGCCGCTCGGCGTTCCCCGGGCGCAGCTGCACGAGACCTACATCGTCGCCGAGACCGAGGACGGCCTCGTCGTGGTCGACCAGCACGCCGCCCATGAGCGGCTGGTCTATGAGCGGCTCAAGGCCGCGCTCGCCGCGGACGGCGGCGTGCCGCGCCAGATCCTCCTCATCCCGGAGATCGTCGAGCTCCCCGAGGAGGATGTCGACCGGCTGGCGTCCCGCGCCGCGGAGCTGCAGCCGCTTGGCCTCGTGCTGGAGGCCTTCGGGCCGGGCGCGGTGGCGGTGCGCGAAGTGCCGGGGCTGCTCGGCCATGGCGATACCGCCGGTCTCGTCCGCGACCTCGCCGACGAGATCGCCGAGCTCGACACCGCGACGCTCCTCGCCGACCGGCTCGATGCGATCGCGGGCACGATGGCGTGCCACGGCTCGGTGCGCGCCGGGCGGCGCCTCAGGCCGGAAGAAATGGACGCGCTGCTGCGCGAAATGGAGGCAACGCCGCATTCCGGCCAGTGCATTCACGGCCGGCCGACCTATATCGAGCTGAAGCTCAGCGATATTGAGCGACTGTTTGGGCGGCGCTGACCCGGGCGAATCTCCGGCATTGCGTTCGGGGCAAGGCGGCTTATCTTCGGCCGGACATCAACGAGGCCTGACTTGAACCGTATCGACATATCCGACCGCGGCGGCGAGGCGCGCCTTCGCTATCTCGACGGCGACTTCCAGGTCATCTCGCCGGGCGCCTATGTGCGCTGCGCGGTGACCGGGCGCGGCATCCCGCTCGACGAGCTCCGCTACTGGAGCGTCGCGCTGCAGGAAGCCTATGTCGATGCCGAAACCTCGCTGCGCCGGCACCAGGAAGTGGCCGAGAGCTCACTGCGCCACCGCTAGGGCGCGCCGCCGGTTGGTGCGCACCCGTTCCACCGCGGCGCGGATCATCGCCCGCACCGCCTCGGGCCGGTCGAAGACGAGCCGCACCTTGAACGGCTCGGACGCCGCCGCCAGTTCGCCGAGCTTGCCGCTGGCGCCGTAGAGGCGCGCGAGGTCCTTCTCGGTGGTGACGAGCCGGAGCGCGCCGGAGCGCGCCCGCTGCAGCAGCATCTCGGCTTCGTCCGCGGTGAAGGCGTGGTGGTCGGGGAAGGGAATGCGCCCGGCGAATTTGGCGCCGACCTGCTCGAGCCCGGCGAAGAATTTCTGCGGATGGCCGATGCCGGCAAAGGCGAGCACCGGGCGCGCCGCCCAGCCTTCGCGGCTCGCGGGCTCGAGATGAGCACGGAAGAGATCGAGATTGCCGCGCGCGGCGAGCCGCGCAAGCCCCGGCGCGGCGGCGCCCTCCCCGATCAGCACCAGCGCGTCGGTCCGCTGCAACTGCACCGCCAGCGGAGCGCGCAGTGGCCCGGCGGGAAGCACCAGCCCGTTGCCGAAGCCGCTCTCGGCGTCGGCGGCGACGAAGACGAGGTCCTTCCCCAGCGACGGGTTCTGGAAGCCGTCATCCATGATGATGAGGTCAACCCCGGTCTTCTCGATGAGGAGCCGCGCGCCGGACGGCCGGTCGCGCGACACCACGGTCGGCGCGACCCGGGCGAGGAGCAGCGGCTCGTCGCCGACGCGCCAGGCGGTGTCGCGCTCCACGACGATCACCGGCCCGCGCTCGACGCCGCCATGGCCGCGCGACAGAAAGCCGGGGCGAAGGCCCTCCTCAACCGCGAGCCGCGCCAGCGCGATCGCGGTCGGCGTCTTGCCCTCGCCGCCCGTGGTGTAGTTGCCGACGCAGATCACCGGCACCGGCGCGAGAAATGACGGGCTTCGCGCCATGCGCCGCGCCACGCGGCTCCCCCAGATGCGCGACGCCGGCCACAGCGCGAGCGCGGTCGGGCCGCGGCGTTGCCAGAAGCGCGGTGCGCGGGCCATCAGGCGCCTCCCCTCTCCCGTGCCGCGGCGAGGATCGGCGCGAGGGCATCGAGCGTACGGCGCAGTGCGCCCGAAAACGGCTCGAGCGCGGTTTCGGCGGCGACGAGCTGGCGAAGGCGCGTCGCCTCGTCGCCGAGGAGGCGAGCGACGACGGACGCCATCGTCGCGGCGTCGGGCGTTTCGACCGCGCCGCCGGCGCGGCCGAGCGCGGCGTAGATTTCGGCGAAGTTTGCCGTCTCGGGCCCGTGGAGGATGGCGCTTCGCAGCCGGACCGGCTCGATCGGGTTCTGCCCGCCCCGCGGCGCGATCGAGCCGCCGACGAACGACACCGGCGCAAGCCGGTAGAACAGGCCGAGCTCGCCCAGCGTGTCGCCGACGAGGATCCCCGGGCCCGGCCCGAGCGCGCCGCCGCGGCTGCGCAGCCAGACCGACGCGTTGCCCTTGCCCAACGCGTCGACAATGGCGGCGCCGCGCTCGGGATGGCGGGGCACGACCATCGTGACGAGGGTCGGATGGCGCTCCAGCAGCCGGCGGTGGGCGTCGGCGACGATCCCCTCCTCGCCGGGATGGGTGCTCGCGGCGAGCCAGCGCGGCCGGCGCCCGAGCTGGGCGGAGAGCGTGGCGAGCGCCGCCGCATCGGCCGGCGGCGGCGGGGCGTCGAATTTGAGGTTGCCGAGGACGGCGACGTTTGGCGCGCCGAGCGCGGTCATGCGCTCGCCGTCGGCGGCGCTCTGCGCGAGCACCGGGCCGATCCGGCCGAAGACGCCGTGCGCGGCCTTGCCATAGCGCAGCCACGAGCGATAGGCGCGCTCCGACATGCGCCCGTTGACGATGACGTGCGGCACCTGCAGCCGTGCCAGCTCGCCCGTGGTGACTGGCCAGATCTCCGACTCGACGAAGAGCGCCGCCGCGGGCCGCCAATGCGCGAGGAAGCGCCGCACCCAGGGACGCACATCCACCGGCACGAACTGGTGGATCGCGCCGGGGGGCAGCGAGCGCGCCGCCGTCGTCGCCCCGGTCACGGTGACCGTGGTGAAGACGATCGCCCAGCCGGCTTCGGCGAGGCGGTGGACGAGCGGCATCACGGCGTTGGTCTCACCGACGCTGGCGGCGTGGACCCAGAGGAGGTCGCCGGGCGGCCGCGGCGCGGAGGCGATCCCCTTCCGCTCGCCCAGCCGGCCGGGATCCTCGCGGCCGCGCTGCGCCCGAAGGCGGAGCACGAGGGGCAGGACCGGACGCAACAGCGTGCCGGCGGCCCCATAGGCGGACAGCATCGCGCCGCCCAATCCCTCAGGCATTCCGGCGATCCACGATCGCGTAGGCGCGGTCGGTGATCCGGTTCAGCTCGTTCTCCACCGCGAGGCGCTTCTCCTCCATCAGCGCATCGTCGGCGTCGGGCGGCACGTCGATGAAGGCGCCGATCACCAGCGCCATGCGCCCGAAGGGAAGGTTGAGCGAGGCGCGGTCCCACGACCGGATGCCGAGCCGCCGGCTGGTCGCGATCGCGGCGGTGGCAATCGGGACGCCCGACGCGCGGGCGAGATGGACGACGCCGATCCCCGCCCGCCGCGCCACGGTCCGCGACAGGTCGGCGGTCATCGAGACGGACGCCCCTTCGCTCAGCACGGCCCGCATCCTGAGATAGCCGCTGACCGCGCCGCTTCCCATGACCCGGCCGGGCTCGCGGGCAGCCGAGCCGCGGATCGTCTCGACGCCGAGCTTGCGGGCGGCGATGGCGTTGATCTCGCCGTCGCGATGGCGGGAGATCAGGGCATAGATGCGGTGGTCGCGGCGGCGGACGATGGGCAGCAGGAAATGCTGGCCATGCCACATGGTGATGATGAGCGGCGTGCGGACGTCGAACGCCTCGTAGTCGAACGCGCCCTCATAGGTGAGGCGGTTGGTGGCGCCGACGAAGCGGAGATAGGCCGCGGCGCCGCTGCCCAGCAGCGCCTGGACGCGGGACGAGCGGCCGAAGCGCTTCCAGGCGCGGCTCAGCCATGAGCGCCGGTCGCGTTCGGGCTCTTCCTCGACCCCCTCCTCCCCGGTCACCAACGCCAGCGGTCCTTTCGTTCAGGCGCCCGGCGGCGCGTCCGGCTGCAACAGCCGGTGCAGATGGACGATGTAGTAGCGCATTTGGGCGTCGTCGACCGTCCTTTGGGCGGACGCCTTCCAGGCGACATAGGCGGTCCGGTAGTTCGGGTAGATGCCGACGAGGTCCAGCTTGGAGAGGTCGGCGAAGCGGTCGCTGTCGAGGCTGGCGAGGCGGCCGCCGAAGACGAGGTGGAGGAGCTGGGGCTCGGCCGAAGGCGCGGGCTGCGAAGTCATGGACGGGGCGTCTCCAGTCAGTACGGGGTGACCGGCACTCCGTGGCGGGCGGCGAAGGAAAGGGCGAGCCGAACCAGCGGAGCAACCAGGGACGGGGTCGCGGCGACGAGAACCGGATGCGCGGTCGTGCGCCGATCATAGCGCGGCATCTTGCCTTCGAGGTCGGCGAGGGAACCGCCGGCCTCGTGAAGCAAAAGGTCTGCCGCGGCGAGATCCCAGTCCTGGGCGTCCGGCCTGATGAGGCCGCCGTCGAGCCGGCCGTCGGCGATACGGGCGAGGCGGTAGGCTAGCGACGCGAAGAACGGGGTATCGATCGTGAGGTCCGCGGTTTCCGGCTCGTCGCGGGTGAAGCGCCGGGTGATGGCAAGGCGCGACCCGTCGAGGCCCTCCTGGGCGGACACGTGGATCGGCTTGCCGTTGAGCGTGGCGCCGCCCCCAGCAATGGCGCGGAAGATCTCGCCGCGGGCCGGCGCCATCAGGACCGCCGCGACGGGGCGGCCGTTTTCGACCAGCGCGATCGGGATGCTCCAGTTGCGGCCGACGGCGACGAAGTCCCGAGTGCCGTCGATCGGGTCGACGATGAAAGTGCGCGGCGCGGTGAGGCGGCTGCCGTCGTCGGCGGTCTCCTCGGACAGCCAGCCATAGGACGGCCGCGCCGGGCGGAGCGTCGCCTCAAGGAGGGTCTCGACGGCAATATCGGCTTCCGACACCGGCGAGTTGTTCGCCTTGTGCCAGGATTTCGGCTCCTTGCCGTGGAAGCCGATGGCACGCTCGGCGGCGGCGGCTACCGCTTCGGTGAGGAGGGCAAGCTCGTCCTCGAGCGGAGGAAGGCGCTCATCGGCCGGCAACGATCATGCCTTCCACCGCAACGGTGGGCGCGTTGACGGCCATCCGGTAGACGAGGTCGTTGGCGACGGTGATGTTGCGGAACATCTCCTGCAGCGTTCCGGCCATCGTCAGCTCGGTCACCGCTTCGGCAAGCTGGCCGTTGCGGATGCGAACCCCCGACGCACCGCGGCTGTAGTCGCCGGTGATGAGATTGACGCCGGCGCCGAGGATGTCGGTGACGTAGAAGCCGTCGGAGATGCCCCCGATCAGATCCTCCGGTGCGACGTCACCGGGCAGCAGCGTCAGATTGGTGACGCCAGGGGCGGTCGAGGCGCCGGCACGCACGGCGCGGCCGTTGGTCTCGAGGCGGAGCTCGCGGGCCGCGGCGCTGTCGAGGAGCCAGGTCTTGAGGACGCCGGCCGTCACGAGGTCGAGCGGCTGCGCGGCGACGCCCTCGCCGTCGAACGGGCGCGAGCCGAGGCCGCGCTTGCGGAGCGGATCGTCGGTGATACGGATCGACGCCGGGAAGATCGCCTCGCCGAGCGAGCGGGAGAGGAACGTCGTCCCCCGCGCGACCGCGGCGCCGTTGGCGGCGCCGGCGAGGTGGCCGAGAAGGCTGGTCGCGACCCGCGGATCGTAGACCACCGTCATCCGCCCGGTCGGGATCGAGACGGGGTTGAGCCGGCGGAGCGTCCGCTCCGCGGCAAGGCGGCCGACTTCGGCCGGTGGCGGCAGGTCGGCGAGGTGCGTCTTCAGCACATATTCGTAATCGCGCTCCATGCCGGTGCCTTCGCCGCCGATCGCGGTCGAGGACAGTGCAAAGTTCGAGCCGATATGGGCGCGGCAAAAGCCGGTCGAGGTCGCGAGGACGAGGCCGGCGAGCGCCCAGCGCGCCGAGCCACCGGCGGAGTTGGTGATGCCCGGGACGGCAAGGGCCGCGGCCTCGGCCTCGCCCGCCATCTCGGTCAGCCGGTCGACGCCGGGAATGGCGGTGTCGAGGAGGTCGAGGTCGGGCGGGTCCATCGCCAGACGCTCGGGCTCGGCGAGGCCGGCATATTTGTCCTCCGGGGCGACCTTCGCCATGGCGACGGCGCGCTCGGCCATTTCGGCCGGGTTGCCGAGGACGTTGGCCGACACGCTGGCGTTCCGCTTCCCGACGAACACGCGGAGCGTGAAGTCGTCGCCTTCGGCACGCGTCGTCTCCTCGACCTTGCCGAGGCGCACATCGACGCTGAGCGCCACCTTGCGGACGGAGAGCGCATCGGCTGCGTCGGCGCCGGCGCGCCTTGCGGCCTCGACGAGGCGGGCGGCGCGGTCGAGAAGGTCGGTCTGGTCGAGCTGGGCTGTCATGCCCTTCTAGTAGGGTTGCGCCCTACCCGGCACAAGGCCCGGCGCTAGAGCGTGATCGGACCAGGTCGGATCACGCTCCAGCGCTGTCCTTTGTTGGAGCATGATCCTCTCGAAAAACCGGCGTCCACTTTTTCGGATCATGCTCTAGCGGTGGCGGTCGGCGCAGCGTTCCAGCGCCGGCAGGGCCGATGACGTCCCCGTGAGCGGCACCGTGGCGGAGAGGTCGCCAAGGACGATCGTCAAGGCCGCTGCCTGGCGCAGCCGGCGGGTCAGGTCGGTCCAGGCGTCGAACGGGATGTCGACGCCCTCCTCGGTTGTGACGTAGTGCGCGACGAAGAGGCCGGACCCGTCGAAGCGGAGGCGGAGGGGCGGCGACTGGCGCTCGGCGGCGGCCGCCCAGGCCGGAGCGGCAAGCGCGATCACGAAGCGCCGCTCGGCGGTGATGGCGAAACGCACCGTGACGCCGCCGGGAAAGGTGCGCGCGATGGCGCACTGCACGAAGCTGCCGTCGCGCACCGCGAACTCTTCGCCACCGCGCCAGCCGCCCGCGGCAATGGCTTGGCCTTCCGTGACCGTGGCGCTCGCCGGGGCGGCGGCCAGGGAAAGCGCTGCGACTGCGAGTCTAGCGAAGGAGCGCATCGAGCTGCCGCTTCAGGTCTTCCTTGGCGGGCTGGCCGGCCGCGATGATCTCCGCGGCGCGGCTGAATTCCAGCGGCCGGAAGGCGTCGATCGGCGGATCGACCAGGATGTCCGGACGCACCGGTCCCTTCAGCTTCTCCACGGTGATCTGGCGCATCGTGAGCTGGATCGCGCCCATGATCGCCTCGATCCGCCGCGGCATCGGCCGCTCGCGCACCGGCGGCGTGCCCACGACGTCGACCGCGACGAGGATTCCGCCTTCCACCGCGGCGTGCTCGAAGGGCAGCGGGTTGAGGACGCCGCCATCGACCATGCCGCGCCCGTCGATCACCACGGGGCGGAAGAGGAGAGGCAGCGCCATCGACGCCGCGACCGCCTTCCGCAGCGCGCCGCTGGTCAGCACGACCTCGCGGCCGGCGTAGAAATCGGTGACGACGACCTTGAGCGGAATGCGGAGCGCCGCGAAGTCCTCCGGGATCGGCTCGGCGAACGCCGCGAGGATCGCCTCGGCGTCGAGCTGGCCGGCGGTGGCGCGATAGGGGCCGAAGAGATGGTGGAGCGTCCGCGGCCGGCTTGCCCACAGGCGGGCCATCAGCCGGCGCCGGTCGGCGCGAAGCGCGGCAACGTACTCCGCGATGTCGCTGGCATCGCCGCCGCCAGCATAGGCCGCGCCGATGATCGCGCCCATCGACGTGCCGGCGATCAGAGTAGGCCGGATGCCGAGCTCGTCGAACGCCTCGAGGATCGGAATGTGCGCCAGGCCGTGCGCGGCGCCGCCGCTGAGCGCGAGGCCGATCGGCCGGCCGGCGGCGGCCATCACGCCGCCCCGCCGAGGAAGAGGATCCGGGAATCGCCGACGCGCCGCTCGTCGAGGACGGCAAGGCCCGCGGGCGCCTCGACATCCGCGCCCGCCGCTTCCTCAAGCACGGCGAGCGCGCCGGGCGCGAGCCAGCCGCCGCGGACGGCCGAGGCGAGCGCCGCCACGCCGAGCCCGCGGCCGTAGGGCGGGTCGGCGAAGACGAGGTGGAACGGGGCGATCGGGCCGGCCTCGCCGAGCCGGGTCGCGTCGCGGCGGAAGATCTTCGTCCGCCCGGTCTGGCCGAGGGTCTCGACATTGCGGCGGATCGCGCCGCGGGCGGCGGCACCCTCGTCGATGAAGAGAGCATAGGAGGCGCCGCGCGACAGCGCTTCGAGGCCGAGCGCGCCGGTGCCGGCGAAAAGGTCAAGCACGCGAGTCGCTTCGGTGGGCAGGCTGAAGCGGTGAATCAGGATGTCGAACACCGTCTCCCGCAGGCGGTCCGAGGTCGGGCGCGTGGCATCGCCGGACGGCGCGACCAGCGGCCGCCCGCGAAACTCACCGCCGACGATCCGCATGTCCGGTCCTGGCGGTGCGTGCCGCGGCGCGGCCGGCCGCGGGCGGCTGCTTGCGCTGCGGCCTCGCCGCGGCCGGTGTTGGCGGCGTCGGGCGGCGCTGGTGGCGGGCGTCGGGGAAGACCACGCCCGCCTCCTGCGCGAGCTTCTCGCCGAGCTGGTCGCGCAGCACCTTCCCCTTGATCTCGCGGGCCTCGCCGGGCTGGAGGTCGCCGAGCTGGAAGGGGCCGAACGACAGGCGGATAAGGCGGTTCACGACCAGCCCGAGGTGACCGAGGATGTGCTTGATCTCGCGGTTCTTGCCCTCGCGCAGCCCCATGGTGATCCAGACATTGTCGCCCTGCTTCTTGTCGAGGGTCGCCTCGACCGGCCCGTAGAGCACGCCGTCGACCGCGACCCCTTCGGCAAGGCCGGCAAGCGTCGCGGCGTCGACATTGCCCCAGGCGCGGACGCGGTAGCGGCGGAGCCATCCCGTGGCCGGCAGCTCGAGGATGCGCGCGAGGCCGCCATCATTGGTGAGAAGGAGGAGGCCCTCGGTGTTGATGTCGAGCCGCCCGATGCTGACGACGCGCGGCATGTCCTTTGGCAGCGCCTGGAACACCGTCCGCCGTCCTTCCGGGTCGCGCGCCGTCGTCACGAGGCCGCGCGGCTTGTTGTAGAGCCACAGGCGCGTCGGCTCGGCGGTGGGGAGCGGCTTGCCGTCCACGAGGATGGTGTCGCCGGGCTTCACGTTGAGCGCGGGCGACGACAGGACGCGCCCGTTGACGCTCACCCGGCCGGCGGCGACCCAGGTTTCGGCCTCGCGGCGCGAGCAGAGGCCGGCGCGGGCCAGAACCTTGGCGATGCGGTCGCCGTCTTGTCCCGCCGGCGGTTCGGTGGCTTTCATGCGCCACCCTTAGCAAGCCGCTGGGTGGGATGCGAGGCGACGGAATGGCCAGCGAGGAGCCCATGGCGCGGGCATTGCGCGAAGCGCGCGACGCGGCGGTGCGCGGCGAAGTGCCGATCGGCGCGGTGATCAGCCGCGACGGCGCGGTCATCGCCGCGGCCGGCAACCGGACGCTGGAGCTGCGCGACCCCACCGCGCATGCCGAGCTCCTCGCGATCCGCGCCGCCGCCGCGACGCTGGGCAGCGAGCGGCTGACCGGCTGCGACCTTCACGTGACGCTGGAGCCCTGCACGATGTGCGCGGCGGCGATCTCATTCGCCCGGATCAGGCGGCTCTATTACGGCACCGCCGACCCCAAGGGCGGGGCGGTGGAGAGCGGCGTGCGGTTCTTCCACGCCGCCACGTGCCACCATGCGCCGGAGGTCTATGGCGGCCTCGCGGAAAGCGAGGCCGCCGGCTTGCTCAGGAGCTTCTTCGCCGGGAAGCGCTAGAAGCGGCAGGTCGTCTGACGCTCGTCGACGCCGAGCGTGTCGAGGTCGTTGGTCGGGTGGAGGAAGCCGGTGATCGGCGCCTCGTCGAACACCGCGTTCGCCGACGCCAGCGGGATCGCCTGACGAAGCTGGTGGTCCCAGGAGCGCACGCTCATCGGGTTGCCCTTGCCGCCATCGAGATTCATCCGGTCGCCGAGGAGATAGTCGCGAACGCCCTGGTATTCCGTGGTCTGGCCGCGCAGCACCGACTGCACGATCGCGCGGATCGAAATCCACGCCGTCCAGTCCTGCGACTGCATATGGCGGCCGCCGACATCGTCGAAGCGCTGGGTGATCTCCGATGACCCCTGCTTCTGGTACGACCAGTGCCAGGCGGCGGCGGTCAGGCCCGCGGCGCCGACGACCGGGCGAGGATTGTTGACCTCGTAGGTGGCGAAGCGCGCGAACTCGCCGTCGCTGTCGGCGATGTAGACCACGTCGTAATTGCCCTGGGCGGTGATGAGGGCGACGTTGTTCTCCTCGCGGTTGCGCGGGTCGTTGGACAGGATGAACGGCCTCACATCGACGATGCGGGCGCCGAAGAGGGTGGCCGACTGCCGCAGCGCGGCGACCTCGCTGGCATCGGCCTCCGACGGCCCCTCCAGGACGAGAATGTTGGTCCAGCGGTTGGTCACGAGGAACTGGACCATCGCGTCGGTCAGCATGCGCTGGCTGGGCGCGGTGTGCACGACATTGGCGCGGCAGGATTCGCCGCGAAGATAGTCCTCGGCCGCAGTGGTGTTGAAAAGCGTGACCGGGAGGTCGGCGACGCCGTCGGCGAGGGCGAGCATCTCGGCCGCCGGAACGTTGACGACCACGAAATGCATGCCCTCGGCGGCCCATTCGCGGACCGTGGCGATCGCCTCGTCGATGGACGCCGCCGCGGTGTCGCGGAGCGTGAAACCGACATTGATGACGTTGCCGATGGTCTGCGAATCCTGGATCGCGAGCTCAGCGCCGGCGAGCGAGGACCCCCACGGCCGGACCTGGACCTCGTAATAGGTCCGCTCGGGATCGACCCGCGGATCGTTCGCCAGCTCGACGAAGCCGATGGGAAACGGGGTGACCGCGGGCGCGTCGTCCTGGGCCAGTGCGGGCGCCGTCACGACCAAGGCGGCCAGCAACGCGCCAGCCGTTCCGAAAACGGCCGAAATCCTTCGCATGAAGCACTCCCTCCCCGGCCGATGACCGCGGATGGCGGCGCCGGCCATTTATTGTTGAGTTCTAAACTCAATTATTTACCGCCCGATTGTGGCGGTCAATTGTCAACGACCGTTGATCGCGAAGGTTTGACTTCGGCGAATAGTGGAACGGAGCGACAGGCCGGGCCTAAGAACGCGCGTCGATCTTCCGGACGAGCCGGTCATAGGCCGGGCTCGCCGCCGAGAAGATGCTCTCGACCTTCCGCACCACGACGGTGCGCGCGCCGCCATCCTGCCGCAGCCAGTCCGCGCAGGCTTCGACCGCGGGCTCCGGGCAGTGAAGCAGGAGCGGCCAGTCGGGGTTGGTCGCGACCGCGCGCGCGCCGAAGCGCTCGGCGGCGATCTTCGCCACCGCCGCCGGGTCGGCGACATCGGCGCCGATCTCGCGGAAGGCCTGCGCGGCGGCCTCGGCCTCGATGCGGTCGAGAATGGTGCGCAGCACCGCGCGCTCCTCGGCGCCCCAGGGCGCGGCAAGGCTGGCGACGAGGTGCGCCTGCGAGGCGAGGATCAGCCCGTCGGCGACCGGCTTCAGGCCGTTCGCCTTGAGCGTCGCCCCGGTCGTGGTGATGTCGACGATGAGGTCGGCCGCGCCCGACGCCGGCGCGCCCTCGGTCGCGCCGAGGCTCTCGACGATGCGGTAATTGGCGATGCCGTGACCGGCGAAGAAATGCCGTGTCAGGTTGAGATATTTGGTCGCGACCTTGAGGCGCCGGCCGTGGCGCGGGCGAAACTCCGCCGCGACATCGTCGAGGTCGACCATGGAGTCGACGTCGATCCAGGCCTCGGGCACGGCGACCACGACATCGGCGAAGCCGAAGCCGAGCGGCGCGATCAGCGCGACGCGGCTCGTCCAGTCGTCGATCTCCTCCTCGACGAGGTCGCGGCCGGTGATGCCGAGATGGACGGTCCCGGCCGCCAGCTCGCGCGCGATCTCGCCCGCGGAGAGGAACGCCACCTCCGCCCCCGGCAGGCCGGGAATGCGGGCGCGATAAGTCCGTTCGCTGCCCGCCTGCTGGAAGGCGAGACCGGCACGCGCGAAGAACGCCTGCGCGTTCTCCTGGAGGCGCCCCTTGGCGGGGACGGCGAGAATGAGCGGCCCGGCCATCAGCGGCGCTCCAGCCGGTCGAGCCAGAGGGCGAAGCCGACGGCGGGGATGTCGGCGCCGGAACCGTCGCGGCTGACGATGAGCGACAGCAGCCGGTCGTAGCGGCCGCCGCCGGCGACCGGCTTCGCGGTCGTCGGGTCGTCGGCATAGAGCTCGAAGACGAAGCCGGTGTAGTAGTCGAGGCGACGGCCGAAATCGGCGGCGAAGTCGAGCCGGTCGGGGCCTATGCCGTGGTCGATCAGGCGGTCCGTGCGAGCGACGAAGCGCTCGATCGCCGGCGCGAGGGCGGGCGCGTCGGCCGCCGCGATCGCACCGAGCGCCAGCGCCGCCTCGTCCGGGCTGCCGCGCACGGCGAGGAACCGGCGCAGCAGCGCCGCGGCGGCGCGGTCGGCCTCGGAGCCCGAGGTCAGCGCCGCCTGCTCCACGAAACGCTCCGCGATCTCGGCGGCGCTCCGCCCGCCCACCGGCCGGATCCCGGCGACCGCGAGGAGGTCGTCGACGATCTTCCGCGCCGCCATGTGGTCGGCGCCGTTGAGCGCGGCGAGGAGGCCGGCATAGCCCGGCCGCGGCCCGGTGCGCTCGCCGGAGAGCTGGTCGAGCACGGCCACGATCCGCGCCGGATCGCCGAAGGCGCGCCGCAGGCGCTTCCGCCAGATCTCGGGTACCGGCAGCGAATCCAGCATCGCGGCGAACAGCGCTGAATCGCCGATGCGGATCGTCGGCCCGGTCACGTCGTAGAGGCTCACCGCATCGAGGGCGAGCGCCAGCATCTCGGCGTCGGCGTCGCCGCGGTCGGTGCGGCCGATCGATTCGACGCCGGCCTGCGTGAACTCTCCGGTCTCGCCCGAGCGCTGGCGGAACACCGGCCCGCAATAGGCGTAGGCCCCGAGCCGGCGCGGGTCGCCCGCCGTTAGGTGATGGAGCGCGACCGGGATGGTGTAGTCGGGGCGGAGGCAGAGCTCGACGCCGTCCGCCGCGCCGGTGAGGAACAGGCGGCGGCGGAGGTCCTCGCCCGCAAGGTCGAGGAAGAGGTCGGCGTCGTGCAGGATCGGCGGCTCGACGAAACCGTAGCCGGCGGCGGTGAGCCTTGCGCGAAGCTTGTCGAGCGGCGCTTCCATCCCGGTCACCACGCGCCCGTCACCCCGGCGAAGGCCGGGGTCCAGGAGCCGCTTGCGCCGCGCCCGTCGCCCTGGATTCCGGCCTTCGCCGGAATGACGGTGGAGAGGGATGGCGGGCGCATGGCGCTAGCCGCGCGTCTGGCGGTTGAGGATGTCGCGGACGGCCGATACCAGCTCGCCCGCCGGCACCTCGACCTGCCCCGGGCGCTCCCCGCGCCAGGCTGTGTTGTCGGCGATGGCGGCGGCGAGCTCTTTGCCGAGGGCGAGGTCCTTGAGCTGGACGACGCCGCGGGCGCGCTCGTCCTCGCCCTGGATGACGGCGATGGGGGCGTTGCGGCGGTCGGCATATTTCAGCTGGGCCTTCATCCCGGAGCTTCCGAGATAAAGCTCCGCGGCAATGCCGGAGTTCCGCAACTCGGCCACGAGGCGCTGCATATCGGCGATCCGCTCCCGGTCCATGACGGTGACCACCACGGGGCCGGCGGGCTCGGCAACGTCGACGCGCTTCAGCGCCGTGAGCGCCGCCATCAGCCGCGACACGCCGATCGAGAAGCCGGTCGCCGGCACGTCCTCGCCACGGAAGCGCCCGACCAGCCCGTCATACCGCCCGCCCCCGCCGACCGAGCCGAAGACCACCGTCTCACCCTTCTCGTTCGGCACGTCGAACAGCAGCTCCGCCTCGAAGACGGGGCCGGTGTAGTATTCGAGGCCGCGGACGATCTCCGCGTTTACTCGTATGCGCCGAGAGCCATAACCGGCTGCGCGTACCGCACCGATGATACTCCTCAGTTCGGACGTTCCTTGTGACCCACTTACCGTGCTGGCGACCGTGTTCTCCCAGCGATCAATCAATGCTGACTGATCATAGAAAACACGAAGACCCCTGGGGTCGTCATTGATAGGGCTGGTAGTGTCGGCTTCGTTGAACCGCCGTATCCACTCATCATCGGTTGGCAATGGCGCCGCATTGGAGGCGCTTGTCCAAGTCTCACCCGCGCCCTTCAGGTAAGACAGCACGATATCAATCTGCTTTTCGACCAGCCGCGCGCCTTTCGTGAAATCCCCACTCTCATCCCTGCGGCCTTCACCCAGCAGTGCACGGACTCCCTCAACCCCAAGCCGGTCGAGCTTGTCGATCGCGCGCAGCACCTGAAGCCGCCGGCCGGCGTTCTCGGCGCCGGACAGGCCGATCGCCTCCATCACCCCATCCAGAACCTTCCGCGAATTGACCTTGATGACGTACTGCCCGCGGGGGATGCCGGCGGCTTCGATGGCGTCGGCCATCATCATGCACATCTCGGCGTCGGCGGCGGGCGAGGCGGCGCCGACGGTGTCGGCGTCGAACTGCATGAACTGGCGGAAGCGGCCGGGGCCGGGCTTCTCGTTGCGCAGCACCCAGCCGGCGCGGTAGCTGCGGAAGGGCTTCGGCAGGCGCTCGAAATTCTCCGCGACGTAGCGGGCGAGCGGCGCTGTCAGATCATAGCGCAGCGACAGCCATCGCTCGTCGTCATCCTGGAAGGAGAAGACGCCCTCGTTCGGCCGGTCCTGGTCGGGGAGGAACTTGCCGAGCGCCTCGGTGTATTCGACCAGCGGCGTCTCGACCGGCTCGAAGCCATAGCGCTCGTAGACCGCCTTGATCCGCGACAGCATCGCGTCGGTCGCGCGGATTTCGCCGGCCGTGCGGTCGGCAAAGCCGCGCGGCAGCCGCGCCTTGGGTCGGTTGTCGTCCTTGGCCATGGGTCAGGTTCGATTCAGCGGTCCGGCCTGGGAAAGCGGCGGAATCTCGCGGCGCGTGTAGCCGATAGGGGGCTGGGCGACAAGCTTCCGCCAATCAGGCCCAGGCGAGCTTGGTCCGGACTTCTTTGAGACTATGCTTGTAACAATAAAGCAGCAGTTGCGAGAGAAACCCAACTGCAAAATCCGTCTCTTCGAGTTCTGATCTGAGGTAATGCAGTTTTAGCGGGTCATCTCCGTCCCACCTTATTCTGCGAGCACGAATATTTATATTACCATGAATCATTCGGGATCGAAAATCATAGCAGGCCCGCAACCTCTTGTTTATCTCGCTTAGGCCTGCCGATTTGTTTGGAGGAAACAGCAGCACCGCCTTGTCTGTTAGCCGTCGCGATTCACCTGCCTCGCCAAGGAGGGCCTCTACTCCGATTAGACTCCAAACCAAGTCCGCCATTGGACCGGCATCAGGCGACTTGTGAAACAAGTGCGAAAACGCACAGGCGGCGCGCTCGATAGGATTTGAGCTGTGGCCGGCAGTGGTTCCGTTGAGCCCGGAGTACCAATGGTGGACCTCAAGGAGCGGTGCATGGCCAATTCTTGGCCAACCAGATTTCTCAAGTTCCTCATAGGCGGAATCTGAAAGACTTCTCACAGAATCAATTTCTTGATTCAGCACTTCAGAGAGAATTCCACCGCTATCAATCGCAATGGTACCAAGTTCAGCTATATTTGATGAAATCACAATATCCGATATCTGATGGTTTATTTCGTTGAATATTCTCCGGGATGCCACCGTCCTACAAACCCGTTCCGTGCTGTGACTAAATCGCTGCTCTTTTAGTAAATCCCGTAGCTCGGCGTGGGGGCGTAGATCGAGCTCTATATCGCCAATTATATAGCCCGCAGCATTCGTCCATCTCCTGGAAAAGCCCTTGTTTCGATGGAGATACGCTAGCTTTCTAGCGGCTTCGGCAGGTATAGTTTCGACGACGTCGAAAGAAACAGTCGAGGGGCTTTGAAGATAGTCGGTGCGAATCTCGAGCGAGAGGTTGGGAACCTGCGACAAAGCACGCTCACAAGCCCTTTGCAGTCTCCTGCTCTCCGTCCAAGGAAACCGCAACGGACAGATGATTTTCGCATGCATCTCCGAACAATACCGAAGTGACGCAGAAATAGAAAGGCCGCCCGGAGGCGGCCTTTCGTAGAGGTTCGGATGGGCCGGACTAGAAGTCCATGCCGCCCATGCCGCCGCCGCCGGGCATGGCCGGGGCGGATTCCTTCTTCGGGTGCTCGGCGACCATGGCCTCGGTGGTGACGAGGAGGCCGGCGACCGAGGAGGCGTCCTGGAGGGCGGTGCGCACGACCTTGGTCGGGTCGATGATGCCGGCGGCGACGAGGTCGCGATAGGTCTCGGTCTGGGCGTCGAAGCCGAAATTGTCGGCCTTCTCCTCCAGCACCTTGCCGACGACGATCGAGCCCTCGACGCCGGCATTCTCGGAGATCTGCCGGATCGGGGATTCCAGGGCGCGCAGCACGATGTTGACGCCCGCCTGGACGTCGGCATTGTCGGACTTCACCTTCTCGACCGCCTTCTTGGCGCGCAGCAGCGCGACGCCGCCGCCCGGGACGATGCCCTCCTCGACCGCGGCGCGGGTGGCGTTCAGCGCGTCGTCGACGCGGTCCTTGCGCTCCTTCACCTCGATCTCGGTGGCGCCGCCGACGCGGATCACCGCAACGCCGCCGGCGAGCTTCGCCAGCCGCTCCTGCAGCTTCTCCTTGTCGTACTCGGAGGTGGTTTCCTCGATCTGGGCGCGGATCTGGGCGACGCGGCCCTCGATCTCGCTCTTCTGGCCCGAACCGTCGACGATGGTGGTGTTCTCCTTGGAGATCGTCACCTTCTTGGAGCGGCCGAGCATGTCGAGGGTCACGTTCTCGAGCTTGATGCCGAGGTCCTCGGAGATCACCGAACCGCCGGTGAGGATCGCAATGTCCTCCAGCATCGCCTTGCGGCGATCGCCGAAGCCCGGCGCCTTCACGGCCGCGACCTTGAGGCCGCCGCGCAGCTTGTTGACGACGAGCGTCGCCAGCGCCTCGCCCTCGACGTCCTCGGCGATGATGAGGAGCGGACGGCCGGTCTGCACGACCGCCTCCAGTACCGGCAGCATCGCCTGGAGGTTCGACAGCTTCTTCTCGTGGAGGAGGATGTACGGGTCCTCCAGCTCGGTCACCATCTTCTCGGCATTGGTGATGAAGTAGGCCGAGAGGTAGCCGCGGTCGAACTGCATGCCCTCGACGACCTCGAGCTCGGTCTCCAGCGACTTCGCCTCCTCGACCGTGATCACGCCCTCATTGCCGACCTTCTGCATGGCGTCGGCGATCATGCGGCCGATCTCGACCTCGCCATTGGCGGAGATGGTGCCGACCTGGGCGACTTCCTCGGAGGTGTTGATCTTCTTGGAGCGGGCCTGGAGGTCCTTCACCGCCTCGATGACGGCGAGGTCGATGCCGCGCTTCAGGTCCATCGGGTTCATGCCGGCGGCAACCGCCTTGGCGCCCTCGCGGACGATGGCGTGGGCGAGCACGGTGGCGGTGGTGGTGCCGTCGCCGGCGATGTCGTTGGTCTTCGAGGCGACCTCGCGGACCATCTGGGCGCCCATGTTCTCGAACCGGTCCTCCAGTTCGATCTCCTTGGCGACGGTAACGCCGTCCTTGGTGATGCGGGGCGCGCCGAACGACTTCTCGATGACCACGTTGCGGCCCTTGGGGCCGAGGGTCACGCGGACGGCGTTGGCAAGGATGTCGACGCCGCGGAGCATCTTGTCGCGCGCGTCGGTCGAAAACCGTACGTCTTTGGCAGCCATGGATCGTTCTCTTTCGGTAGGGGGATTGGTTCAGGCGTGAAAAAAGCCGCGGTGCCCGGTGGCTACGCGGCCTTCTTGCCCTTCGCGGTGTCTTCGATGACGCCCATGATGTCGGACTCCTTCATGATGAGGTAGTCCTGACCTTCGATCTTCACCTCGGTGCCCGACCACTTGCCGAACAGGATGCGGTCGCCGGCCTTGACGTCGAGCGGCACGAGCTTGCCGGCCTCGTCGCGGCCGCCCGGCCCGACGGCGACGATCTCGCCCTCCTGCGGCTTCTCCTTGGCGGTGTCGGGGATGATGATCCCGCCGGAGGTCTTCTCCTCGGATTCGAGGCGGCGGACGACCACGCGGTCGTGAAGAGGACGGAATTTCATCGTTTGTTTCCTCTGCTGGGGCACTCTCTGCCCACCCGGAATGGAATGGCCTCTGGCACTCACTGAAGTCGAGTGCTAACAGCGCCGCGGATTTAGGTACCGGCCGCGAGGGTGTCAAGACGGCCGCAGCGCTGCGGGGCGGCGCGCCCGGACTGTGGCAATGCGTTAGCCACGTGCCGCCGAACGTTAAAATTGTAGCGATCCGCTTAACGGGCCCGAAAATCGCGCGCGCCTAAAATTTTCGACAAACCGCCCCTTCCCGGGCGTGTCCTCGAAGAGCGCGCACCCATGTTCAGGCGATTCCTCCGCGACCGGCGCGGCAATGTGGCGATGATGTTCGGCCTTGCCGCGGTGCCGCTCATCGCAGCCACAGGCGCCGCCATCGATTTCTCGCGGGCCTATGAAGAGCGCATGGTCGTCCAAGACGCCATGGACTCGGCCGCGCTCGCCGCCGCCCGCCTCGTCGGCATCGCCAGCGAGGAGGAGGTCATCGCCGAAGCGCGGGCCTTCTTCCGCACCCAGACGTCCGGCCGGCTCAGCGAGGATGTCGAGATCACCGTCGTGATCGACGGCACCTCGGTCCGGGTGACCACCAATCTCCGGGTGCCGACGTCGCTCCTCAACATCGTCGGCATCGACAACATCAATTTCAACCTCCTGTCGCGCACCGAAGCCGGCGGCCGCAATGTCGAGCTCGCGCTGGTGCTCGACATCACCCAGTCGATGTGCACGCCCAACTGCAACGCGCTCAACGCGCTCAAGACTGCCGCCACCAACCTCGTCAATCTCGTCATCCAGGACGAGCAGGAGCCGTTCTATTCCAAGGTGGCGCTGATCCCCTATTCGATGGGCGTCAATGTCGGCAGCTACGCCAACACGGTCCGCGGCGGCTACACCTCGCCGGTGACAATCACCGGCGTGTCCGGGGTCGTGGCGAATTCAGCCAAGACCATCTCGACGATCAGCCAGCAGAACCCGGCGCGCGTCACCACGACCCAAAACCACGGCTACGCCACCGGCGACCTGATTTTCATCAGCGGCCTGAACGACAACGGCAACAACAGCTTCGCCGACAATCTCAACGGCCGCTATTTCACCATCACCAAGGTGAGCAACACCGTGTTCTCGCTGAACGGCGTCAATGCAACCGGCTATCGGAGCTTCACGCAAGGCAGCGGCTCGGGCAACAAGGGCAAGACGGTCGAGTGCGCGAACGCGCAGTGCCAGCTGATGGTCACCGAATCGGCGTCGGGCACGCCGTACCCGACCGGAACCCGGATCTTCGTGGACATCGGCGGTGATCTAGGCACTGAACTCCGGCAGGCGGAGTATGTCGTCGGCGCGACGACCTCGACGACCTTCATACTCTCCGGCACGCTGGCGCCGAACTATTCGAGCTATACGTCCGGCGGGCGGGCCTGCCACGTGACCGGCTGCGAGTATTTTCGCTTCATCGACGCCAGCGGCACGCCGCGGGTGCACCAGATCAGCAACTGCGTGTCGGAGCGCGTGGCCAGCGGCCAGCAATATACCGATTCACCCCCGAGCGTGGCGCTGGTCGGGCGGGTCTATCCCGCGGGAAGCTCGTGCCTGTCGAGCCAGATCGTGCCGCTGACCACCAACGACACGCTCCTCAACCAGCGGATTTCCCAGCTGTCGACCTCGGGCAGCACGGCGGGCCATATCGGCATCGCCTGGGGCTGGTACACGCTCTCGCCGGAATGGGCCGAGGTGTGGCCGGCAGCCAGCGACCCGGCCGCCTATGACGCGCCGGAAACGCTGAAGGTCGCGGTGATCATGACGGACGGTCAGTTCAACACGGCCTATTGCAACGGCGTCATCGCCAAGGACACGGCGCAGGGCTACGTGAACAATTCCGCGCGCATCAACTGCAATGCGTCGAACGGCGATCCGTTCACGCAGGCCGAGAGGCTGTGCGACGAGATGAAGGCGGCCGGGATCACCGTCTACACGGTCGGCTTCAATCTCGGCACCGCGCAGGACGTGATCGATCTGATGAACGCCTGCTCCTCCGGCGCATCCTACACCTATCTCGCTGCCTCGGCGGCGCAGCTGTCGACTGCTTTCGAGGCGATCGGCAACGACATCAGGCGCCTGCGCATCGCGGAGTAGCGCTAGGGCTTGGGTTCTCGGGACCGCGCGCTATCCCGCAGCGCGGTCCCAGGCCTGGCGCTTGCGGTAGATCGTCGAGGGGTTGATCTGGAGCGCGGCCGCGGCGCGGGAGATGTTGCCGCCGAAGGCGGCGAGCGCCTCCTCGATGATCCGGCGCTCCTGCTCATGGAACGGCAGCACGCGGCGCGGCACCTGCGGCGGCACGGGGTCGGCCTCCGCCCGGCCGACGACGCCGAAGGCCGACAGCGCATCGGCGAGGGTGGCGGCATCGATGATCGGTTCGGCCGCCATCACGGCGAGGCGACGGACGACATTCTCGAGCTGGCGCACATTGCCGGGCCAGGCCTGAGCGGACAGGAGCGCGGCGGCCTCCGCGTCGAAGCCGGCGACGGCGCTCCCCTCCTCGGCCGCGGTGCGGGACAGAAAATAGGCCGCCAGCGGATGGATGTCGTCGGGCCGGTCGCGCAGCGCCGGGAGCCGGATCGGCAGCACGTTGAGCCGGTAGAAGAGATCCTCGCGGAACCGCCCCTTCCGCACCGCCTCCACCGGGTCGCGATTGGTCGCGCAGAGGATGCGGACATCGACCTGGCGCGGGCGCGCGTCGCCGACGCGGGTGATGGCGCCGGTCTGGATGAAGCGGAGGAGCTTCGCTTGCAGCGCTAGCGGCATCTCGCCGATCTCGTCGAGGAAGAGCGTGCCGCCATGGGCGAGCTCGGCCGCGCCGGTGCGGTCCTCGGTGGCGCTGGTGAACGCGCCGCGGACATGGCCGAACACCTCGCTCTCGACGAGGTCCTTCGGGATGGCGCCGCAATTGATGGCGATGAAGGGGCGCTCCGCGCCGCCGCGCCCGTGGATCGCGGTCGCGGCGACCTCCTTGCCGGTGCCGCTCTCGCCGGTGAGGAAGACCGGCGCGCGCGACGCGGCCACCTGCTCGATCTGGCGATACACCGCGCGCATGGCGGCCGAACGGCCGACGAAGCCCTCGAAATCGAGCACCGGCTTCGCCGCAGCGGGGTCATGGCGGCGCGGGGAATCCTGCCAGCGCGCCATGGCGGCTTCGAGCCGCTCAATCAGCGCCTTGGCGCCGACGGGCTTGGCGATGAAGTCGGCGGCGCCGGCGCGCATGGCGTCGACCGCCTGGCTCAGCGAGCCGCCGGCGCTGGTCGCGATCAGCGGACGCCCGGTTGCGGCAAGCGTGCCGAGGCCGGAGGGGCCGCCCGCGGTGCCGAGATCGGCGATGATCACCGGGCGGTCGGGACCGGCGGCCTTCTGCAGCGCGTCGCCGAGCGAGTCGCAGGCGACCGGGCGAAAGCGGCGGCCGGCGCCGAGATGCGTCGACAGCATCCGGCGCTGCGCCGGGTCGGCGTCGAGAATCAGCACCGAAACGGGCTGTTGCGCGCTCGTCATGGATGTCGGCATGTGACCCCGGCCCGCGCTTCACAGGAGGCGCGATGCGTGCGGCGAGTGTCGGCAAACACGGTAAACAAACGGTATGCCCGCGCGGCGACGATGCCGCGGCGCGCCCGCTTGACCCCCCGCGGAGCGGCCTTTAGCTGACCGCGATGACCGTCGACCTTGCTCTCCCGCAGACGCTCTCCGGACTGGCGGAGATCGCGGACCGCTACCGCGTCCTCCTCTGCGACGTGTGGGGCGTCGTTCACAACGGCGTCGCGCGCTATGCCGACGCGGTGGGCGCGCTCAGGGCATTCCGGCGCGGCGGGCGTCATGTCGTGCTCATCACCAATGCGCCCCGGCCGGCCTGGTCGGTGATCCGCCAGCTCGACGAGATCGGCGTCGACCGCGACGCCTATGACGCGATCGTCACCTCCGGCGACGTGACGGTGACACTGCTGACGCGCATGGGTGCCAGCCGGGTCCACCATCTCGGCCCAGACCGCGATCTCCCGCTCTATCAGGGGCTTGCGGTCGAACTCTCCGACATCGATTCCGCTTCGGTCTCGGTCTGCACCGGTCTCGTCGACGACGAGGTCGAGACGGTCGCGGACTATGAGGACCGCCTCCAGGCGATGGCGCGGCGTGGCCTGCCGATGCTCTGCGCCAATCCCGACCTCGTCGTGGAGCGCGGCGGCAAGCTGGTGCTGTGCGCCGGCGCGCTCGCCGTGCGCTACCGCGAGATCGGCGGCGCGGTGACGCTGATCGGCAAGCCCTATCCGGCGATCTACGACGCGGCGATGGAGCAGATCGCCGAAGTCGCCGGCGGCGCAGTTCCCAAGGCCGCGGTCCTCGCCATCGGCGACGGCGCCGCGACCGACATTCGCGGTGCCAACCAGGCCGGGTTCGATTCGCTCTTCATCGTCGCAGGCATCCATGCGGAGGAGCTCGCCGCGGCCAGCGCGGGCCCCGACTTCTTCGCCCGGCACGGCGCCCGTCCGGTCGCGATCATGCCGCACCTTTCGTGGTGACGATGCCGAGCCTGCCCGAGATCGTCCGGCTCGGCGCCGGGGATTCGTCTGCGATTCCGTCCGGCTTCCGCGGCGGAGTGGTCGCGATCGGCAATTTCGATGGCGTGCATCGCGGGCATCAGGCGCTGCTGCGGACCGCCATCGACGAGGCGGCGCGGCACGGCACGCACCCCGTGGTGCTGACCTTCGAGCCCCATCCTCGGGCGGTGCTCCGCCCCGAGACGGCGATGCCGCGCCTCACCGCGGAGCGCGCCAGGCTGCGCGTCCTCGGCGCCTTCGGCATCGGGAACGTCGTGGTGGTCGACTTCGATCGCGCCTTTGCCGCCATCGAGGCGGACGAATTCGCCGTTCGCATCCTCGGTGACCGGCTGGAGGCACGCGCGGTCATCGTGGGCGAGGGCTTCCGCTTCGGTCGGGGACGCGGCGGGGATGTCGACCTCCTCCGCCGGTCCGGGCGCTTCGACGTGATCGCGATTCCTCCGGTGGCCGATGCCGGCGGCGCAACGTTCTCCTCCGGCCGGGTCCGCGATGCGCTGGCCGCGGGCGACATCGCGGCCGCCAATGTGCTCCTCGGCTATCGCTGGTTCGTCGAGGGCGTGGTGGTGGACGGAGACAAGCGGGGCCGCGAGCTTGGCTTCCCCACTGCCAATCTCGCGCTCGACGCGCCGATCGGCCTCAAGCTCGGCATCTACGCCGTCACCCTCACCCGCGCCGGGGGACAGCCGCTCGCCGCGGTCGCGAGCTACGGGGTGCGGCCGATGTTCGAAAGCGCCGCGCCGCTTCTGGAGGTCCACGTCTTCGATTTCGCCGGGAGCCTCTATGGCGAGCGGGTCGCCGTCACCTTCTTCGACCCGATACGGGGCGAGGAGCGGTTCGCATCGGTCGAGGCGCTCGTGGCGCGGATGCATGTCGATTCCGCCATCGCCCGCGAAATGCTGGCCGGGGCCGGGCCGGGGACGCCCCTCGACGCCGCCCTCGCCGCCATCGCCTGACCGGGGCGGGGCTTGGTTGCCGCCTCAGATGCCTTCGCCTAAAGTCCGGCGCAATTCGGCGATAGCCGACGCCCGACGCGGCATGCTGGCCGCCCCCGGGCCGCCAAGGGAGTGGGAATGATCCGCCGACCGACCGTTCGCGGGCGAATCGCCCCGGTGATTGCCGTTGTGTCCCTCGCCGGGCTTCTGGCCGCATGCGACACCATCACCTACGGCACCGGCGTGCGGCCGACGGAGCAGACCCTCCGCGACATCACCGCGGTGTTCGACCTCGGCCAGGGCGAGGACATCAACTACCAGCCGAGGCCCGGCCTGGTGGCCCCGCCCAGCAACGAGCTGCCTACCCCCGTTTCCGGCCAGGGCGGCCTTGAGGACAACGACGCCACGATGGCGCCGCTGAACAGCCGGGCGATCCCGGTGAATACGACGCCGACCCCCACGGGACCGTCGATGAAGCTCGCGCGGGCCTGCGAGGACGTCGCGCCGATCTTCCGCCCGCCCGCCGGCTATTGCGAGATGGGACCGGCCGACCAGCTGTCCGACCGCGACCGCCGCGGATTCCTGGAGCGCGTCTTCGGCCCCGCCACGCCGCCAATCCAGCTCTAGCGCCGCGCCCGCCGCTCCCGCTCCACCTCCGCGCGGCACCAGCAGCCGTCGAGGTGGTCGTTGACCAGCCCCATCGCCTGCATGAAGGCGTAGACCGTCGTCGGGCCGACGAACGTCCAGCCACGGCGGCGGAGATCCTTCGACAGCGCCGTCGATTCCTCGGTCTTCGGCATCGCCATCAGCGTCGCGAGGTCGAGCTTCTTCGGGCGGGCGCCGGGCTTCGGCTCGAACGACCAGAAATAGGCCGCGAGCGAGCCCGCATGGTCGCGCAGCTCGATCGCCCGCCGTGCATTGTTGACGACCGAGGCGATCTTGCCGCGATGGCGGACGATCCCGGCGTCCTGCATCAGCCGCTCGACATCGGCGTCGCCGAACCCGGCCACCGCCTCGATATCGAACCCGGCAAACGCCGCGCGAAACGCCGGCCGCTTGCGCAGGATCGTCAGCCAGGAGAGGCCCGACTGGAAACCCTCCAGGCATATCTTCTCGAACAGCCGCCGGTCGTCGGTGACCGGCCGGCCCCATTCGGCGTCGTGATAGGCCTCGTAGTCGGGGAGCGCGCCGTGCCAGCGGCAGCTCGGCCTCCCCTTCGAATCGACGATCAGACCCTCGGCCAGTTTCGCCACGCCGTTGCTCCCTTAACCTTTCGCTAACCATAACGGCAGGTAAACGGGCCCGCGCCGGCCCCTCTCAGTTCCGTTCACCATTCCCTTCCTTCCGCCCCCTAGGCTGCCCGTCAGCTGGCCAGTCGGGTTTGCGTCGATGAGAATCCTCAGCCTTGCCGTCGTCCTTGCTGCGTTCGTGGTGAGCGCGGCCGCCACGGCCGGACCGATCGCCCGCCCGCCCTCGGTGCTGAGCCCCGACCTCACCCAGCCCTGGCACATCCCGATCACGCCCGATCAATGGGAAGAGCTGCCGATCATCTTCGTACCGGCGGACGCCGTCCTCACCTATCGCGAGGCCTATGGCAGGGACTGGGAGTATATCGGTCCACCCGTCGCGCCGGCCGGCACGCCCGACCTCGAACCGGTCTACCTGCCGCAGATCGTCCCCTATCACGGGCCCGAGGTTCCGGGCACGATCATCATCGATACCAACGCCCGCTTCCTCTACCTCATCATCGATGGCGGCCAGGCGCGCCGCTACGGCGTCGGCGTCGGGCGCGAGGGCTTCGAATGGTCCGGCGTCAACGTCATCACCCGCAAGGCGGAATGGCCGCGCTGGACGCCGCCGCCCGAAATGGTGGCGCGCGACCCGGTCGCCGCGCAATGGGCCAGCGGCATGCCCGGCGGACCCGACAATCCGCTCGGCGCCCGCGCCCTCTATCTCGGCGAGACGCTCTACCGAATCCACGGCACCAACGCGCCGTGGACGATCGGCCACGCCGTATCGTCGGGGTGCATCCGCATGCGCAACGAGGACGTCATCGATCTCTACAATCGCGTCGCGATCGGGGCGAAGGTGATCGTCCTCTAGAGTCCGGTGCGGGCGCCATATCGCCCTCCACCCCCGGGCCCGGCGGGACTGCCTCTGGCAGGTCCGCCGGGTTCCCGCTCAGGCGATCAGCGGATAGGCCTTCGCGGTGAAGAAGGGCTCGATCACCTTCTCGGTCGCGAGCTCGCGGAAGAGCGCGATCGCTTCGCGGAACCGGCCGGACGCGAAGGCCTCCTCGCCGATCTCGTCCTTCACCCGCGCCATCTCCTCGGCAAGGCACGTCTCGAACAGCGCGACCGAAGCGCGCTGACCGCTGGTCATCGACCCGCCGAAGCGCAGCTGCTGCCAGATCTGGGCACGGCTGATCTCGGCGGTCGAGGCGTCTTCCATCATGTTGTAGAGCGGGACGGCGCCGCGGCCGCGCAGCCACGCCTCGACATACTGGACGCCGACGCGGATGTTCTCGCGAAGCCCCTCCAGGCTGCGGGTTCCGTCGTGCACCTCAAGGAGGCGGTCCTGGGTGATGACGATGTCGTCATGGTTGCGGTCGAGCTGGTTCGGGCCAGGCATCAGCCGGTCGAACACCTCCATCACCACCGGCACCAGGTCGGGATGGGCGACCCAGGTCCCATCATGGCCGATGCGCGCCTCGCGCTCCTTATCGGCGCGCACGGCATCGAGCGCCTTCCGGTTGGCCTCGGGATCCTTGCGGACCGGGATGAAGGCGGACATGCCGCCGATCGCGAAGGTGCCGCGGCGGTGGCAGGTCTTGATCGCGAGCTCCGAATAGGCGGCGAGGAAGGCGTCGTCCATGCTGAGCTGCGACCGGTCGGGCAGCAGGAACGCCGCGTGGGCGCGGAAGGTCTTGATGAAGGAGAAGATGTAGTCCCACCGGCCGCAATTCACGCCCGCCATGTGATCGCGGAGCTCGTAGATGATCTCGTCGATCTCGAAGGCGGCGGTGATCGTCTCGATCAGCACGGTCGCCTTGATCGTGCCGGGCGCAAGGCCGCACGCCGCCTCGATGAAGGAGAGGACCTCGTTCCACCAGCGCGCTTCCTGGTGGCTCTCGATCTTGGAGAGATAGACGTAGGGCTGCGATCTCTTGGCGAGGATCGCGGCGGCGTTGTGAAAGACATAGGCGCCGAGATCGAAGAGGCCGCCGGCGATCGCCTCGCCGTCGACGGCGATGTGTACCTCCGGGAGATGCAGCCCCCGCGCGCGGACCATCAGCACGGCCGGGTTGGGGCCGACGCTGTACGCCTTGCCGGTGGCGGCGTCGGTGAAGTCGAGCCGGTCGCGCCACCGGTCGAAGAGGTTCAGCTGGCCGTCGACGATGTTGGTCCAGGTCGGCGAGACGGCGTCCTCGAAGTCCGACATGCAGACGCGGGCGCCGGCGTTGAGGCCGTTGATCAGCATCTTGCGGTCGGACGGGCCGGTGATCTCCACCCGGCGATCGGTGATCTCGGCCGGCACCGGCGGCACCGTCCACTCCGCGGCGCGGATGTGGGCGGTCTCCGGCAGGAAGTCCGGCGGGCGGCCGGCGTCGAACTCGGCCTGACGCTCATCGCGATGGGCCAGCAATTGCTGCCGCGCCGGCTCGAAGCGCGCGTGAAGCGCGCCGAGGAAAGCGAGGGCGTCGGGCGTCAGGATCTCGTCATGGCGCGGGCCGCCGGGGCCGGCGACGATGGCTGGCGAGGCGCTCATGCGTGCTCGTCCGGGTCGTGGCTGTGGCGGGCGCGGATGAAGCGCACGAACATCCAGATGCCGAGAACGACCGGGACGACCGCGATGGCGGTGACCAGCTCCGGATTGATGTTCACGCCGGAGTCGTAGACGCCCTTGGCGATGTAGTTGATCAGGCCGATGACGTAGTAGCTCACCGCCGCGACCGACAAGCCCTCGACCCATTGCTGGAGGCGCAGCTGCAGCCGCGCGCGGCGGTTCATTGACGACAGCAGCTGCCGGTTCTGCTGCTCCAGCTCGACGTCGATGCGGGTGCGCAGGAGATTCGCCGCGCGCTCGAGGCGCCGCGACAGGTCGGCCTGGCGGTTCTCCAGCGTCTGGCAGGTCCGCATTGCGGGGGCGAGGCGCCGCTCGAGGAACGAGCTCCAGCGGGTGTAGCCGTCGAGCGTCCCCTCGCGGAGCGCGGTCAGGCGCATCGTGACGATCTCGTAATAGGCGCGGCTCGCGCCGAAGCGGAACGCGCTGGCGGCCGAGCTCGCCTCAAGCTCCGCGGCGAGCTGGGTGAGGTCTTCGAGGAGCTGGCGGTTGGCGGAAAGGCTCGGCGCATGGCCGATCCGGTCGGTGCAGGAGCGAAGGCCCGCCTCGATCCGCGAGACCTCGGGCTGGAGGCGGCGCGCCTCGGGGAGGCCGAGAAGGGCGAGCGTGCGATAGGTCTCCAGCTCGACGACGCGCTGGACCAGCGGCCCGACCTCCTGCGGATAGAGGCCGCGGTCGATGAGGAGGATGCGGGTCATCCTTCCGTCGCCGACCTGGAAGTCGGTCGCGCCGATCGCGCGCCCGTCGCGCAGCGCCGACACCGCAGTCGACGCCGGCGCCAGGGACTGGAGGATCAATTCGGTCGGGCGCGTGTCCTCGACAAGATCGATCCGCAGCGCCACCATCAGCGGCCCCGGCGCCTGGAAGCCCTCGCCGAAGAAGTCGGGCAGCGGGCCGTCATCGAGCGGCCGCTCGAGATCCCAGGTGTAGGTGGTGAACTCGGAATGCGTCTCCCAGCGGAGACGGACGCCACCGGACTCCACGACGTGATGATTGGCGTTCTCGCCGACCGGTCCTTCGACCTTCATCAGGTCGCAGCGGCGGGCGAGATCCTCCCGCGACCGCGCGGCGCCGACGGCGTCGGTCATGAAGGCGTAGTGCAGCACCAGCCGCGGCGTCGCCATCACCGGGAAGGGACGCGCGTGAATCTCGTTCAGCGCGAAGCTGCGGAGCGGATGCTCGGCAAAACGCGGACGAATAGCGGCGTGCTCGGTCGCGACGCCTAGCATCGGCGCAATCCGGTCCGGTTCGGCAGCCCACCCAAATGAACCCCCTTTGGCGTTCGGCAGGTGTCGGTAGCGCCCCTCCCCGCAACATGCAAACGGCGCGCCGTGGCGCGCCGTTTGCAGCGGGGGAAAGGGGGACAATCCGCCGCGGCGGAAGGCTAGCCGGTCACCGGGAGATCAATCGCCAGGCGGCGCGGCTACGCAAGTTCGAGCTTGATCGTCCGGCCGACGGCCTTCGCCGCCCTCGTCAGCATGCCGAGGGTGACCGAGTCGTTGTCGGGGTCGAGGAGCCGGTCGAGCTGCGCGCGGCTCGTGGAAAGGCGGCGGGCCATCTCCACCTTGGAGATCTTCTGCTCGCCCATGATCTTGCTGAGCTGCCAGGCGATCACGCGTTTGACAACCGTCTCCTTCGTTTCAGCGGCGATCCCCTCCTCCTGGAGGAAGCTGTCGAAGGTGAGCCCAAGCCTGCCCTTTTCGGCTCGCGTGGTCACTGTTTCAGTCCTTTCACGCGCCTGACTGCGACATCCAACTCGCGATCCGACGTCTTTTGCGTCTTCTTCTCGAACCCGTGCAGCAGGGTCATCCAACGTCCATGTACCAAAAATGATACATGGAATCAAGGGCGCGCCGACGATGCGGTAGTCTCGCCGGCGTCAGGTCTCTCGTACTAGTCGGTCGGCTGCGGGACGTAGCGGAGGTAGGGCTTCGCGGCGCGGAAGCCGCCGGGGTATTTCTTGTTGGCTTCCTCGTCGCTGACCGAGGAGACGACGATGACCTCGTCGCCCGGCTTCCAGTTGGCGGGCGTCGCAACCTTGTGCTTCGCGGTCAGCTGCATCGATTCCACGACGCGGAGGATCTCGTCGAAGTTTCGGCCCGTGGTCATCGGGTAGGCGAGCGACAGCTTGATCTTCTTGTCCGGGCCGACGACGTAGACGGTGCGGACGGTCTGGTTGTCGGCTGCGGTCCGGCCCTCGGAGGTATCGCCGGCTTCGGCCGGCAGCATGTCGTAGAGCTTGGCGATCTTGAGCTCCGGGTCGCCGATCATCGGGTAGTCGGGCTCGACGCCGCCGACATCGGCGATGTCCTTCGCCCAGCCCTGGTGCTTCTCGACCGGGTCGACGCTGAGGCCGATCACCTTGACGTCCTTCGCGCGGAACCGCGGGCTGAGCTGCGCCATCGTGCCGAGTTCGGTGGTGCAGACCGGGGTGAAATCCTTGGGGTGCGAGAACAGGATGCCCCAGGAATCGCCGAGCCACTCATGGAAACGGATTTTCCCCTGGGTGGTGTCGGCTTCGAAATCCGGCGCCGTATCTCCAATGCGCAGTGTCATGGCTTCCTCCGTGAGGGTGTGTGCGCTTCCCAGAAACGTGCGGCGAATATCGGACCGCGGCCATGGTGCCGCAAGATAAGCGACGTTTCGTTGTCGCCCGGCATGGCGCAACGCGATTTCGCCGCCGGCGGCGATGGCGTGAAGCCGTTCGCCGCGCTCAATAGGCGTAGCGGCGGAAGAGCGGACCGACATCCTCCTTCCACCAGCCGCGATACTTCTCCAGGAGGCGCTCGGCCGGCGTCTCGCCGTCGGCCACCGTCTCCTCCAGCGCCTCGATGTAGATGGTCTCGTCGGCGCCGATCTCGTTGAGCCGCATCCGCCGGCTGAGGCCGGTCCGGGCGAGGCCGACGATGGTGCGGGCGATTTCGAGCAGCGTTCCGCCGCGAAAGGGCGTGCGAAGGGCGGTGACGGGGACGGCGCGGCGCATCTCCAGGATCTCCTCGACCGTCCATTCGCGAACGAGGCGGTCGGCGGCGTCGAGCACGTCGGAATCGTAGAGGAGGCCGACCCACAGCGCCGGCACCGCGCAGATGCGCCGCCACGGCCCGGCATCGGCGCCGCGCATCTCAAGGAAGCGCTTGAGGCGGACCTCGGGGAAGAGCGTGGTGAGGTGGTTCTCCCAGTCCGACATCATCGCCCGTTCGCCGGGAAGCTGCGGCAGGCGGCCGGCCATCAGGTCGCGGAACGAGGCGCCCGCGGTGTCGTGATAGGTGTCGCCGCGCTTGACGAAATAGAGCGGGACGTCGAGCGCCCAGTCGACATAGCGCTCGAAGCCGAAGCCCTCGTCGAAGACGAAGGGGAGGATCCCGGTGCGGTGCGGGTCGGTGTTGAGCCAGATATGGGAGCGGTAGGACTGGAAGCCGCTGGGCTTTCCTTCCCTGAAGGGCGAGTTGGCGAAGAGTGCGGTCACCACCGGCTGGAGCGCCATGCCGACCCGCATCTTCACCCGCATGTCGGCTTCGTCGGCGAAGTCGAGATTGGCCTGCACGGTGCAGGTGCGGAACATCATGTCGAGGCCGAGCGTGCCGACCTTCGGCATGTAGCGGCTCATGATGGCGTAGCGCGATTTCGGCATCACCGGAGTCTCGGCCAGCGACCATTTCGGCGAGAAGCCGATGCCGAGGAAGCCGATGCCGAGCGGCTCGGCGCATTCGCGCAGCTGCGCCAGATGCGCGTTGAGCTCGCGCCCGGTCTGGTGGATGGTCTCCAGCGGCGCACCGGAGAGCTCGAACTGGCCGCCCGGCTCCAGCGAGATCGCACCGCCGCCGACCGGGTCGAGGAGGCCGATCAGCCGGCCGGAATCCTCCACGCGGCGCCAGCCGAGCAGGCCCTCCATCGTCTCCAGGAGTTGGCGGATGCCGCGCGGCCCGTCATAGGGCACCGGCGACAGGTCGGCCTTGCGGAAGCCGAACTTCTCGTGCTCGGTGCCGACCCGCCACGCGCTCTTCGGCTTCCCGCCCGCCTCAAGGGTCGCGACCAGCTGGTCGCGGGACTCGATCGGAGTGGCATCGAAAACGTCGCGCGCCAATTCGGGCTCCGGCAAACGGGCCGGCACATTAGCGGGCGGCCATGCCGCCAGCAAACGCCGCCTCTCGCCGCATCCCGACCATGCTTGACGCGATTGTGCATAACTGATTAGTTATACACCTTGTCGGTTATGGACATGCGTCAGGAAAGGGAGCGGCCGATGCAGAAGATCAAGACGTGCCTCTGGTTCGAGGGCGAAGCCGAGGAGGCGATGGACTTTTACCTCTCGGTCTTCGGCACCGCGAAGCGCATCAGCGTCACGCCGGGTCCCAGCGGCAAGGCGATCGCCGTCGAATTCGAGCTCGAAGGGCAGCGCTTCATGGCGCTCAACGGCAACACCCAGTTCAGGTTCAACGATTCGGTCTCGCTCTATGTCCATTGCAGGGACCAGGCGGAGGTCGACCATTACTGGTCGAAGCTGACCGCCGATGGCGGCGCGGAGTCGATGTGCGGCTGGCTTCGCGACCGATACGGCGTTTCGTGGCAGATCGTGCCCGAAGCCCTCCCCCGCCTCCTCGCCCATCCCGACCCGGCGAAGGCGCAGCGGGTGATGCAGGCGATGCTGCAGATGCGGAAGATCGACGTCGCCGCGCTGGCGCAGGCCGCGGCGTAGCGACACTGGTCGTCTGAACCTCTCCCTTGTGGAGAGGTCGAAGGTCGCGAAGCGAGCTTCGGGAGAGGGGGCATGGCAGCGCCCCTTCCCCGAAACCGCGATGCGGTTTCGACCCTTCCACCAGGGAAGGGTTCAACGGTGAGCGTCCTGCCCCCGTTCGAACCCGGGCGGGCGCTCGCTGCGCCAGTCGCCGAGCACGGACTGCACCAAAGCGAGGGCGGCGACGGCGGCGGTGTCGGCGCGGAGGATGCGCGGGCCGAGCGGCAGCGGCGTGACGAAGGGGAGGCTGCGGAGGCGCTGCCGCTCCTCGGCGGAGAAGCCGCCTTCCGGCCCGACCAGCACGGCATAGGCGACATCGCCGAGGCCGCCCAGCGTCGCCACCGGCCCGGCGGAGTCGGTCGCCTCGTCGCAATAGATGATGCGGCGCGTCGACTCGAGCGCGGGCCAGGCGTCGAGGAGCTGGCCGAGCGGCACCGGCTCGTCGATCTGGGGGATCGTGAGGATGCCGCATTGTTCGGCGGCCTCGATCGCGTTGGCTTCCATGCGCTCGACATTGACCCGCGTCACCTGGGTGTGCCGGGTGATCACCGGGGTCATGAGGCCGGCGCCCAGCTCCACGGCCTTCTGGACCATGTAGTCGAGCCGGCCCTGCTTCAGCGGCGCAAAGAGATAATAGAGCGACGGGCGCGGCGTCTGCGGACGGGTCTGGCTCTCGGCGGTCACCACCAGGCCGCGCCGCCCCCGCGCATTGAGGACCGCCTGCCATTCGCCGTCGCTGCCGTTGAAGACGAGGAGCGGATCGCCGGCCTTCATGCGAAGGACGTTGCCGAGATAGTTCGCCTGGCCGTGGTCGAGCTCGACGGTGGCGCCGGCCGCAAGATGCGCCCGCACGAAGAGCCGCGGTCCGACGCCGTCCGCCATTCCCTTCCCCGGCTCCTCCGCTTGACGTGCCTGGCCCAAGCCTTAACCCAGTGACATGGACTCCGCCCCCGGATTCTTTGCCGGCGCCCCGGCCAGCAACGTCACCGAGTACAGCGTCTCAGGCCTCGCCGCCGCCCTCAAGCGGACGGTCGAGGACAATTACGGCTATGTCCGCGTCCGCGGCGAGGTGTCCGGCTTCAAGGGCGTGCACAGCTCGGGCCACTGCTATTTCACGCTGAAGGACGACAAGGCGCGCATCGAGGCGGTGATCTGGCGGACGACGCTGCAGCGCATCCGCTTCCGCCCGCAGGAAGGCCTCGAAGTCATCGCGTCGGGGAAGCTCACCACCTTCCCGGCGAGCTCGAAATACCAGCTCGTCATCGACGCGCTCGAACCGGCCGGCGCCGGCGCGCTCATGGCGCTCCTCGACGAGCGGCGGCGGAAGCTGGCGGCCGAAGGCCTGTTCGACGCCGCGCGGAAGCGTCCCCTCCCCTTCCTGCCGCGCGTGATCGGCGTCGTCACCTCGCCGACCGGCGCGGTGATCCGCGACATTCTCCACCGCCTCGCCGACCGCTGCCCGACGCGCGTGGTAGTGTGGCCGGTCCGCGTGCAGGGCGAGACCGCCGCGGCCGAGGTGGTGGCGGCCATCGCCGGCTTCAATGCCCTGCCCGACGACGGCCAGCTGCCGCGGCCCGACGTCCTCATCGTGGCGCGGGGCGGCGGCAGCCTGGAGGATCTGTGGCCGTTCAACGAGGAGATCGTGGTGCGCGCCGCGGCGGCGTCGCGCATTCCGCTGATCTCCGCGGTCGGCCACGAGACCGACACCACGCTGATCGACCACGCCGCCGACCTTCGTGCGCCCACGCCCACGGGCGCCGCCGAGCTGGCGGTTCCGGTGCGCGCCGAGCTCGCGGCACGGCTCAGCAGCACGGCGAGCCGCGGCCTCGGCGCGATGGTGCGGAGCCTCGACCTCCGCCGCCGCGAGCTAGCCGCGGCGAGCCGGGCGCTGCCCAGCGCCGGCGACCTCCTCGGCATCCCGCGGCGCACCCTCGACGAGCTCGGCGCCCGGCTCGGCCGCTCGCTCGGGGCCTCGACGCTGGCCCATCGCGGGCGGCTCGACCGCGCGGCGGCCGGGCTCTCGCCCTCGGGCCTGGTGCGGCTGGTCGATCAGGCGCGGGCGCGGCTCGAGGCGGCGGCGGCACGCAAGCGGCAGGCGCTCTCGGTCCATGCCGAACGGAAGCGCGCGGCCTTCTCCGTCCCGGCGGCGCGCCTTCGCGTCGAGGCGATCGGCGAGCGGATCGCGGGTGCGCGCCAGCGCGTGCGCGACGCGGAGGGCCGGGCAACGCGGGCGCTCCGCCAGTCGCTCAACACCGCGTGGCAGAAGCTCGAGGCGCTCGACAAGCTGCTCGACGCGTTCGCCCTGTCGAAGGAATCGATCCTCGCGCGCGGCTTCGCCCTGGTGCACCGCGCCGCCGATGGCGAGCTGATCCGCTCGGCGATGGCGGTGCCGCCCGGCGGCGCGCTGGAGCTGGAGTTCGCCGACGGGCGCGTCGCCGCCGTGGCTGGGACCGGTGCGGCCGCGCCGAAGCGACCGCGACGGCGCACAGTAGCGCCCTCCCCCGACCAGGGCAGCCTGTTCGACCCGACGCCCGATCCCTGACGTCGCTTCGAAAGCCCGCACGCGTTGAAGGAAGCAGATCAGCCATGTCCAGAACACTCCCGTTTGTCCTCGCGACCGGCTTCCTGACGGCGCTGGCGCTGGTGTCGGTCGGTCACGCCCAGGGGAGCGGTGACGACGCGGGCGCGGAGACCGTCGCCGAGGAAATCAGCGGCGCCACGGTCTTCGCCGATGCCGGCTGCGTCGGCTGCCACGGTGCGACGGGCGGCGGCGGCATGGGACCGGCGCTCGCCTTCAACACCAACCTCCGCAACACCGCGAACGTCATCTCGCGCGTCCTTCGCGGATCGGATCAGATGCCGGCTTTTGCCTCGGTCCTGTCGGACGGCGAGATCGCCGCCGTGCTCACCTATGTCCGGACCTCGTGGGGCAACAATTACGGCGAGGTGACCGCCGAGGACGTCGCGGCGGCGCGGCCGCGCTGAGCGCGGTCGCCGGCTGCTCGAACAGGCGGTTGCCGAGAACGGGCCGGCTTGACCGTTCCGCGATTTGGGTGGCCTATGCGGGCGTCGTGGTCTTCCCGGGTCCGTCGGACGCGGGGAGCTAAGAGGGAATCCGGTGCGCCCCTCGGCAATGCCGGAGCTGCCCCCGCAACTGTAAGCGGCGAGCCTTCCGCCCATCCGATGTCACTGGCGCTGCGGCGCCGGGAAGACAGGGCCGAAGGCGCTGACCCGCGAGCCAGGAGACCTGCCGCGACACGCAACTGACTCGGGCGGGGTGTCCCGGTAGGTCGCAAGCCGCGACGGCCTCCTCGCCATCCCGCGCTCGCGCACCGCTCGACCCTCACCGGACACGGGGAGCGTCGTTCATGGCGGTGGCGTTGCTGCCTCCCGCAACGGAGCGGGCCGCGTGAGCGCGGAGACCACGATCGAGGTCGCCGCCGTCGCGGCGCCGCGGCGGCGGACGCTGCCGGCGATCATGCTGCCGGCGCTCGGCGTGCTGTTCGTGGCGGTCTTCCTCCTCAGCATCGGCCGCGGCTCGGTTGCGATCCCGGTCGACCAGGTGGTGGCGATCCTCCTCGGCGGCGAAGGCGACCGGGCGTCGTGGTCGGTCATCGTGATGGACGTGCGCATCCCGCGGGCGATCACGGCGGCGCTTTCCGGCGCCGCGCTCGGCGTGGCCGGCCTCCAGATGCAGACGCTGCTGCGCAACCCGCTGGCCGACCCGTTCGTGCTCGGCATCAGCTCGGGCGCGAGCCTCGGCGTCGCCGTCGTCGTGCTCGGCACCGGGTCGACGGTAGGCGCGGTGTTCGGCGCGGGGCTCGGCCTTACCGGCGATCTTGCGATCACCGCCGCGGCGATCATCGGCGCGCTGCTGGTGCTCATCCCTGTCCTCGCCATCTCGGCGCGGGTCAGGAACCCGGCCACGGTGCTGGTGGTCGGGCTGATGCTTGGCTACGGCATCCAAGGCTTCGTCTCCATCCTCTCGGCGGGCACGTCGCCCGAGCTCCTGCAGCGCTGGATGTTCTGGAGCTTCGGGTCGTTCACCGGCGTCACCGCGAACAAGCTGCCGATCTTCGCACCGCTGATCGTCCTCGGCATCGCGGTGGCGTTCCTCACCGTGCGCCAGCTCAACGTCCTCCTCCTCAGCGAGAACTATGCGCGGTCGATGGGGCTCAACGCCGGCCGGATGCGCATCGCGACGCTGGGTGGGGCCGCGGTGCTGGCCGGCACCGTCACCGCCTTCTGCGGGCCGATCGCGTTTCTCGGCGTCGCGATCCCGCACATCGCCCGCGGCGTCCTCGGCACCTCCGACCACCGGCTGCTGGTCCCCGGCGTGGTGCTGATCGGCGCCATCCTCGCGATCGCGGCGCAGATGATCGCGCTTCTCGCCGGGGACGGCGTGCTGCCGCTCAATGCGGTCACCGCGCTGATCGGCGCGCCGGTCGTCGTGGCCGTCCTGCTGCGCAGCCGCCGCGGAGCGTTCGTGTCATGAGCACGGCGATCACCCTGGAGCATCTCTCCGTCGGCTACCGCGGCCGCGGTGCGACCCATGCCGTCCTCACCGGTCTCGACCTTGCAGTCGAGGCGGGGGCGTTCGTCTGCCTCCTCGGCGCCAATGGCACCGGCAAGTCGACGCTGCTGCGCACGCTGGCGCGGATGCAGAAGCCGCTCGCCGGCCGGGTGCTGCTCTCCGGGGTCGACATCCGCACGCTGCCGCAGGCCGCGCTCGCCCGGCTGGTCGGCCTCGTCCTCACCGAGCGCTTCGACGTCGCCGCGCTCGACGTCTATCGCGTCGTGGCGCTTGGCCGCTACGCCCATCAGGGCTGGTCGGGCCGGATGAGCGACGCCGACCACGCGGCGGTGCGCAACGCGCTCGCCGCGGTTGGCGCCTCGCACCTCGCGCAGCGCGACTGCGTGGAGCTCTCCGACGGCGAGCGGCAGCGCGTCAACGTGGCACGTGCGCTCGCCCAGGAACCGGCGGTGCTGATCCTCGACGAGCCGACCGCGCATCTCGACGCCGCGTCACGCGCCGAGCTGATGGCGCTCCTCCAGGAGCTCGCGCGCGGGCACGGCCTCGCGGTCGTCGCGTCGACGCACGACATCGACCTTGCCCTGCGGAGCGCCGACGCGATCTGGCTCGCCTCGGCCGGCCGCGTCCTCGCCGGCGCGCCGGAGGATCTCGTCAGCGACGGCAGCCTCGGCCGGGCGCTGTCGACCGGGAGCGTCGGCTTCGTCCCGGAGACCCGCTCGTTCCGGCTGTGGCGGCCGGGCGGGCGCATCGCGCGCGTGGAAGGATCCGGGCTTCCCGCCTCGCTCGCGGCAGCGGTGCTGGAGCGGCAGGGATTCGAGATCGTGGCCGGGGACGCGCCGATCCTGGTCGAGGCCGGGGACGACGGCGCATGGGCGCTGCGATCGCCGGAGGGCGAGGTCTCGGGACGGTCGTGGGCATCGCTGGCAGCCGCGGTGCGGTCCGTCGCCCGGGCGCCGCCGCCCTGACGCCTGCCCCGCCGAACGAACCCGATCCCATCTCTCAGGAGGTCCAGCCATGAAGCCGATCCTCTCAACAGCCTTGCTTGCCCTGACAGGCGCCCTCGTCGCGGTCCCGTCCTTCGCCCAGCCGGCGGAGAATCCAGACGCCTGCCTCACCGCGTTCGACCCCGCGGCCGACTATTTCCCGCAGAAGGCCGACGTCGAATATGCGGAGAACTTCACCGTCGCCTATCACGGCAGCTACAAGGTGGTGACGGTGGTCGAGCCGTCGCCGGGCGCCCCGTCCGAGACCTACGTTCTCCTGCAATGCGGCGCGCCTTTGCCGGAGCTCCCCGCGGAGCTGGCGGGTGCGCCGGTCATCGAAGTGCCGGTCGCGACGATCCATTCCGAAAGCGCGACGCATTTCCCGATGCTGGAAGCGATCGGCATGATCGACCGGCTCACCGGCGTATCCTCGGCCGCCTACACCACGACGGAGGCGGTGATCGCGGGCGCGGCGGCGGGAACGATCATCGAGTTCGCGCCGACCTTCACGATCGATGTCGAGACCGTCATCGACGGCGAGCCCGCGCTCTTCATGACCGGCGGCTTCACCACCGCCGAGCACGGCCAGCTCGCCGACGCCGGCATCGCGGTGGTGGCGAATGCCGAATGGCTCGAACCGACGGTGCTCGGCCGCGCCGAATGGGTGAAGTACATCGCGCTCTTCTTCAACCAGGAGGGCGAGGCGGCGACCGCGTTCGACGCGATCGACGCGCAATATGCCGCGACGATGGCCGAGGTCGCGAGCCTCACCGAGGGGGAGCGGCCGCTAGTCTTCACCGGCGCGGCGTCGGAGGGCATCTTCTATGCCGCTGGCGGGCGCTCCTACGTCGCGGAGATGATCGCCGATGCCGGCGGGCGCTACATCTTCGCCGACAATGACGACACCGGGAGCACCGGCCTCACCGACATCGAGGTGATGCTCGACGAAGCGGCGGAAGCCGAGGTCTGGATCAACGCCAATTCGGCCTATCGCACGCTCGCCGACATCGTGGCGGACGACCCGCGGCTCGCCGCACTTCCCGCTGCGCAGGCCGGCGCGGTGTGGAACTACGATCGCATCACCAGCCCCGGCGGCGGGGTGGCGTATTTCGATCTCGGCGTGCTGCGGCCCGATCTCGTCCTGATCGACCTCGTCAAGATCTTCCACCCGGAGGTGATGGCCGACCGGCCATTCACCTTCTACCGGCCGATCACGGTCGAATGACGCCATGGGCGGCCGGTGCCCCGCGCGGCGCCGGCCGTCTCAACCATCGGGTCGTTCAGGGAAATGGTACAGCTGGCTGGGCTCGAACCAGCGACCTACGGATCCACAATCCGCCGCTCTACCAACTGAGCTACAGCTGCATACCGGAAACGGCGCGGACCCTAGAAGGTAGGGTCGGGCGTTTCAAGAAGCAAAAGCCGGACGCGACAGGCGGTCACTCCGGCGACTCCGCGGCGCGACCGCGACCTTAACCGCGTTTGGCGGAGAGCGGGCAAAACAACCCCGATCGCGTGGACCCGCGCGGGATTTTCGTCATATTTACGGTTCGTTAGCCATGACGGACCGGCCTTTCCCGCGCAATGCCAGCGCCATCCTTCCTCGACCTCACTGCGATCCCGCCCGTCGGCGCGGCGCTTCTAGCGCCAGCGCCCGCCTGGGTCTGGGCAAGTGACGGCAGCCGGATCCTCTGGGCCAATCTCGCCGGCATCCGCTTCCTCGGCCTGACGCGGCTGGAGGCGCTGCTGGAGCGCCGGTACGTGCCGGGCAGCGCGGTCGCGCGGGAGGTCGCGCAGGTCGCTGCGGGGCTGGCCGACGAGCCCGCGGCCCTCATGCTCCGGCTGCCATTCGCCGGGCGGGTCCAGGCGATCGCGGGACGCGGGCAGCGCATCGCCGGCGTCGAGGATGCCGTCCTCATCGTCGGCGACAGCCGGGCGCCGGCCGAGACGCTGGCGGAGCGGGCCGATGCGCTCGCCGCCGCCCTCTCGGGCGACGACATCACCGCCCTCGTCCTCTCCGATCGCGGCGTGCCGCTGGCCGCACCGGACGCCGCCCGCGGTCTCGGCGAGGCCGCGGGGCTCGAAGCGCTGGCCGCGGACGCCTTTGCCGCTCCGAGCCGGACCGTGCGGCGCGAAGTGCGGTTCGGCGACAGCCGCCGCATGGTCGCCGTCGCGGCGGCTTCGGCCGACGGCGCGCCGGTGGCGCTCGCCCTCATCGGCAATCCGGAGCCGGAGGAGCCGGGCTTCACGATCCGCGCGCTGTCGGAGCGGGCCGCCGAGATCGACGGGGGCGCTCAGCTCGTCGGGAGCGCCGATCCCGAGGAATGCCCGCCCGTTCCATTGCCGGAGCCGCCGCCGGCGGTCGCCGCGCCCGAGGCTTCGGAGCCGGCAATCGACGCCTCGCCCGCGTCGCCCGAGCCGGCCTTCACGTTCGAGCCGCGGCCGGCGCCGGTCCGCTTCGCGTTCCAGACCGATGCGGAGCAGCGCTTCACCTTCGTCTCCGCCGAGCTGGCCGGCGTGGTCGGCCCCGACAAGGCGCGGCTGGTCGGCCGGAGCTGGAGCGAGATCGCCGCGGAGCTTGGCCTCGACGGCGAGGCGGTCGGCCACGCCCTGTCGCGCCGCGACACATGGAGCGGGCTGACGGTCTACTGGCCGGTCAGCGGCGTGGATCTTTCCGTGGCTGTCGACCTTGCCGCGCTTCCCGCCTTCGGACGGGGCGGCGGGTTCGAGGGATTTCGCGGCTTCGGCGTCTGCCGCACGGACGATGTCCGCCGCGCGGGCGCCGCACGGTCCGGGGAACGCTCCGCAGCCGAGGCGGACATGGCCGTGTCGCCCGCATCCTCCAACATCGTCCGCCTTCCCTCGGCGGCCGGCCGCGGCGAGCGTCCCGCCGCGCTGACCGGCGACGAGCGCGATGCTTTCCGCCGCATCGCCCAGGCGCTGCGCGAGGTGATGCCGGGTCGCCCGGGAGACGACGGCGCACCGCCGCAGAAGCAGGTGCGCGAGGCATCGGTGACGCCGGCGCCGCGCATGGTGCCGATCCGGCTCCTCGATCGCCTGCCGGTCGGGCTCCTGGTGTTCCGCGAACGGACGGTGCTGTTCGCGAGCCGGGGGCTGCTCGACCAGCTCGGCTATGACGACGTCGCCGCCTTCGCGGCCGCCGGCGGCGCCGACGCGCTCTTCGCCGAGCCGATGGCGGGCGACGTCTTCGACGATCAGCGCCGGCTGCTGCTGCGCGCCGCCGACGGCGAGCAGATCGCGGCGGAGGCGAAGCTCCACATCGTGCCGTGGGAAGACGGGCCGGCGACGATGCTGTCGATCCGGCAGGAGGAGCGCCGGCCGGCGCATCTTCCCGTCGCCCCGCCGGAGCTGCTGCGGCTGGCGGCGGTCGGCGCCCCGGAGGAGCACCGCCGGCTGGAGGATTTCCGCGACGCCCTCCAGCGCATCGAGGAACTCGAGGCCGTGCTCGACACGGCGACCGACGGCGTCGTCGTTATCGACGGCGCGGGACGGATCACGAGCGCCAACCGCAGCGCCGAGGCGCTGTTCGGCGTCGAGGCCACCGACATGCTGGGCCGCCCCTTCGCCGACTTCCTCGCGGAAGAAAGCCGCCGGTCGGCGCTCGACTATCTCGACGGGCTGGCGCGAAACGGCGTCGCCAGCGTCCTCAATGACGGCCGCGAGGTGATCGGCCTCGTGCCGCAGGGCGGCATGATCCCGCTGTTCATGACGATGGGCCGGCTCGGCGACAGCGACACGTTCTGTGCGGTGCTGCGCGATATCACGCAATGGAAGAATGCCGAGGAGGAGCTGGTCGCCGCCCGGCGCGCTGCTGAGTCGGCTAACCAGCAGAAGTCGGAATTCCTGGCAAAGGTTAGCCACGAAATCCGTACGCCGCTCAATGCGGTAATCGGCTTTGCCGAAGTGATGCTCGAGGAGCGCTTCGGGCCGGTCGGCAACAAGCGCTACCGAGAATACCTCGCCGACATAAGGCTGTCGGGCACGCATCTGATGAGCCTGATCAACGACCTCCTCGACCTTTCCAAGATCGAGGCCGGCAAGCTCGACCTCGCCCTCGACGAGATCCCGCTCAACGACATCATCCGCGAATGCGTCGGCCTGATGCAGCCGCAGGCGAACCGCGACCGGGTGATCATCCGCACCAGCCTGTCGCTCGCGGTGCCGAAGGTGGTCGCCGATCTCCGCTCGCTCCGCCAGATCCTCCTCAACCTCCTCTCCAACGCGGTGAAGTTCACCCCGGCGGGCGGCCAGGTGATCATCTCCAGCGCCCTGGAGGACAATGGCGAGGTCGTGGTGCGCATCCGCGACACCGGCGTGGGGATGTCGCAGAAGGAGCTGGAGATCGCGCTGAAGCCGTTCCGCCAGGTCGCCACCGCCGGACGGCCGCGGATCGAAGGCACCGGCCTCGGGCTCCCGCTCACCAAGGCGCTGGTCGAAGCCAACCGCGCCAGCTTCGAGATCGACAGCGCGCCCAACCAGGGCACCATGGTCCGCATCACCTTCCCGGTGACGCGGGTCCTCGCCGGCTAGCGATCCCCACAGCGGGTCGCGCCGCCCGAATCTCCTTGCCTCCCAAGACCATGCTACCTATTGCCGGTTTGGCCGGAGGGAGGTCCGCGATGGCGCGGGCGGGTGCGGGGACGCCATGAAGCGGTTCGCCATCATCGCGGTCGTTCTCATTGTCGTGATCGCGGGCGTGGTGATCGCGGTGCCGTCGCTCGTGGCGTCGAACCTGACGCGCGAGCGGATCACCGAGCAGATCGCGGCGTGGATCGGGCGGCCGGTCCGGGTCGAAGGCGAGCCGGTGATCCGCCTTTTCCCCCAGCCTTCGATCACCCTCGAAGGCGTCCGCATCCTCGACGCTTCCAACCGGCCCTTCATCACGATGGAGCGGCTGACCGGGACGGTCCGGCTGCTGCCGCTCCTCATCGGCCGGGTCGAGGTCGGCGCGTTCGACCTCGAAAGCCCGACGATCGCGCTCCGCGTCGATGCCGCCGGGCGGTCCAACTGGGCGCCGCTCGGCGCAGTGGGCGACCGCGTCGCCGCGGCCGAGGGGCCAGCCCCCGCTCCTGCTCTTCCATACGCCCCACCCAATCCGCAGACGCTCGTTCTTCCGGTCGACGAGGTCCGGCTCGGCCAGTTCAACATCCGCGACGGCACGATCACCTACGAGGCGCCGGACGTCGGCATGGCCGAGATCACCGATGTCGACCTCGAGATCGCGTGGCCGTCGACCTCCGACGCCGCCACCGCCCGCGGCAGCCTGGTGTGGCGCGGCGAGCGGGTCGAGGTACGCGCGTCGCTGGCCGAACCGCTCGAGCTGATCGCGGGCCGGGTATCCCAGGGACGGTTCACGCTGGCGGCGGCGCCGGTGTCGATCCGGTTCGACGGCGAGGTCGGCCGGCGCGACCTCGACTTCACCTTCGCCGGCAGCGCCGACGTCACCACGGCCTCGTTCCGCGACATGCTGTCATGGGTCGGCCAGCCGATGGCGCCGGGCGCGACGCTCGGGCCGGCGCGGGTCGCCGGCGCGGTCAACTGGGCGTGGCCGGTCCTTTCCTTCTCGGGCGCCACGATGATGCTGGACGGCAATGAGGGAAGCGGCGCCTTCACCGCCGATTTCGGCGGCGTCCGGCCACGGCTGGAGGGAACGCTCGCCTTCGACGCCCTCAACGTCACGCCCTACACCAGCGCCTTCCAGGCCGACGTCCAGGCGAACGGCGTGTGGTCGGGCGCGCCGATCGACCTTCCGGTGCTGGCGGCGATCGACAGCGACATCCGGCTCTCCGCGGCCACGTTGACGATCGGGCGGACGCGGATCGACGGCGCGGCGGCGTCCGCGGTCGTCACCAACGGCCGGGTGTCGATCAATCTCGGCGAGGCGCGGCTCTATGGCGGGCGGCTCTCGGGAACGATCACCGCCATTCTCGACGGCCCGGTGCTGACCGCCGCCGCCGATTTCGCGCTGGACGACATGAACGCCGCGCCGGCGCTCACCGCCATGGTCGGCCTCGACTCGGTCGCCGGCACGATAGACGCGTCGCTGGTGGTCCGCGGCTCCGGGAGCAATTGGGGCGACCTCGTCGCCGCCCTCGAAGGCCCGCTCACCCTGACGCTCGTCGACGGCTCGGTGCGCGGCATCGACCTTGCCGCCGCTGCCCGCGCCGTCGATCCGGCGCGCGCGGCGCTGGAGAATTCGGAGGCGGCGACCGCCTTCACTCGGATCGCGGTGGCGGCGACGTTCGGCGACGGCCGGGTCACCATGGACAGCATCACAGGGGAAGGCGCCGGCTACCACTTCGACTACAGCGGCTGGGGCTCGCTGCTGCGCCAGGAGATCGCGGGGAGCGGCACCATCTGGCTCACCGGCCCGGACGAGCCGGTGGCGCTTCCGTTCGCCTTCGGCGGCTCGTGGCAGGACCCGGAGGTGACGCTGCTCCCGATCCCTGCGCCGGCGATCGAGCCGTGACCTACGCTCGTTCCGTAGCCAGAATCTCAGCCAGCGGGGGCCCGACATAGACAACGCCGAGCGCTTCGTCGAAGGCTTGGACCGCCGCCATATCGGGCATCTCCTCGAACGCCGGCGGCGCCGGTGGAGCACGGTCAGGGGCCGGGCTGCTGAAGGTTTGGAACGTCGCTTCCTGCCCGGCCGGAAGGAAGCCGATCAGCAGCCGCACGATATCGGATTCGAAGACGAAGCCGTGCGGGATCAGGCGCGGACCCCACACGAAGCCGCCCGGGCCCACCCGCCGCGTCAGGTCGCCGACGCGAAACGTCGCCTCGCCATCGAGGACATAGAAGAACTCCTCCTCGCGGGTGTGGTAGTGCATCGGCGGTTCACCGCCTTTCCACCCGGTCACCTCGACGAGGGCGAAATGTGCGCCGGTCGAGGATCCGACCACTTTCCAGTCGAACAGATGGCCAACATAGCGCCGCGGGTCACTCTCATCCGCGGGAATGATAACAGGAACACCAAACGATCCGGCCTGGGTGGCGAGGCCCGGCCGGGCGCCGGCGATCAGCCCGCCGGCCGCCGCCAGGCCGGCAATGGCAAGAGGAACGTCACGTCGCGTGAACGCCATGGTCAGTCTCCCTTATAGTCATATATTCTGTCTATCATGACATCTGACGATCATGCAACTTCAAAGGCCCGGGCGCCCGACCTTCGGCGTCCGTCGCCGCCCGAAGCGCGCCGCAACATCGCGACGCTGCTCGAAGACGCCCTCGCCTCGGCGGAGCGGTCGGTGTTCGATTCCCTCGACGCGCGCGGCTTCGGCGATATCCGCCCGGCGCATTCGAAGGTGTTCTCGGTGATCGCCGGCACCGGCTCGCGGATCACCGATATGGCGGCGGCGGCGGCGATGACCAAGCAGTCGATGCAGTATCTCGTCGACGACCTCGAACGGCTCGGTTATGCCGAGCGGGTCGGCGGGCAGAGCGATCGGCGCGCCAAGCTGATCCGTCTCACGCCCCGCGGAAGGGCCGCCGTGCTAGTCGCGCGCGATGCGATCGCGACCGCCGAGAATGCGTGGACCGGGCTCCTCGGCGCCGAGAAGGTGCGCCGGCTGCGCGCGCTTCTGGAGGAGCTCGCCGACGCCTTCGCGAAAACCCGTGCATCGGGCGGATGAACCAACCCCGCGCGCTTGACACCACACCGCGCGCCCTTCCCTCTTCCGCACCCGCCAGACACCGCCTCATGACCCAGCCGCCATCGCCAACGCTCGTAGCGCTGCCCGCCATCATCGCCGACATCGGCGGCACCAACGGGCGCTTCGCCATCGTGGCGCGCGACGGCAGCGTGGGGCCGACCACGGTGATCGAGACCCGGCACCGGCCGTCGCTCGACGAGGCGATCGACCTCGATCTGCGGCCGCTCTCGCCGGAGCCGATCCGCTCGGCGGTGCTGGCGATGGCGACGGTGGTCGAGGGCGAGGTGATCCAGCTGACCAACGGCCCGTGGTTCGCCGAGCCCCGGGCAATGATCGCGAAGGGCGGCTTCTCCGACGTCATCGTCATCAACGATTTCGAGGCCTTGGCGCTCAGCCTGCCCTCGCTCACTGACGCCGATCTCGATCCGGTCGGCCCGCGCCTGCCGCGCGGCGCGGGGACGCGCCTCGTCATCGGTCCCGGCACCGGGCTCGGTGCGGCCGCGCTGATCGACGCCAACGGGGTGTGGGTGCCCTCAGGTGGCGAAGGCGGCCATGTCGATTTCGGGCCGAAGACGGCGCGCGACGCCGCGGTGTGGCCGCATCTTCCCGGCCTCTTCGGCCGCATCAGCGCGGAATCGGTGATCTCCGGCACGGGCATGGTCGGGCTCTACCGCGCCGTCGCCGCCGCCGACGGGATGCCGGCGCCGCTCTCCACCGCGCCGGAGGTCGGCGAGGCCGGCATCACCGGCACCGATCCGGTCGCGGTCGCAACCGTCGACCTCTTCTGCCGGCTCCTCGGGCGCTATGCGGGTGACCTCGCGCTGATCTTCATGGCGAAGGGCGGCGTCTATATCGGCGGCGGCATCGCGCCGCGCTTCGCGCCGGTGCTGCAGTCGGGCGGCTTCCGCGAGGCGTTCCTCGACAAGGCGCCCTATCACGACCTCCTCGCCGGGTTCTCGACGGCGATCATCACCCACCCCTGCCCGGCGCTGGCCGGGCTCGCCGCGATGGTCCTCGACCCGGCGCGCTACGCCATCGGCCTCGCCGGCCGGCGTTGGACGGCGTAGGCGCGGATACAACCGCGAGGCCTATCCCCTTACGCTCCAACCATCGTCACCCCGGCGAAGGCCGGGGTCCAGGACCACACGAAGGCCGGAGCGTGTGGCGCTGGATTCCGGCCTTCGCCGGAATGACGAAAGGGAGAAAGCGTCGTGGTGAGTCGACGCCTAGCGCCGGACGCGGTCGACGGCTTCGAGCCAGCGGCCGTAGCGGTCGGCGGTGCGGGCGTCGGGCGGGGACGGCTCGAACACCGCGCCGGGCTTCCACTCCGCGGCGAAGGCCTCGGCGTCGGGCCACTGGTCGATCGCTCTCCCTGCCAGCCAGGCGGCGCCGAGCGCGGTCGCGTCACGCGAGGTCGGGCGCTCGACCGGCCGGTCGAGGAGGCCGGCGATGAGGCGGAGCGTCATGCCCGATTCCGCGAGCGGCCCGTCGATCCGGAGCGGTCCGTCGGCCGGCGCCTCGTCCCACGCGGCGTGCATCGCGCCGATGGTCGCGAGGGTCTGGAAGGCGACGGCCTCGAACGCCGCCTGCACCAGCTCGGCCCGGCCGGTGTCGGCGGTCATGCCGAGGATCGCGGCCCGCGCATCGGGGTCGGGCCAGGGCGATCCGAGCCCGGCGAAGGCCGGCACGAAGTCGACCGACGCCTCCGGCCGCGCCGACTGCGCCAGCGCTTCGAGCTCGGGGACCGAGCCGGCGATGCCGAGCCGGTCGCGGAGCCAGTCGAGCGGGCTCGTTGCGGACGGCGCCGCCGCCTCCAGCGCGTAGGCCGCCTTGCCGTCGCGCTGGCTGGCGATGGTGGTCGTCACCGAACCGTCGGTCGCGACGGCCTCCGCGCCGGTGTTGAGGATCAGGCCGCCATCGCCGAGCGCGGCGCCGAGCGCACCGGGCGCGAAGCCGGCCTTGCCGATCAGGCTCGCCTGGGCGTCGCCGACGAGCGCGTGGATCGGGACGAGGCCGGCGCCGCCGCCGAACCGCGCAGCATCGGCGCCGCCGAAATAGTTCGCGCTGTCGAACACGGCGGGCAGCAGGCTCTCCGGCACGTCGAACAGCCGCAGGAGGTCGCCGTCCCAGCCGCGCTGGTGGATGTTGTAGAGGAGCGTCGCCGCGGCGTTGGTCGCGTCGGTGGCGTGGACGCGGCCGTCGGTCAGCCGCCACAGCAGGAAGGAATCGAGCGTGCCGAAAGCGAGGCGGCCGTCTTCCGCGAGCGGCCGCGCGCCTTCGACATTGTCGAGCAGCCAGGCGAGGAGCAGCGCCGGCGCGCTGGCGTCGAGGCGCTGCCCGGTGCGCTCCAGCACGAGGCGCGCGACGCCGGCGCGTTCGAGCGCGTGGCTGCGTTCGCCGGTGCGGCGGTCGCCGGGCGTGATCGCGCGGTGAAGCGGTCGGCCGCTTTCACGGTCCCACAGCACCGCGCCGCCGCGCTGGCTGGCGATCCCGATCGCCGCGATCTTCTCCGGGTCGGTCCGCGCCCGGACCAACGCGGCGCGGCAGGTGGCAAGCACTTCCTCGACGATCTCGGAGGGCTCGCGCTCGACCTCGCCGGGCGCGGGAAAGATCGGACGATGCTGGTCGCGGGCCGAGGCCAGCGCGCGGCGATCCGGGCTGAACACCGTCGCCCGGGTGAAGGTCGCGCGCTGCTCGATGGCGAGGATGGGCCCGTTCAAGCGAAGCGGGCCCCCTAACCCGTCCGGCTATTTGGCCTCGTCGGCGGACTCGGCCTGCAGCTGCGCATAAAGCTGCTCGCCGACCTTGTCGTAAAGGCTCAGCTGCGACTCGAGGAAATTGATGTGCCCTTCCTCGTCCTCCAGGAGGTCCTCGAAGAGCTCCATCGACACATAGTCGCCTTCCCCGCGGCAGATGTCGCGGGACTCGCGATAGTACTCGCGCGCCTCGTATTCGCCGGCAAGGTCGGCTTCGAGCACCTCGCGGATGGTCTGGCCGATCCGCAGCGGGGCGATCTGCTGCATGTTGGGCATGCCCTCGAGGAAGATGATGCGGTCGACCAGGCGGTCGGCATGGTGCATCTCCTCCAGCGACTCGGCACGCTCCTTCTTGGCGAGCTTGCCGAAGCCCCAATCCTCGGTGAGCCGGTAATGCAGCCAGTACTGGTTGATGGCGCCGAGCTCCAGCCGCAGCGCGCCGTTCAGCCGTTCGATGACGCGGGGTTCACCCTTCATGCCGCACTCCCTTATTAGAATAGTTGTAATGTAGGGAGGCCGGCCGCCTTCGTCAAACCGCTTCGCGATGAAGAACCGGAAGCTCGGGCAGATCGGCGGCGGTCCCCTCCGCGACGGAGCCTAGCGGCTCCGGGCAGGTGACGGGAATGCCCATTTCACGCACAAGGTGCCGGATCAGTTCCAGACAACCACCGCATTGCGGCTTGGTGCCGAGCGCGCGGAACGCGCGGCCCGCCGTGACCGGCCGGTCGGGCGCCCCCTCGACGAGGCGTTCGGCCGCGGCTTCGATCTGCTTGTGGCTGAGGACGTTGCAGGAACAGACGATCATCAGGACGACACTAGAGGGACCTTGGCGCCCACCCGGTCCCACATGACTCGTCTGCCGCCCGAAAAGCAAATGGCGGTCGCGCGACCAGACAGCGCGACCGCCATAATGATTCCAGACTGCGCGGCCTAGTCGAACCCGCCGCCGAAGTCGCCCCCGCCGAAATCGCCGAAGTCGCCCTCTCCGCCGAAATCATCGCTGCCGGTGTCGAAGTTGCCGCCGGCATCGTTCGCCGGGTCATCGGCTCCGGGCTGAGCCTCAGCAGCCTGCGCCCCGCCGGCAAAGGCGCCGGCGATGAGGCTGCCGAGGAAGACGCCGCCAGCGACACCAACCGCGGTCTGCGCGGCGCCGGCGAGAAACCCGCCGCCCTCGCTGCGGCGGTCCCAGGGACCGCGCTCGCGCGCCGGGGCGCGCTGCGGCGCGGCCCGGCCGCCGCCGAAGAGATTGTCGAAGAAGCCGCCGCTCCGCCCGCGCTCAAGCTCCTCGATGCGCTGCCGCGCCACTTCCAGCGCCTCGGCCTGCACGACGATGGTCTGCGCCATGTAGTAGGGCGCGCCCGGCTGGCGCCGGATGCCGTCATTGATGAAGGCTTCGGCTTCCGGGTCGCGCGGTCCGGTGCTCTGCTCCACCTCGTCCAGGCGGCGGAACAGGTCCTCGATGGCCTGGCGGTCGCGATAGTCCATGTCACACCTCCCTCGGTGAACTGTCCCGATGGATGTGTGAACGCCGCCGGCCCGCGACAAGCCGGCCGGCGGGAAAATCGGCGGTGTGCGTTCTAGGCGTAGAGGATGGCGAGGAAGGCGACCATCGCCACGATCGCGATCATCGCCCAGACCGGGGCGCCGCCGAGGAAGCCGGTCGCGGCCGCCGTCTCCACCCGATGCTCAACCGACTTGGCCACTTCGCCTGCGCGTTCCGTCTTGTCCACGACGACATCCTCACCTGGTTCGTCACCCAACTGGACGTTCGCCAGCGAATGGTCGAGCTCGTCGACCCAGTCGCCCCTCCCGTCCTCGAACCGTCGCGATAGCGCAGCAAAGAACCTCCCGGCAAGGGCCTTGGCCTTGGCGTCGATGTCGCCGGCCGCGACTTCGGCCAGCTTTCCGCCGACTTCGGCCGTTCCGCGGTAGCTGACGGTGGTTTCCCCCGCATCCTCGGCGAGCTCGCCGGTGACCGCGCCCCGCGCCGAACCGGCGGGCCGGCCGCGCCCCTCGCCGCTCAACGTGACCGTGAGCGGCGGGTCGGCGGCGTCGACGCGGATGGTGCCGGTGAAGGTCGCCTTGAACGGACCGACCTCGACGGCGACGACCGCCCGCGCCTCGGTCGGCGAGATCTTCTCCAGGGACTGGCAACCCGGGATGCATTCGCGCAGCACCGCGGGATCGCTGAGCGCTTCCCAGACGGCCTCGCGGGTGGCGGGTATGCGGTAGCGGCCTTCGAGCTCCATCGTCCGGCACCTCCCTTGGGACAGCGTGCCTGACCGGCCCGTCGTGATCAACCCGTGCTGGCACAATGGCCACGCCGCAAGCGTCCGGCTATCACAGGCTCCGTTCAACCGACCGGGGAAGCGCATGAGTCCGACGCCGCCGATGCGGGCCAGCCTGCCGGTCCTGCTGGAGACCAGCGGCTGGCCGGACTATGCGCTCGTCGATTCCGGCGAAGGCGAGAAGCTCGAGCGCTATGGGCGCTACACCATCGTTCGCCCCGAGCCGCAGGCGATGTGGCGCCGCCGCCTCCCCGCCGCGCGGTGGGATTCGGCCGACGCCGTCTTCACCGGCGGCAAGGACGAGGAGGCCGACGGGCGCTGGCGCTACCGCAAGCCGCTGCCGGAAACCTGGCCGATGAGCTATGAGGGTGTCTCCTTCCTCGGGCGCTTCACCGCCTTCCGCCATGTCGGCGTCTTCCCGGAGCAGGACACCCACTGGGCGTGGATGACGCGCCTGGTTTCCGAATCAAAGCACCCGTCCAAGGTATTGAACCTCTTCGCCTATACCGGGCTCGCCTCGCTGCTCGCCGCCCGCGCCGGAGCGGCGGTCACCCATGTTGATGCGTCGAAGAAGGCGATCGGCTGGGCGCGGGAGAACCAGGCGGCGTCGGCGCTCGGCGACCTCCCGATCCGCTGGATCATGGACGACGCGGTGAAGTTCGCCGAGCGCGAGGAGCGCCGCGGCAACCGCTATGACGGCATCGTCCTCGACCCGCCGAAATTCGGCCGCGGCCCCAAGGGCGAGGTGTGGGATCTCTTCCTCGACCTCGCCGACCTCCTCCGCCTCTGCCGGCGTCTCCTCTCCGACGATCCGCTCTTCTTCATCGTGACCGCCTATGCGGTCCGCGCGTCGTTCGTGTCGATCCACGAGACGACGGCCGAGGCGCTCGCCGGCCTCGGCGGGCACCTGGAATCGGGCGAGCTGCTGCTGCGCGAAGAGGGCCCCGGCAGCCGCGTGCTCTCGACCTCGCTCTTCAGCCGCTGGAGCGCCGATGGCTGACGCGCGCCCGCCGCGGCCGGGACAGGTGCTCACCATCACCAGTCTCGCCAATGACCGGATCAAGGCGATCCGCGCGCTCGCCATGCCGAAGGAGCGGCGCGAGACCGGCCTCTTCCTCGGCGAGGGGCTGAAGCTCGTCACCGATGCGCTGGAGGAGCGCTGGCCGATCGATGCGGTGGTCCACGGGCTCGAAGTCGGCGACCAGCCGGCGGTGCAGCGCGCGGCGGCGACGGCGCGGGCGCGCGGCGCCGACATCCTCCAGGTCAGCAATGCGGTGCTGGAGAAGATCAGCCGCCGCGAGAACCCGCAGATGGTTCTCGGCGTCTTCCGCCAGCGCCTCGCCGACCACGCCACGGTCGTTCCCGGCGAGAGCGGCGTCTGGGTCGCGCTGGAGACGCCGCGCGATCCCGGCAATGTCGGGACCATCATCCGCACGGTCGACGCGGTCGGCGCCGAAGGCGTGATCCTCGTCGGCCCTTCGGTCGATCCGTTCTCGATCGAAGCGGTGCGGGCGACGATGGGGTCGCTGTTCCACGTGAAACTGGTGCGCGCCAACGAAGCCGAGTTCCTCGCGCTCCGTGCCGGCTGGCCGGGCATCGTCGTCGGCACGCATCTGTCGGGCACCGAGGACTATCGCGGTGTCGACTACGGCCGGCCGGTGCTTCTCCTCATGGGCAACGAGCAATCCGGCCTGACCGCGCCGCTCGCCGCGGCCTGCGACCACCTGGTGCGTATCCCGCAGGCCGGCCGCGCGGACTCGCTCAACCTCGCCGTGGCGACCGGCGTGATGCTGTTCGAGGTCCGGCGGAAGGCACTGGCGTTGTAGCCACAGCAGTCAACACCAGCACCGTAGATGTGCAACAAGCGGTACTGATTGCCCGCAGCGTGCGGAACTGCGGCGCGGTGGCGCTGTTGCCCGAGGGCGGGTTCCTCGTGACGGAGCGGCCGGGCTCGCATCGATCACAGCAAAGCCGCGGCTTCTTCACCTCTCCCTTGGGGAGAGCTCGGGGCGAGCCGGCATGCCGGGTCGCTCCGGGTGAGGGGCCATAGCGGGGCAGCCAGAGCGCAGCGCTGGAGGCGACCTTGCGCCGTTCGCGGCGATGATGCTCTACGGAGCCGCATGAGCGAATCGCCGCCGCCCCGTTCCGATGCGCCGCCCGGTCCGGGCTCGTTTCTCGGCATCGCCATCATCGCGGCGGTGCTGATCGTCGACCAGATCTCGAAGGTTGTCGCGGAGCAGACGCTCGACGTCGACGTGATGATCGACATCCTGCCGATCCTCGCGCTCTATCTCACCTACAATCCCGGCATCGCCTTCAGCTTCCTGCGCGGCGCCGACAGCGGCTGGCTGCTCGGCGGCGTCATCGTCGTCACGCTGGTCGTGCTGGTGTTCTGGATGCGCTCGCGCGAGGGCGGCAAGCTCGCCGCGGTCGGCTTCGGGCTGATCGTCGGCGGCGCGGTCGGCAACATCATCGACCGCATCGCCTATGGCCATGTGATCGACTTCCTGCTGCTCCATATCGGCGACCGCACGCCCTTCATCTTCAACCTCGCCGATGTCGCCCTGACCCTCGGGCCGATCGTGCTGATCGTCGCCTATCTCTTCATGCCGCGGCGCTCGCCGGCGTGAAGGAACCCTCAGTGGCGCCCGCTCGTTTTCCTCGGGGCGGGGGCAAGGAGAGGGTCATGGATAACCGCGAGAAGCTGATCGAAGAGCGCGCCACGCGCATGTGGATGGGCGCGGGCCGACCGGCCGGCGGGCCGGAGCAGTTCCGCGAACAGGCGGCGGATCTGGTTGCGCTGGAGGATACCCCGGACTTCGGGCAGATCCCTGTGGAGAAGCCCGGTCCCTATGGCGAGCCCGTGGAGCCGGCGGACCCCGTCGCCAATCTCGGCGAGTTCCCGACGCTGACCGACGAGGGCGAACAGGACTATCCGCCGCTCCTCGACGATGCCGACGAGGATCTCCCCGGCGATACGCCCGAGCCGCGCACGGTCCGCCGCTGACGCCCGGCCGCTTGCCCTTCCGCCGCAATCTCCGTAGCGAGGGGCGGGTGCGGCGGAGGCAGGTCGAGGCGTGGGATACCGGTCAGCGCTGACGGCGGTGGTGGCCGCGGGGATGCTGGCAGCGACGCCCGTCGCCGCGCAGCCGGCCGGCGGGCTGGCGATCCCCAATTTCTGGCGGCAGGATGCGCAGGCCGAGCCGGTCGGCCAGCTACCCTTCGCCGGCATCCGTTTCGTGACGACCGCGGACTACCCGCCGTTCAACTTCCTCGACGCCGCGGGCCGGCTGACCGGCTTCAACATCGACCTCGCCCGCGCGATCTGCGACGAGCTCGGCCTTCCCTGCACGATCCAGGCGCGCCCGTGGGACGACCTCCTCGTCGCGCTCGGCGACGACCGCGCGGACGCGGCGATCGCCGGCGTCGCGATGACGGCGGAGACTGCCGCCGAGGCGCGCTTCTCCGACGTCTATCTCAAGCTGCCGGCGCGGTTCGTGGTGCGGCGCGGCCTTCGCCTCAACATCTCGCCCGACGACCTCGCCAACCGCCGCATCGCGGTCGTCGCGGGCTCGGCGCATGAGGCGTATCTTCAGACCTACTTCCCCCGCGTGCGCATCCAGCCCCATGCGACGGCGCTCGAAGCGGAATCGGCGCTCCGGCTCGGCCGGGCGGACGCGCTGTTCGGCGACGGGCTGCAGCTCGCCTTCTGGCTGGAGGGGATCGACGCGGCCGATTGCTGCATCTTCGCCGGCGGGCCGTATCTCGACAGCCGATTCTTCGGCGAAGGGATGGCGATCGCGGTCGCGCCCGACGACGACGAGCTCCGCCACGCGATCAATGCCGCGCTCGCCGCGATCGCCGCCGACGGCACCTATGCGGAACACTACCTTCGCTATTTCCCGCTCAGCTTCTACTGACCGGGCACGTGCCGGCGGTAGCGCACCCGCGCCGAGCGCTCGATCGCCGCGGCCGCGAGCTTGTCGATCTCGAGGAAGTCGCGGAGGATCTGGAGGAAGCGCAGCTCCTCCTGCTCGACATGAAGGTCGGCGGCGGCGACCTCGACGGCCGCGGCATAGGCCGTCTCGTAGAGCCGCTCCGGCAGCGTCTCGGCGATCAGCTCCAGCACCGCGTCGAAGCCATTGGCGGCCTGGAGGCGCCGGCCGCAATCCTCGGCGACGGCCACCAGAAGCTCCGGGTCGAAATCGGCGAAGATCGGGAACTGCCGCACGACGCGGCCGATCATCTCCATCTCGCGGTCGGTCATGGCGCGGTCGACCGCCGACAGCGTGACCATCACATAGATCAGCGCTTCGTGATGGCTGATCGGGCGGCTCATCTGATTCATTGCATCCTCGGCGGCTGTCATCCTGCGACCTTTATGGCGCCCCTCGCCCACGGGCAAGCGCGCGAGAAACGTTGACGCTGGCGCGTGGCATTTCTAGGGTCCGCGCCGAATTCCCCTACGGATCGAGATTTTTGCCGATGGCCGCACCGGCCCTGCCGCCGCTTACCATCACTGACGCGCTGGTCGAGGCGGCCGGCCGCTCGCCGGCCTGGCCGTTCGAGGAAGCGCGGAAGATCGTGGCGCGGCTCGCCCGCGAGGGAAACCCGTCCCGCACCGTCCTCTTCGAGACCGGCTACGGCCCGTCGGGCCTGCCGCATATCGGCACCTTCGGCGAAGTGGCGCGGACGGCGATGGTGCGCACCGCGTTCCGGCTCCTGACGCGCGACGCCGTGCCGACGCGGCTCGTCTCCTTCTCCGACGACATGGACGGCCTTCGCAAGGTGCCGGACAACGTGCCCAACCAGGACATGGTGCGGCGCTATCTCAACAAGCCGCTCACCGCGATCCCCGACCCGTTCGGCGAGCACCAGAGCTTCGGTCATCACAACAATGCGCGGCTGCGCGCCTTCCTCGACCGCTTCGGCTTCGACTACGAGTTCGCCTCGGCGACCGACTACTACAAGGCCGGCCGCTTCGACGACGTGCTGCTGCGGATGCTCGCCGCCTATGACGAGGTAATGGCGATCATGCTGCCGTCGCTGCGCGAGGAGCGGCAGCAGTCCTACTCGCCGTTCCTGCCGATCTCGCCGGTCAGCGGCGACGTGCTGCAGGTGCCGATCCTGGAGCGCAACGTCGCCGCCGGCACGATCGTCTTCCGCGATCCGGCCAATGATGCGCTGACCGAGGTGCCGGTCACCGGCGGCCATGTGAAGGCGCAGTGGAAGGCCGACTGGGCGCTCCGCTGGACGGCGCTCGGCGTCGATTACGAAATGTCGGGCAAGGATCTCATCGATTCGGTCCGCCTCTCCGGCCAGATCTGCCGGGCGCTCGGCGGCACGCCGCCGGAGGGCTTCAGCTACGAGCTCTTCCTCGACGAGAACGGGCAGAAGATCTCGAAGTCGAAGGGCAACGGGCTCACTATCGAGGAATGGCTGAGCTACGCCTCGCCGGAGAGCCTGTCGCTCTTCATGTTCCACAAGCCGAAGGCGGCGAAGCGGCTCACCTTCGACGTCATCCCGCGCGCGGTCGACGACTATTTCGGCTTCCTCGCCGGCTATGAGCGCGACGCCGACGATCCCGCGCGCCGGCTTGGCAATCCGGCCTGGCACATTCATGCCGGCAGCCCGCCGAAGATCGACCAGCCGATCTCGTTCGCGATGCTGCTCAACCTCGCCGCGGCATCCAACGCGCACCAGAAGGACGTACTGTGGGGCTTCATCCTGCGGCACGTCGCCGGTGTCACGCCGACAACGCATCCGAAGCTCGACGAGCTCGCCGGCTATGCCGTGCGCTACTACCAGGACTTCGTCGAGCCGACGAAGTCGTTCCGGGCGCCGGACGAGGTGGAGCGCGATGCGCTGGCGGCGCTCGACCGCAAGCTCGGCGAGCTGCCGCCGGACGCCGACCCCGAGGCGATCCAGAGCGCGGTGCTCGACGTCGCCCGAATCAACCCGCGCTACCAGGACACGACCAGGACCGGACCGGCCGGCGGGCCGGGCGTCTCCGCCGCCTGGTTCGGGGCGCTCTACCAGATCCTGCTCGGCACCGAGCGCGGCCCGCGCTTCGGCTCGTTCGTCGCGATCTTCGGCATCCCCGAAACCCGCGCCCTGATCCGCCGCGCCCTGGCGGGCGAACTCGCCGGCGCGGCCTGAGCGCCCGCTATGCCGAACCACGGATCAACCTCCCCCTTGCGGGGAGGTCGAACAGGTGCAGCCGGTTCGGGTGGGGGGCGGCCTCTCGTCGATCCTCGGACTCAGCGCCCCTCCCCGAAACCGCTTCGCGGTTTCGACCCTCCCGCAAGGCGAGGATTGAAAGGATGCCGGCTGGCTAGAGCATCCCCGGCAGCACCCGGTTGGGCGGGCGGTGGCCGTCGAAGAGGGTGCGGATGTTGATGATCACCTTCTCGCCCATCTGGATGCGACCTTCGATCGTGGCCGAGCCCATGTGGGGGAGCACTACGACCCTCCCCTCGCGCACCAGCTTGTGGAGACCGGGCTCCAGCACCGGCTCGCCCTCGAAGACATCGAGCCCGGCGCCGGCGATGCGGCCCTCCTCGATGAGGCGGATCAACGCCTTCTGGTCCACCACCGAGCCGCGCGAGGTGTTCACCAGGTAGCTGCCGGGCTGCATGAAGCGGAGGCGCTCGGCCGACAGGAGATGATAGGTCGCGGGCGTGTGCGGCGCGTTCACCGAGACGATGTCCATGAAGGTCAGCATCTCCTCGAGGCTGTCCCAATAGGTCGCGGCGAGCTCGCTCTCGGTCGCGGCGTCGACCGGGCGGCGGTTGTGGTAGTTGATCGACAGGCCGAAGACGCGGGCGCGGCGGGCGACCGCCTGGCCGATGCGGCCCATGCCGACGATGCCGAGCTTCTTGCCGGCAAGGCGGCGGCCGAGCATCCAGGTCGGCGACCAGCCCGGCCATTCGCCGTGATCCATCATCACCTTCGCGCCCTCCATCAGGCGGCGCGGCACGGCGAGAATCAGCGCCATGGTGATGTCGGCGGTGTCCTCGGTGAGGACGCCGGGCGTGTTGGTCACGACGATCCGCCGCTCGGTCGCGGCGCTGACGTCGATGTTGTCCACGCCATTGCCGAAATTCGCGATCATCACCAGCTTCGGGCCCGCCGCGGCGATCACCGCGGCGTCGATCGCGTCGGTCACCGTGGGCACCAGCACGTCGGCCTCGGCCACTGCGGCCTTGAGCTGATCCGCGGTGAAGGGCCGGTCTTCGGCATTCAGCCGGACATCGAACAGCTCCACCATGCGCTGCTCGACGGCCTCGGGGAGCTTTCGCGTGACGATGACGACCGGCTTGTCCGCCATGAGGGTGGGAGGCCTCCTGTTGGCGTGTTGTTAACCGTGACCGCACAGGAATGCGCAGGGCGCGGTTTGACGGCCGCTCACGGGCTGGGCTTTTCTCTAGCAGAAGCGGCCGCGACGGCAAAAGCCGCGATTCCGCAAACGGGGCATCGGAATTTGACGGGAAGGAACGTGGTGTCGCTGCCGGGCCGGATCGTCGCGGCGATCGTGATGCTCGCGCTGCTCGCGGTGGCGAGCTCCGCCGCCGCCCAGCAGCGGCGGGGGCCGGTAACCGACCTTCCCCTCCCCCGCTTCGTCAGCCTCAATTCCGACCGCGTCAATGTCCGCGTCGGGCCGGGTTCCGACTACCCGGTCGCGTGGATCTATGTCCGGCTCGGGCTGCCGGTCGAGGTCGTCGAGGAAGTCGACAATTGGCGCAAGATCCGCGATTCCAACGGCGACGAGGGCTGGGTGTTCTACAGCCTCCTCTCCGGCGAGCGCACAGCGATCGTGGCGCCCAACCGCAGCGGACCGCCGCTGCCGCTGCGCGCCCAGGCCAACGAGACGGCGCGAATCGTCGCCTATCTCGATCCCGGCGTGCAGGGCTCGCTCGAAAGCTGCCGCAACGGCTGGTGCCGCCTCCGCGGCCCCGGCTTCAACGGCTGGATCCCGGACGAGAATCTGTGGGGCGTCTATCCGAACGAGGCGGTGGACTAACGAAACCCCCGCACCTGCCCCGGTCATTCCGGACAGCGTGCAGCGAAGCTGCATCGCGTGATCCGGGATCCAGCGTGCGACTCGTCGCTTAGCGACCCACTATGCGCGACCAGCGAAAGCGGCTCTCTGGATTCCGGCCTTCGCCGGAATGACGACCGAATTGTTGCTGGCGAAGCTCTCCTAGCCGAGACCCGTTGCGTATCGAGGAAGTGACTGGCGCGCTCAAGAGGGAGTACTATCCGCGCCAAAGGTGCAGCACGCCGGGAGAGGCTTATGCCTACGCGATCGGTCGACTTGAACGCTCTGGTGTTTCGCGACGGCGATCACTGGATAGCGCAGGGACTTGAGTTCGACATCGCCGCGCAAGCTTCGTCCCTCGACGATATCCACGGGGCCTTCTTCAAGGCGCTCGCCGCCAATGCGGCGGCGTCCATCGAACTTGGCCTTGAGCCCTTCGAGGGAATTGGAGCGGCGCCACAGCGATTCTGGTCAATGTGGGAAGCAGCCAGATTGCGCCTGGAGCCACCGCTCGAGACAGCGCTTCGCGCGCCCCATCAGACAGCGATCCCCTCATTCTTTCCGCGCTATCGCGTGACCGAACGCGTTGAAATGACCGCCGCCGCCTAGAGCGTGATCCGACCAAGTCGAATCACTCTCTACGGCTATGTCTTTGTTGGAGCATGATCTTCTCGAAAAACCGGCATCCACTTTTTCGGATCATGCTCTAGGAACCGGCGATGGCCAACAGCCCCACCCTGGCGGAACTCAAGGCTCGCCTGGAGGATCTCGGCTGTTCGATCACGGTCCTCTCGGACGAGATCACGACGCCGGACGGCGAGTATGTGGTGTCCGCCGCGTCCCATGAGGGGAGGTTCGTCGCGCTCCCCCTCGTGCCCGATGGGGAACGCATCTCGCCCTGGGTCATCGGGAACATCGAGCGACGGCTCCGGATCAAGACCGGATTCGCGTCGCTCTAAGGTGAGCGGCGGCTAGTCCGCGAGCGTGCGCCGGGCGGCGATTCGGCGGAGGCGGATCACGACGTCGACCCGGCTGATCTCCATGCCTTCGGGCGGATCGGGGAGCCGGTCGAGATGCAGCGCCTCCTCGGGGACGTCGAGCATCTCGTTGTCGTCCTCGACGAAGAAATGGTGATGGTCGCTGACATTGGTGTCGAAATAGGTCTTCGACGCGTCGAGCGACACCTCGCGCAGCAGCCCCGCCTCGGTGAACTGGTGGAGGGTGTTGTAGACGGTGGCGAGCGATACCGGCACCTCGGCCCGCATCGCCTCCTCGTGCAGCATCTCCGCCGAGACATGGCGGTTGCCGCTGCCGAACAGGAGCTGACCGAGCGCCATGCGCTGGCGGGTCGGGCGCAGTCCGGCACCGCGCAGCAATGCACGCACCGACGGCGCGCGCTCCCGGGCGAGGCGATAGGTCTTTCCTGTTTCGTCCATTTTCGAAACCTTCTATTCTGTTGCATATTATAGGTTTCTGGGTTCGGGACGGCAACCTTCTTCCCGACGCTGCGACACCTTTGCCGCAGCATGGTTGCCGCGCGCCATTTCCCCAAGCGCCCGCGACCATCTGGCACTCCACGGGCGCCGCCCTTCCGACCCCGCGGGGCGTGTGTTACGACAGCGCCCGATCATGCGGACGGAACCCGGCATGCGGCAGGCGGCAATGACGGATGGCAACCGGGACCAGGCCAGCCCGGGACAGGATCGACCTTCCAGCTACGACTATGAAGCCTTGCTCGCCTGCGGACGCGGCGAGCTGTTCGGTCCCGGCAATCCCCAGCTGCCGCTGCCGCCGCTCCTGATGTTCGACCGCGTCACCGACATCGGCGAGGAAGGCGGCGCGTTCGGCAAGGGCCGGGTCCGCGCCGAGCTCGACGTCAATCCGGACCTCTGGTTCTTCCAGTGTCACTTCAAGGGCGATCCGGTGATGCCGGGCTGTCTCGGGCTCGACGCCCTGTGGCAGCTGCTCGGCTTCTTCCTCGGCACCATCGGCGGTCTCGGCCACGGCCGGGCGATCTCGGTGGGCGAGGTGAAGTTCACCGGCCAGATCCTGCCGGCGACCAAAAAGGTCGAATACGGCGTGGACTTGAAGCGCGTGCTGCGTTCAAAGCTGTTCCTCGGGATCGGCGACGGCTGGGTGAAGGCCGACGGCGTTCCTATCTACTCGGCCACGGACCTTAAGGTCGGGCTGTTCAAGGACCAGGCGGCGCCTGCCGGCTAGGCCCGGCGGCTGGTCCACAGCAGAACGAGGATGAGGCCATGAAACGCGTTGTCGTCACCGGGATGGGGATCGTCTCCTCGATCGGCAACAATACGCAGGAAGTGCTGGCGTCGCTGCGCGAAGGCCGCTCCGGCATCGTGCGGGCGGAGCGCTATGCCGAGCTCGGCTTCCGCTGCCAGGTCCACGGCGCCCCGCAGCTCGATGTCGACGAGATGCTCGACCGGCGCACCACCCGCTTCATGGGCCTTGGCGCGGCGTGGAACTACATCGCCATGCGCCAGGCGGTGCAGGATTCCGGCCTCGAGGACGACGACATCAGCGACGAGCGGACCGGCCTCATCATGGGGTCCGGCGGGCCGTCGACCCACGCCATCGTCGAGGCAGCAGACGCGGCGCGCGAGAAGGGGCCGAAGCGCGTCGGCCCGTTCGCGGTGCCAAAGGCGATGTCCTCGACCAACTCGGCGACGCTCGCCACGCCCTACCGCATCAAGGGCGTCAACTATTCGATCTCGTCGGCCTGCGCCACGTCGAACCACTGCATCGGCAATGCTTATGAGCTGATCCAGCTCGGCAAGCAGGACATCATCTTCGCCGGCGGCGGCGAGGAGCTCGACTGGACGCTGTCGGTGCTGTTCGACGGCATGGGCGCCCTCTCCACTCGCTACAATGACCGCCCCGCGGTCGCGTCGCGGGCCTACGATTCCGACCGCGACGGCTTCGTCATCGCCGGCGGCGCAGGCGTCCTCGTCCTGGAGGAGCTGGAGCACGCCAAGGCGCGCGGCGCGAAGATCTATGGCGAGATCGTCGGCTATGGCGCGACCTCGGACGGCTACGACATGGTCCAGCCGTCGGGCGAAGGCGCCGTGCGCTGCATGCGCATGGCGCTCGCCACCGTCGACGGCAAGGTCGACTACATCAACCCGCACGCGACCTCGACGCCGATCGGCGACCTCAAGGAGATCGAGGCGATCCGCACCGTGTTCGGCGACGACTGCCCGCCGATCTCGGCGACCAAGTCGCTCACCGGGCACTCGCTCGGCGCGACCGGGGCGCAGGAGGCGATCTACTGCCTCCTGATGATGCAGAACCGCTTCATCGCGGCGTCGGCGCATATCGACAATCTCGACCCCGCCTTCGCCGACATGCCGATCCTGCGCGAGCGCGCGGACGACGTGGAGATCACCACTGTCCTTTCCAACTCGTTCGGCTTCGGCGGCACCAATGCCTGCCTCGCCTTCCAGCGGTACCATGCGTGATCGTTCCGAGCTGAGCCGGGTCCGCGCATGAGCGGCCTGATGGCGGGCCGCCGCGGCCTCGTAATGGGGGTCGCCAACGATCATTCGATCGCCTGGGGAATCGCCCGCCGGCTCGCGGCGGAAGGCGCCACGCTCTGCCTCACCTATCAGCCCGGGGGCGTGGAGAAGCGGGTGAAGCCGCTGGCCGCCTCGATCGGCTGCGACTTCCTGGTGCCGTGCGACGTCGCGCTCTCGCCCGATGCCGGCGCGCCGGCCGCGCTCGACGAGACCTTCAAGGCGATCGTCGACCGCTGGAACGGGCTCGACTTCGTGGTGCATGCGATCGCCTTCAGCGACCGCAACGAGCTGAAGGGCCGCTATGCCGACACGTCGCGCGCCAATTTCGCCAACACGATGCTGGTGTCGTGCTTCTCGTTCACCGAGGTCGCCAAGCGCGCGGCGCCGATGATGACGCGCGGCGGCGCGATGGTGACGCTGACCTATGGCGGCTCGACCCGGGCGATGCCGCACTACAATGTCATGGGCGTCGCCAAGGCGGCGCTTGAAGCCTCGGTGCGCTACCTCGCGCTCGACTTCGGCCCCGACAACATCCGGGTCAACGCCATCTCGGCCGGGCCGGTGCGCACCCTCGCCGGCTCCGGCATTCCCGGCGCCCGGCTGATGTTCAACTACCAGCAGAAGAACGCGCCGCTGCAGCGCACCGCCTCGATCGACGAGATCGGCGGCACCGCGCTCTACCTCCTCTCCGACCTCGGCGCCGCGGTGACCGGCGGCGTCCACTATGTCGACGCCGGCTACAACATCATCTCCATGCCCGCGCTCGAAACGCTGAGCACGCAAGAGGCGCAGGCCGGCGGCGTGCTGGAGAACGGCAACGGCGACTAGCCGCGCGGCGCGTCGTCGAGCCCGAGCTATCGCAACACCCCGTCGAGAACCGCCCCGTCCAGTATCGCGCCGAAGAGATTCGCCCTCTGGAGGCGCGCGCCCGTGAAATCGGCGTTCGACATGTCCGCGTCGCGCAGGCTGGCTCCAAGAAAGTCCGCCGCCTCGAACAAACCATCGCGCAGCACAGCCCGATCCAAGTCGGCGACCGCTAGGGTTGCGTAGTCCGCGGTGACCCCTTCCAGGTTCGCGCGGATGAGTACGGCGGCGAAGGCATATGCGCCACTGAGCCTTGCGCCGCTGAGATCGGCATCGTTCAAGCGGGCATCGCCAAAGTCAGCAGTCTGGAGATTCGCCCCGGTTAGTGTCGCCAGCGACAGGACAATCCGCGGCATTCGCGCGCCGACCATGCTCGCCCCGCTGAAGTCGGCCTGTGGCGCTGTCGCTTGGTAGAGAAGCGCTCCGTCGAGATGGGCTTCGCGCAAATAGGCACGGGTGAGATTGACGAGATTGAGATTGGCGAGAGTCAGATCCGCGCCCGACAGGTCGGCGCCGATCAGCGACGCCCGGTGCAGCACGGCGTCCGCGAGGTTGGCGCCGGTGAGATCGGCACCGTCGAGCACGCGACGCCGAAGATCGGCGCCGCCGAGGTCGCAGCCCGGGCAATCGTTGGTGGCCCCCGCAAGAAACGCCTCCTCGGCGGTGGCGAAAGGGCCGGCCGGCGGAGGAGCGGCCGCCAGAGGCGTCGACAGATTGCCAATATCCTCGTGGATGTCACGTTGACGGACGAAGAGATGCGTAAGGCTCTCGAACTCATTGACCGTCCGATTTCCTCTTTCATCGTATTCGCGATGGCCGGGTTTCCTCATGCGCCGCGCCTCGAGGAGAACCTCGCTGTCGGAAAGCTCCTTGCGACAGGCACTGTTGAGAAAGAAGCCGTTGAGCGGCGTCTCGCCCGGTGCCGGAGGCTGGTTGACACATGTCCAGCCGTCCGGACCGAACTGGGCTCTGAAGAAGTTGGCGGTAGCAAACGCTTCCATGCGTACGGCTTCATCCGCCCTGGGGTCGGTGAACACGTGGTACCCGCGTATCCTGCCACCCTCGTCGACCATGTAGGACAGGATCACGGGCTGGCCCTGGATGGCGTTTTCCTGGTCTGCCGTGGCAGCCCACGGATCGCGGACAGCGCGGCTCACATATTCGAGCGTATCATCATAGGTGAAGGAGACTTCGCGAAGCCCATCGCCATCAGCGGGGCATTCCAGGTAGTCGGCGAATCCCGGGAGCAGCGTTGATGCGGGTCCCCCCAAGGTACCGCAGGCCGGCTGAAAGAACCCATCCGACGGCAGCCGCGTGATGTGCGTGCCGAAGGGTATGTCCCAGATTCGCGGGATCGGTTCTTGCGCGGCAGCCAGCGCCGGCACCACGGCCGCTGCTGCAGCTGCCGCCCAGGCGAGGAGATGCTTCAACCAGCTTGCCATAAGAAGGATGTGGCAGGCGGGGATCGACGCGATCCCCGCCTGCCATCATTGCTAGAGCGCGAAGACGGCCAGCATCGGGGCCTTGGTGTAGTCCCTAATGTCGGGATGCGGGACGCGCACCCAGCCACCACCGAGCAGCACGGCTACGAACTGCTCGCCACCAACCTCAAAGGTGATCGGTGGCGCACCGATGATGGTGCCGGTGTTGAAATGCCAGAGCTCCTCGAGCGTGTCCTTGTCGTAGGCAGAGAACCGGCCGTCAGAATGACCGGTAAAGATCAGGTCGCCGGCGGTGCCGAGCAATCCGCTGCCCGTCCAGTACTCGGTCTCGATCCGCTGGGCGACCTCGCCGGTGATGGCGTCGACGCCGATGATCAGGCCACGCGTGAGGGACGGGTCCTCGTTGGTGATGGCAACGCCGGCACCCGCCGCCAGACCATACGGATCCTCTCTCCAGTGATCGAGGGTGGTGTCTAGCGATTCCGCCATGAACTGGCTTTCGCATCCGGTCACCGCCTGGACCCACGCCATGCCGCGCGCAGGGTCGTATGTCGGCGGCCACCAGGTTGGCATTGCCCCGTGCCGCGGACAGACGTTCTGGTTGCTGGTCGGGTCACCTGGCCGCATCGACGAATTGTTCGCGTATGATTGCACCGGAACGTTCGGATCGTACTCGACCGGCTTGCCTGTCTTCGGATCGAGGCCGGCCGTCCAGGTCACGTCGACATAGGGCCCGCCGGTCAGGAACTCGCCGGTCACCAAGTCGAGGGTGTAGTACATGCCGCTGCGGCTGAAGTTGCTCACAGCAGCACGAACCTCGCCGCCGAAATCCGCCTGATGGAGCATCCGCATATTGACGGTGTCGTAGTCCCAGCTCTCGTCAGGAAGCTCCTGAAAGTACCAGACCAGTTCGCCCGTCGTGGCATTCACCGCCACCGTGCTCATTGAATAGAGATTGTCGCCCGGGCGGAACTCGGGGTCGGTCCACGGCTGCGGCTCGCCGGTACCAACGAACAGGAGGTTGGTCTCAGGATCGTAGGTCGGCGCGGTCCAGATGCCGGCGCCGCCGGTCAGCCAGGCGTCGTGATCATCTTCCCACGTCTCATGTCCGGGTTCGCCAGGACCGGGAACGGCGAGCCAGCGCCACTGCAACTCGCCGGTGTCGGCATCCCAGGCCGCCATCCACGAACGAAGTGCGGAACCGGCACCCGTCGTGATGATCGAGTTGTTTACGGCCACGGGCGCGGTGCTGTTCCACTCGTCCGCGTAGGGATTCTCGGGGGCGCGGGTGCTGACATCCCAGATCGTCTCGCCTGTCTCCATGTCGAGGCGGAGGAGGCGCATGTCGCGGGTCGCGTTGTAGACAGACGCGTTAAGCAAGGCGAGGCTGCCCATCTTGCCGCCCGACGCTGCCGCCGGGTTGTTCCGCCAAACGAGTTCCGCCGAATCGCCACCGGTGAGGTCGAGCTTCAGGACTTCACTTATCCCATTGAAAAGATACATGAACCCGTCTGCGACCAGCGGCCGGCTTTCCAAATCCTGTCCGGACGTCTCACCACCGATCGAGCGGAGATAGACCAGCCGCAGATCAGCGGCGTTCTCGGTATTGATCTGGTCGAGCCGCGAGTAGGACCAACCTGCGTAGTTGCCGTAGGTCGTCAGCCAATTCTGAGGTTCGCTGTCAGAGTTGACCAGGCGATCGAAAGTCACCTCCTGAGCGGACGCGCCCGGTACGAAACCAAGGCAGCTTGCACCCAACAGGCTCGCCAGCAACAAGGTCTTGCTGTTTCGCATTCCTATCCTCCCTTTGGACCGCTGCGGAACCGGCAAGAGTCCTTGTCGGGCAGCCAATCGCGGGGTCTGTATGGAGGTGTCAGCCGGCTAACAATCGCCCGAACAGGGGGAGAATGCGGGCAAGCGCCGCGTTATTTTGGCGACGTACGAAACACGTCGCGCGGGCGCTTGAAGTGCTCGACGCTCAGAAAAAGGTGAACCGGTTTGAGACAGCACCGCATTGCGGCATTCTTCGTTCTTCGCGCATTGCCGGCTGCTGCCTTGTTGGCCGTCGGCCTCACAGCCTCGTCCGCTTCCGGTGATGACGCCGAGGAGCCAGTCGATGCTCCCGAGGAGTCCGAGATTTCCGGTGAAGCTCTCTACACACGAGCGCCGGCTGCTCAGGATGCCACGGACCGGATGGCGGAGGGTCGATGGGGCCGTATCTGGCGGGCAACTCCGCCCTCGGAAACGCCCAGGCGGTCATTACTCGCGTCCTGGCCGGCGGCGGCAACATGCCCCCGTTCCGTGCCAGACTGTCGGACGAAGAGATCGCCGCGGTCGTGACATATGTCAGGACGTCGTGGGGCAACTCCTACGGACCGGTGACAGCAAGTGACGTTGCGGCCCTTCGCTAACAGGGCGACGCAACAGGGAAAGCTGGTCGCCGCAGTAGCGTGCGGGCTCCTGGTCGCCACTGCGGTGCTAGCGGACGGGGAAGACCCTGAAGCCGTTGTCGGCACGGCGACCGTCGTCGACTCGGACATCCTTCGCGTCAACGACGCACGCATCGTGCTTTGGGGCGTGGAATCGCTTGAACGCGGCCAGCTTTGTTTCATCGACGGCCAGCCATGGGAATGCTACCCGGCAGCGGTCCGGGCTCTGGAAACGATAGTCGGCACCGCGGAAATTCGCTGCGAGCCGGTCGGACGCGCCGACGCCTTCGGACGCATTTTCGCGGTCTGCTATCTCGGAACCGACGATATCAACGAGCTCTTCGTGTTGTCGGGTTTCGGCCTGGCGCGACCCGCCGAGACGGATGCCTATGTCGCGGCTCAGGAGCACGCGATCGCCGAGGGCATCGGGCTCTGGCGCTCGCGATTCGAGCCACCGGCCTTCATTCGCGAGAGTTCCGGAACGAACGATCGCCCGTAGCGGGGCCGTCCGGGCCTAGCTGGCAACCGCCATTGCGGCGAGCTGCTTCTGCGTTCGTGCTCCGGTCTTGTCGAAGATCCGCTTCACGTTCGAGCGGATCGTCTCGTAACTTACGCCTCGATGGTCAGCTATTTGGCGCAGGCTCCAGCCATCTGAGATGAGAGAGACGATCTGCCGCTCTATCAGGGAAAGCCCCGGGAGCGAGGAAGGCCCGTCCGCGGTCGGAACCGCTCGCGCCAGAATTGCGAGCGCCAGGCCGCCGGCGTCGGGATTGAACATTGCCGCGCGCTCCGGGGATGTAGGAACAATCGTAACGGCCCAGGCATCCCGTCGCAGGCCGAGTGGAATAGTCGCGCCACAGTCGTTCCCCGCAAGCGCGCTCCCTAGCGCCGCCTCTATCGCATTGGTGTTGCCGCAATTGGATTCGATGATCCCATTTGCAAGCCGCAGCGGGCTATCTGTCGAGGCAAGAAGATCGTCGGCCAAAAGGTTATGCGCCACGACTCGGCCTTGCCGATCCAACACGAACGCTGGGGATTGAATAGATTCAATAGTGCCCGCCACCGCTATTCTGGAATCCTGATAGAGCGTCTGCACTCGGGAGATGTGCGGCAAGAGCACCCTGAGAGCGGCCAACTCTTTTCGACAAAACGGTTCCTGCCGAATTGTGCGGTAAAGAACGATTGCAAGTCGGCGGTCGCATGCGTCATTCGACAGAGCCATCGCAATGTGGCCGACGTCGAGCTTCGAAAGGTGGTCGGTAAAGAACTCATGCTTCCCGAAAACGGGATCATGCTGAAGCCCTTGAAACTGTAAAAGATGTCGACTTGGTCCGGGAGTCTGCTTTGTCGCGGCGCGGACTTGAGGAGTTATGAAATTGCTATGCTGATAATATTCCACGTATGAGTCGATGAAACTCTGATCCATGCCAATGTCAAATGAGAATATATGCGGGTTGCTGTCGTCGCCAAACCAAAGGCTCGCGGCTGAGCATCCGATAAATTGTTGAATCGATTTAATTACTGCCGGAAGTCTGCTGGGATCAAGAACCGATTCGTAGATCGACGTTACAATATGATCCAAGCTCAAGCGGTCTGACATCTTATTGCAACGCCTGCGACAGGTTACGTCGCCTCGGCCCAACATACTTGACCAAAGAACGTGACCGGGGGGCCTACCCTTGGCAGCGCACTACCTCTTCCGCAGGACGGCCCGCGAGTCGCTTGGCCTGCACGATGCCCTTGACCAATGCGACCAACCCCGGTTGGGGGCGCCGCATTGGTCGGCAGGCTACCAACGTACTAGCTTGCCATTAATCCCCCGAACGGGGGAAAAGGCCGTTTGGCCCAGGTTGCGAAACTAGCCGCGCGGCGCGTCGGCGGCGGGCGAGGCTTCCTCGACTTCGGGCTCCGCCTCGTTCTCAACCTCCGGCGTCGGCTTCTCCTCCACCGCGGGCTCCGCGCGTACCAGGGCCGGGTCCAGGACTTCGCGGAGCGCGCGTTCCTCGTCGGCGAATTCGCCTACCTTGGCGGCGACGTCGCCCCAGTTGGGGACCTCGCGCTCGCCGCCGGAGAGGAATGCGGTGAGGTCGTTCCAGACGCGGGCGATCTCGTCGCGGGCGCGGGAGTCGGCGTCGATGATGAGCCAGCCGCCGATGACGACGACGATGAGGAGGCTGAGGCCGATGGTTCGCCGCATCCGCCGCTACATGCCCGGCTGAAGGATCAGCCCGTCATTGACCTCGTTGACGATCTGCATCAGGTCGCCCCACGACTGCACCAGCTGCGAGCGCATGGTCTCCAGCGTCTCGATGCTTTCGAGGTCGCTGAGAGCGAGGTTGAGCGAGTTGGCGAGACGGAGCGTCTGCGCGGCGGCGCCGTAGACGCGGGCATTCTCGCGCAGGGCATGGAAGAACACCTCCAGGCTCTGCGACTGGTCGCCCATGCGGGTCATCAGCTCGGCATGGCGGTCGGCGAAGAAGCCCCAGGCCTGCATCGCGGCGTCGAGCGACTGGATCTCGGCATTGTTGGCCTGCTGGGTCAGCCGCCGCATCTCGACCTGCGCGGAATTGAGCTCGGCGTTCTGCAGGTCGCTCTGGATGCGCTGGTTGTCTTCGCGCAGGAACTCCAGCCGGGCCCTGGCGTCGGCGATGCGGAAGCCGATGATCTCGCCGATCTGGTCGAGCGTCTGCAATTCGCCGAGCCGGCGCGAGAAGACGCCGGGCGCGTAGGACGCGATCTCGGCAAAGGATTCGGCGATCTCGGTCACCTCGGCCGCGATCCTCTGCATCTGCTCCTCGGTGAGCTCGTCCTCGGCGGTGGCGAGCTCGCGGATGCGCCGGGTGGCGTCGATATTGTCCTCCAGCTCGCGGAGGATCGAGGGGATCGTCGGGTCGGTCTGGGTCGCCTGGACGCTCTCGCCGAGCGCCTCGCCGAGGAGGCGGAGCGCCTCGTCATGGGTGGCGTCGTTGATCCGCTGCTGGTCGAGCGCGCCGCCCGGCTGCGCAACGGCCGCGGACGCGGCCAGGAGCGCGCCGCCGAATGCCGCGGCGAGCCCGGAAGGCCACCGTCTCCCCATAAGCCAAGTCATTGCGAAGCCTCGCTTATTGTCGTTGGTGGGGCCGCCCGAATGCCCGATCGAGCGAGCATGCGCAGGGGTTCTTGTCCCAAATGTGTCAGAAACGGACGGCCGCCGGGAGCCGAAAAACGGGAGGCCGCATCGATTGCTCGACGCGGCCTCGCCACTGCCCCCCGTTTGCCAGACCCCCCGGTCCGGCTTGACTGTTGCCCCGGCCAAATCCCCCGGCCGACCAGCCACGATCAGGGTGCGGCAGGGCGGCGCACTCGGCAAGTAAAACCAGCGGCTTCGCATGCCCCCGACAGACATTCGCCGCGGGTTGTTGCGAAGAAGACACAAATCCGCCGCGGCTAGGGCAGCACGTCCGGATTCTTGACGAGATAGACGACCCCGGCGGTCACCGCGCCGCCCGCGACGATGCAGGCAACCGGACGGCTGAGGCAGCCATTGATGGGATTGGCGCAGGCGGCAAGCGTCGCGCAAAGCGCGGCAATGCACAGGGTGGAACCGATCCGCATGGTCCCCTCGACGGACGCGCGCCGGAAGCCCGGCGCGCCACGAGGATCGCAGGAGAGCGTTGAGGAACTCCCAACCGCCCGCGACGCCGCGCTTCCTTGCCGCTCAATGCCGCCAATGCTACCGCCACCGCCATGACGTCAGCCCCCCAGGATTCCATCCGTAATTTCGCGATCATCGCCCATATCGACCACGGCAAGTCCACGCTGGCGGACCGGCTGATCCAGATGACCGGCGGGCTGTCGGAGCGGGAGATGAAGGCGCAGGTGCTCGATTCGATGGACATCGAGCGCGAGCGCGGCATCACCATCAAGGCGCAGACCGTCCGCCTCGCCTACAAGGCGCAGGATGGGCGGACCTATACGCTCAACCTCATCGACACGCCCGGCCATGTCGATTTCGGCTACGAGGTCAGCCGGTCGCTCGCGGCGTGCGAGGGGTCGCTGCTGGTGGTCGACGCCTCGCAGGGCGTCGAGGCGCAGACCCTCGCCAATGTCTACCAGGCGCTCGACAACAATCACGAGATCGTCCCGGTCCTGAATAAGGTCGATCTTCCCGCCGCCGAGCCGGACCGCGTCAAGCAGCAGATCGAGGACGTGATCGGCCTCGACGCCTCGGACGCGATCGAGATCTCGGCGAAGACCGGCGTGGGCGTCGCCGATGTGCTGGAGGCGATCGTGCACCGCCTGCCGGCGCCGCAGGGTGACCCGGACGCGCCGCTGAAGGCGCTCCTCGTCGACAGCTGGTACGACGCCTATCTCGGCGTCGTCGTGCTGGTGCGGATCATCGACGGCAAGCTGCGCAAGGGCATGAAGATCCGCATGATGCGGACCGGCGCGGTGCACGACGTGGAGAAGGTCGGCATCTTCACGCCGAAGCTGGTCGACTGGGCGGAGCTCGGCCCCGGCGAGCTCGGCTTCATCACCGGGTCGATCAAGGAGGTCGCCGACACCGCGGTCGGCGACACCATCACCGAGGAGCGCCAGCCGACGGCCGAGCCCCTCCCCGGCTTCCGACCCGCGGTGCCGGTGGTGTTCTGCGGCCTCTTCCCGGTCGATGCCGGCGACTTCGATGATCTCCGCGCCGCAATCGGCAAGCTCCGGCTCAACGACGCCGCCTTCACCTATGAGATGGAGACCTCGGCAGCGCTCGGCTTCGGCTTTCGCTGCGGCTTCCTCGGGCTCCTGCATCTGGAGATCGTGCAGGAGCGGCTGACCCGCGAGTTCGACCTCGAGCTGATCGCGACCGCGCCGTCGGTGGTCTACCGGCTGAAGCTGACCGACGGGCGCGAGATCGAGCTGCACAACCCGGCCGACATGCCGGACCCGGTGAAGATCATCGACATCGCCGAGCCGTGGCTGCGCGCCACCATCCTGACGCCCGACGACTATCTCGGCGCGATCCTGAAGCTCTGCCAGGAGCGGCGCGGCGTCCAGGTCAACCTCTCCTATGTCGGCAACCGGGCGATGGTCGACTATGACCTCCCGCTCAACGAGGTGGTGTTCGACTTCTACGACCGGCTGAAATCGATCTCGAAGGGCTACGCCTCGTTCGACTATCATCTCACCGAGTACAAGGTCGGCGACCTGGTGAAGATGCAGATCCTGGTCAACTCCGAGCCGGTCGACGCCCTGTCGATGCTGGTCCACCGCAGCCAGGCCGAAAAGCGCGGCCGGGTGATGGTCGAGAAACTGAAGGACCTGATCCCGCAGCACATGTTCCAGATCCCGATCCAGGCGGCGATCGGCGGCCGCATCATCGCCCGCGAGACGATCCGGGCGCTGCGCAAGGACGTCACCGCCAAATGCTATGGCGGCGACATCACCCGCAAGCGCAAGCTCCTGGAGAAGCAGAAGGAAGGCAAGAAGAAGATGCGGCAGTTCGGCAAGGTCGACATCCCGCAGGAAGCCTTCATCGCCGCGCTGAAGATGGGGGAGTAGCGGCTCCGGTCCGTTCGCGGCGGCCAGACCCGCGCTATTGTCGGCGCACGGTTTCGTATCCACATAATCGGTTGACCTCAACACGGTTGTGGATACATTATTCGCCGTGAAGGTTACCTACGACCCGGCGAAGCGCGCGTGGACTCTCAGACATAGAGGGCTGGATTTCGACGACGCGCCGACTGTGTTCGCCGGGGTGGTCGTACAGAACCTCGACGTCCGCGCAGACTACGGTGAGGACCGCTACATCGCGGTCGGCCTTCTCAAGGGTCGCATGGTTGTCGTGGTCTGGACGCCCCGCCCAGACGGCGACGGCCCCGACACCCGCCGTATCATTTCGATGAGGAAAGCCAATGAGCGCGAGCAAGAAGAGTACGGCCCCGACCTCACCGTCTGATCCGGACGAAGCCCCGGAGCTGACCGACGACTTCTTCGCCAAGGGCGAGGTCTACGAGGGCAACCGCTTCATTCGCCGCGGTCGCGGCCGGCCGCCCGCTGGAGGGCGCGCGAAGGAGGCCGTCAACATCCGCCTCTCCGCTGATGTGCTCGAGTTCTTCCGGAACGGGGGACCGGGCTGGCAGACCCGCGTCAGCGAGGTTCTCGACTCCTTCGTTGCCGATAAACTCTCCAACACGGCGACCAGTAGCACACGCAAATCGCGCGTTCCGAAAGAGACGGCGCGCTAGCCCATCGACTGGACGGTTCTCAACATCACGGTCCATCCGGACGGTGCGGTGATGGTCGGACGCAAGAGGGTATCCGGAACCGCGACGCGCGATTCCCGGAAGGCGGGTGGTGAACCCGTCATCGCCAAGAGGTCAGCGGCCAAGGCCAGACGCGATCGGCAGGTTCTCGACTAGCAGCAGTAATATCAATGGCAGCGCGGGGTCTTAGCGAAGCAGAACGAATACGAAGAAACTGCAACATTCGGCAACGGCGACATCCCGCAGCGGACCCTGGTCAAAGTCTTATAATGGAATAGCAAACTATTTCTGCTCGGTCACGGCCTTAGCATGAGCGCGACGTGCCCTGGACTGCGACGAAAACTCAGTTGCCTGCATTACTATCCTCTCGACGACCATCGGAATTTCAACAGCATACATTTGATTTTCTTTGGTCGAAAATTCATCGTTCCACGGCCCTCTAAGCCCTACCTTTCCAAATCTCCTAAGCCTTGAAAGCTCGTTCTGCATACTCTCAATATTTCCGCTCTTCATTGACCTATATACTTCCATAAGCAACTCGTACATGAAAGGCAGATCATCTCGAATAACACTTGCTAGAAACAATATTCCAGCCGACTCTCCAGATTCACTGGACAACCTGATAGCTTCGTCAAACGCATACGGATAGAACCTTCTCTCTCGTCTCCTTCGTCTCGTGAACTGTTCATCTGAAAGATTTAGCCTCTCAGCAACCCTCGCGGGCAGTGACTTCATCTCCTCCGCTAGCTTTGCTACTGAGTTTTCCTCGGCTTCTTCCTTAGGTGGAGACTTCTTACCAACTTTAAGCTTGTCCAGAATTTCGGTCTCTGCTGCCTTGAATGCTGCGATCTGAGTCTTAACAACATCGGAATCAAGTTCCAATGTTGCACTCTGCGAGCTAGTTGATTGATTAACTTTGAAAGATCAGCTTCGCTGTCGTCCATATTCATAAACTGATAAAATGGTCCAGCACTTACTCGACTTAGAGGGATTCCGAGCGCGACACCGATAACAGGCGCGCTTAACTTTCCTTTGGCTACTCCTGCCTCAAATAATATCCATGGCCTGTCGACACTTCTTTCTGTGAAAAGACAAACAACGTCAGAAGTACTTTGAAGTTGATTCATCAATCTCTTATACCATTCATCCCCGAAATCTATTCCATCTCCTGCTTTCTTATCAGACGACCTAAACGTTTTTATCATGCCTGCGCTTACACTCTTAAGAAGCTTGCCGAACGCCTCGGCCAAATCTGCGTCGCGCGTGTCATGACTAATGAATACAAGCGGTTGCGTTGAAGTTGAAACCAACGCCGGCTCGTCGCTAAGCGTGTCCGCTTTATCTGTTGGAGCCATGTCATCACCAATTTTCGGAGCTGTTGGGGGTAGTTTTGACACTGTTCTTCGGTTGTTCAACCGAGTCAACACGCATTCCGCTGAAAAGTACTGGGAAAATTCGGTCTGCGGAGCTCGACGGCGGGGCCTAAAGGTAGCCCTTGTCCCTCGCGATGGCGAAGGCTTCGGTGCGGTTGCGGGCGTCCAGCTTGAGGATCACCGAGGACAGATAGTTCCGCACGGTTCCTTCCGAGAGATGGAGCCGCTGGGAAATTTCGGAGTTGGGAAGGCCCTCGCCGACGAGGCGGAGGACGTCCCGCTCCCGCGCTGTGAGCGGGTCGGTGCCTTCCCATGCGGCCACCGCAAGTTCGGGCGCGACCACCCGTTCGCCGCGGTGGACGCGGCGAAGGGCGGCGACGAGATCGGTGATCGGGGCGTCCTTGAGGATGTAGCCCGCAACCCGCGCATCCAGAGCCTGACGGAGGTACCCCGGCCGCGCGAAGGTCGTGAAGATCACCACGCGAACGGCCGGGCCTTCGTCGGCTAGTTTGCGCGCCACGTCGAGACCGCTGAGACCCGGCATCTCGATGTCGGTGAGCAACACGTCGGGCCGGTGCTTGCGGACCGCAGCCAGGGCCTCTTCGCCGTTGGTCGCGGTCGCCACCACGTCGATGTCCTCCTCGAGCTCGAGAAGGGAAGCGAAGGCGCTGAGGACCATCTTCTGGTCCTCGGCAAGAACGACGCGGATCATGGCGCGCCTGCCGGCATGGTGACGCGAAGGCTGGTCCCGGGCCCGGTCGTGACTCTCAACCTGCCTCCGGCGGCCGTCACGCGTTCCCGCATGCCGCGCAAGCCGGAGCCCTCTGGCTGCCTCACCCCGCCGCCGTCGTCGCTCACGAGGAGAGCAACCTCTCCGATCCCTTCGTCGAGACTGATCCGACACGACCGCGCATGCGCGTGACGCACCACGTTGGTGACCGCCTCCCTGAGGGCCAGGGCGAGAACCGTCTCCACCGACGGGGCGAGGTCCGGTCGCCATACGCCCGATACGGTTGTCTCGATGCCGGCTGCATTCAACGCCGTCGTCGCCTTGTCGAGTTCGTCGGTCAGGGCGACCTGCTGCCAACCGGCCACGGTCTCACGCACACTCGCCAGCGTGTCGCGTGCGGTCGACTCGATGGCCGAAGCCTCTTCGATCGCCCGTGCGGGGTCGGTTTCGGCGAGTCGCTGCACCAGCTGGCTGCGCAGCGCGATGGCGGTGAGCGCCTGGCCGGCGAGGTCGTGGAGGTCGCGCGCGATCCGCTCCCGCTCGGTGACGGTCGCGAGGTACTGGACGCGGGCGTTCTCGGCCCGCAGCGAGATCGTTTGGCGGCTGAGGTCGACGTCCGCCTCGACCGAGAACCCGATCAGCCAGATCAGGGGAAGCGCGGGACCGAAGGCGAGGAAGACGAAGGGCGGGGGTATCGGCGAAAGAGCCATCGCCGCGACCGTGAGCAGGGTGATGGCGCCGAGACGCCAGACCAGTACCCGGCGCGACACGAATCCCGCGACGAGGGCGGCGGCATAGATGGGCAGCACGCCCATCGCCGCGGTGCCGAGCCACGTGCTGACCACACCGACCACGAGAATGGCGACCGCGGCGGGTGTGCGAACCCCTCCTCGGTACCGGATCGCGACCATGAAGATGGCCGCCGAAACCACCGCGGTGATTGCAGCCACCACCCAGTCGGTGGCCGTGGAGTCGGGGTTGAAGAGCGGCCCGAGGAACAGGAAGACCAGGAAGCCGAGGTAGAGCCATTCGGGAAAGCCGGAGCGGAGCCCCGGCCTCGCCCGAACGGCTGGCTCCTCGCTCACGGCCGCGCCGAACGGTAGGCGAGCGCGGCCACGATCGCGCCGACGACCGTCGTGAGGCCTAGCACCGCGAGGTGACCTAGCCACGGTCCGCCGTCTACCTGCGCCTGAGCCAGTTGGGCGAGGTGATAGGTCGGCATGAACTGGCCGATCGAGACGACCCAGTCGGGCATGATGTCGTGGGGGAACCACAGGCCCGACACGATGACCATCGGCATCAGGATCGCGTTCAGGATTGCTGCCGCGGCAGTGGTCCCGGCGCGAGCGCCGACGGCGAGGCTGAACAGCGCGAACGGCATGGCGCCGAGTACCAGGACGACGAAGACGCGGAGCAGGACGCCAACGTTGACCGCCATGGATCCGACGAGGACCGCGACGACGGTCAGGGCGAGGAGGACCGCTAGGGCGTAGGGAATGGCAGCGATCACCTTGGCGAGGAGCGTCATCCAGAGCGGGGTGCCCGAGACCCGCTTCACGCGCAGCCAGCCGCGGTCGCGGGCGTCGGCGAGGCCGATGCCGGGGCTCAGCATAACGACCGCGAGGACGGCGAAGGTGCCGTATGACGCGATGATGCCGGCGTCAGCGCCGTCCTCCGGACCGAACAGGCCGATGAACATCGCGAAGAAAAGAACCGGCATCAGCACGGAGAAGAACAGCGTCGCCGGTTCTCGCCGGATCGCCAGAAGTTCGTCTCGCACTTCGAGTCTCATCATCTGCGCGGTCATGCTGCCACCTTCTTTCTGTGACTGGTGAGATCGGCGAGCACTTCGTCAAGTGAAGGCGCGGCGATCTCGAGATCGTTGAGGTTGTTGTCGAGTTGGAGGAGGACGCGAACCACCGGCTCCGCACGGAGCGCCGTGATCACGACCTTGTCGTTCGCGGCGGTGGCGCTGACCACTTCGTCGACCGCCCGGATCGCCTCGACGGGAAGCGTCGTGCGGGCGGAGATCCGGCGCCCTGGCAGGAAGCGCCGGAGCTCGTCGGGGGTGCCTTCGGCCACGACCCTGCCGCCATCCATCACGACAACACGGTCGGCGACCGCGGCCGCCTCTTCCACCACATGCGTGGTGAGGAGGATGCCGGTACCCCGCCGGCGCCGCTCGGCCAGCGTCGCCCAGAACGCCCGGCGGGCCGACACGTCGAGACCGACGGTGGGCTCGTCGAGGACCAGGAGGACGGGATCGGCCACCAGGCCCATGGCGAGCTGGAGCCGCTGCTGCTGGCCGCCCGAGAGATTGGACGCACGTCGGCGGCGCACGTCGCTTAGGCCCATCTCGTCCAGGGCACGCGGGGCTGCGCCTGGATCGCCGCCCGCGCGGGCGGCAGCGCCTTCCACCACCTCGGCAACGGTGAGCGTGCGGGGGAAGCCAACGTCCTGCTGCACGACCCCGAGGCGCTGGCGCACGGACGCTCTGGCCGGGTCGCCGCCGGCCACGGACACCGAACCGGATGTCGGTTTGATCAGCCCGACGATCGATCGGACCAGGGTGGTCTTGCCGGCGCCGTTGGGGCCGAGCAGGGCGACGAACTCGCCCTCCCCGACCGACAGGCTGACGCCGGCGAGAGCCTGCACATCGCCGTAGCGGTGATGGAGGTTGGTGACTTCGAGGATTGCTGACATGGGTTTCTCCTTTCCACCTGAGGGTGCGGAAAGGAGGGGCCGCGCAGTAGTGCCGCCAGGCAGGCGTTCGAGATGACAGATGTCATGGTCGAACGGACGGTGGCGAGAGACGCGCGCTGCGCGACCCCAGTTGGCGGCCTCGTTTGTGTCAGGCGGCTAGGCCGCCCCGCGCTGCTGGCGCCGAACGCCGAGCAGTTCCGCGATCTCCTCCGCCGGCCGTGCTGCTGAGAACAGGAAGCCCTGGCCTTCGTTGCAGCCTTCGGCCCGCAAGCGGTCGAGGTCGCGTTCGCGTTCGACGCCTTCGGCGGTGATGGTCATGCCGAGGCTGGCGCCGAGCGAGACGATGGCGCGGACGATCGCCTGCTGGTCGCGGCTGTCGCTCAGCTCGTGGACGAAGGAGCGGTCGATCTTGATCTTGTCGAACGGAAAGCTCCGCAGATAGCTCAGCGACGAATAGCCGGTGCCGAAATCGTCCATCGAGATGTGGACGCCGAGGGCGCGGAGGGCGTGGAGGGTCGCGAGCACGATGCCGCTGCGGTCGAGGAGCAGCGTCTCGGTGATCTCGAGCTCGAGGCGGCGCGCCGGGAGGCGCGAGCGTTCCAGCGCCTTCTGGACCACACCGAGGAGCGCCCCTGAGCGGAACTGCAGCGGCGAGAGGTTCACCGCGACCTTCACCTCGGGCGGCCATTCCGCAGCGTCGGCGCAGGCGCGGCCGAGCACGAAGGCGCCGAGCTGGCCGATCAGCCCCGTTTCCTCGGCGACGGCGATGAACTCGGACGGCGGGACGTCGCCGCGCTGCGGATGGCGCCAGCGCACCAGCGCCTCGCAGCCGGTCACCGCGCCGGTGTCGAGCGACACCAGCGGCTGGTAGTGGACGTCGAGCGCGCCCGACTGCAGGGCGCTCCGCAGGTCGAGCTCGAGCGCGCGGCGGGCCTGGATGCGGGCGTCCATCTCCGGCTCGAAGAACCGGAAGGTGCCGCGGCCGTCGGCCTTGGCGCGGTAGAGGGCAAGGTCGGCGTTCTTGAGCAGCTGGTCCGGGTCGTCGCCGTCGCCCGGCGCGAGCGCGATGCCGATGCTGGCGCCGATCGTGACGTGATGGCCGTCGAGCTCGTAGGGCGCGCTGATCGCCTCGATCAGCCGCTCGGCGAGGTGGCTCACCTCGTTCGGCGCGGCGATCGCCGTCTGCAGGACAGCGAACTCGTCGCCGCCGAGCCGCGCCACGAGGTCGCCCTGGCGAAGGACATGGCGCAGGCGGTCGGCGACCTTCTGGAGCAGCCGGTCGCCGAACGGATGACCGAGCGTGTCGTTGATCGACTTGAAGTCGTCGAGGTCGATGCAGAGCGTCGCAAGCCCTGGTCCAGTCTGACCGGCACTCTGCGCGAGGAGCTGCTCCATCCGCTCGCGGAGCGTCACCCGGTTGGGCAGCGCGGTCAGCGCGTCGTGATGCGCCATGAAGGCGATGCGCGCCTCGGCGCGCTTGCGCTCGGTGATGTCGATCGCGGCCATCAGCACCGCCGGCACGCCGTCATGGCTGAGGCGGCTGGTATAGACCGCGACATCGATCATCCTGCCGTCGGCCTTGCGATGCCGCCAGGTTCGTCCCGCCTGATCCTCGGGATCCTCGGCGACCTCGTCGCGCTGATTGGCGTCCGCGGGCTGGACCATTGCGAGATTCGCCCCCAGCAATGCGGCGCGCGCGAAGCCGTAATGCGCGACCGCGGCGTCGTTCGCCGCCAGGATCACCTGGTCGTCGAGGCCATAGACGAACATCGGCACCGGGTTGGCGTCGAACAGGAGCCGGAACGAGCGCTCGCGCCGCTTCATCTCGGTAATGTCGACGCGAAGGCCGATGACGCCGCCATCGGCGGTGCGCTTCTCCTCGATGAGGATCACCCTCCCGTCGGACAGCGTCTGCTCGTGCCGGCCATGCGGGTGGTAGAGGTGATCAAGGCGCTCGGCGATCCACGCCTCCTCGCGGCCGAGGGCGTCGGGGTAGTCGCCGCGCATGACGCCGATGCGGAGCGTGTCCTCCAGCCGCACACCGGGACGGAAGAGGTCGGCGCTCCGCTGGTAGATCTCGGCATATTGCTGGTTCCACAGGATGTAGCGGCCCTCGCCGTCGAGGAAGACGACGCCCTCGGGCAGGATGTCGATCGCCTCGCGGAGCCGCTCATGGGCAAGGTTCGCGGCGCGCTCGGCGGCCTCGGCGGCGGCGCGCGCTTCGGCGACAGCCTTCAGCTGGGCGCGGATGCGCGCTTCCGTGCCGCGCGGGCGCGGCTCCCGGTTTGAACGCGGGACACGCCGGGTTCCCGCTCTCTCTTCACGCTGCCGCACCATCGACGCCTCGCCTGTTCTTGTGCGGCGTGCTAGCGGGCGAGGACTTAAGCGTCGATGAGCAGCGGAAATCCGGCCATCGACCGAACGCGCGGCGGCGTCTCCCCGATTCGCTAGGACGAGCCCACACGCTATGCAGTTCAGCTCCTCCCTGCCCATTGCGTGATCGGTCCGGCGGCCGAATGCTTACCGCGTGCTAACCGGCGCAGGTCCGACGGCGCGGCCAACGCCTCCGTCGCCCAAGCGCTGGGCGGCTGCGGAATTTCTTGCCAGTCGCGGCCAGGGTTAAGCGATCGTCTGCGCCATCGCTCCAATTGCGAGACTTACCTCCGACCGGCCGCATGATAGGTTCGCGCGCGGATGGAGAGGGAACCGCATCGGGGGGTCAAGCGGAGGCCGGGCGCTGCCCGCCTGCCGGCCGTCTTGCGGCTCGGCCTCTTCCTCATGGCGGCGCTCGCCGCCGGTTCGGCCGGCGCACAGGAGAGCACGCGCTCGACCCTCGCCGATGTCGCCTTCCCGCAGCCGGGCCAGGTCTGGCTCCGCGACGCGGAAGGATCGCAGGTCGCAACGCTGGAGCTCGCCGCGTCGCTGGCCGGGCGGAGCTGCGGCTCCAGCGAGTTCCACATCTGGCGGGCGCTCGACATTCCGCCCAACGACCTTCGCGCGGGGGTCGACGCGGCCTTCGAGACAGCAGGCTGGCGCCTCGGGCTGATCAGCCTCTCCGACAATGGCGAGCGCATCGCTCTCGCGAACCGGAACGGCGCGGAGCTCGTCATGAGCTGGCTGCCGACGCAGGGCGGGATCGGCCTTCTCCTCTGCAACGTCGTCGGGACGCAGGCCGCCGAGGCACTGCCTGAACCGGACCTGCCCGAGCCGCCGCCGGTGCCGGCGGACTTCATTCCCATCCCGATCCCGCGGCCGGCCCCGGGCGAGCCGGCTGTCGCCGCGGCGCCCGTCATCGAGCTGCCAGCCGGCGAGGAAGCGCCCGATGCCGAAGCCGCCGACGACGGCATTGCCGCGCTGATCGAGGACGAGCCCCGTGTGCCGTCGGCCGACGACGAGGCGGCGCCGGACGTAACGCCCGAGATCGTCCTGGAACCGGAACCCGATCTCCCCGAAGAAGCGCCGCCGGCAGCCGAGGCGGCGGCGGTCGACACAGAAGAGCCGGCCGCGGGCGGGCAGTCGTTCTTCTCCATCCTCGTTCTTCTCGTCATCGCGGGGGCCGCCGGCGCCGGCGCCTATTTCCTCGGGAGGCGCGGCTGGGCCGAGCTTCACCGCGGCCGCGTCGTGCCGTCCTGGCCGGGCGCGGTGGCGACGGTGCTCTACAGCCAGGTCGCCAGCCAGACCCGCACCGACGCCAAAGGCCTCGCCCGCACCGTCTTCGTGCCGGTGATCGAGTATGAATACGAGGTCGGCGGCGAGCTCTACCAGGCGGCGCGCCTCAGTTTCGACGATGCCGCCGAGACGAGCGCGGCGGCGGCCGAGCGCATCGTGGCGCAATACCCGGTCGGGGCCGGGATCGAGATCCGCTACGACCCCAAGGATCCGTTCAACGCGACGATCGACGGCGGCGGCGAGCGGCTGAACCTTTCCCTCATCGCCGCGATCGGCCTCGGGGTGCTGGCGCTGGCGTCGCTGATCGCCGCGATCAGCTGAGCGCTTGCGCCGCCGGCGCGGTCGGCCATAGGGTTCGCAGATTGCCGCCGCGATTGGACTTTTCTGTGCCGCGTCTTGCCCATGCCACCACCGAAGGCGCTCCCTTCCACCTCCCCGCGGAGGTCGCCGGCTGGGCCTTTTTCATCGACATCGACGGCACGCTCATCGACATCGCCCCGACGCCGGAGGCGGTGTTCGTCCCGCCCTGGCTGCCGGCCGCGCTGGAGCGGCTGACCGAGCGCCTCGGCGGCGCGCTGGCGCTGGTCTCGGGGCGCGCCATCGCCGGCATCGACGACTTGCTGGCGCCGGCGCGGCTCGCCGCGGCCGGGCTTCATGGCGACGAGCTCCGCTTCCCGGGCGAAGCGGTCGAGACCCAACCGGCGCCGCCGGCCCTCGCGCGCCTGCGGCCCCGCCTCGCCGCGCTGGTCGCCGGCTGGCCGGGCGCGTTCTTCGAGGACAAAGGAAGCGCGATCGCGGTTCACTATCGCGGCAACCCGGAGGCGGGGCCGGCGATCATCGCGGCGATCGACGGCATGATCGCCGACTTTGCCAGCGAGCTGTCGGCGCAGCCAGGGAAGATGGTGGTCGAGATCAAGCCGGCGCGCGCCGGCAAGGACAAGGCGGTGCGCGCGCTGATGGCGCGTCCGCCCTTTCTCGGCCGCCGACCGCTGGTGCTCGGCGACGACTTCACCGACGAGACGATGTTCCGCGCCGCGAACGATCTCGGCGGCGTCGCCATCCGGGTCGGCCATGGCGATCGCCCGACCGAGGCGGCCTATCATTTGCCTGACCCACAGGCGGTGCGCGAATGGATCGCAGAACTTGCAGAAACACCGGCCTAGGCGGCTCGAACCGTCAACCGAGTCTGCTATGGTGAGCCTCGCGGCGTTGCATGCAGCAGCGCCGCGGTCGCCGGATTTCCCTTCAGGAGAAAGGCCTTGAGCCGACTCATCGTCGTGTCCAACCGTGTGCCGACCCAGGAGGGCGGCGCGGCGGGCGGACTCGCCGTGGCGCTCCATGCGGCCCTCGAACAGCACGGCGGCATGTGGTTCGGCTGGTCGGGCGAATCGAGCGGCGAGCGCGAGACCGACCGGCTCACCATCCGCGAGAGCGGCAACATCACCTACGCTCTGGTCGACCTGACGCGGCGCGACCTCGACGAGTACTACTCCGGATTCGCCAACCGCGCGCTGTGGCCACTCTTCCACTACCGGCTCGACCTCACCGACTTCTCGCGGCGCGACATGGCCGGCTATTTCCGCGTCAACCGCTTCTTCGCGCGGCTCCTCGCACCGCTGGTGCGGCCCGACGACATCATCTGGGTGCACGACTACCACCTGATCCCGCTCGCCTCGGAGCTGCGGCAGATGGGCCTTCGCAACCGGATGGGGTTCTTCCTCCACATCCCGTGGCCGCCGCCCGACGTGATGTTCGCGCTGCCGCCGCACCAGACGATCGTGCGCGCGCTGTCGAGCTACGACCTCGTCGGCTTCCAGACCGAGTTCGACGCCGAGAATTTCGCCGCGTGCCTCATCCGCGAGGGGCTCGGCAACCGCGTCGGCGACCAGGTGTTCGACGCCTATGGCCGGCTCTTCGTGATGGGCGTCTTCCCGATCGGGATCGAGACGTCGGAATTCGCCAAGCTTGCCGCTGACTACGAGAAGAACCAGGTGGTGCAGCGCACCGCGCGCTCGCTGGAAGGCCAGCAGCTTGTCATCGGCGTCGACCGGCTCGACTATTCCAAGGGCCTCGGCGAGCGGCTCGAAGCCTATTCGCGCTACATCGAGAACAATCCGGCGAGCCGCGGCAAGGTGGTCTACCTCCAGATCACGCCGAAATCGCGCTCCGAGGTGCCGGAATATGCCGACATGCAGAAGGAGATCGCCGAGCTCGCCGGCCGGGTGAACGCCGCCCATGGCGACCTCGACTGGACGCCGATCCGCTACATCAACCGCACCATCAAGCGCGCGGCGCTCGCCGGCCTCTACCGCATCGCCCGCGCCGCGCTGGTGACGCCGCTGCGCGACGGCATGAACCTCGTCGCCAAGGAATACATCGCCTCGCAGGAGCCGGACGACCCCGGTGTCCTGGTGCTGTCGCGCTTCGCCGGCGCCGCGCGCGAGCTCGACGGCGCGCTCCTCGTCAATCCCTACGACATCGAGGACATCGCGACCGCGATCGCCCGCGCGCTCGACATGCCGCTCGACGAGCGGCAGGCGCGATGGAAGCCGATGTTCGACCGGATCACCGAGTTCGACGTGACGCTGTGGTGCCAGAGCTTCCTCGACGCTCTGAAGCGCACCCGCGTCATGGCACGGGCGAGCTGACGCCTCGTCATCGACGCACTATCGAGATTGCCGTCGGTGGCCTTCCCCTTTCGTCATTCCGGCGGAAGCCGGAATCCAGAGCCACACGCATCGGCTTTCGTGTGATTCTGGACCCCGGCCTTCGCCGGGGTGACGAGGAGTGGCGAGTCAGCCGAGACCAAGTCCTAGCGCTCGCGCAGCCGCGGCGCCTTTGCCTTGTCGATCTTCTTGCCGAGTTTGAACGCCGCCTTCTGCAGGCGGCGGCGCCGCGCGTCGATCGTGGCGGCCCCCTTGGCGCGGCCCGAGCGGTCGCGGGCGAAGCGGATCACACGGTCGCCGAGCGCGGCGAGGTCGTGATCGTCGCCGAGGATCCGCTCGGCCGCCCCGGCGCGCTTTGCGGTGGCGTTGCCCGCGGCGACGCGGTCGCCGCTCAGCTTGATGAGATGGAGCAGATCCTTCAGCTCCTTCCGCCACTCGTGAAGGTCGGCCGTGGCGAGCGATTTCGCCGCGTGCCGGTGTCCCTTGCGGGCCTTCCGATGCGCGCGCGCAAGGGCGTCGTCGAGGAGCTTCCGGCCGCCTTTCCGGGGCAGAAGCCTGGCGCTGGTCCGCGCGGTGCGGATCAGGCCGGCGGCCTCCTGCAGCGGCTGCAGCGAGCGGGTCTCGTCCGCGCTTCGCGGCGTCAGCGCCGCCTCCAGCGCCGCCCTCCCCCGCGCGTCGAGCTCGACGCGGAGCGCCGAGGCGGCGGCCTGGAGTGCGGTGCGCTCGCGCAGCTTCGCCAGCGCCCGGCCGGCATCGCGAAGGCCGCGGCGGATCGCGCGGGCGAGCTCGGGCGCGGCGGGCTCGAACACCCGCAGCAGTGACCGGTCGCGCTTCAGGCGCCGGCGGACCTTGTGGACCCGGGCGTCAAGGCCGACCGGGCTGCCGCCGAGGGCGCGGCCGGCGCGCTGGAGGTCGCGGTCGAGCAGCCGGATCAGCCCCGGCGCCACGCGTTCGTGCCGCTTCAGCCTGAAACCCAAGCGCCGTCCCCTCGCCGCGTTACGCACCCACCGCCGCCGGCAGCGGGCATGTGACCCCGGTCCCGCCCAATCCGCAATAGCCGTCCGGGTTCCTGGCGAGATACTGCTGATGGTAGCCCTCGGCGAAGTAGAACGGCCCGGCGTCGGCGATCTCGGTGGTGACCGGCGGATAGCCGCGGGCGGTGAGCGCCGCGTCGTACGCCTCCTTCGCCGTCAGCGCGGCGGCGCGCTGCGCCGGGGTGGTCGTGTAGATCGCGCTGCGGTACTGCGTGCCGACGTCGTTGCCCTGGCGCATGCCCTGCGTCGGGTCATGCGCCTCGAAGAACGCCTTCAGCAGCGCGTCAAAGCCGATGATCTTCGGGTCGTAGACGACGAGCACAACCTCGGTATGCCCGGTTCGCCCGCTGCAGACCTCCTCATAGGTCGGGTTGGGCGTGTAGCCGCCGGCATAGCCCACCGCCGTGATCCAGACCCCGTCCAGCTGCCAGAACACCCGCTCCGCGCCCCAGAAGCAGCCGAGGCCGAACACCGCCGTCTCGAGCCCCTCCGGATAGGGCCCGGCCAGCGTGCGGCCGTTCACGAAATGCGCGGCCTCGGTCGGAATCGGATCCGGCCGGCCGGACAGCGCCTCGTCCGCGGCAGGCATGGCGATCTTGCGCGTCAGACGGTCGAACAGACCCATGAGCGATCTCCGTTCTGGCGATGGGGAAGCCGGCGCATATGTAAGCATGCGAAGGCGGCGCCGCCATGCGCGCGGCGCGACCGGACCAACCTTGCCGCCGCAGCGTTCCCGACTATAGTGCCGCGCCGTTCCTTCAGGGACCCCTGCGGAGGGGTGGCCGAGTGGTCGAAGGCGCACGCCTGGAAAGTGTGTATACGGGGAACCGTATCAAGGGTTCGAATCCCTTCCCCTCCGCCACTCCTAAGTACCTATGCCATAAGGTCTTTTGGCCTCGCGCGGTACTTCCTGCAAACCCCCGATACGTTTAGACATTTCGAGTGACTGGGATTCTCTCCCACCTGCGATTCAGGCCCTCCTGGGGACGCCGCGGCTGACGAGGAGATCGGCGACGGCCGCGTGCCCCTTGTTCGGAGTGCCTTCGAGTTCTCGCCAGGGGACCAAGTGTAGAAACGTGATGACGAACTCGCCCTGTCCGTAGAAGTGGCCGGCGAGGTGATCAATGTCGTCGCGCAAGGCGGCTGGGAGAAGCTGAGTGTGGGACCATCGATCGTAGCAGGTGTTGGCTATCCGCACGGCGGGCGGCAGGTCGCTGGGCGGCGCGCGATCTTCAAATCGCGAGGCACTCGCCACGCGCCGGTGGCGGTCCGAATTCCTCTGATCCCCATCTGACAACCGTAACGGGTCCCGGGCGACGAGCGAGTTCGTTTCGATCGCGCCCAGCAGTTTCACTCCGGCGCAGACTTCCTCGACGACCTGCGGTCATCGTGCCGACGAGTTCGCTGAGTTGGCGCTTGTGGGCGGAGGACGAAAATCTGATCGCGACCCGGCCGTGGCCAACGGGACGGAGCGCCGGCGGAGTTCGATCCTACACTTCCCGAAACGGGTATCCCTAAAAGGTCAGCGCTCGGCAGTCTCGATCCTCGAGGCCGAGGCTCGCGAGATCGGCGCCACCCACTACACGGAAGGCTACGCCGCGTGCGAAGGCCGCCGTGATCCGTGCGGTATCGCCCGAAGCGAGGGCCTCGGCGCGCAGCTCGAACCCCGCTATCCGGTCGCGCGCCGCTTGCAGCATCAGCTGCCATTCAGCGGCGTCGGTGACGTCGTCCACGGGCACGCGCGCGAAATCGGCCTCTGTCGCGCGCCATTCGGCCAGCATCGCCGCGACCGCCGCGACGAGGTTGTCGGACGCCACCGGCTCACCGCGGAAGGACCGCGTCACGCCGGCGAGCACCGTCGCGGACGCGGTGTCGTAACCGCCCGCGAGCCGGCGCTCCACGATGGCCGCGCAGGCTGATGCTGCCGCCGCTAGGAAGCCGGTGTGACCCGGCACCACGCCGGCAGCGGAGAAGACGACAGCGCAATCGCGCCGCTCGAAGCCAAGCTGCGACAGCGCTTCCTCGAAGCCGGGCGAAACTACCACGACAGAGGCGCGGATCCGCGCCGCGTCCCACGTCTCGGCGGCGAGCGCGTCCCGCCTGGTCCGGTATGGTTCCGCGGCGGCCGCGCCCCCCGCGAGGATCTCCACCCAGGCCGCCGCGTCGGGTCCGTCGGGCGCGGCGATCCCCGCCAGCCGGTCGCGGGCGGCGTCGAGCATGAGGATGCCGGCGTCGAGCGCGGCAAGGATGCCCGGCACCTCGTCTGCCGGCGGCGGCCCCTGGTTGGTCACGGCGCGGTAGAGGAGGTCGAGCGCCGCCCCCCGCGCGGTGAGGAACGCAGTCGCGTCGCGCTGATTGAGGATCGCAGTACATTCGGCCGCGGCCGCGGTACGGAACGCGGCGGCCTCGGGGCTGGCGGGCGCCGCGGCGCCCGCCACGACCGGACCGAGGAGCGCGAGGCCGGCAAGACAGGCAAGGACCGCGGGAGAGCGGGACGGCAGCATGGCATCTTCCACGGATTTGCAGCGACAGGGCGGAATGCGAGATTGCGTCACCGGGGCGCGGATGGCTAGCCGGGATGACAGCGCTTTCGAGTTCGCTGCAGGAGCTCCGATGCCCTATCGTCCCGACCACCCGTCAGGAGCACTTCGATTCAACCTTCGGGAATTTCGACGAGGCGCTCGACGACTTGGCGAGGAAAGGAGGTTCTCGCACAGCTCGCATCTTCCAGCTGTCCGAGTGGGCAGACAACGAAGTGAGGCTCTTCCTGGCCCGCGCGGCGGATGCGGAGGCCCCAGGGCTGCAGCGTCGGCGGCTTCGGGGTGGCGACGCCGAAGGCGGCCGGGAGGTCGAGTGCTTCGATGTGCCGCCACCACTGGTCGAGATCGCCGACCATCAGCTGCATCATGAAGTTCTCGGCCCACGCCCTATCGCCGGCTCGGCGAGGCGCACGAGCAGTTCAGGGCGAGGCGATCTCATTGACGATCGCGTCGAGAGCTGCCGGGCGCAGGATCCTGACCCCGCGCGGCGCGATCTCGATGAGGCCCTGGCGGGCAAACCGGTTGAGGAGACGGCTCACCGTCCACAGGCTCAGGTCAAGGTAGTTGCCGATGTCGCGCCGCGTCATGGGCAACGGAACGACCATCCCTGCACGGGACAAAGGCCGACTCCGCCGCTCCAGCGCCAGCAGAAACTGCGCCAGCTTCTGTCGGGCGGACTCGGCGCCCATCATCGCCATCTGGTCGTGCGCGAGATCGATGCGCCTGACCGCGGCAAGGTAGAGGCCGCGCAGCAATGAAGGGTGCCGATCGACAAAGGCCCAGAAGCTGCGCGCGCTGAAACTGCAAACGCTCACCCGGCCCGCGGCGTCAGCGCTGAAGGTGTGATTTGCGCCCTCGGTCGAGCCGATGACGTCGCCCGCAAGCGCGAACCCGACGATCTGGTATTGGCCGCCGCGAGAAAGGCGGAACATTCGAACCACGCCCGCCGTCACGTTGAAGACGGTATCGGCCGGGTCTCCTTCCATAAACAGCGGCGACCGGGCAGCGTACGAGCGTGGCCGTGCCAGCGCGACGAACGCATCCCACTCGTTGCCCACGGCGTTGGCGCAGATGCTCCGGGGCCTGATGCCGCATCGGTCGCAATCGACGGCAACGCCCGACCCTGCCGGCCGCCGCAGCACTGCTTGCGCGCCCGCGTCGCGATATGCTTGGCCCACTCTGAGCGAAATTGCCATTCCGCCGGGAGCGTCCGCCCCTGTGTGCGCCGGGGCAATGTGCCTTGATGCCGCGGCGCGGTGGCCATCGCTGGAGCGACAATGTTTCGGCGAGCGGGTCCAGCGCTCTTGTGATCTCTTGCGGGCCGGCGTCGCGGGAGGCCTAGCCGCCCCCCGCGGCATCTTGTGAATCCCCCCTCGCCCGCCGAACGGCAATCGGACCCATCCCGAGATCGGTCCCGAAGACCCTGTCCCAGAACCCCGTGACCACGCCGTAATTGCCTTGGTCATAGTCGCCGCGGGCATCGAACCGGTGATGGAGCACATGTCGCCGCTTCAACCGGTCGAAGAACGTGCCGGACTTGCTCGACCAGTGATGGACCCCGTGATGCACCAGCATGTAGCCAGTGTATCCGAGCATCAGCCCGGAGGTGAAACCCGCGGCGGTGCCGAAGCCCATGATCAGGCTCGCCGGCAGCAGCGCCAGGACGGCAACGAGCGGCAGACTGATCCACCAGCGCGTCCCGATGAGGGCCGTGCTCTTCTGGTGATGCGCTTCGTGCATTTGCCGTATTGGCGCCAGGCGATGGAACACCCAGCGATGCAGGACGTATTCCAGCAGCGGCCACAGGATCATGCCGCCGAGGAGCGCCAGACCCCAATAGGGAAGGTCTGCACGCGAAACCGACACCGCGCCGGCCGCCGACAGCGCCACGGCTCCGGTCGGGAAGACGACGTAGTCCGCGTAGTATGTGAAGGCGCTGAGACGCACGTCGGTCTCCTTGCCGTCAGTCCCAGCTTCGTACGCCGGTGGCCCGACGATGCCGCCTCGTACGCCCGAGCAAAGCCGGCAGCATCCTAGCCGGCGCGTCGGTTGATGGTCTTTGCTCCGCGACAAAGACGGGCGCCGGCGGTCACGATAGTCGGATGGCTGGCTCGCCCTCCGGTGGCAGCTCACCGGAGATGGCGCATGCAGACCGCTGCGATCACGAAGACTGACGAGAGCAGGTCCGTCGACAGGAAGGCTCCCGATCGAGACGCCCGGAACGCGGCATCGGTGCCGCGTCTCGCCGGTCTTCTTCTTGAAGCGATGCCGCTCGGTCCGATCCAGATGGTCCTGAGGCGAATCGCCAGCCGGGCTTCCCGATCGCAGCCGGAATTCTTCGAAAGGCTTGGCGAGCACTCGGGCAAGCGGGTCCTGATCGACCCCACTGATCTTCCGTTGTTCCTCCTCCTGGTCGCCGATTCGCGGTGTACGATTCTGGTGGCGCACCGGCGCGCCAGGGTTCCGCCCCACGATGTGAGGATCCGGGCGACCTTCGGAACCCTGCTCGGGCTGCTGGAGGGCGTGCTCGACGGCGACGCGGCGTTCTTCCGGCGCGACGTGCTGGTCGAGGGGGAGGTTGAAGCCGCCGTCTCGCTGCGGAACGCGCTGGACGCTTATCGCGGCGACGTCGTGGAAGACGCACTGGGCACGTTCGGTCTCCTCCATGGCCTCGCGTCGCTTGTGCTGCGCCCGTGGCGCGCGGACCGTACCGGCCGCGACCATGACTGAGCTGCACTTCCCGGCACCCGAGCTGGTCTGTCCCGCCGGGACTCCCGCTGCCCTTCGTTCTGCCGTCGCCGCCGGCGCCAATGCGGTCTATTGCGGGCTCCGCAACGCCACCAACGCCAGGAACTTCCCGGGCCTCAATTTCACGCCGGACGAGCTGGGAGAGGCGGTGGAATTCAGCCATCGCCGAGGCGTCAGAGTGTTTCTGGCGGTCAACACCTTCCCTGCGGCAGGCCGGTTCGACCAGTGGCGCGAAGCAATCGACATCGCCCATCGCGCCGGCGTCGACGCGGTCGTGGTCGCCGACATCGGCGTCACCGACTACGCGGCCGAAACCTATCCGGCGCTCCGGCGTCATCTTTCGGTCCAGGCCGGCGCCTCATCGGTCGAGGCAATAGGCTACTACTGCGACGCGTACGCCATAAGCCGCGTCATACTCCCCCGGCTGCTGACCACTGCCGAGATCGGGGGCATCTGTACGGCCGTCGCATGCGAGGTGGAGGTGTTCGTCTTCGGCAACATCGGAATGATGGCCGAAGGACGCTGCAGCCTGAACAGCTACGCGACCGGAACCTCCACCAACATGGACGGGATTTGCTCTGCCGCCTGCGATGTCCGCTTCGAGCAGGAGGCCGACGGCACAACCGCCGCCCGGGTCGGACCGTTCCTGGTGGATCGCCTCGCTTCAGGAGAGCGCGCCGGGTACCCGACGATCTGCAAGGGGAGCTATTCCGGCGCCGGCGGCCGGACGCCCTATTACGCCTTTGAGGAACCCCGGACGCTCAATCTCATCGGTCTCCTGGGCGAGCTGATCGCCGCCGGCGCGCGGGCCTTCAAGATCGAGGGAAGGCAGCGAAGCCAGGCCTATGTTCAGGAAGTCGTCTCGGCGTTTCGTTCGGTGCTCGATTCCGTCGGCTCGACCGACCTCCCGCACCCGGTACTCGACCATGTGGCGGAGGCCGGTCGCGAAACGCACGGCGCTTTCGGCGGCAAGAGATGGCGGTAGAGCCATCCGAGTCCATCGCGCTTACCCTCGGGCCGCTGGCGTTCAATTGGAGCCCGACGGCGTGGCGGGATTTCTATTTCAGGATCGCTGACGAAGCACCGGTTGCGGACGTCTATGTCGGCGAGGTCGTCTGCTCAAAGCGGAGCATCTTCACCGAGAAACTCTATCCGCCAGTGGTCAACCGGCTCGCGACGGCGGGGAAGCGCGTGATCCGCTCGACATTGGCGACCGTGTTCCTTCCGGGCGACCGGGCGATCGTCGCGCAGTTGTGCAGCAATCCCGGCGAACTGGTCGAGGCCAACGACGTCGCCGCGCTGTTCCACCTTCGCGGCCGGCGCCATCACATCGGGCCTTTCCTCAACGTCTACAATGAACGAACGCTGGAGGTGCTGGTACGGCAGGGAGCCGACAATGTCTGCCTGCCGGCCGAGATCCCGGCGGACGTCATCCGGCGCATCTGCACCGCGGCGCGCGCCTCGGGTGCCACGGTGGAGGTCCAGTCCTTCGGACGGATGTCACTCGCGGTTTCCGGTCGATGCTACCACGCGCGCGCCCACGGCAAGACCAGGGACGGATGCCAGTTCGTCTGCGACCGTGAGCCGGATGGCCTGCTCCTTGAAACACGCGACGACGTTCCGTTTCTGGTGGTCAACGGCAATCAGGTTCTTTCCTTCACCTGGTTGAACCTTCTGGGCGCAATCGGGGATCTGAGGCGAGCGGGTGTGACCCGGCTGCGCCTTGCTCCCCACAGCTGCGACATGGTGCAGGTCGCCAGGATTTTCCGGCGCGTTGCTGACGAAGACATGTCCGGGGACGAAGGGATCGTTCGACTCAGGGCCGTGGCCCCGGACGCAACTTTCGCCAATGGCTTCCTTGCCGGACGGCCGGGCCATTCCTGGGTCGGGTGACCGGTCCGCCGGAACCTCTGGAGGACTGCAACACCTAACCTCCGGTCATCATTGGAAAGAAGGCGATTTCGCGAGCGCTCCTGACGGGTGCTTCAGGGCTTGCATGGACCTGATCGACGGCGGCCCGGACTCGCAGTCCCTCATCCAGCGCCAGTTCGTGCCTCGCGCTGCGCAGACGCAGCCATTCGACGAGCTCGCCCAGCGTGCTGACGGTGTCGGGCAGGTCGATGCACTCTCCGGCGATTCCGAGCCGTTCCCGGACCGACGAGAAATAGAGGATGGTCAGTGTCGGTGCCGACATCGTGCGTCTCCGAGCTTCGTTGATCCGTGCCGGACCGTTTGCGATCGCCACGCCCGGCGCGAACGGCCATCGCGTCCTGCATTTTCAAGAATGAGCCGGGCAGCAGACCGGTGGTTTGCCGCAGCGCAACATCGGCACGGCCCGAAAGCGTATGCTGGCAGCTGTCATGTTCATCAGGAGAAACAGATCATGCCCGTGTCGGCTGAGGCCTTCGGGGTGACGGATCTCGTCGCGCGATTCGAGCGCGTGATGTCCGCAATTCGCCTGGATTGCGACTGCGAAAGCACGCTGAAGCGCGCGCTGACGAGGTTCGCGGCGCTTGAACGAACCCGGGAGACCCGCAAGGCGCTTGCCATAGCAGGCGAGCACAAGGACCAGATCATCGCCAGAATTGCCTTTCTGGCCGAGTTGGATGAACTCAACGAGCACGAGGCCGATTGGTCGGTGTATAATGAAATGGCTCTGCTCTTCGATGAGATCGCGTCAGCGGGGGAAGCGGCTGCGTCGACCCTTCGCGTGGCCGCCCGCACCAGGAGCGTGACCCTTTCGCGGCGATGACCCTCGCTGGAATTGATGGGCGGTTGCTGCCGCGTGACTCCTGCTCCGGGCATGTCAGCCACCGGTGGCGCTCATATGCCGGGGCAGAGCCGGCCCGTCCCTGAGGCGATCGACGACGAAGTCGTGTCCTTTCGGCTTTGAAGCGATCGCCAGATCGATCGCCGCATGGAGCGCCGAATCCTCAGGAGAGGAACGCAGGACTGCGCGCAGGTCCGTGGAATCCGCCTGGCCGAGGCAGGTGAACAGAACCCCGTCGCAGGTGACCCTCACGCGGTTGCAGCCTTCACAGAAATTGTGGGTGAGCGGCGTGATGAAGCCGAGCCGCCCGCCGGTCTCGACGACCTGGACATATCGCGCGGGCCCTCCGGTGCGGTCGGGCAGGTCGACCAGGGTCAAATGCCGCGCCAGACGTTGTCTGACGGTGGACAGGGGAAGGAAGTGGGCCGTTCGATTGCAGCCGACATCGCCGAGCGGCATCACCTCGATCAGGGTGATCCCAAATCCTTCACCATGGGACCAGGCGATCAGCGACTCGATCTCGTCCTCGTTGATCCCCTGAAGCGCCACCGTGTTGATCTTGACGGAGAGCCCCGCCCGTCGAGCGGCGTCGATGCCGGCAAGGACGTCGGTCAGCTCGCCGCCTCTCGTCAGGGACCGGAACTTGCCCGTGTCGCGCGTGTCCAGCGACACGTTGATCCTTCGAACACCGCAATCGGCGAGTTCGGCGGCGAAGCGCTCGAGCTGCGACCCGTTTGTCGTCAGGGTGAGCTCGTCGAGCATTCCCGATCGGAGGTGACGGGATAGCGACCGGAACAACGCCATGACGTTGCGGCGCACCAGCGGCTCGCCGCCGGTGATCCGCAAGCGGCGAACCCCTCGCCTGACGAATGCGGTTGCGAGCCTGTCGAGCTCCTCCAGGGTGAGCAGGTCGCGCTTGGGAAGGAATGCCATTGCCTGCGGCATGCAATACAGGCAGCGGAAGTCGCACCGATCCGTAACGGAGACGCGAAGGTAGCTTATCCGCCGCCCGAACCGGTCCATGAGCGGCTCGGTGCGGCGAAGGTCGGCAATCGGGTTGAACATGGGAGTCCTGTTTGGAGACGTGCCGTCAGCCGTCGACCGCTGACGACAGATCGTCGATCCAGGTCAGGGCCCGCAGTGCCGAGGAAAAGCCGAGCGTGGGCATGGCCAGCAGCGCAACATGCCTCAGCTCGTCGATTGCGATCCCCTCGGCCATTGCGCGACGCGCGTGGGAATGGACCGCACCCTCGAGCCCTGCCCCGATCGCCAGCGCCAGCTTGACCAGGCGATGCGTCCTCGGATCGATCGATCCGGCGCCGCTGCAGGCCTTGCCGAGATTCGTGAACGCCGCCCACACGTCCGGGTAGCCGTCGGCGATCCTTCTCGCCGCGCCCGGCAGCGCGGCTTCGCCACGCGCGGATTCCTTGCGATCATCTTCCGTCATTGCAGGCAGCTCCTCTTGTTGTCGCGACCAAGAAGTTCGGCGGCTGACAGGTCAGCCACGGTGTTGACGTTGAACAGGCAATCGGGGCCAATCTCGCCCTCGGCGCAGTCGATCGCGATGGCTCCCGCCGCGTCGAACACGGCCTTCAGCCTGTAGTGCCCGTCGCGCAGCGCCTCGCCCAGCACCCGGCGCGCCTCGACCCGCCAAAGGCCGATCGTGGGGTGAAGCCGCCCGGCCGACGATACCACCACACCCGGCGCGTCGAGCCGATCGAGGAGGCCGGCCAGCCACCCGACCAACCCGCCGGGAAGGAACGGGACATCGCAGGGAAAGACCGCCAACGCGTCGAAGCCTTCGCCGGCGGCGGCGTCCATTGCAGACACGATGCCTGCGAGCGGACCACGACCCAGCGGCGAGAAGGAGTCCTCGACGACCGGGAGTCCGAACCGGGCAAGCTGGTCGCTGCCCTGTCGCGCGCTCAGCCACAGCTTGTCGACTTGCGGGGAGATGCGATCGATCACATGCCCGATCAACGGTCGGCCAAGGAGGGCGCGGAACGGCTTGCCGCCGCCGATGCGCTTGCCCTCACCGCCGGCGAGCACGACGCCGGCGACGCGATTCTCACCGGCCTTTTCGATCTGTCGCGCCAAGCCACGTCACCACTTCAGCAGGTCGATGTTCAGAGTATCCGCGATGAAGTCCGCCAGCCCCTCGATTTCATCACGGCGAAAGGAGGGCAGATCGGGATCGGGACTCCCGTCCGTCACCACCGCGAGGGTCTCCGCGCCGCGGTCGCCGGTCAGCGGCGCTGCGTCTCCCCACCTGATCTCGATCCTGCGCATGGCGACCTTCTTGAAACCCTCGACCAGGATCAGATCCACGGGCGACATCCGGCGCACCAGTTCGGCGAGCTCGGCCGCCGGATCGAGCTCGCTCCGCCGCTCGTGAAGGAGCGCCCAGCGCGCTTCCGAGTACATCACGACATCCACCGCACCGGCCTCGCGGTGCCGGAAGGTGTCCTTGCCCGGCTCGTCGAGATCGATCGCGTGGTGAACGTGCTTGATGGTCGAAACCGAGATGCCGCGCGCCCCGAGGGCCGGAATCAGCCTGGTTATCAGCGTCGTCTTGCCGCTGTTCTTCCATCCGACGACACCCAACATCTCCACGGCCAGACCCCGGATCCCTGCTAGCGGCGCGGTCGTGTCGCCCCGGCCGCGACGGCGACCGGAGACCCGGCACGATGCTCGATGTCGTAGAGGACTCCTCCTCGCCGCGTATAGAACGCGTATGTCACCAGCGCGCAGGATACGTAGAACCCCATGAAGACGAACAGCGCCGCCTCCGGTCCCCCGGTCAGGGAGATCGAGGTGCCGAAGGCACGGGGAATGAAGAACGCGCCATAGGCAGCGATCGCCGATGTGAAACCGATGATCGCGGCCGATTCCCGTTCCGCCTGCCGTGTCCGCGCCGCGGCATCGGCGGTGGGGAGGCGCCGGTGGACGTCCTTGTTCATGATCGCGGGGATCATCTGGAACGTTGAAGCATTGCCAACCCCCGTCAGGAAGAACAGCACCATGAACATGGCGAAGAAGCCCCAGAACGAGCCCATCGAGCTGAACAGGAGGACTCCGCCGACCGCCGGAATCATCGCCACGAACGTCCAGAACGTGACGCGGCCGCCGCCATATCTGTCGGAGATCCATCCTGTTCCCGCGCGTGACGCCGCGCCGATCAACGGAGCAAGGAAGGCGTATTGCAGCGAGTTCACTTCCGGAAACTGGGTCTGCATCAGCAGCGGGAAGCCGGCCGAATAGCCGATGAACGAGCCGAACGTGCCGGTATAGAGCCAGCTCATGACGTAGTTGTGCTTGCGCCTGAAGATGACCGACTGTTCCCTGAACGATGCGGAAGCGGATGCGATGTCGTTCATCCCGAACCACGCGGCCAGCGTGGACAGCACGATGAACGGCACCCAGATGAACCCGGCGTTCTGCAGCCATATCTGCTTCTCGACGCCGTCCTGAACATAGGACTGCGCCTCGCCGCCGATGGTCCCGAACACGCCGAGGGTGATCACGATCGGCACGGCGAACTGCATCACCGAGACGCCGAGATTGCCGAGCCCGGCATTGAGGGCGAGCGCGTTGCCCTTCTGGGATTTGGGAAAGAAGAACGAGATGTTCGCCATCGACGAGGCGAAATTGCCGCCGCCGAACCCGCAGAGCAGAGCCAGCACCATGAAGACCCAGTAGGGCGTATCGGGGCTCTGCACGGCGAAACCGATGCCGATGGCGGGGATCAGGAGCGACGCGGTTGCAAGGGTGGTCCACAGCCGGCCGCCGAAGATCGGCACCATGAAGGAGTAGAACATCCGCGCGGTCGGTCCCGAAAGGCCCGGGAGCGCGGCCAGCCAGAACAGCTGGTCGGTATCGTACTCGAAGCCGATCAGGGGCAGCTTGGCGACGACCACCGACCAGACCATCCACACCGCGAAGGAAAGCAGGAGGCTCGGGATCGAGATCCACAAATTACGCGCGGCGATCGCGCGCCCCTTCTCCCGCCAGAACTGAGGGTCTTCCGGTCTCCAATCGGTCAGGATGCGGGACGCCATGTGGGTGCTCCTTGAGCTACACCGAAGAAGGCTCGTTGTTGGGTCGGGGGATCGTCTTGGCGGGTTCGGCCCGCGCACCTGCGTCGTTCGCGGCGCGACCGGTCGCGGTGGAGCCGCCGGGCGCGGGATAGGGCTGCTCGGGAAGGTCGCTGAGCCGGGTCTTTTCTGCGGCGAGCTGCGGGTGGCGCCGGTTCTCCGCTCTGCGGATCGCGACGTTCATCCAGACCGTCGATACCGCAACCAGGGCGAAGAGGATCATGAAGCAGCTCGTCCACACGCCCGTGAGGTCGTTGAGAGCCCCGAACGCGATCGGCAGGACGAACCCGCCGAGGCCGCCGATCATTCCGACGAGGCCGCCGACCGAGCCGACATGGTGCGGGTAGTAGACCGGGATGTGCTTGTAGACCGCGGCCTTTCCCAGCGACATCACGAAGCCGAGGACGACGGTAAGGACCACGAAGAGAGGCAGGCTGGTACCGAAGGAAAACTCGATCGGCCCCCTAATCCCGCTGACGGTGTAGCTGGTTTCGGGGTAGCTCAGTATGAAGAGGCACACCAACGAGACGATGAAGGTGAGGTACATGACGAACCGCGCGCCCCAGCGGTCCGACATCCACCCGCCCAACGCCCGGAACACCGAGCCCGGCAGCGAATACATCGCGGCGAACCCGCCGGCGGCGGCGAGCTCCAGCCCGTAGACGCCGACATAGTAGCGGGGCAGCCAGCTTGCGAGGGCAACGAATGCCCCGAACACGAAGAAGTAGTATGTGGCGAAGCGCCAGACCTGCAGCTTGCGAAGCGGTTCGAGCTGGGACAGCGCGCTGACCCGCTTGCCGCTCCGCCGCCGCGCGACATGCAGCGGGTCCTCTTTGGCGAAGATGAAGAACAGCACCGCCGTGACGGCAAGGACGATCGCGTAGACGCGGGTCGTCTGCTGCCAGCCGAGCGCCGCCACGAGGAACGGGGCGCCGAAATTGGTGACCGCCGATCCGACATTGCCAACGCCGAAGATGCCAAGCGCCGTTCCCTGCCGCGACTTCGGAAACCAGTGCGACACGTAGGTGACGCCGACAATGAACGCTCCGCCGGCCAGGCCCACGCCGAGCGCGGCGACGAGGAACCATTCGTATGTCGTGACGTAGGACAGCAGGAAGCAGGCGACGGCCGTCGCGAGCATCTGGATGGGGAACAGGATCCTGGCCCCGATCTGCTCGGTCCACACGCCGAGGAGGATTCGGATCAGCGAACCGGTCAGGACCGGCGTTGCCACGAGAATGCCGAACTGGGTCTCGGAGAGACCCAGTTCCTGTTTGATCCTCACGCCGATGATCGAGAAGATCGTCCAGACCGCGAAGCAGACGGTGAACGCGAAGGTGGAGAGGCCAAGGGCCCGATACTGGTCTCCCCTGTTGACCCCCCGCAGCGCGTCGGATTCGGCGTCCATTCGGTTGTCTCGTGCGTTTGGCGAAGACCTGGTTGACGTCGCCCGAGCGTCATCGCGCCAGGACGAGCGAATCGGGCAGGATCTCGCGGCGCAGATAGGCAACCAGCGCCCAGATCTCCTCCGGGGCGAGATACCCGTAGGCCGGCATCAGCGGGGCATTTCCGTTGGGTATCCCCGCCGCTATGCGGTTGTAGAGCTGGACCGGATCGGCCCCCGCCTTGATCGCCCCCGCGGCGAGATTCGCCGGAGGCAGGAGATGGCCCGGATAGTCCTCGATGAAGGCGCCTGCCGGTCCGTCGCCGGCGCCCGTTTGCCCGTGGCACGCTGAGCAATTGGCCGCGTAGAGCTCGCGGCCCTGGCTGCGCATCGCGGTAGTAAAGGCCGGTTGCGGCGTGATGTTCACCGCCGGCCCGGCTTCCGGGCGATCGACCCAGACGAAGTCGAGATACGCAACGAGGCTGTCGACCTGGGCGTCGCTCAGCGCGGCGAAGCCCGGCATTCCCCCGACGGGAAGTCCGTTGACGATGACGTGGCGAAGGTCGGCGTCGCTCGCGATGCCGCTCTGCGTCGAGACGAACCGGTAGAGGCCGGCCGTCAGGTCGCGAGGGAGCGTTGCGAAGGTCGGCGAATTGCGGCCCGCGCCATTGCCGTCGGCGTCGATGCCGTGGCAGCGGGCGCACTGGCTGACGTAGAGCGCGTAGCCGACCTGGTCGGAGCGCGCGGCCACCTGTGCCCCGCCGTCGACCTCCGCGACCGCGACATCGAACCCGTCCCTGGTGGGCTGACCGATCAGGAAGGCTATGGCGAGCAGGACGATGATGGAGCCCGCCGCCAGATAGGTCAGAAAGGACTTGTCGCTCCGCAGACCGAACTCCCAACGCCGGCGGAACTTGTCGGCGGCGGTGCGCATCGACTGGTATGGCCGCACCGCGAAATTGATCGGGTAGGTCCAGACGTGGATCAGTTTGGTGAACGGGAAATACGCCGCGAACAGTAGCCCGAGCAGCACGTGAATCTGCGTGAGCAGCCCCGCGCCGGCCATCAGCTCGGGCTCGGGCTGGAACCGCCACAGGCTGGCGAACCACGCCGCTCCGGCGAAGGCGGATCCCCAGATCCGGTCGACCAGCGCCTGATAGAGACCAAGACCGATGATGGCGATCAGGAAGAAATGGACCGCGAAATCGTCGAACTGACTGAGCGCCCGCACCTCGGGAACGGTGAAGCGGCGGATGAGGGCGATGATCGACCCGGCGATCGCCATGACGCCGCCGACGGCGCCGACATAGAAGAACAGATCCACCCAGAATGCCGAGCCGGCCACGCCGCCGACCAGGCCCATCGCGTGCCCGAGAAACAGCAGGATGATGCCCCAGTGCAGCAGGAGGGACGCCGTTCCCAGTACTCCGCGGTTGAACATCCCGCTGGCGCGGGTGGTCACCCCGTAGGGGCGATAGATCATGCGGATGAACGGAACGAAGAAGAACAGGGCAAGGGCGACGTAAGGAAAGACGGCCCAAAGCAGCGTGTTCATGCCACTCCTCCTGCTCCCGCAACGCGCCGGCCCCGCGAGTGAAAGGAAATGATCGGTGCCCGAGGCGGCGCGCCGATGCGCGCCGGCTCGGCCCACATCGGGATCTCGGCATGGACCGCGATGTCCTCGGCGACCGCCGCCTCGAGCGCGGCGATCAGCAAGGCGTAGGGGGAGTCGTACTTCGCCAGCGCCTCGCGCATCGGACCGAGGCCCGGCCGAACCTGCTTCTCGACGAAGCGGCGCCTGAGACCGATGCCGTCGCGGTCGCTGTGCTCGAGGCTGTACGCCAGGAACTCGACGATCGCCGGCAGGAAATCGGCCAGCTCGCCGCCGCCGATCTCGACGCCGAAATGCCGGTAAGTTCCGGCGAGTTCGAGCATGTAGCCATTGCGGCCCGACACGCCGGCACCGCGGCAGGATTGCGGTTCCTGGTGGATGTAGGCGCCCAGATAGAGCGGGCATGGCGGCGTCAGCTCGAGGACCGCGACATACTCGTCGAGGTCCGTCGAGCGCGGCGCCGCCATGAAGGCGCGGACGGGCTCGACCATCGCCGCCGGGCCGTCGAGACCGGCCAGGCGTCGCGCGACGCGGCCGGCGTCCCGTTCGGACGGATTGAGCAGCAGCTCCGAAACCGTCCGGTACAGCGCGGCGAGTTGCCCCGCGGTGGTGCGATGAGGACTTGCGGCGCCCATGGTCAACTCTCCACGCCGACGCCCTGCCCGTGGAACGAGGTGCGCCGCCTCGGGCTCTTGCCGGCGTCGAGTTCGTTGAAGCCGACGAAGCCGCGTTCGATGAACGGGCGCGAGCTGGTCGCCTCGGTGTGGGTCGTGGCGATGACGAACCGCTCGTGATAGTGGGCTAGCGCGAGCAGACGGTGCATGTGGCGGGCCTGCTTCTCCGTCAGGCCGACCTCCTTCAGCACCGCCGCGTCGACCTTGCCCTCGACGCGCTCGTTGCGACGGAAGGCGCGGACCGCCAGCTGCCGCCGCAGCGCCTTCTCCACTTCGGCCGTGTTGCCGGCCGCCAGCATCGACGCCAGGTATTCGATCGGGATGCGGAACTCGTCGAGCTTCGGCAGCACGGTCGCGCCGCCCGCCATGTCGTAGCCCTCGCGGCCGGAACTGGCCGTGGCCACGGGGCTCTCCGGCGGAATGTAGAAGAGGCTCGGCAGCGTCCGGAACTCCGGATGCAGCGGCAGGGCGATCTCCCACTCCTTGACCATCTTGTAGACCGGCGACCGGCGGCAGGCGTCGAGCCAGGCCTCGGTCACGCCGGCAGCCCGGGCGGCCGCGATCACCTCGGGATCGTTGGGATCGAGGATGATCTCACGATGGCGGGCGACCAGCTCGCTCTCGTCGGCATTGGCCACCTGCGCCACGCGGTCGAGATCGTAAAGGATCGGGCCGAGATACCGGATGCGGCCGGGGCAGGCCTGGAAGCAGGCCGGCGCCTGCCCGGTCTCGATGCGCGGATAGCAGAGGATGCACTTCTCGGACTTGCCGGTGCGCCAGTTGTAATAGGTCTTCTTGTAGGGACAGCCGGAAACGCAGAACCGCCAGCCGCGGCACCGCTCCTGGTCGATGAGGACGATGCCGTCCTCCTCGCGCTTGTAGGCGGCGCCCGACGGGCAGGAGCCGACGCAGGCGGGGTTGATGCAGTGATTGCAGATTCGCGGCAGGTACATCATGAACGAGTCGCGGAAGCTGAGATAAGCCTTCCGTGCCGCCGGGGTCATGTCGGCGAAGTTGACGTCGTGCCTGCCGGTGCCGTCCTCGTGGGTGCCGCCCCCGTTGTCCTCCCAGTTCACCGCATAGTCGATCGAGATGTCTTCCTCGCCGGTGATCTGCGATTTCGGCCGGGCCACCGGCTGCGAGTATTTGGTAGGCTCGTGCGAGTGCAGATCCTCGTAGGTGAAGGTGAACGGTCCCTTCCCGTAATAATCCTCCATCTGCGGCATCACGGGATTGTAGAACAGGTTGATCATCTGCCAGAACCGCGATGCCTGGTTCAGCTTCGGCTTGTCGCTGCCCGGGTTCTGTATCCATCCGCCGCGATACTTGGTCTGATCCTCCCACTGCTTTGGATAGCCAATGCCCGGCTTGGTCTCGACATTGTTCCAGAACATGTATTCCGCGCCTTCGCGGTTGGTCCACACGTTCTTGCAGGCAATAGTACAGGTATTGCAACCGAGGCATTTGTCGAGGTTGAAGACCATCGCCATCTGTTGCTTGACGCGCATCGGTCAGACTCCAATCTTGGCGAGTTCGTGCTCTTGATAGATGACCTTGCGGCCATCTTTCTCCAGCGGCTTCTTGCGGATGACGACAGCCATGTCGCGTTCGGATGGACTGGGGCCCTGGTAGTTGAGCCAGTAGGTCCAGTTGGCGTAGCCGCCGACCATGGTCGACGGGTTCATCATCACGCGCGTCGGTGCGTTGTTGTTGCCGCCGCGCAGGTCAGACACCCCCCGCTCGCGCGCCAGCGAAGAAAACGGTACGTTTATGTGGCGCTCCGACGAATGATAGAAGATGGCTGTGGCGCGGGGGATCGTATTGGACACAATGGCCCGTACGACCGAGATGCCATTTTCATTGAAAATCTCGACCCAGTCGTTGTCGACAACGTCGATTTCCTTGGCATCCTCGTCGTTGATCCAGACATTCTGCCCGCCGCGGGACAGGTTGAGCATCTGCCAGCTGTCCCAGAACATAGAATGAATGGACCATTTGCCGTGCGGGGTCAGGTACCGGAAGATTTTCGAACCTGATCCGGCCTTCGAGGCCGCCGCGACGTCGGCCTTGGAAATGTCGCCGATGCTGACCATGTCGACCGGCGGCTTGTAGGTCGGCATGTCCTCGCCGAGCTCCCGAAACATCCGGTGGTCGTAGTAGACCTCCTGCCGGCCGGTCAGCGTGTGCCACGGCTTCAGGGTCTCGATGTTCATCGTCCATGGCGCGTAGGTCCGCCCCGCGCTTTCGATAGCCGACCAGTGCGGCGAGGTGATCGAGCGGCGCGGCTGCGAGATGAGGTCGGGGAAGTGGTGCCTGACCTCGCGTTCCGGCGCGACGAGATGGGCGAGCTCGAGCCCGGTCTGCTTCTCGAGTTCCTTGAAGAGAAGCGTCGACACCTCGCCGTCGCTCTCCGGGGAAATACGAAGGATGACCTCGGCGACCTGGCGGGCATTGTCCATCGCCGGCAGGCCGTTCTTCTCGCCGACGAGGTAGCTTTCCTTCAGCTCGTGGCATGCCTCGCTGAGGTCGCCGCGAATGCCCTTCGCGCCATAGCCGTCCGGCTGGGCGACCCTGGGGCCGAGCGTGGTGTACCGGTCCGCGACCTTGGTGTAGTCGCGCTCGACCACCTTCACGTTCGGGAACGTCTTGCCGGGGATCGGCTCGGCCTCGCCGTTTCGCCATTCCCTCAGCTCGCCCATCGGCTGCGCCATCTCATCCGGCGTATCCGTGTTCAGCGCCGTCAGGACGAGATCCTCGACCGGCTCCGGCATGTGGACCTTGGCCAGCTCACTGATCTTCTCGGCGATCTTCTTGAACGCCTCCCAGTCATCCTTGGCTTCCCACGCCGGATCGTGGGCCGGCGTGAACGGGTGGAAGAACGAGTGAAGATCGGTACATGTCACATCGTACTTCTCGTACCAATGTGCAGTCGGCAGCACGATGTCGGAGTAGTTCGCGGATGAATCCATCCGGAGATTGATGTTGTAGACCAGGTCCAGCTTGCCGATCGGCGCGTCCTTGTGCCAGACGATCTCCTTGACCAGCCCCTCCGCGCGGTCCTCGCCGAGAACGTTGTTGTGCGTCCCGAGGAAATGCTTGAGGGCATACTCGTGGCCGCGCATCGACGTGCCGATCAGATTGGCCCGCCAGATCGCGAGGACCTTGGGATGGTTCTGCGGGGCGTCGACGTCGGTCAGGGCGAAATCGAGCTTTCCGTCCTTGATCTGCTTTGCCACCCAGGCACCGATTTCGGCCTCGGTCTTGCAGCCGGCCGTCCTCGCCTCGCGGAGGACATCCATCGGGTTTCGCTTGTCGAATTGCGGGTTGAACGGCAGCCAGCCGTTGCGAACCGCCATCATGTTGATGTCCGCCGAATGCTTGGCCTTCTTCGGGAACACCTTCGCGCGCGGCGCCCAGAGCGGATCGAGCCCCATGCCGTCGTATCGCCATTGGTCGGTGTGGAAGTAGAAATAGGAGGTCGAGTTCTGCTGCCTCGCCGGACCGAGCCAGTCCGCCGCGCCGCCAAGCGTGCCGATCGCGGCGAAAGGCCGGATCTTCTCGGTCCCGACATAGCTGGAGAAACCGCCGCCATTGACGCCGACACAGCCGGTCAGAACCGCCATGACCGCGGCGGCGCGTTGGATCAGCGGCCCGCCATGGTACCAGTGAAGCACGCCGGAGCCGGTGATGAAGAGGCACTTGCCTCTGGTCTTCTCCGCCGTGTCGGCCCATTCGCGGGCGACACGGATCGCAAGGTTCCGGTCCACCCCGGTTTCCTGCTCCTGCCACGCGGGCGTGAAGGGCTGCGAGGCGTCGTCATAGTCGGCCGGATAGGCGCCGGAGAACCCGCGCGGCACGCCGAACTGGGCCATCAGGAGATCGAATGCGGTGGTCACGCGCACCGGGCCGGCGACGGTCTGCACGACGCGGGTGGGAACGCCGCGCAGCTTCGCGACCGCCTTGACCCCCTTGCCCTCGCTCTTGCCGAGGCTGGTGTCGAAGGTGTGGGTGAAGTCCGCTATCTCGACCTGGACTTCCTCGTTCTTGCCCTCTGCCAGGCTGACGGTCGGCTGGAACGCTTCGCCGGTCACCGAGTCCTCGTTCTTGAGGTTCCACCGGCCGGTCTTCTTCTTTTCCCAGCGATGGCCCAGCGAGCCGCCGGGCAGTCTCAGCCTGCCTTCGCTGTCGAACAGCGGGAGCTTCCACTCCGCGTTCTCCTCGCCGGCGAACTCCTTGATGTCACTCGCCCGCAGGAAGCGGCCGCTTCCGTAGTGATCGCCCTCCTTTTCGAGCACGACCAGGAACGGAAGGTTGGTGTACTGGGCGACATATTGCCGGAAGTAGTCCGCCTTCCGGTCGACGTGGAATTCCTTGAGGATGACGTGGGTGCACGCCAGAAGGAACGCCGCATCGGTGCCGGCGCGGGCGGGAACCCACAGGTCGGCGAACTTGGTAATATCCGCGTAGTCGGGAGAGAGGTTGACGATCTTCCCGCCATTGTACTTGTGCTCGGAAGCAAAATGCGCGTCCGGGGTCCGGGTCATGGGCAGGTTGGAGCCCATCACGATCCAGTACGCGCTCTGGTACCAGTCGGCCGCCTCGTGGACGTCGGTCTGGTCGCCCCACATCGCCGGCATGATGTGGGGGAGATCGTGATACCATTCGTAGAAGCTCAGCATCGTTCCGCCGAGCAGGTTGTTGAGGCGGTGGCCGGCGGTGAAGCTGACCATGCTCATCGCCGGGATCGGCGAGAACGCAGCCAGATGGTCCGCGCCGTACTTCCTGATCGTGTAGAGCTTGGCCGCGGCGATGATCTCGGTGGCCTCGTCCCAGCTGGCGCGGCGCCAGCCGGCCTTGCCGCGTGCGTTGCGGTAGGCGCGCGACCGCTGCGGGTCCTCGACGATGGCCGCCCAAGCCGCGATCGGGTCCTTCCCCGCCTCGCGCTCGGCGCGGTAGAAACCGAGCAGCACACCGCGGATATAGGGGTATTTCGGCCGGACCGGGCTGTAGGGATACCAGGATGAGGAGATGCCGCGCTGACAACCGCGCGGTTCGTAATTGGGTGTTTCGTCGTTGATCTGCGGCCAGTCGGTCTTCTGCAATTCCCAGGTGATCATCCCATCCTTGACGAAGACCTCCCAGGAACACGAGCCGGAGCAGTTGACGCTATGGCTGGTGCGCACCGATTTGTCGTACGCCCAGCGCCGCCGGTAGAAGTCTTCCCAGCCGCGGGGCTCGTCGAGAACCCGAAACCAGCGGGCGCCGTCGCCTTCGCTCATGATGCGTTCTCCTCGCCGGCCAGCGCCTTCTGGCCGGATAGACTGAAGTAGGCGATCCTGAATGCTTCAACGAACGGCCGGAAATCTCGGACCGTGCCGTAGATCGCAAGAACAGCCTGACGACTGCTGTCGAAGACCAGGTTGACCGCGGCGGAACGACCGACGGGATGCTGACGGGCGGCTCCGATATGATCGGCCCAGTCGTCCCGCATGGCCTGCAGCGATGCGTAGATCAGCTCGCCATCGGAATGGATTTGCCACCAGACCCGGATCTCCCAGTCGTCGATCTTGACGCTGGTCTCGGCGCTGTCCGCCGCCGGATCATGGGGATCGATGTCCCATTGGAACACCGGCAGCACGCCCTCATAGGTGGTGCCCGGCGCCACGGGGCCTTCGAACGGTTCTGGCGGTTCCTGGGCGAAGCCGGCGGCCGGATCGTGCGCGGTGCGCGTGAGATCGGCACGCAGCATGTCGGGCTCCGCGACGATGCCGTCCTCGCGCAGCTCCGCCTGCAACGGGTTCATCAGGCCGCTGCCGGTGAACGCCGCGTCGATCGTCGCGTCGGAATCGCCGTCCGCCTCGATCGGCCGGCGCGGCGCTGCATCGTCCTGCGGCTTGCGCAGCGCCATCCCGTCCTCGAACGGCGTCGATGTCCTGATGTGGACCTCACCGGCATCGGCACGCGACAGGACATCGCGAATGCCGCGTTCCATCTGCCGGACCTTGTCCTCGTTCTTCGAGTTGGGCGCGAAGTGGACGACCACGCCCCGACCGTCGGTGACGACGTCGCGCACGAAGCCGGCCGACACGATGTCGCGCGAGAAGCCGGGATAGCCGACCTCGCGAAGCAGCTCTCGAACCTGCGCCGGCGTGAATGGGGTCATTGGGGCTTGTCCTCGTCGCTATGGCGTGCCGTCTCCGGGGCCGGCGCGGCCGGTGGTCCGACGACGCCGCTGACCTGCTCGACGAAGGAACGAAGCTCGTCGAGCGTGCGGAAATAGGCCTGGCGGTCTCCCTGCACGTGCTTCACCCGGCCACGCCATGACGGCGCGCTCTGCCGGCCTTCCTCGAGCCAGAGCCGAACCACGAATGTCGGAGTCTCTGACCCTCTTGCTTCGGAGCGACCCGCCATCCGGACCCGCCTTCCTCGCTTTCACCGGCACCGTACGCAGGCCGGTAACAGGCGGGTAACAATAGCTGGAGGCGACCGCGGACAGGCGTTCGCGCGGCGCGAAGGCCGGCGCGGGACCGTCGCTTAGGCGGCGAAGAATGAGGGGGATGCGCAGTGAGGGCGCTAGCGGAGGCCGGCTGAAGCGCGCTTGCCGCGAACGAGCGGAGCAATGAGGGCGACGGTCTCCGGGGCCGGAGCAACATCCATCTCGGCCCGCAGGATATCGACGCAGCGATGGAACTGCCGCAACGCGCTGTCGGCCCGCTGCATGGCGATGAAGCAGCTGATCAGGCGCCGATGGACGCTCTCGCGACAGGGCTCGCGAACGAGGGCGGTCTGGCAGGTCTGGGCAGCGGCAGCGTATTCGGAGCGAGCGAAATGAAGCTCGGCCAGCCCGGAAAGCAGCTCCAGATAGACCTCGCCAAGGCGCTCGCGCTCCTCGGCGCACCAATCCGCATAGAGGTTCGCCTCCATGTAGTCGCCGCAGTAGAGTTTCCGTGCCTCTTCATAGGCATTGATCGCCTCGGAGATCCGGCCGGCGTCCTGGTGGGCCCGCCCCTCCCGCACGAGATCCTCGAAAGCGAGCGCGTCGATCCAGACGCAATCGCGGCGAAGAAGATAGGAGGCGTCGGTCGTGACGATGGCTTCCTGTGAAAGCCCCGCCTCACGCAGGCGCTGGCGAAGGAAGTGAGCGGTAACCTTCAACCGGGCCCACCCCGCTTCCGGGTCCGCGTCCGGCCACAGATGCTCGACCAGTCGCTCGCGATGCAGCGGCCGCCCCACATGCGAGGCGAGAAGCTTCAGCAGATGAATCGCCTGCTTGCGGGGCCACTGCTCCAGCGGCAGACAGCAGCCGCGAAGTGAAACCGCGAACCGTCCCAGCGTGTGGATGTGCAGCCGTGGATCGATGTTCGCGGCATCGGCCGCATCGGGAGTCGACCGCGACAGGAATATGAGCGCCACCGGCCGGTCGAGATCGGCGGCATCCCCGGGTATCGCGATGGTCCGCAGCGCCACTGCCAGACGGCTGCCGTCCTTGCGCTGAACGAAGCAGCTCGGGCTCGTGTAGGGTTGGCAGAGGCCGAACCCGACGATGGCCTCGCAGCGGGCCGAACACAGCCGCCCGCCGTCCGGCCGAACGGCGCTGACGAGCTGGTCGCAGCGAAGCCCGACGACGTCGGCGGCAACCCGTCCGAGCAGCCCGAGAGCGGCTTCGTTGATGGCGAGAACCCTCTGTCGGCCATCGACGACCAACCCGGCGTCGGATGCATGCGCAATGAGGTCAACCGGCTCGATCATCGCTATCCACCGTCCCTTGCCATGGCCCCCGACGGCCCGCCGCTGCTGGGTCCTCGCTCTGCCGAATGCTCCGCTCGATGCAGGAATTCCGGGAAGTGATGCATAGGCGCCGGCGACAGGTAACGGTCAAAGGTCGCGGCCACCGAGCGGACAAGACTGCGCGCCGACGGATCGACCTCGACGCGACGTCCCGACAGCCGCACCAGGCCATCATCGACAAGCGGACCGAGCGCTGCGATGTCGTCGTCGAAACTAGCGCGGTCGACATTCCATCGCCGGGCGGTGTCGTCCAGGTCGACCCGGAGGTCGCACATGAGCCGTTCAATGATGTCGCGCCGGACCCGATCGTCGTCGTCGAGCGCGATCCCCCGCGCGATCGCGAACCCGCCACGCTCGATGGCGCGCCGATAGTCGACCACCCTGGATTCGTTCTGGACGTAGCCGGACGGCAACGACCCGATCGCCGACGCTCCGATACCGAGCAGCACTGCCGCGGTATCGTCGGTATAGCCCTGGAAATTCCTTCGCAGCTTCCCCGTCTTCGATGCGAGTTCCAGCCGGTCGCCCGGAAGCGCGAAGTGGTCCAGCCCGAGCGGCAGATAGCCCATCGCTTCGAGAACCTCGGCGGCAGCCAACGCCTGAGACAGCCTTTCTCGCGGTCCAGGCAGCGCCGAGGCATCGATGAGCCGCTGGTGGCGCTTCAGCCATGGCATGTGGGCGTATGAGAAGATCGCCACGCGGCTGGGTCGCAACGCCTCAATAGTGGCCGCGGCCGAACGGCGCACCGAGCCTTCGGTCTGCCGCGGCAGCCCGACCATCAGGTCGACGTTGATCCAGCTGATCCCATTGTCCCGCAGGCAGGACGCCGCCTCGCGAACGAACGCGATCGGCTGGATCCGGTTGATTGCCGTCTGGACCGCCGGATCAACGTCCTGAACGCCGAGGCTCACCCGGTTGAAGCCCAGGCCCGGCAACGCTTCTATCGTCTCCCGCGTCAACGTCCGCGGATCGAGCTCGATCGCGACCTCGGCATCGTCACTGACATCGAACCGCGCGCGCACCCGCTCCAGAACGCGGCGCAGCGAGGAAATACCGAGCTGGGTCGGTGTCCCTCCGCCCCAGTGGATGTGGCGCACGGCCCCCGCTCCGCCGATCGCGAACGCCACCCGGCTGATTTCTTCCACGAGGAGGGAAGCATAGGCGACGGACACCGCGGCGCTCTTCGCCACCGTCGTGGTGCAGCCACAGAACCAGCACAGCGCCTGGCAGAACGGGACGTGGATATAGAGTGAAAGCGACTGTCCTTCGAGGGAAGCGAGCCAGCGCGCATAGTGCGAGGGCCCGATCGCACCCGTGAACTGGGTGGCGGTCGGGTAGCTTGTGTAACGGGGAACCGGCCTCGCGTATCTGAGCAGTGCGTTGTCCCAGTTCATGCGACCTCAAGCGCCGGGCGTGAAATCCGTTGCAGCCTCGCATGCCCGCCAACCCGGACTATTGACGCAGCGCAAAGCGCCGCCGCGCCCGGCTGGGGCCGGCAAGCGGCCCGATCAGGCGTTGCGGCCCCGCTCGAAGCGGGGGAAGAGCACGTTGTTCTCGAGATGGATGTGCTCGGTGAGGTCGGTGACGAGCTTCTCCACGCCATTGTAGAGCGCCTGCCACGAGCGGCACGCGCCGGCCGGCAGCGTGTAGCCATGCGTGATCGACTGGAGAGCGCGGATGGTCTCGGCATGATGGTCGTGGTCGTGGCGCATCGCGAAGATCGGCATGTCGAGCGAGCGGGCATAGCCTTCCCGCATCGCCGGGAAGAGAACCTGCTCCTCCTTCGCCATGTGGTCGCGGAGCTCGTCTTGCGCCGACGAAAGGAGATCGGCCAGGCCGGCCGGTGCTTCGGGATGCTCGCGATGAACGGCCTCGACCCGCCGGGCGAGCCGGACGAGTTCGGGTAGCTCGCGCCGGTGCGTTTCGTGATAGCGGACGACGATATGGTCCACGAGCGCGGCGGTCTCCTGCGGCGCATCCGGCGGCGTCGCGTCGAGCGCGGCGAGTTCGGCCGCCACGGCGGCGGCGTCGACCCCGCGCTTCGCCGCGGCCTCGGCAAGGCTCACACCGCCGCCGCAGCAGAAGTCGATCTTGTGCCTGCGGAAGACCGCGGTCGCACCGGCCAGCTGCGCAGCGACGTCGCCGACGGTGCGGTCGATGAAGCGAGACGCGGGGGGCTCCAGCGCAGAGGGCATTGTAGTTGCGGCTGTCTCGGACATGACGGTGTCTCCTCATTCCGGTGTGAAAGTGATATTGAAAATGACACTTTACAGCGCCCATCGACGCGGACATTTGCGCCAGATCAAGGTCCCCATGCAGCTGACCAATTTCACCGATTACGGCCTGCGCGCGCTGATGCGCCTCGCCTCGGCGCCCGAGCGGCTGTTCACTACAGCGGAGATCGCGCGCGAGTTTCGCCTCTCGCGTGCCCATCTCATGAAGATCGTCCGGTGCCTGTCGGAGGCCGGGATCGTCGAGACGCTGCGCGGCCAGCGCGGCGGGTTCCGGCTCGCTCGCCCGGCGGCGTCGATCCGGCTCGGCGACGTGGTCCGGGCGCTCGGGGAATCGTTTCCGATGGTGGAGTGCTTCCGGAGCGATGGCGGCGATTGCGCACTCTGGCCCGGTTGCATGCTGAAGGCGCGGCTGTCGCGGGCGGCAGGCGCCTTCATCGCGGACCTCAACCGTTCGACGCTGGCTGACATCGCCTGGCCGCCGCGCGGGAGGAGCGCGGCATGAGCACCGCGCTGGGCGGCTGGGGCGAGTTCGCGGCAGCGGGCGCGGCGTTCTTCCTGACGCACGCGCTGCCGCCGCGCCCCGCATTGCGCAAGCGGGCCGTGGCGCTCCTGGGCGAACGGGGCTTCACCGTGGTGTACAGCCTCCTGTCGCTTGTGGTTCTGGCATGGCTGATCGCGGCGGCGGGGCGCGCGCCCTATGTCGGGATCTGGCCGTTCGCGCCCTGGCAGCTCTGGGTCCCGACCCTGGTGATGCCGGTCGCCGGTCTCATTCTCGTCTTCGGGATCGCAACGCCCAATCCGCTGTCGTTCGGCGGCGCCAACAACGCGGCGTTCGATCCCGACCGTCCCGGTATTCTCGGCGTTGCCCGCCATCCCGTCCCTGTCGCGCTCGGGCTCTGGGCCGGCGCGCATCTCGTACCGAACGGCGACGTCGCGCATGTCCTCCTGTTCGGGTCCTTCGCGTCATTCGCGCTCTTCGGCATGACGATGATCGACCGCCGCAAACGCCGCCTGATGGGTGATGCGGCGTGGCGGCGGCTCGCGGCGCGGACCTCCTTCTGGCCCTTCGCCGCGCTGGCTACCGGGCGCTGGCGTCCCCGCGCGGGCGAGTTCCCGTTGTCGCGCGTCATCATCGCCGCGGTGCTGTTGGCCGCCCTGGTGCTCCTGCACGAGCCGGTGATCGGCGTGCGGCCCTTGCCGTATTAATGAGAATTGGCGACGGAGACCGGTTCGCGGGCGCCGGCGCAGCGCCGTGGCAACGCGTCTGCGGACCAGCCGTCACTCCCCGAGGCGTCCGTCGGGCATGATTGCCTCGGTCAGGGTCGCCCCGGTGAGGTCGATGCCGGTGGTGCGGGCGCGCAGGAGGCGGGCTTCGGTCAGGTCGGCGTCGATGAAGGCGGCGTCGGAGAGGTCGGCGCGGAGGAAGTCGGCGCGGAGCGCGGTCGCGCCGGAGAGGTTCGCCGCGCGGAGCCGCGCATCGTAGAACGACACGTCGGTAAGGTCGGCGCCGGCGAGCGTCGCGCGCTGCAGGTCGGCGCCGTGGAACGCGGTGCCGACGAGGATCGCGTCGGTGAGGTTGGTGCCGGCGAGGTTGGCGGTGAGGGCGTAGGAGCCGGTCCAGTGCGCCCCGACCATCGTGGCGTTGGTGAACCGGGCGTTGTCGGCGACGATGCGGTCGAGGGTGGCGCCGGTGAAATCGGCGCCGGCGGCGTCCGTCTGGTAGAGGAGCGCGCCCGTGAGGTCCGCGCCGGCGAGGCGGGCGCGTTTGAGGTCGGCGACGTTGAGGTTGGCGCCGGTCAAATTGGCACCCGCGAGATTGGCGCCGGCGAGGATCGCGCGGTGCAGATTGGCGCGCGACAGGTCGGCGTTGGCGAGGTCGGCGCCGGCGAGATTGCGTCGCTTCAGATTTGCGCCGGCGAGATCGCAGCCGGGGCAGTCGATCGTCGCGCCGGCAAGGAACGCCTCGCGCGGGTCGGTGGGCACCGGCGGCGTCTCGGCCTGCGCCACAACCGGAGCACCGCTGCCGCCATAGATCGGGTTGCCGTCGGCATCCGCCTGGTAGATTTCCATCGCGGCGGTGCTGATGAAAAGGCCGGCGCGCAGCTGGCCGTTGGCGGGATCGATGACGGTCTGACCCGCCCGCTGGAGGAGCCGGGACCGGGTCGTGATGACGCGGCCATCGTCGGTCAGCTTGCGGCAGTCCTGCTTGACGAGGAGATTGCCGAGCGGCTGCTCGCCCTCCTCGGGCGGGATATCGATGCATGTCCAGCCGGCGGAACCGTAGATCGCGCGCACGAACTCGGCCATGCCGTAGGAGCTGCGCCGCGCGCGGTCGCTGACCCGGTCGTCGGTGACGGCGCGGATGCCGCGCAGGATCCCGGCATCGTCGAAGAGGGCCGAGACGAGAATGTGGAAGCTGCCCAGCCGGGTGCCGAGAAGGGCCTCGGCGACGAGCGCGTTGCGCGCCGCCAGCGCGCGGTAGGCCAGCTCGTCGTCATAGCGGAACTGGACCTCGCGGAGGCCCGACGCCTCGGGAGGGCAGATTGCGAAATCGGCGAAACCACCGATGCGGATGGAAGAAGGGCCACCGCCGGTGCCGCAGGCGAACTCCTGGAAGTCGGCCGGCTGGGTGCTGAACGGCTCGCCGATGACGAGATCGCGAAGGTCGGGGGGAGCCAATCCGTTCTGCGCCCACGCGCCGGCAGCAACGGTCATCGTCATGGCGGCCGCGACGACCACGGCCAGACGACGCCAACCCGCAGCGACGGGGTGCCTTTTCAAGCGCATGGGAATGCCTGATCGACGTCTTCGGGGAATGAACCGGCGCAGCGAGCGCCGCGCCGGTTCCTGATTTTGACGCGACTACAGCGTGAAGAAGTAGAGCGTCCAGTTCTGCTGCATGTTGGCCAGGGAGTCGGCGTTCGCATCGCCGGCACGGGCCGGGTAGCTCACGAAGGTCGCTCCATAGCCATTGCCGCCGACGGCGATGGCCAGATACTGCTTGCCGCCGATGCTGTAGGTGATCGGCGGGGCTTCGATCGGCGTGCCGAGATTGATGCTCCACAGCGTCTCCAGCGTGGTGTCGTCCACGGCGAAGAAGGTGCCGTCGAGCATCGACGTGAACAGCAGCCCGCCGGCGGTGGTCAGCTGTCCGCCATAGGGCGAGAACGGAATCTGCACCTTGTTGGCGATGTTGCCGTCCGCATCGACCGCGGCGATCGACCCGGTGACCGGCGACATCGGATCCGCCATCACCTCGCAGGCCTCGATCGAGGTCGCATACATGAGGCCGGTGCGGTCGCTGTAGCTGGTCGGCCAGTGGTTGTTGCCGCCCTGGATGTTCGGGCACACCAGCGGCGCCGGGTTGTCGCCGGCGTTGTACCAGCCGATCGCGTATTCCTGGATGCCGCCCGAGGCGAGCGCCGGATCATACTCGATCGGCATGCCGGTCTTGGGATCGAGGCCGGCGGTCCAGTTCACTTCGTTGACGTATTGCTGACCGTTGATGAACTCGCCGGTGGCGGCGTCCAGGATGTAGGCGAAGCCGTTGCGGCCGAAGTGGCCGATGCGGGTGCCAGAGTCGGTCTGGATGACTTGGTTGGTGCCGTTCTCGTCGTAGTCCCACTGATCGTTCGGCGTGTACTGGAAGTACCAGGCGAGCGCGCCCGTGTCGGCGTCGAGGGCGACCGTGGCCTGGCTGTAGAGGTTGTCGCCGGCGCGCAGCGTCGGGTCGGCGAACGGGTTCGGGTTGGAGGTGCCGTAGTAGAGAAGGTTGGAGTCGGGGTCGAAGGTGCCGATGACCCAGAACGACGTGCCGCTCGTGAGATAGGCGTCGTTCTCCGCAGGCCAGGTTTCGCCGCCGGGCTCGTCCGGAGCGGGCACCGCCCAGAACTGCCAGAGCTGCGAGCCATCCTCGGTGCTGCGGGCCTCCAGGCGGCCGCGCATCGGCGCATCGCCTCTCGGGCCCATGATGACCTTGCCGTCGAGGGCGAGCAGACCCATCGTGAAGTCTTCGTCGGGATCCTGCTGGGTCCCGACCTCCCACAGCACGTCGCCCGAGGCGGCGTCCATGGCGATCAGATAGCCGTCGCGGGTATGCGAATAGACGTTGTCCCCGAAGAGGGCGACGCCCTTGTTGTTGCCGATGCCGGCGATCTCCGGGTCGGTCTCCGGATCCATGATCCAGTTGATGTAACCCCGGTCGCCCGAGGAGACGTCAATGCGGTAGACGACCTCGAGACCGTCGACCATGTAGAGGATGCCGTCATCGACCAGCGGCGTGCCCTGCATGCTGCCGAAGAAGATGTTGCCCCCCGGGAAATGCGGCATGAGCGGCACGGCGAAGGCGACGCGGAGACCCCCTACGTTCCCCGTATTGATCTCGTCGAGCGGTGAGTAGCGGTGGCCGTCATAGGTGCGGTTGTGGCTCAGCCAGTTCTCGGGCTCGGGGTTGAGCAGCCGGTCATAGGTGACCTGAGCCGACGCACCCGTGGAGAGCATGGTGCCCGTCAGGAGCACGGCGGCTCCGAACAGGACGGTTTTCGTACGTGATTGCATGCAAGTTCCCTCCCATTTGTTTTTTTATGGATGCCCGGCTGCGCCGTGCATCCGGCAGGCATTGGACCGCAATTCGTATCGTTCGTCCATAACTGTTGACACGCGGTCCCGCCCCCGGCCGGAAGCTCAACCGTTGGGTTTGCAGGAAGGAGGATGGGGTGCACTGCTACACACCATCCAAGGTGCCAAGTCGTGGCCGGGATCGCGAACCGTTGCGCTGGACGGGGCCCGTCTTACGCTCTCGGGCCATCACGGCACTCTCCCCAGATTGGGATATCGGTCCCTGGATCGCCCCTGGCCAGCAGGAACCGTTCGTCCGGCCATCGACGTGTCCGTCTCGACATTCGCGACCCATATATCTATATGGATGATAGACAACATTGATCATGCACGCGGTGCCAGATGGACCGATCTTGCTTGACACGGCTCGCCCGGCGCCGATGACGGCCCGCCCGCCGGCAGTGCGGATCGCGGTGGTCGGAGCCGGGTTCGCCGGCACGGTCGTGACGGCGCGGCTCCTGGCGGCGCTGACGCGTCCGGCGGCGCTCACGCTGATCGACGCCAATGGCCGGTTCGGGCCGGGGCTTGCCTATTCCACGGACCATCCGCGGCATCTCATGAACACGCGGGCGGGCACGGTCAGCGCCGTGCCGGTGGAACCCGCGCACTTCACGCAATGGCTCTCGCGGCAGGGGGCGGCGGCTGACGAGGACGCCTTCGTTCCCCGCGGCGTCTACGGCCGCTACCTGAGCGAGCTCCTCGACGTCGCGGCGAGCCGGTCGGACATTCCGCTGTCGCGAGTCACCGCGGAGGCGATCGACCTCGTCGCCGATTCTCGCGGCGTCACGGTGCGGCTGGCTTCGGGAGACGCCATCACCGCCGACCATCTCGTGCTCTGCGTCGGCTACGGCCCGCGGCTGCCGCGCCGGGCGGGAAGCCGGATCGTCGACGACCCATGGAGCGACTGGTGCGACCGCGTCGCGCCCGGGGACGCCGTCCTCTTTCGCGGCAGCGGGCTGACGATGGTCGACCAGGCGCTCCGGCTGGTGGCCAACGGCCATCGCGGCCGGATGCTGGCGGTGTCGCGGCGCGGCCTGCTGCCGACGACGCAGACCGCGGCGATCGACACGCTCGCCGTGGCGCCGCCGCCGCGCCTTCGCGACGCGGTGCGCTGGCTGAGGGATACGGCAGCTGCGGCCGGCGACCGCAGAGGCGCGTGGCGTTCGGCGGTGGACGCTCTCCGACCGCATGCGCAGAAGCTCTGGCTCGGATTCACGCCGGCCGAGCGCGACCGGTTCGCCCGGCACGTCCAGCCCTACTGGTCGGTCCATCGCCACCGCATGCCGCCGGCGGCGGCAGAGCAGATCGAGCGATTGCTCGGCGACGCGGTCCTGAAGGTATGCGCGGGCCGGCTCGGCGCGCCGGAGGAAAGCGCCGCTGCGGTCTGCGTCCCGTTCACGTCGCGGCGGCGGCGTTCGTCGTCGGTGCTTCGCGCCCATTGGCTGGTCGATTGTTCGGACCCGCAGCGCGCCCTTGCAGCGAGCCCGCTGAGCTTCGCCCTGGTCGCCCGCGGCCTTGCCAGCGCGGGGCCGGCGGGGATCGCGTTTCGCGTCGGAAGCGACGGCGTGTTCCGTTCGGGCGCGGACGCCGTGCCAGGCCTCTACGGCCTCGGACCGCCGGGCCGCGACGCGCTGGGCGAAATCACCGCGATTCCGGAGATCCGCGAGCAGGCCGCGCGGGTGGCGGCGCGGATCGCAGAAGCAGTCAACAATGGCTCCGCCGTCGAATGACCTGCCGCTAGGGCGGGGATTCTGGTAGAGCGCGGAGAAGATGGGACGAGTCGGATGCTGAGCAATCGGGGGAAATACGGACTGAAGGCCCTGGCGCATCTCGCCGGCGCCGAAGGCCACCTGGTGACGGGCGCCGAGATCGCGCGGGTCGACAACATCCCGAAGAAGTTCCTCGACGCCATCCTGAACGACCTCAAGCGCGCCGGGCTCATCCATGCCCAGAAGGGCCCGCGCGGCGGATACGCGCTGGCGCGGCCGGCGAGCGAGATCACGGCGGGCGAAGCGATCCGCGTCATCGACGGCGCGCTCGCCCCGATCGCCTGCGCGAGCCGCAATTTCTACCGGCCGTGCTCCGACTGCGACGTCGCGACCTGCCGCGTGCGGCTCCTAATGGTGCAGGCGCGCGACGCCATGGCGACCATTCTCGACGGAACGACGCTGGTCGACCTTCGCGCGCTCGGCAGCAAGCAGCGTCGCGCGCTGGGGCTGCCCAAGACCAAGGCGGCCGGCCGGAAAGAGCGCGTGCTGGTGCGCGCCTGAGCTAGCGTCCGGCCGCAGCCCCGACCAGCTTCCGATTGGCCTCAAGGATTGCGACGGCTTCGGCGACGGCGCGGTCGATGCGCTGGCGGACCGGCGCGGCCGTCACGCGATCGTCCTCGAATGCCGCCGGGGTGGCATAGACGCCGGTCGGGACCGTGAAGGCGCCGAAGAAGCCGAAGAGCGGCCGCAACTGGTGCTCGATGACGAGGCCATGGAGTTCGCTGCCGCCGGTCGCGGCGAGAATGACCGGCCTGGCCGCCAGCGCGTCCTGGCCCACCAGGTCGAAGAGGTGCTTGAAGAGGCCGGTGTAAGACGCCCGGTAGACCGGGCTCGCGACGACCAGGAGGTCGGCGCCCTCGACCGCCGCCACCACGTCCCGACCCTCAGACGGGAGCGAACCGTCGGCGCTCGCCAGGAGCGCTTGACCCACCGCGCCGAGGTCGATCAATCGCGGCTGCGCTTCCATGCGTTCCCCGACTGCGTCGAGGATCGCCCTGACCAGCGCGGTCGTCCGCGAGGGACGATGAACGCCACCTGATACACCGACGACCGACGGCATGGTCTACTCCGCCGCAGCGGCTTCGGCCGTGCTCGGCGGCCGGGCGGCCTCCGGCGGTCCCAGCGCGACGAAGACCAGGATGGCGGCGACGGCGAGGGAGAGGAGCGCCACCGACCAGGCGCGGGCGCGGCGATGACGGCGCTGCGACTGCGCGCGGTGAAGCGCGGCCGGATCGGCCCATTTGAGCGCCTCGGCTTCATTCCCGGTCCAGCGCGCGGTCATGGCGAACGACGCGCGGTCGCGGCGGATCGCGCCGTGCTGTTCCGGCGCATCAATAGGCCACCGTGAAGCGGCGGCGGACGAAGTCGCGGTTGGTCAGCTCGTCGATGATGGCGACCGCGAAATCCTCCTGCGAGATGCGGCTGTCGCCGGTCTCGTCCTGGAGGAGCTGGTCGGTGCCGAGGCGGAACTTCCCGGTCCGCTCGCCGGGGACGATGTTGTAGGGCGGCGAGACATAGGTCCACTCGAAGTCGTTGCCGTCGGCGATGAGCCCGCGGAGGATCTCGCGGTTCTTGCGGGTGTGGCCGAGATGGTCGTCGCCGAGCTCGGCATATTTCGCCGAGTCGACGACATCGACGCCCTCGGGCGATTTCAGGCTGCCGACGCCGCCCACCACGATCAGCCTGACGCCGGCGCGCCGGACGCCGGCGAACAGCGACCGATGCGCCCGGGCGATGAGGCCCGGCGCCTCGTCGAGCGGAATGCGGGTGAGGCCCGGGCTGAAGGCGCTGACGACGGCGTCGTGGCCGGAGGCGATCTTGGCGACGTCCTCGGGCTCGTAGATGTCGCCCTCGACGATGGTGAGGTTCGATTGCGGCGCTAGCCGGGAATAGTCGGTGACCACCGCGGTGACGCGGATGCCCCGACGCAGCGCCTCGTCCTTGATCTTCGAGCCGATGTTCCCGGTCGCACCGAATACGGCAATGCTCATGCTCATGAACTCCAGTCTTGGGGTAGAGGATCAGGCAGCGGCCTGCGCCGGCGGGCCGAGCGCGCGTTCCATGTTGGTCAGCGAGGTGCGCACCGCCTCGAAGCCGTGCGGCAGCATCGCCGCCTCGTAGGCGGCGAGCGCCTCGGGCTCGGATTTCCGCCCCGCCGCGACCGCTGCGAATTCGTCGACGAGGAGGCCGGCGTCGTAGAGCGCCGTATTGCCGCCCAGCGCGCGGAAATAGGTCATTGAATGAATGGCATCGCCGAGAAGCGTCACCTTCCCGGTCGGCCAGGGATCGACCGGTCGCGACGACCGCACCTTCAGGAGCGCGACCGTCGACGGGTCGGTGTGATTGACGAGCTTGACCAGGTCGGGGTGCCACCCGCCGAGCCGGTCGAGGAGGAGGTCGAGGAGGTCGCTCGGCGTCGCTTCCGCCAGCTCGGCATCGCTGGCGAGCTCGTCCTGCCAATAGGCGGTGTTCCACCACACATAGCTGGTGGTGTTGTTGAAATGAAAGCCGGCCAGCGCCGGATCGTCGGCGCCGATCAGCCCGAAACGCTTGTAGGCGTCGGGGTTCACCCGATGCGCAGTGATGAAGAGACTGCGCGCCAGCTGGTCGGTGCCCGCCCGCGGCAGGATCGAGACGGTGTTGTCGGTCAGAAGCGGCGGGATCGCGTGATGCGCCGCGGCGGCCAGCGTCATCTTGCCGGCGATGCGGCGAACGCCGGTGTCGAAGGTGACGGCATCGGGCAGCAGCTGACGGCGCACGCGCGAATTGGCGCCGTCGGCGCCGACGAGGATGTTGCAGTCGATCCGCGAGCCGTCCTCAAGATGCGCCGTGATCGCGCCGTCGGCATTCGCGGTGTAGTGGCTGAAGGCGGTGCCGAGATGGACGCGATTATCGAGGCCCGACAGCAGGATCTGGCGAAGCGTGATCCGGCTGACCGACCGGTCGCTGAGAAGGTCGTCCTCGCTCGACCGGCCCCAGCCCTCCAGCCCCTCGACCGGCTCCAGCTTCTCGTCCAGGGCCAGCGCGGTCTTCGGCGCGCTCCCGGCCGTGGCGAGGAAGGCTTCGAACAGATCGTCCGGCAAGCATTTGCGCAGCGCATTGATGCCGCGCTCGCGGATGCCGAGGCGGAAGCCCTGGACGTAGTCGGTGCGCGCGCGGTCGCGCTCGAACACCGCGAAGTCGACGCCCAGCTTGCGAAGGCCCTGCGCCAGGGCGAGACCGCCGGGCCCGCCGCCGACGATGGCGACGTGCACCGGCTTGTGCGCCCCGGCGGCGGGAGGAGCCATGGTCACGCGGCTTTGACGTGGCGCGCCGGGATGGCGAGCGGGTCGTGCTTCGGCACGTCGGGTGCGACCGGGACCCTTCCCTCGACCGGGTAGATGGGATCGGTGAAGCCCGGCGAAGACGGATGGCCGGGGGCGACGAGCGAATCGACGAACGCCTCGTCCTCGGCGGTGAGGCGATAGTCGAAGGCCGGGAAATAGCTGTCCCACTGCGCCTCGGTGCGCGGGCCCGCGATGACCGAGGTCACCAGCCGGTTCGACAGGATCCACGCCACCGCGAAATCGGTCGGCGTGATGCCGCGTGCCTCGGCGTAGCGCTTGATCTCCTGCGAGAGCACGACCGATTCCGGCCGCCACTCGACCTGGAGCAGGCGGAAATCGTTGCGGCCGGCGCGGCTGTCGGCGTCGGGGGCGGCGTCGGGCTGGTACTTGCCGGTGAGGACGCCGCGCGCCAGCGGGCTGTAGCTGACCACGCCGAGCCCGTAATTCGCCGCAGCCGGGATCTCCTCGGTTTCGGCAGACCGGTTGACGATGTTGTAGAGCGGCTGGCTCGCTACCGGCCGGTCGATGCCGAGCCCGTCGGCGACATAGGCGATCTCGGCGATCCGCCAGCCGCGGAAATTCGACACGCCGAAATAGCGCAGCTTGCCCTGCCGGATGAGGTCGGCGATCGCGCGCACCGGCTCTTCGAGCGGCGCGTCGAACACCGCACGGTGGAAATAGAGGATGTCGATGTAGTCGGTGCCGAGGCGGCGGAGGCTGTCCTCCACCGCCTGGATCACCCATTTGCGCGAGTGCCCGCCGAGGTTGGGGCCCTGCTTGCGCGAGTTGACGAATTTGGTCGCGAGAACCCAGTCGTCGCGGTTCGCGGCGATGGCGCGCCCGACGACCTCCTCGGTGACGCCGCCCTGGTAGACGTCGGCGGTATCGATGAAGTTGACGCCCTGTTCGCGCGCCTTGTCGATGATCCGACGCGACGTCGCCTCGTCGGTCGGGCCGCCGAACATCATCGTCCCGAGCGCGATGGGCGAGACCTTGAGGGCGCTCTTGCCGAGATAGCGGTATTCCATGGACAGCTCCTGTCGTCTCTAGTGGACCGTGGCGGCGCCGGGCGGGGTTGCGCCGGCGGCGGCGAAGATGGCTTCGGCGTGATGGCAGGCGACCTCGTGGCCCGGCTCGACGCTGCGCAGCGCCGGATCGGCGGAGCGGCAGAGGTCGGTCGCGAACGGGCAGCGGGGATGGAAGCGGCAGCCCGACGGCACGTTGCGCGCGCTCGGAAGATCGCCCGACAGCGGCGCGGCGGTGCGGCGCCGCAACGGGTCGGGCACGGCCTCCATCAGGGCGCGGGTGTAGGGATGCCGCGGCCGCGACCAGATGGTGTCGTAGGTCGCGCTTTCGACGATGCGGCCGAGATACATGACCAGCACGCGGTCGGCGAAATAGCGCACCACCGACAGGTCGTGCGAGACGAAGAGATAGGCGAGATCGAGTTCGCTCTTCATCTCGACGAGGAGATTGAGGATCTGCGCCTGGATCGAGAGGTCGAGCGCGGAGACAGGCTCGTCGCAGACCACCAGCTGCGGCGCCAGGATCAGCGCGCGGGCGACGCCGATGCGCTGGCGCTGGCCGCCCGAAAATTCGTGAGGGAAGCGCTGGAGGGTGTCGTCCGGCAGGCCGACGCGCCGGACCATGGCGAGCGCCTGCGCCCGCCGCTCGGCCGCGCTCCTCACGCCGTGCACCGCGAGCGGCGCGGTGAGGATCTGGCCGATCGACTGGCGCGGATTGAGCGAGCCGAACGGGTCCTGGAAGATCATCTGCAGGCGGCGGCGCACCGGTTTCAGTGCGGCCGGGGACAGATGGCTGATCTCGGCGCCGTCGAAGGTCACCTCGCCTTCGCTCGCCGGCACCAGCCCGACCAGCGTCTTGCCGAGCGTCGACTTGCCGCAGCCGGATTCGCCGACGAGCCCCACCGTCTCGCCCGCTTCGATGGCGAACGAGACGCCGTCGACCGCGCGCAGCACGCCGTCATTGGTCTCGTAGCGCGTGTGGAGGCCGCTAACCTGCAAGAGCGACATCGGCGGCTTCCTTGAACGGGTCGTGGCGGACGCAGGCGACGAGGTGATCGCCGAGCGAAAGCGGCGGCGGCACCACTTCGCGGCAGCGCGCTTCGGCGAGCGCGCAGCGCGGCACGAACGGGCAGCCGGTCTCGCCGAAGGCGGAGGTGATCGAACCCGGGATCTCGACCAGCGGCGTCCGCCGGTAGTGGAGGTCGCCGGCGTGGCGCGGCGAGGCGGCCATCAGGCCTTGCGTATAGGGATGCCACGGCGCGTCGAGGATGGCGTCGGGGCTCCCCTCCTCCACCTTGCGGCTCGCATACATGACGACGACGCGGTCGGCCCATTGCCCGACGATGCCGAGATCGTGCGTGATGAGGAGGAGACCCATCGACAGCTCGCGGCGGAGATTGTCGAGAAGGGCGAGCACCTGTGCCTGGATGGTGACGTCGAGAGCGGTGGTCGGCTCATCGGCGATCAGGAGCTTCGGCCGGCAGATCACCGCCATCGCGATCATCACCCGCTGCCGCATGCCGCCGGAGAGCTGGTGCGGATAGTCGTCGACGCGGCGATGCGGCTCGGGAATGCGCACGAGGTCGAGCAGCTCGATGGCACGCGCCCGGGCGATGCGGCGCGAGACCCCTTCATGGAGCCGGACCGTTTCGCCGATCTGGCGCCCGATCGTGAGCACCGGGTTGAGCGAGGTCATCGGCTCCTGGAAGATCATCGCGATCTCGGCGCCGCGCACCTTGCGCATCGCCGCATCCGGCAGCGCCGTCAGCTCGCGGCCGTCGAAGCGGATCGAGCCGCCGGTGATCCGTCCCGGCGGCGGCACCAGCCGCATCAGGGCGAGCGCGGTGATCGACTTGCCCGAGCCCGATTCGCCGACGATGGCGAGGGTCTCGCCGACGCCGACCGAGAAGCTCAGATCCTGCACCGCGGCGAGCCGCGGGAAGCGGACGGTCAGGTTCTCGACCTCGAGGAGCGTCGTGGCCATCTCAGCGGCTCCGCGACAGACGCGGGTTGAGCGCGTCGTTGAGACCGTCGCCGATCAGGTTGAGGGCGAGCACGGTGAGCACGATCGCGATGCCGGGGATCGCGGTGAGGTACCAGGCGGTGCGGATCTGCTCACGGCCCATCCCGATCATGCTGCCCCAGCTCACGGCGTTGGCGTCGCTGAGCCCGAGGAAGGACATCGCGGATTCGGCAAGGATCGCGCCGGCGACCATCACCGACGCGGTGACGATGATCGGCGGCAGCGCGTTGGGCAGGATCTCGCGGAAGATAATGCGGCGATGGCCGAAGCCGAGGCCGCGTGCCGCCACCACGAAATCCTTGTTGCGCAGCGAGCGAAACTCGGCGCGGACCACGCGGGCGACGCCGGGCCACGACACGATGCCGATCGCGGTGATGATCGTCGGCACGGTCGGCTGGAAGATCGCGACCAGCACGATCATCAGCACGAAGGGCGGCACGGTCTGGAAGATCTCGGTGAGCTTGACGAGGAGGTCGTCGAGCCGGCCGCCGAAATAGCCGGCGACCGATCCGACGAGGACGCCGATCAGGAGACCCAGCCCAGCCGCGGCGAGACCGATCGTGAGGGTGATCCGCGCGCCATGGGCGAGGCCCGCGGCGACGTTGCGGCCGAGGGAATCCGTGCCGAACGGGAAAGCCGCGTTGGTGCCGGGCCGGAGGAGCGCCGGGCCGGCGATGTCGAGCGGGTCGCCGGGGAAAACCAGCGGCGCCAGCAGCGCGACGACCGCGACGGTGAAAAGGATCGCGAGGCCGACGGCGGCGGCGGGATTGCGGAGGAGGATGCGCAGCGTGCCCGGCCGCGCAATCGGTCGCGCCACGGCGGACGGCACCTCGCGTCCGCCGACGCGCGCCGCCTGCGCGGACGCGATCTGGAGGACCGGCCCGCTGCCCTCGCGATCCGCCGACCCCACGGGAGCATTCGGACGCTGGTCCGGCCGCGCGGCGGCGAGCCCGCCGCCGGCAAGAGAGGTGTCGACCATCACCGGACCTCGATGCGCGGATCCAGCCAGGCCTGAACGAGATCGGTGATGACGTTCGCGATCATGACGAGGATGGAGGAAAGGAGAAGAATGCCGAGCAGCACGTTGAAGTCGCGCCGCATGATCGATTCGAAGGCGAGCCGGCCGAGGCCCGGCCAGCTGAACACCGTTTCCACCACGACCGCGCCGCCGAGCAGCGTGCCGAAGTGAAGCCCGGCCATGGTGGTGACGGGGAGGAGCGCGTTGCGCAGCACATGGCGGAAGGTGATGGCGCGCGGCGACAGCCCCTTCGCCGCGGCGGTGCGCACATAGTCCTGGCCCTGCGATTCCAGCATCGAGGCGCGGGTCAGGCGCGCATAGATCGCGATGAACACCAGCGACAGCGACAGCGCCGGCAGGATGAGGTGGCTGACGCGATCCCACAGCCATTCGAGACCGCTGTAGTCGGCGCCGATGGTCTGGTCGCTGCCGCTCGGCAGCCAGCCGAGGGTCACCGAGAACAGGACGACCATCATCAGCCCGATCCAGAAGCCGGGCACCGAATAGAAGACGAGCGAGACCACGGAGAGGATGCGGTCGGGCAGCCGGCCGACATAGCGGGCCATCACCGTGCCGATGAAGATGCCGATGCCGAGGGCGAAGACGAGCGCGACGCCCATCAGGAGAATGCTGCCGGGAAGGCGCTGCGCGATCAGGTCCTCGACCTGCATGCCGTAGCGCGGTGAGTAGCCGAGGCTGAAATGGAGGAGGTTGTTGATGTAGGCGACGAACTGATCGAGCACCGGGATGTCGAGGCCGAACAGCTTGCGCATCGCGGCCATCGATTCTTCGGTCGCGACCCCCTGCTCGCCCGCCATGACCTCGGCCGCGTCGCCCGGCGCGAGGCGCAGCAGGAAGAAGTTGAGCACCAGGATGACGCCAAGCGTCGGGATCGCCTGCAGCGTCGACCGGCGCAGCGCCTTGAGGACACGGGTTCCGTTCGACATCGGCTAGCGCGCCCGCGCTCTTGCGGTGACGCGTTCCGTCCAACGCGGTCGTTGGTGCAGCGCTGTCGTCATTGATGGCGGTCTCGATTCCCGAGGCTTCGTCGCACCCGATCGAGACAGGCGTCTCCATCGGCCGGATCAATAGTTGACTGAGTAGATAGACTATGTCAATTAAAAACCCGACGCCGCACTGCACACGCTGCGACGCATAGCGAAACGACAGCCGGCACGGCCGGCGACACAGGGGTCACGGCGATGTCAGGAGACATTCTCAAGGCGCGGCTGTCGCGCCGGAGCTTCATCGGTTCCGCGGCGCTCGGCGCGACGGCGCTCGCGGCGTTTCCGCGGCTCGCGTTCGGCCAGGATGCGGTCGCGCCGGTTCACGGCGGGACGCTAACGGTCAATATCGGCGTCGAACCGCCGGCGCTGGTGAACCTCGCCACGAGCTCCGGCTCCGGCGTCTACGTCACCGGCAAGGTGACGGAGGGGCTCCTCACCTACGACTTCGATCTCAACCCGCGGCCTGAGCTCGCGACGTCATGGTCGCTGTCGTCCGACGGGCTGGTCTATACCTTCCAGCTCCGGCCGGGCGTGAAGTGGCACGACGGCCGGGACTTCACCTCCGCCGACGTCGCGTTCTCGATCCTGACGCTGAAGGAAGTCCATCCGCGCGGACGGACGACCTTCGCCAATGTCGTCGAGGTGCGCGAGGTCAGCCCGACCGAGGTGCAGATCGTTCTGTCGCAGCCGGCGCCCTACCTCATCTCCGCGCTCGCCGCGTCGGAATCGCCGATCGTCCCGAAGCACGTCTACGAGGGCGGCCCGGCGCCGGACGCGCATCCCAACGCGGCGGCGCCGATCGGCACCGGGCCGTTCGTCTTCCGCGAATGGGTACGCGGCAGCCATCTCATCCTGGAGCGGAACCCCGACTACTGGGATGCGCCGAAGCCCTATCTCGACCGGCTGATCGTCCGCTTCATCGGGGATGCCGCGGCGGGCGCGGTGGCGCTTGAGACCGGCGAGGTGCAGCTTGCCACCGGCGCGGTCTCGCTCAGCGACGTCGAGCGGCTGCGCGCCCTCCCCCATCTCGGCTTCGAGACGCGCGGATACAGCTACGTCAACGCGGTCAGCCGGATCGAGTTCAACCTCGACAATCCGTTTCTCGGCAACCTCCTGGTGCGGAAGGCGATCGCCCATTCGATCGACAAGTCGTTCATCAACGACACGATCTTCCTCGGCTACGGGCAGATCATCCCCGGGCCGATCAGCCCGTGGCTGACGCGGTTCTACGTCCCCGATCTGCCGACCTACGCCTTCGACACGGCGCGGGCGAACGCGCTCCTCGACGAGGCCGGCTTCCCGCGCAATGCGAACGGGGTCCGTTTCAGCCTCAATCACGACCCGCTGCCGGGCGGCGACCCCTACCGGCGGACGGGAGAATATCTTCGCCAGGCACTGCGCGACGTCGGCATCGACGTCACCATCCGCTCGCAGGACTTCGCCGCCTATGTGACGCGCGTCTACACCGACCGCGACTTCGATTTCACCTTCAACGGCATGAGCAATCTGTTCGACCCGACGGTCGGCGTGCAGCGGCTCTATTGGTCGCAGAATTTCCGGCCCGGCGTGCCGTTCTCCAACGGCTCGCACTACAGCAATCCCGAGGTCGACCGCCTGCTCGAAGCCGCCGCGGTGGAGGTCGACCCTGAGGTCCGCCTCCAGCAGTTCGACGCCTTCCAGCGCATCATCGTCGACGAGCTGCCCGACATCGGCATCAACGCCCCCGACGCGTTCACGATCTTCGACCGGCGCGTCCACAACCACACCATCGGCGCCGACGGCTTCGGCAATAACGGCGCCGAGATCTTCATCACCGCCTAGTCGAACCGGTCCCCATCAAGCAGCGCGAGGCCACCATGACCAAGAACTCCCCCTCCTCGATCTGGTACACGCGCTGCCCGGTGCCGACGCCGCTCGGCATCGCCGTCCAGCTCGGCTGGGTCGCCGAGGCGTTCGGCCGCGACGGGATCGCGGTCGAGTCGGTGTTCGACCACAAGGACCCGGCGGTCCGCAAAAGCCATTTCGACCATCACCTCGCCTATTCGTTCCGCCAGGGCGGCAACATCCCGGCGATCTGGGCGCGGTCGCGCGGCGCGAAGAGCCGGCTGATCGGCATAACCTGGACCGACGAGTTCCAGGCGATCATCACGCTTCCCGAGCGCGGCATCGCGAAGACCGAAGACCTCGCCGGGCGACGCTTCGGCCTGACGCGCAATGACGGCGAGTTCGTCGACATCAACCGCGCGATCGCCCTCAAGGGCCTCACATCCGCTCTCTCGCTCGTCGGGCTGGAGCCCGAGGCGGTCGACCTCGTCGACCTCCCGATCGGCTCCTATTTCGGCGCCGATCCGGATCCGGCGCTTTTCGGCCTTCGCCGGGCGCATGCCTATCGCACCGAGATCCGGGCGCTGGTCGACGGCAAGGTCGATGCGATCTACGTCAAGGGCGCCGAGGGCCTCGCCGCCGCCAACCTGATCGGCGCGCGATCGGTGGTCGAGTTCGGCTTCCACCCCGACCCGAAGATCCGCATCAACAGCGGCACGCCGCGCACGCTCACCGTGGACGAGACCTTCCTCGACGAGCGGCCGGACCTGGTGGCCCGGCTCGTCGCCGAGGTGCAGCGCGCGGGCCGCTGGGCGGCGGCGCATCCTGAAGAGACGCGGCGCATCGTGGCGACCGAGATCGGGGTCAGCGAAGACGCCGTGGTCGCCGCGCATGGCCCGGCGCTCGCCCGCAGCCTCTCGCTCGGCCTCGACGCGAACCTCGTCGCGGCGATCGACCACTACAAGACCTTCCTCTTCACCGCGGGCTTCCTGCCGGCCGACTTCGCCCTCGCGGAGTGGATCAGCGAAGAGCCGCTGCAAGCCGCCGAGCTTGTGGCCGCGGCCTGATCCCTGTCGTGAGTGAGCCTGCCATGAACGAGCATCCGCGACCGCCGGTCATTCCCGATGCCGCGCGGCACGACGCCTTCCGCGGGGCGATGCGGTCGCTCGCGGGCGCGGTCTCCGTCATCACCGCGGGTTTCGGCGACGAGCGCTCGGGCCTGACAGCGACGTCGGTGTCGTCGCTTTCGATCGATCCGCCGACGCTGATCGCCTGCATCAACCGCAACGCCTCGACCTGGCCGCTCATCCAGCGCCATCGCCATTTCGGCGTGAACGTGCTCGCGCCGCATCATGAGGTCGTCGCCGACCGCTTCGCGGGCCGCCACGGCGTGAAGGGCGCGGCGCGCTATGCGGGCGCCGACTGGCTGGAGCTGGTCACCGGCGCGCCGATCCTCGCCGATGCGGTGGTGGCGATCGACTGCGAGCTCGAGGAAGCGATCGACCGACATTCGCACTCCATCGTCATCGGCCGCGTGCGCGCGATCCATGCCGGCCTCGGCGACGCCGACGCCGCCCTCATCTACTGGCGCGGCGCCTATGGCGCCGTCACCCACCACCGCTAACCGCAGCGAGAGCCGGATGAACGAGCATGTGACGACGCTTGCGCGGGTGAAGGGCACCGCGGCCGCGCTCGCCGAACGTTTCGCGGAGACCGCCGGCGAGATCGACCGCACCGCGGTGCTGCCGGTCGAGAATTTCCGCACCATCGCGGAGGCCGGCCTCCTCGGCCTCGTCATCGACACCGAGCATGGCGGCCTTGGCGGCGGGCTGGCGGAGGCCATCGCGGTGGTGGGCGAGATCGCCAAGGGCGAGCCGTCGACCGCGCTTCTCCTGGCGCAGCAATATCTCAATCACGGCCGCCTCACGACGCCGGGCACCTGGCCCGCCGGGATCATGGAGGAGGTGCTTGCCGGCACCCGCGACGGCAGCTGCCTCGTCAACGCCGCGCAGGTCGAGCCCGGCCTCGGCTCGCCGTCGCGGGGCGGGCTGCCTGCCACTCTCGCGCGGCGCACGTCCGACGGCTGGTCGATCACCGGCCACAAGCAGTTCGTCACCGGCGCGCCCATCCTTTCCTACGTCAACGTGCTCGCCGTCACCGACGAGCCCGAGCAGCGGGTCGGGACGTTCGTCGTGCCGATGTCGGCGCCGGGCCTTCGCATCGTCGAGACCTGGGACACCATCGGCATGCGCGCCACCGGCAGCCATGACGTGGTGCTGGAGAACACGCCGGTGCGCTTCGAGCATACGCTCGGCCCGCTCCACCTGGCGTCGGAGGGTGCGCGGAAGCCCGATCCGGCCGGCTTCGCCTGGTACTACGGGCTGATCTCGGCGGTCTATGACGGCGTCGCCCGCGCGGCGCAGGACTGGCTGCTGCATTTCCTCAACACGCGCGTTCCGGGCAATCTCGGCGCGCCGCTCGCCACCGTCCCGCGCCTCCAGGAGGCGGCGGGCGCGATCGGCGTGTTGCTCGCGACCAACCAGCGGCTGCTGCGCTCGCTGACGCTGCTGCCAACCGCTGACCCGGAAATCGGCGATGCCGGCGTGGTCAAGCATGTGGTGGTCAGCAATGCGATTCGGGTGACGGAGATCGCGCTCGAGATCGTCGGCAATCACGGCCTCAACCGCGCCAACCCGCTCGAACGGCACCACCGCGACGTCATCTGCGGGCAGGTCCACAATCCGCAGAACGACGTGATCCGGACCGGCCTCGGCAAGGCGGCCCTCGCCGCGTCGAAGGCAGCAGCAGCCGGCTGATCCGGTCAGAACGCGCCGTCGGTCACGTAGCGCCGCACGGCCCGGAAATCGGCACCGGCAAGACCGAGCTCCTGAAGGCCGATCGCCCGACCGGCGATTTCGGCGCCGAGGATCGCGCAGAAGATCGCCTCCAGCCCCTTGTGAAGCGGCAGCCTCGCACCGGCGAGCCCTGCCACGGCAACGAAAGGCGCGACGGCGTAGGGAATGTCGGCGCGCAACCAGCCGATGCCGAGCTGCGGGTCGTGATCCGGCATGGCGTAGAGCCCGGTGTTGCGGACGAGGGTGCGGAAATCGTCGCCCGTGGCGCCATAGAGGTCGCGGACATAGCGCAGCACGCTCTCCCACGGAACGCCGAACGCCGCGCAGGCGGCCTGCCGCTCGACATCCAGCGCCTCGGTCAGGCGGGAGGCGCTCGCCGTGTTGCCTGCGCCGTAGAAATTGGCCTTCCCGTCCTCTTCGGTGGCGCGGTCGAACCACCCGACATTCACCAGGGCGATCGCGGGATGGACGAGCATGTTGAGGTTGGCGAAGCCGGTCGCGAGCACGTTCTCGGCGGGCCGCACCGACGCGAAGACCTCCCGCAGCACGGCGAACGCCGTCTCGGTCCGGCTCGCCGGCATCGCCGCGACGGGAAGCTGCCGCCGGCGCCAGACGAGGCGGGCGTCGGTTCCGGTTGAAAGGCCGGTGGCAAGCGGTGCGATGCTCTCGGTGAGCGTGACTTCGGTCTTGCCGTGCGCCGCGAGAACCTTCCAGCCGCGAAGCGCCGCCCAGTAGCCATAGGTGTCGATGTGGACGACCTGGCCGGGCTCCAGATGCGGAGCCAGCGTCGCGAAGGCGTCCTCGACATCCGCGGGCTCGAAGGCGACGAGGACGAGCGCGGCGCCGCGCACCGCCTCGGCGATCGTCGAGACCGGCACTGCGGCAGTGCCGGTCTTTCCCGACAGCGCGTGCTCGACCTCACCGACGAGGTTGACGGCGCCGGCGTCGCGGATCGCCTGGAGCGCAGCCTCCTCGGCGGGCCAGGCCGCGAGGACGACGTCGTGTCCGGCGAGCGCGAGGTCAGCGGCTTCCGCGGCGAGCGCGGGACCGCCGATAATTGCGATCCGCACTCTACGCCGCTCCCTTCGCGGGCTGCGCCGTCAGGTGCTCGGCGAGATAGGCGGCCACGGTGCGCGGCTTCCGCCCGAGCACCCGCTCGACGGTGTCGGTCACCGGCGCGGCGCGCCCGCTCGCCAGGATGCGGATGAACTGCTGGACGATCGAGAGCTCGAATTCGTTGACGTGACCGCCGGCGACCAGGGCCGGCGGCGCGGTGTCGGTGACCTCGACCGGCCGGCCGAGGGTCAGCGCGGCGATTCCGGCAAGGTCACGCGTGGTCAACGCCTCGCCGCCGGTCAGGACCAGCACGCCGGGCGTGATCGTCGGCACCAGAAGCTGCGCCACCGCCACGTCGGCGATGTCGCGGGCGTCGATGTAGCTGACCGCGGCGTTGCCGTGCGCGGCATGGAGCGGCTGGCCGGCGCGGATGCTCTCGATCGCCGATGGCAGCGACACCTGCATCCAGCCATTCGGCCGGAGCGACACCGCCGGAACCCCGGAAGCGAGGAGGTGCTTCTCGATCTTCTCATGCGCGGCGCCGGAGAAGGTGCCGTCCGGTCCGAAGGTCCAGTCGGAGCCCGAGATCTTCACGATGCGGGTGACGCCGGCGGCCGCGGCCACCCGAACCACGGCGATCTGGTTCTCCACCATGTCGGCGCTGATCGGGCCGAGGAGTAGAACGCGGCTCACCCCCTCCACCGCGGCGCGGAGCGAGTCGCGATCGGTGAAGTCTCCGACCGCGATCTCGACGCTCGAGCCGAAAAGGTCGCGCGCGGCCTCCCGACGCCGCGACAGGACGCGAACCGCGGTCCCGCGCTTCAGGAGCCCGCGCACGATCAGGGGCCCCAGCTTGCCGGTGGCCCCCGTCACCAGCGTGATCGACCGATCGATTCCGGGCATCGCTTCCTCCATGGAGTGAACTCGAAGCCCAGTGGTTGACATAGTCTATCAAGTTAGTCAATTAATCGCCCAGCCGGACGACAGCCAGCCGGCACCGTCAACCCCAACGCGCCGCCGGCAGGCGCGGCAGCACACCGAGCCAGATGACCCACATCGCGCCTATCAGCCGTCGCAGCTTCCTTCTCTCGGCATCCGCCCTGGCGGCGCTCTCCGCCCTGCCGCGCGGCGCCTTCGCGCAGGACGCGCCGGTCGCCGGCGGCACCCTCACCTTCAATGTCGGCGCCGAGCCACCGGTCCTCTTCCCGCTCACCAATACCGGCAGCGCGGTCAATGTCGGGCCGAAGATCGTCGAGGGCCTTCTGACCTATGATTTCGACTTCAATCCCCTGCCCCAGCTCGCCACCGAATGGCGCGTCAGCGACGACGGCCTGAACTACTGGTTCCGCATCCGCGAGGGGGTCAAATGGCATGACGGCGTCGATTTCACCGCCGAGGACGTGGCGTTCTCGATCCTGACGCTGAAGGAAATCCATCCGCGCGGCCGCGCAACCTTCGCCAACGTCACCGCCGCCAACGTGCTCGGGCCCCACGAGGCCGAGCTCGTCCTTTCCGGGCCGGCCCCCTACCTCCTCTCGGCGCTCGCCGCGATGGAATCGCCGATCATCCCGAAGCACATCTTCGAGGGCACGCAGGTCGACACCAACCCGGCGCTGTCGGCGCCGATCGGCACCGGCCCGTTCGTGTTCCGCGAATGGGTGCGCGGCAGCCACATCATCGTCGAGCGGAACCCCGACTATTGGGACGAGGGAAAGCCGTATCTCGACCGCATCATCTTCCGCTTCATCGGCGACGCGTCGGCGGCCGAAGCGGCGCTCCTCACCAGGGAGGTGCTGCTTTCGCTCGGCGGCGTTCCGCTATCGCAGATCGACCGCGTCGCGGCCGAGGGCAATCTCGGCGTCGAGACGCGAGGCTACGGCTACATCAACGCCGTGCTCAAGGCCGAGCTCAATCTCGACAACCCCTATCTCGCCAATATCGACGTCCGCCACGCGATCGCCCATGCGATCGACAAGAACTTCATCGTCAACACGATCTATCTCGGGCACGCCCGCGCGATCAAAGGCCCGGTGAACCCCTACCTCACCGGCTTCTTCACCGACGACCTGCCGACCTACGAATACGACCTCGCGCGGGCCGAGGCGCTGCTCGACCAGGCCGGCTATCCGCGCGGCGCCAACGGCACGCGTTTCGCCCTCACCATCGATCCGCACATCGCGGTCGGCGAGTACCGGCAGACCGCCGACTATGTCGCGCAGCAGCTCCAGTCGATCGGTATTGCCGCGACGGTGCGCACGCAGGACTGGGGCGCATTCGTCACCCGCGTCTACACCGACCGGGCGTTCGACATCGCGATCGTCGGCATCAGCAACACCTTCGATCCGTCGGTCGGCATCCAGCGGCTCTACTGGTCGGAGAACTTCCGCCCGGGCGTCCCGTTCTCCAACGGCACGCACTACTCGAACCCCGAGGCGGACCGCCTCCTCGAGGCGGTCGCGGTGGAGATCGATCCGGTGCGGCGCCGCGAGCTCTTCGATGCGTTCCAGCGCATCGTGGTGACGGACCTGCCGACGATCGACCTCGTCGCGCCCGACAGCTTCACGCTCTTCAGCCAGCGCGTGGTCAATCACACGATCGGCGTCGACGGCCTCGCCAGCAACGCTGCCGACATCCATCTCCTGCCCGAGGGCTAGGCGATGACGGCATACGAGTCCGAGGCGGCGGCCACCATTCGGCGCCTCGAGGCGGCGCGGCTGGACGCGATGTGCAATCGCGATCTGGCCGCGCTCGACGCGATCCTGGCGACCGAGTTCCGCTACACCCACAGCGACGGCTCGATCGACGGCAAGGAGGATCTCCGGCGTCGCGTCGCCGGGGACGACGTGCGCTACCGCGACGGACGCATCGCCGAGGTCGAGGTCCGCGTCCATGGCGACCTCGCGACCGGTCACGGCCGCCTCCAGCTCACCGTGGAGGTCGGGCCGGACGCCTACCGCCTCGACAACCGCACGCTCAGCGTCTGGATCAGGCGCGACGGAAGCTGGCAGCTGCTTGCCGTGGCGTCGACCCCGCTGCGGCCCGTGGCGCCGGAGCGGGAGGCCACGCCATGATCTTCGACCTCGAGCAGCTCGACACCTGGTCGCGCCACAAGCTCCTGACCGCCACCATCGTGCCGCGGCCGATCGCGTGGGTTTCCACGCTCGACGCGGACGGCGTCGCGAACATCGCACCGTTCGGGTTCTTCAACGCCTTCGGCGTCGACCCACCGGTCATCGCGCTCGGCGTTCACGACAGCCAGTCCGGCCGCTCCGACACCGGCAACAACATCCGGGCGACCGGACAGTTCGTCGTGAACCTCACGCCGGAGCGCCTGCTGCGCGAGGTCGAGGTCACCGCGGTTCCATTCCCGCCGGAGGTCGACGAGTTCGTGGAAGCGGGGCTCACCAAGGCGCCGTCGCTGCGCGTCGCCCCGCCGCGGATCCTCGAAAGCCCGGTCTCCTACGAGTGCGAGCTGATCGAGAGCATCCAGATCGGCGCGGCGCGCTGGCTGATCGTCGGCAAGGCGGTGCTGGTGCATATCGACGACCGCGCCGTCATCGATCCCGCGGCCTGCTACATCGACACCCGCGCGCTCGGCCTCGTCGCCCGCGCCCATGCCGGCTCCTATGTCCGCATCGGCGAGACGGTGCCGACGCCGGCCGTCGAGAAACAGCCCGCCTGACGAAGGCCGGTTCCCCGAACGGGTAACCTCCCCCTT